>CAWAKG010000021.1:0-37438 GCA_963782505.1 uncultured Acidobacteriaceae bacterium | reverse complement strand
AGTAGTCCAACGCACGCTTGCCGGTGAGCACCATGGCGCCTTTTGGCGTCATGATCAGGATGCCTTTGGTGTGCATGAGCATGGTCGCTTCGGCGTTCCAATACGGCTGCGCTCCCACGTTGATGCCGTTCACAATCAGGTTGATCTCCCCGCCGGCCTGAGTGAACTCCACCAACCGACGCAACACCAGAGCGATCCAGTCCATGTTCTCGACACCGCTTTCCATCGAGATCTTGGCGCCCGCTGAAAGCGTGAACCACTCCACCGGGATGCGCTTCTCTTTCGCCAACCCCAGTGCGCCGATAATGCGCCGGCATTCTGGCTCGGCAATCGCACCCAGGTCTTTGCTGGGATCGCCCAGAAGGATGACGCGTTCCATGCCCTCCGGATACTTGTCCGTGAAATTGCGGATTAGCCCGACGATGATGTTGGATTTGTTTTCCCCATACGGCCGGTCGACGGGCACTAGGCGGTGGTCGTCAGCAAGGTCCATCTCGCTGAATTCGCCGGCAGGAAGTTCGCCGCGAGTTTCCTCGGCTGACGGCGTCAGTAACTTGATGATCTCGTATGGATACAGCAAGCCGCGCTGGCGCATCTTCACGACCTTCTGGTCATACGCGCCCAACGTTTTCATGGGCTGTAACTTGTCAGCAGGACGGAAGGTCATGAGCAGGCCGGCACCGCCTGGCGCGGAGACGCGCATAACCGTGTCGCGCAACTCTCCCGTGCGGGGATTGGGAATACGGGTGCGCACGACCACCTGCTCCAAACCCAGACCGTCCGTCTGCGGCGCCAGTCGATGCACGATCTCGTTAACCTCCTCGGGCTTCAACGCAAGCGTCGGCCACACGTAAAGGAAGATCCTGTTCCAATAGAGGCGTTTATTTGGCTCGCGTTTCGACTGGAACATTCGAATCGCGGCGACCGCCTCGCCGAACATTTGCTCCAGGTGCGGCAGGTGAACGATTTTGCCCGCTTTGTCGCGGACGGGAGTGAGATCGCGCACCTCCGCAACCGCGAAGAGGCGTTCATCCTTGGGATTGTCTTTGGCGATGCCGTGCAGCAGGTAGATATTTTCCGACGAGGGCAGCCGGGTGACGTGAAAATTCTGCAGGCGCCACAGGTGCAGGCGCTCGCCCAGCATGGGATGGACTCCGCGGAACAGCGGCACTTCCTGATAGCCCTCGGCACCAGGTTCGTAAGTGAAGTGGTGCTTACTTGGGAAGCCGGGTTCGCTGTCGGGGCCGGAGACCCCGACGACAACCCGCCGGATCGCCCGAGGAAATGTAACCCGGTTGATAATCTGCTGAATCTCCGCGCCGTTCTGGACAGCCTCAGCCAGCGCGAAGTTGTTCCAGGCCATGAAATCTAGCACCACGTCATCCTCGGGGGGAACCTGCTGGAGGAAGGGAAACGTGCCGCGAATCGCCTCTTCCAGAGAGCTGTATTCCGTGTGTTCGGTAAAGACATGCACCCGCTTGCTGCCGTCCTCGTATTCCCCGGCAATGCACCAACGGCCTTCAAGAGAAAGTGTGCGAAGGTTCTTCACATTGCGTGTGTTGTAGTAGCGCGAGGTCATCACTTCCAGCATCAGTTGCTGCTGGACAGGTGGGGCAGAGGCGAACCTGCTGGAGATTAAGCCAGCCAGAGGCTGCGGACACTCGACGAGCCAGCGTGTCCTTTCGCGGACGTCAGGCGCACCTGGATGTGCGGTGAGGTAGTCCAGATGCTCTTCGGCAGTGGCATAGGTCTTCCGCTTGGCATCTCCGAACAGCGTCTGGCCGCAGCAGCGATACCGTAATTCGCGGGCCAGATCGCTGACTGTGGGGAACAGCGCGCCCGTATTCGAGATCATGCGGTCCAGCAACGCTCGAAACGCATCATCCGCGGGATGGGACTCAGCCTCCAGCCTCTTCAGGCGGCGTTCCAGCACGCCGACAATTGGCGCTATCTGCTGGTCTACCCGCTGGTGGGATTTGCAGATCCAGAGCATGCTCTCTTCCAGTTCAGGTGATCGATCGAGCGTAGCCACGCCGAAGTGGCCCAACGCACGGGAAAGCGCTCTTAAGAAGTCTTCAGGCAGGTTTTCGCCGCGCGTGTCAACCATACGCAAGTAGGAATAAAGGTAAGCTTCCGTGCTGGGCGCTTCGGCCTCCTCGATGAGCTTGGGACTCTTGCGAAATAGGGAGCGAATATCCACGAATATGTTTAGGATTTCGTCTTCTCGTTCACGAATCTCCGCGTTGTCATCATCACGATCCTCAGGCCAATGACGCCACTCGGCGAGCAATCGTGCCGTGCGCTCTGGGCCTACGTCGAAGCCCAACATCAACTGGCGCAGCTCTTCCAGACTCTGCCGCCACAGTCCTTGTCGTCCATCTGCCGGAGCCGTAGTCGGCGCCGCGAACTGCAGACGCTCGCTCTTGTCTTTGGTGATCGCGTCGGCAGAAGGGTCGATCTGCAACAGCGGCGCGCCCGGCGATACCTGCACGTTGGGGATTGCCATCACTTGCCGCACCTTACCGGGGAAGGGCGCCACCACCTGCATTTCCATCTTCATGGCCTCGAGAACGGCCAGCCGGTCGCCGGTTGCAACTGTGTCCCCTGGCTTCACGGCGACAGACACCACCACTGCGGGCGACAGTGCCCTCACCACGCCGCCGTCATCGCGATCGACACGGTGAGCAACACCGTCTACCTCAATTCGGTAGCTGGCCCCCTGCTCCACCGAGACGACGTGATAGCGGCGTCCGAGCACCGTGAGCCAATACTCGAACCGTCCCACCCGATCCAGTTGGGCATCAACCCTCGATTCATCAAACTCTATGCGATATTGTCGAAGGCCAAGGCGATAGGTTTTAATCGAATACGAATGATCGCGATAGCGCAACTCGATCGAGTGCCCGACATCGCGCCGAACCTCAGGCCGCCCGCGGAGCGCTGAAGCATAAAACTGCGCCTTCTCGATCCGCAGTTCCGACTCGTAGGCCTCAATGGCGGCCTGCACTAGCGCAATCTCGGCATGATGGCGGGTAAGATGTTCGTTCTTTGCCGCCAGGCGATCGAGCCAGCCAATGTCGACGGCAGCTTGTTTCACCTCGGTGCGCTCAAGCAATTCCATCAGAAAGGTACGATTGGTTGTACCGCCCCTCAGCACCACAACGCTTTCGCGCAAGGCGCGCTGCAAACGCGAGAGTGCTTCCTGGCGATTGCGTCCATAGCCAATGATCTTTGCGACCATCGAGTCGAATTCGGAGGGTACCGTATCGCCTTCTTCCACGCCTGTATCGATGCGGATGCCAGGTCCGGTCGGGATGCGGAAGCGTTCTATTGCGCCCGGTGAGGCTGCAAAACCGTTCTCTGCATCCTCAGCATTCAGTCGAACCTCGATTGCATGTCCTCGCGTGGCAGGTGGGTCGCCTTCGAGCGCCTCGCCGCGGGCGACCTGGATCTGTAGCTTCACCAGGTCAAGGCCGGTCGTGCATTCCGTCACCGGGTGCTCAACCTGTAGGCGGGTGTTCATCTCCATGAACAGGAAGCGCCGATGTTCAGGCTCGTAGAGAAATTCGACTGTCCCCGCATTCTGATAGCCCGCAACCCGGCTGAGCCGCACAGCGGCATGGCGCAGGTAGCGATCCTGCTCAGCTGAGAGCGCCGGTGACGGCGCTTCCTCCAGCACCTTCTGATGACGGCGCTGGATGGTGCAATCGCGAACGCCTGCCGCCCAGGTATTCCCAAAGTAGTCAGCAACAATCTGCACTTCCACGTGTCGGGCGCCGGCGACGACTTGTTCCAGGAAAACGGTGGGATCGCCAAAGGCTTTGAAAGCCTCCGCCCTGGCGCTGTCAAAAGCCTTTTCTAAATCCGACGCAGCGCGCACCCGGCGAATGCCGTGCCCGCCCCCTCCCGCCGTCGCCTTGATGAAGAGCGGATAGCCCAGGCGCGCGGCATGCTGAATAGCGTTGGAAATTGTTTCTACGGGTCCCCCGCTCCACTCGGCCACCGGTATCTGCGCTTCTTCTGCCAGTAGCTTGGAAGAGATTTTGTCGCCCAGGCGCCGCATCACCTGGGCCTCCGGGCCGATGAAGACGATCCCCATGTCCCGGCAGAGTTCAGCAAACTGAGAATGCTCGGCAACAAATCCCCAGCCTACCCAGGCGGCTTCGGCGCGAGCTTCGGTGAGGGCCCGCTCGAGATTCCCGTAATCCACGTAGCTGCTCTTGAGGTGATGCGTCGCGGGATCAGGAATCTGCGCCGGCCCCAGGCATACAGCCTCATCAGCCTCGCGCACGAACATGGCGTGCTGGTCGGGTTCGGTAAACAGCGCGATTGTCCGCAGCGCTGTGCCCCGCTCAGCGTTGAATTCGCGGGCCGCATGGATGAAGCGCATGGCGGCTTCGCCACGATTGACAATCGCGATCCGCTCAAATAGGCGTTGCATGGTCCTCCCGTTCGGGGTTGTGGCAAAGAGCTCAATCGTTCGTCGCCGCGGCGGCCGGTTCTGACGACACGATGGCCCGCAATTGTTTCAGTATTTCGGCATCCAAAGCGGTCTGAAGCGCTGTCGTCCGGTAACCTTCGATACGGACATACAGGTTCCCCTTCGCGTCAACTACTTCGGCGTCGAAACTGCCATGGTCGGGATCTGGGGTGACCAACGCATAGAGGCGGCCTGTAGCCGTTTGTGGTTCACGCAACCGGGAAACCCGCCTGACTTGATGCGGCAGACCCATATGGCTCGTCGCGCCTATCTCCCATAGTCCTGCTGTTTGGAAGCAAAGCTCGATCAGTCGTGGGGCTGCCAGAGTCGGCTGATTCGACGGCTCATGATTGACGGGTAGATAGGCCGCCATCTCGCCGATGATTCGCGTTCCATCCCACCATGCGCGTTCGAGCACCTGATAGGACGGGCCGTGGAAATAGATTCGGTAGATCTGGGCAGCATCGACAATCGCATCGGCCGACAGGCGAGGTTGCGCGACCCTTAGAGCCTCAGGCAGCTCTTTCGCCAGCCTCACCCGGGCGGTGAAGTGCAAAGTCTCCTGCGGTCCGGAATGGTTTGGCAGCGTCCGGCGTCCGATCAAGCGGCAATCTGCCACGAGCCGGTCACCAAAGGGCCGAAAGATTGCCTCTATGATCACCGTCCGTGGCTCGTCCTTGAAAAACTTGAACGGAGCTAAGAAGCTGACCTCCTCGATCACATCGATATGCCATCCGGGATGTACGCACAGGGCCGCTTCCGCAAACGCCTCGATTCCCATGACTCCAGGTAGCACCGGCGTGCCGTCGATCCGATGGTCGTTGAGGAACGGTTGCGCCGATGGGGTCAGAGTCGTTTCCATCGTCAGGCCGCGACAGATTCCGATTCCGGTAATGTTTCCGACCATCGGACCCAGAGCGACCCGCTGCTCGCGTGAATGTTGAAGCGCCTCAAGGTCGAGTCCGCCGGTGGCATCGAACTCCTGCATCAGAATGCCAAGACGGTTTGCGACGACGACTTCGCTGCAGCTCCCGCCCAGGGTGAGCTCGCGCCGGATGAGGGGGACTCCCGCCTCAGGCGGAAGCATGTCAATGCCGGCCAGCTCCATCATCTTAGGAATGGAGCCGCGCGTTGCCATGCCGATGCCGCCCCATGCCGTCCAGTCGATCACGATGCCGCGTGTCTGCGGGCGCGTGGAGCGGAAGCTCGAGGTGATCTTGCAGAGCAGGTCGTTGGCAGCGCTGTAGTCAGACTGCCCGGCATTGCCGAACCTTCCGGCAACGGAGCTGAATGCTACGGTTGCGCGCAGCGGCATCTCGCCGATGCTTTTCAGCAGATTGAACCAGCCATCTGCTTTGACGTCGAAGACCAGCTCGAACTCCTTCTCGTCCTTGTCGGGGAGGAAATGGCTGCGCTCGAGGCCTGCTGCGTGCAGCAGCACGTCAATGCGGCCATGACGCTGCCGAACCTGCTCGATGACACTCTTCACCGCTTCTGCATCGGTCAGGTTGACGCTGAAATAGTAAGCAGTCCCGCCTGCTGACTTCACGGCGTCAATCGCCGATTGCGCTGCGTGGGCACGTTCCAGCGAGCCGAGTTCTTTCTCGACCATCGCGGGGGTGACCCGCTTGCCGGCTGCCTTGAACCTCGCGGCCAGGTCGAGCCGCAAGCCGTCCTTATCGCTCCTGAAGCGCTTGATGTCGTCGCTGGCTGGATCCGGCTCAGGCACGAGATCGAGCAGATAGAAGATACCGCCCGAGGCAGCCGCGAGGTCAGCCGTGATGGCCGAAACGATACTTCCGGCAGCACCGGTGATCAGGAATACCGTCTCATCGTTCAGTGGGACGCCTGGCTGTCCATCGGCCGCAGGCTGCTCCTGCAGGCCTATCGTCCAGCGGAGATCGTTTTTGTAACCGATCTCGACGGCGCCGGGATCGCACAGGGTTTCCGCGATCAGCGCGTCGGCGATCTCTTCCGGATTGCGGCCGGGTTCGAAGTCAACCGCCTTCACCGTCGCATCCGTGCGCTCACGCTTGAACGTCTTCGTAAAACCTGTGACTGCGCCCCCCAGCGGAGCGGTGGCTCCCGCCGCATCGTATCCGTGCTGCCCACCCATGCAGGTTGCAGATACGAGAAATCCGCCTGCATTGCCGATGTTTTCGTAAAGAGCTTTGGCTGTAAGGTAGAGCGACTTGACGCGCACGCGTAGCGCTTCGCGCCAGGCGCCGAGGTCCATGCTGCTCAGCGGCCCTTCGTCGTCGAGGGCAGGCAGCCAGTAAACCCCCTGAATCGGCCCCGCGGCTGACCATTCCTGCAAGACCGGGGACACGGTTTCGGATTGGGCTTGCGAATCCAGGCGCAGGACTTCGACGCTCTTCTTGTGCAGCTTTGCCGTAAGCGCGTCGGCAACGCCGGAGATGTCGGGCATGATCACCACACGGCTGCCAGGAACCAGCGTAACGCCGGTCGGCTTGCACAGCGACAATGGAGGACGCAGCACCGGCACCGGCACGCGACGAGGAACTTTGTCCGCTGCGTCGAAAGCGGCCGCAAGCGGTCGCACGGCGGGAGGCCGAGTGACCTGTTTCGTTTTCATCGCGGCGTCGGCGGAAATTTGCGACCGTTCGACCCTATTGGTCCGCTCGCGTGCGAAGCGAATCACGTGGGCGAGCGTCGGGAAGTCTCGTAACTTGAGATTCTCCTCGCGCGGGATGTTGTAAACCGCGCGCACCGCGGCAAACATCTCCGCCTGTTTGACCGTGTCCACTCCAAGATCCGCCTCGAGATCAAGGTCGAAATCGAGCATATCCTTAGGGTAGCCCGTCTTTTCGGCCACAATGTCGAGCACGGTGTTGGTGATGGCGTCGAATCCGGCCGGTTCAACCATCAGAGGCTGCATTGGCTCCACTGCCAAAACGGCAACCGCGCTCGCTGAAGCAGCAGCCGTCGCCAGGTCCGGCCGCTGCTCGTAGACGAACCGGATAACATGGGCCAATGTCGGATAATCGCGCAGTTTGCGGTTTTCGTCGCGGGGGATGTTGTAGATCTCGCGAATGGCCGCGAACATCTCCGCCTGCTTGACCGTGTCGACTCCAAGATCGGCTTCCAGATCAAGATCCAGATCGAGCATGTCCTGCGGATATCCGGTCTTCTCAACCACCAGCGCCAGGATGCGTTCCTTCACTGAATCGCCCGCTGGAGCAGTTGGAGCGGCGAGAGGAGGCGCAATCGGCTTGGCTTCGACTGCTACTTGTGGGGTTGGTGAAGAGGCGACCCACGGCCAAGTCGGGCCTATTCTCGTACACGAAGCGAATGACATGCGACAACGTGGGATAGTCACGCAGCTTCCGATTCTCGTCGCGCGGGATGTTGTAGATCTCGCGAATGGCGGCGAATAGCTCAGCTTGTTTGACGGTGTCGACTCCCAGATCGGCTTCAAGATCGAGGTCCAGGTCCAGCATGTCCGGCGGATATCCGGTCTTCTCGACGACCAGCGCCAGGATGCGCTCCTTCACTGAATCGCCCGCTGGAGCAGATGCGGCGGCGGCGGGATGCGCAATCGGCTTGGCTTCGACTGCTACTTGTGGGGTTGGTGAAGAGGCACCCACGGCCAAGTCGGGCCTATTCTCGTACACGAAGCGAATGACATGCGACAACGTGGGATATTCGCGCAGTTTGCGGTTTTCGTCGCGCGGGATGCTGTAGATCTCGCGGATGGCGGCAAATAGCTCAGCTTGCTTCACCGTATCGACCCCGAGGTCGGCTTCGAGGTCGAGGTCCAGGTCGAGCATGTCCGGCGGATATCCGGTCTTCTCGACGACCAGCGCAAGAATGCGCTCCTTCACCGAATCGCCCGTAGGGGCGGGCGTTGCGGAAGCAGACGGCACAGCAACAGGCGCTTTCGCGATGGGCTCGGCGACAACGGGCACCGGTGCCGGCTTCGGCTGAACCTCAGGCGGTTTGATCTCAGAAACTTTCGTACGAGGCGGCGCCTGGGGTGTCGGAGCCTGCGTCGCCACTAGCTTGGATTCCTGAGCGGCGTCCGCGACCCGAGTCATAGGCCCTCCATCGCGCACCCGCAAAGTACGGTGTACGACTTCCAGATCTGCCGCCGGACGGCCCGCCATGCGGTTGAGCCACGCGCTCCAGGCGGCACTATCGGCGATGCGATACGCATATCCCAATGCATCAGGCTTAGGACGCACACCGCCCTTGGCCGGAGTCCAGCGCAAGAACATCATGCTTACTTGTGAACCGAACCCGGCGCCCAGGTGCATAGCGTATTGAATTGGATAGGCTCCGCCCTTCGACAGGTTCAGCAGACCCAACTCGGGATCCACCTCCTTGAAGTTGGGCACCGGGGGCACTAATCCCGTCTCCAGCGCTTTCACCGCAAGAACGTCTTCAATCCCTGTGGCCATCGCATGTCCGGTGTATCCCTTCGTATTGGCAATCACGATCTGATCGGCCATGTCGCCGAAGACGTGTCGCAAGGCATGGATTTCCGCCGAGGCGCTGCCACCACGCGCAGGGGTATAGGTTTCGTGAGAAACGAAGACCGTGTGCGGCGCAATCTCACGCCGCGAGATGCCGCCCTTGGTTTCCGCCTGGCGCACCAGGCTTTCCATGACATCTCCGATGTGCTGCACATCAAGGCGAGTTCCGTGGAAAGCGCTATTGGCGGTGATTGCGCTCAAGACTTCGCAGATTGGCTGAATCCCGCGTTCACGGGCAGCGTCGGCGCTCTCCACCACAATGGCAGCGGCGCCCATACCCATAAGCAGACCGTGACGACGGCGGTCAAAAGGGATCGCTGCGTCTTCGACAACATCATCGGTAGCTGCCGCTCCGCTGGCCAGGAACCCGGCACCCATCCACTCGATCAGGTGGTCGGAAGTGACGTCGTCCGCCGAGATAACAATGACGCGACGGCACCGCCCGGCGCGGATCCAGTCCTGCGCCAATCCAACAGCCTGGGCTGTGGTCGCGCAAGCGGAATTGATCTGCGTGTTGGGACCGCGAGCACCGATCAGTTCGGCAAACTGCGAATGCCCCATCGAGAGGACCCTGAGCAGAAAACGACGGTCGAACACATACGGCTCGGCTTCGATCGCAGTGCGTAACTCCTCGACACGACGTTCGATCGCTTGCACGAGGACGGATTGACCATTTGTGCCCGTAACGTGCGCGCGCAGGCTCTCCAGTGTTGCCAATTGCTCGCGGCGCGCATGATCTGCGAAGTAGCTCGACATGATCTCGGCGAAAGAGTCATATCCGGGAAAAGCCGAGCCGAAAATCACGCCGGTATCGTCGCGCATCGCGTCGGGTAATCCCCACCGATCCGGTAGCTGCGTACCCTTGGTGGTCGTTTTGTATCGCATGATCAGCGGGATGCCGGCGTCGCGCAAGGCATCGAGGCCCGCCGCGATAGCCAACTGGGTTACGCGATCGAAGGAGGCGAGGCGATCGGCAGAGACTCCGAATTCGCTTTCCAGGTCGAACGCGCCGCCGCGGCCCGCCAGTTTTATGACGTCGGCAACGTCATTAATCGTCTCGAACTTGCCGCCGCTGTCGTCCTTCACAAGTCGTGTGATGTGCTTGGCGAGCATCGCCTCGCGAAACTCCGGGGGAATCGCCTTGATGAATTGATCACCCCGCAAGAGGCGTTCGATGTTTCTGTCGTCGAAGATATGCTCGGTACCGGGTAGTCCAAGGGCCGCCCCGGTGATGACGACAGGAGCTTCGGGGGGACGGCTGTCGGTCTCTCCACGGTAGATCTGCCAGCCGCGTTCGAGGAAATCAGCGAACAGGTGGCCCAAGTTCGTTGTAACGATCGCCGTTACCGTTTCCCGGGCCTGAATACGAAGCACTCGTGGCGGGAGCATTCTCCGTCGCAACACTCGCCTGAGGAATCGAAGGCGCAGCGACTACAGGCTGGGTTACAACTTCTGCCGCAGCTTCGCCAACGCCTCGTCCCAGCCCGGCAGCATACAGCCCGCACAGTGCCTGGTTGAAGGCAGGAATGTCGCCGACTTTTGGATGGTTGGTGAACAGGGACAATCGACGTCGCTGCGGCCGTTGAATACCTCCTCGGCAAATCCGAACAGCGCCTTCTTCGGCCCGACTTCGACAAAGATGCGCGCGCCCGCATCGTAGAGGGTATTCAGTCCCTTCACGAACTGGACTGGACAAGACTACCTGCTGGGCAAGCAGATCCAGCATCTCGGGAACGACGTCTGGGCCCATGGGATAGAACTCGCCGTTCACATTGGCGACGATTGGCAACTTGGGCGGCTGTATCTGTAAATGCGACAGCATCTCACGCAACGGTTGGCTGGCCGGGGCCACAATCGACGTGTGAAAGGCGTGACTCACCGGCAATGGCACCACGTTATAGCCGGCTTTCAGGAAGATCTCCGTGGCCTGTTCAACGGCTTTGCTCGCGCCGCCAATTACCGACTGCTGACCGCTGTTGATGTTGGCAATCACGACATAGTCGTTGAATGGTCTTCAGGATTCGTTCCACCTCGGCCAGTGGTGCAAAGACCGCCGCCATGCGCCCGGTGTCTTTCACTGCCACTTGCGTCATACCGCGACCACGGGCACTCACCGCGCTTAACGCGTCCTGAAAGGAGAGCGAACCCGACGCAACCAGGGCACCGTACTCGCCCAGGCTATGTCCCATCGTCATGTCAGGCTCGATGCCGTAGGCGGCCAACAACCGGGTCAGGGCCAGGTCGATAGTCAGCACGGTAGGCTGTGTGATCTCGGTCTGCCGCAAATCTTCTTCCGCTTTAGCGACCGCTTCGGGGTTGGATGGATCGACAAAGATAAAGCTGCTCAATGGCCGTCCCAGCAGCGGAGTCATGATGCGGTCCGCTTCGGAGAAAATCTCGGCCACGATTGGCTCAGCAGCTCGCAGCGGCTCGAGCATGTTGACGTATTGCGAACCTTGCCCCGTATACAGGAACGCCACTTTGCCCGCCGTGCCCTTGCCCACGGAAGATGCCCTGCGGACGCAAAGCCTTCCAGATTGCGGGCTGATTCGCCGCGAGCGCCTTCAACGCCTTCGCCGACTTATCGGCCAGGTCAGCCGCGTCGGCATAGTCGATTGCCAGACGTTCGGGAGCGCGTAGATCAGCTTCCGCGGGCGGCGCAGGAGCGGGCGCATTTCCCGCCTTGGCATTTCTCTCAACCGCGCGCAGGCGCTCGACCAGTGCGGCATCGGAAGCCGCGCCTATCACGAGTGCGCCGCGTAAAGGTGCTTTATAGGAACTCGGAGAAGCCGTGGAGGTACTGGTTGCGCTCATTGTTGCCTCCGCCGCTGTGGGCGATATCTCACTGACCGCCACCGACCGCTTGCCATTCCCGTTCAGCCGGTGAGGGATGTACTCTTCGAGCACAGCGTGAAAGTTTGTCCCGCCAAAACCAAAAGCACTCAAACCGGCGCGCCGCACACCGTCCGCCGGCATCGTCCAGGGTTTCAGTTCGGTATTGACGTAGAGCGGAGAATGGGCGAAGTCGATGCCTGGGTTCGGGTGCTCGAAGTGCAAGCTGGGCGGGAACACCTTGTCGCGGAGTGCCAGCACTGCTTTGAGCAATCCAGCAGCCCCCGCCGCGCCCTTCAGGTGGCCGATGTTCGACTTCACGGAGCCCAGGGCCACCGAGGCAGGCGGAAGCTGGAAGCTGCTCAGCACGTCGACCATGCTCTGCACTTCGACGACATCACCCACGCGGGTCGAAGTCCCGTGTCCTTCAATCAGGGTGACGGTAGCGGGAGACAGTCCGGCGCTTTGCCATGCGCGCTCTACTGCTAATCTCTGGCCAATTGGATTGGGCGCCGTTATGCCTTTGCCCTTGCCGTCGCTCGCTCCGCCGATGCCGCGCAGGACAGCGTAGATCTTGTCACCATCACGCTCGGCATCTGCCAGCCGCTTCAGCAGGAAGATTGCGGCACCCTCGCCCATGACGAATCCGTCAGCACCCTCGGCATAGGGACGTGTGCCGGTCGCCGACAACGCACCAATCTTGCAGAACTTGACGAAGGTTGGAGCGCCCATGTTGCGGTCGACGCCACCGGTGACAGCCACGTCGAAATTGTTCTGGACCAGGCCTTCAATCGCAGCGCTAATTGCGGCCATCGCCGATGCACAGGCCGCATCGCACACGAAGTTCGGTCCGTGAAAGTTGTACAGATTCGCGATGCGTCCGGCCATGCAGTTGGCCAGCTCGCCCGGCATGGTGTCTTCGGTGATGGGCGCAAAGCGCTGGCCGATACGCTCCCGGAACTCGCTCTGGATATGACGCCGCGTCGCCTCAGGCAAACCCGCGAAACTAGCCGT
The DNA here is from genome assembly GCA_963782505.1 of uncultured Acidobacteriaceae bacterium. Classification (GTDB taxonomy): domain Bacteria; phylum Acidobacteriota; class Terriglobia; order Terriglobales; family Acidobacteriaceae; genus CAVVDY01. The sequence continues at coordinate 24,616 of CAWAKG010000021.1, read as the reverse complement.
GTCGGCCAATTCGTGCGCATACTCGGGGAAGAAGATGCGCACCGAAGAAAGGTAGTGCTTCTCGCCCGCCATGGCATTGCCGAGAATGACCGCCGTGCGATCGAGGTCGAGCGGACGCTTGGGATAGCCATAGTCTTCCAGCGCTTCCCGTGTGCAGGCCACCGCCCATTTCTGGGCCACATCCATAGCATCGGCGACGCGGGGTGGAACGGGCAGGTGCCACTTCATCGGGTCCCACGTGTACTCCCGTACCCATCCTCCAATTTTCGAGTAGGACTTGTCGGGCGCGCTCGGGTCGGCGTCGTAATAGCTATCCGGGTCCCAACGGTCCGGCGTGACATCGGTGATGCTATAGCGGCCAGTCTTTACGTTGTTCCAGAAGGCCGGAGCGTTGGGAGCATCCGGCAGGATGGCTCCCACTCCGACGATCGCAATCGCTCGGTGGGCGGTGTTTTCCATGACATTTCCTCTTTAGAAGGAGCACGCATCGCGCTTTGGGAGCCTATACCGACGCATGCTCCAAATCGCTAACGGTGGAGGGCTACTTCCGTAAGTTCTTCTGCGACGCGCTTCGGTGTGCGACCGTAAAGCACATCGGCGACAAAATCCATGTCCGCGAGTAATCCCGTCTGCGCTCGATAAATTGCAGGCAAGCCCAGGCTCGACTCGAACGAAGCCATCTCGGCGACGTTGACTCCGCCGCCACCGGCAATCCAGCGCAGTCCGTCCTGCGCGACTTTCAATGCGGCTTCGCGGGAGAAAATCCGGCTCAAAGCAGCAAGCGACGCGGCATCGAAGCGATCGCTTGCCTTCTCGTGCAAGCGCCCTTCTTCTGCGCGGCCAGCGCGGCGCGCTAGGCATGCCGCGGTTTCGGCATACGCGATCAGTTCGCCCAGGCGCAGCAGCACGTGCTGAAAACGCGTGAGTCGCGCAACCCGGGCCCGCTCCAAGACTTCAGCCAGTGCATGCAGCGCCAGCGCGGCATTGTCGGCGCCGACGTCGGGATGCTGCGCGTGCAGCGCCTCCGATTCGCGGGCGAGCTCGTGATAGTGCTGGCCGCGCGTCTTAAGGTGCAGCTGCCAGCGGTCACGGCTGATGGTCATCTCCATGATCTCGGAGGTGCCTTCGTAAATGATGGTGATGCGCACGTCGCGGCTGATTTTCTCCACCATGTACTCGTGCGTGTAACCGTAGCCGCCCAACGCTTGGATGCTGTCTTCGGCTGCTTTATTGCCGGCTTCGGTCGCCATGTATTTCGCAATGGCGCCTTCGGTATTCAGGCTTCCTTCCGTTCCGGAGTCGATCCGCTCGGCTGTCTCTTCTATATAGGCGCGGGCAGCTTCGAGCCGCGCGACGTTAGGAACGATCAGCTTATGGGTGTAGCCCTGCTTCTCGGAGAGCGGGGCCCCTGCCTGAATACGTTTGGTCGAGTAAGGAATCGCGCGGTCGAGCGCGGCCCATCCCGCGCCCAAACCGAAGGCCGCAACCATCAGCCGCGTGTAGCCGAACACCGCCTGCGCTTGCAGCAGGCCTTGTCCTTCCACTCCGCCGATAAGACGGTCAGGCGTGACATACACGCCTTCGAGCGCCAGGGCTGCGGTGTTGCTGGTGCGAATGCCGTGCTTGTTCTCCGGCTTGTCGTGAGTGAAGCCGGGCGCGCCAGCCTCGACCACAAACCAGCTCGGCCCGCCGGGTGCGTTCGCCAGGATGCTGTAGGCGTCGGCGATGCCGCCGTTGCTGATCCACTGCTTCAGCCCGCTGATCTTGTAGCCGATGATCTTGTCGCCATCCATGACGCGCTCGGCCGTCGTCTTTAGCGAGCCGAGGTCGCTGCCCGCGTCCGGTTCAGTTGCGCCGTAGGCGAAGAGAATTCCCTCGTCGGCGATCTTCCCCAGCCACAGCTTCTTCTGCTCGGCAGTGGCGCCGACCGTGATGGGATCGCTGCCCAGGAACGTTGCCAGCACCGATGTCGCGATGCCCAGGTCGATGGCCGCCATGGCTTCGCATATGCGATAGACGTCGAATGCACCACCGCCCATGCCGCCGCAATCTTCGGGCACAAACAGGAGCTGGATACCCAGCTTGTCGGGACTGCACATGTCGCGCACGATATCGAGCGGGCACTCATCGCGCTCGTCCAGCTCGATGCGAACTTCGTCGGGCAGGCGTTTCTTGCCGAATTCCTTCAGGGATTTCAGACTCAGATTCAACGTCTTTTTGCTAATCATCGGTGTGCCTCGTGTGCCTATGCTTTCGCGGTAACCGCCTCGCGCACCTTCTCGGTCAGCGCGGGCATGAATTCCAAAATGTCGTCCACGATTCCGACATCGGCGACCTGGAAGATGGGAGCTTTCGGGTTCTTGTTGACGGCGACGATGAACGGATTGCCCTTGAGCCCGGCCAGGTGTTGGAACGAGCCGCTGATACCGAGCGCCATGTAGACCTTCGGCTTCACCGTCTTGCCCGAGGAGCCGACCTGGCGTGACTTCTCCAGCCATTTGGCATCGACCACCGGACGCGAACAGCTCACCGCAGCTCCCAGCGCGTCAGCCAGCTCCTGCGCGATGGCAACGTTGTCCTGCTCCTGGATGCCGCGTCCGATAGAGACCAGCAGCGCATGTTTGGTGATGTCGACATCGCCCGATTCAGCCACTTGAGTCTCGAGATAGCGGCGACGTGTGATGATGCTGCCGACTTCGGCGGACTTGTCGACGATCTGCCCGGCAGACGTCACCGGCTCCGGTTTGAACGCGCCGGGGCGGATGTTGATCACCGCTCCGTTTGAAATATCGCAACGAACGTGGGCGCTGACCTGGCCTCCAAACTCCTGACGAACGGCGATGAGACGGCTCCCATCCATGGTGATATCGAGCACGTCGGGCACATACGCCGCGTTCAGCTTTATGGAAAGTCCCGGAGAGAGATCAATGCCGAAGTGATCGTGCGCAATGAGAACTATGCTTCCAGTGGGTACGACTTTTGCCAACAACTGGCGGATGACTTCCGCGTTGGGATAGGCAAGCGCTTCATTAGAGGTCTTCCATATTTCGTTGTAGCTGGCTTTGAGCGAGTCGCAGACCGCGTCGAGCTCGCTGCCGAATCCGGTGACGATCGCAATGGGGGATGCAGCCGGGTCGATCTTCTTTGCCGCGGCGATCATCTCGAGCGCGGCATCGTCGGCGACGCCACCCTTATGTGTGATGTAAGCGAAAATACGGCTCATGCCTGCAACCCTCCTTTGCTCTTCATCAACTCGATCAGCTTGCCAAGAATCTCTTCGCGTTCTCCGGTCAGCATCTCCGCCCCTTTTCCCAGCGTGGGCACGAAGTAGTCGAGCCGCTTCACTTCGGCTCCTGCTTCGCCAACCGCGCCCTTATCAACGCCAAGCTCCGAGGCGCCAAACTGCGGAATCTCGACCGACGCGACCTGGCGAATGCCTCGCATTCCGACGTAACGCGGCTCGTTGATGCCGGTCTGGATCGACAGCACGCAGGGCAGGTCGATTTCGCTGATCTCTTTATTGCCGCCCGCGATCTCGCGCGCGATCTTCAACTTGTTGCCGTCGAGCACCTCAATGGCATTGACCAGCGAGGCGAATGGATAGTCGAGCAGCGCCGCCAGCATTCCGCCGACTTGGGCGCCGCCATCCTCGGCCTGCACGCCGGTGAGGATGAGGTCGAACTTGTTCTTGTCGACGTAGGCTTTCAGAATGGTCGCAATGCCTTTCGCATCCGAACCCATGAAGACTTCGTCGGTAAGCAGCACGCCTTGTTTGGCGCCCATGGCCATCTCACGGCGCAGGACCTCTTCGTCTTCTTCATCGCCGACGGTAACGACCGTCACCTCGCCGCCAACACGCGCGGTGATCTGGAGCGCTTCCTCGACGGCGTAGTTGTCCCATTCGTTGATCGAGTACACGAGGTCGTCGCGCTCGATGTCCTTGTCGGCGCTGTTCAACTGGATCTCGTTCTCCGAGGTGTCCGGCACTCTTCGCACACAAACCAGAATGTTCACCTTCGCTCTCCCTTTTTGCTCAACTCAATCGCCATTCACCAACGCAGCTGTCAGTTCGTTGTCGTCATACGTCTTCGGGCTGCGCACCAGTTGCTGGTCCACCAGTTCCGCCAGGTCGATGGCGGTCATCTTGCCTTCCATGCCTGTAACCTTGATCGCGTCTTCGATGTTCACCATGCAGAACGGGCAGGCCGTAACGATGACGTTGGCTCCAGCCTCGGCGGCCATCTTCACGCGCAACCCGCCCATGCGCTCGTCTTCCTTCGGCTCGTAGAACAACATCAGTCCGCCTCCACCACAGCAGAAGGAGCGGTCGCGGCAACGGCTCATCTCCACTCGCTTCAGTCCAGGAATGGCGTCGAGCACGTCGCGCGGATCGTCGTAAATCTGGTTGTGGCGCCCCAGGTAGCAGGGATCGTGGTAGGCGTAGACCTTCGCTGGGTCATCGACGCCTTTCAGCTTCAGCTTGCCCTGCTTGATCTCTCGCGCAATCGTCTGGCTGATGTGCTCAACCGGGGGCACATCTTTGTAGTCGTGCTTCAGAGCGTTGAAGGCGTGCGGGTCGGCAGTGACAATCCGCTTCGCGCCCGAGTTTTTGATCGCGGCAACGTTCTGCTCGCGCAGGGCCATGAACAGCAGTTCTTCGCCGAAGCGGCGTACCTCGTGGCCGCTGTCCTTCTCCGCCGCGCCCAGGATGCCGAAGTCCTCGCCGGCAGCGTCGAGAATGCGCGCCGTCGCGCGGCCGATCGCCTGAATCCGATCGTCGTACGAGGTAACGCTGTCCACGAAGAACAACGTCTCCGCGGTGTCACCGTCGAGGAGTTTCACCTTGCAGCTCTGCTGAAATTCTTTGTTCTTCGCCCATTCGGCACGCTTCTTCTCCAGCTTGCCGTAAGGATTGCCGCGGCTTTCCAGTGCCTTCAGCGGCTTCTGTAGCGTTTGCGGCACGTTGCCGGCGTCGATCATGCCGCGCCGCAGGTCGACGATCTTGTCGATGTACTCGATCAGCAGCGGGCATTCCTCTTCGCATTGGCCGCAGGTGGTGCAGGACCAGATCTCGTCCTCCGAGTAGATTCCGCCGATCAGCGCATGGCTGTTGTTGGACTTGCCGAAAACCGGGAAGTGCTGGAAGGCGTAGTCCCGGGCCTTGATGCTGATGAATCGCGGCGACAACGGTCGTCCGGCGGCATTCGCCGGGCACTTGTCGGAACATCTGCCGCAGTCCGCGCAGGTGTAGAAGTCGAGGATATGTTTCCAGGTGAAGTCCTCGAAGGTTTTCACCCCAAACGACTTCACCTGGTCGATCTGATCGTCAGCCACGCCCCACCTCACTGGCTTGATGGTGCCGCGGTCGAGCTTGGCGAAGTAGACGTTGAACAGCGAGGTCTCGACGTGGAACTGAATGCCAAACGGCCGGTAGCACAGCAGGAAGTAGAACGCCGAGGCGTGCAACAGCGATGCTCCGGCGTGAACGCCCCAAAGCGCACCGAGCGATATGGAGCCAATCGCGATGTTCAACACCCACGCCAGCGAGAAGATGGCCAGCGTCTCCGCGTGTCCGGGAATCCCAACCGGCTGGCTGGCGGCAAACAGGCTATCGGCGAACATCAGGACCGCGATCAACCCTAATAAGAAGATGGCGTCAACCGGGTGCCCCCTCCCATATCTCGGGGGCACGGCATAGCGGGCGGGCTTCAACACGATGCGTCGCACCGCGGCCACAATCATGCAGATAAAGACTACAGTGGCGGCATAGTCCGTAATCCACGCGTACCACTGCGACAGCGGTCCCGGTACGCTACCTGTTTCGAAGGCCGAGGGCATACCAATTACCAGCAGCGTGAACGATCGCAGGGCGAGGATGATAAAGCCGGAGAAAATCAGCATATGGAGAATGCCGGCGGTCGGAAAGCGAGGATGCTTCCACTGCCCCAGCCAAAACTGCAGGACCTTCCCAAATCGCTCGCGCGGCCGGTCGAAGCGGAAGTCGCGCTCGGCCGCGAGCATCGGTCCGAGGCGTTTCTTCAGGATGTAGCAGAAGAGAGCAACGCCCAGAGCCTGGATGAAGAGGAATAAGATTTGCGCCGGAACGATCCAGTAGCTTGCCTGCGCGGGCGAGAAGACACTTCGCATACCTGCCTGCCTGCCTGCGGGCTGTGACCTCCGCAGGCGGATTACACGAGCTCAGAACACAAGTCGATCACGACGCTGCGGCGCGGTATCCGCAAGCAATCGTCGATGAAGATCTCTGCACCTATGAAAGTTCTGGAGCGCTGTTTCCCAAAGCTGCCTACGGCGCTTCATCAGGAGACAGCAGCCCGGCAAAGCTGTTCCTTGATCGCTCTCGAAGGGGCCTGCCAGCCGGGTGCGACCGCCCCGGCCAACGCTTAACATTTTGCGTTTTCGTGACGGTATAAATCAGTGAGGTGCGCCTTGGAGCTACGTGAGGTCAGTCATGCCGACAGGTGACCTCGGTCACAAGTCGATTGGCGATCGACAGCCGCTGGTCCCCAAGCAGGAGGTATTCTCCAGCCAGCTTTTCGATGATTGCAGCCCTGGCCCGTCGGAACCGGTTACGCATAATCGATCGGGTGGCATTCCAGCCAGTGCTCATCTCGGGTAACTTCCAGGTTCTTCAAGGCGCCATGCGCCATGCTTCCCGCAAGCTCGCGCGTTTTCCAGGTGAAGCCGGCGATGAAGGCGAGGGTTGCCCCAACCGCTCCCACAACAACACTACGCGGGACGCGCGAGCGACGGTTTCCGATGTAGAGTTGCAGCAGCCCTGCGCCAAGTCCGATGGCTGCAAAGGTTAGCGAGGAGCGTGCCGACTCTCCTAGAACGTTGCCAAGAGACTGACCTTTCAGGTACGAACTCGTGCCGTCGCGTAGTCCGCTCACCCCAGAATCGGCGAGCGTCCGCCCGTATCGAAGATAGCTGCCAACCGCGGTTTCGGATTTCATAGCAAGACTCCAGGGCCAGCCACATTGATCCGTACCGTCAGAAGAGCCGGTACGAAACCTGTGCCCTGCTTAATTATGCACACAATCCGCAACCGGCGGGATGTGACCGACCTCGCCCCTGGCTGTGACCAAGAACAAACCTCGCTAAAATAACCGCCCGGTGACTCATGGTAGTCCTCTTTGAGCCGGCTCATTCGAACTGTGAACCGTCGCCCGATATTGGCTGTTAACTCAAGGAATGCAACGTGTATAAAGGTTCTCGTTCGTTCCGTGCGACGAGCCTTGCCTCTCGGCGGTGTGCGCAGCGTCATTTGCCTGGGCGGGGTCGTAAGGCATTGACATTGTTGCTAGCGGCTAAGCAAAAAAACCGGGATCCCACGTGCCTGCTGCCAGACGGACGAGTTCAAAACACGTCACACGCCATGGTTGTTGCGGATGAAGCAGTCGCTCGATGACCTTGGGAATTTCTATTGCCGATGTAGCTGGGTGGATGGGAATCGCAGGACTGAAGAGGGCCTATGAACTATCGCGAAGAATTCCGAGTGAGCCCGGGGTCGAAAGTCAGGCTGGGCGACTTCGACCCCTCATACACGGGAAAGCATGTCTCTGAGGACAAGGCGGCAACCGACATTGAGAAGCATCGTAAGAAGCTGGCGGAGCAACAATACCTGATGTATGCCGAGAAACGGCATTCACTTCTGATCGTTCTACAGGCACTCGATGCAGCGGGCAAGGATGGAACAGTTAACCACGTGATGAGCGCGATGAATCCCCAGGGCACCACGGTCGCGAGCTTCAAAGCCCCGACGGCGCTGGAACTGGAGCACGACTTTCTCTGGCGGGTCCATCAGCACGTTCCGGCGGAGGGCACGGTGGCTATCTTTAATCGCTCTCACTACGAAGACGTGCTGGTGGTTCGAGTGCACAAGCTGGCTCCCAAAGAGGTCTGGTCAGGGCGCTATGAGTTGATCAACGACTTCGAGCGCCTTCTCTGTCGCCAGAACAATACGCACATCATCAAGTTCTTCCTGCACATCAGCAAGGAAGAGCAACTGGAGCGGTTCAAGCAGCGCCTCGACGATCCTGCCCGCAACTGGAAGATCAGCGATAGCGATTACAAGGAGCGCGAGCTCTGGGACGATTACACCAAGGCGTTCGAGGACGTGTTCGCCAAGACCAGTACGAAACACGCCCCCTGGTATATCATCCCCTCCAATCACAAGTGGTTTCGCAACCTTGCAGTTTCGCAGATCGTCGCCGACACCATGGAGGACCTGGGCATGAAGATGCCGAAGCCGACAGTGGATTTGGAGGAGATTCGCAGGGAATATCACGCTGCCGCTGATGCCAAGCCTTCCGAGAAGAGGAAACAGGACGAAGGTTATGACGACGGCAGCAAGCCGGACAAGAGGGGCAAGAGACTGCAGACAAAGAAGTGATCACGCGCCGAGGAAATAGCCGCGCATGACGGCACCCGATTCGTCAGCATCCCGGCTCGGTCTTTTCCGGGGAATCCTCCCGATTCGCCGGCCGCAGGTTTTCAAGGACGCGCTCGCTGGTTTCCAGCTCGCGGCGATGAACATCCCGCAGGCGCTGGGCTATACCAAGATCGCGGGCATGCCCATTGTTACCGGCTTCTATACGCTTCTATTGCCGCTGCTGGCGTTCGCTACCTTCGGATCCTCTCGCTACCTGGTGGTCTCTGCCGATTCCGCGACGGCGGCGATCCTGGCCGGCGGGCTCGGCAACCTCGCCCCGATTGCCAGCCCGCAATACGTCGAACTCGCAGGTGTCGTTGCCTTACTCACGTCGGCTCTGCTGCTGCTGGCGCGCTTCCTGCGTCTGGGCTTTCTTGCCGATTTCCTTTCGCAAACCGTGTTGGTTGGATTTCTTACCGGCGTGGGCTTTCAGGTTGGCACCGCCGTGCTGGGCGAGATGCTTGGCATCGAGGTGCAGGCGCACAAAACGGTCGGCCAATTTCTCGAAGTCGGTAACAAGCTGTCGCAGGTGCAGCCGCTCGCGCTGGGCTTTTCCGCTGCGGTGCTGGTTGTCGTGCTTGGCCTGCACAGGCTGGCGCCAAAGGTGCCGGGATCGCTGCTTGCCGTGATAGGAGCCACCGCAGCAAGCGCGGCTTGGGACCTCGCAAAGCATGGCCTCGCTGTGGTTGGGCCGGTCACCGGAGGACTCCCTCGCCTGACCTTTCCCTCGCTGACGTGGCACACAGTACTGACGCTGCTCCCGGTGTCAGCGTCGTGTCTGGTGATGATCGTCGCCCAGAGCGCAGCAACCTCCCGTTACTATGCGGCTCGTCATCACCAGGGACTCGATGAAGACGCCGACTTGCTGGGACTCTCGGCTGCCAACGCCGCTGCCGCTTTGAGCGGGACGTTCGTCGTCGATGGCAGTCCCACGCAGACCGCCATGGTGGAGAGCTCAGGTGGGCAGAGCCAGTTGGCGCAGGTGTCGACAGCCGTGGTGGTGGCCTTGGTCCTGCTCTTCCTCACCGGGCCGTTGCAGTACCTTCCGCGTTGCGTACTGGGAGCCGTCGTCTTCGGCATTGCCGTTCGTCTCGTTGATCTGCGCAGCCTGCGTGAGATTCGACGCGAAAGTCCCGGTGAATATTTTCTCGCTCTCATCACGGCTGCTGTCGTCGTCGTGATTGGTGTGGAGCAGGGCATCGTCATCGCCATGGTGCTCTCGCTGCTGCGCATTGTGAAACACAGCTACCGGCCGCTGACAGGCGTTATGGTGGTTGGCGAGAATGGCCAGTGGGAGCTGCACCCCGTGGGTTCCGGAGAGATCACCGAGCCGGGAATCGTGCTGTATCGCTTCGGTGCGGCGTTGTTCTACGCCAATGTCGGAAGGTTCGCGGAAGAGATCCTGGACCTGACCCGGGACGGCTCCGCCAAAGTGCGCTGGCTGATCGTGGATGCCGAGGCCATCACCAACCTTGATTACACCGCAGCCCGCGCGCTGCGAGCACTGCTGAAGCAGTTATCGCAGGACCACTTCGAGCTCGCCTTTGCGCGTGTGGCGCCTTCGCTGCACGCTGACCTGATTCGGCATCACGTGGTGGATATCATCGGCCCGCAGCATGTCTTTGCCCGGTTGCATGACGCTCTGGCCGCTGCAGAGAAACAGGATTAATGCTGCAACTTGAGCACGAAACCCCACAAGGGCTATAGCCGCAGCCGCTGAATCACCAGGACTTCAGCAAGTCAGGCAAAACGGCGGCGTCTCTGGTAGGCGGCAACTTTCAATCTGTTGCCGCAAATATTCATACTGCACCACCGGCGATCCTTCCTTGCCGGTGTAGTAGAAGTGAACGACGCAGGATTCCGATTCGCATTTGCGAATGCGGGATGGGGTCTACCTCGGAGCCGAGTGTGCAGCTTCGAATATGCAGGCAGTGACGCGAAGGAAGGGAATCGTGAGCGCGGGCGGATCCTCCTGGTCACGGGTGCGGTTCCCTGAAGCACGTGTTGGGTAATGTACGGTGTCTGGATCTGACTTCATGCCCCTGGAGCTGAGAATGCAAGTCGAAGCCAACTGTCATATAGAAGTCAATCAAAATGCCATCCTGGGTCTTTGGCTAGTAAGGTTTTGCCGGAGCGAAGCACAACTGTGATATAGTTCTTGCTAGACGCTTTTGGCTACGGCCGCTTGCAAGCGACATCCGATCCGCAATTCGATCTGATTCCCGCCTTCCCTGCTTCCGTGTCGTTCAGCGACGAATAAAAACTAGAGTGGCCTCAGCCGTATCTTCGCGACTCGCCCGTCATGAACCACCTAAAGAAGTGCGCTAACCGCGCTTCACCGGGTACCCACTGTCGGACTTCCTCGCGAGACGCCTCTCCAAGAAAGAAAAATCCGTTTGACACAATTCAAGAACATGCCCTTGTCTGCTGGGCTCCAGCAGAAGCTGGCACAATTCCATTTCATCACCCCGACGCCGGTGCAGGCGTCCGCGATACCTCCCGCGCTGGAAGGTAAAGACATACTTGCCACGGCGCAAACCGGCACTGGCAAAACGCTGGCTTTTCTGATCCCGATTATCGAACAGCTCGCAGCCAGGGCTGCGGCGCGCCAGGTATCCGCGCTGATCCTGGTGCCCACGCGTGAACTGGCGATGCAGGTCCACGAGCAGTACGCAAAGCTGCAGGATGGCAACGTTCCTCCCGCCGCGCTGGTGATTGGCGGCATGAGCGAACAAAAGCAGATCCAGGCCATCCGCAAGGGGGCGAGCGTGGTTGTTGCGACCCCCGGACGGCTGGAGGACTATCTGCGCCGCAAGCTGATCGACCTGCGCCAGGTGAAGATCCTGGTTCTGGACGAAGCCGACCGTATGCTCGACATGGGTTTTCTACCGGCAATTCGCCGCATCGTAGCGGCGCTGCCGCGCCAGCGCCAGACCCTGTGCTTTTCTGCCACGTTGGAAGCCTCGGTCGCCAAGCTGGTGAACGACTACATGAGCAATCCGGTTCGCGTGGCTCTTGGGTCCGTCTCTAAGCCGGCCGACACGGTTGAGCTGCAGGCCTTTGAGATTCCGCAGGCCGAGAAGGCTGACGTTCTGCGCCAACTTCTGTACTCGGAGAAGGGACAGACGCTGATCTTTGCTCGAACCAAACGCGGAACCGAACGCCTGGCCAAGAACCTGGTGCGCGACGGCTTTGCCACGGCCATGATCCACGGAGATCGTACGCAATCGCAGCGCACCGGCGCGCTAAGTGGATTCGAAGACGGCAAGTTCCAGGTGCTGGTGGCCACAGACGTCGCCTCGCGCGGTATCCATGTGGACAATGTCGCGCACGTCATTAACTATGATTTGCCGCAAATTCCTGAGGACTTCATTCATCGCGTCGGGCGAACGGGGCGCATGGGATCGGCGGGGCGCGCTTCCACGCTGGTGTCGGGCGCAGAGATTGGCGAACTGCGTTCCATGGAACGGGCCCTCAAGCTGAAGATCGAGCGCAAGCAGTTCAGTGGCACGGGAAGCCTCGCTGCTCGCGCCGCCCGCAATACGCTGCCGACGCGTACTCTCTCCCGCATGCCAGGCGAGGTGTTCTGCTAGGCGTATAATTGAATCATCTTGCAATCTCTGAGATGGCTCCTTCTGTCCTTCCCGCGAAGCGGGAGGAAGTCACATTTCGGTAGCTCCATTCACCGCGCTCTCCCGTAGCACTGAGAGTTTCTCCCGAACGCCGCAGCTCATTTCAACTGCGCTTCACCGAGAGGCATCCGTCATGAATGTGAGACAAGTGCCGGCAACCAGATCAACCAACAAGATCAGCTTGTTGTTAATGGACGCGAACGCAGAACGTCGTGCGCTGCGGACGAAGATTCTGGCGCTGCACGGTATTGAAGCGGTGGGGGCGACCGATCTGGAGGAGGCATCGTCCGTTTGGCATCCCGACCGCTACGACCTCATCTTGATCGACATTCGCATGAATCACCGCGCCTGCATCGCCTGGCGTGATGAAATCAAGAAAGAGGAGCCTAAGCAGATCATTGCGTTTCTCGTCGGTAAACCAAATTATCTCGAGCTCGATCCCCTGGTAGGTTCTTATGTTCCGGAAGAGCACGGCACGGAATGGGGAGATACCCTGCGCGCGGCAATCAAGAAAAGCTGTTCCTCCCTGCCACAACGGAATGGTTTCGTGGAGGTCGGCTGGCGCATTGCGGCCGCCAGAAAGTTGAACGGTGCGTCTTGCCAGATTTCGCAACCGGAGGGCTCAACTCAGAACTTGCAGGATCTCGACGGCGATGCGGATAACGGCCACGTCGACATGGCACCTCACGTGGCCGAGAATGAGCGAGAGTCTTAGTCGGGGTTTGGCGAAATATAGCCGGAATCTGCTTGAACGGAGAAGTGAATGAAGACTGCGTTATCCTGCAAAGCCAGCGGTGGTGTTGCGCTCGACAAGATATTGGAGAGCGTTGTCGTACTTAACTGGGATGCTTTGTCGCCGGGCACAGCGGGCGTCGTCAAAATCGAATATCACATCGGAATGGACGGGGCGCTGGAGTACCTGAAGTTGTGGGCTCGGGCCCGCGGATATTGGAGTCTCATCTGCGACTACTCCGTCCACCTGGGGTGGTCGGATGGGCCGCGCTTCCTGAATGGCTATCACTCTCGTTCTCTGGGCCGTTTGTTGCAGTTAATCATGTTGAATCAAAGTCTGTTTCAACATCAATGTGCGCCGAACAGCAATGGCACGATCGACATAGGCACTCCGACAGTCGAGGACACCATGCAGGCAACCCTGCAACTGAACGAAACGTTCAGTGATCAGCCCTAAGGCAACCAGGAAAGGTTGGCGTCGAGCCATCGAATCCGTTGAAAACTATCGACGCTGCTAGTCCCATCTTCAAACATGCTGAAATCACACAAGGGCGCGCTGGCCGAGATCAAGTCTTCCCGACAACGAGTTGCCAAGGCCGCAGAAGAATGCGATAAGCAAAAAGAGAAGCTGAAGAAGGCCCAGGCCCGATTGAGAACGGAAAAAGAGCGCCTCAGAACAGCCGAGGAAAAGCTGGAGCTCTAGGCTCGCGCTCGGTGGATGCCCGCGTCCTCCGGCTGCAAATCCCGGCGCTCTCCCGGTCAGAGCAGCCCAACCGTGAGGATCGAATCATGCGAAAAAGGCTGATCTCCACAACTCGCGATACAGATTCTGCACCGCAGCGTGACTGGCTGGAACTGGACCAAATGGCTAGCGTCGAAGTCACCTCCGAGGCCGAAGGGTACCCGATTGAGGGAGCGCTGCTGAAGGATGCCGAGCGCGGCTGGCGAGCCGCTGAACCCGGCATTCAGACCATACGGATTATTTTCGATCAGCCGCAAAGAATTCGCGTCATTCGGATTCTCTTCAAAGAAGAAGAACGGGAGCGGACACAAGAATTCGTACTGCGATGGCTATCCCAGCAGACAGGCGCATGGAAAGATGTTGTCCGGCAGCAGTGGAATTTCAGCCCACCGAGTGCACAGACGGAGTGCGAAGAATACAGCGTCGATCTTTCCTCTGCCGCTTCGCTTGAACTGAGCATCCGCCCTGATACTGATGGAAGCCAGGCTCGGGCTTCGCTGCAGAAACTACAAGTGTCGGTATATCCAAAACCTTAGGCCGTCAACTTCCAGTTGCACGCCGACCGCACATTTTCATTCGTACTTCTCCCGTTTAAAGACTGCCCCCAAAAGTGAGACACACGCACCCGGTTACTACACTTCCCGGGGAAGTGCTGTATCACTGGCAACCATAGTGAGGAGCCGGGCACGATGGAACACCGACCTCGGCTATGCGAGGGCTTCGCCAACAGGTCCGGGATTTGAAGCGGGTACTGGCGGAGAAGACGTTGGAGGCGGAGCATTGGTAGGCTTTGCCCCGCGGGATGCTGCTACCATCGCAGGCAATGATCTCCCCGATCGTTCACACCAGCTCGCCCAGAGGCCAGACTCGCAGGGAGTCCCGGGTCCGCTGCTGGTTGCGCAGTCCCGTGCTCCTGCTGGCCTTGATGGCGGGCCTGAGCGCATTTGTCATTCAGTCAGGAGAACTCGGCACTGCCGACACCGCGCATCGCCTGCAAGCCGCCACTGCGCTGTGGACCGACGAGCCTGAGGTTTTTCCCAACGAGTATCCCGAGTGGGGACTTCACGGGCGCGGCGGCAAGCTGTACACCTGGTACGGCATTGGACAGCCGCTGCTCATGCTGCCCGCCGATATCCTCGGGACGAAGCTGGAGCAGTTGCCGATCTTTGAAAACTACGATGTCGATCCGGCGGTGCGCAGCATCGTGGTCAGCTACAGCGTGAACATCCTGATCAACGTGCTGACCGCTCTGGTCTGCTTTCGTTTTTTGCACCGGCTTCGCTTCAGCCCGCGGCAGTCGGTGGCGGGCGTGCTGGCGCTGCTGTTCGGTACCACGCACTTGCACTATACGCAGAACATGATGGAGAACAACTACATCATGCTGCTGACCATGACGGGCCTGACCTTTTATTACGAATGGGTGCTTACAGGCAGGCGGCGGGACCTCTTCCTCGGCTCGGCGGCCTTTGGGCTGAATCTGCTAACCCGGCTGACGACTGGGCTGGATTTGCTGGCGGGCGGCCTTTTTCTGCTGCTGTTGTTCTGGCTCCGCGATGTGCGCGGACGCGCCCTGTGGCAGCGCTTTGTGAGCTTCGTAAAGATATCAGCGCCGGTCTATGCGTTCTTTCTGCTGATCGATCGCTGGTATCAATATCACCGTTTTGGATCATGGTTCAACACCTACCTTTCGATCATGGCCCGCGAAGATCGAATGTTGCACCCGTCGCTGCCGGCAAACTATCCGTGGGAAACCCCGTTTCACGTGGGATTCTTCGGCGCCCTGTTCAAGCCGGAGAAATCCATATTTCTTTTCGATCCGTTGCTGCTTGTGCTTGTGCTGGTGAGCGTGCTGGCGTGGAAGAAGTTCGGACGGGACGTGCAAGCGTATCTGGTTACGTCGGGTTTGCTGCTGCTGGCATACATTAGCTTCTACGCACGATACACGGTGTGGAGCGGCGACTTCGCGTGGGGCGATCGTTATGTTTCCAGCGCAGCCGAAATGGTGGCCTTCCTCTCGGTGCCGCTGCTACTGCGTCATCGCGCGCAACTGGGAACGCTGGTGTGGAGAACGGGGATCGCGCTCATCGTCTTGAGCTGTGCGATTCAGCTGGCTTCGCTGGCGTTCTGGCTGCCGCTGGAGATCTACCAAATGCACACGCTGGGGCATCCGACCTTCATAGTCGCGCTTCGCTTCAAGAACATCGTCGCCTTCGCTCTCGGCAAGATGGAAGCCTGGGGCCTGGTTAACGACTCAGTGAGGTACGATCCATGGGATTACGTTCATCTCACCACCTGGAATTTCCTTCCTTTTCTTCTTCAGCGTGTGGGAGTGGCCTCGCGCTGGGTCGTGAACCTGGCGTTTGTGATCTGGTATGCCGCGTTGGCAGCTACTGGCTGGGTGGCTTGGCGTTTGTACACGGTATCGATTCACCAAGGGGATAGTGAAACTCGCTTCTTCGAACTCAGGAACAAATGATTTTATGCAATCAGTTGGGGCCCAGGAACACCGGAACAGCGGCCATTGGGCGAACAGAAATCGGAGAAAGTCTCATCATCTTCGGACTATGGGGCAGGTCAGCGGGTTCTTCGCCGCTGTAAGTAGCTGGAAAAGATTGGTCGGGGAGAGAGGATTTGAACCTCCGACCCCCTGGTCCCGAACCAGGTGCTCTACCAGGCTGAGCCACTCCCCGAATATCGTTGGCACCCGCGAAAAGGGAAGAGGAAAAAACACTCATCCGCGGTGCTTGTACAAGCAGAAAGCATAGGACCGCCCCCGGCGCAGGCGACGGCTGACGCAAAAAAAGTATAGCAGACTTTGATCGTCACACATGCCTGGGTCGACGCTCGGTAGTGATCTAACGGGTTGTCATTAGATCAGTACCCGACGCTCGGCAGTGCGCTACTTTGGCGTAATTGCTAAATTTCAAGTGAGAGCGTAACAAAGTAGCGTACTAACCAGTGCTCGATGCGCTCGCAAACGCATCGCTCTCACCCCTCACAAGGTTCTTCACCCATGCCTCCAGGTCGCCACCGCAACACCGATCAGGGAATCGCCGGCGAGCGATGCATCTCTCCGAAAAGGCTTTCAAGGGGTCGCGTATCGCCCGAGAGGAGGGGAAGTGATTGGTCTTCAAAGCGCACACGAAAAGCACCGCTGGCCATGACCTTCCGGCAGGCATCCTTCGAAGTCCTACAAGCCGCCGGTGGAGTTACCATCGCGGGGGCCAGAGCCTTCTGCGAGGTGACGTCAAGCTGCTTGTGTAAAAAGGCGGAGGGTGCGGTTTTTCCATTCCAGGTTGAAGCGCTGGAAGATGGAGTAGATGATCCGGTCCACGCTTTTGACGTTCACAAAGCAGACCATGGGCCGGGTGCGCCGTCGCACTTCCACGAAACAGCGTTCGATGATGTTGGTGGTGCGCAGCTTTTTCCATAGATGCCGGGGAAAGCTGAAGAACGACAGCAACTGCGGCAAGTCGCGTTCCAGTTGCCCCACCATCGATCGGTACTGCGCTTGCCAGCGGCGGCGGAAGGTGCGAAACGCGGCTTGGGCTTCACGCCGGCCGTCGGCACGATAAATGGCCTGCGCGTCGGCTTTCACTGCCTCGTAGTCGCGGCGGCGAACCTTTTCCAGGAGGTTGCGCATTTTGTGCACCCAGCAGCGCTGATGCAGCGGGCGCGGATACACCGTCTCGATGGCGGCGGCCAGTCCGGCACAGCCATCGGTCACGATCAGCAGCAGGTTGTCGCCTTTCAGTCCGCGGCGGTACAGATCTTGCAGCAGCCCTTCCCAGGCATTCTGGCTTTCGCCCGAGCTGCGCATGAAGGCCAGCAACTGGCGCGTGCCATCCTGGCGTACGCCGTAGGCCACCAGCATGTGCACGCGCTGCCGACCGCTGGGACGGCGCATGCGCAAGCTGACGCCATCGAGGAACAGATAGGCCCACTCGTCGGCCAGCGATGCCTGATGAAACTGTCGCACCGCGTCGTCCAGCTCCCGGGTCAGCCGGGAGACGGTTTGCGGACTCACTGGCTCGCCCGTAAGGATCGCCACCAGCCGTCCCACTTGCCGCGTGCTGATGCCGCGCAGAAACGCTTCCCGGATCAGCAGCGACACCTCCTCGGCCCGGCGCTGAAACTTCTGTAACACCTGGGGAAGAAAGCCCCGCTTGCGAGTACGCGCAATGCGCAGCCGCAGGGTTCCGAAGCGGGTGACGAAGTCGCGCTCGTAGTAGCCGTTGCGATAGTCTTGCCGCGACTTCTGCCGGCTGTGGCGCGGGCTCACCATATACAAGTCGCGCTGCCGCTCCGACAGCAACTCGAACAGCCGACGCATGCTCTGCTGCACCTGCCCCTGCAGATCGCCCCAGAAACTCTCTTGCAACTCGCTGACGAAATGTTGGAACTGCTCGGTGATCGGTATAACCTTGCCCATGGGTGTAAGTCTCCTTTCGAGAAACGGCTTCTGCTTGTGAGGCAAAAAGCCAACTTACACCCTCTCGCTTTTACACAATCGAGGTTACGTCACCTTCTGCGACGCCGAGTTTGACGATGCTGATTTCGCTTCTCTATAATAAGGAATCCGCACCGCCGAATCTTCCGGCCGGGAGTGCATGAGTGTGCAAGGTCGCACTCCGTCTCTCTGGCCGCCTAGTGAGAGTCGAGGCACACTGCCTGCGGCTGGAACGTCTGAGGAATTCCCGGAGCACTTCAAGGAGTCACAGCAAAAGCAATGAAGCGTACATACATCGGCTTCGCCATCTTGACCTGCTCGATGGCAATGATGGCCCAGGCCGGCTCGGCAACTCCAGCATCCTCGCCTGCTGCCTCCACGACAACCGCAGCGTCAAACATTCCCTCCAAAGTCGGGATCATCGACATTCAACAGGCCATCGTCGCGAGTAACGAAGGCGCCCGCGATTTCGAAGCCTTGGCCAAGAAGTTCGAGCCCAAGCGTGCGGAACTGCAAAGCATGAACACCGAGATCGACAACCTGAAGAAGCAGCTCAATACTCAGGGCGACAAGATGAACGAGCAGGCCCGCGCCGATCTTGTGAAATCGATCGAGACCAAGCAAAAGAGCATGCAGCGCTCGGCGGAAGATGCCCAAAACGACTTCCAACAGCAGCAGAATGAAATTGCGCAGCGCATCCTTCAGAAGATGGCGCCGGTGATCGACAAGTACGCCAAGGAGAATGGATTCACGCTGTTGCTGGATTCGTCGAATCCCTGGCCCCAAGGTCCGCTACTCTGGGCGACTGCCGGCGTGGATGTGACCAAGCCGATTGTTGACGCCTATAACGCACAGTCCGGAGTGGCGGCGCCTCCACGGCCAGCGGGCAGCACAACCGGGGCCGCTCCTCATCCGGCCGCATCGGGTGGGGCAGCTAAACCAGCCGGCACGACGCCGAAACAGTAGCGATTTGAATGCGCTTCCTCAAAGCCGCTCCAAAAGGGCGGCTTTTTCATGCTTGAGAGTCCCAATCATACTGTGGAAATCCCTGTGGAAGAATAGGTCGGGGACCTAGCATTCTCAGCTAGTTTCCCTGTGGCAGCTGCCTGCCCTGTGAATGATGCATCTGCAAATCATTCTAAATATTAGTCTTATGCTGCGTTTTGGCGGGATTTCGAAAAGACAAGAGGATTTGGGACAGACCGCAGCGCATCTTGAGTTTTGCACATTCGTTAATCCCTCGTATCGGCGGGTTGTGATGCCATCGAAGTGGGGTGGTCGGTTCACCAAAGGGGCTATGGGATCCCCAATCAGCTCTCGCCGACTCGCAGAACAGCCAGAAACGCCTCCTGAGGGATGTCGACTCGACCGATGCGCTTCATGCGCTTCTTGCCTTCCTTCTGCTTTTCCAGGAGCTTGCGCTTGCGCGAGATGTCGCCGCCGTAGCACTTGGCGATCACGTTCTTGCGCAGCGCGGACACGGTTTCCCGGGCGATGACCTTGGCCCCGATGGCGGCCTGGATGGCCACCTCGAACATCTGCCGCGGAATCAACTCCCGCATCTTCGAGACCAGAGCGCGGCCACGGTCGTAAGCGAAGTCGCGATGCACGATGATGGAGAGTGCATCCACCGGATCGCCGGAGACCAGGATATCCAGCTTCACCATCGGTGACTCCCAAGTGCCCGTAAGGTGGTAGTCGAGCGAGGCGTACCCACGCGATACCGACTTGAGGCGATCATAGAAATCGAGCACGATTTCATTCAGTGGCAGCTCGTAGGTCAGCATCACGCGAGTCGGGCTGACATACTCAAACGCCTTCTGCTTGCCGCGCTTTTCTTCGACCAGCTTCAGGATTCCGCCGACAAATTCCTCGTTGGTCAGGATCGTCGCCGCGATGATCGGCTCTTCGATCTTTGCAATCTCGCTGGGATCAGGCCAGCGAGATGGATTGTCGACTTCCGTCACGCTGCCGTCAGTCATAGTGATCTGGTAACGCACGCTGGGTGCAGTAGTGATGAGGTCGAGATTGTACTCGCGCTCCAGACGCTCCTGAATGATCTCCATGTGGAGCAAGCCGAGGAAGCCGCAGCGGAATCCGAATCCCAGGGCGACAGAACTTTCCGGCTCGAAGAAGAAAGACGAGTCGTTGAGACGGAGCTTCTCCAGCGCCTCGCGTAACAGCGTGTGCTCATGGGCGTCGACTGTATAGAGGCCGGCGAACACCATGGGCTTCAACTCTTCAAAGCCGGGCAGCGGCTCAATCGCCGGATGCACGTCATCGGTGATGGTGTCGCCAATCTTGGTGTCGGCGACGTTCTTGATATTGGCGATCAGGAATCCCACTTCGCCGGCGGACAGCCCTTCCACCTCCACCGGCTTGGGCGTGAGCACGCCGAGCGTCTCCACTTCCAGGCTGCGGCCATTCGACATCAGGCGAATCTTCTGCCCTTTCTTCAGCTCGCCCTGAATAACGCGGGCCAGGACCACCACGCCGCGATAAGGGTCAAACCAGGAATCGAAGATCAGCGCCTGAAGTTGGTTCGCCGCGCGTCCCTTCGGCGGGGGAATCTTCTGCACGATGGCTTCCAGCACATCGGGCACCCCCTGACCTGTCTTGGCGCTGATGGGCATCGCGTGCGAAGCATCCAGCCCCACTGCGCCTTCAATCATCTCTTTGGTGCGCTCGATGTCGGCGCTGGGCAGATCGATTTTGTTGATGACCGGAATGATCTCGAGCCCGTTGTTGATCGCGATGTATGCATTGGCCAGCGTCTGCGCCTCGACTCCCTGGGACGCATCGACCACCAGCAATGCGCCCTCGCACGAGGCCAGCGAGCGCGACACCTCATAGCTGAAGTCCACGTGCCCCGGCGTGTCGATCAGGTTGAGCTGGTACGTCTTGCCATCGGCCGCGGGATACATCATGCGCACCGAATGTGCCTTGATGGTGATGCCGCGCTCGCGCTCCAGGTCCATGGCATCCAGCACCTGCTCCTGCATCTCGCGCGCGGTCAGCGAGCCCGTCAGCTCCAGCAGGCGGTCGGCCAGCGTGCTCTTCCCATGATCGATATGGGCGATGATGGCGAAATTTCGGATGAGTGATGGATCCATCGGGTCTGCTTAGGGGCTTACTCGATTCTAACAGGGGGTTGACCGAGTGAAATGCGCACGCTCGCGCGTTGAAGGGGCGCAGCTTTAGCTGCCGCATCGAGCAATCCTCTCGATTTGTCATCCTGAGCGCAGCGAAGGACCTGCTGTTTGCCCGCACCGCGAAGATCTTCGTGTGTACCGCCGACACAACGCCTCAGTCGTAGCGTTCAAACACAATTTGCTTGCGGTCCCAGCCGAGATCTTCTTTGAGCAGCTTGCGACTGGCATCCACCATCTGATGCAGCCCGCAAATATACGCCTGCATGTCTTTGCGCTCGCCGACGATATCGCGCACATGGTCCTGCACGTAGCCTTTGCAGCCGGTCCAAAGCTCGCCACCGCGGCTGAGTGTAGGAACGTAGTGAAAATTCGCGTGCTCACGAGCAATGCGCTCAAACTCGTCGCGGTAATAGAGGTTCTCTTCGTAGCGCGTCCCGAACGCCAGCCAGAACTCGTGGCCTTGGTGGCGCTCCGGCTTTTCGAAGAGCCAGTGAATCATCCCGCGGATGGGAGCAATGCCGGTGCCGGTTGCGATGAACACCGAATCCCGATGCGGCTCGCGCAGCGTGAACATACCGTGCGGCCCGTGGAACTCGACGGTCGCTCCTTCTTCCAGATCGCATAGCCAATTCGACAGGAAACCATCATCAACGCGGTTCAGGCAAAGGTCGAAGGTGTTGTCTCCGCGCGGCGCCGATGCCAGAGAGTAAGCGCGTGTGTGCTGCTTGCCGTCAGGCTTGTGCTGCTTGATGGAGAGGAACTGCCCGGGAACGAACTTAAACTCGTCCACGCCTTCGACAGCAAACTCAAGGTGCTTGGTGGCGTCTGACAGCAGGACAGAACGATTCAGGCGCGCGGTCTGTGTAGGGCGCTCGAACGTGCGCGGCGGCGTGGCTGTGTTGGTGGAGGTACTCACACAAATTAGATGATGTGGAATGCGATGCGGAATCGCGTCGCAAATACCCGTGGATACGGCTCACGGCGGCTGCGTCGCAACAAGTGAGCTGCGAAGCAGCGACTGTGGTTTCAGCCCGGGGGCGCAAGCCCCGGGTTGCGGGCCATCCACAGGATCTTTGGCCGCGTAGCGGCCCAGTTACGTCCCCGGGGAACTCGGCTTCCTTCACTGCATCACACTCTGTTTGTCTTGTCATCACGAGCGCCACATTTGGCGCGAGGGATCTGCTCTCGTTCCGAGCACCAGGCAGTTTGGCTCCGTGGAGGTTAAGATAAGCCTTATGCGTCGGCTGCTGATGAAGGTCAAGAAAGCGATTACTCGGGTTCGTGAGAAGCTGATTGTGTGGCAGCAAATCCAAGCTTTTCGCCGGACCGAGCCGCGTCATCGGAACAGCTATCGCGATCTCGCGAAGTAAAAATCGCCGCCCTGACGGGCTCCGAGTTGCGCCTGAAGGCCAGCTTTGCTCGCCCCTACTCCACTGTCACCGACTTCGCCAGATTCCTAGGCTGGTCGACGTCGCAGCCTCGGCGCACCGCGATGTGATACGCCAGCAACTGTAGCGGGACAACCTCCAGGATCGGCGACAGCAACTCCGGGGCTTGCGGCACATAGATCACGTGATCGGCGGCTTCTTTGATCTCCTCGTCGCCTTCAGTCGCGACGGCAATCACCGTGCCCGAGCGGGCCTTCACTTCCTTCAGGTTTGACAGCGTCTTCTCGTAGCGCACCACCGAGCCGGGATCATTGACATCGCGCGTGGCGAGAATCACCACCGGCAGTTCTTCGTCGATCAGCGCGTTTGGCCCATGCTTCATCTCGCCCGCGGGATAGCCTTCCGCGTGAATGTACGAGATTTCCTTCAGCTTCAGCGCGCCTTCCAGCGCGATGGGGTAGTGAATGCCGCGCCCGAGAAAGAGAAAATCTGACGCCTTGTGATATTCCTTGGCCAGCTCTTCGGTAACGTCCTCGCCGCCGAGCAGCGACTCCAGCTTGCCGGGGATGAGCGTCAGCTCGGTCAGCAGCTTCTTCGACCCCTCGGTGGTCAGCGTGCCGCGCACCTGCCCTAGATAGACGGCGAACAGAAACAGCGCTGTGAGTTGCGCCGTGAACGCTTTGGTCGACGCGACACCAATCTCCGGTCCGGCGTGGGTGTAGATGGTGCCGTTGGATTCGCGGGCAATCATCGAGCCGACCACGTTGCAAATACCCATCGTCTTCGCGCCTTTGGCGCGCGACTCGCGCATGGCGGCGATGGTATCGGCAGTCTCGCCCGACTGCGTGATCAGGATGGTCAGGTCCGCTGGCGCGATGAGCGGATCGCGATAGCGAAATTCGCTGGCATAGTCCACTTCGACAGGCACTTTCGCCAGGCGTTCGATCATGAACTTGCCCGCAAGTGCGGCATGCCAACTGGTACCGCAGGCCGCGATATAAATCTTGTCCAGGTTGCGGAACTCCTCCTCGCTGATATCCATCTCGTCGAGGAAGACCTTGCCGGTATCGAGCGACACGCGGCCCAGCGTGGTATCGCGCACGGCACGGGGCTGCTCGAAGATTTCCTTCTGCATGAAGTGCTTGAAGCCGCCTTTTTCCGCCATGATCGGGTCCCAGGTGATGTGCTGCACCTGGCGCGAGATGGGATCGCCATCGAAGTCGGTCAACTGCACGCCCGAGGGAGTGATAGTGGCAAGATCGCCATCGCCGAGGAAGAACAGGTCGCGGGTGTGAAACAGAATCGCGGGAACATCGCTGGCCACGAAATATTCATGGTCGCCCAGTCCGATCACCGCCGGCGGGCCGTTGCGTCCGGCGACGATCTTGTCCGGCTCGTCGGAGGAAATCACCGCGATGGCAAACACACCGGTTAGTTGCTTCACTGTTTCGCGCACCGCTTCTTCCAGCGACTTGTGCCCTTCACCCGTGCCCATATGCTTCTCGACTAAATGGGCGATGACTTCCGTGTCGGTTTCCGTTGTGAACTTGTGTCCTTCGGCGATCAACTGCTTCTTCAGGGCGACGTAGTTCTCAACGATACCGTTGTGCACCACGACGATGTGGCCGGTGCAGTCGCGATGGGGATGGGCATTTTCTTCCGTCGGCCGTCCATGCGTGGCCCAGCGCGTGTGGCCGATTCCGTAGGTGCCGTCGAGCGGCTTCAGCCGGATGACCTCTTCCAGGTTGCGCAGCTTGCCTTCGGCGCGGCGAACCTGCAACCCGCCGCCGTTGCCGGCAACCGCGATTCCGGCCGAGTCGTAACCGCGATACTCCAGCCGGCGCAGGCCATCAATGATGACCGGCACGACCCGCTTCTTGCCGACGTAACCAACGATTCCACACATGATGGGACTCCCTGAGCGACACTGCTGATACCTGGCCTGAAACGCCCTCAGGCCTGAAAAGACGGATCGAATGTTTGAATGTTAGCTGATTTGATGGTGAACCGCGAGCAACGATGCGGGCGGACGGGGTACACGAAAGTAACTAAGAATGAAGCCGCCCAC
>CAWAKG010000020.1:0-65662 GCA_963782505.1 uncultured Acidobacteriaceae bacterium | reverse complement strand
TGCCGGCCGTTTTGACGTTGGCGCTCATCTGTTGCCCGGCTACGTCGAACAGCTTCTTCTGCGCGTCAACAAATGACTTGGTGGCTTCACGCGCCAGCTCGGACAGCTCGGCGGCCTTTACCTTTCTGGCAGCCTCGTGATGTTTACCCCCCGTGGCTTTCAAGGTTTCATCGGCAATGACATCCAGGAACTGTTTCTGGGCTTTGACGAATTTTTCCATGCCCTCGCGGGCGGCCTTGATCAGATGCTCGCTCTGATAGGGCTTGCCCGCCTTTGATGCCTCGAGCCAGTTATGCGTCTGCTCGTCGGTGATCTTTAGAAACTCCTGTTGCATGTCGATAAAGCTGTCCAGAGTGCGGCGAATCAGGTCGGTCAGCGCCTCAGCCGCGGGCCAGTTCCCCACGCGCTCCTTGACGCCGTTCAGGAGAATTTCGTTCTGCTGTTGCGCGAGCTCGAGCAGGATGGCCTGTCCCTCAATAAAATTGGCCATGCCCTCGCCTGCCATTTCGTTCAAAATTACCGTTGGTGAGTGCTCGGGATCGGAGAGATGCTGGCGCATGGCATGCATGACATTTGCGTTCTGCCGCATCACCAGATCGAGAAGAATTCGCTGAGTCGAGAAGAGGGTCTGAACCCCTTGCTGGGCCCAACCGGAGAGGAGAGTAACAAATGATGGCTCCCGAGGGTGGACTCGAGAGGCTTCGGATTTTACGGCTGCTGGCATAGGTTCAACCTCCCATATTATGCTGCATTGCAGCATCAAGTTAACTGTACAAATATAGGCGGCTTGTGTCAATATGCAATTGTCAATATGTGCAGCGCACACAAGAGCTGAGTCCCAAAATGAACCCCGCCAAGATCGTCATCAAAAAGTATGGGAATCGCCGGCTGTACGACACCACGAACAGCCGCTACGTGAATCTCGATGAGATCGCCGCGCTCGTTCGTCAAGGCAAGGACGTTCAGGTCGTTGACGCCAAGAGTGGCCGCGACCTGACGCGCGTCACCCTCACACAGATCATCACCGAGGACGTAAAAGACAAGCCCACGGGACTTCCCCTGGAATTGTTGCGTCAGTTGATTTTGGCGTCCGATCAGGTACGGCAGGAGTTCATGATGTGGTACCTGAAATCTGCGTTCGAAACGTACCAGCAGGTGCAGGACACCCTGCAGAACCGGTTGGGCGAAGTAGGGTCCGTCATCTTGTCGCCAGTTGAAACCATGAAGCGATTTCTTGGAGCGCCTCGTCCCGAGGCCGGCTCTGAAATCGATGCCCTGCGCGCGCGGGTCGCGGAATTGGAGGCGCTGGTAAAACGCGCTCCAAAGAAGCCGCCACCGCGTAGCAAGCATTGACCATGCGATAGTAGCTGGGCTGGAAACCCGTCGCCATGGCCGAGGGTACGCGAAGCTTGGACTTTGACTTTATCGTTATCGGCTCCGGTTTTGGAGGCAGCGTTTCGGCGTTGCGGCTGGCGGAGAAAGGCTACCGCGTTGCCGTAATCGAAATGGGCCGCCGCTGGGCACCGGAGGATTTTCCCCGCACAAGCTGGTCGCTTCGGCGGTGGATCTGGCGTCCTTCCCTGGGTCTGCGTGGATTCTTCAACATGCGCTTTTTCCGGCACGCCACCATCTTTCACGGCTGTGCTGTGGGCGGCGGATCGATCACCTATGCGGCAACCTTACTCGTCCCCCCAGACAAGATTTGGGACAACGGATCGTGGGCCGGGCTCGCTGACTGGAAATCGGAGATGCCGCAGCACTACGCCACCGCGACGCGCATGCTCGGCGTGATGGAGAACAACATCCTGGGCCCCGCCGACTTGTTGCTGAAAAGGACGGCGGAGTCCGCGGGAGTCGGCCAGACCTTCTATCGAACGAAGGTCGCCATTCTGCAAGCGGCTGAGGGCGAGCCGCGCGGCGCAACTGTTTCCGATCCGTTCTTTGCCGGAGAGGGTCCGGAGCGATCGACTTGTATCGCCTGCGGTGGCTGCATGCTGGGCTGCCGCCACGGCGCAAAGAACACGCTCGATCTGAATTATCTCTACCTGGCCGAGAAACGCGGCGCGCAAATCTTCCCCGAAACCCAGGTGGTCGACGTCAAGCCGCTCGCCGGAGCGGCCGATGGCAGCGCCGGCTATGAAATCCATACCGTGAAGTCGTGCGGATGGGGTCGCGCACGTCGGCGATTCACCAGCCGTGCTGTGGTATTTAGCGCCTCGTCCCTCGGCACCATGCAGCTACTCTTCCACTTGAGAGACAAAGGTTCCCTGCCGGCGATTAGCAGGCAAGTGGGCAAGTATGTGCGCACGAACTCTGAGTCCCTGATCGGAGCTCGCATCCCGGATTGGCCCGAAGACCTGTCCCAGGGCGTGGCGATCGGTTCGGGCGTTTACATTGACGAGCACACCCATATTGAAGCGGTTCGTTATCCCCGCGGCTCCGATAGCATGAGCTTTCTGACAACCATTCTCACTGGAGGCCGCCCAGGGCGACGGCGAATTGGCCTCTGGCTCCTGAGCTTGGTGTCGGCGCTACTGCGGTCGCCCGTCCGGACGTTTCGGCTGCTGCAACCTTTCGGCTTCGCGCAGCAGACGGTCATCCTTCTCTGCATGCAGGCGCTGGACGGACATATTGAAATGCGATGGAAGCGGCCTTGGTTCTGGCCATTCCAAAAACGCCTCGTCAGTCGAGGACAGAAGGTTCCAACCTACATTCCTGAGGCCAACGAGTTTGCAAAGAAGTTCGCACAGCTCACCGGCGGTGCCGCCATGAGCATGCTGCCCGAGATTCTCTTCGACGTGCCGGGAACGGCGCACTGCATTGGGGGCTGCACCATCGCAGGCAGCCCAGAACGCGGCGTGGTCGACTCCCAGCATCGCGTCTTCGGCTACCAGAACTTGTACGTGTGCGATGGCTCGGTCATCGCCGCCAACCTCGGCGTTAACCCGAGCCTCACCATCACCGCTCTCGCCGAGCGAGCCATGAGCTTCATTCCCGCGAATGGCGAATATTAGGACCACGCCCGGATTGGAGCAGGCGAATCTTTCTCACATAGCGGGGCGTCGCTACCACTTGCGCACAGGTGTGATCGATTGAGAGGGACGATAGGTGTTTGAGAAATGGTAGGCACGAGGAGACTCGAACTCCTGACCTCTACCGTGTCAAGGTAGCGCTCTAACCAACTGAGCTACGCGCCTACAATCACTTACAACTTTATCACGGTTCCCGTGGGAACAAGTCCCGTTCCCACGGCCTGAATGATGCGTGACTGAGCCAATCGCTTCTCTGGCATCGTGCCCTGCGCGTACAGTTCCAGAGTCAGACGGCTCGTTGCATGACGGAGCATGTCCTGAGTCGTCTTGACGGTCTCACCATTGCCTTGCAGCAGCGTCGCCAAAGTTCGCCGGAAAGAATGCCACCCGATGTGCTTGGAGATCCCCGCACGCGCGGCCGCCGGACGTACACCTTTCCTCATCAGGCTGTCGGGCCAATAGGGTTGCCGTCCGTCCTTTTCGGGACTGCCGAAGACGAAGTCCGCATCTTGGTTGTACGGACACTTTCCCCGCCACTCCATCAGAACGTTTGCAAGCGACATGTCCATCGGCACAGGCTTATTAGAGGCGTCGGTCTTGAGCGGGCCAATCACTTGGTCCACGATGGCGCGAGCTGGCCGAATCTCCATGGTGTCGAAGTGTATGTCCTCCCACTTCAAGCCCAACAGCTCAGAAACTCGCAGTCCGGTTGAGAACGCCAAGAACACCGCTGTCTTGCATGGCTCACGCAATTGGGTCAGGAGAGCGGCAATCTCACCCACCGTCAAAACATCGGGCGCGCGCTCACGCTTTGCAGACTGCCGTACGACTGAGACGGGATTCTTGTCTAGCCACTCATACCGCATCGCGTGATTGTAAAGCGCGTGCATGATGTTTCTGATTTTCGCCCGACTAGCGTTCGCCAAAGGCAACGCTCTCAGCCATTCCTCAACGGCCACTGTCCGTACGTCGCACAGCGCGTGTTCGCCCCACTCGGGAAGAATCCAACAGCGGATGTAACTGCTGTACATCTCCCGCGTGGAATGCGCTTTTGCTCCCTCGTCATTCAGTTCTTTTTCCGTGTAATGGTCCACCAGTTCCCCCACGTTCAGCGGTGACCCGGCGTCCCGGTTGATTGTCGAGCGGAGAGATTCGCATGCCTTTGTTGCCTCGGCCTTCGTTCTGAGTTTCTCAACCGAACCAACGATGACCTTGCGGTTGGACCGGCCGTCACGGAAGCGGAACACCCAAACGGACGGACCTGCTTTGCGTTTCTCCCGATACAGGCATCCCTGCTGATAACTTACCGTTCTTCTCACTGTGTTCTTCCTTTCGTGAGAGAAACGGACGCATTCGGATGCTGTGATTTTACTCGCAACCATTGATCTAATTCACTGGCCCGGAATCGCCAATACCGCCCGATGCGATAACCAGGCAGCTGCCCGCGTCTGGCCATGCGCTGCACGCTCTTCGGGTGTAGACCGCCCAAGAACTGAGCGGCCTCGACATCGCTAATAAGACGTTCATATTCCACGGAATTGCTCCCATGATGGAGAGCCTCCCCTGCCCCAATTAACTGCTTTGTTAAATGACCGCCGGATACGCCTGGATACTGCCCTTCGGACTGTTTGTGTACCAACCCTCACGCCCGAGCTCCGCATAGTCCGCCTTGATGTCCGCCGCGAGTGTGGCAGCAAGCGCGATAAGGGACCTGTGCGCGGGCGTGATCTGTATGCCCGCCGCGTCCAACTCGGCGGAGAGGCGGTCCCACTCTGCGGAGGCGCGGGCGGACAGATTAGACGGCTTCTCCGGACGCCCCGGTACTAAGTGCTTGTCTTTCTTCACGGTACGCGGCACTTTTTCGGCTCCTAAACAGCTTTATTTGCAACAAATATGAAAAACGGAATGTATTTTCATTTATGCGTCAAAAGATTGCGGCGCTCTCCTTGAATCGGTCGTCAAGATTTTGCCCCCCCTCGCCTCCGTCTGCCATCGAATTACCCGCAATCTTGCGGGCCAAACCGCGCACCACACCTCCGCGAGCCGCCCCCAGCGGCGAAGCGGGGTGGGGGGATGGGTGGATGTGTGTTCTTAGTTCTTAGTTATGCACAGTTAGTTGCCACTGCTGGCTGTCAGTAGCAGCGATTCCTCCTGACCCATTTCCCGGCTACGCTTGATGCCGTGCTCTGCGAGTAGCCTTGTCAGGTCACGCAAGGACAATGCCGGGTTAGGACGCATGATGTCGAGCGCACGTTTACCTTGTCCGTCCGCGTCCGGCTTTACGCCGGGTGCGTTGGTTTCCATCGGCTTTTGAAAAAGCCAACGCCGCCGCGCAATCCAGGAATCGCTCCCTTCAACGCCGTGCCGCTTGAGCCACATCCAGATTTCGAAGCGCGAAAGATGCCGGTTAGCGGCTAGGGCCAATAGGGCATATCCGGCTGTGCCATCAAACTGGCGAAGGTCTATTGTTTCGTTGACCTCACGCGAGGATTCCGTGCCCTGCCAATTTGTCCATCGCATTAAGGCCATTTCAACTCTCCCCCAGCAGCCACTTCCCGTTGACGAGCCGAGCGGGCTGCTTGAAAACCGCTCGCGCGCCAACGCCTGGCCAGGCGTACGAGATCGATTGCAAACTGTAGCCATCATCTGAAGGGTCGTTCAAAAGTTCCGCCATATGCTCCGCCGTCGCGTCTAGCGGAACGTCCACTACTCGGAAAATTGGTTTCGTTCCCATACGGTTCTCTTCCTCTCTTTCCTCGCCAAATCTTTGACCGCTAGATATGGCGCGGCCCGTAACACGGCGCCCACACAAGCGTGCTTGCGTTGCGCTCCCACAAATTCTGAATTAATTCCCGCCTGTGCAGCATGTCCAGTTTCGCTTTGCGCGCGATCTTCTTTACTGTCGTTGTTAGCGCCTCATGCAGCGCACTAACGAAAGCTGATTGCCCCGACGGAACGTCGCCCTTCGTGCAACCGATAAAAGTCACTTCTTGTCCCGTTACGATGGCGTGAATATGAAATTCATTCCTCATGATCAAATCTCCTCTTTTCTCTGTTAACTGAACCGCCAATCTCCGATTATTAGCTCCTTGTTCATCGGCCCCTCTTTCTTCTCTCGCCAGAATTAGGTTCCACACTCTTTTTATCGGGCCTCGTTCGAAATCCTTTGGTCCGCCAACGTGGTAGCTTTGCGCGTCATCTGTCTGACTCCGATTTTCGCGAGCGCCTTACGCGTCCCATTAGCAAATCCATTTTGAGAATCGTATGGACGCGCCATTTCGGCCAGTGTTATGTTACTTACGTGTCAAGCGAAGTATGCGTAAGAACGGAACGATGCCGGAGAGCCTAGATGCGGAGCAGATTGAGGAAATCTTCCAGCGCATCAAGGATTATCCCGAAACGCCACAGTCGAAGCGGGTTGAACAGATTCTTGAGTTGCTTAGTGGTTTCCGTGAGGGGTTGCGCGGAGTGGATAAAGGGCAGATCAAGGTTCGATTGGACCGGATTCTGAGCGATTATCGGTTGTGCGTCCGTGTCATACCGTCAGCGCGTGGACTTCTACCAATTCACTTTCCGGCAGACCGCGAGAAGATGTCCGAGGACAACAAATGGGGATACAGAGCAGTAGGCATCTTGATTGAGCTTATGCCCTATCTAGGCAAGCGGTCCCGCATACGCCGATGTGCCGAATGTGGAAAGTGGTTCTTCGCGGCCAAGCGGGACGACGAACGGCACAGGCACTGTAGTGGAAATTGTAGGCAACGCGGATACGATAGCAGCCCACAGATGCGGGAGCACAAACGACTCTATATGCGGACGCATCGAGAGAGGGAAAAGAAGCGCGAAGAATACCGGAAAGCTCAGGCAGGTTTTAGGGGCCTCGTGAAACACCGTGCTAAGAAATCCTTACGCTGAAAAGGCACACGCCTCAGAGTTTTGCCGGGAGCAAACGATTCGCGTAATCGAGGGGCGGGGACCGTGCGGAGCAGACTACGAATGTGCTGTGACCGTCACTCTGCCAATTGGCGGACTTATGCCCCCGGGCACAAGACGCGGCAACTGCGCCGCGTGGGTGCGGAGTGTGAATCTTTCTCTGATTCGTGTCGAGCCCAATTTTGGGGCGGGTGCCCTCTGCCGCCGGACGAACCGTAAGACCTGGACGAGGCGGGAGAACAGGGTGGACTTTGGGAAGGTTGGTTTCGCGGTACTCTGTAGTAAAGGTCGGCTTCTACCAGGCAAGCAAGAGTGGGGACAAACGTCTGCGGGAGATAGCTACTGGACCGGAAAAATCCGTACACGTTAACGAGTAAGTTAACAGTGGCCAGCGATAGTGCGGGTCCGAGTCCGAATTTGAGAACGCCAGCGGCTCAGTTTCGGATTTGCCCGTGATCGACCTATCTCAGTCGAGTTATGCTAGCCGACTTCCCGGTACTGATTCACAGTTCACAAATCAAGACGCCCACAGATGTTCAGATTTATTTCTGTAGTACAGGCGAAGATCCTTTCCGAGAAATCACCGAGATAATTCACGCACCCTGCGTCTTCCAGATGTGGCCTCATGGCATCCCGGATGACAATACCATTTGCGGCGAACAACCGGCAAAGGCCAGGGCTGCTAAGGAAAAGATTGCGGCATCGCCATTACTTCTGCAGGAACATCTTCACCGCCATTCCGGCCAAGCACACGGCAAAAACGCGGCGAAGTTGTAAGCTGGTCGCGAGTTGCGCCAGAGAACCTCCAAAATAGCCGCCGATAAAGAAGCCGAGCGCCAACAGCGCCGCCAGCTTGATATCGACGTGGCCGGCGCTGTAGTACTTCCAGAACGCCAGGGCGCCAATGGGCAGAAGGAGAGTAGCAATTGATGTACCCTGAGCCGTCTTCTGGTCCATGCCATAGCCGTACACCAGGATGGGAATCAGGAATATCGCACCTCCTAGTCCAATGAGTCCGGAAACCGTTCCAATCAGCACTCCGAGTGCAAGCGAAACCAGCGTCATCACAAGGCCTCCATTTTTTTCTTGACTCAGTCCGCAAACGAGCATATAAGTCGTGTAACGTACTAATACGCCGTCTAGCATGTGAATGCAACGGGAATGTGATGAGCGTCGTACCTTCGGGGCAAGTGCCGGACGGAACGAAAAGGTGATGGAGTAATTTCCTTGGCAAAGAAACGGACGATCGAGTCGTATCTGCCGCTGACCCCGGCGCTGTTCCACGTCCTGCTGGCGCTCGCGGATGGCGAGAAGCACGGTTACGTCATCAGCAAGGAGATTGCGCGCAGGACCAACAACGAGGTCAGGCTGAGCACGGGAACGCTGTACGGGATCATAAAGCGGCTTCTGGATGACCAGATGATTGAGGAATCGGCCGAGCGTCCGGACTTCAGTCTCGACGACCAGCGGCGCCGCTACTATCGCTTGACCAAGCTGGGCAAAGCAGTAGCCGAAGCAGAAGCCGAACGAATGGAACGGGTATTGGCTTTGGCACGACTGAAACGTGTTCTGGGCCCTCAACAAGCTTGATGTGAACATGACGACCAGACCTCAGACCGGACGGCTTTTACCGGAGCGATTCTTCAACGCGCTCCTGCGCCTGTTTCCAGCCGAGTTCCGCGAACACTTTGCGGGCGAAATGCGGACAGTCTTTCACGACCAGGAAGTGGATGCACGAGCCGCGGGAGGCACGGCGTACTTGCGTTTCTGCTGGGAGACGAGCCGCGGTCTGGTGGTCGCTGCTTTCCGCGAACACCGGGAGATTCTTTTTCAGGACGTGGACTACGCGTTGCGCCTGATGCGGAAGGACCTCTCGTTCACCGCAGTGGTAATCGCCATTCTCGGCATGGCAATCGGGGCGAGCACAGCTGCATTCATGGCTGCCCATGCCGTCCTGATCGAGCCTCTACCTTTTGCCGGCGGCAATCACCTGGTTCATTTGCAACAACGCAGACCCGCGATCGGCGTGGACGACATGCCTTTCTCCGTAAAGGAAATTGAGGACTACCGTTCCCAGAACCACACTCTGGATTCTGTGGTCGAGTTTCACGAGATGACCTTCAGCCTGCTGGGTGGCAACGAGCCAGAGCGCGTGGACACCGGAGTGGTCTCGGCCAACTTCTTCC
The DNA here is from genome assembly GCA_963782505.1 of uncultured Acidobacteriaceae bacterium. GTDB lineage: Bacteria > Acidobacteriota > Terriglobia > Terriglobales > Acidobacteriaceae > CAVVDY01. Next base: position 56,511 of record CAWAKG010000020.1, on the reverse strand, counting down.
GCGTGCTGGGCGTGTCGCCACTCTATGGACGAACCTTCATGGACGAGGACGATCTGCCGAATGCCCGTCCGGTACTTGTCCTGGGCTACAGATTCTGGCAGAAGGCCTTTGCGGGCGATCCCAATGTGATCGGCCGCAAATATTCCATGAACGACAAGGAACACGTAGTGGTCGGCATTCTCCCACCCATACCTCAGTTCCCGGCGGAAGTTGATGTCTACATGCCGACAGTGGCGTGTCCAACGCGCTCAGGCGAGCACGCTCTGCATGAACGCTCCTGGCACATGATGAATGTGTTTGCCACACTCAAGCCCGGTATAACCATGGCGGAGGCGCAAGCCGATCTGAATCGGATCGCAGAAGGCTTGCAGAGAACTTATCCCGAGGAATATCCGCAGGCGAAGGGCTATGAAATCAGCTTGCAGCCGGTACATGAAGAACTGTCGCGCGGCATCCGACCGGTCCTGATAGTGCTCGCGGCGGCAACCGGGCTGCTGCTGTTGCTGGCATGTGCCAACGTGACAGGAATCATGGTTTCGCGCGTATTGGCGCGCACCCGCGAGTTGACGGTTCGGGCCATCCTCGGTGCAAGCCGCAATCGTATCGTTCGCAGTCTGATCACCGAGGGCATCCTGCTCGCGATGTTCGGCGGCTTGGTCGGATGGGTCCTCGCATATTCGAGCCTGGGGTTGTTGGTGAGTTTTACCTCAAGGTTCACCAGCCTCGCCTCGCAACTCCAGTTCACACCGCAGGTAGGTGCTTTTTGTTTCCTGCTGTCAGTGGGCTGCGGAGTGGGAATCGGACTGTTGCCCGCGCTGGGAGTGCGCTACACGCCACTGTTCACCATGGAGGTAGGTAACACCAGCCTTCCTCCGGGCCGTCTCAATTCGAAGGGCCGTAGCGTTCTTATCGCGACGCAATTAGCACTCTCCGTTATTTTGCTCGTCGGAGCCGGGCTTGCGCTGCGCACGGTAATGCAGTTGGAGCGGGTGAATGCAGGCTTTCGGCCGAGCGGCCTTCTGACAGCTCGAATCTACATTCTGAATGGGAAATACCGGGAATTTTTCAGCCAACTTCTGGCACGGACTCGAAGACTGCCGGGGGTCGAGTCCGCGGGTCTCGCAAGCACAATCCCTCTGCACGCTGTCAACTCAGACGGGCCTGAGCCCGTAGAGGTTCGCGACGCGGAAGCGCCCCCCGACGAGAAGCCTAATCCCCCAGTTGTTCGAATCGTGACACCCGGCTACTTCCTCACGCTTGGCGCCAGTATTGTGCTGGGCCGCGATTTTGGCGATCAGGATACCGATGAAACCTCTCCGGTAGTTATCGTCAACGAGCATATGGCCAAGCACTATTGGCCGCAAGGCGATGCCATCGGAAAGCAAATTTCCGTCTCGAACGGGCAATGGCTTCCGATCATCGGAGTGGTCAGCGATATAAGGCATGCCGCTCTCGACAAGAAGCCTGTCGATGAGGTGTATGGATCGTTCGGGGAGTCGCGGCGGTCCATCATGAGCATTGTCGTCCGCAGCTCGCAGCCGTCGCCGGAGCTCTCACAACAACTCGCCTGGATCGCGCATGACATCGATCCAACTGCTGTGGTTGCGGACGTGCAGCCGATGACGCAACTCCGTAGCGACTGGCTCGAACCACGGCGAACTACTGCAATTTTTCTGAGCGTCTTCGCCATGGTCGCATTGTGCATCACGGCTTCGGGCATCAGCGGAATGATGGCGGTTGCGGTGGGAGAACGAAAGCACGAGATTGCCGTTCGCCTGGCACTGGGTGCTACCCCAAACACGGTTATCCGCTCGATGATGAGACAGGTCTTAGCCATCACAACGATTGGGCTGGCAGTAGGTTTTGGAGCCGCCTGGGCAATGTCGACCTCCATGTCGTCGGTGATTTCCGGTATCACCCCACGCGACGGCATTACCTTCGCAGCTTCGGCAGCTCTGCTGCTTGCAGTGGCGATGGCTTCGGGATTCGTGCCCCTGCAACAAATCGCCAGACTTGATCCAGTCGTCTTGCTGAAAACTGAGTGACCCCATGCCAGAGAAGGATGCCATGCTGAAAGATGTAGCGCACAAGGCGGCGCTCGCCGTTATAGGAGTTGCCGTCCTGAGCCCCGGGCCCTCGCGCGTCCGTGCGCAAGAAAATAGTGTGCCGGTTGTTCGGTCACAAATGCTGGTCTCGACCGCATGGCTGGAGCAGCACCTGCATGATCGCAACCTGGTTGTGCTCTACGTCGGACGCGATCGGTCTCGGTTCGATTCGGTGCATATACCGGGTTCGCGCTTCGTTCGTCTCGACGACCTGGTCGAGCAACGCAAAGACTCCTTAAATGAACTGCCGCCCGTTGCCGACTTGCAGGCCACGTTCGAGGGCCTGGGAGTGGGAGATCAGTCGCGTGTAGTTCTGACAGGCGATGGCCTCGGCATGTCAGCGGCACGAGTCTACTTCACGCTCGACTATCTAGGACACGGAGACCAGGTGTCGCTTCTGGACGGAGGAACGGAGAGATGGATTGCCGAGTCGAGACAAACCTCGAAAGAAGAAACCCACGCGGAGCGTGCGCACTTCACAACTGATGTGCGGCCGGAGATCCTTATCAGCACCGCGCAAATACACGATCTGAGTCGGCAAGTCAGCCGAGGCGCCACCAACTCTGTGCTTCTCGACGCTCGCCCGGCTGCGGAGTACGACGGCGCCGTGAATTCCGAAGCTGTTCCCAAGGCAGGACACATCCCAGGCGCACAGAGTCTGTATTGGAAAAAGCTGATCCGCTCCGACGCGGATCCACGTTTGTTGCCGGTAGAAGAGCTGCGACAACTTTTCTTGAGCGTTGGCGCTACTCAAGGTGAGCCTGTCATCACGTATTGCCGTACCGGTATGCAGTCGTCGGTTGCCTACTTCGTCGCCAAGTACCTGGGATACAACGCGGCCATGTACGACGGCTCGGTCTATGAATGGGTGTATGCGGCAGGCAACAACCTCGTGGTATCGCCCGGCGTTGAGCCCAAAACTACAGCAACAACACAGTGATCAGCACGTCTGCAGGAGATGACCATGAAAAGCAACTTTATTCTTTGGATATTCGCCGCTTGTTTACTCATGAGCCTTGGTGGCTTCGCCGAGAGCGGCACGCCGGATACTTCTGTCACAAGCGCGGTTGCCCATCCGGAACTGGTGGTGTCGACGCAGTGGTTGGCCGACCATCTCTCCGATCCGAATCTGGTGATCGTGTACATTGGCCATGACGAGGGTGACTATCGCGCAGCGCATATTCCGGGCTCGAGGTACCTGGCCATGGATAAGTTTGCCACCGGCCACGACGCTCCCGGCACAGAGCTGCTGCCACCCGATCAGCTCAAGAAAAATCTGGAGGCGATCGGCGTAGGCGATAACTCCCGGGTGGTGTACTATGCGCCGGACTGGGATCCCATGGCGACTCGTCTCTTCTTCACCATGGACTACCTGGGGCACGGCAATCAGGCGGCGCTGCTCGATGGTGGCCTCGATCAATGGATCCGCGAGAAGCGGCCGACCTCCACTGAAATCAGTACCGGCAAGCCGGCCAGTCTGACTATTCATCCCCATCCGGAGATCGTCGCGAAAATGGACTACATGAAGCAGCTCGTCGATCATCCCGAAGGGGATATCGTGATTGTCGACGCGCGACCGTCAAAGCGATATCGGAATGGACATCTCCATGGTGCGGAATCGCTCTACTGGGAAAACGCACTGGTCAGCGAGAAAGAGCCGTTACTGAAATCCCCTGAGCAACTGCGACAGCTTTTCGCTGCGGCTACCGTCACCGGCAACAAGAAGGTCGTCTCATATTGCGAGGTCGGACTACAAGCTTCCTATGTCTACATGCTGGCCCGCTATCTGGGATTCGATGCCGAGATGTATGACGGCTCCTACAGTGAATGGAGCGATGCCAAACAACCCGTGGTTCGAGGAGATTCTCCTGAGTAGATTCGGCTGTGCCTTACCCTGACCAGGCTCCGGCGCTGCACGGGTGCGTACACAGTCAGTACCGAGAAACGCCCTTGTATGGATTGACTGGGACACGTTCCGGGTGGCCGACACCTACGGGACCTATCAAGAAACCTGCTTTGAGGAAACCAAATCCTTACTTGAGCGGAGACCGGTGGGAATGTGGGCGGGGCTTTCCATTTGGTTGGTTCTGGTCAGACACATTTCGAGCATCCCGGGTGCATCGCGCCGGGCGTTCAAGTGACGAGTGTTAAGATTTCGCAATGAACGTTGACGAGATTATCCAACAACTTAAACATGAGCGCAGCAAGCTTGACGCTGCCATACAAGTTCTGGAGAGTATCAGCGGTCGTGGCCGGCCTCCAGGCAGCACTAACAAGTTGACCAAGCGGCGGACCATGTCAGCGGCGGCTCGGAAGCGGATCTCACAGATGATGAAGAAGCGCTGGGCAGAACGGAAGAAGGCACAGAAGTAGGTTGGGTGGGTGACGCCATAGGCGCGGCCGGTCGAGATCGCCCGCGAACTCGCTACTGGACGCCCAGTGCCAAGAAGGTGATGGCCCAATCGCCCAATCGCCCAATCGCCGGCACGGGTTTTGAAATAAGTGGCGGGTCCGAAAGGCGAGATGCACCCGAACTAGCTGGCAGCCGAACCCAATTCCTCCTCAAGAAACTGGCGCACTGCCGAGGCTTTCACAATACGTTCCAAGATGGGATTCCTCCGCTCAGAGCAGTGAGTACAGACGCCAGCGAATTTGAAATTCGGTCTTCCAAACCTGCTGCGGGTCGGCAGGCTCCCACCACGCCGCCGCGCCACTGAACCCCCTTGGATGCTCGCTAGTCGGGTGATCGTACGGGACTAGATAATGCCGGTCCGCGATGAAGTCCCTGGTCGGGAAGCTCGGGTTCGACATCACCTTCCCCGAAAAAATGTCCGGACGAATTGCAACCGTCACTTCTCGACGCGACTGCGACACCAGTTGGTCGCCAACCACGATGTGTCGATCTGATTGGCATCGAAGCCTGCGCGGGAGCACACTTCATCGGTGCGGCGCTACGCAGCCAGGGGCACGACGAGGTGCGGCTCATGCCGGCGCAGTTCGTGAAACCTTACGTCAAGTCCAACAAAAATGACTTTATCGATGCCGAAGCCATCGCCGAGGCGGTGACTCGCGAGAACATGCGCTTTGTTCCGATCAGTCGGTTGAAGGTTCGATTCCTTCCGCGATCACCATTTATTATCAATAACTTACAAGGGAACTCAAGAAACTGCGGGCGCCTACCGAGTCAGTTGGTCTGGCATCGTGATGATCGGCAAGGCAGCGCTTGACCGTGGCTATTCGGTGTTGATCTACGAAGGGCCCGGCCAGGGTGAGCCGCTGCGCAAGTACGGCATAACATTTACCCCGGAGTGGGAGAAACCGACGACCGCGGTGCTGAATGCATTCCTGCACACCCATGAGAAGCCATCCAAGATTGTTTTGTTTGGGATGAGCATGGGCGGCTATCTTGCGCCGCGTGCCGCTGCCTTCGAAAAACGCATCGACGGTGTGGTCGCGTACGACGTGTGCTTCGATCTTTATGAGGCTGCAGCGCGGACCTTTGGGGCCGTTAAGCAGAATCCCCTCGCGATGAAAGATCCGGGCGTCTCCTGGGCCTACCACAACGCGCTTTGGACCATGGGGACCACGAACCCCCAAAATACCCTGGAGGCCTTTTCGCACTACAAGCTCGCTCCCATTGCCGATCGCATTCGACAGGACGTTTTGATACTGGCGGGTACGGAAGACCACTTCATTCCATTCCACCAGGTAGCAGACTTCGAAGAGTCTCTGGTCAACGCGCGCAGCGTTACTACTCGAATCTTTGATCGCGATTCGGGTGGCGCCGAGCACTGCCAATGCGGCAACACCTCGCTGATGCATGCGGCCGTCTTCGATTGGCTACTGGAGAGGTTCCCTGCTGTGTAACACACCCATCGGAAAAGACGAGGTAATGACGGGCTTTCAGTGCCAATTTGAGTTTCTACAACTCAGAACTGCAGCTTTAGTGCCAACTGAATCGAGCGCGGGCCGCCAATCTGGTACAGCGGGTTGAGGCCGCCGTTCTGGCCGCCCGAACCGAGCCAGCTATTCAGCGTCTGGGTGGAATAGCCGAACTGCGGAGAGGTCATGTAGTTGATGGGCGCGCCGAACTGCGGGTGATTAAAGATGTTGAAAAAATCGGCGCTCGTCTTCAGCGAAAAGCGCTCGCTGAGCTTGAACATTCTCTGCAAGGTGAAGTCCACCTGCGATGCGCCGAAGCCGCGCAGGGCATTGCGTCCCAGGTCTCCCTGGCCGCTCGCGGGCACGGTGAAGGCGGCTTTATTGATGATCTTCCCGCCGGGCGCGGTCGGGTTGGAGATGTAGAAGGGCTGGCCGGGCACGACATTCGGCCGCTGGACGCTGCTGGCGCCGGACAGGATAGTGCCGGGATAAGGATTCTTTCCCGTGACCACATTGACCGGTGGAGCACTGCGCGCGTACACGATTGTATTCACCGACCAGTCTTTCAGCAGCGGCCTCGCCCATCCCTGCTTTGGGCCGGGGATGTAATAAGAGACAGCGCCGGAGAAGGTCTGGCGGATATCGAAGTTCGACGGGCCGCGGTCCAGCGAAGCGGGCTCTACGCCCGGCGGCACGTTGACGTAATACGAGTCGGAGGAAACATCGTCAATGGAATGTGACCACGTGTAGGAAACGAGCGCCTGCAGTCCGCTTGTCAGCCGATGCCGGTATTGGACCTGAAGCGAGTTGTAGCTGGAATCCGCTCCGTTGCGAAAGACGTAGACCTGGCCGGTGAACTCGGGATTTGGCCTGTTGTAGATGTCATCACGGATGAGTTTGCGCCCGGAGGCGCCGACGTACGTCATGGTAAGGACGTCGGCGTTGCCGAACCCTTGTTCCAGCGCCGCATTCCATTCGTAAGACCTGGGCAACACGTGATTGGGATCCATTACGGCGATCGTCGAAACGGGCGGTGTGGTCTTGAATGGAAGTGGTGCCGCGGCGGTTTCGCTCAGCGGAAATGATGTATTGAGAATGGTGTTTCCCTGGGTGTAAGGAAATGAGGATGCGGCAATCGCAATGCCGGAATATCCCAGGTCGTAGAAGATTCCAGCTCCCGCCCGGATGACCAGGTTCTCCCGTGGGTTCCACGCAATCCCGAGACGCGGAGCAAAATCGTCCTTTTGTGCGTGCCACAGCGGCGTGCCTTGGGGTGCCAGCGTCATGGTTGCAAGATCATCAACCTGGTTGACCGTGAAAGGAAGCGTTCCATTGGGAGACGAAGGTGCGCCATTGTAATCCCAGCGCAGGCCATAGGTGATGGTCAGGTTTCGGGTAATCGTCCATGTGTCCTGCGCGAACAGGCTCCAGTTCGGGAAAACCAACGTAGCTGGAAAATGCGTGGCAATAAAAGCCTGAGGCACCTTGTTGGCGAGGACGTTTGCCAAGGAGAGAAAGGCATACTGCTGCTGGTACGCGAAGGGGCTGCTCTCCGTGTTCAGTCGGCGATAGTCCAGACCAAACTTAAGCTGATGTGCGGCAACGGTGTAAGAGAAGGTGTCCGTGACATTGAACTGTTGCTGCAGGTTGTTTCCCAGCTTGCCGACGTCGAACTCGATGCCGTGAGGGTTGAGATCTCCGAAGAACGCGAAGCTGGAACCTGGCGGCGTAAACGAGGGGTATAGGAGCGAGTTCGGCGGAGGCACTGCGCCTGCAAAATTATCGAGGGTGAGGTAGCTGTGCGGACTGCTCCGGCTGTAATTGAAACGGACCTCGTTTGTGGCATGCGGGTTGATGGCCTGACTGCTGCCGAGCGTCACAGTCTGGAAGCCATAATAAGTGCTTAGAATATTGCTGTAATTCAGCTGGCCTCCAGAGCCTCGCTGCGCGATGTTAGACGGCGCGTTATCGTATCTGCCGAAGAGAGTTATTCTCTTCGTTGCCACATAGTCAATACGAATACTTCCTGCATTCAGGGTGTACGGGTCCGAATAACCGGAGATAAATTGTGCGGTCCCGTTGCCAAAATCCTTGCCATTCGGCTTGGGAAAAGCATTCAGCAGCGGCTGCGTAGCTGACGGGGCACTCTGGATGGTCGCTATCGTCGGCTCGTAGGTATTCGCCACCTGAGGCTGGCGAACTCTCAAGCCCTCGTACGAGGCGAAGAAGAACAGCTTGTCCTTGAGTATCGGGCCGCCGAGTACGCCACCGAAATCGTTTTGCCGGAGTTCCGGCTTCTTCAGGCCCGCGTTATCGGCGAACCAGTTGTTCGCATCCAGCGCGTCGTTACGGAAATATTCGAATGCGGTGCCGTGAAAGTCGTTGGTCCCGGACTTGGTTACGACCGATACCTGGCCGCCGGGAGTGCGTCCATATTCCGGCGCAAAGCTGGAGGTCTGAATGCGGAACTCCTGCAGTGCGTCCAGCGAGGCCAGGTTGCTCATGCCTCCGAATGCATCCGTAGCAGGAAGCTGGCCGGCACCCCCTTGCCACAAGGATGTGGCGCTGGTTCCGATGTTGGCGCTCACGCCATCCACGGTGAAGTAGTTGGCATCCGGCCGCTGGCCATTCACGCTGAACTGGCCCTGGTCATAGAAAGTGGTCTGCGGCAGGACCACCCCGGGCGTGATGTTGATTAGAGTGCTGAAGCTGCGCCCGTTCAGCGGCATCTCGCTGACGAACTGATTGCCGATCAGCGTGCTCACCGTGGCATCAGAGGTGTTGAGCAGCGGCGCGCTCCCTTCCACCGTGATGGTCTCGCTTGTGCTGCCAACCTTCAGGGTGAAATCGAACCGGGCCTGCTGGTCGGCCTCGAGCACGATGCCAGTCTGATGGACGGTGGCGAACCCGTTCGCTTCAGTCGTGAGGTTGTAGGGGCCGGGCTGGAGGGCGGGCACGGAGTAGAAGCCCTGCTGGTTGGTGGAGGTGGTTCGGGTTGCGGCCGTGTTCGGGTCCTCGATGCTTATACGCACGCCGGGGATGGGGCGATGGTCAGGATCGAGGACGTAGCCGTAGATGGTTCCGGCGGGTGTGCCCTGGGCAGCGGCAAGGATGGGTAGAAAGAGGATGGCGACCCACATAAGAGGGGGTACCCCCCTCCCCCCATCTCCCGTAAAATCTTGAAAACAATGGTTCCAATTTGGGAATGGTCTGCAAAATCTTGAGCCCCAGAGGGTTATAGGCAAAGTCTTCCAGAATAAGGAGTTACGACGATCTTTTTGTAGGCGTGAGGGTGCGGGGGATGGGGAGTTGATTAGGAACCGAGAACGAGCAAGTCCCACCACGAGCGTTCAGGGAGTGGGCGAATTTCTCCCTTCCTCGGCGCCAGTGTACAAGCGATTCCTTCGGGCGGGAATGACACAAACGGGGTAGGTTCCCGTTTTGGGTTGGCGAAGCGCATAGGATGAGATTGGAATTGGAAAGATCAAGAGGACGTCGGTTTGATCCAGGCCCGCAGGGCCGGCACAATCTGTAGCCCGGCACGGCAGTGCCGGGTAGGCGTTCGTTATCGCAGTTGAGTCCCGGAGGGACGACACAATCGTCCGACGAGTCATTTCCTCTGTCGTCCCTGACGGGACTCGGGGGATTGAGGGATGGGTACCCGGCACTGCCGTGCCGGGCTATAGATTATTTCATCCCTTCGGGATTGAGGGGTAGGTACTCGTCCTTTGTGGGCCGTGCCAGATTCAAGGATGTGACGGCCCTGCGGGCTTGGGGTTTCGTCGGCAACAGGTTCGAATTCATGACGGGGCATTGATGATTCAGTTCCGAAGGAACGAAACAATCTGTAGCCCGGCACGGCAGTGCCGGGTAGGGACCGAATTGAAAACTCCTGAGTCCCGCAGGGACGGCACTCACACCAATCCGTGCCTCTTCAACAACAACTCAAATTCCTCCGCCGAACCCATCTTCTGGTGATGTTCCTGCTGAGTGGCTATGTACTGCCGCACCGTCCGCACCTGGGATCGGCTGACGCTGGACGCGAAATACCCCTCTTGCCATTCAAAGCGCACGCCCGGATGCTGATTCATCCAGCGCGATGAGTTCGCCTTCAACAGCTGCGCGGCCTTTGCGATCCCAACGTTCGGTCCCAGATTGACCAACGCGTGCACGTGGTCCTCGATCCCGCCGATGGCAACGGCGTGCATGCCGTGGTTCGTGGCGATACCCGCCATGTAGGCCCATAACTTCGGTTGGAGCTCACGCGGAATCAACTTCAGGCGATTGGTGGTACTGAAAACGAGGTGGACGTGGTTGCTGACATACGACATTCTCTGTGCCGTCCCTTCGGGACTCTGGGTTTCCAAACTTAATCGTACCCGTGACTGCCGTCCCGGGCTACAGATTGTTTCCTCCCTTCGGGAGTGTTCTCTGTTCTAACATTGATGACATGCGGAAGGTGCGCGGAAGAGCGGGCATCGTGGCAGGCGTCCTGCTGGCGTGGTGCGCTTGCGCTGCTGCTCTCGATCCTTCGCTCTACATCAGCCAGTACGCGCACACCTCGTGGAAGGTGCGTGATGGATTTACCAAGGGCTACATCAGCTCGATTGCGCAAACACTCGACGGTTATCTGTGGCTGGGCACGGAATTCGGTCTATATCGTTTCGATGGTGTTCGGGCCGTACCTTGGCAACCGCCGGCCGGTCAGCAACTCCCCAGCCCCTACATCCGGAACCTTATGGCCGCGCGAGATGGGACGCTGTGGGTCGCCACACAGAAAGGGCTTGCCAGTTGGAAAGACGGTAAGCTCACCACCTATCCGGAATTGCCGGGTAGGATCCCCTTCTCTCTCCTTGAGGACCGCGAGGGAACGATCTGGGTTGGGCTTGCCCAGCCTGGTGTCCTTTGCGCCATTAGGAGCGCAAAGGCGCAGTGTTATGGGTCGGGAAGTTTCGGGGCGACAGTATCCGCTCTATACGAGGACCGGAAGGGCAACCTGTGGGTTGCGGGACTGAGCGCCTTGTGGCGATGGGCACCCGGACCTCCGCAGCGCTACGATCTCCCTTCTGACGTTCCTTACGCCTACTCGCTAACTGAGGACGAGCACGGTGTACTCTTGCTCGGCACAAATAATGGTCTCAGACAGCTTGTGGGCGGCAAGGTTCAGAGCTATCCCCTTCGGGGTATACCCAGCGACATCAGGGCTTGGCCATATCGGACGATGGACGGCAGCGTCTGGATTCGCACTGATCAGGGGCTATTGCACCTGCACAGCGGAAGGGTGGATAAGTTCTCCGCCCACGATGGACTTTCCGGCGATTACGTTATGGCCATTTTCGAAGATCGCGAGGCTAGCCTGTGGGTCAGTACCTTCGAAGGACTCGACCGCTTTCGTGAACTCGCAGTGCCCAGGATGTCTCTAAATGATGGACTTCTGAGCGCCCTCGTGAACTCGGTGCAAGCCACGGCGGATGGAGACATTTGGATCGCCACGCATGCAGGGTTGAATCGCTACGGAAGCAGCCGCATGATCGCTTACCGCAGTGTAAGCCCGTTGACGGAGAACGGGCGAACTGGTGAGCAAAATCCCGGTATCGAGGGACGAGTCACGCGGATCGCGAACAGCGGATTAAAGGGCGTCGTAGGGTCCCTGGGAGTCGATGACGCGGGGCGTCTGTGGGTCTCTACCGCTGAGAGCGTGTTCTACTTCGCTGCTGGTCGATTTGTTCGTGTTCCGGGTATTCCGGGCCAATACACGGACGCGATCTCCGCGGACGGTCACGGGAATGTGTGGCTTCTCAATGGCCATCAGGGCCTTTTCCAGGTGCGAGCCAGTGGCGGCGTTCAAGCGTTTCCGTCACTTCGGCCGATAGCGCCCCCCAACAACTATTGGGGTGTTCTTCTTCCTGATGGCTCAGGAAACGGGTTGTGGATTGGGTCTTATGTTGGAGGGCTGCTTTACTTCAAGGATGGCCAAGTGCGCGCTTCGTACACGGCCGCGAACGGCCTGGGGGCGGGAAGAGTGAATCGTTTGCGTTTCGGCCCGCACGGTTCGCTTTGGGCAGCGACTGAGGGCGGCCTAAGCCGCATCAAGGATGGTCACATCGCAACACTCACCAGTAAGAACGGGCTGCCTTGTGACGATGTGCACTGGTCTATTGAAGATGACGATCACGCTGTCTGGTTGTACATGCCATGTGGCCTGGCGCGAATCGAGCGAGCAGAATTGGATGCGTGGATTAATAATCCCAACCACGTTGTGAAAACCACTGTTTTCGACGCCACCGATGGGGTGAGGAGTCGAGCATACCCCAATGGCAACACGCCGCCTGTTACGAAATCAACCGATGGAAAAATTTGGTTCACGGTGTTTGACGGACTGAGCGTTATCGATCCGCATCATCTTGCGTTCAACAAGCTGCCGCCGCCGGTGCACATCGAGCAGGTCACGGCCGATGACAAGACTTACGACGCTACCAACGGCTTGCGCCTGCCGCCGCACATTCGCTACCTGGCGATTGATTACACCGCGCTGAGCCTGGTGGCGCCGGAGAAGGTGCGCTTCCGCTACAAGCTGGAAGGCGAAGACAAGGATTGGCGAGAAGTCGTCAACGATCGCCAGGTGCAGTACACGAACCTGGCGCCGAATCAATACCGGTTTCGCGTGCTGGCGTGCAATAACAGCGGGGTGTGGAATGAGCAGGGCGCGTCGCTGGAGTTCGTGATTCCGCCGGCGTGGTACCAGACGAACTGGTTTTACGCGCTGTGTGCGGCGACGTTCCTGTTGATGCTGTGGGGGCTGTATCACCTGCGGGTGTTGCAACTGCAGCGGGAGTTCAATGCGGCGCTGGAGGGGCGCGTCGCCGAACGGACGCGCGTGGCGCGGGACATCCACGATACGCTGCTGCAGAGCTTTCACGGGCTGCTGCTCAGGTTTGGGCTCGTGGATAGATTGCTTCCCGGCCGTCCAGACGACGCGAAGAAAGAGCTGCAGCGGGCCATGGAGCTGGCCACCGCGGCGATCACGGAAGGACGCGACGCGGTGCAAGGCTTGCGCGATTCGACCATCGAAGCGAATGACCTTGTCGCTGCCATAGAGACCATCGGACAGGAACTTGCGGCGAAGGAACCAGGCGAGCGCTCGGCCAGCTTCAAAGTGCTGGTGGAGGGTGAGTCGCGGGAGCTGCGGCCGCTGCTGCGGGACGAGGTTTACCGTATCGCCGCTGAGTCCCTGCGCAACGCCTTCCGGCACGCGAATGCCAGCCGCATCGAAGTGGAAATCCGCTACGGGGACAAACAATTCAGGCTGCGAGTCCGTGATGACGGCAAAGGCATTGATCCAACTCTTCTGAAGGGTGAGGGGCCCGAGGGACACTATGGGCTTCGCGGAATGCGCGAACGCGCCCAACTGGTGGGCGGTAAGCTGGCGGTCTGGAGCGAGCTTGATGGCGGTACCGAGGTCGAGCTGACGATCCCTGCACGTAATGCCTACGAGGAAGTGCAGCGAAGTTCGTGGTGGTGGCAACGGTTCTCCGGGAAAGCAAGCGACGTCGAGGGGACGAAGATCGAATCATGAACGATGATGCAGCCAAGATCCGCGTGCTCGTGGTGGATGATCACCCGCTCGTGCGGGAAGGAATCGCGCGGCAGATCGATCTGGAACCGGACATGACTTTGGTTGCGGAGGCGTCGAATGGGCGCGAGGCGATCCAGCAGTTTCGCGCACTTCGTCCTGACGTCACGCTGATGGACATGCAAATGCCGGAGATGGGCGGGCTGGATGCGTTGATCGCGATTCGCAACGAATTTGCCGATGCGCGGATTCTCGTCTTGACCACGTACAAGGGCGACGTGCAGATCATGCGGGCGCTGCAGGCCGGCGCACGCGGCTACTTACTGAAAAACTCACTGAACGACGAACTCATGGGAGCCATTCGCGCTGTCCATGCGGGCAGGAAGGCGCTGTCGGCGGAGGCTTCCGTCGAAATCGCGGAACATGCTACCGATGACCCGTTGACGCCCGCCGAGCTGCGAGTGCTTCGCCTCGTCGCGCAGGGTAAAGCCAACAAGGAAATTGCAGCTCAGCTTTCGATTAGCGAAGAGACGGTCAAGGGCCAGGTCCGGAATATCCTCTCGAAACTGGGCGCCAACGACCGCACTCATGCCGCGATGATTGGCGTCGCACGCGGCATGGTTGAGCTCTAATCCCCAAAGGGGGGTGCGTAACGGACCTTTTGGGGGTTTCGGATTTTGTCGTGAATCTGCAAAATGAAGTGTTGTGCGGCGTCTATTCTCTACGTTCGCGGATGGTCTACCCGGGGCTGGGCTCTTGATTCTACGGCTCTTTCTGGGCGGAGCGTTGGTGCTGGGTGCGATTGGGACAGTGTTGCATGGCTCTCTAGCAGCGGCCCTTGCAAATGTGCTTGCCGCAATCGCGGGAATATTCCTCCTTGTTGGCTTGTGGACCCCGGTCGTCGGGGCGATTGTTGCTGCTACTGAGCTGTGGATGGTCTTCCTCCTGCCTCAAGAGTTACGCCTGCACGTCCTACAGGCCGTCTTCGGCATCGGCTTGGCAATGATTGGCCCTGGCGTCTGGTCGCTCGACGCCCGCCTCTACGGGTGGAGACGCCTCGAAATACCTTCTCGAAAGAGTTAATTTTTTCTCCCTCAAACGAGTCTGACCTTCCCTGATACGACAGCTTGGGTTTCCCTCCATCAAGTCTCAAAATGGAATCGATCTGGGGTTTCGGGCGACAGCGGACTAAGGTGTAATGGCCTCCATGGTTGCGATAGTACCCCCGGCTAACTGGAAGTACTGGATGGGAGGCACCATGCCTGAGATAGAGAGCTTTCAAGAGTCCGTTCAGCATTGCTTCGAGGTTGCCAAGCTGAATGATCTCATGGAAGAGGACATCGCCTTGGAAGCATTCGAATTGTTAACAGCTAATCAATATGACCACTTCGCAGCGCACGCTCTGGGCGTGAGCCTGTAAGAACGATATCTAATCACTCGGTTGTTAAGAGTAAGAGAAAGGTAGAAAGATTATGGGACACGGAGCGATGGCTTTCACCGGAATGGGAGATGTGGCAGGAGCGGGCTTCCCCACGGTCAGCAGCATGGACGACCAGGAATTCTGCTTTGAATCCGAGACCGTCTCTGAGCACTGTTTCGAAGGGATCATCGGCAGGAGCCGAGCCATTCAGAAGGTGTTGGAGCAAGTCTCGATCGTAGCTCCCACGGACGCGACGGTTCTGTTGTACGGCGAAACCGGCACCGGGAAGGAACTGGTTGCGAATGCCATCCATAACCTGAGCTCCAGGCGCGGACGCCCCTTCGTGCGCACCAACTGCGCAGCCATTCCCTCGGGGCTGCTGGAAAGCGAGCTGTTCGGGCATGAAAGGGGAGCCTTCACCGGAGCCATCATGCAACGGAAGGGCAGATTCGAGCTTGCTGACGGAGGCACGCTGTTTCTGGACGAGATCGGCGATATTAGCCTGGAGCTGCAGCCGAAGCTATTACGCGTGCTTCAGGAGCAGCAGTTCGAACGTCTGGGAAGTGCTAAGACAATCCAAGTCAATGTCCGGATGATTGCAGCAACCCATCGCGATCTTTCCGCCATGATTCGGGATGAGGAGTTCCGCGAAGACCTTTTCTATCG
Source organism: uncultured Acidobacteriaceae bacterium (assembly GCA_963782505.1). Lineage (GTDB taxonomy): Bacteria > Acidobacteriota > Terriglobia > Terriglobales > Acidobacteriaceae > CAVVDY01. Next base: position 40,865 of record CAWAKG010000020.1, on the reverse strand, counting down.
CTTGAACGTCTTCCCCATCGAGATCCCGCCTCTTCGCGAACGGTGTGAGGACATTCCGCTGCTGGTGAACTCTTTCGTATCGAAGTTCTCCCGCCAAATGCGCAAGCATGTAGGTTTCGTGTCGGAAGCCACGATGGCAGCTCTGACGAGCAATCCATGGCGAGGAAATGTCCGGGAGCTGGCGAATTTCATCGAGCGCGCAGTCATACTGTCACCCGGAGAGGAATTGATTGTCCCCGTCCGCGAGCTCCTGGCAGTACCCTCTTGCAATTCTCCGGCGCAAGCGTCTAGCACTACCTCTGCACAGAGTTCCACGTTTCACGCCGCCGAACGGCAGGTGATCCTCGACGCTCTCAGTGCTGCGTCAGGTCGCCTGGCTGGCCAGGGCGGGGCCGCCGAGCGGCTGGGATTGAAGCGCACGACTCTGCAACACAAAATGCGCCGCCTTGGCATAACCAAGGCGCAGTACGTTCAGTAAGTCCGGGCCCATCCCGGTTGGTTCCTGTGATTCTTGGCTCCTGGAGGGATAGCTATGAGGCAAAAGAGAAACAGAGATCGAGTCATGGCCGAGATTACGCCTTTCCATCTCATGCGATTGGCCAGCGAGCGGGGCTCGAGCCTCAGCCGCGAGCAAGCCATAGCCTTCCTTAATCGGGAGAGCGCCCAAGAGATGTGGAAGCACATGATGCAGGCCGGACTGGATTTCATAGCATGTACCTTGCCGAGCGATACGGCAGACCAAAGGAAGTGCAATGCATTCGCGAACAATAACGGGAAAGAAGGCGCGCAGGAACTGGAACGAGCTTGTGCGAACACTTAGACGAAACAAGCTGCACGGGGTTGGGCGTTAGCAACCGAGCTACCTTGGATCGAGGCGCACGGGCACAAAAGAAAAGTCGTCCCGGTCACCGCGTCGTGGCATCACTTTCAGCGAGACACATATGCACGCTGTTCTCCAGTTCGTAACCAAGCATGGCTACTCGGTGCTGTTTGGTGGTTTACTCGCACAGCACTTAGGTTTGCCTATACCGGGGCCCCTCTTTTTGCTGGCGGCTGCGGCACTCGCAGCCACAGACAAAATGGGGATTGTCGCCGCACTCACTCTGGCTATCGGAGCCTGTGTGATAGGGGACTGGGCCTGGTATGAAGCTGGCCGGCGCGAGGGCGACAGGGTCTTGCATTTCATACACCGTCTTACGCGGGACCCTGACGCCCATGGCGAAAAGGCGAAAGCCACGTTCGCCCGCTACGGGTCGGCACTTCTGGTCATTGCAGATTTCGTGCCCGCCCTGGACGCGGTAACGCCTCCTCTTGCCGGGATGTCTCGAATCAGCCGCCTTCGTTTCCTCGCTTTCGATGGAGTGGGAGCCGGGCTCTATTCATCGGTTTATTTCACACTCGGCTACGTGTTCAGAAATGACTTGGATCGCGCAGTTGCCTATGTGAGCAGGGCGGGAACCGTCTTCGGAGCCTCAGTGGCTGTCGCACTCTTAATTCTCGGTGGCCGACATCTGCTTCGCAATTATCGGCTGACGTATGGCTTTGGAACTCATGGGCGGCACGACCTGATCGCGTTGAACCTGGTGCCTCCGCCCGCATTGCACGCCGGACCGTGAACGTGCCCGCGGTGAGCCTAATTGGCGTTGCTATAGCACAACTCCTATCACTGTTTTCAGAAGATAGCTGATGAACCTCGCGAAAATCTTAAACGAACTCCGCGGCACACCGGACCGGGTAACTGAGGACGGCATCCGTCAAGCTTTTGGCGATTATCACAACTTGCTGCGATGGCTGGCAGACTTCCTGATCGGCGACGTGGAGAGCAGGGCGGCGTATATAGTCGATGCCGTCACCATCGCTGACAGCGAAACTTTAGGGTTTCACGAATGGCTCGTACACTGGGCTGCACGAGCCACGATTGAACGTTCCTTGCAGGAGCAGCACACAATTGTGGCGGAGCTTGCCTCGAAATACGAGACAACTGAACCAGACCGTTCACATCGGCCATCTCTTTCCAAACAGGACTTCCTGTTTCTCGTAAATAACTCAGATAGGGTCCGTGCTCGCCTCGACCCACTGTGCCGGTTGGTGCTTGTCCTGCGCGGCATTGCCAAGGACGCCTATGATCAGGTTGCTGCCCAGCTTGGCATCAGCCGGAGGGCGGTGGAGCGAGCCTATTGCATTGCATTCGATACTGTGGAATCCGATCGGAAAACGTGCAACGCTGGCACTCCGCCCTCTCATGTTGACAACGCGGTTACGCTCGGCAAATCCGGTCTGTGTGGGGCTTGATCCTGCCAGGGCTACTTGAGCTCCTGTTTCGGGTTTACCACAGCAATTTCAGGCGCACCTTCATCATCAACATTCGTGATGGCTTGCACTTATGGCGAAGATCGAGCCCAACTAACCTTATCGTGCGATCCAATTGACCGTCACAGAGCACAGTGCAGCCCACAACAACCTAAGCATTTCGCAGCAGCTTTCGGGAGGGCCGAAACTTATTACAGCGAAGCAATTTGCGCGTTTCGAGGTCGACAAAGTTGGGATGGCGGCAGCTCGCGCGAGCCCTCCGATGGGCACCTCATCCGATCGAGATACTCACCGGCGGGCTGTGATTTCCATCTCGCTCCCCTCATTCTTGATGCCCTAGCTCCAAGTGTTCTAAATGAAGCAGATGGAACGCGTCGTTATCACGCGCCGATGGCGACAGACGTCTTTCAAGTTGGAATACGACGTGCTCTAAAGTGTGGTGAGCCAGCGATAAACGCGGGTTCCAAGAGAAAGACTTTATAGGTTCGAAACCATGGCCCTGATCATCACCCTATAACCCCGTTCCAATTAAAACCATAGGCAGAAGTCGGGCGCAATTGCCTAGCGGCACTAAGGGGTGATGGAGCATCGAGTGTTCACCAGCGACGGAGTCGGGAGCTTATTTGGAGAGAGGTTTCCGGCCACTTATAGGAGGAGCCGTGTCGGTAACAACAGATGTCACGACTGTAAAAGATGCAGATGGAGTTCCCGTTCTCTTGATCATTAGGGAGAGGAATCAAGTGCTCATCTGTGAGTCAGACAATATGAACCGCAACATCAGGCTGACCGCCGCGACGGCGCCCATCTTAGTCGACATTCTAGAGAGTTTTAGGTGATCCCGTTCTTCACTGAATGAATCGCGAGTGCCCCGCTGTGTTGATCAGGTCGGCACGGCCGGTGAAAGCTGCGTAAGCCTTCTATTGATGTCGAAACTACGCACGATTTGATATGCCCCGAATTCCGGCAATCGGAACGGACATTCGGGTTCCTAGGAGCAACAAACCCGCATGACGAAGAGAATGACTGATTTTGCTTGTAGACGTCTTGGTTGAGCCGGATCTGGGCGTAGCGCCGCTCATGCCCTATACAGCAGAGATTTCTAGCAACCTGATGGGAACTCTTGCAGCCACCACAGGTTCGGTGAGACGGGAGCACCTCGCGGGAAGCACTCGATACCATGGTCCGCCAGCAAGCAAGCAATAGTGTCCGCAGCAGCTGTGCAGGCCGCGGCGACCTCGGGACTCATCGCTTTGCCGAACTCGCAGGATTCGGGAGCCACTCCGACGATGAGCAACTCCGAGGGTGCGCGATTGACCAGTTTCAGCTGCACAAGACATTCCTGAAGTCCGGGATCATGCCCGGTCACGCGAAGCTCGGGGCAGTCGCACCGGATATCAGTTTCCCGGTACAGCCGCAAATGGCCCGGCTCTTCGTCCGCTGCGACACAATCCACCAGGATGACTAAGTCGGCGCCATAAAAGTATGGCGCGAGGTCCAGCCCGGGCGTGCCCAGGTCGAGCACCTCAACCACCGGCTCGCACTCGTACTTGCAGCGGAAGACTTCGATCACTGCGGGACCGAAGCCATCATCTCCCATGAGCACGTGACCCAGTCCCATGACGCGAATCTTCTGCGGCCAGCCTTGACTTGCCAATGCGGGCCGCTGGCGCTCCAAGCCTTCAGGGACTGGTTCGAACAATTGCGCGATTCCGTTCATAGCACCTTCACCTGTGCGATCTTGCGGCCCCTTGCATCCAACATGTGGCATGCACAAGCCATGCAAGGATCGAAGGAGTGGACCGTGCGCAGCACTTCCAGCGGCTTCTCCGGATCAGCAACCGGATTTGCCAGCAGCGAACTCTCGTAGGGACCCGGGACACCTTTCTGGTCACGCGGGCTTGCATTCCACGTAGTGGGAACGACGGCCTGGTAATTGGAGAAGACTCCCTTATTTATGGCGACCCAGTGAGTGAGGGTTCCGCGTGGGGCCTCGTGCATCCCAACCCCAACGACTTCGTGGTTGGGGAATTGCGCTGGGTTGTAGGTTGTATCGTCCCCTTTAAGGATATTGTCAGTTAGCAATTGCCAGTGCTGGAGCGCGATATCCGAGAGCATCGCTGATCGGATTGCGCGTGCGAGATAACGTCCCATGGTCGACTGCAGATCATTTGCAGTAATCCTGGGCCCATGAGCTGCTGCGATGTTGCTGAACGCCGTGTCTGCCCATTTACGTGTCAGCGGATGGCCGGATGCATATCCGACGAGCACATTGGAGAGCGGTCCAACCTGCATCGGTTTACCGTCGTAACGTGGCGCTTTCACCCAACTGTACTTCCCGTCCGGTTTGAAGTCCGTATAGTCAGGGATCGTTTCCCCGTTCCACGGCTGCTGCACTTGTCCCGCGTACCACGCCCGGGTAAGGTCCTCAGCAACGGCGCTGCGAATGGGCTGGTCGTGCCAATTATCAATCGGGCGGACGTAGCCAAGGTCGCCATTCATAATGATGCCTCCGGGCAGGTCGAACCGGGTGGCCTTGGCGTCCAGCGGAAGATCGGGCACCGAGAGGTAATTCGCCACGCCCCGTCCGTAGTGGAACCACTCCGGATAGGACGCTGCGAGCAAGCAGGCGTCAGCGAAATAGGCCTGCTGTACGAAAGGGATCATCTCCTGAAACAGAGACTGCAGCATTCCCAGCCGGTCCATGTTCATGGTTGCCAGGCTGTTCAGGTTGATCGCGTTCATCACGCCGCCTACCGCCAGATTCTGGATGTGCGGCGTTTTTCCTCCGAGGATGCCGACCACTTGACACGCCTTGCGCTGGAACTCAAGGGCCTGTAAATAATGGGCGAAGAGAATCAGGTTCAACTCCGGACTTAATCGCATGGCGGGGTGCCCCCAATAGCCGTGCGCGAAGATGCCAAGCTGGCCGCTGCCAACCAGGCCTTTGACTTTGTCCTGGACGGCTTGCAATTCTTTATGCGAATTGGCTGGCCAGTTGCTGACACCATCTGCAATAGAAGCTGCGCGCGCGGGGTCCGCTTGAGGGATGGTGGTGATGTCAATCCAATCCAGGGCCGACAGATGATAGAAGTGCACGATGTGGTCGTGCAGCGCGTGCCCAATGAGGATCAGGTTGCGTATGTACTGCGCATTTGCCGGGATCTCCAAACTGAGAGCGTCCTCGACGGCCCGCACCGAGGCCATAGCATGGACGGTGGTGCACACGCCGCAGAAGCGCTGCGCAAATACCCAGCCTTCGCGCGCATCGCGCCCGCGCAGGATGGTTTCGATGCCACGCCACATGGTGCAACTCGCCCAGGCGTTCTGTACACTGCCGCCATCTACCTCTACATCAATGCGAAGATGCCCTTCAATGCGGGTTATCGGGTCAATAGAGATGCGAGCCATGGTGTTTCCTTATTTGCTCTGAGCTTTCGATATTTTTCAGAAAAGTTCTTGGACATCTGATTCCAGTCGCCGCAATCTCCCGGCAAAACGGCGAGGTACTTGACAGCGATTCCGAAGACCGCAAGGGCCAGAGAGATATACCCAATGCTGATCAACAATTCCGGCGTGCTTGGGAAGTACGTCGCCCGGTGTGCGGGAGAAAAGGCCAGAGTCGTCGGGATATATCGGAAGAGCATCCCGCCAAGGCATGCGCTGATTGCCAGCAACAGCAGACGACGCGGTGTCTCGCGTGTTTTGCGCTTACGGAGTGCGATTGTGGGAACCAGGATCAGCGTCGTCTCCAGCAGGAAGAAAAAGCTGATGTGGTTGAAGGTGAAGGCTCGCCCGAGTTGTCCCCGCACACTAAGGTCAGTGAAGCGTACGGCCAGGAACACAAAGCACGTCGCGGATACCACATTTCCGAGTTCGCTCAATACACCAATGTCGATTGGCCGCGAGTAGCGCAAACAAGCCATCAGCAAGAGGAAGGTGACAAACCCGCTCCCGCACACAAATGCCGCCAGCACGTAGAGCAGCGGAAGCGCCGGGCTCTGCCACAGCGGATTGATTTTGTTGCCGGCCAGCAGTAGAAGTGCGCCGAGCGAGGACTGGTGCATCAGGGGTAGCACGTAAGCCCCGGTGATCATGTACGGATAAATGCGCCGTAGCCGAGGCGCCCAGCGCAGTAGAGTGGTCTTTACCCGACGGTCGCCCGTGTAATAAAGGCGTTCGAGCAACATGGGCAGGTTTTCGAATGCCAGAAAGATTGCGCAATACAGGGGCATGCAAACCGCGACTTCGAGCATCGCCGAGTGTGTATTCCAGCGCCAAGGGAGTAGGACGTGCCAGAAATTCCATGGCCGTCCTACATCGCCGCCAAGGGCGACCAGCCCAGTTGCATAAAACAGGAACCCGGAGAGTAGCGCGGTTCGCATAACGACGTGGAGCTTGGTGCGATTGAACACCCACGCCGCTATTCCGATAGCCAGAGGGCCGGAGCCCAACGCGGTCAGCGTCATTACATTGAACGTTTTCCAGATACCCCACGCATAGGCATCGTTCATGCCCGAGAAGGGACCCAGTGGCGAGAACACCCTGGCGAGCGCCAGCGCTAAGCCTAGAGTCGCCCAGGCGGCGAAGAACAGTAACGGTATTTCGTGGACCGGTTCCCGATATACCGGCACACCACGTTGCCAGTGGTTGACCAGGGTGGATCCGGCGGTATCGTGCGCGCTCATAGTTGCTCCGGCAATCCAGTTTGTTTCTCGGCCTCGGCGGCTTCTGCTTCGTGGCGTCTCCAGTTGCGCCTGATCACAGCGCCCAAAACTCCCGCTACAACGATCGGTCCAGCGAGCCATCGGTAAAGCACCGAACTGACTTTGGTGGCGTACTGGCCCAGTGAAGTGTTGCCCAGCTTTGGCAGCCCGATCTTGTCGAAAGCGGCACTGGAGAGATAAAGGACCTGTGTTCCGCCGGCTTCATGCTCGCCATAGACGCGATCTTCGAAATACTTGCCCGGCGCATTGGCAATGCGCTGCTTCGCATTCGCGAGAAGGTCATTGCGTTTACCGAAGATGACCGCGTGAGTAGGACAAACCGCAGTGCAGGCCGGCTCCTGGTTTTTCATCAGGCGCTGGTCGAAACAGAGTTCACACTTGACGATCTTCGGGTTCCACTTGTCCCACTGGAACTTCGGAACGTCAAAAGGACAGCCGACCTCGCAATAGCGGCAGCCGATGCAAAGCGAACTGTTCCACGTGACGGCGCCCCATTGATTTTTCTTCAAAGCGCCGAACGGACAGCCGGTGACGCATGCCGGATCGAGACAGTGCATGCACTGTCTCTTCACAAAAGCAAAGCTGTCCCCGTCCTTTTCGCGATACAGCTTGATGATGTTCTTCGTCTTCGAGTCGAGATCGGCGGGAACATCCCACAGACCGGTCGAGATTGCGGGGTCGATGGGACAGAGCGTTTCGGCTGGGAGGTTGTTGGTCTCGCTGCAGGCCGTCATGCAGGCACGGCAGCCAGTGCAGACGGTGTTGTCGTAGAGCATTCCGACGGCGTCGGGCGGGCACACAGGATGAGCGGGATGCTCCTCAGCAACGGCGGAAGTTGCAAGACCGCTGGCGACGGCCCCTCCGGCGCCGATCATGCCCTTAAGAAGCTGGCGGCGATTGATCGCAAGCCTCATTTCCCCGTCGTCTCCGCGCCCTTGGTTTCGCCATCTTCCGGCTTGTTCTCTTCCGTGCCAGGCACGCTATCGTCATCCGGTTTGTCGGAGAATTTGCGCGAGGCGACCCAGCCGGCCCCAATTAGTGAGCCGGCCCCGAGGCCTGCCAGGCCGGTTGCTATCGGACTGACGCTGCCCTGCGGAGCCACAATCGGAGCGTAGGCGTCAGGGGGCGTCGCGCGGGTGTGTGTCTGTACGACCTCAAACATGGGCTTGCGGAAGGCGATGCTCTTCTCCGTGCAGCCAATGCAGGGTGCCCCTATGCCGATCGGCCACACGTCCGGTATTTCGTTGAAGTGGCGCGTCGAGCATCCTGCGTGAGTATCGGGTCCTTTGCAGCCCATCTCGTAAAGGCACCACCCTTCGCGATGTCCCTGATCGCCGAATTGCTTGACGAAGTGGCCGGCATCGAAGTGTGCGCGGCGAGGACAATGCTCATGAATGTCGCGGTCGTATGCGAACTTGGGGCGCCTTTGGTCGTCGAGCTCAGGCAAAGTGCCCGAATCGGCGAATTGCAGCACGACGCCCAGAAGCGTGTAGGGATTTGGTGGGCAGCCCGGCAGATTCACGATCGCCTTGCTGGGCATAAGGTCGGCAACGCCCACCGCCCGCGTGGGATCAGGGTCGGCCGAAGGAATGCCGCCCCATGAGGCACAGGAGCCGATTGCAATGATCGCCGCTGCTTTGCCTCCTACGTCGGCAAGGACATTCATTGCCGGCCGGCCCGCCAGCTTCATGTAGATGCCACGGTCTCGAGTGGGTATCGAGCCTTCGATAACACAGACGTATTTGCCGGAATAACGCTCCACCGCTTCCGAAAGGGCCCGTTCAGCCTGCTTTCCGGAGCCGGCCATCAAAGTCTCGTGATATTCGAGCGAGATGACGTTGAGGATAAGATCGCCCAAGTCGGGATGCGACGGTCGCAGCAACGTCTCTGTGCAGCCCGTACAATCCTGGAAATGCAACCAGATCACCGGTGGGCGGATGACTTTACCCAGGTCGTCGGCCACCGCTTCGGGGGTTAGCTTGTCTGTGATCGCCAGCGCGAAAGGCGCAGCAACCATCAGCGACGAACAGAACTGCAGGAAGGCGCGGCGGCTGACGCCGCAACGCATCAAACGCTCATCAATGGTTTCCAGGGCTTTTGAGGCTGCTTTGAACGGGCCAAGTACCATGGCACCTCAACTTTCTTAGACGGGGATATGAGCTAGTCGCCGACGGCGATTAAACGGATTTGCTCAACCAAGTCTTTCCCCACACGGATCGCCCGATCCGGGCTCTTGGGTACAGCTACTCGCAATCTGACTGCCATCCCGAACCCGGCAAGGCTGTGCGGGCGCAGCCAACAAAACGGCAGCCGTGCGTGCTTGTTGAGCCCAGGTACGCGTTCATGAACTCAGGCGACGTGACGTGTGCCCGCGTGTCGGCAATTGCTATTACGGCCTGCGGGCAGATGGTCAGCGAAATCCTCAGGTTCAAGAAGCAACCAGCGAAGAGGGAGGCAGGACACATCGGCCTGCCGCGCGATCCCCTAATCTGGAGCAGGCAAATTGATGACAGTTCGAGCTGGCTCTATATGCCTTGTGGCCTGGTGCGGATTACTCGCTCGGAGTTGGATAGCTGGGTTGCCAATCCAACGAGAACTGTGAAGACGACAGTCTTTGGTATTTCGGACGGTGTGCGGGGGCATGGGGTACCCAGCGGATACGGGCACCTGCGGCTACTGCGGAATCGAGAGCTCCCGCTCCAGAGTGAAATCCAGCAAGGTCTCGCTGGGAATCTTCACTTGGTCTCCCTTGGTGATGATTTCCGAACCTGCTCCCAATACTGCTCCGGAGGCGGCGCCGATGCCTGCTCCTTTGCCGCCGCCGGCTGCGGCTCCAATAATGGCTCCTACTGCCCCTAAGCCGACCGTTCGCTTTGCTGTGCTCTCCCCGCGCGACTTGCCTGTCAAGTCATACGCTCCCGTCACCAGCGGCAGGGTTTTCCCATTTACAACAATGGCGGTCAACTCCAGCCGTAGCTCTGATCTGCCGCTGAAAGTCCCGTGCTCCTTGGACTCGACCAAGCGGCCGAAAACATCGGCACCCTTGGAGGCTACTACCTTACCATCGACGGTCAGCGGTTCCTCGAGAGAAGCCTCAAACGGATCGCCCACTTGGTTCTTGGTGGAATCGATGGCATCGATGGTGCGAATAGCGATTCGGGTTCCTGCCGGGATGGTAACAATGCTGGAGGCAGGCGCGGTTGACGCTACAGCGGGGGGAGCGCTGGGCGGTCGTGTCGGCATATCGGATGACTGCGCTTGAGAATCAGGGTAGGAATTGATCTGAGCGAGGTCGTAGGTTTGGAAATTGGAATTCACCAAGCGAATTTCATCCACCGTGCCGCTGAGGAAGCTGCCGTTGGGGACACTGCCTTTCTTCAACGCCAAAGAATCGGCCCACGCCGCTGATGTAGCAAAGGACGTAGCAATCAGTAACCCATAGATTTGCTTGAATTTCATTCGATGCTCCTACCTTGGCTCCACCGTGATCAAGCCCCTGAAGACAGGCGGAGCCTACATGTTCGATCCAAGATTCTTAGGGCACATCGACTTCCAAATTTATGGAACATACTCGTGAGCAGCGGTGGCTACGTAATCGCCACTAAACACAAGTATTCTCGGTGGCGAGTTGTTCCCTGCCTATGGGAGGGAACTTACAAATGACAGCATGCGGTCAGCGGAATCTCCATTACGACCAATTACCGGCAGCAGTTCGTCTTTCTGCAACGGAAGATAAGCTGGTCTGTTATAGATTTGCTACCATGGTAAGTAGGTTTTTGCAGCTGAATTAACAAGAGCGCCTCGCTTCGCTCCTGGGAAGATTTCATCAGAGATGACACCAAGGGTAAGAAACTTTTTTGTGTGGCTCAGCATGCTGTGCCTGACTGGGTTGCAGGTGCAATCGGCGTCGTTGACTCCATCCGCCGCACCTGAATACCGGCTGCGCTTCTACCATACCCATACCAACGAGCGACTCGATATCGTCTATCGCCGCGGCGATACCTACCTGCCCGAAGCTTTGGCTATACTCGACCACTATCTCCGCGACCACCGCACAGGAGAGGAACGCCATTTCGATCCTCGCTTGTTCGACCTGCTGCACAACCTGACGGAGTCGTTGAATGATTCCGGCGGCGAGATCGAAGTAATTTGCGGATACCGCACCCCCTGGAGCAACGAATTCCTGCGAAACCGCAGCGCCCACACGGGCGTAGCAAAGCACAGCTTGCACATGCAGGCCGAAGCCATCGACATTCGCTTGCCTGGGATTCCAACCTTGAAAGTAAGGGATGCTGCTCTGCGCCTGCAGAGTGGCGGAGTCGGTTACTATCGCGCCTCCGACTTCGTCCATGTGGATGTGGGTCGCGTCCGGCGTTGGTAATTCGTTTTACCAGGGGTAGGGATAGCCATTTGCCAGGGCCTTCTCCAGGGCTGCGTCGTGTCCGTAGATGTCGTCGTAGAAATAAACCAGGCCATCTTCCGGCACGACAACGGTTCCGTAGACGATCAAGACGGGGATAGGGTGGGTGAGATTCACCTGCTGGGTCGCCGTGCCGTTCATGGCAGCTTGAACACGTTCCGGCGTCCAGCCCGGATTGTCGCGCAGTGCCCATACCGCCAGTTCGGCCGGCTTTTCGAGTCGGATGCAACCGTGGCTGAAATCACGCCGCGACTTGGCGAAGAATTCCGTGGACGGCGTATCGTGCATGTAGACGTTATAGCTGTTGGGAAACACGAACTTCACCCGTCCAAGCGCATTCTTAGTGCCCGGCTCCTGGCGGATGTAAAGCTTTCCGGTTCGCAGTTGGGCGAGCGTCGCACTGGAAACTGTTCCCGAGGCTACAACGTTTTGCCGGTTGTCCACAATTTGAAAGCCTTTTTGCCCTAAGTACGATGGATCGCGAGTAAGATGCGGAATCAGCTCCGCGCGGGTAATGGAGGGCGGCACTTCCCAGTACGGCCGAAAAACAACGTACTCCATCATGTCCGTAAAGACCGGACTATGGTGGCCGTAGGCTTTGCCAACCACAACATTCATGGTCAGTACGACCTTGAGATTGTTGTCATATGCGCGCAGGCGGAATTCCGGGATATTGGCCACCAACGGGGCACTTTGATACGGCCCCGGCAGCCAGCGCCAGCGCTCCAGAGTCAACTGCATCTGCCGGACCTGGCGGCTCACAGGGACGTTCAAGTCTGCGAGCGTCTGGGCGTCGATGCGCCCGTTCGGATCACGGCCATGCCGCCGCTGAAAACTCTTGACGGCGTCTACCAGTGCACCATCGTAAGTAGTTTGATCAGCCGCCAAAGTGTTCGCGGGCATGTCCCCGAACAACTGGAGTCGTCGCGCGAGCTGAGTGACGCCGGCATATGGGTCGCCGGGTGCGAGGGTTTTTGCCACCGGTGGGAGCTGCGCTCCATTATCACTCTTGAGGAGCTCCGTGTACTTTTGCAGGGCCTCAATCGTACGCTGGTAACCGGGATAGGGGGGCTCAACCTTGGCTACGGCTGAGGCAACATCGGTCGCACCAGTGACATTGTTCTTAAGAAACTCGGCCAAGTCATATTTCTTCGACTGTTCATCAAAAGCAAAGTCCATGTGCTTGGGGTTCACTTTACCGATGTGCAGGTCGGAGACGTACCTCATGGCACACACCGTTAAAGCGAGGTCAAACTTAGCGGCGTCCATCTCGGTGGGCTGCGGCGCATCAGGCTTCAGCTTGGCGAGGCGATCGGTCCATCGGGGTCCGTCATAATCGTCGGCCGACAATCCTCTCTGGTCGGCCTGCTGCAGAACAGCTATCAGTTGACGCGCTTGCGGCGTGGGCTGCATTCCTTTCACCCACCACAACGAATTGCCATTGAGTCCGTAAAACTTGTTCACGTGCTGGCCGTAGTCGCTAAAATTCGGCCAGCGCAAATCGGGGAGATTACCGCGGCTAATCGTTGATTGCAGCCATCCTCGGGCATCTGGGCTCAGCGGCTGGGCCGAATCGTCAGGTACTGAAGCCCATTGTTGAGCAGGAGTGGCCGATTTGCAGGCGATTACACACAACAGAGCGACGCCCAATAGTGTCGCAAACAAGCGACAGCCTGGATACCAGGTCCGTGAATCATGCATGAAGGTCTCCCGCTAAGCAATCTTCTGAACTTCTCGATGAAAGCAGTATGAGTGCAGGCACCCTACACTGCCACGATTTCACTTCTGCATGCATTACGCCAATAAAAGGCACCACGCTAAACCACTATTCTTGAATGGCTACGAGCGGGACACAGTTTCTGTAGCCTGCCGGATAAACCGCCGAATGTGCTCGGGTGCCGACATAAGGGCAGTACAATTGCCCCGTGTCAAGACTGTGACACTCGACTGGCCTGCCAGCGTCACCTGGTAACATGCCATTTTTTCGCACTTTAGGTTCCCTTTCACGTGGCCGAAAATCCCGAAAGCTCAGACCTGACGTGGAAAGCAGATTGCAGGTCCTAGCAAGAAGGCGCGGTTCATGGAAGCCACTGCGGACGTAAGTGGAGCTTTCGAGTGCTCCCTTCAGTCCAAGGACCGCACCCATGGCCCTGGTGTTGATCCATCTATATGTTCGGCTTTGCAGCAGTGATGTAGTTCTTAGCTCTAATCTTCTTGGGGACGCATGAGCGACAGCTAATGTTGACGTTCCAGTCGGAAAGCTCTCAATGCGAAAGATCTGAAACGTGCGAGCGGCTGGCGCCGGTAACTCACATCATAACGACAGGTCGCCGTTATACTTGCGCATGGTATGTCGCTTATTTACTACTGGGGACGGTGACCGCGGGCCTGCTTCCAATCGTATTGCCTCTAGCCGTCCTCGCCGTCTCCCACAGATTGTCATGGGTCACAGACGTTTTGGCGGCATACAACGTCGGCCTCTTAACGTGCCCCCTGTGGGGCATGGTTTCAGAGCACACCAAAGCCTATCGCAAGCTGTTTCTCGGCAGTTTTCTGCTCGCCGCCGCAGGCATCGTTGGCCTGCTCCTGTTCCGACAGCTACCCCTTTGGATACTGTCAGCTTTCGCGTTAGGCGCCGGATCCGGTGGCGGTGCAACGCTGGCTACGTTATTCATAGTCGATTTTACGGAGAAAGCCGAATGGGAAGCGCGTCTCGGCTGGTTGCAGAGTTTCAATGCAGGCGGCCAAGTCCTGGGACTGATGTTAGCCGTGGCATTGTTGCGGCGGGGTGACACGGGCGCGCTATGGCTCTGCGTTGCGATTCTGCTGCTGGCGACGGCTATAGGCAGTATCAACCTGCCATTGTCGGACTCGGCTCGCCTGACAGATGTAGCCGGCCAAAACCCTCGCCGTCCACCAAGCGTTCAGGTTCTTGCCCGTTTTCCAAAGCTCAGTCTGCGATCCGCTGACGGACTCCCTTTTGACAGTTGGAATTTGCCCCCCCTGCGCGGTCTATGGCAAGCTTTTGGCGTGACATTTGGGCGCTTCTTGCTCTCTTGGTTCGCCCTGGGGTTCGCCGTAGCCGCATTCTTCGCGTATTTTCCCCTCATGCTCTCCGAGAGTTACAACATCCCTGCACCCGCCACTGCCGTGATTTATGGGGCAAGTTCGACCCTCGCGATCGGGCTGTACGTTTTCACCAGCCATCTCACACTTCGCTACGGACCCGGCCGCGTCTACCACTCAGGTTTGGCGTTGCGCATTTTCGGCTTCGGACTGTTGCTGGTACCTTTTCTTATCTCGGTCGCTAGTCGCCCATTGTTCGGCGCGGCCGGATTTGCGGCAGTAGTTATGGCATGGCCCCTGCTGAGTGTCTCGGGCACCGACCTCGCCGCGCGCCTCACGCATTTCGGTGAAGGTGCAGCGGTTGGACTGCAGAATGCTACTGTCGCACTGGCCACGGTTGCTGGAATCGTTTTCACTGGCCCATTGGTGGCTCGGTGGGGATATGGAGCCATTCCCGCTACGGCCCTCGCCGGACTTACCGCTTCACTTTTGATAGACAACAACACTTGGCGCGATTCGAAACACGCAGCCGAGCGCAGGACAAGAACGGAACGAAGAAGTTGCGATCAGTCAGATGATGCGCAAACGGTTTGAATCTGGGTCGACTGTCCTCGTCGCGTATGCCTGTTTTCCCGAAATTTGGCGTGTGGGAGGGAATTGAAGCCGACGCCGTAAGGCTTGAAGATTGTCAATCGTCCGTCCTACACGATAGCGAACAAACAAATTCTGCTCACCCAAACGCGACCGAGCACTGGCGATCCGTAGCTCGGGCGCTTCAAGGTCAAGTTGACGAGAAACGCTAGGGCCTTATCGGAAGTGCCCCGGCGTAAAAAGGCGAAGCGGAACGGCTCAGCGTTCCAGGGTACTTTCGATAAGGTCGTTTGAAGGAAGCCGCTGGCGCTTGCGGCTGGGCAGCGCGTGGTGGGGAAGACCGGCCCGAAGGGACGCACCTTTGGCGTGTGGTCGCTCCGAGCCGCGAAAATCTTACGGGGCACGCCGTTGGCACGTATCCCGTTCATGAGCCCTGGAAAGCAGCTGCCTTCAACGGCGCTGAAACAGTTTCCCGTCTGGGTTGAAGACTTCCCGCAGAATAATGCGCGCCTGGCGCAGACGGCAGTGCACAGTCTGTCGGTCGGTGCTCATTGCCTTCGCTATGGCATCTGGATCGAGAATTGGCCTTCTTCCATGCTCGCGCTTCCAATTGTCAGGGTCGCCGGATGCCGTGAATGCATGTTGCTTAAGGGCATCATCGGGGCCAAGAGCGGCGATGCATTGTAGTGTGGCACGAACCCCGTCCGGGAGCTGCGGGAAGTTGATTACCTGTCCAAGCAACTCTTTGGTGATCATCTGCTCCTCGACCGTATTCAGAGCTGTGCGGCGGTGGCCCGCCAATCCCTGCCTCAAGTTGTCAAAGGGCCGAACCCTTAAAATATCGGTGACCGGGCATACGGAGAGATTTTCTTCCCGCGTGAAGTACCGCAACGTACCATGCGCCAGCGTGCGAAGCAGGTAGCGGCGAAAGCCATCTTCGCCAAGGCAGCGAACTTCGCCTTGGTGGAACATTTCAATCACAAGGCTTACGGCACCGTCATATATGGCCTCGATTCGCCACTCGGAGGAATGCAAAAACCGCGCCGCTCGGCGGCGGGCTGCTCTCTCGGCCAAGGGCAACACGCAGGCAAGAAACAAGTCTAAGCCGTGGCGATTCCCGCGCTCATGGCGGAACACCACTTCAGCAACTCGTATGCGGATTTAGGCTGAGGCGCTGTGAAACATATAGTGCAGTAGGGCCGACACTTGTTGCGGCTCCAAGGCAGGTATTTTTTGGCTGGTGAGTACGGCTTCCACAGCCGCAGTGATATCGGTTGCGCTTTTCATCGGGGTCTGCTCCTTTCAAAAAACATTTTTTTCCTTCGTTCGCAGGCCCTCGGTTGCGCGGAGGGAGCCGCTGTCAAGTGCGCCGTTGTTTAGCGCCGCGCCAGCGGCCGAGTACGGCGAAGCGCGCAGCGCAGCGAGCACTGGAGCCGCACGGAGGCACTTGACAGGAGGAGGCGAGCGGAGCGCGATTCTGGGTTGGCGAACGAAGGGAATAAGGAGAGATCTCGCGGAGCGGCTGAGCGCAGCGATACGTACCGCTGGGTTATGCGGTTACCGCCGCCTGATACACCATCGCCGACACCTTCCAAAGCGGTGGGGAGAAATGGTGAGCCAGACGGGGTTGTAGATCTAATTGGAAGGGTGTGGAGAGCCTTAACCGAAAAGGGGAAAGTGATCAAGGTACAGTTTTTGGCCCTGTTTTTTGCCCTCGACAAAAGGCAAAGGGCGGTATATCATGGCCATGTTAATTAACGCGGCCATGATAATTAGCGTGGCCAGGATATGTATGCAGTTTCAAGCTGAGAACCGCGCCGGATCGAAGGGTGCCGAATTCGAGCATCTTCTGGCAGACGCTCTGCGCCGGGGCGGCTGGCGCATTATCCGGGAGCCGCGGCTCGGCGATGTGCAACCCGACCTCGTGTTTGCCCGAGGGGATCAGGTATTTATTGCCGAACTCAAGCGATCGTCGGAAGGTCGCCGGGATCGGCTGGTACCACTCATCTCGCAAGCGATACTCCAGGCGCAAGGGTTGGCCAAAAACTATCCAGGCCGAGTGGTTCCGGTGGCAATCGTTGCAGCACCACGAGTTGCGGTTTCGGTTGCCGATGAAATCAAGCGATTCGCTGTCGAGCATGCGCCGGATGTAGTCGTGGGAGTCATGGACGCCGAAGGGTTCCGTGCCTTCTGGGGGCGCGGTCTTGAGGAGTTGAATTCAGACAGGAAAAATTCCGCCGGCCGGGCTTCTTCTCCACGTCCATCGGCGCACTTGTTTTCAGACCTCAATCAGTGGATGTTGAAGGTATTGCTGTCAGAACATATTCCAGAATCGCTTCTCTCGGCACCGCGTGGCCCTTACCGCAACGCCTCTCAACTTGCACAAGCGGCGGATGTTTCCGTAATGAGCGCCTTTCGTTTCCTGCGAGAGATGTCGCGGGAGGGTTTCATCGAAGAGCAGAATGGATTGCTGCGAGTGGTTCGAATCGAGCCCTTGCTGGAGCGCTGGGTTGCGGCAAACCAACGAGTTGCGGCTGAATATCCAGCGCGCTGGATTTTGCCATCGGGTCAAGATCAACTCTACTCAGCCGTCCGCGCCTATGCTTCGAAGGTCAAGTTGGCCGTGAAACCAAAATCCCATCGATCTCAGGTGGCTAGGTCTGCGGCGAGGCTTTGCATAGGACTGTTTGCGGCAGCCGATGTACTCGGAGTGGGTTTTGTTCATGGTGTCCCTCCTCACCTTTATTTGGAACGGGTGGACGATGAGGTCCTTCGAGAGCTCGGGCTGTCTCTTCAAGACGCGGAGCACCGTGCGGATGTTTACCTTCGCATTCCCCGGTACGACGCATCTCTTTTCCGAGCGGCAGTCGATCGAGACGGTCTTCCAGTTGCTGACATTCTCCAGGTGTGGCTCGATGTTTCTAACTTTCCAGCGCGGGGAAAGGCGCAAGCCGATGAGATTCGCAAAGAAGTTCTAAGGCCACTGATTAGGGGCGGACAGTGACTAATTCCGGAACCGACCGCGCAAACTTCGCTCGTTTGATCGACTCGATTGAGCCTTGGCTCGACCAAGTCGTAATTATCGGCGGCTGGGCGCATCGCTTATATCAGTTTCATCCGTCTGCACGCGCGGTCGAGTATCCGCCGCTAACCACATTCGATGCCGACGTGGCTTTACCACTCCGATTAGAAGTTCAGGAGCAAGATATCCGTGAACGTCTGGTCGCGAACGGATTCCGGGAAGAATTTCTTGGCGATCATCAACCGCCGGCAACGCATTACCGTCTTGGAAGTGCCAAATCAGGGTTTTATGCGGAGTTTCTAACGCCTCTTATTGGTAGCCGATACGATCGGAAAGGCACCGCCAAAGCCACTGGTCGAGTAGGGGGCGTAACATCCCAGAAACTTAGACATCTTGATCTCTTGCTAGATATGCCCTGGCACGTTGAACTCGACGAGGCCAAGGGATTTCCGCTAGCCGCGCCCAAACTGGTGCAGATCCCGAATCCGACCTGTTTTCTGGCGCAGAAGCTGCTCATTCACTCGAAGCGATCACCAGAGGAGCGCGCCAAGGACGTCCTGTACATGCACGACACTCTGGAAATCTTTAGCGGAAGGATTCAAGACCTGAATGAGATCTGGCGCGCTGTCCGATTGCAGCAAAACGCGAGGCATCGTAGGACTATTGAAATTGCCCCGAAAAGACTATTTGGCGAAGTCAGCGACACTATTCGCGAAGCAACCCGCATGGCGGTAGGACGGAGGCTTTCGCCACAAGCTATCGTGGAAGCCTGCAACCTGGGCCTCTCCCGAGTCTTTGCGTAAAACCACACGCATTTGGCTGGCCAGGTTAGTCGCCAACTGAAACGACGATATCATCCTTGGCCAGGACCACTAACCGTGAATCAGTTGGCCAATAGGGTCGGGTGCGCTTGGTAAGGTGTGCCGTAAGTGTGCCGTGCGCTCCGATCCGGTATGCGCCAAAGTGGGCTTTTTTGATACTTTCGCGAATGCTTCCGTGCGGGCTTGGTTTTGGGTAAGTTATTGATTTTTATAGCCGCAAGCGGGAAAGGGTCGGTCCCTAATCAGACTACTCTTAATCAGTAGGTTGAAGGTTCGATTCCTTCCGCGCTCACCATTGTTTCAATTACTTAGCTTGCCTTGCGCTCTGACTGCGCTCCGTTTAGTACCAACCCCACTACTTTGCCGTGAGCTTCTGCCATGTCTGCTGTGTACGCATCACCGTAGAGCATGGTGGTGCGAACATCGCTGTGTCGCATCAGCTTTTGCATCACACCGATCGGTGTTCCCGCGGAATCCATCAGCGCCCGAAACGTGTGCCGCAAACTGTGAGTTCCAAGGCCAGCGATACCAGCAGCCTTTGCTGCCTTCTGATAGACGCGCCACACCTGGTCATAAGACCAAGGAAGCCGCCCGAGCTGGACCGGCGAAGCAAACATCCAATCATCCGACTCAGAGAATTGGGTCGTCTGCTTCCACCTCTGCAAGGTCGCGATGATCTCGCCGGCAATGACCATCTGCTTGCGGGATCCGTTTGTCTTCACGTCATCAACGTTTTGACAAACGACGCCGCGCTCAACCAGAAGCTTGCCATTGAGCCAATCTATGTCAGACCACTTCAAGCCGAAACATTCACTGATGCGCAATCCCAGACAACAGCACAACAACGCCATAGTGCGAAATGGCTCTTCAAGCTGCTGTACGAAGTTCTGGAACTCGTCGACCGTGAGGCTCCTTGGTTGTCGGGTCCGCTTGGTCGCGCCCTTCACCGTGACCAACTCCATCGGATTGCGTTGCGTGGGCACGTCACCGCGCCACATGGCGTAATCCCAAAGGACGCTCAGCAAACCACGTATGTGCGCTTTGCTCTTGGGCGAGAGCGCGAGTGCGCCGAGCCAAAGTTCCACAGGGCGCGCCTGCAGGTCGGTGAGTGAGCATTCGCCCCACTTCGGCATGATGTGATTGCGAAGCCATACTTCATACGATCGCCGAGTGTCGGCGCGCTTCGGCATCTTCTCTTGTCGATAATGGGTGACAAGCGTGTTCACCGTAAGCACGAGGCTACCTGCACATCGCTTCTCAAGCGTCGAGGTGAATGTTCTGACGGCCTCCCAAGCGGCCGCCTTGGTCGGATGCTCCTGCTTGGTTCCGATTAGCTTTGACCGGCGGGTTGGACCGTCATAGTAGAGGTAGTTCCAAGTCTTGCGCCTTTTGTCGAAGCGCACAGACCCGGTTGTGTGTCGCTGAACTCTTTTCATCGCTGCCTCCCATCAGCAGGTTCAGCGGATGACGAGCCGAGCATACCATCCAACTCTGGCTTCAGAAACCTCCAAACGCAGCGACGGGTGCCGGACAGCTTGTGGGCGGGAATTTTCCCTTGGCGGGCCCACAGCAATACGGTGCGATGATTGACGCGCAGGTACGCGGCGGCCTCGCGCCCCGTAAGCCATTGATTCTCCATCGGTTTTCCATTTCTGAGATGTCTCCCCGCATCGCAATATGTGTCTTTTTTACAACAAAGTCTCCAAAATGAGAAATAAGGCGTTCATGTAGATTTAGGGATTGCGGCGCTCTCCTTGAAAAACCTTCCCAAGATGGAACCGCCCCACCCCCGCTTTCTGTCGAAGTGTCCACCTGTCCAGGCTGTCCACTTGGTTTTCGTACTATCCATTTGTATAAACATATGTAGTAGTAGTAGTTAGCTGTATGTAGCTCATAGATACGTTACGAGGTGGACAGAGTGGACAGCTGGACAGCCGGCTTGAGTTTCACGCCGACGTAAAACCACCCCCGTCGTCCCTCGTCCCCTCGGTGCCGGAGGTACTTGATATCCGGCTGGCGCTTCAGCTCACGCAGTATTGTCTCCGCTTGCGTCTCCCGGCCAGACGGCAAGAATCACCAGGCCGGCCGCGGTCTGCTCGCGCAACCATTCACCCACCGCTTTCTCCATCTGAGCCGCCGTTGTCTCCGATTCTTCGTCGCTGTCCAGACGGTCATCACGAAACTGCTTGGTGACGTCAAGTTCGGTGAACAACTGGTCAGTCTCTGCCAGCACACTTGCCGGCGGTCGTAACCCGTTCTCAATGACGTCGGGGCAGAGCGTAATCAGTCGGTACAGAATGCCAGGCAGCTCGACGTGCTGCAGCGTGTGATCTAGGTTGCGGTCTTCACGGCCGGTGAAGTTCGCTTGGAACGGAATCATGTGAACGCGTCCACGGAAGGCAGGATCCGCCGGCAACTGGGGCGATCATTCGTTGGCAGCAGGACCTTGTGCGTCGGCTTGAAGACCTCTTGGTCCTGACGCATCCTCGCCCCACTTAGCGCGTCGCCGCCGCTCATCAACTTCAGCATCGACGTGTTGAGATTGCCCGCCACGCTCTCAGTCACTGTGACCAGCCGCTTGCCTTTCAAGTTGGCGAAGGTCCGCTTCATCGCCTCATCGCCGAACTTGGACACGGTGATCTCACTCGGTCGCAGCGGCCAGGCGAACCTGCCCTCGCCTAGGATGGCGGTCAGCATGCGAATTAAACAGCCTTTGCCATTTCGGCCACGGCCCCACAGGAAGAACAGCGCTTGATAGGGGATGGCGGTCAGGCATAAAGCGCAAAGCCGGAGGAGGTAATTGGCCAGCGCGCCATCGCCGCAAGTGATCTCGCTGATGAAGCGGTCGAACCGCGGCGTTGGACAATTCGGGTCCGGCGATACGTCGATGCGCTGGGAGATGTAGTCCTCACGTCGCATCTCCCGAATCGCACTTGTCCGCAGGTCGACGACGCGGCACTCAGGCAGACCGAGCATGTGTGGATCTTGGTCGAATAACTCGGCTTTGACCGCCGGCACGTACGGTTTCGCGCAACGGACGACGCCGCTGATGAAAGTGGCGTCGTAGAATCGCCTGCGCGGGTCCGGACCCTTCTCAGGCTCCTTATATCGCTTATAAAGACCCTTCAGGTAGTCCGACGCTGCCCGCCATAGAAGCGTGTCATCTCCTGAGATGTCCCACCTCGTTTTCACCCACTGGGCTACTGGCCTCCGCTCTAGGTCATACACGGATACGAAGTCGTGATTGTCGCGAAGGAAAGCCTCAGCCAGCGTTGCGTGCGCAATGATGGGTAAAGGACCGCGGATGGCCGACTCTGGCGCATTGTCACTGACAAATGAAAACACTCGCCCCGGATTGCGCTTCTCCAACTCGGCCCTAAACTCGCGCCAATGCCTATTGGCACAGTGTGAGTGAAAGCATTTGAAGCCGTTTCCCAGGCCAGCGATGAAGCTGACAACGGTATCGCGCCGAGATTCGTCGCTGTGCTCCGCCGCCCACGGACACTCAATCTCAACCTGCCACCCGCCGGTGACTTCGCGCGGTTCTGAACGCAATACTGCGCGGTAATAGTCGAGGAACCCGAGCAGGCTGGACAGCTTCACGTCATCAGCCTTCTGCGGACTCGCTTGAGCGGGCAGTAATGCTGGCGTGAGCGCACGAATTAGATCTTCCGTGACCACAATGCCGCTGCCTTGCTCCACGATTGCAGACCGCCGCCACGGGCGCTCTTCGGACTGCTCGCCCTTCGGTTGTGTTGTCAGTAGGTCTTGGGATTTCGTGCGCTTTGCTGCGTCATGGTGCAATGCGCCTGATAGCCAAGTTGCTGTGTCTGCAATCAAATGCAACTTGATGCGCTTCGGTGCGCCCTAGCAGGGTGAGCTTAAGAGTCAGTTGCTCGAAGCATTCTTGGGCCTCTGACGGGCGTCTGCTGCATCACAGTCGTCTATGCCCCGCTTACGGTGCTCGCCCTTTCAGCCTTCATACGGCTAAGGAAGAACTCCCTCGTGGCGGCATCTTCGAAATAGACATAGCAGCCTTTCATTCCTCTGGTGAATAAGACCCGATACGTCTGCTTCACCAAATTAACGAACTCCTCGTCTGGAGCTTTCTTCACAACAGAGTCGTGCGAGATCTTCCGGTTGCCGCGCCAGCCAGCATCTTAAACGAGGTCTCTGCCGAAAATCACGCCCACGTAATCAAACTCAAATCCCTGCGCCGTATAAACGCACCCCACCTGGTTGATGCCGTTCGGGTCGGAGGCCCAGAAGTTTGACTTGGGGGATCCCAGGGGGCGCCAGCTTTCCGCGAGAGCCGGGCGTTGCGTCCCTCTTTAGAGAGAGCGGCCATTAGATTCGTCTTCACCGTCCGGGGACCCCCTTACCGGGGAACGCGCCGCCGCCGTTTGGGGCGGAGCCAAATCAAGGTGCGAACCGCCGTGAAGTAGGCAAAGAAAACCGGTCGAAACCGGCTCAGCGGACGCTCATCGCGTGCGACCTACCACAGAGCGCTGAAGATGACAATGAACCCAGCTCTTGCGGCATAGTTGGCCCACACCGGCAGAACCGGGACAAATGTCATCGTGAGCGCAAAGATGAGGAAACCACAGGTCGTGAGGAATATGAACAGGCTGAGTCTCACGGGTTCTCCGTCAAAATCGCCGTTTTGCTAGACCGAATCGATCCTACTGGTGCCCATCTGTTACAGTCACTTCAAATGGGCGGAGATAGAGAATGGTTGTGAAACGCAAATGCCCCCACCCACGCTGCTCATGCTTGTTCATATTCACGCTCTGATTTCAAGATGTGCTATCACAAGGCGCCTATTGCGCAGTCCTGCCCAAGTGTGAATTTCAGTCTCTTTGAGCGATTCTGCACAGCCGCTTCCGTGCACAATTAGTAGGGTGGGCCTTGTGACGAGAATTAGGCTGGAGCGGTGATGGGCTTCGTCTGGTACGTCATGACTGACGGCCAGGCCACCGATCGAGCATAGGATCGCCGCCTAGCGCGCCGTAATAAACACCGATCGCCGACACGCCCATGCGGGCAAAACCGGTCATTCGTCCGCATTTTGGGTCACGAGGAGCCACCATGGGTGACGTAGACAACGTGCGGTCCCTCACTGCAGAGCTGACCGATCTCAGAGGCGAGATGATGCGCGAGGAAGCTTCGCTCGAAGGCCGCATGGCTGAGATATGTGATTCGCACCGGGAGAGCGCTCGCAATCTTGTCCACTACATCGCACTGCGTCAACACGACGTTCGTGATCTGCAGGAGAAACTCACAGAAAACGGCTTGTCTTCACTAGGACGGTGCGAAGCGGATGTACTTGGTGCTATTGATGCTGTACTGCGAGTACTCCACCGCTTAACGGGGAAAGCCGAGGCTCCAGCCGCCGAGCCCGAGCAAACTGCTATTCGCGGCTGGGAGTTGCTAGGGCGCAATACCGACACTCTTTTAGGTCCGCCACCGCAGCACCGTATGGTGCGGATTATGGTGACCATGCCTTCCGAGGCGGCTGGCGACTTTGGATTAGTTCGAGATCTGCTCGTCAATGGGATGGATTGCATGCGGGTCAATTGCGCCCATGATGGTCCCTCGGAATGGGCCGGGATGCTCTCGAATCTAGAGCGGGCCAAGCTGGAGGCGAGAGTCGAATGTCATGTACTCATGGACCTGGGTGGCCCGAAACTCCGCACCGGTCCTCTTGAGACCGGACCCGCCGTCATCAAGTACCGGCCCCGACGTGACGCATACGGGAAGATGATTTCGCCGGCGCGAATCCTCCTGACTCCATTCCGGCATCCGCATGCCCCGTCATCGCCAGCCGACGCCTGTGTGCCCGTGCCCGGCCCCTGGCTGGCGAAGCTAGCGCCTGGCGATCAAATTCACTTCACCGATGCTCGTGGGGCTTCGCGATCTATGCGTGTGACCGACGTCGACGGCAAGAATCGTTGGGCTGCAGGTGAGTACACTTCTTACCTCATTCCCGGGCTTGCTCTTCGGACTGAGTTCTCGAAGTCGTCCCGACACGCCGGCAAGAAATCCGAGACGCGAATCGCGGACCTGCCGAAAAAGCCACAGTCGCTGCTGCTTCGGCGCGGCGACACGCTCATTCTTACTCGTTCGTCGGAGCCAGGTAGACCGGCGAAGTATGACGCACAGGGCCGTTTGCTAAGTCCGGCGGTGATCGGGGTTGCGCAGCCTGAGTTTCTGGACCACGTGCTCGTTGGTGAGAAGATCAAACTCGACGATGGCAAGATCGGAGGCATCATCCGCGCAATAGAACCTGACAAGATCGTGGTTGAGATTGTCCAGGCGCGCGCCAAAGGCTGCGCTCTGCGCGAGGAAAAAGGGATCAACCTTCCTGAGAGTGAGCTACGAGTCTCGCCTCTCACCGAAGATGATATCCAAGCACTGGAGTTCGTGGCCAGACAGGCCGATCTGGTTGGCTATTCGTTCGTGCGCACGGAATCTGACATCCACGATTTGCAGGCTCGCCTCGACAAGCTAGGTGGTAAGCACCCAGGCATCATCCTGAAGATCGAAACTCGAGAAGCCTTCGAGCAGTTACCGTCGCTCCTGTTGGCCGCCATGCGCAGTCCCAGGATTGGCGTCATGATCGCGCGCGGCGATCTGGCGGTGGAATGTGGCTATCAAAGATTAGCGGAGGTTCAAGAAGAAATCCTGTGGATGTGCGAAGCGGCACACGTTCCCGTAATCTGGGCAACGCAAGTCCTCGAGTCTTTGGCCAAGGAAGGCGTAGCCTCCCGGTCTGAGATCACGGATGCGGCGGCAGGGGTTCGCGCGGAGTGCGTGATGCTGAACAAAGGGCCGTACATCGTCAAGGCAGTACGCGCTCTCGACGACATTCTCCGGCGGATGGAAGGTCATCACCAGAAGGGCCGCTCCACTCTGCGCAAGCTCCGACTGGCTGAACTGTTTGACCCACCTCAAGCGGCAGACAACGCTGTCCAAGCTTTGCCGGCAGCATGAGTTGACCCGCAGAAAGTAAGCGTCAACTATAAAGTGATCGAAGAGACCAGGACAACACCCGAAGCGGATGGCACGGCAGAGGCTTTGGTCGGCGAAGCTGGGGCGGCAGGCTCTAAGCTCGCTGAGCCACCGGCCCGCCTGAACGCGCTGCCTATTCCAGCCAAGACAAAGAACCAGAATATCCATGTTTCACCTGCGGTCATCGACGCCTCCCGGAAGGATGGCGAAGAATTACTGCGGGACTTGCGAACGTCTCTGAGTGGCCTAACGCAAGTTGAGGCAGAAGAACGGGCACGAACGGCGGGCACGAATGAGGTCGCCCAGGAGCGGAAACAAGGCTGGCCGGTCCGCATTCTGAAAATCGTTCGCAACCCTCTCGTGATCCTGCTGACGATATTGTCGGCAGTTTCCTTCGCGACAGGCGACGCGCGTGCCGGTTCGGTAATGGCGGCTATGGTGGTGCTGAGCGTGGGATTGCGCTTCTGGCAGGAAGCCCGGGCGGACTCCGCCGCAGAGAAGCTGAAGGCCATGATCCATGTAACCGCCACGGTCATCCGCGACGGTGCGGCGAGGGAGATCCCACTCCGAGACTTGGTGCCAGGCGACATCATTAAGCTGGCGGCAGGGGATATGATCCCGGGAGACGTGCGTTTGCTGGCTTCGAAAGATCTGTTCGTAAGCCAAGGCAGCCTCACCGGTGAATCGCTGCCAGTCGAGAAGTTCCACGACCCCGAAACTAAAGAGGAAAGCTCACCCACTGAGCTCAAGAACACGTGCTTCATGGGGACGAGCGTCGAGAGCGGCACGGCGACGGCGGTTGTGGTCACCACCGGGGCGCGTACTTACCTGGGGAGTATGGCCCACTCGATCACCGGAGAACGGCCTCTGACGAGCTTCGATCAGGGCCTCAACCGCTTCACATGGCTGATGATGAAGTTCATGATGGTGATGGTGCCACTGGTTTTCTTCATCAATGGTTTCACCAAGCACGATTGGAAGGCGTCCTTCTTCTTTGCGTTGGCCGTAGCTGTTGGCCTCACCCCGGAGATGTTGCCGATGATCGTCTCCGTCTGCCTCTCCAAGGGCGCGCTCGCCATGAGCCGCAAGAAGGTGATCGTCAAGCGGCTCAACTCGATCCAGAACTTCGGGGCCATGGACGTGCTGTGCACCGACAAGACGGGTACGCTAACTGAGGACCGCGTCGTCCTCATGCGGCATTGCAACGTCGCAGGTCGTGAAACCGATGACGTGCTCCTGGACGGGTACCTCATCAGCTATTTCCAGACCGGCCTCAAGAACCTGCTCGACCGCGCGATTCTGGATACTCCCGACTTCCACGCGAAGGCAATCGTGGAGAAATATAAGAAGCTGGACGAGATACCATTCGACTTCACTCGACGCATGATGTCTGTGCTGCTGGAGGACGCCGAAGGGAAGGCGATTCTCCTCACCAAGGGGGCTCCGGAAGAGGTTTTCCTCCGCTGCTCGCATTTCGAACTCGACGGCAAGCTGTCCGAAATGCACCCGGATCTCATGGTTGGACTGAAGCAAGAGTACGACAGCCTCAGCAACGACGGTTTCCGCGTGCTGGCCGTGGCAAACAAGGACCTATCTGGGAAACAGCTTTGCACGAAGGATGACGAGCGCGACCTTGTACTCCGAGGGTATGTCGCGTTCCTGGATCCGCCCAAGGAAACCGCCGCCCGCGGCCTTGCGGCCCTGCACAAGCATGGGGTGGCGGTGAAAATCCTCACGGGAGATAACCAACTGATCAGTCGCAAGGTGTGCAAAGACGTCGGCCTCGTCGCCGACCCCATGCTACTGGGCGGTGACGTAGAAAAAATGTCCGACGTCGAACTAGCCGAGGCCGCGGAGAAGACGGCGCTATTCGCCCGTCTCTCGCCCGCGCACAAGGAGCGCGTCATTCGTGTCCTCCGTGGCAAGGGGCACGTCGTCGGATTCATGGGCGACGGAATCAACGATGCTCCCGCCTTGCGAGCGGCGGACGTTGGCATCTCCGTGGACACCGCCACGGACATTGCCAAAGAGTCGGCAGACCTGATCTTGCTTGAGAAGGACCTCATGGTGCTGGGAGGAGGCGTTCTCGAAGGCCGCAAGGTTTTCGCGAACATCGTTAAGTACATCCGGATGGGCGCGAGTTCCAACTTCGGAAACATGTTCAGCGTGGTGGGGGCGAGTGCCTTCCTCCCGTTCCTGCCAATGGCCCCGATTCAAGTGTTGACGAACAACCTCCTGTATGACTTCTCGCAGGTGCCAATCCCGGCGGACTCCGTGGACGAAGAGCAGATAACTCGACCACGGCCCTGGAACATCAGCGAAATCAAGCGGTTCATTCTCTATATCGGTCCGATCAGCTCGGTTTTCGATTACACGACTTTCTTCGTCATGCTCTGGATCTTCAACTGCTGGGATCCATCCCGAGCGTCGCTATTTCAGACCGGCTGGTTTGTAGAATCGTTGATGACGCAGACGCTCATCATTCATGTAATTCGCACCAATAAGATTCCCTTCCTGCAGAGTCGTGCGAGCCGGTCGCTGACGATCACAACCCTATGCATCATGGCTTTTGCGATGTGGCTGCCGTATTCCCCCATAGCCTCTGCGCTGGGCTTCACGCACTTGCCGCGGCTGTACTGGCCAATCCTGATGCTCACGCTGCTCAGCTACGTGGGTCTTACCCAGATCATCAAAGTCTGGCTCCTTCGTAAGCAATGGATCTGAAAAGCACTTGCCCGCGACGCTAGTTTCGCCCGACAATTCATGGATT
The DNA here is from genome assembly GCA_963782505.1 of uncultured Acidobacteriaceae bacterium. Taxonomy (GTDB): domain Bacteria; phylum Acidobacteriota; class Terriglobia; order Terriglobales; family Acidobacteriaceae; genus CAVVDY01. The sequence goes on along the minus strand of CAWAKG010000020.1, from coordinate 12,130 downwards.
GGAATCAGCCATGGCGGCGTGAACAGGGGTTGGGTTAGGTTCGCTCGCTGGAAAGCCGAGGGCCGTTGCGCGAATAATAGGTGTTTTTCAGGGTTCGGATCAGCGAGAACTTAAGCATGCCAGTACAAAGCACGGAACAACATCGCACACAACGTATCGGATGGCTGCGCGCGGCGGTACTGGGCGCGAATGACGGCATTCTTTCAACCTCGAGCCTAGTGCTCGGAGTCGCCGCGGCGCATGCGAATCATCGCAGCGTATTGGTCGCAGGAATCGCCGCCCTTGTGGCCGGAGCGATGTCAATGGCTGCCGGTGAGTACGTGTCGGTCCACTCCCAAGCCGACACCGAGCAGGCGGATCTCGAACTCGAGCGCGCCGAGCTCAAGGCAGACGACAAGGGCGAGCACAAGGAATTGACGGCGATTTACGTCGCTCGGGGACTCGATCCATCGCTGGCGAAGCAGGTTGCCGAGCAGTTGATGGCTCATGATGCGCTAGGCGCGCATGCCCGTGACGAACTCGGCATCTCCGAACCTCTTCGCGCGCGTCCGATTCAGGCGGCATGGGCATCGGCTGGCAGCTTCGCCATCGGCGCACTTCTGCCTCTGCTGGTTACTGCGCTGGCTCCGGAGGCGGGTCTGATCCCTCTTGTGGCTGGTACTTCACTACTGTTCCTCGCGCTTCTAGGTGGGCTGGCCGCTCACGCGGGTGGCGCAAGCGTGATGATGGGCGCAATTCGTGTCACCTTCTGGGGTGCGCTCGCCATGGGGATTACGGCAGGGGTCGGATGGCTGTTCGGAACAGTTGCGTGAGTGCCAACAATAGGAAGCAAGCCCGCGGGCCGGATCACAAAGTGTCTGTGTCGCCAGGAACTCTAAGAACCATTCAGTGTGAAAAGGCGACTCGTTTGTGGAGGCGTGGAACACTCGTCTCTTACGCCGAGGTGGTCCACCCAAAAGCTGCGGCACCCTTACTCCCGCAGAAAGATATTCAGAAGGGAGTTGTGAACCCGAATCTCGCCGTTATATTCGATAAAACCTAGCTTTCTAAATCGATTCATAAAAAAACTTACACGAGATCGAGTCGTGCCAATCATCTCAGCCAACATCTCCTGGCTGATCTTAGGAACCACGGTCTCCGGTTTGCTTTCCTTGCCGAACTGGGCGAGCAACAACAAAATCCTCGCCAGCCGCTTTTCACTTGAATTGAAAAGCTGGTCGACCAGATCGGCCTGGACGCGAGCGTTGCGTGCAAGCAGGAAGGACACGAACATATCTGACAAGGCGTGTTCCTGGTGAAGAACGCGGACCATTTCCGCCTTACTGATCCTGAGCAGTGCGCACTCGGTCATTGCAGTGGCCGTCGAGAGTCGAAGAGGATGAGCGGAAGCCATGCAGTCCTCCCCCAGAAATTCCCCTTCACCCACCAAAGTAATCGTGGCCTCTTTTCCGTTCGTGGAGGTGACAGTTACCCTCAGCTTGCCTTTCTGCACGTAAAAAACCGCGTCGGAAGCATCTCCCTGTACGAAGGCGGTTTCGCTCTTTTTCAGATTGAGAATTTTCTTGCCGAAGCCAGCTCTGGCGAGAAAGTCTTTGGCATCGAAACCCGTATCGCCAATTAGTTGTGGCTTGAGCGTCTGAAGCCCGGCAGACTTTGTAATTTTGCCCGTGAGAGACTTCTTGGATCGCACCGAATTAACCGGTGGAACCCGTTCGGCCGGGGAAGAGTCTTGGGCGCGCGCTGGCATGCCTCTGGCGCTCATTTCACACCTCCAGCAGGGGCGTTTACATCTCTACACGATACATTCTAAAACCCATCTGTCTAGCCCATCTGTTCAATATCGCACACTTTTTCAACCAGGGAGTTAAGCCTTGCTTACCAGCTCTTCGATGCCGTTAGTGCGGCAATCGTTCATTCTTCCAATCAGCGTATCCTCATCCACCAGACTCTTCCACAGCGTCAGGACGTGCGGGTCGTGCGCCTTCGGTCCAGCGGCATCAAGTCTTGGCCGGTCTGCCGGCGTGGCACGCGTTAACGTTCGAGCACTCATGGTGGTCCATTCTGACCAGACACCCTTCTTGGCCGCTTCTAAGATGTTGCTTAGCGAAGAGTTGAGACGACCATCAGAAAGGCTAGCGCAACTCCTTCTCACAAATGAGTTGCAACATACCTCTCAGGAACGATGGGCACTATGTATAGGAGTTCAATCCTGGACGAAGTGCAGAAACTCTACAGCGTGAGTGACCGACTTGACGCGCTGGCTGAAGAACAGCCTCTGGTCTCCGAGGCCCTTGTCACCATTTCGGGAAACGTCCGTAACACCGCCGCCTTGTTAGAGGTGCTGGTCGCGATGAAGATTGCGCCGACTTCCGGAGTAGATCCAGCAAGCGCCTGATTCTGGGCAGAAAAGGAAGCGTGACTTATGGCCACGGCAGTGGATCCGGTTCGCGCAGAACCGATCACATTTCCGCTTGTACCGTCCCCTCCATCGCCAATCCGAGGGGGCCGTCGATACCACTGGACCAGGTGGGCGTTGGTGATTGGCCTGATCATCGCGCTTGCCGTAATCGGCGAGCTGTGGCGGATGCATTCGCAGAACGCGATTACCTACGAGACGGTACGGCTGGAACGCGGGCTGGTACAGGCCAGCGTCACGGCTACAGGCACAGTCAATGCTGTGGTGGACGTGCAGGTGGGCAGTCAGGTGTCGGGCAACATCAAGGCTCTTTACGCTGATTTCAATACGAAAGTGACAAAAGGCCAACTGGTGGGGCTGATCGACCCCGAGGTGTTCCAGACTCAAGTCGATCAGGCCCAGGCAGCACTGGGCTCGGCCCAGTCTGCGGTTATCGCAGCGGTGGCACAAGTTCAGAAAGCAAACTCCGATCTTTCGGGCTCGATCGCGAGTGAAAAAAGCGCGGAATCTGCGCTGGCCAAGGACCGCGCCACCGCACTCAACGCACGCGACCAATGGACAAGGGTTGACGAACTTTTCAAGCAGGGAATCATGTCTCGGCAGGACGACGACGCGGCCAAGGCCACCACGGATGCTGATGACGCCCAGGTAGCTGCAGATCTGGACCAAATCGCCGCATCAAAACAGACGATCCAGTCGGCGCAAGACCAGGTCAGCGCGACCCAAGCGCAACTGGGTTCTGCGAAAGACCAGCAAGTCCAGGCGAATGCGGTACTGGCCCAGGCCAAGATCAATCTTGCACACACTCGCATCACCGCCCCGGTCGACGGCACAGTCATCGCCCGTCGCATGGATGTGGGGCAAACTGCGGCTGCGTCGTTCGCGGCGCCTACCGTGTTCGAGATCGCGCAAGACCTGACGAAGATGCAACTCGACACCAACGTGGACGAGTCCGATGTTGGCAATATTACAGCCGGCCAGATCGCAACTTTCACGGTGGATGCTTACCCGACTACGACATTTCAGGGCCAGGTGACAGACGTCCGCAAGGCACCGATCATCACACAGAACGTCGTCACCTACGATGTCGTGATCGCCGTCTCGAATCCTGATCTCAAACTATTTCCCGGGATGACAGCGAATGCCAGAATTCTGACGACGAAGATCGACGACACCTTTAAGGTGCCGAATGCGGTATTGCGCCTTCATCCATCCGCGGCAGTGCTGAAGCAGGTTGGGCTCTCGAGCCTCGCCGGCAGGTAAGCAGCAGATTTATGTATTGCAGAGTGGAAAGCTCAAAGCTGTCCCGGTAACGTTTGGGATCTCCGATGGCCAGTCCACTGCCGTGACAGGCGATTTTCAAACAGGAGAGCAGGTGGTGGTGAGGTTTACCACGGGCGCGACTTCATCAACCACGAGTGCTACTTCGCCGGCTGGTGCCACGACCACCCGCCGAGTGCCTGGGTTGTAAAGTTCTTGAGGAAAATGTAAGTGCCACCACTCATCGACGTCCGCGATCTCAGAAAGACGTACCTGCTGGGGGACATTGTCGTAAATGCGCTGCAAGGCGTGACCTTAGCGGTTGAGCGAGGCACGTTCGTTGCAATCATGGGGGAGTCTGGTTCGGGGAAGTCGACGTTGCTGAACCTCCTGGGCTGCCTTGACCGGCCTACATCAGGCCGTTATCTGCTAGACGGCATTCCGGTCGAAACTATGGATCGCGACCAGCTCGCCGAAATTCGCAATCAGAAGATCGGGTTCATTTTTCAAAACTTCAATCTTCTCCCGCGCATGGATGCACTTGAGAATGTCGAACTGCCACTGCTCTACAAGGATAGTGAAACGCCCAATGGAGACGAATTGGGCCAGCGTGCGCTGGCCGACGTCGGTCTGGCCGGCCGGGAGCTGAACTTTCCTGCTCAACTGTCTGGTGGGCAGCAACAGCGGGTAGCCATTGCGCGCGCCCTGATCAACAACCCCCAGATTCTTCTTGCGGACGAGCCCACGGGTGCGCTGGACTCCCACAATGGCGCCGAAATCATGAACATTTTCCAGCGTCTGAACCGCACTCAGGGGATCACGATTGTCATGGTTACACACTCGGATGAGATCGCTGCCTATGCGGGCCGGATCATCCGCTTTCGTGACGGCCTGATCGTCAGCGACCAAAAGGCGACGAAACCAGTGACGGCACCCGTCGAAGCGCTTGCGGTGCAGACTGCTGCAGTGGTGTCACAATGAAGCACCTGATCTCGTCCATGCGCATCGCGTTCCGAGCGCTGAAGATGAATAAGCTTCGTTCCGCGCTAACCATGCTGGGTATTGTGATCGGCGTTGCCTCGGTGATCGCGACTGTAGGAATCGGCTCGGGCGCTACACAGCGTATCCAGGAGCAGATCGCGAGTATCGGAAGCAACATCATTATCGTTATCCCGGGGAGCATGAGCAGCTCCGGGGTCCGTTTGGGCACCGGCAACGCGGTTACGCTATCGGAAGCGGATGCTAAGGAGCTGGTGGCGCAGTGCCCGGATGTGGCCCTTGCCGCACCTGTGGTGCGAGGCGGAGCCCAGGTAGTCTACGGAAACAATAACTGGGCGACGAGTGTCTATGGCATTACTCCCGACTATCTGACGATTCGCGATCTCTCTGTGGCAGACGGGTCTGAATTTTCCCAGCAGGATGTGGATGGAGCGAATAAAGTCGCTGTGCTCGGCCAGACGCCGGTAGATAACCTGTTCGATGGTGCCGATCCGATCGGCCAGGTGATCCGCATTAAGAATGTCCCATTCACCGTCGTGGGTGTGCTCGCTCGAAAAGGTCAATCGTCTCAGGGACAGGACCAGGACGACGTCATTTTGCTTCCGATTTCAACCGCCAAGCGGAAAGTGATCGGTGTCAAGCAAGCCAACGCGGACGCCGTGGATACGATCATGATTCAGGCGAAATCCGGCGCCCAGATTCCGGCTGCGCAGGAAGAGGCGGATGCTCTGCTTCGTCAGCGCCACCACTTGCAGACGAACGAAGATGATGACTTCTCAATCCGCAACTTGGAAGAGCTCTTCGCCGCCCAAGAGGCATCCTCAAAGATCATGGCGATCATGCTGGCGGCCGTAGCTTCCGTCTCTCTAGTCGTGGGCGGTATCGGAATCATGAACATCATGCTGATCTCGGTCCGAGAGCGTACCCGGGAGATAGGATTGAGGCAGGCAGTGGGCGCCAAGACCCGCGACATTCTCACGCAGTTTCTGGTTGAGGCAGTAACGCTCTCGATCGCGGGTGGGTTCATCGGAATCGTGTTTGGGATCGGCGCATCATTCCTGATCTCACAGCTCGCAGGCTGGGCGACATCGGTCGGACCGGGCGCGGTGTTACTCGCAGTATTCTTCTCTGCGTTGGTGGGTATCGGCTTTGGCTACTACCCGGCCAGAACGGCTGCGTATCTGGATCCTATCGAGGCCTTGCGGAACGAGTAGGGTGGCGCTGCAAAGGCTATTCGACCTGCCAAAAACCTTGATCGCGGTTATTGGCTTCCAAGAACCTCTTTGTGGTTGGCAAATATCGTGATCTGACGACCGTCGCCGACGGTTAAGAGACCGGATGGGATAGGCCCGGCAGGACGTCGTTGTTGGGTGCAGGCGGCCCGGCGAATCTTGTTCACTGCCAACATGGTAGCGGCACAAAATTCAGCCTCGCTTAAGCCACACTCTTCTTCTTTGCTGCTTGCCCGGAAGCGGGCGCCGTCAGGCTGTCGCAGTGCTCGGCATGAAGTTTTGCAGCCTCAACATCGTAATGAATCGCGTGTTGGTTGTGTCCATGAGTCAAGTATGCGTGGTGCGCTGCCTTTTCGTGCTCCTCGGCCTGGTCGTATTTCGCTGCCTCTTTGTAATGGTACGCTGCCCGCTCATGATGACGAGCAGCGTCATGGTAGTGCGCCCAAGTCTTTGACATATAGTTTCCTCCGTTAGTTTGTTGCAAAGTGCCTGATCTAACCACGCCGCTTGACACACAGACACAGTGCTGGCTATTGGAAAACCGAAGAGCATTGTCTCGCCTTTAAGACCGCACAGGTCTGGTCAAGACTGAACACAGGATGCCAAGCCGCTTGTCAGCCTTGATGGGCGACGGATTCTTTACTTCAGCAATTACTTACTCCACTGCCTAGTTGGTAACGTGTTCTGTTTTGAACAGACTGCTCAATCGTCGATCTGTCACACTTTTCTTGGGAGGACTTCAATATGAGCCTAGAAACGATTCTCGTTATCGTCGTGATTGTGTTCTTGCTTGGTGGAGGCGGTTGGTACTGGCAGCGCGGGCGCGGCTAACGTGACCGGCACTGAAATGGCCAGCTTCAATCGGGGCGGACTAATGAGTCTTTTCGATCTGGTCTTCGGTTGTTGGCACAAACGGTGCAGCTTTCCCCGGACCGTACGCGGCGAGTTGCGCCGCAGCACGTCCGCAGCCTCCGCAACCGGGACTTACGTTGTTTGCCTCGATTGCGGCCGTGAGTTCCCGTACGACTGGTCGCAGATGAAGATGCTCGTCTCCAAACCCCATACCTCGTGGACGGCAGAGCCCGTAACCATCGTTCCCGGCCTCAAGGCGGCTTGAGCGTGTGCTGGGCCCATTAGCAAAGAGTCGATCTTTATATTTGGTCCACTAACAATCCGCATTTCCCTGGGCGGTAACCAAAGTCCCGTTCCTCAATAAGCAATCCGTAACAGTAAGGAGAAAACCGATGAGCACGAGTACGAAAGATGAGATTAAAGGCACTTTTCATGAAGTGAAAGGCAAAGTCAAAGAAACGGTAGGCCAGGTCACGAACAATCCCGACTTAGAGGCTGAAGGCAAAGCTGAACACCGGGCCGGCAAAGTCGAAAAAAAGGTCGGGCAGATCGAAAAAGTGTTCGAGAAATAAGCTAGGCATTGGATCGGTAAAACGGAAGGATCAGGGCGGTTCGGTTACATAGAGCCGTCCTGATAGACATCGAGAGATTTGGCCGCCGAGCGGTTCGTGCTTTCGGCGGGCCTCGCCTTCACAAGTACGTCCACAAAATAACGTGGCGTGGAAAGGGAGTGCTTTATGAAGAAATACGCAGTTGCCTTGTTAACGTTGTCTTTGGGAACCTTCGCGTTCGCTGGTCCGGGTCAGCAAGACCCCACCGCGCGCTTACAAGCGGCCGGCCAGGTCATGAACGAGATCATGGCTGCGCCCGATAAAGGCATTCCGGAAGAAGTGCTGAATGGCGCCAAGTGTATCGCTGTTGTACCCACCATGGCGAAAGGCGCATTCATCGTCGGCGGAGAGCATGGACGCGGCGTGGTTACCTGCCGCACTGCCCATGGCTGGAGTGCACCAGCATTCATTTCGATTGGTGGAGGCAATTTTGGCTTTCAGGCCGGCGGTCAGTCGGTAGATCTTGTCGTGTTGTTCATGAATGACAAGGGTGTGCAAGGATTGCTCTCAAGCAAGTTTGAACTCAGCGGCGAGGCATCGGCGACAGCGGGTCCGGTTGGAAGACATGCTTCGGCAGGCACCGACTGGAAGATGAACACGGAGGCCTTGAGCTACTCGCGTACCAAGGGTTTATTTGTCGGAGTCGCCGTGGATGGCGCTAAGATCCAGCAGGACAACGACTCTACGGTTGCGTTCTACGGCAAGAATGTTTCTTTCCGTAAAACGTTGTCAGGCGATGTGCACGCCCCGGCGGGCAGCGACCCGTTTCTCGCGGCGGTAAGGGCTGCTGTCCAGAAGGCGAACGTTCACGAAAGTGCTGAAGCGAAGTAGTTGATGATTGCCGACGTGCCTGCCGAAATGCAGCATGCCGGCAATCGTATTTCGTGGAGCCGCCTGGGATGGCCATGATCAGTCTTGGACAGGCGCGGTATCCAGTAGGGCGCCCGGTGGGGTAACGGAGGTTCCAGCTGAAGCCTCAGTACGATCAAAGTGCTCAATGTCAATCTTCGATCAGCGCACGGCCAGAGTGCTGGCGACAACTTGCGCCTTTGTCGCCATCGGTGCCTTTCTCTACGGCGTGCGCCACACGCTTGTCGCCATCCTCTTCGCGGTGCTCTTCGCTTACTTGTTAGAACCAGTTGTCTACCGAATCGAACGGTCGAAGCTTGCGAGAGGCTCGCGTTGGCTCGCAATCCTTGAAACATATTTGGCAATTGGCGCGGTTGTCGCCCTGCTCGGCATTCTATTTGGACCGAAGCTGGTGGAGGACGCTCGGCTGCTGAGCCAGTCGCCCTGAACCGCACCCAGCCGGTGCTACCCATGGGCTTGGGCTATGTCGAGGGCATCACCCATGATTACGTCCGCCATGGCACCACGACCTTATTTGCCGCACTCGACATTGCCACCGGTGCCGTCTTTACCGAGTGCAAGGCGCGCCACCGGCACCAGGAGTTCCTGTCCTTCCTGCGCAGCTTGGAGGCCTGCGTTCCCGCCGAACTGGATGTCCACCTCGTGGTCGACAACTACGCCACTCATAAGCATCCCAAGGTGTGCACTTGGCTGGCGCAACGGCCTCGCTTCCACATGCACTACACCCCCACCTACTCGTCGTGGCTGAATCAGGTGGAACGTTGGTTCGGTCTGATTACGCAACAAGCCATCCGCCGGGGATCGTTCAGCAGCGTGAAGTAACTGGTGCAGAAGATCGACGCTTTCGTGCAGCAATACAACCGCAAACAGCGACCTTTTATCGGGACCGCTACGGCCGATTCCATTCTCCAGAAGATCGCTCGACTTTGCTCACGTATTTCTCGGACGCGACACTAGGATAAGCCAAAGATTTCCATTCGGGCATTCTGGCGGTCCAGAATTTGCGCGCCCAGTTGTCTGCGCGAAAGGAGCCTGCATTTCGCCACCGCTCGCGGTATCTTCGAATACTGCAGCAGGATACGACCAGATATTCACAAGAGAAGTGCTAATTGTGGAGTACGCTGGAGGTAGACAGTATTAGACGCACTGTCAGATTGTTGCGGAAACGGTAACACACCAACCTTTTTCCTTTAGTCTGACTCCGTAATATCTCTCCCAACGTGTGGGCCTTTATCCTCATGCATCTGGAGAATAACTGTAAGTATTCGCCGTCACAAGGAATTAGGTGCTGTCATGGAACACGCGATCAAGAAATCCGCTGTGGACGATTGTGCCCGGATTAAGGACTTGGGCTACAGTTCTTCCCATCACATGAGTTTGTATGGCCAGAAGCTTGATATTGTTTCCGATCCGGTTCCTGATGGGAATGGGGTTTCAGTCCAAGTTACAAGTGAGGCCGAGCCGACGACGCGGACGATGCGGCTGCCGACCACCCTCCTCGTCGGTTACAAGGACTTGTTTCCGAAAGTCGCCTGAGTTGGTGTGCCGGATTCTGAGGCAAATTCTGCGCAGCAGGGTCTCACTCTTCCGTGGCGGATAACCGCGGCATGAGGAACATTGAGCTTGGCCAGCTCACTGGCAAAGAGGGGATTGTCAGGAAATTCCCCGACGAGCTCCTCAAATTGTGTGCGGGCTACTTCCGTCTGTTTCTCGCGCAGGGCCGCCAGCGCCAGCAGAATTTTCGCAAACGGCCGGAGATAATGGCCGGATTCAGCAGCGATCTCTAGTTGTTGGATCCCAACTTTCTTGTCGCCGTGGATTCCAGAGAAGCCGAGAAACAACTTCTTATATCCCGGCAGACTTCCGATGATGTAATTCGCTGCGCCCAGGGTCAGATAGGCATCGGCGGCCTCCGGCGTGACCGCTAACAGTTTCTCGGCGTACCTGTTAGCATCTTTGATCATCTTCAGGCTCTCCACCTGATGCTTATCGATCAGACTGGCATAGTCGGCCTGCATGCCCACGCTTAAGGTCATGGCGAACAGGGCGTTCTTATCGTCCGGATTCGTCTGCAATTGCAGCTGCGCCAGGTCTTGTGCTTTCTTGTCTGCGGCGAAGAATGCTGCGCGCAGTTGTGGGTCCGGCTTGAGAGGGATCTTGCCCAAAAACCGTTTTTCATCGAGGAAAAATTCAGAGGTCAAAACGCCTTGCCGGTAACACTCTTCAAACAGGTAAGCGGCCGCTTCCGAGGCACTCCCAAGGGGGTCTTGCGGGTGGGACTTCTGCCAGGCCTCAAACTGCGCGCGAGCTTCCGCGGGCTTCAGTTCATAGAGCAGATGAAAGCCGGCGTCGAGTTCCGGCACGTGCAATACCTCGATCTGAGCCTGCCGCCCATCTGCCCAGGTGGCAGTAACACCGTGAGCCGGTACAATCAGCGCGCCGCAGAGAAGCCAGCTGATTATTGAGCGCGTCTTTAAGATTCGGTTGTTTCTTCCCGGATGCATCGTCGTCAGTCCGATGCGCTGGCGGCCGTAGCGACCATGTGCTGCTGAGAGGAACGAATCTTCTGCAAGAACCTGAGCACTGTGCAACGGCCCCAGTCTTGAACAAGAGCGGAAGTAGCATTCTCACCCGATTTTAATGCAGATTGCGTTAAGCCGCCGCGCCTTTGCTGTTGAGCTGCAGCTCGGCTTCGGCCGCCAGCGTCGTTGCCCTGTGCGACATGACATGTGCACCCAACATCCGTGGGTTGGTTTATTAGCAGGCAGGCGGTAGCAATTTCCCCACCTTGCAAGCTGCCGCTGGCTCTACGAGAGCGGTTCTGCCGGCTGCAGCCGTACCCGCAAGTGTTCCAACCGGTGTGTACTAGATTGACCGTTCCTGGATCAGGCAAAGTGCCATCATCGGGCATGTCTAACAAGAACTCAGACAAAGAAGCAGCAAGAGCTACCCTGCGCGGCATCAAGGAAGAGATGGCGAAGCCTCGCACCGCAAAATCCGCCCGGACGGCCACACCTGAAGACCCACCTGTTTTCCCCCTAAGTGGAAGCGCGTGGCCCGGATCGGCACGTCCCAGCCGCCGGCATCACAGGCTCGTGACACATCCAGGAGCCTTGTAAGTCAGGTGCGGAAAGGCTGGATGCCCGGCCCGGCATCTATGTTAAGGGGGTAAGCCGGCCCATTTCAGGATGAAGCTGAGTTCTGTTCCAGACATGGTCAATTCTGCTCAGACCGTTGGAAGGTCGCGAGCTTACAAAAAGTACAGGGTCTCCGAGAGACTCTCGAATGAACAACCTCCCCTTATCAGAATCGGACAACCGGGCTCAGATTAGCGGTAGTCCCGCATGTCTGTGCGCGTAGAACCGCAATCCTCACTTCACGAGGACCGAGGAGAAAGTATGAAAACCAGCACGACAGACAAGATCAAGGGTAGCTTCCACGAAGTGAAGGGGACAATCAAGGAAGAAGTGGGAAAGGCCACGAATAATCGCGACTTGAAAGCCGAAGGCAAAGCCGAGAAGAAAGCTGGCAAAGTTCAACAGCAGATAGGCCATGCTAAAGAGGCGGTCGCAAAGTTGAGAGGAAAGCTGGCTGCAATCAAGAAGGGGTAGCGGTCGCCGGCGTCCCCGCAGAGATGAGTGGACCGTAACCAGCCAAGCAGAAGTCCTGCCGTTCTGTGACCTGCTTTGCATAACGGTTGTGGTCTCAGTGGGGGCCACTTTATGTTCCCCGAGTTTTGATTCCAGGAGGTTGAAGGCACAAAACCTACAGCGCCCGGTCGCACAACCCGCGCTCTATGTGCGCTCTGTTTGTTGGATTACCACTGCTTTTCATGGTCTTAGGTGTCATCCGCTGACCTGCATGTTGTTGAATTTAAGTTCAAGCGCGGA
>CAWAKG010000019.1:0-170800 GCA_963782505.1 uncultured Acidobacteriaceae bacterium | reverse complement strand
AGTTTGTGGAGTGTGGGGCGCGCGAGCGCCCCTTGCTCACAAGAGCGAGTAGAGCGGCGCTTTAGCGCCGCGTTACTGGTTGTAATCTGATCGGGGCTTCAGCCCCTGGGAAAACGGAAGCAGGAACAACAATTGCGATTTGAGGTAAACGGCCAGTCCTATGTATTGAGCTTCAACTCCAAGGAAGGGCGCTGGTATCTGCTGACGCCCGGCATCGATGGGCGGGTGAAAGCCATCCCTGTGATCGACGATGCGGCGGGCTTCGTGCCCAACATCGTCGTGCCGCTGGGAGACGAGGGACAGGCGGTAGTGAATTGAGTTGTGTTTCAGTGGTCAGTTGTCGGTTGTCAGAAAGAAAGTTAACAGTGGCCAGTTGGCAAAGGCAGTTGGCAATTGGCGCCCGACAACGGCAGACGAGAATTGGGGGATGAAAATCAAACGTGAAAGCATTGCTTTGCGCACGATTTGCAGCCGCCCTGGAAGCCAGCGCCGTAGGCGCGAAACAGCTTAGCCCAGCACGCAGGCCATCTTTTGGCCGGAGTGCTGGGTAGGCATGATTAAGAACTGGGAGCCGGCTTCAGCCGGCGACACATGACTTTGCGAGGGCGTGAGCCCGAGCGGATGATTGCGATCCCACGCTTTCGCCAGAAATCTGGCAAAAGGATGGGGCACCCGCTTTGTGATTTCTGACAACTGGCAACTGACAACTAATCCATGGCCACCACCACCCAACGCGACTATTACGCCGATCTCGGAGTGAAGAAGACGGCCACGGCGGAGGAGATTCGCAAGGCCTTCCGCAAGCTGGCGCGCAAATATCACCCGGACGTCAATCCCGGCGACAAGAGCGCCGAGGAGAAGTTCAAGAAGATCTCCGAAGCCAACGACGTCCTGAGCGATCCCAAGAAGCGCAAGATTTACGACCAGGTCGGCTTCTACTCCGACAACATCGATCCGGCGACGGCAGAGGCCTATGCGCGAGGCGGGGGCGCTGGCTTTGGCGCTGGTGGATTCGGTGGGGCCCCGCGCGGCGGCGGCGGCACGCACACCTATACCCAGGAAGTTCCGTTTGACTTCGGTGGCTTCGACTTTACCGACTTCGCCGAACAAGGCGCAGGGGCTGCGGGCCGCCGGTCGGCAGGCACGGGTGGATTTCGCGACATCTTCTCCAACATTTTCCGTGGCGGACGCGGGGAGGTCGAGCACCAGCCCGAGCCGGGAACCGATCTGGAGTACCAGGTGAACATCGGCTTCTGGGACGCGATCCGCGGGACCACCATGAAGCTGAATGTTCCGCACCTGGTGGCGTGCGCCAACTGCCATGGCAACGGTTATCTGGAAAGCCCCGGCGTCTGCCCCGAGTGCAACGGCAAGGGCAGTGTCACGCAGAAGAGCGGCAACATGAAGTTCAACGTGACCTGCCCGCGCTGCGGCGGCAGCGGAAAGAATCGCACCCTGTGCAACGTGTGCCACGGTGAAGGCCGGGTGGAGAAGACCGAGTCGCTGGAAGTGCGCATCAAGGCTGGCACACGCGATGGCCAGCGCATTCGACTGGCGGGACGCGGTAATGCCGGCGTGCTGGGCGGCGCTCCGGGCGATCTGTACGTTGTGATCCGCGTGGGGGAGCACCCGATTTTCCGGCGCGATGGTGATGACATTTACCTGAGCATTCCGGTCTCCATCACGGAGGCGGCGCTCGGATCCAAGGTTGAAGTGCCGACCATCGATGGCCGCGCGTTGCTGAAGATTCCGCCGGGTACGGCCAGCGGACAGAAGCTGCGCTTACGGGAGAAGGGCGTGCCCTCGGCGGTGAAGGAAGGTTGGCGCGGCGACGAGATCGTGGAGATTAAGATCATTGCGCCGGCTCCTGCGGACGAGCGCTCGAAAGAGATTCTGCGCGAGTACGCCAAGCTCAATCCGCAGGATCCGCGGGAAGAGTTGTGGAAGGAGTTGGGATAATCCCGCTATTGGCTCTTAGCTCTTAGCTCTTGGCCAGAGTTGATGTGAGACATTCTCCGGCCAAAAGCCAAGAGCCAAGAGCTAAAAGCGGAGCGAAGCGACAAATGGGCAAACGTAAAAAACAAGGCGCATACATGATCAGCTCGGTCGCCGAGATGTACGGCATACATCCGCAGACCTTACGCCTGTACGAGCGTGAGGGGCTGCTGAAGCCGTCGCGCACCGAGGGCAACACGCGGCTCTACACCGACGAAGACCTGGAGCGGCTGGAACTGATCCTGTCGCTGGCGCGCGACCTGGGGGTGAACATTTCGGGCATCGCCATCATTCTGCAAATGCGCGAGCGCATGGACGAAATGCAGCGCCAGATGGCCGACTTTGTCAGCTATGTGCGCAACGAAGTGATGATGCGGGCGCAGCAGGCCGGGGCCGATGCCGACCGTGGCGCCATTGTTCCCGTGCGCCATCCCATCCTGATTCGCCAGGAACGCAAGAACGACAAGCGGTAAGAGCAGCTTTTGGCTTTTGGCTTGCTTGGCTCTTCGCTCTTGGCCAGAAATCCAGCCCACCTGAATGCGATGTTACTGCGGAGGATTCGTATCGCTCTTGGACTTCCGCGGATCATTGCTCAACGACATCTGCACTGCGATCGCCAGAGCCATGGCCAGCACCGTGGTACAGATCAGAGGATGAGCGGGCCAGATCTTCGCGGCAACTCCGAAGTTCCAGAGCTCAATGGACGCCACAATGGAAACTGCCAATACGATCAGGAACCTTATCATGCCCGCCTCTACTCACAAAGCGTAGCACCGAAAGCTCCGACTGGGCACTCCCGCGCGTTGGCCCAGGTATTTTGCTCCGCGCATTTCGGTTCTTAGCGCCTCTCCTCCGGCAGAGAGCTGGCGATCGACCCGCGCACCGCAGCCATCAACGCGTCGCGATCGGAAAATTCCCTGGGATCAACCGGAGGATGATAGACGACCGTGACGACGCCGGGCTTAAGCGAAAAGCGGTGCTTCGGCCAAGCCTCGTAGGTCCCGAGAATTGTCATGGGGATGATGGGCACGCCCGACTCCATTGCCAGGTGGAACGGCCCTTTCTTGAACGGCAGCAGCCTGCCATCGGGCGAGCGCGTGCCTTCGGGATAGATCATCATGTGCAGTCCCGTCCGCAACACCTTGACTCCCTCATGCACGCTCTCGATGGCGGCTTCGCGGTTGCTGCGGTCCACCGGGACCAGGCGGCCGAGCCGCATGCCCGCACCAAAGATCGGAACGCGAAACAGCTCCTTCTTCACCAGCACCGAACAGCGCTCGCGAATGCGCGGAATCTCGATTGGAGGGTCGAGGTTCGATACGTGGTTCGACATGAAGATGTAGTTCCGGCCCGGCCGGAAGTTCTCCTTGCCGATCTCGCGAATCCTGATGCCGGCCAGTCGAACCCCCGAAATTGCCAGATACGTGGCCGTGTGATAGAGCGGCCGAACGTCCTTGGTGATGAAGGCATAGAGCAGCAGAAACGGCCCAACGACGAGGATGGAGACTCCCCAAAACGACAGCATGAAGATGGAGCGAATCACGGCGCACCGCCGGGTTCGTCGTCGCCGTGGATCCATGCCGTACGGTGAGCGCGCTGTTCGGGTGTGATGTCCGCAACGTCGGCCAGCGCGTACTGCTGCTCTTCGCGTTCGCCGGCCTTGACCTTCACTGTGTGCTCCTTGCCCGCGCGTGCGATTCGCAGTTTGACGCTTTGGCCAGGGACCATGCGAGCGAGTTCCCGGTTCAGATAATACGGTGCCGGCCGTCCATTTACTTCGAGGATGCGGTCGCCCACCTTCAATCCCGCGCGTGCGGCGTCGCTGCCGGGTGAAACCGTGGTGACCTCTGATTGCCCGTCGAGGTTGGCCGTCGAGATGAATCCAGGATCTGCCACGACCACGTTTTCCGGGACCAGATGTAGTCCCACATAGCGAAAGAACTCATCGTAGGGGATCGGTTTCACGCCCGCGACATAGTCGCGAAAGAAATCCGCGAAGCTTTGCCCGGTAATTGACTCGGCGCCCTCTTGCACTCCCGCAGAGTCCGGGAAATAGCGGTGCTGCCTGGCGTAATGCTGGTTCATCCACTGGAACAGGTCGCGCAGCGACTTGCTGCCTTGCGTTGACTGGCGGATGCGCAGGTCCAGCAGCACGCCCAGGATTTCGCCCTTGTTGTAATAGCTGATGCTGCGCTGCGGTGTGCGATAGAAGGCGTCGCCCTCCAGCCAGGCGTTGAGGCTTGAGTTTTCGGCGGACTGCCAGGTGCGGGCCGGACGGCTTTCCAGTTCGGTGATCTGCGAGGCGAGATCGGCAAGGTATCGCCGCTCGTCGATCAGGCCGGCGCGGACCTGCATCAATTCGCTGACCGTGCTGGTGACGCCCTCGCTGAACCACAGCGCTCGAGTGTCCTGTTGATGCTGATAGTCGATGGGTTCGAGCGATTGCGGCCGGATTCGCTTGACGTTCCACAGATGGAAGAATTCATGAGCGCTGATGCCGGCCAGAGCTTCCAGATCGACTTTGCCGGATGCGGCATTGACGGAGATCGCGGTGCCGTAGGCGTGCTCCATGCCACCGCTTCCGGGGCCTCGGGGAAAATCATAGAGGAATGTGTATTGATCGTACGGGCGGTCCTGCATCCAGTCCACGGTGGCATGCGTAATGCGCTGCAAAGCGTTTTGCAAACCCACGCTATCATAGGACGCCGGATCGCCATGTACCACAATGTAGTATGTCGCGCCGTCCTGTTGGAAACTGAGGGTCTGGAGGCTGCCGAGCATCGCCGGACTATCCACCAGGGTGTCGTAATTCGGCGCGACGCCGGCCGCATCGGTTACTTTGCCGGCCGAAACACCGCCCAGGACGTGGGTATCGCGCAGGCTCCAGGTTGATGGCACATCGAGCAGCCGGATGCTGGCAGGCGTGGAACGCAGATCCGGAGCATACATGAGGACCATCGCCCAGTTGAAGAAGCCATAGTCGGCATTCAACGCGCTGCCAAACGGCCCAGGCTTGTTGAGATAAACGTCATAGCTGACGACCACGCAACCCGGCGGTCCGCTGACCTCCCACTCGCTGGTACTTGTTTGTCGGATGTAATCCGTACGGCTTGCAGCTCCCTGCGCCCGGACATCCTCGACGTGGGCAGTGAAATCTCGCACCTGGTACAGCGCGTTCCAGGCCGGCATATCGAGCGTTGCCTTGCCGCTAAATCCGGGCAAGCGAATACTCACATGCGCCAGGTGATTCGAGGCATCCGACAGAGAAACGAAGTATTCGGCCGGTTCGTTCTGCGGGTTGACGGACGATCTGCATGTCACCGGTGTGGCGGCGTGACAGGCGAGCGCGGCAAACAGGATCGCGACGGCCAACGCACAGCGAGACGCCAGGCTGCGATGGCTACTCACGCTCGCGCCTGGACCTCATGGAGTTGCTTGAGCCGGGCGGGCAGCTTCTCATAGATTCCGCCAAAGCCGCCGTTCGAGAGGATGGCAACCACGTCGCCCTCGGCCAGTTCAGGGGCGATCACATCGACAATCTCATCAACTGTTGGCAGCAGGCGCGCCGGCTTTCCGGCTTGCTGCAGATCGCCAACGACCGCCTCAGGATGGAGGCGCTCGTCTTCCGGAATAGCTTCGGATTTGAAGATGCCCGCAATCACAATGTGATCAGCGATGCCCAGACTCTGCGCCAGCTCGCGCTGGAAGACCCGCCGCCGTAAGGTGTTCGAGCGAGGTTCAAGAATCGCCCACAGGCGGCGTCCGTTGTAGCGCGTGCGTAGCGCCTTCAGCGTCTCGGCGATCGCCGTGGGATGGTGGGCGAAGTCCTCGATGATGGTGATGCCGTGCGCCTCCGAGCGCACCTCCAGCCGGCGTTTCACCGAGCGGAAGCCGCGCAAGGCAGAGGCGATGGTTTCCGTACTGATTCCGTAGTGCGCTGCCATCGCCGCGGCAGCGGTGGCGTTCAGAACGTTGTACTCGCCGGCCAGAGGAAACTCGAACGCGCTCCAGGGCTGCCCGGCCCGCAACACGTTCCATCCGGTTCCGTCTGGCCGGTACTCCACATCCACGACTCGCCAGGTGGATTTCTCGCCAAAACCATAACGCTCCACATTGCACCGGGCGTGGCCGATGCACTCATCGACGTTGGGATGCCCGTCCCACGCGATCAGGCGGCCGCGCTGCGGAACGAGGTTGACCAGCCGCTTGAAGGCCGTTTTCACCTCATCCAGATTGCGATAGATGTCGGCGTGATCAAACTCCACCGAGGTCAGGATCAGCCCGTCAGGGAAATAATGCAGGAATTTGGGCCCCTTGTCGAAGAAGGCGCTGTCATACTCGTCGCCTTCAAGGATGAACTCCGGCCCGCTGCCGAGGTGAAACGAGGTACCAAAGTTTTCCGGGATTCCGCCGATAAGAAAACTGGCGGCACGCTGGCCCGCAGAGAACAGCCAGGCCAATAGGGAGGACGTGGTTGTCTTGCCATGCGTGCCCGCCACTATCAGACGCTCGCGGCCGGTGAGGAACTCGTCGTACAAGAGCTGCGGCAACGATTTCAGGGGAATGCGCTGGTCGAGCGCGAACTCCAGCTCGACATTACCGCGCGAGATGGCGTTGCCCACGACGACAAAATCCGGCCGGGGATTGAGATTGGGCTCGCTGAAGGGCTGCGCGATGGTGATGCCCAGTGACGTCATCAAGTCTGACATTGGGGGATATGCCGCGACGTCAGACCCAGTAACAAGATAGCCGCGCTGCTTCAGCAGTCCGGCGAGCGAGGCCATGGCGGTGCCGCAAATGCCGATCAAGTGGGCATGCATCTGTTTCATCATTTCGATATTGGAGCTTCTGCGTATTGCTTACGTGCGGCGGCGTCATATTGCAGAGCCACCGTGGCGCCGGCGTCTACAACAGCTGCAACGCCGAGCGGGATTGTGATGTTGCGGCGCGTTACGTGCCCGGACGTTACGCCATAGACCACCGGCACACCTAAATCCCCGACAATACGCCGCACAACGTCCTGCAAGGTGTAGCCTGCGGCCTCGCGGGCGCAGTCGAGCATTTCTCCGAAGATGATTCCGCGAACATCCTCCAGCTTCCCCGCCAGCCTCAGTTGCATCAGCATGCGATCGATACGATAGGACGGTTCTGCGATGTCCTCCAGGAACAGAATCGTGCCGGAGGTCTGGATTTCATAGGGCGTACCCAGCGAGGCGCACAGCAGCGAGAGGCAGCCGCCGTACAGCATGCCTTCTGCGTGTCCCGGCACCAAGGTCTGGACCGTGCCGCCGAACTCGTGCGCGTACGGCTCTCCCGAAGTTGCGGCATACCACGAGTCCTCGTCTACCCCGTCGGGCTGCGCATCGCGCTGCAACATTGGCCCGTGAAACACGACCATTCCGGCGGTATCACAGAGATAGGTAAGCAGGGTGGTCACGTCACTACAGCCGCAGAAGAACTTGGGGTGCCGGCGAATCAACTCCAGATCGAGATGCGGCAGCAGGTAGTTACAGCCATAGCCGCCGCGAAAGCAGACGATGCCCTTCACCTCCGGA
This sequence comes from uncultured Acidobacteriaceae bacterium, assembly GCA_963782505.1. GTDB lineage: Bacteria > Acidobacteriota > Terriglobia > Terriglobales > Acidobacteriaceae > CAVVDY01. The sequence continues at coordinate 163,250 of CAWAKG010000019.1, read as the reverse complement.
TCGGCGAACATGCGATGGAGTTCGTCGACCCGGCGCCTGACCGATCCGGCAAAGTACCAGTCGCGTTCCAGGATCGATGGCAGATGTAGCGGCCTGTATCCGCGGCGCTCCAGCGCGGCCAGACCAGCCGTCAGGGCATCTGGGGAAATGGGACCGGCAGGCGCGATCACGCCAAGCGTGTCTCCGGCGCGCAGTGCGGGCGGACGAATACGTTCCCGTTGTGTGGGCAAAGGCATCAGAAAAGGATCATCTTAACTGAAAAATTCGCCGCGGCAGAGTAACGTCGCAGGCCCCGTCAGGTAGAGCTGCCCATCCCATTCGACCGTTTGCGTACCTCCCAGCGTATGCACACGCACCGGCGATTTCGCCCGGCCCGCGTGAATGGCGGCCGCGGCGGACGCGCTCGATCCGGTACCGGACGAAAGCGTCTGCCCAACGCCACGTTCCCAGATGCGCACATCGATCTCATGCTGGTTCAGGACGCGCACCGCTTCGACGTTCGTTCCGTTGGGAAAATCGCGATGCGTCGCGATCTGGGCCGCGAGCTCCGGCCATTGCGGCGCGAAATCCTCGACGAACATGACGAAGTGCGGATTGCCCATGGACACGGGAATTCCCTTGGCTTCGTCGTAGTTCAAGCCGACGGCGAGCTCGCCGTCGACCTGCGGCCGGCCCATTGCCATGCGAAAGTCGAAGCTGGCGCCCTGGCGGGAGATCAGCTCGCAGGTCTTGACGCCCGCGCCGGTCTCGATCCTGACTACGGAGCCGGGATGCTGCGAGCAGTGCCACGCCGCCACGCACCGCGTTCCGTTGCCCGAAATCTCCGCGTCGGAGCCGTCAGCGTTCACCAGCCTGATTCGCAAATCGGCGTCCGTGGCCGGCAGGACCCACTCCACGCCATCGGCCCCGATGCCATGTCGGCGATCGCAGATCGCGCGGGTGAAGGCGTGGATATCGCCGGACCAACTTGACGAGTCGACGATGAGAAAGTCGTTGCCGCAGGCGGTCGCCTTAATGAACGTCACGTTCGGCATATCGGTCGCACTCGCTTTCTGGAGCCGGCGCCGCTCGAAATGGCCCATCCATTGGCCACAGCCGCCGTTGGCTCGAAGATGCTGTGCATGGAGAACTGCGCGGATTCTAGCAAATCTGCAAGCAGGCTATATTGATTGCAACCTATGCTAATACTGGAACACGTTCCGCTCGCGCCCATGACGACGCTCGGCGTAGGCGGGTTGGCCCGCTACTTCTGCCAGGTGCAGAGCGAGGCGGAGATTCGCGATGCGGTTGTTTTCGCACGCGAGCGCGAGTTGCCCACGTTTGTCATGGGCGGCGGCAGTAACCTGGTCGTGTCCGATGCCGGATTCCCGGGGCTGGTACTGAAGATCGCCCTCATGGGGACCAAGGAATGCAGCCTGGGAGGCGGCCGGGTAGAGTTCAGCGTCGGCGCGGGCGAGGATTGGGATGCGTTCGTTGCCGCCACGGTTCAGTGGCGCTTCGCAGGCCTGGAGTGTCTGAGCGGCATACCGGGAACCGTCGGCGGAACTCCGATTCAGAACGTCGGCGCGTACGGGCAGGAGGTGTCGGAAACCGTCACCGAGGTGCGGGCGTTACACCTGGCATCGCTTGAGCCGGTAGTCTTCTCAAATGCCGACTGCCGGTTTGCCTACCGCAGCAGCCGCTTTAACTCCACCGATCGCGGAGAGTATGTCATCACCAGCGTCAGCTTCAGCCTGCGGCATGGTGGCCAGGCCACGATTCGCTACGCCGAGCTTGAGACCTACTTCGCAGCTCATCCTTCGGAACCAACCCTAGCCGAGACACGCGAGGCGGTGCTGGCGATTCGCCGCCGCAAGGCCATGATTCTCGTGCCCGGCCATGAGGACTCTCGCAGCGCCGGATCGTTTTTCAAGAATCCGATCATCTGGGAGAACCAGTACGCCGAACTCGCCGACCGGCTGGCGGCTCGCGGTTTGCAGCTACCGGGCTATCCCGCTGGGGAGGGTTGCCGGAAGATTTCTGCCGCGTGGCTGGTGGAGCAGGCAGGGTTCCACAAGGGCTTTACTAAAGGAGCCGCGGCGATCTCACACCACCACGCGCTGGCGATTGTGAATCGCGGCGGAGCTACGGCAGCGGAGATCGTAGCCCTCAAGGACGAGATACAAGCCAGGGTGCGCGACGAGTTCGGTATCGAACTGCAGCCGGAACCGGTTTTTGTCGGGTTTTGATGTTTGAGCACAACAGGCTGGGATGCAGAAAGACTTCGGAGCAGGGACTGGGTAGGGACTTCGCTGAGCAGTTGGGAGCCATCTCCCGACCGCCGCTGGCGCGGGCTCAGAGGTAACTATGCGACCTGGTGGTTAGCGCGGAACTGCTGTTCCAGACTTTCCATTCGGTCTTTCAGGTGAAGCTTCAGCTTCTTCAAGCGCACTTCCTCGAGTTTCTCTTCTTCAGACAAGTACTTTTTGTGAATGAGGGACTCGAGCTGTTGTGCGTACTGCGAATGTTCACTCGCCAGGCGACGAAATTCTTCGTTGCTGGCAAGAAGCTGATCACGTACCTGTGCTGCCATTCAGCGGACCTCCGAAGGTTTGCGAAGTAGAAGCTAGCACAGTGCCGGAGCGGGCTTCAAGCGGATTTGTAACCTGACCGTAACTTCATGTATTTGCAGGAGTAATATTGGCAGCGATCGAACGGTCCCAATGGCCGGTTCGGTTGTTCGCTTTTCGCTCTTCGCTTTTGGCTTTTGGCCTTTGGCCTTTGGCCTTGAACTTTGAGCTTTGACCCCGGTGCTCGGAAGATGCTGCTAAAGCAGTTTCATGATAGGTGCAGCCTGGGTAGAGTAGGCCTTCAGGCCGGCGTCAAGACGGATCGCCAACAAGAACTGGGCCGCGGCGCTCAAGTGCCGCTCTACCATTTCCCGACAAACGCGGAGCCCGTGGCGACTCTAGCGAAGAGCTGAGACTGAGACCCTACCCGCCGTAGCGCGCTCGGTACAGGGCCCATGCAGCGAGCGTCTGCGCATCTTCAATGACATTGTCGCGGATTTTCTGCTGAAACTCGGACAGGCTCACCCGATGCAATAGCAGGTCGTGCTCCTCCCGGTCCGGACAGTTCTGCCCCGGCATCAGGCCCGTCGCCAGAAAGGCATATTGGCGTTGATTGGAGTATCCGATGGCAATCATAAAGGAACCGAGTAGCTCCATTTTGGCCGCGACGATGCCGGTTTCCTGTTGCAATTCCTGACGGGCAATCGTCTCGGGCTCAAGGCCACTGGCTTCGAGGCTTCCTTGCGGCAGTTCCAGCGAGCGGCGACCGATGGGGTAGCGAAACTGCTCGACCAGGTAGATGGAGTCGCCGTCGATGGGAAGGATGACGGCGCTATCGTACTTCTCCACGACGCCGTAGATTCCGCGCTGGCCGTTGTCGCGCTCGACCTCGTCTTCGCGGACGGTCATCCACGGGTTGCGATATACAAGGCGCGAGGTGAGCTGGCGAATGGACACGTGACACAGTGTCTCATGCCCCTGCCGACACGCAAAAAACGAGGCGGGCGCTACTTAACGGTTTGAGTGGCGGGCTGCGCCTGGGTCACCAGCAGCAGGCCGGAGCCGCTGCGCACCAGGACGCGTTTGGGATCAAGCAATGTGATCTGCCCCGCGGTGTTATCGGAAGGATGAAGCGATATCTGCAGGCTGTCATCTCCGTAAACGCCGCAGGCGTTGGTGGAGAACAGCCAGAACGCCTGGATATTCTTGTTATCCGGGGCGCTGCAGCCCGCGTCGAGATTGGCACGCGGGATGCCAATCACCCAGCCCGGCTCAGGGGACATGCCGACACTGCCCTCCTGGGAGCGAACGTCCTTGCGACCGTAAACGATGTCTCCACCTACCTGCCGGGTGTTGTAGTCCCAAAGCGAACTGTTGTCGAGGGCCACCGCATTGATGGGCTCACGCGCCTCGGCAATGGCCATCATCGCGGCCAGTGCCCGCAAACCAGTGGTGATGGGAAGTTGTTTACCGTTGATGCGAACTCGGTCCATCACGAATACGACCTGGGCGGTGGACCCATCTCCCCCGCGCTTCGCGGCAACAATATGCCCGGAAAGCTCGGTGCCTTCCTTGAGCACGCCTCTGTCCGGCAGAGGTACATCCTGCTTCAGCCTGGCCGAGATCTTCTCGCCCGGCTTGCTCTTGTTGGAATCGAGAGTGGTGTTGAGCATCACCGGCAGAAACGTTCCCAGAGGAAGCGTCTGCACCGGCTCGGCGGCATACAGTTGCAGGGCGGCGAGCAGAAGGGCAACGATCGAAATCGATTTCAGCCTGAAGGAATTCATCATTGGTCTTTGTCGTGGGATTTGCCTACGATGCTACCCGACATCATCGCCTCATGGCTACCCGGGCGGGCCGCGCTTGCAGGCCCGCCATCCGAAACGACCATCAGCAGCCAGCCGCTTCCGGCCCGAATCTCCAGCTTACGCGGCGCTTCCAGCACGATCTGACCAACCGGCTCGGACCGTCCCGCATGCGCCAGCTTTAGACTTTCAAAGCCATAGACCCCGCAGGCATCAGTGGAAAACACCCAAAAAGACTGGGTTGTGTTGCTGGCACGGTCGCGTGCGCAGGCGGACCATGGCCAGGTCTTGGGTACACCGAACACCTCCCCCACGGTCGTGGCCTTGGCCACAACGTCCGGTCCCTCCATCACTTTTCCATCTCCGCGATACACAGCTTGTCCGCCGACTTGCGTGGTGTTCCAGTCGCGAATGCTCGATCCGTAGTCGTCGATCAGGTTGGTGGGGAGCTGGGCGTCAAAGACGGCCTGCATCGAAGCCAGAGCACGGAGGCTGGTCGTGATGGGAACCTCGCGTCCTCCTATTCGGAGGCTATCGAAGGCGAGCACCATGCGCGCAGGAGAATTTCCCGAGCCCGCCGCGGATTGCAGGACCTTCCCGCTCACTTGCGTCCCGCGCGGCAGACGCATACCGTTGACTTCGACATACTGCGCCAATCTACAGGAGATGCGGTCGCCCGGCTTAATCTTTCCCGCCCGGAGGGTAGTCCGCACCTCGATCGGAAGCAAGGTACCGGTCGGTAACTCCTGAGCAACAGAGAAGATGGCCAGCAGCAGTATCAATACGACTGGCCACATTGCACGCTTCATGGTGTGGTTGATCCTCCCAGCAGTCTCCGGGATGCAGCAAATGTCGACCGGCAAAAGTCGCGCTTTTCGGGAACCTTTGAGGCACCCTGCCTGAACTTACCATCGGAAGGCAGGCAAGTGGTGACAGTTCGTTAAAGCCGCGCCGAGCCGAAGAAACAAAATTCAGGAGAAGTAAGCAATGAAGACAAAGTTGATGGCGTCAATCGCGATTCTGGTGCTGGTGCTCTGTGGCAGTGCGTTGCTGAGCTACGCGCAGGGTCCCGGTCCGGATGGTCCGGGATGGGGACATGGGCCCGGGCCGATGGGCCATATGTTCCACGACCTGGATCTCACCGATGCACAGAGGCAGCAGGTGAAATCGATCATGGAAGCCAACAAGGCGACCATGCACCCCTTGATGCAGCAGATGGAACAGAACCGGCTGGCCATGCTCCAGGCGACAGCCAACGGCGCCTACAATCAGGCCGCAATCCAGACCTTGGCTAACCAGCAGGCGCAGTTGATGGCGCAGATGACGGTGGCGCATCAGGCGATCCAGCACCAGATCTACACCCAGGTGCTGACGGCCGACCAGCAGGCCAAGTTCAATCAGCATGTCACCGACGAAATCAACCACATTAACGAGCATCTGCAGAAGATGCAGTCGGGAGCGACCCCGGCTCCGGTCGAGTAAGGATGTAACTGCCGTTCTTGGAGGAGGAGGATTGCGTTGCGGGGCAACAATACTTTACCGCAGCGCAATCACTCTTTACCGTCATAGTTTCCTGGCGTGCGTTTATACCTTTGACAGTTAAGAGTTCTGTCAGAAGGAGTAGAAGAAAGATGAAAACGAGATTCTGGATGATCGCTGTGGGTTTGCTGGCCCTGATTGTGGGAGGCGTTGCCATGTTGAGCTACGCGCAGGACAGCGCGGCCTCCAGCCCCCAGAAGGTCTGGCGTGGACGCCATGCCCGCATGGCCTATCTGGCACGTGAGTTGAACCTCACCGACGCGCAGAAGGCCCAGATCAAAGACATATTCCAGGCCAACAAGCAGACTGGCCTTCCGCTGCTTGAGCAGATGGCAACCGACAAGAAGGCCATGCTGGAGGCAACGGCCAACGGCAACTACGATCAGGCCAGGATCCAGACGCTGGCTACCCAGCAGGCGCAGTTGATGGCACAGCTCATCGTGCAGAAACAGGCGATCCAGCACCAGATCTACACCCAGGTATTGACGGCCGACCAGCGCACCAAGGCCGACCAGTTACGCGCGCAGCGCATTTCCCGCATGGAAAGCCGGCTGCAGAAGTGGTCGCAGGCCGGCACAGCCGACTCTACCCAACAGTAAGCCCCTTGTCGTTTGCGCAACTGGGCAGGACGACCCCATCCTGCCCTTTTTTAGTGCACCATCACTCCACCCTTGTGCGTGGGCTTTTGCAGCAGCAAGAGAAACGGGAACATCGCCACAAAGACGAACGCCATGAAAAGGAATGTGTCGTTGTAGGACAGCATGGCCGCTTGCCGCAGCAGAGTGCCCCATAGCGCTTCATACGCCTGATGTGTGGCGGTTACTGCGCTCGAGCCCTGCTGCATGAAGTATGCCTTCATCGCCTGAACAAACTGTTCGGCAGTAATGCTGGAGCCATAGACATGCGCGCCAAGATAGTCGATGTGGACTTGTTCCTTGCGAAACTGGTATGTCTGCACGATGGCGATGCCGATGCTCGCGCCGATGTTGCGCATGAGGTTAAACAGACTGGTGGCATTTCCCATGCGCTCGTTGGGTATGGGGTCATTGGTGACGGTGGTTAGCGGTACGAATACAAAGCCGAGGGCGGCGCCCTGCACTGTCAGCGGCCACCAGAAATTCCAGAAGCCCACGTTCAAACTCAGTCTCGACAGTTCAAACATGGCGTAGGCCGAGGCGCCCATACCAATCGCCAGGAGCTTGCGCGAATCCACCTTGCCGGTGAGCTTGCCCACGATGGGCATGATCAGAAACGACGCCAGTCCGCGTGGCAGGTTGGTTAAACCGGCTTGAGTTGCGGTGTATCCCAGCAACACCTGCATCAGCAGGGGCAACAGTACCGTGCTGCCATAGAGCACGAACCCGATGAACGTCATCAGCGTGGTGCCGACAGCGTAAGACCGGTATTTGAACACTGTAAGATCGATGACCGGATGCTCGGTTATGAGCTCGCGGATAATCAACGCGCTGATTCCACCTACTGCAAGCACCGCCAAGACGATGATGAAGCGCGAGCCGAACCAGTCGGATTCCTGCCCCTTGTCGAGCATGATCTGAAGGCTGCCGATGCCAACGGCGAGCAATCCGATGCCCCAGTAGTCAATGCCGGTCTTGGGCCGCCGCAGATACGGCGGATCAAAGATGAAAAGCTGCGTCAGGATGAGCGCCGCAATTCCGATGGGAATGTTGATATAGAACACCCACCGCCAACTGTAGTTGTCGGTGAGCCAACCTCCCGCAACCGGGCCCAGCATCGGCGCGACGACAATGCCGAGCGCCCAGAAGGCCATCGCCTGGCCGCGCTTGTTCGGGGGAAACGATTCCAGCAGGATGGCCTGCGAGAGCGGTTGCAGCCCTCCGCCGCAAGCACCCTGAACGATGCGGAAGAAGATCAGAAACGAGAGCGAGGGCGCCAGCCCGCACAGGAACGAGGCCAGGGTAAAGCCGGTGACGGAACTCATCAGCAGGCGCTTGCGTCCGAAGCGTCCTGCCAGCCATCCCGTCAGTGGCAGGACAATCGCGTTGGCCACCAGATAGGACGTCAGCGTCCAAGTGGCCTCGTCGTTGCTGGCCGACAGGCTTCCGGCAATGTGCGGCAACGACACGTTGACCACCGTCGTGTCGAGCACCTCCATAAACGTGCTCGACATTACAGCGATCGCAATCAGCCACGGATTGACGGCAGGCAAGGCTGGATTTGGACTTTCGGCCATCACTTAAGGCAGTACCCCACGCATGCAGTATGAATGTAAGAGTTCTGTCATTTCCGTCGCAAGTGCGCCAAGATCACTGAAATTGCTGCACGGAAGTCTCTAGCCTGATTGCATGATCACGCAAGCAGGTGAAGTTGTCGGTTCTCATCCTAAAGGTAATCAGGCCCGTGTTCTCCTCAGTTCTGTTTTTGGTCCCTACGCTCAGGATGACGAGTTCGGCAGCCGTGCCATCAATCCCATGGAGCTGTATCACAACCAGGTCACCCGTGCGCAAGGCAGTTTCTCGTTACGCATGTTTCATCGCTCCTGGGGACTGATGATGATCCAGCGCAACATCTCCGCCCCCAGCACATTGCTCGATTTTCCGACACTGGAGCGCTTTCAGCAGGAACTGGCCTCGACCAGCTACGACGTGGTCGGTATCTCCGGGATCATTCCCAACTTCGGCAAGGTCCGTGAGATGTGCCGCCAGGTGCGCAAGCTCTCGCCGCAATCGGTCATCGTGGTGGGCGGACACGTAGCCGCCATACCGGGCCTCGACAAGCTGATTGACGCAGACTATGTCGTCCGCGGCGAGGGCATCGCATGGATGCGCCGCTATCTCGGCGACGATCCAGCGGCGCCGATCGAGCACCCTGAGATCTTTTCCGGTTTCGGAATGCGAGTGCTGGGGATGCACCTTCCGGACAATTCCCGGGACACGGCCGCCACCATCATTCCCTCGGTGGGATGCCCGATGGGTTGCAATTTCTGCACGACTTCCTCGTTCTTCGGCGGCAAAGGCAAGAGCGTTCACTTTTTCGACAGCGGCGACGAGCTCTTTGAGGTGATGGAGCACATGGAACACACCATGAAGGTGCGCTCGTTTTTCGTCATGGACGAGAACTTCCTGCTCCAGCGGCCACGGGCCATACAGTTGCTCGAGAGGATGAAGCAGGCGGGCAAGAGCTGGTCCCTGTACGTCTTTTCCTCGGTCAATGCAATTCGCAAGTATTCCATGGAGGAGCTGGTGCAGTTGGGTGTTTCCTGGATCTGGCTGGGCCTGGAATCGCCGAACTCGACCTACTCGAAGCTGCACGATGCTGACACCAAGGCGTTGGCTGCCGAGCTGCGCCAGCATGGCATCAAGCTGTTAGGCTCGACCATCGTGGGCCTGGAGCACCATACGCCAGAAAACATCGGCCCGGAGATCGAACACGCGGTTGAGCACTGCACCGACTTCCACCAGTTCATGCTGTACACGCCGGTACCCGGAACGCCGCTCTATCAGCAGGTCAGTGGCGAAGGACGCATGCTGAAGGACGTAGACCTCGCCGACATTCACGGCCAGTACAAGTTCAACTTCCGGCATGCGGCGATCTCGCGCGAGCAGTCGAAGCAGTTTCTCGATTGGGCCTTCCAGTTCGACTTCGAGCGCAACGGTCCGAGCTTGTTTCGGATTTGCGACACCATCTTTCAGGGATGGAAGCGCTACCGCGATTCCCAGGACGAGCGCGTGCGCGAACGCATGAAGCTTGAGGCCCTGAAGTTGCGGACCACCTACAACGCCGCGCTGTGGGCGATGGAGAAGCGCCTGAAGAAGACAAACACGGCGGTGTCGGAGAGGATCCGCGGGCTGCGACTGGAAATCGAGCGCGAGTTCGGGCTGGCGACGCGGGCTGTGCGACTCATTGCCGGGCCGCTGCTGGTCTGGACCTCGAAGCGCGAAGACCGGCAACTGGCCGCCGGCAAGACCTACGAGCCGCCAACCTTTGTGGAGCGCAGGAACTGGGCGGGAGCTTAAGCTAGGTATCGCTTTTCAAAGCTAGGGCGGAACCGGGGATAGGTAGTGGGGCCTTCAGGCACGCGTCTGCACAGCTTTCAAAAGTCGACTGAAAGTTCGCTGCTGTCGCAGCGGACTTCCAGCCTCATATCAAACTGACGCCGTTGCCGCAGCGCTGAAGCGCCGCTCTCACCGACGAATCTATTTCGCCGGCTTTGCGCCGAACGTAAAGCCGACCCCGGCCGTGAACAGCACGTCATTCTTCTTGTTCCCCAGTACCGGAGCACTGTTATAGCGATCGTTGAAGTTCAGATTGCTGGTCAGCCAACCGTTGATCTTGGTCGCCACTCCGAAATTTCCATTGATGTGGTAGATGCTGGTGTCATTCAGTGCGGGGAGGTAGTACAGATTTTGAATCACGGTGGTGGACTTGGTCAGCTTGTAGGCGAATTCGTCACCCAGCGTCGCGGTAAAGAGATTGTTGATCAGGCCAGTCGTGTACGATTCACGAGTGTAGCCCAAGCCGCCCAGCAGATCGAGCGTGGTGCGCTCGCTGGCGATCGCATGGAAACCAAGACCGCCCCCCGGCATGATGCGATAGTTCAGGTTCTGCAACTCATCGTATGTGCCGGCGAACGCCGCATAGGCGAACAGCCGCTTGGTGAGATTGCGGTCATAGCGGATCAGTCCCTGGAAAGAGTTCGCGGTGGTTGTGCTCGTCTTGGCATCGGTCGAGTAGATTGAAGCGGCATCGATGACCCATGCGTCCTTTGCCGTCTTGCGCTTGGCGTCGAATGCCAATGCCAGGTTCGTGGTTTCGCTGTTGCCGCGGGCCAGGGCGAAGCCAAAGCTGCCGCCGCCTGCCCATCCTTCCAGCATCCCCGGATGCAGCGACTTCTCATAAGCAGCCTGATCGGCCGGCGAGCGCATGGCGCCCACGTCGGCCAGCGCGAGCGTCTGCGGCCCCTGCGCCGTCGTGATGACGGCGTTTTCTCCTTCCGTGGTGACTGTCCCGGACAAGACTTGCTTGTCGGTGCGCGTGATTACCAGCGGCTTGTCGGAGGTGAACTGGGCTACTTCGCTCCAGTCGATGGAGACATTGCCGGCGTAGCTGGTATTAACGACCAGCTTCTTGCCATCCATGCTCACGATAGCGCCGGTCAAGCGATCTCCGTTCTTGAGGGTGACCTGCTCGGCACCAGCCAGGACACTGCAACCCAGGAGACACAATACAAGCATCGTTCTTTTCGACATAAAAACTCCGTTGTTACGGGAAATTTGTTTTGTCGCAGACTCTAGGGGGCAGCCTGCTTACACATCTCTACGAACAAAACCAGGGACACTGGATCTTTAGAAGCTCGTGGGGGGCCATCCAGCTCGTTCTTTTACTTACGATCTTGCGATTTTCTCACACCCAACCTTACTTGCACACTCAAAAGCAGCAAAGCCGGTGGAATAGCTTCATCGGATGGAACTGGCTCAATTATCAGCTCGCGGCACGCTAGAATTGCCGAAGGACTATCTTACTAACCATCATGGCCACTAGTTTCCTTCGCTACAATCCGCGCATCGGCTATGGCTGGGACTCGCATGAGTTCAAGCTCGGCATTCCTCTTAAAATCGGGGGCGTTACCTTGCCTCATCATAGCGGCCTGGCCGGGCACTCCGACGGAGACGTGTTGTTGCATGCCCTGACGGATGCACTCCTGGGAGCCGTCGCAGCGGGAGACATCGGCACCTATTTTCCGCCCAGCGATCCGCGGTGGAAGGGCGCTGATTCGTCCGTGTTTTTGCAGGAGGCGATGCGGCACGTCGGTGAAGCCGGGTATGTGGTCGGGAATGTCGACAGCACGCTGATCCTTGCTGAGCCGAAGATCGTCCCCCATGCTCAGGCAATTCGACAAAGCGTAGCGGGATTGCTGAATGTCGAGACTTCACAGGTCAGCGTGAAGGCAAAGACGCCGGAAGGCATGGGCACCGATCACGCTGCCATTGCGCACGTAGTCGTGATCCTGATTGAGATCAACTGGCCCTAGAACCGTATTCGGCGAGATGGCCTGTGGGTCAGAAGAGAGGGTCCGCGTGCCGAGCCAGTGTGCGAGGGCTTGCTGAAGAACGATCCTTTGCCAAACCTGTACAATAGCAAACCCGTACAATAGAAGGTTCGGCGCAAGCTTGCGCTATGGCTTGAAGGATTTCTGCATTCATGAGCACCATTCATCACGAAATCGAGGCCGCTGCTCCCGCCGACTCCGGCGCGCGGGCCTCGAACTTCGTTCGCGACATCATCATTGACGACCTCAAGACCAACAGGTTCAGCGGCCGCGTGCAGACGCGCTTCCCTCCCGAGCCGAATGGTTATCTCCATATCGGTCATGCCAAGTCCATGTACTTGAACTTCGGGCTCGCGGCAGAGTTTGGCGGCAGGACCAATCTGCGCTTCGACGACACCAACCCCGAAAAAGAAGAAACAGAGTACGTCGACTCGATCATCAAAGACGTGCGCTGGCTGGGCTGGGAGTGGGACGGCCTATACTACGCGTCGGATTACTTTGACCAGCTTTACGCCTGGGCAGTGCAGCTTATTAAATCCGGCAAGGCCTATGTCTGCGATCTGAGCGCGGAGGAGATTCGCCAATATCGCGGCTCACTGACCGAGCCCGGCAAAGACAGCCCTTATCGCAATCGCCCAGTGGAGGAAAACCTCGACCTGTTCGAGCGCATGCGTCAGGGCGAGTTCGCTGATGGCTCGCGCACGCTGCGCGCCAAGATCGACATGGCGTCGCCGAACCTGAACCTGCGCGATCCCATCATGTACCGCATTCTCCACGCATCGCATCACCGCACGGGGGACAAGTGGTGCATCTACCCGATGTACGATTTCGCGCACGGCCAGTCGGACTCGATCGAGCACATTACGCACTCCATCTGCACCCTGGAGTTCGAAGACCATCGCCCGCTGTACAACTGGTTCATCGAGCAGCTCGGCATCTTCCCTTCGCAGCAGATCGAATTCGATCGCCTGAACCTGACCTACACCCTGCTCAGCAAGCGCAAGCTGCTGCAATTAGTGCAGGAAGGCCATGTCCGGGGATGGGACGATCCGCGCATGCCCACGATCTCCGGCATACGCCGGCGCGGTTACACGCCGGAAGCGCTACGCAATTTCTGCGCCGCCATCGGAGCTTCCAAGACCAACGGCGTTATCGAGCTGGCGATGCTGGAGCACTTCGTGCGCGAGGACCTGAATCGGCGCGCCCTGCGCGTGATGGGCGTGGTGCGGCCGCTCAAGGTGGTCATCGATAACTATCCCGATGGCCGCGTCGAAGAGCTGGACGTCGTCAATAATCCCGAAGACCCCGGCGCCGGAACGCGCAAAGTTCCCTTCTCGCGCGTGCTGTACATCGAGCAGGACGACTTTCGCGAAGATCCGCCGAAGAAGTTTTTCCGTCTGTCACCGGGTACCGAGGTACGGCTGCGCGGCGGCTATTTCATCAAGTGCACCGGCGTGGTGAAGGACGAGCAGGGCAACGTTGCCGAGGTGCATTGCACCTACGATGCCGCAACCCGCAGCGGCAATGCTCCCGACAATCGCAAGGTGAAGGCGACGATCCACTGGGTGTCTGCGGAGCACGCGCTCGACTGCGAGGTCCGAATCTACGAAAACCTGTTCACCAAAGAGGACCCCGGCGACGCGCCGGAGGGACTGGACTTCCGCGCGAATCTGAATCCCAACTCGCTGGAAGTCATCGCGCACGCCAAGCTCGAGCCTTCCGTGAAGGGAGCGGCGCCGGAGACACGCTATCAGTTCGAGCGGCTGGGCTACTTCTGCGTCGATCCGGATTCGACGGCCGACCGGCTGGTGTTCAATCGCACGGTCGCGCTGCGCGACACCTGGGCAAAGATCGAGAAGCGGGAAAAGCAAGGCCCATAGGCGCAGGCGAAGCAGTGCCATTTTGAGATTCGCCCTCGCTGATCTCGTCACAAATTCACGGCCCCGCAATGCCGACGTGCGATAGTTGCCTTCGATTAAGGGAGGTGGTTATGGGCGTTCTCTTTCAGGCTTTCTATTGGAATTGTCCCGCCGCAGAAAATCAGGACGGAACCTGGTGGAACTTCGTTGCCGGCAAGGTTCCTGAGCTGCAACGTGCCGGATTTACTGCTCTCTGGCTGCCGCCTGCTAATAAAGCAGCTAACCTCGGCGGCCCTTCCATGGGCTACGATCCTTACGACTACTGGGATCTGGGCGACTTCAATCAGAAAGGCCGCACCAAAACCTGGTTCGGCAACAGTGCCGAGTTGAGAGCCCTGATTACGGCCGCTCACACCGCGGACATGGAGGTGTACGCCGATCTGGTGCTCGATCACAACAGCGGCGGGGATGCCGAAGAAAAGAACCCCATCGACCAGACGACGCGCTGGACGAAGTTCACACCGCTGAGCGGCAAATTCCCGCGCGACTGGGAGAGCTTTCATCCCTCCGCCTACGAGACGTTCGATGAGATGACGTTTGGCGATATGCCGGATCTGTGCCATCGCAATCCGTACGTCTATGGTGAGATGATCGCGCTGGCCCAGTTCATGGTGGAAGACGTCGGTTACGATGGATTTCGCTTCGACTTTGTAAAGGGCTATGCGCCGTGGATGGTCAAGGCGATTGCCGAGCTGCGCTACCTTGGCAGGGCCGGCGCAACTTATCCCTTTTGCGTTGGCGAGTGCTGGGACAACATCCGCACGGTCGACGATTGGCTCGACAACGTAAACGCCTACATCGACAATCCCGTGAACGCCTTCGATTTCCCGCTGCACTACATACTGAAAGACCTCTGCGATTCTTACGGCTTCAGCCTGCGCGACCTGGCCGACAATGGAACGCTGGCGCAGTCTCAACCGGAGCGCGCCGTGACCTTCGTCGACAATCACGACACCATTCGCGATCCGGGCAATGCCATCAACAATGACAAACTGCTGGCCTACAGCTTCATCCTCACGCACGAGGGCTATCCCAGTGTTTTCTGGATGGACTGGTACAACTTGGGATTGGCGAAGGCCGGGACACCGAACGGCATCGAGGCGCTGGTTCAGGCGCATGAACATTACGCCGGCGGAGGCACGAAAATCCTCTACGTCGACGACGACCTTTACGTCATGCAGCGAAACGGGTCCGGTTCGCAGACGGGTCTTATCTATGTGCTCAACAATCGCGGCGACCGCTGGGATGGCGCTTCTGTCGAGACGCAATGGCAGAACGCGGAGCTCAAACCCGTCGCATGGGGCGGCCAGGACGATTCGCAACCGGAAGCAAAGCATACCGACAGCAACGGTAATGCGGACTTTTGGGCGGGGCCGCGGGGATGGGCCGTGTACGTCGCCTCGTAGTGCATCCGAACTCGGTCTGGATCTGATTCGGCAGCGGTTCTTTCGGTATAGTGTTGACTACGATTTTCAACTACGCCGATCAAGACATGATGCCACTCAGGCCCGGACAACACATCAGCGATTACGAGATCATCAGCCATCTGGGACAGGGCGGCGTGGGCGAGGTGTACAAGGTCCGCCATGTCATCTCGCAGCGCGTGGAAGCGCTCAAACTGCTGCGCTCCGACCGCAACCGCGCCGACCTCTCTGATCGCTTCCTGCGCGAGATTCGCCTGCTCGCGGGACTCTCACATCCCCACATCGCGCGTCTCAATACGGCTTTTCAGCACGAAGACCAGATCGCCATGGTCATGGAGTTTATCGAGGGTGAAGACCTGTACAGCAAGCTGCATGCTCCCTGGCCGCATCGGGCGATGGAGGGCATCACGTATGTGCGCCAGGTGCTTTCAGCGCTGGTATATGCACATGCGCGAGGCGTGATTCACCGCGACATCAAGCCTTCGAACATCATGATTACCCGCGAAGGCGACGCCAAGCTGCTGGACTTCGGCATGGCGTTCCAATCCGCCGAGATGAGCCACACCCGGCCCGGATTCGTGCTGGGATCACTCCACTACATGTCTCCCGAGCAGGTGCGCGGCGAGAGGGTGGATGCGCGCTCCGATTTGTACTCCACGGGCGTGACGCTGTACGAAATTCTCACGGGCCGGCGGCCGTTTGATGGCAAGACTGAGTACGAAGTCATGACCGGCCATTTGCGCGACGAGCCGAAGCGGCCAGTGGAGCTGAATCCCAGCATTCCCGACAATGTCTCGCAAACTATCTTGCGGTCTATGGCCAAGGACGCGTCGCAAAGGTTCCAGACCGCCGCGGAATTTCTGGCGGGCCTGGAAGGAATTTCCTATGACGATGCGCAGACCCTGGAGACGCTTGCGATTCAAGTGCCGCCGGGCTCCGCCGCCTCATCCAGCCCGAGCAAAGGCTCCGGTGCACCCAAGCCGTCGGGCGGCAACTTTGAGCCGAAAATCCTCGACTCGGTCAGCCGCGAGCTGGCGGCATTTATCGGCCCGATCGCGAAAGTTGTGGTGAAGCGCGCTGCCGATCGTTGCTCCTCGGTTGCGGAGCTTTACGCCTGCGTCTCCGCCGAGATCGACTCCGAGCGCGACCGCTCACAATTCCTGGCGAAGAAGAGAGCGTAGTACGTCTCTTTTCAGAACTTCTTCGGCGTTATCCGCTCGGCTCCCACATACTTGCGCAGCGCGTCCGGAATAATCACGCTGCCGTCGGCCTGCTGATAGTTCTCGACAATCGCAACCCACGTGCGCCCGATCGCCAGACCGCTGCCGTTCAGCGTATGCACCAGTTCCGTCTTCTTGCCGCCTTCCGGGCGATAACGGATGTTGGCACGCCGCGCCTGAAAGGCCTCGAAGTTCGAGCAGGAAGAAATCTCACGGAACAGTCCCTGCCCCGGCAGCCAGACTTCGATGTCGTAGGTCTTCGCCGACGAGAAGCCCATGTCGCCGGTGCACAGCGCCATCACGCGATAGTGCAGTCCAAGCTTCTGCAACACTTCTTCCGCATCGCGGGTGAGCTTTTCGTGCTCTTCGTCCGACTGCTCCGGCTTGGTGAACTTCACCAGCTCGACTTTCTGGAACTGGTGCTGGCGGATGATGCCGCGCACATCTTTGCCGTACGATCCGGCCTCGCTGCGGAAGCACGGCGTGTAGGCCGTCAGCGAAATCGGCAGACGCGCGCCGTCCAATGTCTCGTCGCGATAGAGATTCGTGACCGGCACCTCGGCGGTGGGAATCAAATAGAAGCTCTTCTCCTCGTCGACCGGCACCTTGAACAGGTCCGCTTCAAACTTGGGAAGCTGGCCCGTGCCGTACATGGAATCGGCGTTGACCATGAAGGGCGGCAATACCTCGGTGTAGCCATGCTCGTGGGTATGCAGGTCGAGCATGAAGTTCATCAACGCGCGCTCCAGCGTGGCACCCAGGTCCCAATACACGGCAAAGCGCGCACCCGTGATCTTGGCAGCGCGCTCCAAATCGAGCACGCCCAGCGATTCGCCCAGCTCCCAATGCGGCTTGGGGGTGAAATCGAACTGCGGCACCGTGCCCCAGCGGCGGACCTCGACGTTGTCGTCCGCCGAGTTGCCCACGGGAACGCTGTCCTGCGGCAGGTTGGGAATGCCGGCAAGGATGTCTCGCATCCGCGCGTCGAGCGTCTCCGCGCGCTGCTCAGCGCCGGTGATCTTCTCGCGCAGCTCTTTGGTTTCTTCGATGAGCGCCGTCGCGTCCTGCTTCTGCTTCTTCTGAGCAGCGACCTGCTCGGACAATTGATTGCGCCGGGCTTTCAGGTCTTCCGACTCGCGGATGGCGGATCTCCGTTCCAGATCGAGAGATTGAAAGTCTTGCAGCACGGCTGCCGGATCCATGCCGCGCTGCCGCAGCTTTTCTTCGACCAAAGGGAGATGATCACGTACGAATGCTAGATCGAGCATAAGGAAACAGAGTAACCGATGAAGGCTGTAAGACGCACCCGCGCAGGCGTTCACGCGTCACTGGTAATGCCGTTGCGGGAATCGCGTTATTCGCGAACCGACTCGAAGTCTCCCTGGCGATTGGTCAGCTTGGCGTGCCAGGCAGCCGCCGCCTGCACAAAAGCCGTGAAGATAGCCCGCGAGGAGGCAGCCTCATCGAAATCGCGCTCGGGATGCCACTGCACGCCCAGCACGAAGTGATTGAGGGCAGTGCCTTCGACCGCTTCCTTGACGCCATCCTCGGGACACCAGGCAGCCAGCCGCAATCCGTCGCCAAGCACCTCAGGCGCCTGGTGGTGGCTTGAGTTGACGGGCAGGAGCAGGGCCTCGCCCTTCGGCAACGCCCCGGCGCGGCGCAGAATCTCCGCCAGCTTGGAGTGGGCTTCGATCTGAACGCGGTGCGCCTGCGCCACTGCGCGTCCTGCACGATGGTTCACGCCATCAGGCAGCTCCTGATCAAGCGTGCCCGTGCGCCACACGTTGAGCGATTGCAGCCCATAACAAATGCCCAGCACGGGCTTGCGCATGTTGTAGGCGTCCTGCAGCAGGAGCTCGTCGGTGTTGTCGCGGAACGGATCGGGCGGCGCCGTCTTCTCGTGCTTTGCAGCACCATACTTTTCCGGATCGACATCGGCCGGGCTGCCGGGCAGCAGCACGCCATCGCAGTGCTTGATGGCCTGCGCGATCTCAGTTGGCGTGGCATTCACCGGTATGACGACCGGCTCGCCACCCGACTCGCGCACAGCGTGCTCGTACTGCGGCAGGGCTCGCGCGGCATACTCGGGCCGGAAGGAGTTGGGCACCGGAATCGCGATGCGGGGCTTCTGGCTCACTGCACTACCTTCTCTGAATTCAGCATCTCGTCGGGCCGCGCCGTTCGCGCCAACAGCGCTTCTTTCATCACCTGCCGCACCGTCGCCGACAGCTTGTCCATATCACGAGGCGTCATGCCCTCGGTCGATACCGGATCGCAGAACATCATATCCACATCGCCCGGCAACGAATGGAAGCTGTTCATCGGCAGCAGCTCCTGCACTCCGAAAATCACGATGGGCACGACGGGCACCTGCGCCTTGAGGGCCGCATAGAAGGCGCCGCCCATGAACTCCTGCAGCTGGCCGTCGGGCGAGCGCCCGCCCTCGGGAAAGACCACCATGGGCATACCTTCGCGCAGCGTCTGGCTGGCGCGGTTCAGACTGCGCAGCGACGCACGGGCATCGCCAATCGACACCGGGATTTGTCCCGAGCGGCGCAAGTGCCAGCCGAGAAACGGATAGGCAAACAGTTCCTTCTTGGCCAGGATGCGGAACGGAAAGGGCAGACAGGCATAGAGCAGGGGAATGTCGAGCGCCGAAAGATGATTGGCCGCGTAGACTGCGGGGCGGCCGAAATCGATGCCTGCCTGGCCGCTCACGTGAACCCGCACCATCAGAATTTTCAGGGTCATCTTCGCCCAGTGCTGCGCGAACCAATGCTGCATTCGCCCATCGCGATCGATCAGCGACGAGAGCAGCGAGAGCGTGCCCATCACGCCGGTGCAGATGTATGACAGGGGCAAGAAGATGAGATACGAGCGCAGGCGGCTGAGCAGCGTTCCACGGCCGCGTTCGTCAGCGCTCCTGGGATGTTCGCCGTACGACATCGCTACGCCTTCAGCCCCAGAGTCTGCATCGCTTCGCCGACAAGGAAGATCGAACCGGTCACCACAATCACACCATCTGCCTTTGTCAGTTCCCTTGCCTTCGACAGCGCTGCGGCGGCTGATTGTTCGGCATGAAGGTCGGAGGCGATTCGCGAAGCCGCGTGCACCAGCTCGACGATCGTAGCCGCACGCGGGTTGTTGACCTGGGTCAGGACAATGGTGTCGGCGATGGGGAACAGGATCTCCGACATCTCCTGGATCGCCTTGTCGCGCATGGCTCCGAAGACGAAGGTTAGCGGCCGATCGGGAAAGTTCTCTGCCAAGGCCGAGCGCAGGGCCCAGGCTCCCGCGGGATTGTGTGCCACATCAAGCACCAGTTCGTGATGGCCGGTCGTGGCAGAAGGAGCCACCACATGGAAGCGTCCGGGCCAATGAGTTTCGCGGATTCCCTTCTCGATCTGTTTCGGAGTGACGGCAAATCCGAAGGGCGCAAGCTCTTCGGCGGCGGCAATTGCGAGCGCGATGTTGCGAAACTGGTGCCGACCGGGCAGCGGCGAGTCCACCATGATCTCCTCACCCATTACCGTCAGCGGATAGCGATTGCGGCCGAGCGCCGGTGTTACGCGCCCTGCGAGGTATCCCGACGCTCCCGGCGAGACCGGCGGAACGTACTTCGCCGCGCTCACGCCGCGCGCGTTCTTCTCCAGGATGGCCTCGCCAATCACGTCGTTGGCTTCAGGATGCTGCGGCAGCGTGACCATCACTCCGTTGGTGCGAATGATGCCGGCCTTCTCGCGCGCGATTTCGCTGATGGTGTTGCCTAGATACTTCTGGTGATCCAGCGCTACATCAGCGATCACCGATATCAGGGGATCGACAACATTGGTCGCATCCAGCCGGCCACCCATCCCGACTTCGAGCACCGCAATATCGACTGCGACGCTCGCGAAGTACTCGAAGGCCATCGCCGTCAGCATCTCGAAGAAGCTGGGATGCCACGGCAGCTTCTGGCGGCGCAGCAGGTCTTGCGCCGCCGCTTCGACCCGGTTGTGGATTTCGCTGAACTCCACATCGGAAATCGCCTCGCCGTTGACGCGAATGCGTTCGTTGATGCTCACCAGGTGCGGCGAGGAGTAGAACCCTGTCTTATAACCCGCGGCACGTAGGATCGCGGCCAGGGTCGCAGCCGTCGAGCCTTTGCCGTTGGTCCCGGCAATCAGGACGCTGGGGAAGCGGCGCTCGGGATTGCCCAACGCCGCCAGAAGTTCGCGCACATACGTCAGGTCGAACTTGTGCGACGGCGTCGAGGCAAGCTCGTGCCCAAGCGCGTAGAGCTGGTGAACGCTGGTTTCGTAATTCATGGCCTGAGATTTCAGATTACAACAGGACGGGCAAGACCTCCGTTAAGGACTGGTCACCACCAGAACGGTAAGAACGGAGCAACCCAGTACGACCACCAGGAGGGCCGCCAAAACGGTGGGAAGCGTCTGTGCGATACCGCGACGGCGGGAGGTGGCGAGGGCACGAATGTTCATGAAGTAATTGACGGTGACGACGATGAGCAGCAGCGTGCTGGCGGCGGTCAGGGTGATGCCCACAAAGTGAGCGCTGCGCACCCATGCCCTTCCCTCCTCCAACCGGGCTTCGTGCAGTAGCTGGAATCCCTTGTCGTAGGCGATGCCGGCAGCCATCAGCGTCAACGCCGTGCGGATCCATGCCAGCAGCGTGCGGTGGAACGAGAGCTGGGTGCGAGTGAGAGCCAGTTCGAGGGCTGCGTCCAGCTCGCTCTCCGCGGCCTCAACGATCGCTTCGTTCACAGCTCTCTTGTATCGCTCGTCACTTGCCATAAAGGAGGGAGCAGAAAGCAACAGTCCGCAAAAGCTGCGTCAACGCGATTCGGTCCTACTGCCCTGAAATCTTCACTCGTAGATCTTCCGGAATCCTCTGCTTGATTTCTTCCGGCAGCTTGTCGTGAATTCGCCGGGCGCCGAGCAGCGCTGCGTCTTTCACGACCAGCGGCGCGGGCGTGGCCACAGCCACCAGCAGCCATAGCAGCATGGAAAGCAGAAAGCCACCGAGCGCGCCGATCTCCAGCAGAAAGGCATGCGGCGGGTCGAAGTGGCGGATGACACCGTAGGCCAGCAGGAAAACGCCCATCGACACCGAAGCCAGCGCCATCAGGCCGATGTCGATGAAGCGATGCAGCCGCTGCCGGGAATGGCAGAAGGCGCATTCCGCCAGGTGGGCCTCGTAGTCGCCGCACATCTCCGGAGCCAGGCCGGAGATGTCGTAGCGCCAACCGGCCAAAATCTTCCCGATGACGGGGTCAGTGCATTGCGTCATGAATCATCAGCCCGGGGTTATTGCCGGCGTTCACCCGGCCCCGGAATCATTACAGCCGAACCGCAGGAAGAGGCTCCTGCTGTGCAGCAAGCAGGAGATGGTTCCGCAGAAAATTGCGTTGCTCGCCGAGGGCACGTTCGGCCGTCATTCGTGCAATTTCTGGATGATTATTCTTCTCCGAAAGATGCGCCAAAATGAGGAACTCGGCTTCTCCATCATAGTCGCTCGCCAGATATTTCGCGAGTGCCTCATTGGACAAATGGCCGACGTTACTCATCACCCGCTGCTTCACCGACCACGGATATGGGCCTCCGCGCAGCAGTTCCAGGTCGTGGTTGGATTCGATCATCAGCATGTGACAGCCGCGCAGGTGATGGCGCACGCTGGCCGGCATGTATCCCAGGTCGGTGCAGATGCCAACCTTGACCCCTTCGCTGACGAACGTGAAGCCGACGGGATCAATCGCATCGTGTGGGATGGTAAACGGCATCACCGTTACGTCGCCGACGTGAAACGCACGTCCCGAGGAGAAACATTCCACGCGCTCCAGCCTGACTTTGTTTCCCGCACTGTCGCGCGCCCAGCGCCGGTAGCTGTCGTGCGTCGCGTCGGTGATGTACACGGGAACTTTCAGCTTCCTGGCCAGCACGTGCAGGCCGGCAACATGGTCGCCGTGTTCGTGCGTGATGAGGATCGCGTCGATGCTGCGCGGATCTTCGCCGCACAGCTTCATGCGGCGCATAAGTTCGCGACAGGAGAGGCCGGCATCGACCAGCAGGCGGGTGGCGGAGCTGGAGACCAGCGTGCAGTTGCCGTTGCTTCCGCTCGCCAGCACCGTCATGGAGACCGCCATAGCCGCGAGCATAAACGCAAGCTGCCCGCTGCGGTAGTAACAAGGTGATTAACTGGTCGGTGGAAATTCGCGCCTCGACAATCGCAGCGTAGGCTTAGCGCGGCACGCCATCGGGGGGGCACGCCATCGGGACTCTTTTCTAATTGAAGAATGAGCCTGAAGGGAGAAGGTGCAGGCGCTGAGAAAGCTCCTTTCGGGCAAAGGTTTTGAAATCTATACAGCAGTTGTCGCGCGGTGGGAATGTGGGAATCGCGCAGCGATTTCCAAGGTTGGGGGAAGCCCCGCCTTTTGGGCTTTCCACAACCGTCATTTCCACCGCGATTCTTGGTGCCGGACTCATTTCCATCGTCCTAAAGCCGCCGGCCGAAACTGCTCGAAGAGCTGGCGCTTGGCGTGTTGCATCTGTTGCGCCGCCTCCGTGTCACTGCGCCGTGCAGCAATGCGTTTCAGGGTAGCCAGGGTAAGTCCATGGCGCAGGTACTGAGCTGGCTGGGGCAGCGCCAACAGCGTTTCCAGCGGAGTCTGATAGCGGCGGTAATGGCGCCGTTGCCGGCCTTTGTCGTCGACTTCAACCTCGGCTTGGGCGCAGGGACGATGGTAGTTGAGATAGGGATTGAGGTGTTGGGCATAAAAGCGATGAACGGCCTGCGCGTGTTCGCCGGCTATGTAGCCATAGCCCATGTGCTTGCGGATGACGGCGCCATTCTTGCTTTCCACCAGCCCGTTGTCGTTGCTGTGGCGGGGCCGGCTTTTGGTCTGCTCGATCAGCAGCTTGTTCAGCAGTCGGGCCACGGTCTGGTTGATGAACTCGCTGCCATTGTCGGAGTGAAAGCCGCGAATGCGGAAGGGAAACTGGTGGAGCAGGGCGGCCAGTACCGGCTCCAGGTAGGTCTCGCTGATGCGCTCGCTAGCGGCCACGATCTGCCACTGGGTGACTTCATCGACGGCGTTGATGTGGTAGACGCCTTTGGCCGAGTTCTGATCGCCCTGATGCACCGTATCCACCCGCAAATACCCGGGTCGGCCTTGAGGATCGGGTCGCCGCCGATCGCCGATACGCACCGCTGTGGGCTTGGTTTTCTGATAGCTCAGACGGCGCGCGCGATAGCGCTGATGGCGGCGCAGATTGTACAGGTGGGCCACCGAGATGGTGGCCAGCCGCTCATACTCCGGCTTGCTGTACTGCTGGTACTCGCGCTCGAGAATGCGCCGGGTCGCCGGTCCGCTGAGCGTCTCGTGGGCCTCGTTGACGGCGGCTAACAGCTCGATGTCGGCCCGCCTGTAGCGCTGCGCAAAGCGGTGCCGGCGATAGTTCACCGCTTCGACCGTGCCGTGGGCCTGATAACGGGCAATCAGTCGCGTCACCTGCGCCCGGCTGAGGCCGGTCATCTTCTCCACATAGCGACGCAGCAAGCCGCGCCCCTTACGGCCTTGCTGTATGTACTGCTGTTGCCGCAAGACCTGCTCGATCCAGGCATAGACCTGCTGGCGGTTTTCGCCGAGGAAGTGGATTTCTTCGCTGGCCTGAAGAAAGGCCGCGATCCCCTCCAGACTCAAGTTCTCTGCTTCGTGCACGCTGATCATCCATTCTCAGCATGCCTGCCTTCTCCAGGCTCATCTTGTGTTAGAAACTGATTCCTCCTTCAGGCTCATCTTGTATTGGAAAAGACTTCGGGTTGCAGCCAAGAGGAAACCGTGCTATCGTCACGATGCCCCTAGGTCAGCACGTTGGTTCCCCGCACTGTTTTCAGAACTTCTGATTAGAGGTTCTCACATGATTGCTCGTCACCGCCACGCCACAAGCCAGACATGCCTCATTGGTGTAAGGGAGCTGAGACGGCGCTTTATTGTCCCACCCGTAATCCTGCTCGTATTTGCTGTCACGATCTTGTGCCAACCTTTGGCGGCGCAAGAAGAGAGGTATCTGGTCACCACGGATGACGGACTGGCGAGTCTTTACGACTTGGCAAGTAACTCATTTATTCAAGCCACGAAAACAAGCTTGGGTGCGACTCGTCTGCAATACGGACAAGGTTTGGGCAGGGCTGTGTCCGGTCCGAACAATCGGCTGGCGTTCGTAGTCAGCAGCGACTACGTGGCCATGCTCGATACCACCATTAACCGGGAAGTTGCCCGATACCAGGATGGCTATCCAGTAGACAACCTAGTCTCGGCCGCCCTTAGCTCGGATGGCAAGTTCCTGCTGATGCCCAAAGATGCCGTCGTTAGTGTCCGCCGCGACGGCGAGGCCGATGTTCGACCGTCTCTCTACATGATAGACACCACGCAGTTCAAACTGCTCAGGCGAATAGATCTGTCTTCTGCATTTCGGCAAAGACCGCGCGCAATCGTCACTATCGCGAACAAGGCATACGTTTTCCCCACCGATCCGTCTTCGACCGAGAAGATTGCCGTCGTGGACCTCAGCAGCTATTCGGTCTCGTCCATACCGCTGCCCTACGGTCTCTTCAACGGACATGAGTTTGCGGGAGTGGTGCCCGACGGGAGTACGTTGGTCGTGATCGAAGATGAATACTCAGACCACAAGTATCACGTCCTGCTTATCAGCACCGCAACCGACACGGTGGTCCGTGACATGGTGCTCAGTGCGAATTATTCGAACTATCAGGCACTGGCGATTACTCCCGATGGGTCAGATCCATCTAAGATTTTCGGGTACGTCGCGGCCGATGGCGGTGCTGTAGCCGTTGCATTGGACTTGCGAAGCAACTCGGCGACCTATGGGCAGGTCCTGCCAAATACGGCGGTGGCGTTGACCCCCAACCTTTTCGTCTATAGCATGGCGGTTAACTCCGATGGCTCGCGATTGATTGTCGCGGGAAGCAATTACCCTCCACAGACACCGAACCTGGACGTTATCGATACGGCCAAGATGTTCTCCGACCCCACCCACGCGCTCATCGCTGAGGTGACTGTGGATAACGGCGTTTCGGCGTACGATATCTGCACCGGGTTCTTCTCGACGATTCCACCCAACACCGCACCGGTAGTAACCGGCGTTAGCGGTGACGTGACCAATGACTCAGATCAGCAGATTCAGATAACCGGTGGGAATTTCCAGCAGGGCGCGCTGGTGCGAATCGGCAGCATGGATCGACTGCCTGCAACGATCAACGGCGGGAATTCGCTGACCGTGACTGTGCCGAAGAATGCCCCGGCCGGCAAAGCGCTAGACATCGTTGTTACGAACCCGGAAGCGCAGGAATCGCAGGACCAGCAAAATCAGAGCGGGTTGCTGTCGGGGCAATTCAGTATCCTGCCCAATCCAAAATTTCAGCCGCAGACGCAGTTTGCCACCGTCAATGACGATGGTTCGTTTTCCGTCTACGACATCAGCCAGAAAACTATGGTGAATGTGCAGTCGGCAGTGTCAAATCACACGCTTTACTGGCCCGCATTCAACGTAGACGGCAAAGAGTTGTACCTCGCGGGGGAGAACTATTTTCCCGGTGATCAGGTTGTGGTTCCAGTAGATCTGACCAATAACACGCCCGGCACTGATATTACCCTGCCAGGCCAATACGTCGCGTCCTGGCAGAGCCTCGCTGCCAGTCGCGATCCCGGCACAGGCAAGCCCGTTATCAACATCGTTTGGACCGATTACAACTATTCGGACCTCTACGTGAGTGTGATCGACACTGACTCGGGTTCTCCGAATTTCAACACCATCATAAGAACCTTTCATGCCGGGCTGAACACCGAACCCTACCCGGATGCGATGACCGTGTCCCCCGACGGCAAGTTCGCCTACATCTGGTATGTGGATAACAACTCCAGTCTCGGAATTATGAACCTCGCAAACGGAACCTTTACGCACGTGACTTTGAGCTCTTTGGGCGTAAGCGATTTCCCCCGGCTACTTAGTCTCAGTCCCGACGGAAAATGGCTGCTGTTGCCGGGGTATTCTGGGAGGTATGGCTTCCTGAGGGTCTTTGACCTGGCTGACCCGATACACCCCAAAGCAGTCGGAGACATCCCCGCGTTTCGCATTCCCGGTGGCGGGTACGCCTATTTCGACGCGAATTATCAGGTCGTCGGTGACAAACTTTACCTGATCAGCGTCAACGGTCTGGCAGAGGGCGGTGCAATCGTTGTGGTATTCAACTTCCGGCCTAACGAGGGTAACTTCCGTGCCCGCGGGTATTCAAGTTTTCCGACCCTTAACTTCTCATATGGCTATGCGTTCTCAGCGGATGGTAACTATTTCTATGTTGCCGACTACCTCTACGATAGAGTTGCCGTGCTGGATACAAGCACACTCAATTCAGGTAGACACGTGCCGCTGACCTATGTGCGCGCGCCGTACTTTCCGTTTGCCATGGACGTCAGCCCGGTACCTCCGCCGATGAGTCCCGTGGTTGGCCAACGCCGCAGCAAACGAATCCTGTCCAGCAAAACCCGATGATGCCCATTCGCCAGCCGCGATCAGTGCCGGAGCGATGAGGGTGTCATCCTGGGGCGAAGTGAGTGCCCAGGCAGGACGGACGAACCACGAGCCCCCGGGTTTTTTTGCACAGCGCTGCACAAGATTCTTTCGCGATACACATGAATTGCACAGGCTCAGCGGCTTTTGCGCTTGTCAGCCCCGATGGTCATCAGGCAGACTGCCATGCATTCAGGGCACAGGCTTAAAAGCCCTTCTGCGGTCGATGGGTCCAATCTGGAGAAAGGCGCGGCAAAGCAGGCTGAAAGGAAGCACCCTGCTCTTGCCACCCGCTCTAAAGGGGAGCGGTTCACTGGCGCAGCTTGCCGGGTTGCGTCTGCAGAAGGCGATTGGGCGAAGTGCGGGGTAGCAGTGCCAGCGCTGGCTGCGGCGTCCTTATGCCGCGGAAACGGTTCCTCCCCGAGCGCAGCACCGCCTTGACAGGCACCCGCGCCGAACGCCGATCGGCGATGAACTCGCGGCGTCTGGAACGCTGCGCCAACGTTTGGGCAACGAACGTTGAGCCTGTGTCTGAGTAGGTGCGACCCGCAGGTGGCTGGCCTCGCGGGTCGCACGTAGAAGATCCGCTCTTCGCTATTCGCCAGCTACCAGCCGCCAGATCCCAGGTATCAGGAGTCAGGTATCAGGTGTCAGCTCTCGGTCGCGATCACATCGGATACAGGCATCGGGTATCAGCGAGTGATCTTACACACGGATAAGCTACCTGTGCACGCGTCCCGCCGCGCGGGACAGCATATCCAAGCCCAGCGCTTTGAGCGCTGGGAAGACGTGATGAAAAGTCCAGAGTCCCGTCAGGGACGGCATATCATTTTCCGCGTAGACTCTCACGCGCGCGGGACGAGCTGAACAATTCCCGCCCAGCCCGGAAGCACTGGCTAACGCGCGTTAAGGAGAAATTCGGAGCCGCGTAGCGGCGGCACAACAACCCACGATCTACCTTCCCTGATTCCCACAGCCGCGCACAGCTTTACCAACGAAATCCTCCGCTGGGCACCAGCTTCATCATTGCCACGCTCCCTGCCACTCGCTAACTTTATTGAATCTCCGATGGCCACTCTCGACTACAGCCTGGAGCGCGGGCTTCCCGCCAGCATTGAAGCCGAGCGCTCGATTCTCGGCTCCATCCTGCTCGATAACGGGCTCTACGATCAAGCCGCGCAACTGAAGTCCGACGACTTCTCGCTCGACGCGCATCGCCGCATCTTCGCGCGCATGTCCGATTTGCAGGCGCTAGGCCGTCCCGTCGACATGATCACGCTGGCCGAAGAACTCGACCGGCACAAGGAAGTCGAGGCCGTCGGCGGAGTCGCGTATCTGTCGTCGCTGATCGACGGCGTGCCTGACCGGCCGTCGATCGAGCACTATGTCCGCATTGTGCGCAACAAGTCGCTGCTGCGCGGGCTCATCAACATCGCCCAGCTTGCGATTGCCGAATCCATCGAGCACAGCGACGAAGCCGAGGAGGTCATCAACCGGGCCGAGCAGGCGATTTTCATGCTCTCGGAGAATCGCATTGGACAGGGGCTGGAAGACCTGCCGTCCATCGTCCGGGGCTCGTTCGGATCGCTGGATGCTCTGTACGCGCGCGGCCAGGAGGTCACCGGCCTGCGCACGCATTACACCCAGCTCGACAAGCTGACGAGCGGCTTCCAGCCTTCGGACCTGATCATCATCGCGGCCCGGCCATCCATGGGCAAAACCTCATTTGCGATGAACATCGCGGAGAACGCCTCGATCAAAGACGGCAAGGTGGTCGGCGTCTTTTCGCTGGAAATGTCGAAGGAGGCTCTGCTGATGCGCATGCTGGCATCGTGCTCGCAGGTGGACTCGCACCGGCTGCGCACCGGCTCGCTGTACAAGCAGGACATGGAGAAGCTGACGCGCGGCATGGAACAGCTCATGCAAGCGCCGATCTTCATCGACGACACGCCCGGCATCTCGGTCACCGAGATGCGCTCCAAGGCGCGCCGGCTGAAGCAGCAACAAGGGCGGCTGGACCTGATCATCGTGGACTACCTGCAACTTATGTCTGCGGCGCCCATCGGCGGCAAGCGCTTTGAGAACCGCACCCAGGAAGTTTCCGCGATCTCGCGCGGCCTGAAGGCTGTGGCCAAAGAACTGAAGGTCCCGCTCGTGGCGCTCTCGCAGTTGAGCCGCGCACCCGAAAGCCGTAGTGGGGATCGCAGGCCGCAACTCTCGGACCTTCGGGAGTCGGGCTCGATTGAGCAGGACGCCGATGTGGTCTCCTTCATCTTCCGCGAAGAGATGTACAAGAAGAAGGACGACATCACCCCGGAGATCGAGGGCGTGGCCGAGATCATTATTGCGAAACAACGCAACGGCCCGGTCGACACCATCAAGCTGGCGTTCATCAAGAACTCCACTCGCTTCGAGAACCTCGCCGACAACTACGAAGGCAGCGGCTACACACCCGGCGAGTAGAGGAACGCGATTCTCCCATCGCGTAAACTCGAAACTTGAAACTGGAGGCTGAACTCTGTGCGGTCGAATGGCGCGAACGCGTCGCCATTCTGCGCCTGATCTCCGACGACGGCACGAACCGCCTCACGAGAGCGCGCATGCGCGCGCTGACGGAAGCGGTCGCGAAGCTCGCAAGCGATCCGCCCGAAAAACTCATCCTTACCGGCAATGCTCATTTCTTTTCCGCCGGAGCCGACCTGCACGAGATTGCAGCGATCAGCGGAGCCGATGCGGTGTCCTTTGGACTCATGGGACAGGCACTGATGAACGCCGTGGCCGGCTTCCCTGCGCCTACGATCGCCGCCATCCACGGCTACTGCATGGGCGGCGGCCTCGACCTGGCGCTGGCCTGCCAGAGTCGCATCGCGGGATCTCACGCTATTTTTGGACATCGCGGCGCAGCTCTTGGCCTGATGACCGGTTGGGGTGGAACGCAACGGCTGCCGCGTATCGTCGGCAAGGCTCGCGCGCTGGAGATCTTCATCGCCGCCGAAAAGCTGAACGCCAGCCGCGCATTGGCGTTTGGGCTGGTCGAAGCGGTGGTGGACGACCCTCTGGCTTTCGCGCTTGCCGGATGGTAGAGCGGCGTTTCAGCGCCGCGTTCCGGGACTCAATTATTTTCGGGGGGCCACTTCTTGTTGGGGGGCCTTGACGCCTGGCCTGAAGGCCGGCTCTACCCGGGCTACACCGACCGTGAAACTGCTCTAAGCTTCAGACCCTGCACTTCCCTGCAGCACCAGGCACGAGTAGGTCTTGATCACCAACCACACCCGCGAACCCGCAGCCAGTTGCAAAGCTCGAACCGCTCCCGGCGTGAGATGCACCTCAAACACTGCGCCACAGTCGACGCGAGCAATGACCATGACGTCGCGCTGTTCCAGAGATGTGATCGCTCCGGCAATCACGTTGCGAGCGCTCAACCCCTGCGGCGACACAACCGAAACCAGAATGTCTCCGGCGCGAATGCCCACGCTTAGCGGCTGCTCCGGATTCGCGCGCGTCAGCGGCACTTCCAGATCCACCTGCGAACCTACGATGCGGCACGCCATCGTGCCCTGCTCCGTGTGACGCTCGACCACCGCACAATCGAAGACATTCTCGAAGCCTGCGAGCTGGGCAACGCTCTCCATCTCAGGCCGGTGCAACACGTCCTGCGGCAGCCCCTGAGCGATGATTCGCCCCTTGCTCAGAACCAGCATTTGCTCGGCGAGGGCAAACACTTCAGTGCGGTCGTGCGTGACATAGAGAATCGGGATGCGGAAGCGCTGGTTCCAGGCACGCAAGTCTTCGACGATTCGCGCTTTGGTCACCGCGTCCAGCGCGGTGAGCGGCTCATCGAGCAGCAACCCGCGCGGGCGCGTCACCAGCGTTCGTGCCAGCGCGACCCGCTGACGCTCGCCGCCGGAGATTTCGCCCGGTCGGCGGCGCGCCAGCCCTGCGATGCGAAATGAATTCAGAACGTCGCTGACTCTGCTGTCCTGCTCCTCGGAACTCAGCGTAGCTAGACCGTAGCGCACATTCTGCTCCACCGACATGTGCGGAAACAGTGCCAGCGTCTGAAAGAGGTATCCCACCTGCCGGCGATTGGGTGGTAGATTGAGGCCGCCAACCGAATCGAACAAGGCAACCGAACCAACGCTAATGCTGCCTTCGTTCGGCTTCTGCAATCCCGCGATGCAATGCAGGATGGTCGTCTTACCGGCCCCCGATGCGCCAAACAAAATCGTGACGCCGGCGGGAGCTTCAAATTCGACATCGACCTGGAACGATGGCGGCTCGGCATTGCCGAACCGCTTGCGGATGCGCGCACGCAAACTGTCTGCGCCGTTGACCTCTTCCCTGCCGCTCAACGCCACTCCCAGAGAGACCAGTGGTTGTGCCGGCGCAGCGCGTAGAGGAGCGAGAGCAACAACAGGCACAGCGCCAGCAGCAAGAGAGCGGTTGTATTGGCGACGGCTGTAATTCAACGCCTGGACCTGGTCGTAAATAAGAATCGAAACCGTCTGGGTTGCGCCGGGGATGTTGCCGCCGATCATCAGCACCACACCAAACTCGCCCAGCGTGTGCGCAAAGCTCAGCACGAATCCGGTCACCACCCCCGGAAAGCTCAGCGGCAGAATGATGCGCCAGAACGTGCGCCACCGCGATGCCCCTAGGATGGCCGACGCATCAAGCAACTCGTGGTCGACCGAAGCAAACGCTGTCGTCATCGGCTGCACGCAGAACGGCAGGCTGTAGATGACAGAACCGATCACCAGCCCGCTGAAGGTGAACGCCAGCCCGCTCCCGGTAAGCGCCTGATACCACCGTCCGATGGGGCTTGACGGCCCCAGCGCGACGAGCAGGTAGAAGCCCAACACTGTGGGTGGCAGCACGATGGGAAGCGACACAACGGCTTCCGCCAGAAACTTGCCCTTCCAGCGCGAAAACGCCAGCCAGTATGCCAGGGGCAGGCTGATGATCAGCAATATCAGCGAGACCACCAATCGCCAACCGCAGCGTGAGGACGAGTGCCTGAACGATCATGGTTGCGGCGTGCCGAATCCGTACTGCTGGAGAATAGCTCGTGCCTCCGCCGACGTCACGTAATCCAGAAACGCCTGCGCTGCCGCTTTGTGTTTCGACGCACTCATGATCGCAGCGACCTGCTTCAGCTCAGGATAGGAATCCGCAGGAAGCTCCCAATATCGCCCGCTGTTCTTCATGGTCGGCGAGAGCGCCAGCGACAGCGCAATCAGGCCCGCCTGTGCGTTGCCCGACTGCACGAACTGCGCTGCCTGGCTGATGTTCTCGCCCATCACCAGCTTCGACGCCGACTTTGTCCTTCAGGCCAAAATGCTCCAGCGCCGCCATGGCTGCGCGGCCATACGGCGCGTGCTGCGGATTGGCAATCGCGATCCGCTTAACTTCGGGACTGGTCAACAGATCCATCTTCAGTTTCTGCGGATCGAGCGACGACGATTTTGGCGCCCATAACACAAGGTGTCCGATGGCGTAGGTGCGCAGCAATGTCGCGTCCACCAGGCCGACATCGGCCAGCTTCTTCGGATAATCAGCATCTGCCGAAAAGAATACGTCGAACGGAGCGCCGTTCTGAATCTGCGAGAACAGGTTTCCAGACGCGCCAAACGAGAGCCTGACCTGCGTGCCGGTCGCCTTGGTGTAACGGGCTGCCAGGTCTTGCAGCGCAAAGTTGAGGTCCGCTGCCGCTGCGACGGTGATTTCCTCGGCTCCAGCCCTTGCCGGAATGGCCATGGCGCAGGCGAGAATCAGCAGGATACTTATCCCTTTCATTGTCAGGCCCAGGCAATTGATAGCCCTCTGTCGAGAGTGCACTCCGTGTCGCAAAACACGCAGTCCGTCCCGCCCATTGGCGAATCTGGCACTTTTTGGCCATTGCGCGACGCACCATAGCATCACTCGCTGCTTGACCCTTCTCAGCTTTCGTGTGACAGTATGTTGCGATGGCAGCTCAGACCGGGGACTCTGAACCGCACTGAGCACGTTTCCTGCGGCACATCCTGATTGCAAAGCACCGATGATACGCATTGAGGTCACGCTCAACGCCGATCCTACCGCCATCAGTCCGGTGGTAGAAGGCATTATGGAAATGGCGCGCCGCCTGAAATGCGCCGCCGGCAAAGAGTTCGAGATCGAGACCGCCATCCGCGAAGCTCTTGCCAACGCCATCGTACACGGTTGCAAGGGCGACCCTACACAAAAGGTCCAATGCTGCGTGGCCTGTGACGATCAACGCGGCATGCTCATCATTGTCCGCGATCCCGGCCCGGGATTTGATCCCTTCGCTGTTCCCGATCCCCTCAACGGAGAAAACATGTACGCCAACCATGGGCGGGGAATCTTCCTGATTAACCAGCTCATGGATGAGGTGCGCTTCGAGCGCAACGGCACCGAAATCCACATGCGGAAATATTAGCCGGCGAGCGTCCCTACCCCCCAGGCCTCGACACCACATACGTAAACCGCTGCTTCAGCCGCAGGAAGGGCGTCTCCAGCCAGCGATACGAAATCGCTGCCATGGTCACGGTCAGGGCAAACGCGACAAAGACTCGCAGACTATAACGCGCCAGGCTCGCCGTCTGATTAGGCACAAGGTAATCGGAGGTTAATAGTCCGAGAACGTGAAAGACGTACAGCCCATAAGAAATCCGTCCGAGATAAACGAAGAGCTTTGCTGGCCGCGCGCCTTCTCTTAGCACCGCCAGCAGCAACAAGACTCCTCCCAGCGCCACGGTGGGGTACCCAAGCACGATCCGCGCCGTGGTCAGCGGATCGTTCTTGATTCCGAAGTAGAGCGCGGCGGTTGCGAGACATGCAATGCCGGCAACGATCATGGCAGCACGCGCCAGCCGAGAGAACTGCGGCACAGCGCCGCGCAGCAGAACGGCGATCAGTATTCCCGCGGCGATGGGATCAAGCTGCACCAGCGTGTTGCACCAGACCTGGCTTTCGAAGCGATGATGCGCACCGAGATAGAAGCGTGCAGCAGTTGCGACGGCCAGCAGTCCGACACCAAACGCCGCGATTCCGGCCTGTGAAACTCGGCGCACGATCAGCGGCCAGGTCAGGTAGAACTGCTCCTCGATGGAGACGCTCCACAAGGGGAAGATCACCGACGAGGGAAAGCCGACAAACACGATGTACCAGTTGCCCGCTAGCGCCGAGAATGCCAAACCCGCTCGCCAACCGACGTGCTGCCCGGGCACGAACCATTGCATCAGAGCTGCCACCGCAAGAAAGAAGAAATACAGCGGCCAGATGCGAAGGATGCGCCGCACATAGAACGATTTCACGTCGAGCGCGCCGACCAGTTCCTTTTCCCGCAGCAGCAGTTCGGTAATCAGGTAGGCGCTCAGGACAAAAAACAGGCTCACGCCGAACGCGCCGGTCGCCCCGATGCCCGAAAGCACCGCCGACAGGGCAGACGGCACACCCAGCGTGGTCCAAAACTCCGGCTGATGGGGAAAGGCGTGGTGCAGAAAGACCATCAGAAAGGCGAAGAAACGTAGCGCGTCGAGTTCGGGATGATAGAAGCGCGAGGTTGCCGTGCGAGCGGTTGCAACATTCGCAAACTCAGCAGGAGATGTGGTGAGCGAAGCCAATAAAAGATTGTAGCTGGTCAGCCGCGGAGCGGCGATATGATGCAAGCCCTGCTCGTCCGAACCGGGTACGCAGCGGCATTGATTGATAGGCCCGCGTCAGCGGCGGCATCTTCAGCCTGCGTGTCGCCGCTGGGGCTGAAGCAGTTTAGGCTCACCCTTCCCGGGACGCACATTCGCGATTTGGTTGCGCAGTTCTGCAACTAAGGCAAAGAAAAGTTCTGCTTCGTTCTCACCGATTTGCAGGTGAGAGTGCAACATCCGTCAGCGAACACGCGCGGCACAATAGCACAAGCCCCGTCGCCTCGCCTTGCGGGACGACGGGGTCAGCATCACTGCGGTCTTAGTTAACAGCTCCCTTTTTCGCGGCGAGATCGTAGCGATCCAGGTTCATCACCTTGTTCCACGTCGCCACGAAGTCCTTCACAAACCTCTCTTTCGAGTCGCTGCATGCATAGACTTCCGCCAGCGCACGGAGCTGCGAGTGCGAGCCGAAGATCAGGTCGACGCGGGTGCCGGTCCACTTGACCTTGCCCGTCTTACGATCGATCCCCTCATACACGCCTTCCGTGGACGACGGCTGCCACTTCGTGTTCATGTCGAGCAGGTTGACGAAGAAATCATTCGTCAGCGTTCCGGGCCGGTTGGTGAAGACACCGTGCTTGGACTGCCCGAAGTTAGCGTTCAGAGCGCGCATACCGCCAATGAGGACCGTCATTTCGGGAGCCGTCAGCTTTAGCAACTGCGCCTTATCCACGAGCATCTCCTCCGCCGACATTCCGTTCCGCGTACGAAGGTAGTTGCGGAACCCGTCAGCTTTCGGCTCCAGTGGCGCGAAGGAGTGCACATCGGTCTGCTCCTGCGAAGCGTCCGTGCGTCCCGGCGAGAAGGGAACCTTCACGTCGTGCCCAGCCTTCTTCGCAGCTTCCTCGACGGCTGCGCAGCCGCCCAGAACGATCAGGTCAGCGAGCGAGACCTTCTTCTTGCCGGTCTGCGAGCTGTTGAACTCCTTCTGGATCGCCTCCAGCTTCTGCAGGACCTTCGCCAGTTCCGCCGGCTGGTTCACTTCCCAGTTCTTCTGCGGCTCGAGGCGAATGCGCGCCCCGTTGGCCCCACCGCGCTTATCAGAGCCGCGGAACGTTGCCGCTGACGCCCAGGCAGTCGTAACCAGTTCGGGGATCGACAGCCCGGATGCGAGGATCTTGGCCTTCAGAGCAGCAATGTCCTTCTCCCCGATCAGTTCATGATCGACTGCGGGAACAGGGTCTTGCCACAACTGCGGCTCCTTGGGAACCAGCGGGCCAAGGTAGCGCGCGATCGGCCCCATGTCGCGGTGCGTCAGCTTGAACCACGCCTTGGCAAACGCGTCGGCCAGTTCATCCGGATGCTCGTAGAAGCGCCGCGAAATCTTCTCGTAGGCAGGGTCGAACCGCAGGGAGAGATCCGTGGTCAGCATAGTAGGCGCATGACGCTTCGCAGGGTCCTGCGCATCCGGTATTGTGCCGGCGCCCGCGCCGTTCTTGGCCGTCCACTGATGCGCACCGGCCGGGCTCTTGGTAAGTTCCCATTCGTAGCCGAACAGGTTCGCGAAGAAGTTGTTGCTCCACTTGGTCGGCGTCGTGGTCCAGGTGACTTCCAGGCCGCTGCCGATGGTGTCGTCGCCGTTGCCGCTGCCGTAGGTGTTCTTCCAACCCAGGCCCTGCTCCTCGATGGGGGCAGCCTCCGGCTCGGGGCCGACGTACTTCAGCGGATCGGCAGCGCCGTGGGTCTTGCCGAAGGTGTGGCCACCGGCGACGAGCGCAACCGTCTCCTCGTCGTTCATCGCCATGCGGGCGAAGGTCTCCCGGATATCCCGTGCCGCGGCAATCGGATCAGGGTTTCCATTGGGTCCTTCTGGATTGACGTAAATCAGGCCCATCTGCACGGCGGCCAGGGGATTCGCCAGATCACGGTCGCCGCTGTAGCGCTCGTCCGCCAGCCACTTGCCCTCGGGTCCCCAGTAGATGTCTTCAGAGGGCTCCCAGACGTCCTCGCGACCGCCCCCGAAACCGAAGGTCTTGAATCCCATCGACTCCAATGCGACGTTGCCCGCGAGAACCATGAGGTCGGCCCAGGAGATTTTCTTGCCATACTTCTGCTTGATCGGCCAGAGCAGGCGGCGCGCCTTATCCAGGTTCACGTTGTCCGGCCAGCTATTGAGGGGCGCGAAACGCTGTTCGCCGGAGCCTGCCCCGCCGCGGCCGTCGCCGATGCGGTAGGTGCCGGCGCTGTGCCACGCCATGCGAATGAAAAGCCCTCCATAGTGCCCAAAATCGGCCGGCCACCAGTCCTGCGAGTCCGTCATCAAAGCGTGCAGGTCTTTGATCACGGCATTCAAGTCGAGGCTCTTGAATTCCTCGGCGTAGTTAAACTCCTTGTCCATGGGGTCGGACAGGGGGGAGTGCTGGTGCAGGATGTTTACGTTGAGCTGATTCGGCCACCATTCCGAATTCGTGGCGGCCCCAGTCAAGGTGTGTCTATGTCCGTTGTGGGCCACCGGGCACTTGCTTTCGGATGACGAGGGTTGCTGCTCAGTGTCGGGGACCATCGCCCCCGCTGCGGTGCTGAGTTCTTTTGCCATAATGTTCATCTTCCTTTTGAATTAGTCAAAAAAAAATGCTGCCGAACTACGAATCCGTCCCTGGCTTTGCGTTCGCGCTTGCTGACGCGCAGCATTCCATTCAGTACCCACGCGCCTGCGATACTCGACAGGGAGCGTACCGCAGAGCGCACTGCGTGCGGAGTTCTCGCAAAATGGGTTCGCATTCGCGAAGAATCTGCTCGCCGAGAAAGCCCCTGGGCAGGGCCGGGCACTTCTCACCTCCAACAAGTGTAAGTGATGCGGAAGGCAGAGGTAAAATATATGTTTCCTATACCGTCCATAGGAACGGCGTCTTAGAGAAAAATGGAAATCCATCAGCTCCGATATTTTTGTGCCGTCGCCCGGCACGGAACTTTCACTCGCGCTTCCGAGGCCGAACACGTGGCCCAACCTTCGCTTTCCCAGCAGATTCGCAAGCTGGAGGCGGAACTGGGTTCGCGCCTCTTCGACCGCCTGCCGCGTTCGGCTAGACTCACGGTTCTTGGGCAGGCGTTCCTGCCGAAAGCCGAGCGGATTCTCCGCGAACTCGAAGAGGCCAAGACCGAATTGCTGGAGATGGCGGGCGACGAGAAAGGCGAGGTGGTGCTGGGCATCATTCCCACCATTGCAGCGTATTGGCTGCCCAAACTGTTGAAGGGCTTCTCCGCAAGGCATCCGTTGGTCACCGTCAAGGTCGTGGAGGACGTAACCTCCGTCCTGCTGCAACGACTGCATCTGGGCACGATCGATATGGCTGTAGTGGCGCTGCCCGTTGCTGGAAGCGAGTTGGCCAGAGTGCAATTGTTCGAGGAGAAGTTCTACGCGGTGTTGCCTGAGCGGCATCGCCACGCCATGCGCAAAAGCATCAGCCTCGCAGAGTTGAATCGCGAGCCCTTCTTGCTGCTGAAAGAAGGCCACTGCTTTCGCGACAGCCTGATTGCCGCCTGCCACCAATCGAAAATGTCGCCCACGGTGGTATTCGAGAGCGGGCAGTTCGCCACCATTCTCGCCATGGTGTCGGCAGGGATGGGCGTTTCCGCTGTCCCGGCGATGGCGGTCCAGCAGCACGCGGGATGCAAGTTCGTACCCATTTCCGGCAGGCACAGCACGCGTAAGGTCGGTGTGGTCACCCTGCGGCACCACTACAAGACGCGGGCCCAGCGGCTGGTGCTGAAACAGATGACGGATGTCTGCCGTTCGAGCTGACGTCCGGGCTCGACATTGCACTGCCCCGCGCAGACGCACTACCATCGCTTTGTCATGCCAGTAATTACCGATCCTGTCGATACCACCTACTCCCCGATCAAAGCTCCTCACGGCAACCAGCTCTCCTGCAAAGGCTGGGCGCAGGAAGCCGCCATGCGCATGCTGATGAACAACCTCGACGAAGAGGTCGGCGAGCGCCCGCGCGACCTCGTCGTTTACGGCGGCACCGGCAAGGCCGCGCGCAATTGGGACTGCTACCACGCCATCGTCAATTCGCTGCGCTCGCTCGACAATGACGAGACGCTGCTCGTGCAGTCGGGCAAGCCGGTCGGCATCTTCCGCACGCACGACTACGCGCCGCGCGTGCTCATCTGCAACTCCAACCTCGTCGGCCACTGGTCCAACTGGGAGAAGTTCAACGAACTGGAGAAGCTCGGTCTGATCATGTTCGGCCAGATGACGGCGGGCTCGTGGATTTATATCGGCTCGCAGGGCATCATTCAAGGCACCTACGAGACGTTCTCCGCTGCAGGCGAGAAGCACTTCGGCGGCGACCTCGCGGGCAAGCTGATCGTCTCCGGCGGAATGGGCGGAATGGGCGGCGCGCAGCCGCTTGCGGCCACCATGACCGGCGCGTGCTTCCTCGGCATCGATGTCGACCCCGAGCGCATCAAGAAGCGCCTGCGCACCGGCTACTGCGACTTCATGGTCAACTCGCTCGACGAGGCGTTGCGCATCCTGAAGAACGCGGTTCGCAAGAAGGAGAACATCTCTGTCGGCCTTGTCGGCAACTGCGGCGACATCATTCCCGAGCTTGCCGAGCGCGGCGTGGTTCCCGACATCCTCACCGATCAGACCTCGGCGCACGATCCGCTGAACGGCTATGTGCCCAGCGGCATGACGCTGGAAGCCGCGCTGGAGCTGCGCAAGAGCGATCCCAAGGCGTATCTGGAGCGCTCGCTCGACACCATGTCGCGCCACGTCGAAGGCATGCTCAAGCTGCAGAAGATGGGCTCGGTCACCTTCGACTACGGCAACAACATCCGCACCTTCGCGTTCGAGCACGGCGTGAAGAACGCCTACGACTTTCCCGGATTCGTTCCTGCCTACATTCGTCCGCTGTTCTGCGAAGGACGCGGACCGTTCCGCTGGGCAGCGCTCTCCGGCGATCCTGCCGACATCCACACCACCGACGATCTCGTGCTCGAGATGTTCCCCGAGAACCGCATCCTGAGCCGCTGGATCGATCTCGCGCGCAAGCGGATCAAGTTCCAGGGATTGCCGTTGTCGCATCTGCTGGCTCGGCTATGGCGAGCGGGCGCAGTTCGGGCTCGCGATCAACGGACATGGTGAAGAGCGGCAAGCTGAAGGCGCCGATCGTCATGGGCCGCGATCATCTCGACTCGCGGCTCGGTCGCATCGCCGTTCCGCGAGACCGAAGGCGATGAAGGACGGCAGCGACGCCATCGCCGACTGGCCGCTGCTGAATGCGTTGCTCAACACCGCAAGCGGGGCGTCGTGGGTGTCGATCCACAACGGCGGAGGCGTTGGCATTGGCTACTCGCAGCACGCCGGACAAGTTACCGTCGCTGACGGAACCGACGCGATGGCCAAGCGCATCGAGCGCGTGCTGACCAATGATCCGGGCATCGGCGTCGCGCGGCATGTCGACGCGGGCTACGACGAGGCGAAGCAGTTCGCCAAGGAGAAGGGCATCAAGGTGCCGATGATGCGCTGATCTTCGGTTTGCTGCGACCGCTCTTTTCGGAACTTGCCATCACGAGGGAAGCGAGGTATCTGTTCTCGTTAGCGGCGCGACCAATTCTGGCGGGACAAGAGCGCAAGTAAAAACGGGGAGCGGCTGGTAAGCCTCCTCCCCACTCTCTCCGATCAGGTTTGCTATTGCATGCTACTCTAATCTTCGCACTTCCTCGCTACATCAGCGAACGATGAAATCCCTGTAAAAAACTCGTAAAAAGCCTGTAGTACTACATTGTGGGATTTAGGTCCTCCGTCGTGGCATCCGGGTTCTCCGGTGCCCGCCAAGTGTGCCCGCAGGCATTACATTTCCAGCGTTGCCGCCGAAGCGGTATGGGAACGCAAATTAACCATGCACTTGCCAATCCTAACCCTTTGTTTATCGCCTCGTAGTTGATGTCCAGCGAATGACACTTCGGACAGGAAGGCTGCTCGAATGTGCCTACTCCTTCGGCCTCCCACCGAGGACTGAACGCCTGCTCAAGCGCCTCCAGCGCCGCCTCCTCGTCCGCTTCTCGAACGCACAACTTTACGCCACCGATCAGGTTCGACCAAAACCAATCGATCCGAACCAGATGCTCGTCGATAAGGAAGCACTCGATCCCCGCCGCGTCTAAGAACCCTTTCGCGACCAGAGCCTCTGGCAGATCGCGAAAGCGCTGCAGAATCACCAGCTCATCAAATTCTGCAACATCGTAAGAGGCCGGTGGGGCTTGGACATCATGTTCCGGAGTCAAACCCCTTCGAGCGAATTCTTCCTGCAATGCCTGGCTAGCCTCTTCCGTGAGCGAAGCCGCATCGTGAGCCGCCAGTTGCAACTCGGCGTCCGCCATCGCCGCGTATGTATCTCCGAGCCTGCGCTTCTCCTGCTCCGGATCTTGCTTTGACATTTGCGACCGGCATTATAGTTCCAGGTCCTAATCAGCTGCTTTTGCCGCCCCCTTTCCCGGTTCCCACATCCTGCACAAACTCCACCAGCGACCGCACCGGAACGCCCGACGGCCCCTTGGCGATCCAGGGCTTGGCGTCTTCCATCCAGGCAACGCCGGCGATGTCGAGATGGATCCACGGCGTATCGCCCACGAACTCCTTCAGGAACATGGCTGCGGTCACCGCCCCGCCCCAGCGTCCGCCGACGTTCATCAT
Source organism: uncultured Acidobacteriaceae bacterium (assembly GCA_963782505.1). Classification (GTDB taxonomy): domain Bacteria; phylum Acidobacteriota; class Terriglobia; order Terriglobales; family Acidobacteriaceae; genus CAVVDY01. The sequence goes on along the minus strand of CAWAKG010000019.1, from coordinate 121,825 downwards.
GTCCGCGATGTTCGACTTCAGCATCTCGCGATACTCGTCGTCCACCGGCATCCGCCACATCTTTTCGCCCGACTTCTTCAGCGACTGACTGAAGCGCTCGTAAAACTCGTCGTTATTGGCAAAGATTCCCGCGTTTACGAACCCGAGCGCGACAACCACCGCTCCGGTCAGGGTGGCGGCGTCGATCAGGTGGGTCGCTCCCAGTTGCTTCGCATAGTGCAGGCCGTCGGCCAGCACCAGGCGGCCTTCGGCGTCGGTATTGATCACCTCAATCGACTTGCCCGACATGGCAATCTGAATGTCGCCCGGCTTTTGCGCCTTGCCCGAGGGCATGTTCTCGCTGGCGCACACAATGCCGATGACGCGCACATTCGGCTTGAGCTGCGCGATGGCGCGCATCACCCCGATCATGGCCGCGCCGCCCGCCATGTCGTACTTCATCTTCTCCATGCCTTCGGCCGGCTTGATGGAGATGCCGCCGGTATCGAAGGTGATTCCCTTGCCCACCAGTCCGAGCACGGGCGTCTCGGGCGCGCCCTTCGGCTCGTAGCGCATGACGATCAGCCGCGGCTCTTCGTCCGAGCCCTGCGAGACGCTCCAGAAGGCGCCCATCTTCAGCTCGTGCAGCTTTTCAGGACCGTATACCTCACATTGTAGTCCTACTTCGTCAGACATCTTTTTCGCGCGCTCGCCCAGAATGGTCGGCGTCATCTTGTTGCTGGGCTCGTTGGCCAGATCGCGGGCGAAATTCTGCGCCTCGCCGATGATGCGCCCCTGCTCGGCGGCGGCGTTCAGCGCCTTCTCGTCGCCCTGAGCGGCAATCGCGATCTCGTCGATCTGCTTGTCTTCGCGATCGCTCTGGTAGTAGTTGGGCTCGAAGCTGCCGACGTATGCGCCTTCGACAATCGACTTCACGGCGTCGGGAACGCCGGTCGCGAGTTCAGGCGCGACCACAACGAAGCTGTTCACGCTCTTCGATTTCAGGTTGCGCAGCGCGGCTCCCGCCAGCTTGCGCAGCTCGTATGACGAGAAGCTCTTGGCCTTGCCTCCGCCGATGAGCAGCAGGCGCTTGGCCTTCAGGCCCTGCGGCTTGTGGAGCAGCGTGGTCTCCAGCATCTTGCCGGTAACCTCGCCGGAGGCGATCAGCTCGGCAGCAGCGGCGTTCACGGCTTGGTCGTCGGTCTGGAGCTGGGGCGCGGGTTTGGGCTTGTCGCCGGGCTTTGATCCGTTCTTCGGGGCGTCGTTCTTCGAGTCAGGAGCGGCATCGACGACGGCAACAACCAGGCATTCGGTTTCAATTTGTGAGGGGGCGGCAGTAGAAATTGTGATTTTCATGGCGTTATGGAGTCAGACATCCAGTTTAACCTGCGGCGGCTTTTGGCACCGGGCTTCTGGCTTCTGGCTCTTCGCGCTTGGCTCCAGGCGCTTGGCGTTCTGCTCCGCTGCCTCTTGTGATGGCGCCGACTGCGCTCAGGATAACGAAAGAAAATTTGTTGTGCGATTTCTTAGAATCTTGAGCTTAGCGTCAATTTCCCTCCTAAATTACTGATTTTATGGGGCTTACAACTAAATTGCTGATTCCATGGGAGTTACACTGCTCCCGCACCCACTTCAGTTGCCTCGGCCAAGGATCCATTGCTATTTGACTGCGGCGGCTTGCGACTGGCCTCCGCGGCAGCGTCTCTCTCTATGGCGGCCTCGCGCGCTGTCCCGGCGTGGCGCTGCTGATCGCGGACCAGCTTTTCGGCAGCGAGCTGGATGTTGCGATTGCGCGCCATCTCCTCGTAGCGCATGCGGCGTTCGCGCCGCTCGCGCCGCTTGCGGTTACGCTCCAGCTCAACCGCGCGCTTCAGGCCGGCCTGCTCTCCCTCGCGCTCGTAGACCTCAATCAGTTCCATGGTATCGGCGGTGGCCTGGAAGTCGGTGCCGGGAATGGGCGTAGCGGCGTCGCGCAAGATCTGGCTGAGCCTTGGACGCAATACACCGTTCTCACACATTTCAAACCCGGGAATGGGTGGACCATCCGCAGTCGCTTCTTCCGGCGGCGGGAAGGCCACCTCCGGCTCGACGCTGAGATCGAAGTCCTGCGGCAGATCGTATTGCTCTTCGAAGCCGTCGTCCTCGCACACATACTGCGTGACGTCCCTGTCCTGCATCTCCGCTTCCTGTTCCCAGATATGCCGGGCCTTTATGTTGGAGGCGGCCAGGCGCAGCAGGGCGAGCAACAGGCGTCCGCTGCGGTGATCGATCTCGCCATGTAGGATGGCCTCGCCCATTTGCATCATGCCCACCTGGATGGCATGCAGGTCGTCGAGCACAGGCATCTGGATTCTGACGCGTTGGGAACGGGCGCGCGCGCGGGCAGCCTTCATGCGGCGGCCGTTCTCGTGCAGGTGCCAATAGCAATAATCGCGATTCTTTACCGGAATGCCCCGGCAGAAGACCCCGGCGGCGTTGATGTGGTGGCAATAGTTTTGTGACATATGAGTTCGTTCGTCTCCTAAGTATTCGGCTCTTGGCCGTTGGCTTTTGGCCGTTGGCTTTTGGCCTTTGGCTTTTGGCCGTTGGCTCTTGGCTTTTGGCCTCTGGCTTTTGGCTTTTGGCCGTTGGCCTTTGGCTCTTGGCCGTTAGCTAAAAGCCAAGAGCTAATAGCCAAAAGCGGACTTTCCCAGTTTCCAGACTAGGCGACGGTCAAGCGGAAGTCAGCGGTTTTGTGACGGGCTGAGGTTACGAAAGTACATGTACTAAAAGTGCAAAACATTGCGGTTCGCGGCTGTGACGACATCACACGGGTGTGTGACGGGAAAAAGGCGGGAGTCGAAGCGGCAAAACCGCGCCTCGGGCGCAGCACAAGAAAGCCCACCGCTTTCAGCGGTGGGAAAGCGTGTTTTTGCGGGGTGAGTGCCTCGGGCACGGCAGAGATTATGTCGTCCCCGAGGGACTCGACGCTTAGTGCAAAGCTTGCCCAGCGCTGAAAGCGCTGGGCTCTCTTATGTCGTCCCTGAAGGGGCTCTGGACTTGAGGAAGTGCCGTTCGGCCCGGCTGAAGTTAGCCTGCCCCTTCGACCAGCTCAGGGCAGGCTCTGAGCGAAGCCGAAGGGGGCCCTGATACAAAGCTGGACCGGCCAACCGCTGGCGGTCCATTTTCCCTTCGTTGGGAAATGTGGGAGAGAAGGCTGAGCGCGCCCTCAATCGCGATGGCACGTGCAGCCCCAAGCGGGGTTGTCACAGGGCGCGCGAAATCGTCACACAGGCGCAATACACCAGCGCCGTAGGCGCCATACAGTCTAGCCCAGCACCCTTCGACAAGACTCAGGGCAGGCTAGGCCGCAGGCGGAGTGCTGGGTAGGTAGTTGATTGCGCCGAGCCCCTTCAGGGGCGGCACCATCCGCGCCCACGTCAGCCCAGCGGAAGGGCGAATGTCGGGCACCGGCTGAAGGGATTGGGATCGCTCTAGCGGGCACCGAGCGTCGCAACTTGGTACACGATTACCTACTTGGATTATCCGCGATGATGAGTGTATGTTGCTTAAGCAGTGCAACTTACATACTTCTCATATCGATTCGGCTCCGAAGTGTTGGACAGCGACATCTGAGAGATACAATGCCGAATCCCTACAAGGTAGAGCTAATACGTGAACTCGGTAGACGCTTCGGCAAAGTCGTTCATTTGCCGGGCAGCCAGTCGTTGTTGTCCATAGGCGACGATGCCGCGCGAGTGTACGTTCGATATTCAAAAGGCCACGAACGCGGGCGGACATTTTACGGCTTGCGTGCAGCGGACCTCCAGCAACTCGAGGGAGGAAACTCTTATATCGCTTTTCTTTCAGATACCGCTACACCGGTGTTCTTGCCGTTTAGCGATTACGAGGAGGTCTTCCGCGGAGCGAGCCCGGCGGCAGACGGCCAGTACAAGGTGCAAATCATCAACACGCATGATGAGCGCGAACTGTATGTCGCCCGCCAGGGAAGGTTCAATGTTGAGGGGTATGTCGGCCTCGATGTCTTAGATCGCGGCATCTCTGTTCCGCGAACCGAGCCTTTGGCAGAGTTCTCCCACTCGCAAGTACAAACGTTGTTGGCGGATATCGGCAACCGAAAGGGGTACGATGTTTGGATTCCGGCATCGGACATTGGCCGGCTTGACTGGTCGATAACCGAGAAGTTTGCCCTCAGACCGAGGATTCCGGCTGGGTATGAAGGCGTAGCACACATTCTGTGCGAGGTTGACGTTTTATGGGTGGTGCGTGGACGCGACACGATTTCGAATCTATTTGAGGTAGAACATTCGACGCTGATCTATTCAGGACTGCTGCGTTTCAATGACCTACTGCTAACAAACCCCAAGTTATCCCGGTTTTCCATCGTCTCTAATGACAGTCGGAGAGGATTGTTCTCTCGTCAGCTATTCAGACCTACCTTCCAGAGAAGCGGCCTCGCGGAGTTGACGAGTTTCTTGGAATACAGAAATGTGTCTGACTGGCATACGCGTCTCACCAAGGGTCACATGTAGGGAGAAGGAGAGGATATGGGAAGCATTTCGGCAGCTGCTTCAATTGAGAGGGTACTTCGGCTTCATGGTGACGAAATTCGAGCCTCTCTTCTCAGGCAATACGCGCAAGAGTTAGAGAACGGCCAGCCGTCGTTAGTCACAGACATAGTCTTGAGCGACGGAGACTACGAGATTGACGTAACAGCATTGCTCGTTAATGGTCAAGAGCTTGAGCTCCGAAGCATCTCGATTGATGCCCTTGCTGAAGAGTTCCCGGACGCAGACGTTTCTTACTGAGGCACCGAGTCCGACCAGGTATTTTAGTAACGCAAGCCGCCGAAAGCTGCCGCTCTTCTTTAACGCGCGCCAGCTCCAGGTAGCGTGGGGGCATGAACTCGATGTAGGCCTGGGTCGAAGCGTGGCGGTCTTCGAATGAGCGCTTCTCCTTCGTCTCTCCCCAGAGGACTCGTAATTGCGGTTAGAGTTGAACGGCGGGTCGATGTAGATGAGATCGATGCACGCGTCGGGTAGCTTTTTGAGCTGCCCCAGATTGTTGCCGCAGTGGATGACGCGGGTATCCACAACCGCAGACGGTTTGGCCATGATTATGGAATTACAACATGCCAGCTGGCAGCAGGAAAGATACTTTACTGTGCCGCCGGCTGAAGCCGGCTCGAATCCATTGGCCCCACGTTTTCGGCCCGAGTGAAATCGGGTCGTCTGGTGCTTTGAGCATGGGTTGCACTGCAGCCGTCGCCTCTCCGGACGCTACGAAACGATTCTCTGGTTCACGAAAGCCGACGACTATGTGTTCAACTTAGATCCAATCAGGGTGCCGCAAAAGTATCCCGGCAAGAAGTATTTCAAGGGACCTAAGGTCGGGCAGTATTCGTGCAACCCACTAGGTAAGAACCCCGGCGACGTTTGGGGTCATTCCGAATGTCAAACATAACCACGTCGAAAAGACATCCCTCCACCAGTGTCAATTCCCGATTGAACTTGTCGAAAGGCTAATCCTGTCTCTTACGAACGAGAGCGACCTCGTTGTGGATCCGTACATGGGCGTGGGCAGCACAGCCTGTGCAGCTGTGCTGAATAAGCGACGTGCGGCTGGCTCGGACATTGACGAGCAGTATCTGAAAGAAGCACAGAAGAGAGTCAACTTGGCTTTTGATGGCCTGCTTCCGCGGCGGCCCTTGGGTAAGAAGGTCTACGTTCCCGGTCCTAACGACAAGATTGCGCGTCGTCCTGCCCATTTTGACGGCGTACCCATCGGAACTGAACCGGAGTCCCTCTTTCAATAACAATTTGCGTTTTCGGCCCGAGTGAACTCGGGCCCTGATACGAAACTGCGGCTCCCCTTGCTCAGAATTGCCTTTCTTCCAGAGCGCGTTTGAGGGTAGGTTGGGAGCATCGCGGAAGCAAGTTGCAAGCAAGCGAGGTCACGCGGCCATGGCGAACCCTGAACATCTCGCAATCCTCAAGCAAGGGGTGGAGGTGTGGAATAAGTGGAGGAAGAAAAACACAGATGTCGTACCAGACTTTACCTGGGGGGACTTCACTTGGGCAAACCTTGAACGGGCGGACCTCCACGAATCGAACTTAAGCAGGGCAAACCTTAGCAGGGCGCACCTCGGAGGCGCTGACCTCAGTGGGGCTGATCTCCTTAACGCACACCTCTGGCGAGCGGACGTCGGTGGGGCGAAACTTAGGGGGGCGCAGCTCATAGGAACGGACTTCCGAAGTGCGGACCTCCACGAGACGGATCTCAGCTCGACGGATCTCCTGGGAGCGGACCTGACTGGGGCTGATCTTAGCGGAGCCTATCTAAGAGGGGCCAGTCTGCATGAAGCAAGCCTTGGTGCGGCAAATCTTAGCCGGGCGAACCTAGGTGGGGCTGACCTCACCGAAGCACGGCTCGGTCTGACCGTTTTTGTTGATGTCGATCTGAGCGAAGTCAAAGAACTTGACAAGGTCCGACACCTTGGTCCGTCCACCATTGACATTAACACTATCTACAAATCAAAGGGTAAGATTCCCGCCGCCTTTCTGCGAGGCTGCGGCGTGCCAGACGATCTTATTGGATACATTAAGTCCATCGCCGGGGCGATACAGTTCTACTCCTGCTTCATCAGCTATTCGACCAAAGACCAGGAGTTTGCCGACCGGCTCCATGCCGACCTGCAGGCCAAAGGCGTGCGCTGCTGGTTTGCGCCGCACGACATCCGGGGTGGGCGGAAAATTCATGAGCAGATCGACGAGGCCATTCGGTTGCACGACAAGCTGCTGCTGATCCTGTCGGAGGACAGCATGGCGAGCGATTGGGTGCAGACCGAAATCGCCAAGGCCCGCAAGCGCGAGGCGCAGGAGAAGCGGCAGATGCTGTTCCCGGTCGCGCTGGTTCCCTATGATCGGCCGCCCGGCGAAGCGCAGGAACGGCGCTCCGCAGAGACTCCGGGACCTGTGACGATTGCCGAGTGGGAGTGCTTCGACGCGGACCGGGGGAAAGATTCGGCGCGCGAGATACGCGAGTATTTCATCCCCGACTTCAGCAACTGGAAGGACCACGATTCGTATCAGAAGGCGTTTCAGCGGCTGGTGAGCGATTTGAAGGCGGAGTCCCGCCCCTGAAGGGGCTCTGGAGAAGGTATTAAGGAGACGCGTATCCCCCGGCCTGAAGGCCGGGGCTTCCACCTACTGCCACGCTTGAAGGGTAGAGCTGCGCTTCAGCGCGGCGTCAGGACGCGGCCTCTTCTTCGATGCGGCAGGGGGTCAGTTTTATCAAACTGACCCCCTGCCGTCCTTCCAATCTGCCGAAGGCCGGCGCGCAGCCGTCAGGCGGAGCGCACAAAGAACAGGTCCCTGGGCGAGGTCGCGATGGCGACCTCGCCCAGGGATGACAAACAATAAGGGACCGTTGACGCGGCGCTAAAGCGCCGCTCTACCCTACAACGCGAAAGGATGGGAGCGACCCGCGCAACTTCACATGGTCAGCACGACGCGAAACTGCGCCTTGCCGCTCATCATGCGGTCGTAGGCTTCGGCTGCCCGCTCCAGCGGATAGGTCTCGATCATGGGAAGCACGCCGGTCAGTTCAGCGAAGCGCAGTGTGTCTTCGGAATCGGCCGGAATGCCGGAGGCCCAGCCTTGAACCGTCTTGCTTCCACCGATGAGCTGTAGCGGCGTGACCTCAATGTGATCGGAGGAAGCACCGACTACCATGAGCTCTCCATGCGGGCCCAGGCCGTCAATCAGCTCCGACATGGCTTTGCCGCTGGGAGCCGTCGCCAGAATGACTCTTGCGCCGCCCAGCTTTTGCAACTCTTGTGCAGCGTTCGTGGCCTGGCTGTCGATGTACACATGCGCGCCGAGTTTCTTCGCCAGCGTAGCGTTCTCCGAGCCGCGTCCGATGGCCGCCACTTTGTATCCAAACTTGTTCGCGTATTGAATTCCGAGATGACCGAGGCCGCCGATACCCTGTACTGCGACGAGATCGCTGGGCATGGCGCCGCTGTGCCGCAGGGCGTTGAAGGTTGTAACGCCGGCGCAGAGCAGTGGGGCTGCTTCGGCATCCTTCAAGCTGTCCGGCACTGCCGCGAGCGCCACGACGGGGGCGACCATGTATTGCTGGTATCCGCCGTCATAGCTGATGCCGGCAACCTGCATGTTGACGCAGTTGCCGAAGTCGCCCCGGCGGCACTGCAAACAGGTGCCGTCGTGGCCACCGTGCCAGCCGACGCCGACGCGTTGTCCCTTCTTCCATCCGGAAACACCGGCGCCAAGCTCATCGATGATGCCTATCACTTCGTGTCCTGGAACGCGGGGATACTGAATTCCCGGCCACAGTCCTTCTTTTGTCAGCACATCGCTGTGGCACACGCCGCAGGCCTGTACCTTGATGCGAACCTCTCCGGCACCGGGTTCGCGAATCTCACGCTCGACAATTTCGAAAGGCGCTCCGGCTTTGGGAACGGCGGCAACCTTCATGGTCGCAACTTCAACGCTCGTTGTTGCCATAAATCCTCCTATGAATTCTGGGCGGTTGTTGAGGAACAGTTACTGCTGCGGCAAACCGGCCTGCCACGGGCTTCCTCGCCAAACGGGCCGGCCTGAAGAGGACGCCGATCGAAGGTTTCCTTCGCCTGGCGTGTCTTCCTTTGCCGTCTTGGGCAGATGCAGAGACACGGGCGGCGGATTCAAGACCACCTCCGGTGTCCACGAGAGCCTGCCTTAGAAGCTGCCCGGCACCCGCCGCTTGAGGGCAGCGGCAATCGGAACCACTTCGAGCGGCTTACCGTCACGAGTGATGCCTAAGTGGTGAAATCTTATTTCCCGATGCAAAACGTGCCGAAGATCAGGTTCAGGATGTCGTCGGCCGTCGTCGCGCCGGTGATCTCGTCCAGCGCGTGCAGCGCGTTGTAGAGGTCGAGCAGGATCATCTCGTGTGGCGTGTTCAATGGAACGGCAGCCGCGGCAGCATCGAGCGCGGTGACCGCATTCTGCACCAGGCCGTGCTGGCGGACGTTGGTGAGGAAGCCGCTCTCGCGCTGGACGGCACAATCGCCGCGCACCAGTTGCAGGATCGTCTGTCGCAGCTGCTCAATGCCCTCGCCCGTCCTGGCGGAGGTCAACATTGCGCCGTTGTTCGACACCAGGTTGGTGCGCTCGCCTTCGTAGAGATCGATCTTGTTTGCGACCACAACGTGCGGCCGGGACTCGACGGCACGGAGTAGCTCGTCATCCTGCGTCCGATCTGCATTGCTCGGGCCGCCGAAATCGCGCACCAGCAGGACCACGTCCGCATCGGCCAGCGTCTCCATTGATTTGCGGATCCCGATGCTTTCCGCCTCATCCAGCGCGGTCCGGATTCCGGCGGTATCGACCAGGCGAACCGGGATGCCGCCGATGGATACAGTCTCGCTGACCAGATCGCGCGTGGTTCCAGGAGTTGCAGTGACGATGGCGCGCTCGTGCTCGACCAGCCGGTTGAACAGGCTCGATTTGCCGACGTTCGGGCGGCCGACAATCGCCAGCGTGAGCCCTTCATGCACGACCTTGCCGAAAGCGAAGCTGGCGAGCAGATGATCGAGCGGCTCGCGAACCGAGGCGATGCGCGCGAGTATCTGTTCCCCCGGGATCACGGAGACATCGTCTTCGGCGAAGTCGATGCCGGCTTCCATGACGGCGATCAGCTCGACCAGCTTTTGCTTGATCGGTTGCAGGCGATGAGAGAGCGATCCCCAAGCTGGCGCGCCGCGACCTGCGCCTGATACAGCGTCTGCGAGTCGATCAGGTCGCGCACGGCCTCAGCCTGCGTGAGGTCGATGCGGCCGTTGAGAAAAGCGCGCACGGTGAACTCGCCCGGCTCGGCCAGCCGCGTCCCGCGCGCGAGGGACATCTCGACAACGTGGCGCAAGACCACCGGCGCACCGTGACAGGAGATCTCGACCACATCGTCGGCCGTGTAGGAGTGAGGCTTGGCAAAGAACGTCGCAACCACTTCATCGATGCGCTCGCCGCTGTCGCTGTCGATTAGCTCACCGAAATGCGCGCGGTTGGGTTGTAGCTCCTCTGCGCTCTTCAGCCGCAGCATGGATTGCGCGATGTCCCGCGCTTCGGGACCGGAGAGCCGGACAACACCGATGCCACCTCTGCCGGCAGGAGTAGCAATGGCAACGATGGTGTCGTCAAGGTTCACGGTGTTCGGCGTTTGGCTTTTGGCTCTTGGCTCTTGGCTTTCCCGCCTATTTGTCGTCGCGGGTGGGTCGAGGCATTTGCTCATACATCTGCAGGACAGATTTTAACCGGGGAGGTCTAGCCGCGCTCGGGCAAGAGCTAACAGCCAAAGGCCAAGAGCGGATTTCTTCACAGCAGAAAATCCGCCGCGATGAAGAACAAAAATCCCATGGAGATGAATCCGTTCATGGTGAAGAAAGCGGCGTTGAGGCGGCTGAGGTCGTCGTGGCGCACCAGGGAGTGCTCGTAGACAAGCAACAGCCCAACCATCACAACGCCCGCAATCGCGATCTTTCCAAGGCCAAACGCGAGCACCATCCAGACCAGCAGCGCAAACGTGATGACGTGGAACAAGCGCGCGACCCACAGCGCGTTGCGGATGCCGAAAGCCTTCGGCACGGAATAGACCTGGGCCGAGCGGTCGAACTCGTAATCCTGGCAACCGTAGAGGATGTCGAAACCGGCGCCCCAGAAAAGAACTGCTGCGGTCAATATCAGGATGCGGGGATCGAGCGAGCCGCGAACCGCGACCCACGCGGCTGCGGGCGCGATTCCCATCGCGAAACCCAGCGCCACGTGCGACCAGCGGGTGAAACGCTTGCTGTACGAGTACAGGAAGATGATGGCGAGCGCGACGGGGGAGAGCCGTAACGCAAGCGGATTGAGTTGCCACGCAGCAAAGACCAGCAGCGCCGAGGCGACGGCCACGAATCCCGCGACAAACTGGCGCGACAACTTACCGGCCGGCAAGGCCCGCGTCCTGGTACGGGGATTGGCGGCGTCAATGTCCGCGTCGGCCAGCCGATTGAAGGCCATCGCCGCCGAGCGTCCCGCTACCAGGGCAACGCAAATCCAGAGCAGCGTCCATGCCGAAGGAATGCCACGGGCGGCGAGCACAGCGCCGGTCAGACCAAACGGGAGCGTCAGGAAGGAGTGCTCCCACTTGATCATCTCCAGGGTTGTGCCGATGCTGCGAAGAAGCGCCACAGGTCGATTCTAACTGCAACAAGACCTAGACGGCTAACGGGCTTGGAGATATAGTAGTGGGTCCTTAGGACAACAACATGGATATCGTGCTTAAAACCGCCTACGTCAGCAAAATGAACTGCGCAGAGAAACCAGCGCCATGACACTCGGGCGCCTGTTTATATTTACGCTTGGAGCGCTATTCGTAACAGCATCATCCCTGCTGGTTTTAGGGCATGTCAAGAGTGCCGAATTCGAAAAGCTCAAAGCCCAAGCTGATGCGGCCATCAAAGAGGCTAACAGGCTACCATCGGTTGACATATCTCCATCGAACGATAAAGCAAGTGATCAAAGTGTGCCCAAACGGATCGACCATACTGGCTTTGTAAAGGTTAATTACCTATCTAAACAACTGACGGCTTACTACTCGGCCGAGCAACTCATCGTTATCGACTATCTGGATCTCACCAAAGCGGTTGTTCGCAGGGAAATATTTGATATTCACGGCCAACTTCGCATCTTGCTTCTTTTTGACATGCAGGGTAACGAGACACAGAAAGACTATTTTGACGAGAAGGGAAACAGAGTCGATAGATATTCTTATCCCCTACCGCCTTTGGGAAGGAGCAGTTATTAGCACTGAGCCGCTGGACCAGCTTCGAAGGAGCTTCAATTATTGCTCGCATCTCAGTTAATACGGCGACGGACGTGGACGCCTTCTTATTCCCGGCATCTATTTATAGGATTGTTCGGGATAGCGTTTGCCCTCTTCAATTTAGCTTATTTTGTCTTGCTGTCCCTGCCTCTCGATTTGCTAGCATTGTTATATCTACTCTTAATTGAATACGGAACTTTCGGACTCGCTTACGAAATAACGGAGCTTATTCTTGAGCAGCTGCTTCCTGAGATCATCGTTCCATTTGAACCGCCTACGGCTCAGGGTCCTGCCGTCGCAATTCTGTATTGTATTTGCGATGATTTGAACCATGGTGCTCTGGAATGTCTCCAGCAATGTGTCTATTCCAACCTTCGTATTTTCATTCTGGATGATTCATGCCACCACGACTACTCAAAAACGACTGATGCCCTTGGGGTAACTGTAGTGCGGCGCGACAACCGGGTTGGTTACAAGGCTGGCAATCTCAACAATTGGCTGACTTTGTACGGGCATCTTTTTCCTTATTTCATTGTCTTGGACACCGACAGTATTTTGCCTACTGATTTCGTAACAAGAATGGTTGGCTATGCGGAACATCCTCTAAATAATGATGTCGCGATGTTTGAAAGCGCGATCGTGCCGTGGAATACAACGAGTCCGTTTACTTATCATCAATCGGTGTTAGCACGTTGCGGACGTCGCATACCATTGAAGGTTGGTAATCGTTTCTGGTCGAATCTGTCCGTTGGGCATAACGATCTATTTAGGACCGCGGCCATCAGAGAAGCCGGCGGATTTAGCGAAGACTATGTTGCGGAGGACTATGCCACTTGCGTCAAGCTTTTAAATCGCAGTTGGAGGTGCGTTGCTGTTCCTGTGGACTCCTACGAGCGCGTGCCTGCCAACATTGCGGAATATTCGAAACGCAGAATACGGCATGCCTGCCAGACTTTTCAGTTGGGCAGCCTGAACGTTCAGGGATTAACGTGGGCTGCACGTCTGCGGCTTATCAAAGCTGTCTATTACTATACTCAGCCAGTTGTTTCGATGATTGCAGCAATTTTACTTATATACTTGAACGCCAGCCACATTGCGGTGAATCTCAAAATGCCTGGCAATCATGGTGTAGCGAACTTTGGGGACTATCTGTGGTTTACTGGCTTCTGGGTCCTGATTTGGCTGCTGCCGATTATCATCCTCCTGGTTCGCGCAAAAGCCCTGCATCTTCCAGCGGGCGAATGCCTGGAAACTCTGTTGTTTGAAGCTGCGGTCTTCAGTGTCACAGCTTGGTCAGTAGTGTGCGGGCAAGTGAGATACTGGGTCAGAGGCCGGCGCCACCTGGAATTCGAAATTACTGGAACTGAGCCGCGCCCATCTTTCGGGCGCGTTCTTAAGATGGCCGGCCCTGGTTTGGTAATTTATCTGGCCAGTTTGGTTTCAGTATTGCTGAACCCGATTCTCTCTGGACTGAACCTGCTGTGGCTTGCCCCTGCGGTGCTCTCACCTCTTATTGTTTACCGATACCAAGAGGCTCGACATGACCGAAGAAGCGAAAACCAGCTTCCATGACAAGATGCTCGAGATTGCTTGGGACCTGGCGAAGGACTTTGCAAAAGTTCTTTTAGCTGCCGCCCTTTCTGGTTGTGTGTGGCTCGGGCATACTTTTGTCCGGTTGACTCGGTTCGATCTGCCTTTAAGGCAGAGGCCGTGGTTCCTCGCGTCTCTGGCTTACGTGCTGATGGCCGGCGTCGTACTCTTAACCGCTTGGCTTTGGGGTATTCGACCGCTCGCACGCCGCTGGCAGATCTATCGTAACAATCGGCGGCGCTTCTTTACCAGGTTGCTGTTCTCCATTACGATACCGATCCCCTTCGCGGTGAGTCTGGCGTTTTTGGCAGTCCCGCTTCAACTCAAGGACCCCGCAGCGGAGAAGTTGTTTCCGCAAGCTAGCAACTTGGGTCCAGTGTTCTTCAGGACTTTCGCGACCAATGGGGAGGTTAGCTACGAATTTATCGACAAGACGCCAGTAAACGGGCCGCATGGTTACGCGAGGATTAGGATGAGGGCAAACGATAATCTGCTGAGAGATAATGCCGGGTGGGTGTTGTATTTCATCCGTGGCGCAGACATAAGTGATCAAAAACAACTTCGTTTCTTTATTCGCGGTGATTCTGGATCAGAACATATAGGCATCAAAATGAAGGATGCCCAAGGTATAGAGGTATCCGTAATGCTGGAGGGTCAGTACTTACTTCAAGGTAAGGGACAAATTACAAGTACGTGGCAAGAAGCATCAATACCACTGTCGCATTTTGGCAACGTAAACTTCAAGGTGATGGATAGCTTGACCTTGTTCACGGATGGCAGCATCGCTGGAACTGTACCCCAAATTATCTATGTTGGGGGATTTTCTCTATTCAAATCTTGACAATGTTGCATAGCAGAGACCGCCCCGCTTACCCCAAAAACGCCACGAAGGCATGTTTCTGCGTCCGGCCCAGGCCGCTCACCCTCGTACCGTCGATCTTGAGGCGACCTAGTAACTAAATCGTTAATACTTTACGAGAATGTCACCCGGTGTGGCACTTCTTCCGGTACACGTAGCCAACCCCGACCCGACAGTGTTATGTCTTCCGGTGTTGTTGCAACCAGAAAATGTCGTATCAACTGCAACCAGACTTTGTCACCCCCTGTGGTTTAGGTAACGGCCGCTAAAGCAGGGCGGCCGGAGAGGTTGTAGATGCGGGGCATCGGGGTTTTTCTTTTCTGCGCAGTGGTGCGGGGCGCAGGGCGGCGATCGGGGACTTCGGCCAGAGGCAGAGGCTGGGCATAGAGCAGACGGTCACCGCGATAGACGCGCAGGGTCCCGTCCAGTTGATGGGAGAGTTCGACGGTTTCTCCGGCGTAGCCGCGAGCGCGGGGCAAGGGCGGCAGGGCGATGGAGTGCTCGCCTAAGGTGACGGTATGGTCGGCGGCGACAACGCGTTCGTAGCGCAGGGCCACGCAGCGGGCGAGATCGAAGCCGCGGGGCAAGCGGCGAAATGGCCAGCTGGCTGGGCGGCGGGGCGGGCAAAGCGCTGGTTATAGTCGGCGCAGAAGCGCTGGAGCACGGCATTGGCCTGCTCCAAGGTGGTGGCGCCGGCGAGGCGGAGTTCGCTGACCAGCCGGTCCTGGCAGGTGCGCCAGGCGCGTTCGATGCGGCCCTTGGCCTGGGGCGAGTAGGCGGGGATTTGCTCGATGCCGAGGGCTTCCAGGGCGCGTCCCAGCTGGGTGGGCGATTGTTTTCCCGCGAGCTGTTCGGCGACGGTCCAGTGGGAATCGTTACGCTGGAAGATGCTGTGGCGGTCGCGGTAGAGGCTGAGCGGGGATGCCATGGGTGGTGATCATGGCCTGCAAGGCGCGGAGATAACCGAGAGTATTTTCGGCTTCCAGTTGGAAGTGAGCCGCCAGGATCTGGCTGGTAGCGTCATCCTGAAAGCCGATCAGGGTGAGCTGGGGACCGCGGTCTTCGAGCCAGCGATGGCGGCTGGCATCGGTGAGCGCCATCATGCCGAAGCAGGGGCGGGGCGGCCGGCGGGAGCGATACTTGGCGGGCCGACGCTTCTGCGGAGAGGGCAGTTTGCGGCCCGCAAGATGCGGCGCACGGTTTCGCGGCTGAGGGCGAGGTTCTCCTCGGCCTGAAGTTTTTCGGCGAGATGGGAATCATTGAAACCCTGATACTTGCCGCGGGCCAGGCTTACGATCAACTGCTTCTGGGGAAGAGAAACGGCCCAGGGCATGGCGCGTCCGCAATTGCCGTGCTTCACCCAGGCGATGTCATCCGGCTGATAACGCCGTTTGAGCCGCTGTACCTGGCGCTCGCTCAATCGCAGCAGACGGGAGGCTTCGCGTACGCTCAGCCTCCCGCCCGCTGCATTCTCAATCACTTTCACCCGTTGAAACTCTTTCTGAGTCATCGCCACCATCCTTACAGGGTGACAAAGTCTCGTTGCAGTTATGGGGTGACATTATCTTGGAGCATCTACAGTGTTATGTCTTCCGGTTGACCTGGCCCTCCCAAACACGCTAAACTTCTATGGTTTGCCTGTACGAGTGTGTCCCGTCAGGGGCACCCAGCCGCCCGGGACGCTCGGTCCCGCGAAGGTTTTCTTCCTGGCGCTGGTAAGTGCAAGTGCACAAATGATTTGAGCGCTGCTGGAATGCGGCGCCGTTGCGTGTTCGCAACAGTTTAAGTCAGGAGATTGCCATGTACGCGGTGATCCGCGCCGGGGGAAAGCAGTATCGCGTCGCACCCGGAGACGTGATTGAAGTCGAGAAGCTGCCGCAGGAGAGCGGCGCCGAGGTCGAGTTCGCCGAGGTTCTGGCCTTCAGCGGGAACGAAGGCGAGCTGACCAAGCCCGCTGGTGCTGTCGTCACCGGTCAGGTGGTCGAGCAGAAGCGCGGCGACAAGGTGCTGGTCTTCCACTACAAGCGCAAGAAGCAGTACAAGAAGTTGCAGGGACACCGCCAGGCCTACACCGCGGTGAAGATCACGGGCATCAGTGTCGACGGCCAGGCGCACAAGGCATAACGGGAAGAGAAGATGGCACATAAAAAAGGTTTAGGCAGTTCGAGAAACGGCCGCGATTCCAATGCCCAGCGGCTGGGCGTCAAGGCCTTCGGAGGCCAGTTCGTCTCCGGCGGCACCATCATCGTGCGGCAGCGCGGCACCCGCATCAAGCCGGGGCTCAACGTGGGCCGCGGCAAAGACGACACCCTGTTCGCCAAGGTCACCGGCGTCATCGAGTTCAAGAACCGCGGAGCGATGGGCAAGTTTGTTTCGGTGGTTGCGAAAGAAGCAACTAGCAACTAGCTATTGGCTCTTAGCTTTTGGCTCTTGGCTTTTGGCTTTTGGATGCTGGCGACTACCCACTTCCGATCATCACTCAGGCTCCTCGAACGAGGGGCCTGAGTCGTTCTGCGATCGCATTTATTGCTAGGATTACCTGTCCGGCCTGTGGACGGAGAACAGATCCCTCGCCTGCGGCTCGTGATGACAAACTGGGGAGAACTGCGCATCCAAAGCCAAAAGCTAAGAGCCAAAAGCTAAGAGCCGATTGCCAATGCCCGCCTCTATCAAACTCGTCGAATGCCCGCGCGATGCCTGGCAGGGCCTGCCGGGACAGATCCCGTCTGCCGTCAAGGTCGAGTATCTTCAGGCCCTGATCAACGCCGGCTTCAAGCACATTGATGCGGTCTCGTTCGTTTCGCCCAAAGCCGTGCCTCAGATGGCCGACTCGGAAACCGTGCTCAGCGAACTCGACCCGCCCGATGATGTCGAGATCATTGGTATTGTGGTCAATGAGCGCGGCGCCGAGCGTGCCATCTCCACTGACGCCGTTCACACGCTGGGCTTCCCGTACTCGCTGTCGCCGACCTTCCTCAAGCAAAACCAGAACCAGACGCCGGAAGAGACCCTGGAAGTCCTGGAGAAAATCAAGCAAAAAGCCGACGAGAGCGGGCTCGACACCGTGGCCTACATCTCGATGGCGTTCGGCAATCCGTATGGCGATTTGTGGAACGCGGAAGAGTTGATCGAGGGCATTGGCCTGCTGGCTGACATGGACCTGGGCGCCATCTCGCTGGCCGACACTGTGGGACTTGCGACGCCCGAGCAGATCGGCGACCTGCTTGACCAGGTGTTTGCCAAATTTCGCGGTATTGAAATCGGCGTGCACCTGCATAGCCGGCCTGATCAAGCCAGTGATAAAGTACTCGCCGCCTACGACTCCGGCTGCCGGCGTTTCGATTCCGCCATCGGCGGCATGGGCGGATGCCCCTTCGCGCAGGACGTGCTGGTAGGAAATATTCCAACCGAAAAGCTGCTGGAAGCGCTGAAGCAGCGCGACGTCGAACCGCCGCTGAAGAAGCCCATCACCGAGCCCTTTCGTTTGGCCGTGGACATCGCCAGCCGGTTCAGCGGGCCGAAGATGTAGGCTAGGGCCGGTCGATGTGGATTCCAATCTTAGTGCTTGGACGCGCCAGGCGCTGCAGCTGAAGCTGTTGTTAGTATCCCCACATGTCGCAGTGTCAGATCATCCATAGAGTCGTATTGGAGCCAGGGACAAAGCCTGTGCGAATTTTCATCCTCAATTCTGCTGTCGTCGATAGACCCTTGCCTTTCCAGGACTATGGCTAACAGATGATGAATTCTAGCTACGGTATACTTATCCGTGTTCGGTGCTAAGTTGTTTTGCAACCATTCGAGCTTTGACCGGGCGTCTTCCAAGTCCCCCTTCGCCAGGTAAGCTATGGCCCATTGCATGTATGCTTCCGCGTCATTTCGTTTTTCGAGTGCAGCGCGGAATTGATCGCCAGCCTCATCTGCACGCTTGGCTAGCAGTAGCGCTCGCCCTTCAGCAATTAAGGGGCCCGCGCTGTCTGGGTCCAGATGTTTGGCCCGTTCGCACTCTTGGCGGGCCTCTTCAAGTTTTCCATCCATAGCAAGGACAAACGTTAATCCTGACAGCGCGCCGACAGAATCAGGACGGAGCTGTAGGGCATTGCGGTATGCTTCTGCTGCGTCGGCGTTGCGCCCCATGTCTCGCAGCGCAGTTCCTAGGTCGAAATAGGCACCATAGAAAGTCGGGTCTTCTTTCAACGCCTTGCGCATATACTTTTCAGCTTCCAAGTATTGTCCTCGGCGGAGATAAACTATCCCGACGTTGAGAAGAGCGTTGGGCGTGACATGGATACGAATAGAATCTTGGAGGGCACGAAGTTCTTCATCATACCTTCCAGCTTCGCCCAGAATATAAGCCTTATTATTCAGTGCAAGGTACAGTTTTGGATTGAGTTTGAGCGCCCAGTCGAGTGCAGGAAGTCCATCCTCCGGGTGATGTGTGTCGGCTAACGCGTAGCCTAGATAGAAGGCCGCAGTCGCATTTCTTGGTTTACGTTTCTCCCAATCCCAGCAGAAGCTTACGAGCTTATCCAGTGCCTCCTCGCAGTTACTTCTGCATTTGAAATGTTGCGACAGCATATACCGGACCGCCGCCTCGGGGCTGATCTCAGCCATCACCTTCAACGCGAGATCCGACGCTGCCTTTTTAATCGTGCCAGAATCCGGTGCGATCGGTTCTTCGAAGCTGTTGGCGCGCCCTTGGCTAAGAAATCGATCCTCCACATATCGTATCAGTAGTTCCTCGTGATCCCCCGCAGTTTCGATCAGGTCACCCGAAACTTGAAATTCCCGATAGCGCAGATGACTCCATGTTGCCAGGAGTTGATCTATGGATATTCCCTTGATCTCGATGCCATACGAGGTCCCCACAGGGATATGGGGCATGTCTGGAATTGAAGAGAAATTCCTACTGCTGGAGTAATCATTTCCGTGAAATTGGGACGCTTCTTCGAGAATCCTATGCAGGTCATCCACTACCATATCAGACAACGCCTTTTCAGAACGGCCGCTACTCTTGGGGTCGGTTGTGAATACCTGAAATGCGGAGACGGTAATCTGTGACTTAGGAGAGACGAATCGCAAAATGAGTGCAATTGCGATCAGTACCATGATCGCAATGGCAATGGTTCCGATTGCTCCTAAGGCTTTCAACAATGGACCATTGGCGATTCGATCAAGAGCAGCACTGCTTCTCGGAACCGCACGCCCACGCTTCAGCCTAGGCATTCTATTCCGGAAAGAGAATCGTCCTGTACTGCCAGCCATATGCAGCACCCCACAACGCTGTCGGGCAGATACTTTAACTCAGTTTGATCTGGAATGGAAGGAGTTGGCGGGGGCTTGTGGCAGAGCGAATGGAGTGCCGACCTCTCTGAGCTCCAAATGAGGGCAATTGCGCTACTCCAGTCTATTGATGATCGACGCCACATAGCCCGCGCCGAAGCCGTTATCGATGTTGACCACCGTGACGTTCGAAGCGCAAGAGTTCAGCATCCCCAGCAGCGCTGTGATTCCCCGGTACGACGCGCCATAGCCCACGCTGGTGGGAACGGCGATCACCGGCACGCCCACCAATCCTCCGACAACGCTCGGCAGGGCGCCTTCCATGCCGGCGCAGACAATGATCACTCGTGCCCTGGTCAGGACCTCCCGGCGCGCGAGCAGGCGGTGAATGCCGGCAACTCCGACGTCGTATAGGTGCTGTACTTCGTTGCCCATGATTTGCGCGGTGACCACCGCCTCTTCCGCGACGGGTATGTCGCTGGTGCCGGCGGAGACCACGACGATGGCGCCTTTGCCACGAAAGGTCGTGTCCCTGGTTAGCGTGATGCAGCGCGCCAGGGAGTGAAACTCGGCCTTGCGCAGCTTGCGCTTCACCGCACGAAACTGCTCTTCCGTCGCGCGTGTCGCCAGAACGTTGTTGCCGCGCTGTGCCAGCCTGGCGAAGATCTCGGCCAACTGCCGCGGCTCCTTTCCCGGGCCAAAGATCACCTCGGGCATGCCAACGCGCAAGGCGCGGTGGTGATCGATGTTGGCGAAGCCCAGGTCCTCGAAAGGCATGTGGCGCAGTTGTTGTACCGCCTCATCAGGAGAGAGGGCGCCTTTCTTGACCTGCTGGAACAGCTTCTTAAGCGAGTCGGGATTCATGAGCGATCGAAGGTCGAGATTATCACCAGGACTCGGAGCATTCCACGCAGCCCAACCGGGCAGCGTTCTCGCTGGGACAACCGAGTTCGGCCTCGATGTGTCAAAATCAAAGCATAGAGCCAGGCTGGGCTTGTAAGGTTCCCCTCGTGGAAATGCAAAACAACCATCGATTTGTTGCCGAGCCATTCCATCCGCGGCGCCTGTTCCGTGGCGGCCATGCGCAGACCGTTGCCGGCAACTTCATGCGCCGGCACATCTGCTGCCGCCGGCGGAAGATCGCCTCTTCCAGGTCGAGCACGGCATGCACCTGCTGTGCCATTGCCACTGGCAAGCGGAACGTGAGTCCGCCATGACGCTGGTCGTCGTTCATGGCCTTGAAGGCTCTGCCGGTCGGGATACATGATCGGCACCGGCAGTAAGGCATGGGCCGAGGGCATGAATGTGGTGCGCATGAACATGCGCAACTGCGGCGACACCGAGCATCTTGGGCCGACGCTTTACAACTCCAGCATGTCGGCGGATGTGGGAGTCATCGTGCAGACCCTGATTGCTGACGAAGGGCTGCCGGCGATCGCGCTGGTCGGCTATTCCATGGGCGGCAATCTGGTGCTGAAGCTGCTGGGCGAGTGGGGAGCCGAGGCTCCGTCGCAAGTTAAGGCTGGCGTTGGCGTGTCGCCGGCAATGGACTTGGCGCGTCGGCCGACGCGCTGCACGACCTCGCGAACCGCATATATGAATACAAGTTCTTACGCGGGCTGCGGAGCCGCGTGCGGCGGAAAGCGAACTTTACCCGGAACGTACGACGTGAAGTATCTGCGAGGGCTGCGCAGCATTCGCGACTTCGATGAGCAGATCACGGCACGCTATTGCGGATTCGCCGGCGCCCAGGACTATTACACGCGCGCGCTTCGGCCAATGTTCTCGACGCATCGCCGTGCCGACACTGGTGCTGCATGCCGAGGATGACCCGTTCATTCGCATTCTTCCCGAGACGCGTCAGAAGCTGCTGGAACCCGCATATCACCTTTATCGAGACCGCTTACGGTGGCCATTGCGCGTTCCTGGCCGAGCCTAATGGCTACGACGGCCGCTGGGCGGAGCGGCAGACGTCAGGTTCATACAAGCTCACCGGTTATAGACCGGCAACGGGCCGCGCAGGTCCTGCCAGACCTGATCGCAGGCGTTCAGCGTCTCTTCGTCCAGCGGACCTTCTTCGCTGGCCTCAAGATTCTCGTTCAACTGGGTGAGGCTCGACGCGCCCAGAATCACCACGTCGGTCGCCGTGTGGTGCAGCAGCCAGTTCAGCGCCAGGCTGACCAGCGAGCGCCCGGCATGCCGTGCGATCTCGCGAAGCTCCTCGACGGCCTTGAAGTAGCGATCGTGCCAGTAGCGGTCCTGATAGAGCTTGTTGTTGTCGAAGCGCGTGCCCGGGGTGATCGTCTCCTGCTGGTGCTTGCCGGTGAGCAGTCCGCCCGCCAGCGGGTTGTAGACGATGGTCGAGACGCCGAACTGCTTGCACATCGCGAGATATTCCTGCTCGATGCCGCGCGCCAGCAGGTTGTACATCGGTTGCGAAATATACGGAGCCGCCCAGCCGCGCTCCTTCGCCAGCCATAGCATCTCGACCACTTCCCAGCTCGCGTAGTTCGACGACGCGACGTAACGCACCTTGCCCTGCTTCACCAGCGAGTTCATCGTCTCCAGCGACTCTTCGATGGGCGTCGAATGATCGGGCGCATGCAGGTAGTAGATGTCGAGATAGTCGGTCTGCAGCCGCCGCAGCGATTCGTCGATGGCGCGCAGGATGGCCTCGCGCGTGAGTCCCTGCTGATCGGGCTCGTCGCCGACCTTGAAGCGCACCTTGCTGGCGATGACCAGTTTGTCGCGACGGCCTTTGATCGCCTCGCCGAGCATGGTCTCGGCCACGCCGGTCTGGTACATGTTGGCGGTGTCGAAGAAGTTGATGCCAGCCTCGATGCAGCGGTCCACCAGTTGCGTTGAGCCAGCCTGATCGAGCGGCTTGCCGAAGGTCATGGTGCCGAAGCACAGGCGTGAGACGTTTAGGTCGGTGTGGGGGAGGGTGCGATAGTCCATGTTATTTCGATGTCGCAGATTCTGATGCTGCGCTTGTTCAGGGCACGATTTTAGTCGGGCCAAAAGCCAACTCTTTGTCTGTCATCCTGAGTGCTTAGCCCGAAGAATCTGCTTTTGATGGTTATTGAATCGTCTCTTGAGCCCGCGAAAGCAGGTCCCTCGGCGGCTTAGCCGCTCGGGATGACAAAAGTTGAATGGGTATGTAAGTCGGCGCAGCTAATGCTGCGCCCCTTCGATGCTTCACAACGGCTTCGACATGGTGATGAAGTGTACCGGCTGTGTCGCCGTCTTGATGACCTCGGCCGATTCGATTCCGGTCGGCACGAAACCTAACTTGGTGTAGATCTCCGACAACTCGGGCCGCACGTTCACGATGCGAATGTCGAGCACTTCGCAGCCTCGCGCTCGCGCGTAGTCTTCCGCTTCGCGCATCATGCGCCTGCCGATGCCCGTTTCTGCTGCGAAGGATCGACTGCCAGCGTTCCTGCGTAAGCGCGCTCGCCGGTAATCCTGACGTACACGCATGCAATCATCGCGCCGGCCGATTCGAGCAGAAGAAACTCGCCGTGCCACATTTCAGTGACCGGCACGTATCAGTTCGCTCGCCCGACTTGAAGAACTTCTCGACCGCAAATGCGCGATTGATGAGAGCGACGATGGCGGGTATATCCGCCGCAACCGCATTCCTCAGTACGAACTCTCGGAAGACATCACGTCACAGCACCGCCGTCTCATGCAGCAGTTCGCCTTTGGCGAAACGCGCCGGGCTAAGCGCCTCGACCTCGTCCACCACGCTCGTCTTTCCGTGGTGATCAGGTCGGCCAAAATTTTGCCGGTCGCCGGCGCGTGCATCACGCCGTGGCCGCTGAATCCGTTGGCGCAGAAGAAGCCGTCGACTCCGGGAACGGGCCCGAGGATGCAATGGTGGTCGGGCGTCATCTCGTACAGCCCGGCCCAGGCGCGCTTGGGATTGATCGCCAGGTTCTCGAAGCAGGGCACGCGGTCAGCGGCACGCTCGAGTATCTTCTCGATGAACGTCGGCTCGAAGTCCGTCTTGAACCCGGGCGTCTCCTCCGGATCGTTCCACGCCAGCAGAAATCCCAGGCTCTCCGGGCGGAAGTGGAATCCGTTCGTCATGTCGATGACCATGGGGATCGCGTGTGAGACGCCGTCGAACGGCTCCGTCGGAACCAGCATGCGGCGCAGCGGCTCGACCGGCAGGTCGACGCCCGCCATGGCGGCGACCTCCCGCGCCCAGGCCCCGGCGGCGTTCACGACAGTCTTGGCGCTGACCGGCCCGCGCGACGTCTCTAGCTCGAAGCCCTTCGAGCCGTTGCGGCGAATCGCCGTGACCTCGGTCGAGCGCCATACTTTCGCGCCGCGCTCGCACGCGACGGTGTGAAGCCGACCATCACGCTGTAGGGATCGACAAAGCCGTCGGTCGCGCAGAAGCTGCCGCCCAATATGTCATCGGAGCGAAACTGCGGCACGCGCTCGACGATCTCTTCGCGGGTCACCATGCTGACCTTCTTCAGTCCGAGCGACTTCTGCAGCGCCTGATTGGTCCGCAGATATTCGAGATGTGAAGGCTTGGTCGCCACGAACATGTATCCCTGCGGACGATAATCCGCGGGCTGGCCCAGCCGCTCTTCGAACGCGGCATAGAAAGGAATGGAGTACAGCGACATCTGAATGTTGGGCCGGGTGGCGAACTGCGCGCGCACTCCGCCCATGCTCTTGCCGGTCGAGCCTTTACCCTGGTGCGACTCGCGCTCGACGATCAGTACGTCGCGGCAACCTGCTTCGGTCAGGTGCCAGGCAATGCTTGCGCCTACGATTCCGCCGCCGATGATGACTACGTCTGCTGTTTCCATAGATTCGGTCCCGGCAGCATTGTAATTATTGGAAGAAGCGCCGGCAGTGATTTAGGTATAGAGCTGCGCGATCGCTGTCCACAAACAGAACACAAGGTTGGTAATATCCGAGCAAGCTGTATCCGGAGCGTCCCCATGCCAACTTCGTCTGTGGTTCAGATTCTGACTGGCTCGATCGCGCCGGTGATCGTCATTTCCGGAGTTGGCCTGCTGCTGCTGAGCATTAGCAACCGTTACGGGCGGGCCATCGACCGGGCCCGTGCGTTGATGGAGGAACTGGGGCAGAGCGACCCCAGCAGCGCCCGCGTCAAGCATCTAGAGGAACAGCTTCAGCATACGCATCAGCGTGCCCAGCTGCTGCGCTCCTCGATGACCTTTGCCTCGGCGAGCATCTTTTTTGTCTCCTTGATGGTCGTCTCGCTTTTCCTCGAGTCATCTGCTTGTCCTGCATCGGGACTTCGTCGCACTTCCGCTGTTTGCGCTGTGCCTGCTGTGCCTGGTGGCGTCGATGTACTACTCGATTCGCGACATCACCGTCTCTCTGGGGGCGCTCGAGCTGCAGATCGAAAGTGTCGGGCACACACGCGCGCGCTAGCAGGCGCCTGGGGATGGAGCACCGCTTTAGCGCCGCCGTGGAGCAAGCCTGCCAGTTCCCCACCTTCCCGGCGGTCCACCAGGTCCTCTATCACAACCGCGCTGTGATCACGCTCACTGCGCCTCTGGTTATCGCCTCGTAACCTTAATAGTCCCGTAGTTCGGGCTGGGTGCGCAGGCTGCCGCAAACCATTTAGCGTCCAGTGCCAGAAACTTGCTCAATGCGGCCCTCGATTCCTGTCCGGAAAGGATTTCATTTCATGCCTATTCTGAATGCTTTCTCGAAAGCCGTCACTCGCGATTTCACCATGGAGGAACTCGAACAAGCCGCCCGCCTCATGCGCGGCTATGACCTGGTTGCACTGTGCGCGGCCGGCTCCGGCCACGCCGGCGGAACCCTCTCCATGATGGAGATTGTCGCGGCCCTGTACCTGAAAGTCGCCGACCACGATCCCAACGTGCCTGACTGGCCGGAGCGTGATCGCATCGTCTGGTCCGGCGGGCACAAAGCTCCTGCGCTTTATCTTGGCTTGGCATTCGCCAGCTACTTCCCCATTGAGGACGTGGTCACGCTGCGCAAGCTGTATTCGCCGTTTCAGGGCCATCCGCACCGGCTGAAGCTGCCCGGAGTCGAAGCCTCGACTGGATCGCTCGGCCAGGGACTGAGCATCGCCGTCGGCATCGCGCTGGCCAACAAGCTCGACGGGCGCAAGAATACCGTCTTCTGCATCATGGGCGACGGCGAGCAGCAGGAAGGCAGCATCTGGGAAGCGGTGATGGAAGGCTCGCACTACAAGCTCGACAACCTGGTCGGCATCATCGACCGCAACCGCCTGCAGATCGACGGCTGGGTGAAGGACGTGATGAACGTCGAGCCGCTGGAAGAGCGGTATCGCAGTTTCGGCTGGGAGGTCATCGTTTGCGACGGGCACGACATGCCGCAGGTGGTCGACGCCCTGCAAAATGCCAAGAAGATTCCTGTCGCCGGCAAGCCGACGGTCGTCATCTGCAACACGGTCAAAGGCAAAGGCGTCAGCTTCATGGAGAACGTCGCCGGATGGCACGGCAAGGCCCCGAACTACGACGAGATGGTGAAGGGACTGGAAGAGCTCGGGCTGAAACAGACCATCGCTTACGACGCGCTGCTGAAGAAAGCCGCGGAATATCAGAAAGAAGTAGAAGCCACGCTCGACGCCAAGATGCCGAAGTTCACCAGGGACTACTGGTGGAACAGCGGCAGCACAATGAAGGTCGCGATGGAGCCGACCCGCAAAGGCTTTGGCAAGTCACTACAGAACAACGGCGACGACGAGCGCGTGGTCTGCCTGGGTCTCGACATTTCGGGCTCGATCACCATCAGTGACTTTTACAACGGCAAGCCGGAGCGCAAGAACCGCTGGATCAGCATGGGCATTGCCGAGCAGTCCGCAACAGCCGCCGCCGCCGGACTGGCGCGCGAAGGCAAGCTGCCGGTATTCGGAACTTATGGCACGTTCGCGGCCGCCCGCAATCTCGACCAGATTCGCGTTTCGATCTGCTACGGCAACTTCAACGTGATGATCGCGGGCGCGCACGGCGGCGTCTCCGTCGGCCCGGACGGCGCAACCCACCAGGCGCTGGAAGACCTGTTCGCCATGTGCGGCCTGCCCAACATGGTGGTCTCAGTGCCATGCGATTCGATTGAAACGCGCAAGGCAACTGACTATCTCTTGTTGGAACACCAGGGACCGAAGTACATCCGCTTTGCACGTGAGGCAACTCCCATTGTCACCACGGAAGACACGCCGTTCGTCTTCGGCAAGGCCAACGTCATTCGCCTGCGCCGTGAGGCCGAGCAGATGATCGACGCCTTCGATACCGCGCTTGCCTCGCACTACATGGATGAAGGCGAAGACCTGAGCATCATTGCTTGCGGCCCGATGGTGCCTGAGGCGATGCGCGCGGCCTGGATTCTGAAGAAAGAATTCGGTTACGAGACGCGCGTGATCAACATGCACACCATGAAGCCCATCGACGCCGCAGCCATCCTTCGCGCCGCGAAAGAGACGGGCGTGGTTATCACCGCCGAAGAGCACCAGATCGGCGCACTGGCCTGGCGCGTGAGCGGCATCCTCACGGAAAGCCCCGAGCTGTACGGCACGTCCATCATCACCGGCGCTATCGGCGTGAAAGACCGCTTTGGCGACTCCGGTGCGCCCTGGGAGCTGATCAAGGAATTTGAGGTCAGCGCCGAGCACATCGCGCAGAAGGCAGCGGAGCTAGTCGCCATCGCGCGGACGCAGAAGGAAGAAGGGCAGCTGGTGGGGGTGCGGTAGTTTCGCTACGTTCACGTTCGATCATTCGGGGCCGGAAGAAAGTCACATTCTTCCGGCCCATTTTGTTTTGTCATCACTAGCGAAGCGAGGGATCTGCTCTACTCTGTGTCGCGAAGTACCTCGTTGCATGAAGGTCGCCTCGCAAAATTCCATCCGAAGGCTAATTCACTTTCTTTGTCTGAACCCCGTAACTTCGATGTTATGATGTGCCGACCTAGCGGCAGCCACATCTATGATCGCGCAGCCGGCCCCTAGTACCAACTTCTCTCGCAGGCGCAATGAATACAAATCGAAAAGGCATCGTCGCGTATCTGCTGATCGCGTTCGGACTGGCATGGGCCGGCTTTGAGGCCATGTACCGGTCCAATGGGATTCCACTCAAAACAGCGGGAGTTGCAATAAGCGCTTTCGCGCCGGCAGTCGGATGCTTCGTGGTGCGCAAGTGGGTCACGCGCGAGGGATTCGCCGATGCGGGACTTCGGCTTCATCTTCGCAAATGGCCTTACTACTTGGTGGCGTGGCTCTTGCCAATCGCGGTAGTGGCCTGCATCGTGATTCTGTCGCCTATTTTCGGTGCGGGTACCGCCGACTTTTCCATGAACCCGGGATTCCAGACCTATGCCTCCGCCGGGAAGCCACTCCCGGCATGGTACCCGCGCGGTCTAGTGCCGCTGCTCTGCATCTGGCTGGTGCAAGCAATCGTCGGGGCTCCGGTCTCGTTCGGCGAAGAGTTCGGCTGGCGCGGATATCTGCAAAAGCGCCTATTCCCAGAAAACCCGGTGCTGAGCGCCGTGGTTACGGGCATCATCTGGGGATACTGGCATTTCCCGGCCGCCATACGCGGCTACAGCTACCCGAGCAATCCCATCGTCGGCGCCTTGGTAATGTACCCCCTCTTCGGAATTATTCTGTCCTTCATCTTCGGATGGCTGGTGCAGAAGACCGGGAGCGTCTGGTCCTCGAGTGTGGCTCATGCCGCAACTAACGTCATCGGCGGGGGACTGTCTATATTTCTATTTGGTGGAGCGAGATTTCTGTATGTCGGGTACGGTGGCCTTTTAGGTCTGATCCCTCTGGGCGCACTGAGCGCATGGATTGTGTTTACCGGACAGCTCAAGCCGACAGAGGAAGCTCCGCATGACGTGGCGCGGGCGGCTCAAGCCAGTTGAATCCGCACTCGTGCTCTACAACCATCCCTTCGCCCGCGCCAGCCGCGCCGCCTCGACGCGGTTCGCGGCACCCATCTTGTTGATCGCCTCTGACAGATAATTCCTGACGGTGCCCTCTGACAAATTCAACTCCGTCGCGATATCGGAGCTGGCCATGCCTTCCCCGGCCAGCCGCAGCACCTGGCGCTCGCGCTCGGTCAGCGGATCGGGCTCGTCGGTCCAGGCTTCGGCGGCAAGCTGCGGATCGATGACGCGCAATCCGCGATGCACGCGGCGAACTGCGTCGGCGAGCTGCTCGGCAGGCATGTCTTTCAGCAGATAGCCTGACGCGCCCGCATCGAGCGCGCGGCGCAGATATCCCGCCCGTGCGAACGTCGTAAGGATGATGACCCGCACCGGCACGCTACGCCGTTTCAACTCGGCAGCGACCTCCAGGCCGGTCATGGTAGGCATTTCGATGTCGGTGATGAAGACGGACGGCCGATGTTGCTGGATGAGCTTTAGCGCTTCGTCGCCCGAGCGGGCGCGGGCGACGACCTCGATGTCGTCCTCCATCTCCAGCAGAGCGGCGAGCGCGCCGAGCACCATGGTCTGGTCTTCGGCGAGCAGCACTCGTATCTTGTCGCGCTTGGTGGAGGGCACGGCTTTCAGGTAGCTCTAACCAACAATAAAACCACGGAGACACTGAGGAAAAATAGTTCGGTTTACTCTGCGCCTTTGTGTCCCTGTGGTTGCCCGGTCTTTACGACTCTACTGTACGCCTGAAGGCGCACTCCACCCAGACGCGAGAGGTAGTTGAATGATGAGGCGAGTTCCCTTCCCGGTCAGGCGCTCGAGCGAGCCTCCGATGGCCTGCAAGCGCTCACGCATGCCGCGCAGGCCATTGCCCTCGGGAGCATCGCCGCCACATCCGTCGTCGGCGATCTCCAGCCGGCAGAGCGCGTTGTCTTTGATCAGCCGCACCTCGCAGCGCTGGGCCTCGGCGTGGCGCACGACGTTGGTGACCGCCTCGCGGAGCACCAGGGCCAGCACCGACTCCTGCGCCGGGCTCAGCTCCAGGGGCGCCGTGTCGCACTTCAGGGTGACGCCGGCAGTTTCCAGCGCCGCCCGCGCGCGACCCAGCTCGGCAAAGAAGCCGTCGCTGCGATAGCCGCGAATTGCCTCGCGAACATCGGCCAATGCGGCGCGCGAAGTCTTCTCCACGTCCTGCATTTCCAGCTTGGCGCGCTCGGGATCGCGATCGACCAGCTTGCGCGCCAGCTCCGACTTCAGCGTGATGAGCGACAGGGTGTGCCCCAGCACGTCGTGCAAGTCGCGCGCAATGCGCTCGCGCTCAGCAACCTTGGCCAGGTGCTCGATCTCATCGTTAGCCAGCCGCAGCTTCTCGTGTTGGCAATGCGACAGCGCCGCCCAATGGTTGATGGCTCCGACGAGCACGATCAGCAACGTTATCGAGAACCAAGAGGGAAGATCGAAGTGCAGCCGATAGGCGTAAAACAGCAGGATCGCCAGTTCGGCGACCATGAACGCCACCACCACTGGACGCCTAATGGAAAAGCTGCCGGCGGCAGCGCAATAAATCAGCAGGCCCGCTCCGCCGGCGTTGAAGGGGGTTGCAGCAGCGGCGATCACGAGCATGAGCACGGTGCACACCAGGCGCACCCGTCCGCCGCGAGCGAATGCCTGCAGGTAGAGGAATATGAAGACGAGCCCTACAACCGTATTCGCGATCCAGTACGGCGGGGTGGCGTGCGCCCACTTTGGACCGACGAAGAAGAAGAACATGAACGGAAGCCACATCAGCGGCAACCACCAGTGTTCTTTGTCGGTGTTGGGGTAGAACCACCACCAGATTTTCTTCAGTCGCTCCATGTCGTTGTGCTCTCGCTTATTGTCGCCCCGAGTGGTACTCGGGAACCAGTGTGTACCACAGTACGCCGGTGATCACCAGCGCCGCACCCAGCTCCGTCCAGTGGCTGGCCAGCGCCAGCACGGTAAAGACGATCATTGCTGTAATCCAGGCTATCCACTCAAAAGTACATCTGCTCATAACATCACCGCTTTTCGCTCTTGGCTCTTGGCTCTTGGCTCTTGGCTCTTGGCTTTTAGCACTTAGCCTCTAGCGTTGGTGTCTCTCGTATTCACGAGTTGCTAGTTGCTAATTGCTAATTGCTAATTGCTAATCGCTAGTTGCTAACCGCTCGCCGCTACCCATATGTCTCTCCCTCATCGCGCCAGTATCCATAAGCTGCAAGCCCGAGGAACAGGAGTGTCATGCCAACCAGCGCCTCAACATGGCCCCACACGGGACCGGGATATGGACCCATGTGAATCGTATTGAGCGCCAACTGTGCGACATGGTAAGGTGGCAGGACTTGTGCCACGTGCTGCAGCACCTTGGGCAGAATGAAGATCGGAATCCACAAGCCCGAGCAGAACGACATCGGCAGATAGACCAGATTCACCATCGCCGGCGCCGAGTTTGGCTTGGCGAAGTATCCCAGCGCCAGCCCCATCGCGCTGAAAGGGATCGATCCCAGCACCAGCACGCTCACCAGCTTCAATGCCATAAGCGGCGCCAGGCGCACCCCGCCGAAGGCCACGCTGACGGCGAGCAGCAGCAGCGAGATCGCAATCCCGAACACCATCGCGTTCACGATCTTCGCCAGGAAATACGCAGGCAGCGGCATGGGCGAGGCGCGCTTCACCTGCAGCCATCCCTGGCCACGCTCCATCGCAATGCCCACGCCAAAGCTGAACATGGCGACGCCCATCACGCCGTAGCAGGCCATGGTGGCGAGCAGATAGGTTGCCGTCTGCATGCGGCTGGCGTGGCCGCCGCCGGGCAGCACGATTCCAAAGAGCACATAAAACATTGTGGGAAACATGAGCGTGGAAATGGAGAACATGTGCAGACGCACGTACTTCAAAATCTCGTACTTGGCTTCCAGCGCGAACAGTGCGATCCACTCGCCAGGCGAGCGGCGCGGAATAGCGAGGATTGCGGGTATGGTTGCGGTAGCCATATAATTCTCCTTCGGAGCAACTAGCAACTAGCAACTAGTAATTAGCAACTAGTCAGTCATGAGATTTCTTGCCATGGATCAGGGCATGACTTCAGTTGTGCCGCATGGATCCGCTGTAATTCGGGCTTCAGCTTCTGAACAATGACGGACCTCACGGGCTGAAGCACTGATCGCGACATTGCGGCAGTTACGGCACTCTAAAGCCGTGCCCTGATACAAAGCGATTTATAAGAAACCGTGCAACCATCGTCAGTAATTGCTAATTGCTAATTGCTAGTTGCTAATTGCTAGTTGCTAATTGCTAATTGCTAGTTGCTAATTGCTAATTGCTAGTTGCTAGCTGCTAGTTGCTAGTTGCTAGTTGCTAGTTGCCGTCTTCGTTAACGATAGAAACGCCTCTTCCAGCCCGGCGTTCGTCACTTCCAGGTCCGAGAGCCATTCGTCGCGGCGCAGCAGTTCGCGCACCACCGGCTCGGCCGCGTTCACCTGAATCTCGAACGCCTGCCGGTCTTCCTTCACGGCCAGCACGCCTGGGATGCCGGCAACCTCGCCAAGCGACAGGCGCGTGGCGCAGCGAATCTGCTTGCCGGCGGCTTTGGCCTTGATCTCCGACGGCGTGCCCTCGGCAACGATTTCCCCGCGTTGCAGCACCAGAATGCGATCGGCCAGCGCGTCGGCTTCGTTCAGATAATGCGTCGTCAGCAGCACCGTTTTGCCGCGCGCGATGAGCAGGCGAATCTGCGACCACATCAGGCGGCGCGCCTCCACGTCCATGCCGACGGTCGGCTCGTCGAGGAAGAGCAGGTCGGGGTCGCCGCAGATGGCGAGCGCAAACATCACCCGCTGCTTCTGCCCGCCGGAAAGTTCGCCAAAGCGGCGGTCCTTGATCTCCTCCAGCCCGGCGACCTTCAACGTTTCTTCCATGGGCAGCGGCTTGGGGTAGTACGACGAAAACAGGTGAACGTGCTCGCGGACCTTTAATGTCTCGGGAACGCGCGCCACCTGCAGCATGGCTCCGCAGCGGGAACGCACGGCCAGGTTCCGGGGATCCGATCCAAATACCAACACGCTGCCGCCGTCCGCCTTGGCGAGCCCTAGCAGGATGCGCACCAGCGTAGTCTTGCCTGCGCCGTTGGGGCCGAGCAGCGCCAGCAGTTCGCCAGCGCGCAGCTCGATGCTGACACCTTTCAGCGCGGTCGTCTCGCCATAGCGCTTGCTCAGGTTGCGAGTGCGCGCCACGCTGGTCTGCTGCGGCGCAAGATAGGGGACGAATTCCGCGATTGCCGTTGACATCGTCTGCTCCAGCCGGGCCAGCTAGCGTCCGGCTACAGTTGCGATGATCGGTTATCGGCGCAGAGGTCAACAGTGTGGAATGTCAGCGGCGGGGAGTGACAAATGTCAGGGGGGCGGAGGCGGCACTTGGTGGGGGCCCCGGTCTTCAGGCCGGGGAAAAGGTCGGTTTTGAGGATTCCCGAGCCCCTTCAGGGGCGGGAGTCGGGGGCCGAAGCGGGCCTTCAGGCCCGCGTTCCGCGCCCCCTGTGAATTGTCATCCCGAGGCGGCTTCAGCCGCCGAGAGATCTGCTCTTTACGCGCCCCGGGCGTCCCGTCGTCTTACTCGGTCTTGAGACAGGCACTATCCAAAGCGCAAGGAACGCCGATATAGTTTGCCAATATGGCTTCCTTCTATCGCACAACTGCGGAAGAGTTCATCGTACAAGCTGATGCTTATGTCATCGCGCAAATGGCTGTGGCTTACGCAAACAGAGGGTATACAAGCCAATATTCCGATCAGACTTTGACATGGGAGCGGGATATTCGCTCGCTTAAGCAGTCGCTAAGAGAATGTCTCGCAAAGTCAAGTTCCGCAAGGTCCTGGGGCGTGATTCTCGAGTTCTCGATTCCGCGAAAGGAACTGCGAATCGATGCCGTCTTGTTGATTAGAGAAACGGTAGTAATCCTAGAGGCCAAGTCTGGACAAGCGGCACTAGCGGCGGAGCGCCAGATCGAAGAATACGCACTTCTCTTGCATTACTTCCACAAAGCTTCGTCAGATCATCGGATCATTCCTATTATTGTGTCTCCGGAGGATGCGGACTGGACCCGGGCGGATTTAGAACAACGGGAGTCGTTGCCTCAATTGCCGACTTACTGGGTGAGTAAGGTACTGCGGTGTTCCTGGCAGCATTTGTCGGACTTGCTAATCGATATCGAGCGGCTTTCGACAGGGCAGTTGTCATTTGAGGCGTGGGAGAATGACCTGCCCCCCATTTTTAGTCCAAGGATAATGAGACTTTCTCCGGTTTTTGTTCGCCCCACTGATCTGGCGTAGCGGGGATGGGGGTGTGGGGCAAGGGGCCGGCGTTTGAGGCCCCTGGCCCCACTCCAGTTCTGTCGAAGCTTTTCACTTCAGCGGCAAACTCCTCCGGCGTTCTGTAGCCCAGGGACGAGTGCGGACGCTCCTGATTGTAGTGTCGCCGCCACTGCTCGATGATCTGCCGCGCATCGCTGAGCGAGACGAACCAGTTCTCGTTCAGGCACTCGTCGCGGAACTTGCCGTTGAAGCTCTCGATATAGCCGTTCTGCATCGGTTTTCCCGGCTGGATGAAGTGCTGCTCCACCCCTTCGGCGAAGCACCACTGGTCCAGCGCACGCCCGGCGAACTCCGGGCCGTTGTCGGTGCGGATCTGCCGCGGTCGTCCGCGCTGGCGGACCAGCCGCTCCAGCACCCGCACCACGCGCGCTCCCGGCAGCGAGGTGTCCACCTCTATCGCCAGGCACTCGCGCGTATAGTCATCCACCACGTTCAGCGTGCGCAGCTTGCGCCCCGAGCTGAGCGTGTCGGCCATGAAGTCCAGCGACCACACCTGGTTCGGTGCCGTGGGCGCCGGCAGCGGCAGCCGTGGCACGCCTGCACAACGCTTACGCCGCCGCTTCCGCACCTGCAACCCTTCCAGCCGGTAGAGCCGGCAGATCCGCTTGTGGTTCACCCGCCAGCCCTCGCGCACCAGCCGGTCATGCAACCGGCGATAGCCAAAGCGCCGGAACTGGTGCGCCAACTCGCGCAACCGCTGCCGCAGCCGCCCGTCCTCCGAGCGCCGCGCCCGGTAGCGGTACGTCCCCCGATGCAGTCCGATCAGCCCGCAGGCGCGTCGCTCCGAGACCGCGATTTCCGAGCGCATCACTACCGCCGCCTGCTTCCGCATCTGCGGGCTTACCACTTTTTTGCGACCACCGCCTGCAACGCCTGCTTGTCCAACGTCAGGTCCGCTACCAGGTGCTTCAGCCGCCGGTTCTCCTCTTCCAGAGCCCGCAACCGCCGCGCCTCGCTCACCTGCATCCCGCCGTACTTTGCCTTCCAGCGGTACAGGCTCGCTCGCGTAATGCCATGCCGGCGACACAACTCGCCGGGATCGGCCCCGGCTTCCGATTCCCTCAGAATGGCGATGATCTGTTCTTCGTTGAATCGACTCTTGCGCACGACTCCTCCTCCGCCCTAGCGGGCTATGTTAAGGGGAGAAGTCTCATTTCCGCTGGACTAATTTCCGGGGGGCAGGTCAAGAACAGTCCTTACTTCCCGGTGCCGACTGTTATCGACGCCGCGTTGGCCCTGAAGAGCGGACTTACAATTCGAGAGATCGCACACTCCGAAGCGTCGGAGCACGAGATCGAGCATGTACGACAGACTATTCAGGCATATGTAGACGAAGCCCGCGCTCAAAAACGTCATGCGATCTGCTTTCTGACAGGCGTACCAGGTTCTGGCAAGACGCTAGTGGGACTGAGCGTTGCTCACTCAGACGAAAACAAGAGCGAAGCGATTCACTTCATGAGTGGCAATGGTCCTCTTGTAAAGGTGCTGCAGTTTCTCTTCACAAGAGAGAGCATGGCGAAGGGCAAAAAGGCTCCGCAGGCCCGCGCAGAGGCAAGGACGCTGATAGAAAACGTTCACGTGTTTGCGAGATACCACACTGAAGACAACCTGGGTCCCCCATCTAACCACGCAATCATTTTTGACGAGGCGCAGCGCGCATGGAATCGTTCCCAGAACATGAAGAAGTTTCGCCGAGATTACTCCGAGCCTGAGATGCTGCTGCGCATCATGGAGCGACACAAAGACTGGGCTATGGTCGTCGCTCTGGTTGGGGGCGGGCAGGAGATCAATGACGGCGAGGCCGGACTTGAAGAATGGGGCAGAGCACTAACTGGTAGTGCCAAGGACTGGGCAATCTACGCATCACCTGAGGTGCTAGAGGGCGGCGCCTCTACCGCAGCCCACAAGTTGTTTGATGAGCCCACCAAGAACAAGGCGGTGCGGACCAACTCGGCGCTACATCTACGGACATCAAATCGTAGTCTGCGGGCTGATCGGCTGACGACGTGGGTGAACCGCCTGCTGGACGGGGATGCCGTTGGAGCAGCCTCCCTAAGAATCACTGAGCGGTTCCCAGTTCTTCTCTCGCGAAGTCTGGATGAGACTCGATCGAAACTGAGAGAGCAAGGAATCGGGGTAACCCGCTTCGGGCTAACTGGTTCTTCAGGGGCGGCTCGTTTGCGCGCGGAGGGACTAGAACCGAGTTCGACATTCCACGCAGAGTATCCGTGGCAGTACTGGTATCTAGCGGAACGGACGGATATTCGATCCAGCTACCGTTGTGAGGTGTTTGCGACCGAGTTCGAGATTCAAGGTTTGGAATTGGATTGGACTGGAATCTGCTGGGGCGGCGATTTTATCTGGAATGACTTGCACGGCTGGCAGTTGCGTGTTCTGCGGCATGGTCAGCAAAGCAAGTGGAATCTAATCAAGAATGAAGAAAAGCGAACTTATCGCAAAAATGCCTACCGAGTATTACTGACACGCGCAAGACAGGGAATGGTCATTTTTGTGCCGAGAGGCAATACTCACGACCCAACCAACCCGATAGAAGAATTTGAGGCGACGGCAAAGTACTTGGTCCGCTGCGGGGTAACTCCGCTTGATCAAAGTTGATCCCGCTTCAGTGTCGGTGACCCGGCATGCTGGGCGGGCGAGCAATGCGGGGGGCTCCGACAGTCGCCCCCTCCGGGGTGCCTCCCATCACCCCAGAATGTGACCTTCATCACTGCCTCAATGCCCATCTAAGGCCCACACTCAAGAGTAACGATGAGGAGAACTGGGCCTCTCTCCGCACCCTGCCTTTTTGCGGATGGCCCGGTGAAAGGGGTTCAGCCATGCTGCTCGCATATCGGCTGGTAAAGCTGATCGAGAACCATTCCGACGGGTTAGCCCGCAGCCTTCACAAACGATATCTCGAAGATCCCCGCTGTTCGGCCTACGCCAACGTCCCCGAAACCGAGCTAACCCAGCGCGTTTACGAGGTTTATCGCCACCTGGGCGAATGGCTCATCGGCAAGACCGAGGCCGACGTCGAGCAACGCTACCTGGAGATCGGCGCCAAGCGCGCCGAGCAGGGTGTTCCCGTCAGCCAGGTCATCTGGATGATCTGCCTGGTTCGCGAAAATCTGTGGGACTACCTGCAAAAGCACGCCGAGCTGGAGCGTCCCGCCGAAATCTTCGGCGAAGTCGAATTGCAGGAGATGCTTGATCAATTCTTTAACCACGCGGTGTATTACGCCGCGCTGGGGCATGAGCGGGCGATGGCCGGCTATTCGCCGGTAAGCCAGGAAGTGCAAGCATAGGAGAGATATGTCCTGGATTGACCAGTACCGCAGCAAACTGATGAACGCCAGCGAAGCTGTGCGCTGCGTTGAGTCGAACATGCGGGTGTACATCCACCCGGGATGTGCCGAACCGGAGGCGCTGGTCGAGGCCCTGATGGCGCGCGCCCCGTTCGTGAAGGACGTTGAAGTGGTGCACCTGCTGACCTTCGGAACTTCGCCCTACTGCGCGCCGGAGATGGAAGGACACTTCCGTCACAACGCGCTGTTCGTTGGGCCGAATGTTCGCGAGGCCGTTCATGCCGGCCGCGCCGACTACACACCCATTTTCCTCGGGGAGGTCGAGGCCCTGTTCGAGAGCGGCGAGATGCCGATCGATGTCGCTTTCATCCAGGTTTCGCCGCCTGATCCGCACGGATTTTGCAGCTTCGGCGTCGGCGTCGACACCACGCTTACCGCGGCCAAGTACGCCCATCGCGTGGTGGCGCAGGTGAACGCGCAGATGCCGCGCACCTATGGGGACAGCTTTATTCACGTCAGCCAGCTGGACGCGATTGTCGAGGTGTCACAGCCGCTCTGCGAGCTGACGAAGCAAGCCAGTAACCCGGTACATGACCGGATTGGCGCGCATGTGGCTTCGCTCATCGAAGATGGGGCAGTCCTACAATGTGGGATCGGCGGCATTCCGGATGCGGTGCTGCCCAATCTCATGGACCGCCGCGACCTGGGGGTCCACACGGAGCTCATCTCCGACAATGTCATACCCCTGGTGGAGGCGGGCGTGCTCACCGGAGAGCGCAAGAATTTCAAGCCGCGCAAGATCATTCTCGGCTTCGTGCTGGGCAGCAAGAATCTCTTCGACTTTGTGGACGAGAACCCGATCTTCGAGTTTCATCCCTCGGCTTACACCAACGATCCGTGGCGCATTTCGCAGAACCACCGCATGGTAGCCATCAACTCGGCCATTGAGGTCGACCTCACCGGCCAGGTCTGCGCCGAGACCATCGGAGCCCGCTTCTATAGCGGCTTCGGCGGGCAGCTTGACTTCATCCGCGGCGCTGCGCGATCCAAGGGAGGCAAGCCGATCATCGCCCTGCCTTCGACGGCCAAGGACGGGACGGTTTCCCGCATCGTGCCTCAGCTCGCCCATGGCGCCGGCGTACTCACCGGACGCGCCGATGTGCATTACGTGGTCACGGAGTACGGCGTGGCCTATCTGCATGGCCGCACCATCCGGCAGCGGGCAGAGGCCCTGATTCAGATTGCCCATCCCAAGTTTCACAACGAGCTGTATGCCTACTGCGAGCAGCAGCGCTGGTTTCAGCGCAATGCTCTGGAGGAAGCACAGGAAAATCATGCCAACTCAATCGCAACCGCGCGGTAACGTAACTATCGACATCGACGAATGCAAGGGCTGCGGCCTGTGCGTGGAGTCGTGCCCGCCCAAGTGTCTGCATCTGGCGCCCGAGCTGAGCAAATACGGCGTACATCCTGCTGTGTATACCGGCCACGATTGCACTGGCTGCGGCGCGTGTTTCTATTGCTGTCCCGAGCCCGGCGCGATCACGGTCTATCGCCTCATCCCGCCGCCCAAAGTGGCCGGGGCTGTAATCAACGCCAACCAGGGAGGAAGCCATGCGCCAGCTATGTAAGGGCAATGTCGCCGTGGTGAAAGGCGCGGTGCTGGCGGGCTGCCGGGCCTTTTACGGATATCCCATTACCCCCGCCAGCGAGATCGCCGAATATGCCGCCCTCCTCATACCGGAAGTAGGCGGTACTTTTTTGCAGGCAGAAAGCGAAGTTTCGGCCATCAACATGGTTTACGGCGCGGCATCGGCCGGCCAGCGCGTGATGACGGCTTCCTCCGGCCCGGGGCTGAGCCTGATGCAGGAGGGCATCTCCTACATTGCGGGATCGGAACTGCCCTGCGTCATTGTCGACGTCGTGCGCGGCGGTCCGGGACTGGGCAACATCGCACCTGAGCAGAGCGACTATTTCTGCTGCGTCAAAGGCGGAGGCCACGGCTGCTATCGCAACTTCGTGCTGGCGCCCGGCTCGGTACAGGAGATGTTCGACCTCACGGTGCTGGCCTTCGATTTGGCTGACCGCTACCGCAACCCAGTCATCATCATGACGGACGGCTACGTCGGCCAGATGCAGGAGCCGCTCGACATCAAGCTGCGCGACATCGAGCCGCCCGCAAAAGAGTGGGCGGTGAAAGGCACGAAGGAGACGCAGAAGAACGTCATCACCTCGATTTTCCTGGAACCCGATGATCTCGAAGCGCACGTTCGCAAACTGGAAAGCAAGTACCTATTGGCGCAGGAACTCGAGAGCCGCAGCGAAAACTACCTCACCGAAGACGCTGACATTCTGCTGATCGGCTTCGGCATCGTCTCGCGCGTGCTGCGCTCGACAGTCGACCAGTTGCGGGCGCAGGGCGTGAAGGCTGGGCTGTTCCGGCCCATCACACTATGGCCGTTCCCGTCGCGCGAGCTGCGGGAAACCACCAAGAGCGTGAAGTCGGCCATGGTGGTGGAGCTCAGCACGGGCATGATGGTGGAGGATGTGAAGCTGACGCTGAACGGCTCGCTGCCCATCGAGTTCTACGGACGCGCGGGCGGCAACGTGCCTACGGTGGAAGAGATTACCGCGCAGGTGTTCGCGCGTATCGCGGCATTGGTGTAAGAGCCGAGGAGGAATTGTGGAAGGCTACCAGGTTGTCTATGAGAAATCGCCGGCGTTCTACGACAAATTCGAGCGCAAGGCCGAATTGCAGCAGCAAACGCATTATTGCCCGGGCTGCGGGCACGGCATCGCGCATAAGCTCATTGCCGAGGCCCTAACCGACCTTGGCGTGCAGGATAACGCCATCTTGGTGAGCCCGGTCGGCTGCTCGGTATTTGCCTACTACTATTTTGATGTCGGCAATGTTCAAGTCGCCCATGGGCGCGCTCCGGCGGCCGCAACTGCGTTGAAGCGTGCCAACCCGCATTCTATCGTGATGTCGTACCAGGGCGATGGAGACCTTGCGGCCATCGGCACTGCCGAGATCGTTCACGCCGCCAACCGCGGCGAGAACATTACCGTGTTCTTCATCAACAATTCGATCTACGGCATGACGGGCGGCCAGATGGCGCCGACCACCCTTCCTGGCCAAGTGAGCACCACCTCCCCGTGGGGCCGCCGCGCCAACAATGAAGGCCTGCCGCTGCACGTCTGCGAGTTGCTCGCGTCTCTGGAAACCCCGACTTACATCGAGCGCGTCGCGCTGTGCGACATGAAGAACATCACCAAGGCAAAGAGGGCGGTGAAGAAAGCGCTGGAGATCCAAAAGAACGGCGGCGGCTTCTCGCTGGTCGAAATGCTCTCGCCCTGCCCCACCATCATGAAGATGGATCCCGTGGTGGCGCGCAAGTGGGTGGCCGAGACGCTGGTGAAGGCGTTCCCGCTGGGCGTCTTCCGCGATCGCAAGCCCGAGCTGCCGCCTTCGCCTAAGGTGCCGCACAAGACGGTTGCAGAAGCGCTTAACGTCGAAACACGAAGCAGCCGGACAGACCCCGGCATCTCCCGAGATGCCAACCAAGCATCGCCATCACACCCGCGAGGTGACGGTGAAATTCGCCGGCTTTGGCGGACAGGGCGTCCTGCTGATGGGGCAATTGCTGGCTGAGATGGGCCTGCGCGAAAAGATGGAAGTGAGCTGGCTGCCGTCCTATGGGCCGGAGATGCGCTCCGGCAGTGCACACTGCCACGTCACGCTGTCGCACGAGCGTATCGGAACGCCGCTCATCTCGCGGCCTGAAGTGCTGGTCGCCATGAACGAGATCTCGCTGCGCAAGTTCGCCTCAACCGTTATTTCCGGCGGACTCATCCTCTACAACCGCGACAAGCTGCCTGAGGATTTCACGATCAGCCACGCGCGTGTCGTTTGCGTGCCCGCGTCGGATATCGCCGACCGGCTCGGCTCAACCAAAGTCGCCAACGTGGTCATGCTGGGCGCGCTGCTGGAAGAGACCGAGTGCCTGCCCTCCGACACCGCCATCGCCGTACTCGAAGCGACGGTGAAGAACCCGAAACTGCTGGAACTCGACCGCCAGGCCATCAAAGCCGGGCGTGACTACGTGGACACGGAAGTGGAAGTCGGCTGCGTCGCCCAGCCGGACGGGTATTCGTACTGAAATAGTTCGCGAAGCTGATGAGAAGGCCGGGTGCCACGCCCGGTCTTTTTGATCATTACCTGACAACAAAAACGCGCGCTCGCTGCTAAAATACGGCGGATGTGGTGAGCGGCCTGTCCTGCAATTCCCCCGGCAATGGCCGCCGGAGGCCAATGGCGAGATATGTTTTCGACCCGTTCCTCCTCGATGTGGATGAGCGCAGGCTCCTTCGCGGCAGTGAGGAAATCCGTTTACGGGCCAAGCTCTTCGATACCCTGCGTGTCCTGGTGGAGAATGCGGGCCGCCTGCTGCGCAAAGACGAGCTCATGCAGGCCGTCTGGCCCGACTCCGTGGTCGAGGAGAACAACCTCGATCACTGCGTTTCGCATCTCCGAAAGCTTCTGGGACCGGGGCAATACATCGAGACCGTGCCGCGTCACGGTTATCGGTTCATTAGTGAAGTCACCCAGTCGAAGCCCAGCCCGAAACTTGTGACCCTGGGGCCCGCGCTGCAACACCAGGATGCTCCGGACCCTGAGGTACGGTTCTTCACTACCAGTGACGGTGTGCGCATTGCCTACACCATGGGAGGCCGCGGGCCCGCGATCGTTCGTACCATCGATTGGCTCAGCCATCTTCATTTCGAGTGGAAGAGCCCATTCCTGCGGCATTGGCTCAGCGAGATCATGCGTCACAACACCCTGGTGCGCTACGATCAGCGCGGCAGCGGACTCTCCGACTGGGACGTCCAGGATTTTTCGTATGAGCGGACGGTGCAGGATTTTGAAGAGCTGATCGACGCGACTGGCCTGGAGCAGTTCGCCATCTTCGGCGGTTGTCAGGGCGCAGCGATAGCTACCGTCTATGCCACACGCCACCCGGAGCGCGTAACAAAGCTCATCTTCAATGGGGCCTTTGCGAATGGTTGGCCGCCGCCCGGCCCCGCAGCGATGGAAGAACTTAACGCCCTGCTCACATTAATTAGGCATGGCTGGGGACGCGACAATCCGGCGTTTCGCCAGATGTGGTCGACTCTGTTCCAGCCGGATGCCGATTCGGAGGCAAGGAACTGGATGAACGAACTGCAGCGCATCTCGACCTCTCCGGACAATGCCGCCCGGATGCTATCTGAATTCCCCAGCTTCAAAATCCTCGATCTGCTTCCCAGAATCTCCTGCCCCACGCTGGTGCTGCACTCGCGCGACGATGCTAGCGTTCCGGTCCAGGAGGGAAGATTGATCGCGGCCCGCATTCGCGGGGCACGTTTTGTTGAGTTGCCGAGCCGGTCCCACCTGGTAGCCCCCGGTGATCCAGGATGGCCGCTTTTTGTTGAGGAGTTCTCAACGTTCATGTCGTGGCAGGAAGAAGAAGGCGCTGCTGCCATGCGATCATTCGCCTGAAAAATGGGGCACCACGCCTTCGCGTTCACTCCTGCAGCTCAAGCGTTACGGTCGTGCACATTTAGTTAAAGTTGAATGGCAGCTTGTTTGGGGCAAGCGCGTGTTCCTCGATATGGAGTTCGTACTCTATCCGGAGTACACGCGCCTACCAGTTACGCGGCCGAACGCTGCTTCCCAGCCGTACTTTCGTCGCTCCCGAGATAGGGCAGCAATGACGGAACCAGCTTGGGCACCTCTTTGCGATAGTTCTCGTACTTCTGGCCGTACAGCATGACCAGGTCCCGCTCTTCCCAACGGATGGCCATCAGGATGTAGGTGGTGGTCAGCACCGCGAACAGCAGGTGCGCGCCGGTCATGGTGGGCGTTGCCCAGAAGAAGATGAACCACCCTATGTACAACGGGTGCCGCACAAACCGGTAGAACAACGGCGTACGAAATTCCAGGTGGGTGTATGGCTTCCCGATCAGGTACAACCACACCTGCCGCATCCCGAACAGGTCGAAATGGTTGATCAGGAAGGTCGTAATCAGCAGGAGTCCGAAGCCAAAGAGCATGAGGCCGTTCACGGCATCGCGGATAGTGGGATCGGTGACCTGCCACACCACTCCGCCGAGCGGCTGCCAGAACGCGAACAGGGCGAACATCAGCAGGCTCGATGCCAATACGTACGTGCTGCGCTCCGCCGCCTCCGGAATGTAGCGGGTGAGGATCCGCTTGAACCACGGCCGCGCCATGACGCTGTGCTGCAACGCGAAAACACCGAGCAACAGCACATCCGTGAAGAGCGCCTGCCAGAAAGGCACGCGCACAGCCGAATCCAACGACCTCGGTAGCATGAAGTTTCCAACAAACCCAACAGCGTACAGAAAGGCTGCCAGGCAGATAGCGTAGCTCAGCACGCCATACAAAAAGACCGCGACACGTTTCATCGATCGCACCATCCTTTCATCGTGGAGATACGTTCCCCATTCGAATGAAGCGAGATTAGCGTTGTTCGCCCCACGGCGTACTTAGGACGCGATGGAATGTTTCTGGAATATTTCTGAATCGTGTCCTTTTGCCGCGTGTAAGAAGTACCTTCGCTCAGCGCGGGACAGCGGGAGAACACCAACCTGCGCCGCGCGGCCTACGGAAAGCAACGCTAATCCGGCCTACCCGGCAGTCGGCAGGCTCGGGTTGCTGCCGCACTGCTCTTGGCTCATCACCCATAGGACTCGCATTTTCAGCAGCTTACATCTCCAACCTTTTCCTAACGTAATTCCAAGCCCTTTCCAACCGCTTCTTAAAGACTCCAACCGGCGCATCGGGCTACTTTCACACTCGCAGCCGGTGATGGCTCACGGATTCTGAGCCCAGGTTAGCCAAAAGAAGGCGAACCTGGGGCACCAAACAAGTCAGGTTACTCAGTAATCCGGGAAGTCATCGGCAGCAACAAAATTCAGTTTCCGGCTGTTGCCGCAAACATATTTAGGAGAAGGAACAATGAAACGCTTCGCTTACACTTTGACACTCGCCGTAACCCTGCTGCTCTGCGCCGCCCTGTGGGGACAGAGCTACAACTTCAACGATGTCAAATATCCGGCCAACAACCCGAACGATCAATTCACGCAGTTACTGGGCATTAACGATGCCCTGCAGATCGCCGGGTATCACAACTTCAACCAGAACTCCGGCTTCACCCTGCAACTTCCGAACGGCTTCACCACCGAGAACTACCCCAACTCGATGATGACGCAGGTAATCGGGATCAACAACACCGGCACCACCGACGGCTTTTACGTCGACAACAACAACGTAACGCACGGGTTTACCGACATCAACGGCAAGTTTTCGACGGTTGACTATCCGAACACGCCCTTCAACCAGCTTCTGGGACAGAACGACATGGGACAGGCCGCGGGTTACTACAGCCTGAGCCCTAGACAACACTACGCCGGATTTTCCGTACGTCTACAACGAGTTGGGGGGCGGAGTGTTTCAGGTCATCACGATTCCCGCGGCCGTAGGCGGAGCGCAAGCCACCGGCATCAACAACTCGCAGCAAATCTGCGGGTTCTACATCGACAGCAATAGCGTAAACCACGGGTTCCTGCTGAACTTCGGTAAGCTGGTGACCCTGGACCCTCCCGGCGCCATCTTCGCCCAGGCGCTTGGCCTGAACAACAAGGGTCAGGTCGTGGGACAGTGGATGGACGGCGGCAACAACACGCATGGCTTCGTGTGGAGCGCCCAGAACGGCTTC
Source organism: uncultured Acidobacteriaceae bacterium (assembly GCA_963782505.1). Lineage (GTDB taxonomy): Bacteria > Acidobacteriota > Terriglobia > Terriglobales > Acidobacteriaceae > CAVVDY01. The sequence continues at coordinate 76,856 of CAWAKG010000019.1, read as the reverse complement.
ACCACCGTTGATGATCCGCAGGGTGTGGGCACGACCGTCGTCAACGGCATCAATGATGACGGAATCCTGGTCGGCTTTTATGGCACGGCGCCCATCAACACCGGCTTCGTGGCCTATCCGTTTCCCGCTCAGAGTCACTAACTGACAGTACACTCCCCTCGCGGCCCCGTCCTGAAAACAAGCAGGACGGGGATTTTTTCCCGGTGAAGTTCCTGGCACTTCCGTGATCTCCCGCCCTGCACCGCCGCCGATTCGTGACGACCAGCGGTCCATGATCTCCGCCAGCCCATGTCCAACGCCAGGATTGCGGTTTTGCAAAGTACGACGAACTGTTCTGATCAATCCGGCTGCTCAATTCGGCTGCGCCGGCGCAGTGGTAAGCGTTACAATCAATTGAACAGCACGAACCCCAGGATTACCGGTAGCATACGTCTGCCCGGATTAGGATGTTGATGAAACACGTATTCCCCCTAGCCCTCATATTGGCTACCGTCCCGGCGGTGGCCCAGCAGCCAGCAACCGCCCAGCAGCCAGCGACCGCCCAGCAGCCTGCTGGGCAGCAGTCGCAAGTACTGCCGCAAGGCCAGACGCTCGCCGGGCAGCCAGCTCCGCAAGGGCAACATCAATCCCTGCAACCCCAGGAAACGGTCGTGGAAGAGATCATTGCGCGCGTGAATAACAGCATCATCACCCGCGCCGATCTGCAGCACAGCAAAGAGGCGTGGCAGGATGATGTCAGCAAGGCCGCTGCGCAGGGCATTGATCCGCCCAAAGAGCAGGACTTGCTGCGCGACCTGATCGACCAACAGTTGCTGATCCAGAAAGGCACCGAGTTAGGAATTACCGCGGATACTGATGTGGTGAAGCGTCTGGATCAGATACGCCAGCAGATTCATGCCGACTCGATGGAAGACCTGGAGAAAGCCGCCCAGGCGCAGGGCGTGTCATGGGAGGACTTCAAGCAGAACCTGAAGAACGGCATCATTCAGGAAAAGGTCATTCAGCAGGAAGTCGGCGGGCACATCATCATTACTCAGCAGGACGTCCAGCAATATTATGATCAGCACAAGACGGAGATGGAGCGTCCCGAACAGGTGCGCTTGAGCGAGATCCTGGTCTCGACCCAGAAAGGTCCCCCCGTCAAGACCGGGCAGGGGCAAACGGTACTGCCGGAGCAGCCGGACGCGCAAGTAGTGGCCACGGCGAAGAAGAAGGCTGACGCGATTTACGCGCAACTGCAAAGCGGGGCCAAGTTTGCCGACCTGGCGAAGGTGGATTCCGACGGTCCCACGTCGCAGGTCGGCGGCGACCTGGAGTACTTCAAGCGGGGAACGCTCTCCAAGGAGCTGGAGGACAAAGTCTTCGCCCTGAGCGCGGGCCAGTATACCCAGCCGATCCGGACCAATCAGGGTTGGGTGATTCTGGAAGTGACGGAGCACCAGATGTCCGGCGTTCCGCCGCTGAAGGATGTCGAGGTGCAGATTCAGCAGCGTCTGTATATGACGGCGATGCAGCCGGCATTGCGCGACTATCTCACCAAGCTGCGCGAGGACGCGTACATCGATATCAGGGCCGGCTACATCGATACTGGCGCCAGCCCCAACGAGACCAAGCCGATTTACACCACCGCCGAGGCGACCGGAAGCAGCAAGCCCGCCAAGAAGAAAAAGAAGCTCGGCCTGTTCTAGAGACCGCAGGGGCGAAGGGCAAGGAGGCGCTACGCTTGCAGTGCGGCCAAGGTCCCGGACTCAAGTTCCAGTTGAACGCAAGTGAAACGGCCCAATGGAAAGCTCCATTGGGCCGTCTTCTGGTAAGCAGATAGCCTAGAGTTTAGCCAGCGTCTGCTGTGCCTGCTGCGCGTCGTTGCCCCGCAGGTTCAGCTCCAGCGCCTTCTTCAACTCCACCTTCGCCCGATCGTGGTCCCCGGCCGCACTCAACGCCATGCCGAGATGGTAACGGTATTGGGGGTTCTGCGGAACCTTCTTCACGGCATCGCTGAGCAATCCGATGGCGATGCTGTAATTGCCCTTCTTGTACTGGATCCAGGCCAACGTATCGGTGACCGCAGGGACCTCCGGCAAGCCCTGCTTGGCCTGCTGAGCCAGGGACAGAGCAACGTCAAGGTTCTGGTCCTGCATCGCGTAGGTCCAGGCCAGATCATTCGCGGCTATTGGATCGTCGGGAGCGATCTGGTGGGCCTTTTCAAAGCACTGCTGCGCCGACTTGAGGTTGTTCTGGGCAAGGTAGATCTCGCCCAGAGCAACGTTGATACCGGCAGAGTTCGGATCGACGGACAGGGCCTTCTGATAGGTGGCGATCGCCTGATCGGGCTTGTTTTGCGCCAGGTAGATACGTCCCAGCTGCATGTAGGAGCCCATGCCCTTGGGATCGAGCTCGATGATCTTCTGGAACTCGGCGATCGAGGGGTCGAAATTCTTGCTGTTGGCCAAGGCCGTGGCATAGATGAAATGGGCCTGCGGACGATTGGGGTTATTGGCGGCATACTGCTTGGCAAAATCCAGCCCCTTGGCTTGCTGATTGGTGGCAAACAGCAGAGACACATAATCGGTCGCCGCCGCGTCGAACTGCGGGTTCAGGCGCAGCGCGGTCTGGAATTCGCGCTCGGCCTCGGGGTACTTCTTCTGCCCGGCGTAGGAGAACGCCATGTTCAGGTGGATCGACGGATCGTTCGGGGCCAACTGATTGGCCTGCGCCAGTGTCTCATCGGCGCCCTTGTAATCCTTCAACCCCAGTTGCACGGTCGCCATGGTCAGCAGGGCCTGCGGATTCTTGGGAGCCAGCTTCAGCAGCCGTTCAGCGTAATCCTTGGCATTGTCGTAGTCGTGCGAGTCGCGATAAATCTCCGTCAGCGCTTCCAAATAGAGGGTGTTGTCCGGGTCCCTCTTTACGGCTTGCTGAATCTCTCCTTTGGCTCCTGCAACATCGCCGGACTGGCGCAGGGCCTGGGCCAGAAAGTAATGAGCGCGCGAATTTTCCGGAGCATCCTTGAGGACGGCGCGCAGAAGTGTGATCGCGTCGTTGAGGTTTCCGTTGGCAGCATCCATGCGGGCTTCCGCCATTCGCGCCGGCACATCGTTGGGGTGTGCCTTCAGGATTTCATCGTTAAGCTTCTTGGCCTGGTCGACGTGTCCCGACATGAGCTGAATTTCCACCAGGGCTGTCTTGAGCTTGTCGTTCTTGGGATCGACCGCGAGTCCGCGATTGTATTCCCGGATCGCCGCTTCCGGATTGCGCGTGGCTATGTAGAAGGCGGCAATCTCACCCGCCAGATCGCCCGAGCTCGGCTTGGTGTTGCGCAGGCTCTGCAATACCGTTTCGGCGTCGTTGGAGCGTCCCATGCCGGTGTACAACCCCGCCAGCCGCAGATAATTCGAGGGGGAGTCCGGATTCGCCTTGATGCCCTGTTGCAGAGTTTCGACAGCTTTGTCTCTTTGGCCCTGGAAGATATAGAAGCGGGCCAGATTGGCATACGCGTCGTTGTTCTTGGGATCGATGGCGATGGCCTTCTGGAAGTCGGCTTCCGCCAGCGCCATCTGATTGGTCGAGGCGTAAGCCACTCCCCGGTTGAGGTAAGCCGTGGAGTCATCCGGCTTGGCCTCGATGGCTTTGGTGTAAGACGCGATCGCTTCCGGGATCTGCTTCTGCGAGATTTCAACGGCCCCCATCAGGCGGTATCCATCGGCGTTGTTGGGGTCCCGTTCAAGGATGGCCTTGGCTTGCTCCTCGGCCTCGGGGAGCTTGCCGCCCGCCAGATAGAAATCGCCCAGCGCCACGCGGGCCTTGAGATTATTGGGGTCCAGTTCAACTGCCGCACTCATCTCGCGGAAGGCCTCGCCCCAATGCTCCAGTTTGAGCTCGGCCGTGCCCAACTGATAGTGGGCGTCAGAGTACCTCGGGTCGGCCTGCAGCGCTTTCTTGAACTCGATGACAGCGGCTTCGTACTTCTTGTCATCCATGTACTTCATGCCGCTTGCGTAATACTTGCGCTTGGCTTTCTCGGGATTCTTCCTGCAGCCGGCGAACGTAAGCGCCGTAAGGAGCAACAGGAAAATGACGATGTACCGGTTCCGCATAACTTCTCCTGGACTTACCGAGGGATGATCTTCTCCACGTCAACTGCGACTTCCTGGGCAAACATGAATGCACGCTTCTTGGCTTCCGTCTCGTCGCCGTTGTTGACCGGAGCCGTGACACGGATGAGGGCGGCATCCGTGCGGTTCAGACGCAACGCGTCGTAAACCATGTAGAACTTGCCGGCGTATTCGCTGGCAACGACCCGCCCATGTGACTGATACCAGTAAAGCACGACGGTTTCGTCAAGACCCTTGCGTATGAGATACAGGTTGACCGGCACCTTACGGCCGTCAGCCAAGGTCATGGTGGTGATGGCCGAATAGGCGGGCTGCCAGCCTGCTCCCGGCAAACAATTCTTCGGAGAATGGATTGCTGCTCCGCTTCTCTGGGTTGCGAAATAGGCGATATACAGTCCAACTTCTCCCAGCCCCGGCGAATAGTAAACGCGGTCCAGGTAGTCGGTAGGCTTCAAGATCTCCAGCGTCTCTTTGTCGAAGGGAATATCAGCTACGGACCCGAAGACAGAGACCTGCTTGGGAAATTGTGCCAGGGGCAACGCCGGCGGCGTAGCTTCTCCATGGGACAACATCGCCATGCCTGAAATTGCTGCTGCCAGTACCCCCAGCATCAGCCAATAGCGCAGGTTAGGGTTCATGCTTTTACCTCGGCACCGGGCCCGGGGGGATTTTCGTCCTTTATCCAGCCCAGCTTCTTGCGGACCGCAATCGTCAGGCTATGCAACGCCAGGAAAAGGACCGTCGCCACCACGAAGATGACCCACCCAGAAAATTCGTGCATGAAACCCTGCGCCGCCTCGGGCCCGATATAGTTCGTCATCAGCGCCGTGATCATTACGCGAGTACCGTTGCTGACGATGGCCAGCGGAACCATGGCGAAGAACATGAACCAGCGCACCACATTGCTGCGCTCGGTCAGGTAGCCGTACCCCGCAGCCAGAGCCAGCAGAGACATGAGCGAGCGTATGCCGCTGCAAGCTTCGACCACTTCCAGACGCATCCCCGGCATCACCAACACATTCCCTTCGCGCATAATTGGGAAGAGATTGAGAAGCTCCAGCGTGCGAGTCGCAAAGGTGGAAGCAATAAACTGCAGTGGGAAGACAATCTCGTTGTAGATCAGCGCCGGAAGCGGTATGGCGAACATCAGAAAAGCGATGGGAAAAGCCACCGCCCGCAACATGGCCCAGCCTTGAAAATAAATAATCAGGCCGCAGATCACGCCCACCAGCGAACTACGGCTCAGGAAGAGCTCCGCGCCCAGGCTTCCCAGAAACAGAATCCCCAGGGACAACAGCACAATGATCATTCCGCCAAACGAAGGGCGCCTGGGGACCTTGGCCAGTTCGTCGCGTTTCCGCCAGATCAGATAGGCGGACAGTACAGGTACAAGGAACCCATGCGAATAGTCGGCATCGTTGTACCACTGAGCTACCAGCCGGGCCAGAATCGGCGCGTATAAAGCAGTTACTACGCCGATCAGGAGAAACCCCTGCCAGCCAATGGATTTCATTTCGTCGGTGAAAGAAGCTTTTGGCGGGGGAGCCACTTCCCCCATAACTGCAGAGTTACCGGCCGGCACGCTCATAGGCGTACCGGTCGGCTTGGTGCCAGCCAGCGCCACAATGTTATTGCTCCCTTAGCACGAATCAACCTGGTGAGTGCCTGCACTCGCCCCTCCAGAGTGTTTGTTTAGCGTACACCAACACCCGGCCAAAAGTCAGCAGGCGGACTGCGCGGCTGCTTTCCGGCAGCCGCTTTCAGACTCGCGCCGCCGGGGGTGCCTCGCAAACCCGAAGGGCCGGCAGGCGCGACCAAGTCCTGTTGATTGTTGCCCTCGCCGCGGCTGCGATAGGCGCCAGGGTCTATAGCCGGACAATCTTGGGCGAATCCATGCCCTTTAAGGCATTGCGTGTGTCGACTACAAGGTTGGACGCCGCCACTAGCGCGGGGTAATCGAACTTCGAGTGATCGGTGATGATTACCACGCAATCGGCTGTCGACGCGGCAGAGATCAGCTCTTCGGAGTCCAGGGAAAAGCCGTCAAACTTCAGATTGGGAACGTAGGGATCGGTATACGTAATCCTGGCGCCACGTTTTCGCAAAAGCAGGATGACGTCCAGTGCCGGCGACTCGCGCATATCGTCGATGTTTCGCTTGTAAGCCACACCCGCCACGTGCACGTGCGACCCCTTCACCGGCTTGCCCTTCTCGTTCAAGGCGTTCTGGATCTTGTCGGCCACGAAATGCGGCATGTTTCCGTTGATATACCCAGCCAGCTCGATGAAGCGCGCCTCGATGCCCGACTGCTTCGTCTTCCATGAGAGGTAGAACGGGTCAATCGGTATACAGTGCCCGCCCAGGCCCGGGCCCGGATAGAAGGGCATGAAGCCGAACGGCTTGGTGGCGGCAGCGTCGATCACCTCCCAGACGTTGATCCCCATGCCGTCGCACATGGTGGCCATCTCATTGACCAGCCCGATGTTGATCATGCGGAAGGTGTTCTCCAGCAGCTTGACCATCTCGGCAACGCTGGTATTGCTGACGGGAACTACCGTGTCCAGGGCCTGCGAAAAGAAGAGCCTTCCCATCTCCGTACATGATGGCGTGATGCCGCCCACCACCTTCGGCGTGTTTGACGTCTGATAGACCGGATTACCCGGATCGACGCGCTCCGGCGAAAAGCAGAGGAAGAAGTCCTCTCCCGCCTTGAGTCCCGTCTTCTCAAATGTGGGCAAAAGCAGCTCGTTGGTGGTGCCGGGATAGGTGGTCGACTCCAGGATAATGAGCAGGCCAGGATGGAAGTACTTTGCGATCTCCTCTACGGCGGACACGATGTAGCTCATGTCCGGGTCTTTGGTCTTGCGCAGCGGCGTGGGGACACAAATGTTGATCGTGTCCAATTCGCGCACAACAGAGAAGTCGGTGGTCGCTCGGAAGCGCTCGGCGGCAATGAGCCGGGCCACTGCGGCGCTGGGAACATCCTGCACGTGCGACTCGCCACGGTTCAAGGCCGCGACCTTGGCGTCCAGCACGTCGATTCCGGTGACCGAAAACCCTGCCTTAGCAAACTCGACTGCCAGCGGCAGACCGACATAGCCCAGCCCGACAACCCCAACCCGGGCGGTCTTGGCCTCAATCCTGCTCTTCAACTCGGCAAACGTTCCCGTGTTCGCAACCGCAGTTTGCATCGATAGCTCCAAGTCTATATGTGTACCACACTGCCTGAGCGAATCTTGGCGTGCGGTATGCTGGTGAGGGCGCCGGCATTAGGTGGCGCCATCTTCTATAACCGTCGGCAGGCTTGCACGGTGCATCTTATGTACAAGTTGCGTTGCGAATGGGAGGGGCTGTTGCATGTACCGTAACCCGGTCCGCCGCTCCGAGCGGGCCCCAGTCAGGAAATCTGGTGCCGGGCTCGAACAGCACTCTTCCCTAACCAGTGTCGCGGCTGGCCGTCTATTCGACAACCCCATCGCAGAGCGAACATTATGTGCGGAATAGCGGGCGCAGTCGCACCCGGCAAACCAGAATACTCACGGGAAGTCGTCCGCTCGATGACCGACTGTCTGCGGCGCCGGGGCCCGGACTCTGAAGGCCTGGCCACCTGGACCGATGCTGCGCTGGGACATCGGCGGCTCTCGATCATCGATCTGAGCTCGGCCGGCCATCAGCCCATGCTCTCCGACGATGGCGAGATCGGACTCGTCTTCAACGGCTGCATCTACAACTTCCAGGAGATCCGCGCCGAACTTGAGGCGCGTGGCCACCACTTCCGCTCGCACACCGACACCGAGGTCCTGTTGCGCGGCTACCAGGAGTGGGGTATCGACGCCCTGGTCGCGAAGCTGCGCGGCATGTTCGCCTTTGCTCTCTGGGACAACCCCAAGCGCAAGCTCACCATGGTGCGCGATCGGCTGGGCGTGAAGCCACTGATGTATTGCCGCCAGAATGGCCAGATCGTTTTCGCCTCTACCGTCGAGGCGCTGCGTTCGGTTGGCATGGGCGGGGATTTGGATCCGTTGGCTGTGCTGGAAGTTCTTGACTTCGGCTTCGTCACCGACAAGCGCAGTATCTATCAGGGCATCGAGAAGCTCCCGCCTGCCAGTATCGCCGAATGGCAGGACGGCAAATTCACCCTGCGACAGTACTGGTCGGTGCCATCCCCTGAAAGCTGGTCGACCGCCAGCTTCGATGAAGCCGTGGAAGAAACCGAACGGCTGCTGCTGGAATCGGTCCGGCTGCGCCTGGTGGCCGACGTGCCTATCGGCGTCCTGCTCAGCGGAGGCATCGATTCCACCCTGATTTGCTGGGCGCTGCAGAAGCTCAACGCCAACGTGAAGGCGTTCACCGTCCGCGCGCCAGACGATCCCAGTGACGAAAGTGCGGACGCCGCCGCCACCGCGCGACTGCTGGGCATCGAGCACGAGATCGTTGAGATGCCGCAGACCGAGTTCTCGCTCGAACAGCTTACCGACGCTTACAGCGAACCGTTCCCCTGCTCGTCGGCGCAGGCGATGCTTTGGGTCTCCGGCGCGGTGAAGAAGCACGCAACGGTTTTGCTGACGGGCGATGGCGGCGACGACGTCTACCTTGGCTATCCTCTATTCAACGACGTGATGGTCTCCGAGCGGGCCGCGCGGGCGATTCCTGTGGCCATTGCCCCCGCGCTGCATGCCTTCGCCGGATTGCTGCCCGACTCCGGACGACTGCGCCGCGCGAAGAGTGCGATCTACTACGCGACCGGTGGCGTCGGCTCCTGGATTCGCCGTCACGACGGCTTGCCCTACTACCAGTCCCGCGGAATGCTGGGCGAGAAGCTTGCCCGGGTGGAGATGCCTTTGCGGCAGATACCGCCCTCCGCCAAGGCGGCGCGGCGCCTGTTTCGCGACGTTTTTGATTTTCATCGCCAGATGCACTTCACCAGCGAATTCATGCCGAAGGTCGACAGTGCCACCATGTACTACGCCATCGAGTCGCGCGCGCCTTTCCTCGACCAGAAGATGTGGGAGTTCGCCGCCACGCTCTCGCCGGAAGTTCGTCTGCACAACGGAGTCCTGAAGTCCGTGTTGCGCCAGGTCGTCGCCAAGAACCTGAACCAGGAGACCGCCCAACGCCGCAAACAAGGCTTTGTCGTCCCCGTCGAGCGCTGGCTGGCCACCCGCTGGAGCGCCATGCTCTCGCGGCTTCAGGAAGGCACAATCCTGGAAAACGAAGGATGGATCGCGCGCGGAAGCCTTAATGCCCCGATCCGGGAAGCGCAGCGCAGTGGGACGGTTCCGCTGCAAATCTGGCGCCTGCTGGTTCTGGAAAACTGGATGGACAAACATCACAAGGACGCGTCGCGCAGCGCAGCCCTGACGGCTTGCGGTCAGGGCTGACGGTTCCGCCTGCGCGCATCCCCCTCCGCGCCCTCAGCTAGGCCCTCATCAGCCCAGTGCCGAGCCACACCAGGTGCACCACGAAGGCGACGATGATGAGCTGCCACGCCCGGTTGCGGCGAATCCAGTCATCCCGGACGGAACGCCGGAAGACGTAAATCCCGAAGGGCAGATTGATCAGGATGGCGGTGACCAGTCCCGGCACATAGCCGTGTCGCAGCAGCGCAGTGAACGTATGTGCGAAAGCGTTCACCAGCAGGATGGCCTCGACGAAAAGGCTCGCGATCAGGAATCCGTGCATGCGCGTAATGATCGCGCAGGCGATCACAATGCAGGACGCCACCGTGCCCACAATCAGCCATATGCGAAGATTGCTGACATCATGGTGCAGCGCCGGCGAAGGCATCCACGAAGGCAACTGGTGCCCGAGTGACGGCATGAACAACGGGAACGCGAAGAATTCTTCGGCACCGTGTAGCGCGAGGGTCATGCCAATGAGCGCCAGCACGGCGTTGCGCGAAAGCCAACCCCTTCCTCCCGGTTGCTGTGGCTGTGCCGATATGGCCAAGCTACTCTCCTAGTCTGGGCCCAGGCCCCATGCTCTCGGCTTCTGCAGTTTCGCTCTCCAGTGCGCTCAGCGTCTCGTCGTCGATGTCCCATTTCTTCAGGATGCGGAAGATGGTCCGCGTGCTGAACCCGGCACGCATCAGATTGCGAAATATCCTCGCCGCCTGCTTCTGGTCCACCGGCTTTTGCAGGCGCTTACGCACCAGAAATTGCCGCGCGAGCTTTTCTTCGTCCACACATTCGTAAGCGGCGCTAACCGTCTTCTCGATGATATCCGCGTGTACGCCCTTGATTTTCAAGTCCTGCACTACGCGGCGCCGTCCGAACTTCTCGTTCTCCTTGCGGAAGCGCGAATAGCTTTCCGCGTAGCTGGTGTCATTCAGGTATTTCTGCTCTTTCAGACGGGCGATGACCACATCGACCAGCAGTTCGGCGTGGGGCTGCTCGCGGACCTTCTCCCGCATCAGGCGCTTGAGCTCTGCCACCGTGCGCATGCGTCGCGCCAGCGCGCCGATGGCGTACTCATAAAGCATCTGCTCGTCGTAGACTTTGCGCGTGCGCTGGAAGGGCATAAGACGTCGCTATCTGCTTTTCGCTCCGGAGTTCGATTACAGAATCAGGGCTCGACGAACCCAGTCCGAAGGACGACACAATCGTAGCCCAGCACGTGAGTGCTGGGTAGGGTGAAAGCGAAAACCAGGGTCCCGCAGGGACGGCACCGGTCCACACGACGCGGTCTTTCGGCCATTGGCTAAACCGTACCGTCGCCTTCTTTCTGGCGAAAAGCGAAGAGCGAATAGCGATCTGGAATATGGAGGCGCACTTTACACTGCCTTGGTCCTCTGTCACCCTAGAACGTGGAAACTCAATCCATCGTCGTCCTCGATTTCGGCTCGCAATACACGCAGCTCATCGCGCGCCGCATCCGCGAGCAAAACGTCTTCTCCGTCGTCCTTCCGTGCACGGCACCTCTTCAGGAAATAGAGAATCATCGTCCCGCGGGGATCATCCTCTCCGGGGGCCCGTGCTCGGTTTACGACGATGATGCGCCACCCGCTGACGAGCGCGTGCTGCATCTCGGCGTGCCGGTGCTGGGCATCTGCTACGGCCTGCACTTCATGACGCAGAAGTTGGGCGGCAAGGTCGTCCCCGGCGACAAGCGCGAGTACGGCCACGCGAAGGTTGATCTGCTGCACGTCGGCTCGGCGCTGTTCCAGGGACTGAAAGGACCGCTGGCGGTCTGGATGTCGCACGGCGACAAAGCTGAAGAGCTGCCTACCGGCTTCGAAGTCGTCGCGAGCAGCGAGAACGCGGTCGCTGCCATTCAGAACCCGGCGAAGCAATACTGGGCCGTGCAGTTCCATCCCGAGGTCCACCACACGCCGCAAGGCACGGCCATCCTGCGCAACTTCATCTTCGAAATCTGCGGCATGAAACCCAACTGGACGCCGCAACGCTTCATCGACGAGACCATTGCCGCCATTCGCGAGCAGGTCGGCAAGGGCCGCGTGATCTGCGCGCTGTCGGGCGGCGTCGATTCCTCGGTCGCCGCCGTGCTGGTGGCGCGCGCTATAGGTGATCAGCTCACCTGCATCTTCGTGAACAACGGCGTGCTGCGCAAAAACGAGTTCGTCAACGTGCAGAAGAACCTGCGCGACAAGCTGGGCCTGAACCTCGACGCCGTCGATGCCACCGACCGCTTCCTCACGAAGCTTGCGGGCGTGAGCGATCCCGAGAAGAAGCGCAAGATCATCGGCAACGAGTTCATCGCCGTCTTCGAGGCCGAGGCGCACCGGATCGAGCAGCTGCACGGCAAAGTTGATTGGCTGGTGCAGGGCACGCTGTATCCCGACGTGATCGAGTCGGTCTCGGTGCGCGGGCCGTCGCAGACCATCAAGAGCCATCACAATGTGGGTGGGCTGCCTGACGTCATGAAGCTCAAGCTGATCGAGCCGCTGCGCGACTTGTTCAAAGACGAGGTGCGCCGGATCGGCCGCGATCTCGGCATGCCGGAAGAGATCCTGCAACGCCAGCCGTTCCCCGGGCCGGGTCTCGCCGTGCGCATCCTCGGCGATGTCACTCCTGAGCGCATCGCGCTATTGCAGGAGGCCGACGACATCGTCGTCACCGAGATCAAAAAAGCTGCGCTCTACAACCAGGTCTGGCAGTCGTTCGCCGTGCTGCTGCCGGTGATGTCGGTGGGCGTGATGGGCGACCAGCGAACCTACGCCTACACCTGCGCCATCCGCGCTGTGAACTCCGAAGACGGCATGACGGCCGATTGGGTTCCACTGCCGCATGAAGTTCTCAAGACGATTTCCAGCCGAATTGTGAACGAGGTGAGGGGCATCAATCGCGTGGTCTACGACATCACGAGCAAGCCGCCGGGGACGATTGAGTGGGAATAAGCTATCAGCTGACAGCCGTCAGCCGTCAGAAAAACTTTGGGGGGCCCATGCCGATCCCAAAAGATGCAACATTGCCCGCAGTATCAGGGATGCTTGCGGCAAGAGTTGACAAATATAACGCCACGGTTGGAGCAACCTACAATCGCCCGTATGCTGACTACATCGCGGCTCGAAAGTCGGGAACCGCAGCTACTGGCAGTTTGAGCGCGTGGCTTGCAACAAATGGAGCCGCCTCCGTTCAGTCGCTGCTCGAAGCCTTTGGCATGAACGCACGAAACTCTCGGCTCGTCCCTCATGTAAGGTTTCAAGACGCTCTATCTGCCCTTAGCCCCGCTACTGTGGACTGGGTTGCTGACTTGGCTCTACCTCTTATTAGTGTGCCGCCTTCAAAGTTGGTGAATTCTGCTACCGGCGAAACCCTTTCTATTGGGCTACGCGTCCTATACAACAAGTTCGCGGAACTAGGCTCAGTTACCGAAAGCGGCGGGTATGTAGCAGCGAGCAAGACACTGCATTGTCTTTTTCCGGACCTGGCCCCGATGATTGACGGGGAACACGCCGGGATTTCCTACTTCAATATCGACCGGGCAAGTTACCTTCCTCCGCTCGGTCTTGTTGGCTGGGCGACATGGATCGGCATGCCACTTAAAGGCGTACCTAATCCAAGCCCACGGGGCGCAGGGAGGACCGCGTGGCAATGGCAACAGTTTGTCGCCGCCATCGGAGTCAACCAACACATCTACGAGTTATGGCAATTGGCGAATGGAAATCCCGGGTTTCAGGCACTTCTCGCCCTTGACCCGACGCCCGGGACAACTGGCATTCCGAGGATTATCGATAAGGGTCTTTGGTGATGAGGCCCAGCCGCGCCTCTTCGTGATGCACCAAACTGGTGTATAGTGGTGACATTATGGCTCCGGTAAAACGTCCTACAGCAAAGCAGGTTCGACGTAGCGTGACTCTCCCTGGTGAGATCGCAAGACAGGTTGACGCCATCTCGAAGCAGCGACGGCTTAGCGACAACCGCGTGCTGGTGGAGTTGATTGAACAGGGGATCCAGGCACAGAAGGAAAAGGAAAAGGCATTCTTCGAGCTGGCGCATCGCTTTCGTGAGGCGCGCGACACCAAAGAAGTAGAGCAGTTAGGCGATCAGTTGGGACGCTTCGTGTTTGGCGAATGAACATGGATGAAGATAGGGATGAAATCCAGCGGGTATGACACAAATTCTTCGTGTGGAGTGAATCATGCCGCAGATCGCGAGTTGGTCTCAAATGCCTGCCGCCATTCGGCAGCATCTTGTCCAACGTATGCATGATCGCAGCATTGGCCTGGACGATTTGAACCATCTCAGGCTATGGATGGAGTCTCGGCCCGAAGTGCCGGAAGGAGACTAGTACAAAGACTTCGGATCCTTCAAGCTCTGTGGACAGGGCCAATATCCCAAGACTTTCCTCCTGCCTGGTCAGGCTGCCGTGGGCGACGAACTATAGGATCAGCTGCAAGGCGGGAATTGCGGGTGAAGCCCTCGGGCGCAGAACCAGCCGCAGGGTGGCACAAATCACCCCTTTCGCCTACCCGAGATCGCACCCCAGAGAAAAGCGCAACGCGGCGCAGATCTCGCTCATTCGCGCGGAGCCGAGTTGGCTTACCCGCTTCCCCAACCGCTTCTGTGAAACCGTGATCGCGTCGTGGAGGTTCACGGCGCAGGATGCTTTCATGCCGTCATCATCGGTCAGCACAACCTCTAACGGCACGCCGCGTATTGTGGACGTCACGGGAGCGACGGTAACGGTCGACAGGCAACGAATAGCGCTGTTGCGAGTGAGGGCCGGCTCTTGTCAGGCGCAGCGAAGCTGTAAAGCCGGACGTCTCGTCGCGCTATTCTGCCGGCCAAGCCGCCTCCGCTTCCCACCGGTTCGCATCCTCCAGACCCTGCGGTTGACGCGTGTAACCTTCCCGGTCTTGCTCTTCCCGGTAACGGATCTCCAATCTGCAAAGATGTTCCCGAAGAGCATCCCGCACCAATGCCGAACGATTCCGCTTCGTCCGGCGCGCGGCTAAATCGGTGGCCTTCAGAAGTTCCTTATCGACGACAATCTGGAGGATTTCCATTATTGTGGATGTTATTCCACAGTATCCTCCCCATAATGCACACCGGCGCCATCGCCAACGCCGGGCTGACGGATCGGCGGCGCTTTCGTCTAAAAGAAGCGGCATAAACCTGCGCTCTAAACCGCATCAAAGCGCTTGAAAGTGCATTTATACTTACAGACAGTCCGGCCCGCGAGGCTTACCGATGTCTCCTGAGAAGCACCCAGTTCGCCAGTTTTCGCTCATAGTTCGGCGCTGCGCGACAATGGCTCTAGTCGCCCTCTGCGCGCTCCTGATGTCCGCTTGGGGCCTGGCCCAGTCCTCCGGTTCGCCTGATTCGTCGTCCTCTGCGCAAACCCAATCCGGTCAAAAACCTCAGGACAATGCACCCGCCGAGGCCGGGGGGCCCAGCGGAGATGTTGGTCCAATGGCCATCCCCAAAAAGAACGATTCGTCGGAAGACCTGCCTCTTCCGCCGCCGAGGCCCAAGAAGGCCGACACCCTGCCGGAGTATTCGATGAAGGTCGACGTGCCGGAGGTGACGGTCGACGCGCGCGTGGTGCAAAAGGACGGACTGCCGCTGGCGCTGCCTCCCGGTGTTGCCAAGGAGCACTTTAAGGTACTGGAAGACGGGGTACCGCAACACATCCAGAGTGTGACGCAGAGCGAAGCCCCAATCACCGCGGTGCTGCTGGTCGAGTTCTCCGAGACCAACTACAACTTCATGTACGATGCACTCAACGCTTCGTACGCCTTTGCCTCAAGCCTGAAACCGCAGGATTGGGTCGCGGTTGTCGAGTTCGATATGAAGGAACACATCCTGCTCGACTTCACGCAGGACAAGCAGGCGATCTTTGGCGCACTCAATGGGCTGCGCATTCCCGGATTCCGCGAATCGAACCTCTGGGACGCCATGTTTGACACGCTTGACCGGCTCGACCGCATCCCCGGGCACAAGGAACTCGTCATCGTGGCCAGCGGAATCGACAGCATGAGCCGCATGACCTTCGACAAGATCCTGAAGAAGGTGAAGGCCACGCCCAACGTGACCATCTACACCATCACCACGGGCGAGGCGATGCGGCTGGTGGCGGAAGGTGCGAATCCCAACAACTCTGCCTACATGATGAACTATACAGTCGCCGACAGTCAGATGAAGCTGTTTGCCAGCCTTACCGGTGGGCGCTGGTACGGGCCACGCTTCATGGGTGAGTTGCCGGAGGATTTCCGCGAGATCGCCAACTCCATACGCAATCAGTACACCATCACCTACAAGCCAACCAATACCAAGCAGGATGGCACCTACCGCAAGCTGAAGGTCGAGTTGGTCGGCCCGGACGACAAGCCGCTGGTGATCAAAAACGAGAAGAACAAGGACGTGAAGTACCAGATCATCGCCCGCGATGGCTACACCGCCAAACACGAGGTCGAATAGGGAAGAGGCCCGCCGGACCGCGTTTTATTTCTTGACGAACCCGATTGCCTTGTTGAAGCTGGTGGCAGCCGGAGGCTTCTTGCGATGCGCATCCCGCGTCTGTCGTTGGTTGCCGTACTTTGCATTTCCACTCTCGCTTCAGCCGATATCAAGATCAAGACCCGCACCACCGTGATGGGTCACACCACCGAGAACACTGTGTATATCAAGGGCCCGCGTGAGCGCACTGAGATGAGTTTCGGCGGCCACGGCGGTACTGCCAGCATCATGCAGTGCGACCAGAAGCGGCTGATCACCGTCATGGGCGACCGTTGCATGGTTATGCCGTTCGGCAAAGAGGAGACCTCGTGTCCTGCCACGCCGAGCATGCGCGACATGATGCGGGGCAAGGGGACGTCGGAACCTGCGCCAACGCGCGCGGGTGGCGTGGTGACCATCACCCGCACCTCCACCGATACCGGCGAGCGCCAGGAGATGTTCGGATACAAGGCGCGCCACATCAAGACCACCATGGCCATGGAGTCGAGTCCCGACGCCTGCAACCAGTCGAACATGCGGATGGAGATGGACGGCTGGTATGCGGACGTCTCGGCCGCGTTCTCCTGCGGCGAAGAGTCCTATCGCGCGATGGCTTGCGGTGGCGGCGCAGAGCAAGCGCCTGGGTGCCGCGACCGGATCGTGATGAAGGGCGGAAGCAGCATGCCGCTCGGTTATCCGCTCAAGCAGACCATCACCATGACCACTAAGGAGCGCACCTTTACTACCACGACCGAGGTGCTGGAACTGACCAACACCACGCTGGAGGCGTCGCTGTTCGAGGCTCCGCCCGGCTGCCAGGCGATGGACATGACGGCCATGACAGGAGGCGCGGCGCCGGCCGCAACCCCAGAAGCCGGACACCTGCAACTGAAGCCGGTAGTGCTCACCCAGCCCGCCCCGTCGCGCCGCTCCAGCGCCCGCCTCCGCTCCAGCGCCGACGGTTGCCTCCAAGGCTGCCGGGGTGGTACGCGTGGGCGTGGTGAAGATCAGCGACAAGAGCGGCCAATCGCTGCCGACGGACAATCTGCGGCTCAACCTCATGAGTGAGCTCAGCCGCTGGCAACTGGAGGCTATCCCGCTCGACGCCGATTCGCCGCAGCAGGATGTCGAGAGCGAAGCCCGGGCCAAGCAATGCGACTATGTCGTTTACACAGTCCCCACGGTGGTGAAGGATGCGGGCAGCGGCGGCATTCCTCCGGCGTCGCTGCCCAAGGGCGTCACGCTTGATCCCGCGAAATATCAGGCGCTGACGCTGATCACGCTGTACAAGGTGGGCAAGCCCGTTCCCGAGATGAAAGACCTGCCGCTCGCAGCCGACGCGCCCACTCTGGCAGTGGACGCCGTGACCGACACGTTTGTGCAAGAGGCTGACGCTGTCTCCAAGCAAATTGCCGACGATGCTCACCCCAAGCCGGCGGCAAAGGCCGCCCCTGCAAAGCACAAAAGCACAACCACCAAGCCGAAGCAATAGCGGGGAGTGTAAGAGGGTCCCCCGGGTGCATCGACTGACTCCCGTCTCGCGAAGCGGGACAGCATATCTCAGCCCAGCACTTCAATGCTGGGTAGGCATGTTTGGTGCTGGGTGAGTCCCGTAGGGAGGACAGATGTGTAGGGTACGCGCCTTCATGTGCCGTCCCTGACTGGACTCGGATTGATGAATACGCGTACCCGGCGCTTAAAGAGTCTGTTACGAAACTTCGCGTGAAGACTGGGCAACACGCGGGTTCCGTCGGTTCTCGCCCCAAGCATCGACTTTTCTGAGTCAGGTTCCATTGCGCTAAGACCAAAGCTCGCCTTACGACGCCAGCGCTGCTCGCAAGGCGCAGCCGCCCATCACCTTCCGCATGCGTTTCAGGTTGTAGACCAGCGTGGCCAGGCTGGTCTCGGTCTGCGCCCCGGCGACTCCGCGCAGCAGAAACCGCGGGTTCCCAAAGATGTGGTACTTGAGCGCTGCGAACGGATGTTCGACTAAGCATCGTCGCCAACGCATCATGGTCGCTGTCGCGCGTTGCTGCATGCGTTGCAAGGCCATCTCATGCAGGTGACGATAGACGAAGCGTTGCGCCGACTGGGTGCAGCGCGACTTCAGCGGACAAGCGCCGCAAACCTTCGCTCCGGCCACATACTTTACGCGCTTGCGACCGCGCTGCAGCTGGCCACGGGTGAGCGTCTGCTGCGCCGGGCAGCGGAACGTATCGCTCTTCTCGTCGTACACAAACTCAGTAGCGGCGAACAGCGTACCGTCGCCCTGGTTGTTGACCGCGCGCTTGGCGGGCACGTGCGGCACGATGCCTTCTGCCTCGCAGGCTTCCGCCTGTTCGCCGTTGGAGTAGCCCGCATCGGCCACCACGTTTAGCGTTTCCGGATTCCCCAGCGCCTGCTTCGCCGCTTGCCCCATCGGCAACAGACTACGTTCGTCATTAGCTTCCGCCGTGACCTGCTGCGCTACGATCAGCCCGTGCTCGCTGTCCACCGCGATCTGCACGTTATAGGCGGGCCGATTACCATCGTTGGTGCGCATGAAGCGCGCTTCCGGCTCCGCATCTTGCGTGAGCTTCTCCAGCGCTGCCGCCACCGCGCTGGGATCGATCACCCACTCGTCCTGCTCATCCGCCGCATCCAGTTGCTCCAGATAACGCTTGATCGCATCGCGCTCCCGCACCCGTTGCGCGCTGCTCACGGTGCGAAACTTCGAACCATCCACCGCTACCAATTCACCCCGCACCAGTCCCACCTCGCGCGCCAGCCGTACCAGTTCCGCTCCCGCGCGCGTCACCGCTTCGCCATGCAGCCGCCGGAACTCCGCGATGCTCTTGTGGTCCGGTCGCAACCTGCCCAGCAACCACATCACTTCCACATTGCGCTGGCACTCCGCTTCCAATCGCCGCGAGGAGCGCACCTGATTCACATACCCGTACAGATACAGCTTCAACAGGTCGCGCGGATCGTAGCCCGGCCGTCCTGTGGCTGCCGGTTCGCCGCGTTGAAAACCCAACTGAGCCACCGCCAGCCGACCCACAAAGGCCTCGATCACGCGACACAGATGATCGGCCGGAATCAACTCGTCCAAGGTGACGGGAAACATCGTCACCTGCTCCCGCGCCTCGCCGCTGATGTATCCCATGCCCGCAAAACTACTACTCTCCAGACCCCTTCGCACCCCGCATTCTTGGTCCGGTGCCGAGTTTCGTAACAGACTCTTAAAGCGCTGGGCTTAGATATGCTGTCCCCTGCGGGGACGGGGTGTTGATCATGCACCCAGGTTTGTGTCCAACCGAAGGACGCGAACCTGGGGCACCCTCTATAACCGTGTCGGCGTTGTCAAGAGACACGTGGACCGGTGAAGGTTTTGCTTTTCCCTTCATAGAGATTTTGTTTTTTGTCTCTGCTCATCAACCAAGGCCCGCTTGCAGAATCCTGCGGTGGATCTGTTCGGTTCCACCAGCCATCTATTCGGTCACCTAACTTACGATCATGATTCGTTGTTCAGACTCCCGGCCTATGCGGGAGGCAAGGCGCTCCAATCAGGCCAACGGTGATTTACTTCTGCACCAGGGTGCCCCTCGAGCTGCCTTGCATGCGAACCAGCTGCACGTAGTTGATTTGGCGACGTAGCATCCAGTACATCCGCACCGCCAGCTTCCTGGCGATGGCAACTTTCGCCACGCTGCCGCCACGACGCAGCCTCAGCCGTTGATAGTCCTGTCGTAATTCGACGTCCATGCGCGCCGCCGTGTGTCCGGCTTCCACCAGCAACCCGCGCAGCATCGGATTGCCTTGTTTGGAGATTGCGCCCAGCCTCTGCCGTCCACCCGAGGAATGCTCCGACGGATTCAGTCCCAAGTAGCTCACCACTTGTTTGCTGCGCTGGAAACGAGTCACCGGACCGACGATCAGCACGAAGGCTAACGACGTCACCGGTCCGACTCCGGGATGGGTCATCAAGCGCACCGCCTCCGGACTGGCTGCCGCTTGCTCGTTGACCGCCTGGTCGAACTGCTTCAGCGAAGCATCGATCTGGTCGAGCATGCGCAGCAACTCTTCGCGCCGGCAGCTCGCCCAGCGATCCAGTTTCAGCGCCTGCAGTTGGCATCGCCCCTTCTTGGTGAAGAGCTGCTTCTTCTTGCACAGTCCTTCGCCCATCGCCAGGGCGTGCAGTTGATTGCCCACCGCGTTACGCATCCACACCAGCTTCTGGCGATGCCAGAGCAACTGCCGCAGATCGCGCTCTTGCGGGCTCGGCCGCCACAGCCGCGGAAAGCGCCCGCTCACTAGCAGTTCCAACAGCAGCGCAGCGTCGCGCGCATCGGTCTTCTGCTTGCGCACCTCAGCAGCGCGGATGCGGGCGGCGTCGCCGACCCACAACTCGTGTCCCAACTCGGCCAGCAACCGCTCGAACCATCGCGTGTGTCCGGTGGCTTCGATCCCCACCCGCACCCGCCCCGTCAGCTTGCTGTAGAACTCTCTCGCTTCTCCGTTGGCATGTTCCAGGCGTCGCTCAACCAACTCGCCCGTCTCCTCGTCCAGCATCGCAATCTGCTGGTAGCGCGTGTGTAAGTCACAACCTACAATCTTCATGTGCTCGGCTCCTTTCCTCCGAGCCTTGGTGCTTTGAGCGTTCCAAGTCTACTCGGAGCATGGGAGCCGACACGGTTATCTAATCAAGCGGGCTCAATTAAACACCCACATTTCCGAAGGAAGGAAATGTGGCCACCCGGCCGGGAACCGATGCTAATATCTGCAGCAACGGAGCAGCTCACATGTCAGAGACACCGAAGGCCGACGAGAAGCTCAGTCTCGAACAACTCGTGCGACTGAAGCACAACGTGGACAAGTCGATTCCCTACGGGGAAGCTGGCCTGAATGCCAAACAGATTGCCGAGTTGCACAGGATGAGCGCGGAGGACTGGGCTGCCGTCAGACAGGAGTACGGCGCGTGGATCAAACGGATGTATTCATTCAGAAAGCTGACCCTGTTCATCATCGCGGCTGCCGGTGTTGGTTTTTGGTTTTACCTCAAAGCGTGGCCGCGTATGGTCGCGCTGGCGTTTGCAATCTTGTCCGCAATCGAGATTTGCAAGCGCGAAGGACACCGCGAAGGTTACATGGATGGCTACTCTGCCGGCTTTGAACGCGGAGTCAACAAGGCGATCGGGCTCAACAATGAAGAGGCGGTAGAAGCTGCCCAGATGGCGACGGAGATACAGATTGACGAGCACATGGTAAAGGCTTTTGATGAACGAGCAGATCCCAGCAATAAGACGGAGGATGTAGATGCCTGAGGAACGGGAGATACTGCTGAGCGTTGACTGTCCGGGTTGCAAGGTCAAGCACGAGATCGCCGTCCGTCGCAATTGGCTCAAGACTGAACTAGAAACAGGACGGGGTGTGAGGCTCTACTGCATTCGTTCCGATGCGTCGTGGAACATGTCCGACCCGGAGAAGCGGAACATGCGCAAGGCCTTCGCCGACGGCATTCTGTGAGGAAAGCTCACGGCTTGCATGAGGCAGCCTCATGAGCGTTGGCCGGGCCACCGTCCACCCTCGTGGCCGTTGCCTGGGCCACTCGTCCGGACAAACTCAAATAGAAATCGACACGATTTGATCGTCGCCCTGGCGAACTAAAAGTGCCTGTTTAAACATGGTTCGTGGAATCGAGCCAAGATATGCTGCCTCAAGATACGGCATGATTGTGTGCCGGTAGGCTTGATCTGATTTCCACCTATTTACGAGATTCAAACGAGATATAAGCTTTGGCGCGGTTTTCTCTCGATCTATCTCGATCCACACAGAACTGCTCCATGAGCTTCGGCACGGCACAAACTCGTGCCAAGAGCTCATCGGACATTCTTTGGAGTAAGTTTTAGGATCAAACTGCTCAAAATCGAAAAGGCTTACTCCACCCAGCGTGCGAACGTAAGGATAGAACTCTTCACCGCGCGAAGTCTTCCAGCGCTCGTGTTCTGGCATATCTGGGTTTGGAAGAATCGCACCTGAAAGTAAGATTCTCTGATATCGCTCTGGGTGGGTCGTGTGCCACAAACGTCCGTGAAGCTCAGGCAATAAGAGCGACCTAAGTCGATCCTCCTCAGCAGCACGCGTTGCAAACTTTGCCTCTCGCCGTTTGGCTCCTTCGATCAACAGGCGAGTGGCCTCTGGGCTCAGCTTTTCCATCCCGAGAACAGCCCCTACCCCTTCATAGCCGCCTTGAGCTTCTCCGCTTCTTTGGCTTCTTCCTTTACAGATGGTCTCCAGCGCAGCACCGGTTTGTGGGCGGCGGCGGTTTCGTCCATGCGTGAGACGCGAGTGTTGTGTGGAGCTTCGAGTACGATCTCGGGCGACTCCTTCAGGCAAGCACTCCCGCCAGGTCCAGGAAAATGGGCGTACCGGGTAGCCGGAAACTGGTGGTCTCTATCCAGTCGCCGGTGGAGCAGTCCCACGCTTTGCGGGTCTCGGGGTCAAGCACCCAGATTCCCCGAACCCCCATGCGTCTATAGTCGGCCACGCGCTCATGGTAGCGGCCGATGCGATCCTCGGGAGAGAGTACCTCGATGACCAGCAGAGGAGTGGTGGTCACGATACGTTTGTCACTGTTGCCCTGATCACAGATGCAAAGGTCAGGGATGCGGAAGCGCTCTGCCGCAACCTGCACCCGCACCTCAGGCAGGATGCGGATCTGCCATTCGTTCTCGCGCGCCAGAAACCATCGGATCACCGCCAGTACTAATTCAGCGTGTTCTACCTCGCCCAAGTTTCTCTCCTGAAGTTCGCCGTTGACGTACTCCACATCCGGGCGGTAGCAAGTTGCCAGGTACTCCCCAACGCTGACTTTCGTGGTCGCCATAAACCCTCAGCATCATTCTAGCTCTTCTGTTTGCAGAGAATGACTGCCTCCTTGGCGAGCAGCGGCCTACCCCTTCATCGCGGCCTCCAGCTTCTCGGCCTCTTTGGCTTCTTCCTTGGCTTCAGGTTTCCAGCGCAGCACCGGCTTGCGGGCGGCGGCGGTTTCGTCCATGCGCGAGACGCGAGTGTTGTGCGGAGCTTCGAGGACCATCTCGGGCGACTCTTCGATCTCTTCGGCAACGGCCTTCATGGCGTCGATGAACAGGTCGAGTTCTTCCTTCGATTCGCTCTCGGTCGGCTCGATCATCAGGCGCCGTGCACCACCAGCGGGAAGCTGACGGTGTAGGGATGGAAGCCGTAATCGATGAGGCGCTTGGCGATGTCGCCGGTCTTCACGCCCTTGCGGGTTTGCAGGTGGTCGCTGAAGACGACCTCGTGCATGGTGGGGTCTTGTATGGCAGCTCGTAGATGCCTTCCAGCTTCTTGCGAATGTAGTTGGCGTTGAGCACCGCGTCTTCGGTGGTCTGGCGAAGGCCGTCGGGGCCGTTGGCCATGATGTAGGCCAGCGCGCGCACGTGCATGCCGAAGTTGCCGAAGAACATGCGCACGCGTCCGATGGATTGCGGGCGGTTGTAGTCGAAGCCCAGCGTGCCGTCGGCGTGCTCGACAACGACCGGCGTGGGCAGGAACGGTTCGAGGATCTTCTTGCAGGCGACCGGGCCTGAGCCGGGTCCGCCTCCGCCGTGCGGCGTGGAGAACGTCTTGTGCAGGTTGAGGTGCATCACGTCGATGCCGAAGTCGCCGGGGCGCACCTTTGCCGACCAGCGCGTTCATGTTGGCGCCGTCCATGTAGAGCAGCGCGCCCTTGTCGTGCAGCACGTCGGCGATCTTGTGGATCTCCTGCTCGAAGATGCCCAGCGTATTGGGATTGGTGAGCATCAGCGCCGCGACATCGTCGTTCACCTGCGCGACGAGCGAGGCTATGTCCACCATGCCGGAAGCGTTCGACTTCAGGTTCTCCACCGCGTAGCCGGCCGTCGCCGCTGTTGCCGGATTGGTGCCGTGAGCCGAGTCGGGCACGAGAATCTTCTTGCGGGGATTGCCCTGCGACTCGAGATAGGCGCGAATCAGCAGGATTCCCGTGAGTTCGCCATGCGCGCCGGCAGCGGGCTGCAACGTGATGGCATCCATACCGGTGATTTCCATGAGCTGGTCACGCAGCATCTTCATGATGCGCAGCGCGCCCTGCGAAATGCGTTCCGGCTGGTAGGGATGCGCCTGCGCCAGGCCTTCCAGCCGCGCGACGTATTCGTTGACGCGCGCGTTGTACTTCATGGTGCAGGAGCCCAGCGGGTACATGCCGTAATCCACCGCGTAGTTCCAGGTGGACATGCGGGTGAAATGGCGGATGATTTCGATCTCGCTCACCTCAGGCATGTTGCCCAGGTCTTCGCGCGCGTGCTCGCCGAGCAGCGCTTCAGCGTCGACCTCAGGCACGTCGAGGGGCGGCAGCTTGTAGGCCTTCTTGCCCGGAGAGGACTTCTCGAAGATCAGTCCTTCGTTCTGATTGACGTGCGTGGCGACCTTCTTGATTTTGTCGTTGAACTCCATTACGCCACTTCCTTTACCGCCGCGTCGATGGATGCGCGGCTTGTAGTTTCAGTGCAGCACCACAGGGCGGCATTGCCCAGCTCGGGATAGAACTTCTTCAGCGGGAAGCCGCCGATAATCTTCTGCTGAAGCAGCTTGTCGTTCGTCGCGTACGGATCGGCCTTGGTCTGGATGACGAACTCGTTGAAGTATGGAGTGCCTTCGAAAGGCAGCTTCGCGCCATTCTTCTTGAACTGTTCGGCGGCATAGTGGGCTTTCGCGAGGTTCTGCTTGGCGAGGTCCTTCAGTCCTTCGCGGCCGTAGATGGTCATGAAGATGTTGCACATCAGCGCGACCAGCGCCTGGTTGGTGCAGATGTTGGAAGTCGCCTTCTCGCGGCGAATGTGCTGCTCGCGGGTCGATAGCGTGAGCACATAGCCCCGCTTGCCGTTGCGGTCGTGGGTCTCGCCCACGAGCCGGCCAGGCATCTGGCGGACGAACTTGTCGCGGGTAGCCATCACGCCGCAGTAGGGGCCGCCGTAGCCGAGGGGCACGCCGAACGACTGCGCTTCCATGCTGACGATGTCGGCTTCGGCCGGAGGCTTCACGATGCCGAGAGACACCGCTTCAGCGATCGACACGATGAGCAGCGCTCCTTTCTTGTGTACGACGTCGGCGATGGCGGCGATGTCTTCGATCAGGCCGAAGAAGTTCGGCGACTGGATGAGCACGCCCGCAGTTTCGTTGTCGATGGCCTTGTCGAGCGCAGCGAGATCGACGCGGCCATCTTTGCCATAGCCGACGTTCGCGATCGGGTGTTCCCTGATAGCGCGCGTAGGTGGCGATGACTTCGCGGTACTCGGGATGCACGGTGGTGGCGATGACCGACTTGTGGCGGCCGGTGACGCGCATTGCCATCATCAGTGCCTCGGCCGCACCGGTCGAGCCGTCGTACATCGAGGCGTTGGCGACGTCCATGCCGGTAAGCTCGCAGATCATCGATTGGAATTCGAAGATGGCTTGCAGCGTTCCCTGCGAGATTTCCGGCTGATAGGGGGTGTAGGCGGTGAACCATTCGCCGCGCGAGATGAGCGAGTCGATGACGACGGGCCGGTAGTGCGCGTAGGCGCCGGCGCCGAGGAACGTCACGTAGCCTTGGGCATTTTCGGCGGCGCGCTGGCGGAAGAACTCGACGATCTCGCTTTCCGCGTATTGGCGTGGGATGTTGAGGTCGCGTGTCAGACGATATTCGGCCGGAATAGCGGCGAACAAGTCGTCAATCGAATCGGCTCCGATCTCGGCGAGCATGGTGTCGCGATCGGTTTGAGATTTTGGAAGATAACGCATGATTACCTGTGGCTTTCTGGGCGTTGATGATTCGATGAAGTAACCCGGGCTGGGGCATCACCGGGGGTGAACCGAGTCGAACGGCGCGAAAAATCTACGCAATGCATTGCGCGCTATGCCAAGGCGCACAATTTCATTGCGGTGAGCGGCCTTCGCGATGTTTTCGCAAATCTTCGAGGATAGCTTCGACGGTAATCTCGTTGCGGTCTAGGCGGCGCTCGTGGGATTCGATAACCCTCTGGTGCTTCTCCGGGGCACTCAACAATTGGCCGGTTGCTTCGCGTAGCTCAGACACAGAGACGCGTAGCCCTTCGACGCTACGACGGGTTTCCAGGCTGCCATCGTAGAGCCGTCCGAGCGCCTTCGAGAATTCATCGAAGCTGGCGAAATCCATAGTTCCTCGAGAGCTCAATTATCGCAGTTCTCCCTTAATGCGCGCCCTCCTCGGCGATGAACTTCTCGTAGTCCGCAGAGGACAGCAACTGGCCGGTCTCGCCGGAATCCTTCAGGGTTACCTTGATCATCCACGTTGCGTTGGCGTCTTTGTTCACCTGTTCGGGCTTGGTGTTCAAAGCCTCGTTGACTTCGGTCACGGTGCCGGAGACAGGCGCGAACAGGTCCGAGACAGCTTTCACCGATTCGACCGAGCCGAAGGTCTGGCCGGCGGCGATCTCCTGCCCGACCTTAGGCAGCTCGACGAAGACGATATCGCCAAGCGAGTTTTGCGCGTAATCGGTAATGCCGATGGTTCCGCTGTTGCCGTCGAGTTTGAGCCATTCGTGTTCTTTGGTGTATTTGTAATCGGCGGGATAAGCCATGATGATTTCCTCGCAACTGACTGTGTCGTCCTTATGGGACTTTGGCCATCAGTGCCGGCCGACCCAGCGCTTACGCGCTGGACTACGATTGTTTCGCCCTTCGGGCTGTCATCGCAGAAACCCGGGCCGGGGAATTCTACTTGCTAATTGCTAGCTGCTCGCTGTCTTCTTCGGACGCTTGTAAAACGGTATAGGAACAACTTTGCACTTCACCGGCTGATTCCGGATCTCTACAGCAATTACCGTGTCAACTGCCGAGCACTCCACCGGAACATAGGCGAGCGCGATGTTCTTCTTCAGGAACGGCGCGTACGAGCCGCTGGCAACATAGCCTATTGATGAGCCGCTCGCGTCCAGCACCCGATAACCGTCACGCGGGATGCCGCGGTCGACGGACTCCAGCCCGACCAGAGTGCGCTTCACGCCGTCGGCTTTGGCCTTCTCGAGGGCGCTGCGGCCGATGAAATCGCCCTTCTCCATCTTAATGAAGCGGTCGAGGTGCGCCTCCCAGACGTTAATGTTCTCGGAGATTTCGTGCCCGTAAAGGGAAAGCGCTCCTTCCAGCCTTAGTGTGTTGCGCGCGCCTAATCCGCAGGGGACGATGCCGAACTCTTCGCCGGCCCTTAGCACTTCGTTCCAGACACGCGAACTGGTGGCTTCGTCCGTCGGCACATAGATTTCGAAACCGTCTTCGGCGGTATAGCCGGTGCGGGCGATCAGCGTATTGGGCAGCCCGCAGACCGTACCGTGCGTGACCCAATAGAACTTGACCTGCGACAGGTCGGCGTCGGTCAACTTCTGGAGCGTGTCCACGCCCCTTGGGCCCTGAATGGCGATTTGCGTGTAGTCGTCGCTCAGGTTTTCGACCTTCACATCGAAATCGCGGGTGTTCTGCGTCACCCAGTCGACGTCCTTCTCGCGCGTGCCGGCGTTGATGACCAACAGATAATCGTTTTCGCCAAGGCGGTGCACAATGACGTCATCGACGAACGTCCCCTCGGGATACAGCATGGCGGAGTACTGTGCCTGATTGATCGCCAGCTTGCTGGCGTCGTTCATCGTGATGTGCTGGACGGCCGCAAGCGCCTGCGGACCGGAAATACGGATGTCGCCCATGTGGCTGACATCGAAGATGCCGACGCCGGTGCGAACGGCAAGGTGTTCCTTCATCAGGCCGCCGACCGAGGGATACTCGACTGGCATGTCCCAGCCGTTGAAGTCGACCATCTTCGCCCCGAGCCTGCGGTGAACGGCATTCAGCGCGGTCTTGCGCGTTGTTGGGGTAGCCTGTGTCTCAGAAGCCAAAACTGGATCCTTGGACGCCCGGACGGGGCACTAGAGGATGGTACAACCAAACACGGTAACACGCTGGTTTTGAACGGTCAACGAAGCCCATCGCAGGGTCTACGACGTTTTCGGCATAGGCAAATGGAGCCAGGTCGAGTACATATGAACTTAAGCTTGCCAAGTCAGACACAACGCGCCTTACAAAAAGCTGCAAAATTTGTCTTGCCTCTGGAGGCCGGAAAGCATCAATGATAGCGGTAAGCATGAGTGAGCCCTCGCAATCTGTGCCTGTCAAAACGGTGTTGTGCGTCGATGACGAGCGCATCGGTCTGCGTGTGCGCAAGATCATGCTGGAAAGCCACGGCTTTAACGTACTCACTGCCAGCGACGGACGCCAGGGCATCGCCGTGTTCGAGGAGAACCAGGTCGATCTGGTGGTGCTGGACTACTTCATGCCCGACATGAACGGCGGGGACGTGGCGGTCGAGTTGCGCCGACGCCGTCCCGATCTGCCTATTATTTTCCTGTCCGCCTACTTCTCCCTGCCGCCGGAAGCGCTGGAGCTGGCGAACGCCTTCATCACCAAAGGCGATCCGCCGGATGCACTGCTGGAGAAGATTGACCAGTTGGTCTAGCGTGCTGCGCTATCCGGGATAGTCAGCCGTAGCGCACCTGGCGGGAGTACTCCACTCCTCTGAAAAAGCATGGCCTCTGTTTTTTTCGGGTCACCCTGGAGGAAGGCGCAGAGAGGTTGGGGAAGCCAACAGGCACACTCACCGTGTGCCCTTTTAATCGCGGGCCTTACTCACGGCCGAAATACTTGGCATTGCGTGCGGTGTACTCGTTCCACTTTTCCGGCAGATCTTCCAGGGCGAAGATCGCCGACACCGGGCATACCGGGACGCAGGCGCCGCAGTCGATACACTCGACCGGGTCGATATAAAGCATCTCTTCCGTCTCGTACTTGTCGCTGTCCTTCTTGGGATGAATGCAGTCCACGGGACAAGCGTCGACACAGGCCGTGTCCTTGGTTCCGATACAAGGCTCTGCAATTACGTAAGCCATAAGGCGATTTTTCTCCTCAACCCCTAAACGCGCGTATTGCCTTGACTCTGATCTTAGCAAAAGTCGGCAACCTTCTGTCGAGGGCTGAGAGGCGAAGGGAGCGTGCGCCACTTGAGCGGCGCACGCCTGTCATTGAATGGGAATGGTGTTGGCCGGAGGGCCCCGCTAGGAGCTCGATCCCGCCCGCATCGCCTTCATGATGAAGTCGTGGATTTCGGGCTTGACCTGATACTGCTTGCGTTCGGCCGGCCAGTTTGCCTGGTCGGCGTACATGGCATTCAGGCCCTTCTGGATCTCCGGGTCGCCGCCGGTGAATTCTCCCACCAGCTTGCGCCAGCGCGCGGCCAGGGCCTGCGCCTTCGGCACGGCGGGATCTTCGCCGAGCGCGGCCTCCACGTCGCGGAACAGTTCATTCCATTCGCGCGTGACACGCTCCTGGAGTTCGGGCGACCACCTTGACTTGCGCGCGTCGACCTTAACCTTGGCGCTGTCGCTGTAATACTTGCTGGTCCAGTCGGCATCGTTCTGCATGGCAATCCTCCTGATGATTTGCGTAATCAGCTCCCAGTCGGGTTCATCGCTGCGCGTGAGCGCCTGCCGTGCCGCGCCGATGGCTTCGATCGCTTTTGCAAGCTCACGATGCTTTTCGACGAGTACGGCGTGCTGGCGCCGAAGCGTCTCGGGAACGGATTCCCGGGTGCTCAACAACTTTCCGATGGAGCGCAGAGGCAAGCCGAGAAACTTGAGCACCACGATCTGCTCCAGCCGGAGCAGGTCGCGCTCGCTGTACAGGCGATAGCCCGCCTCACTGCGCAGCCTGGGCTTGAGCAGGCCCAGGCGGTCGTAGTGATGCAGCGCACGCACCGTGACTCCCGCGAGTTCGGCGAACTCGCGCACGTGGTACAGACGAGCGCTTGTGCCGGATTTCGTCATTGCCTCTGAGTGTATCGTCGGGCCTGACGTAACGTGAGGGTCAAGAGGAAAATGTTGAAGTGGCGCTTAAGCGCCACGGGTTAAGGGACAGGGGGCTGGTGGCCAGTCGAGATGCGGGAATAGGCGCATCTCATGCCCTGCAATCTGCGAAAGAGTTTTAAGGCTTGCAGGCCCTCGATTTCCAGGGGTCCGTGTTTGTGTGGTTGCAAATCTTACCCTTTGTGCAACAGCGACGGCAGCTTCCTCAAAAGGCATCCGGGGGCCAGCCAAAAGCGGACCTCGGGTTATTGGTTACACTGAAAATGCGGCGCGTAGATCGTGTCCATTCTCATTGTGCGGAACGTCGACTCAAGCTATTCTGAAGAACCCGGGGTGGGAGATTTTGTACCATGGCAAAGCTCGTATATGGGTTGAACCAGTCCTTGGATGGCTACGTCGACCATCTGGAATTTAGGCCAAGCCCGGAGCTCTTTCGTCACTTCATGGAGCAAGTGCGCGACGTGACGGGCAGTGTGTACGGTCGCCGCATGTACGAGGTAATGCGTTATTGGGACGAAGACGATGCGGATTGGGGCGCGGAGGAACACGACTTCGCGACGTGGTGGCGGAGCCAGCCGAAGTGGGTTGTGTCGCGCACGTTGAAGTCGGTCGGGCCCAACGCCACACTCGTCGAGGATGACATCGAGGCGGTGATACGTGGGCTGAAGGCTCAGCTCGTTGGGGAGATTGACGTGGCCGGACCAGACCTGGCAGGAAGCCTAACCAACCTTGGTCTTATTGATGAGTATCGACTCTACCTCCACCCCGTCGTACTTGGTCGCGGCAAGCCATTCTTCGCCGGCCCCCGGCCGCCGCTCCGCCTTGTTGCCAGCGATCGAATTGGCGAGGACGTGATTAGGTTGACGTACGTTCCTGCTTAGTCGCGCAACTCGCCCGACGGACTGCGCCGACTCGTCAGGTCCGCTTTGGGTCACGTCCAGGCATTCCCGGTTGCGCGCCAATCTTCCCGAAAGCGGTCGCACAAAGGAACCCTTTCGGGACGTCGCAAGACCTGCCCTTTTTGAAAACCGCCCTGCCAGTTGCTTATCGGTTTGCGCCAGCCGGCTCCATCTGCCCTGCCGGCTCGTACTCCACGATGTAGCCGGCGACCGCGCTGGCGGCGACGGTTAGCGGGCTGGCGAGATACATCTGGCCGGGACCGCTGCGTCCGGGGAAGTTGCGGTTCTGTGCGCTGATAACAACCTGATCGGGACGCGTGGAGACGCCCGGCCCAGCATTGATGCAAGCTCCACAGCTCGGCTCGATCACCCGTGCGCCGGCGTCGCGGAAGATGTCGAGGTAGCCTTTGCGCACGCAGTATTCGCGGGTCTCTTGCGAGCCGAACTGTATATAAAACTTGCAACTGTCGGCCACGCGGCGGCCTTGCTTCAGCGCTTCGCTGAGCACCTGGGCATACATGTCCATGTCTTCGTTCTTGCCGGCAGTGCAGGTGCCGCCGTAGGCGATTTCGACCGGCACGGGCGTGTTCAGCTCGCGGATGAACTTGCCGTTGCCAGGATCGCCAGGGGTGGCGACCATCGGGTAAATATCGTTGGCATCGAGCTCGATGACGTGCGCATAGTGCGCGTCGGGATCGCTGTACAGGCCTGCGATCAGCGTCTCTGCTTCATTGCGGCTCATGCCGCGCCGCTCGACCAGGAAGCCGACGACCTTCTGGTCGGGCGCAACGATGCCGGTGAAGCCTCCGATCTCGGCGGCCATGTTGGTCATGGTCGCACGCTCGTCCACGCCGAGGGCTTCAATGGCTTCGTCGGAATACTCGATGACCTTGGCCAAGGCCTTGCCGGTGCGAATGTATTCCATCGACAGCAGCTTCAGGATGAAGTCTTTCGCAGTGACGTTGTCGCGCTTCTTGCCGCGAATGATGACCTTCACTGACTCAGGCACCTTCACGCGAACATCTTGGGTGAACCACGAGTTGAAGACGTCCGTGGTGCCGATGCCGAAGGCCACGCATCCCATGGCGCCCGCGTGCGGCGTATGAGAGTCGGAGCCGACGACAAGCTGTCCCGGCAGAGCATAAGTTTCGGTGATCACGGAATGGCAGATGCCCTCCGAGCCTTTGCGGTCTTTCAGCTCGCCGTGCAGGCGGATGCCGCGCGATTTGGCGAAGTCTTCCTGTTTGAATTTGAGTTGGCCGGCGAGATCGAGCAGTCCCATCTTGCGCTTCTCTTCTGACAGCACCTCGTCGAGAAACGTCAGATGGTCGCGGAAGAAGAGAATCGTGCTGGCGTCGTTTACCGGCTCGTCTTTGCCGAGGTAGTGCTCGAAGAAGATAGCCGCCATGGGCGTGACGTACTCGTGGCTGAAGCGCAGATCGGTACGCGCGAATCCGGTGTCGCCAGGTTTCACCGGCTTCGACGCCGACTTTGCCGGCGCCGTGCAACATGTGGCGCGCGAAAATCTTCTCGGCGATGGTCATGGGGCGCGGCTTGGTTTCGACCGGCGGCAAGAAAACCTTGCCTTGCAGGCGCGCGACGTTGAAGGGGAACAATCCGCCGTACTCGATGACCTGGCGGGTGATCTCGTCTTCGCCCTGGGTGAACTCGACGAGCGGGATATCCTGGCCGCTGCGAATTTTGTCGATGAGGCTGAAGCCGGTCGAAGTCAGCACGCCGAGGTTCTGGCAGTTCTGCTTATAGATGCGCTCGATATTTTCAGCAATGACGCACTGAATGCCGGCCGACATCTCGGCATAGGGCGACTGCTCGCGACTGGAGCCTTTGCCGCGCCGCTTGCCGCTGACACACGCTACGAAGCCGCCGCGCTTCACGTCGCCGCGCTTGATGGGTAGCTCGTTGCCACACTTCAGGCCGGTGTAGGGAAACTCTCCCAGAGTCTCGTCGAAGAAGAAGCAGATGTGGGCGGGCGTGATCTCGTCGGTGGAGATGTCGTCACGCAGTTTAGGGTTGCGCTCGGGATGCGCGGTGTCCCAGGGCAGGTCTTCGCCGGCCAGCTGGCGCTCGATCAGTTCGGGATCTTCGGTGAGAAAGAGGATACGCCCTTGCAGCTTCACTCGGTCAGGGCGCTTGGAAACAGAACGGTTCAGCAGCGAATTAGTCACTGGAAAATTCTATCGCAGAAAGCAGAGGGGCCCTGTCCGGGTGTGGCGGGGGTTTGCGGATTTCGACAGCGCTGAATGCGGGTGCCGTCCCCGGCTGCATAGGGGTCCTTCGACTCCGCCCTACGCTCGTCGCTCACGATGACAGGAGTAGAGTGCCTAGTTTCCAGTTTCGGGTTTCAAGTTCCTCTGAGCCAATAGCCAAAAGCGCGAATCGCTATTGCAGATTCAGCTTCCGCAGCAGCTCAACGAAGCGAGGATCGGAGCGGAGGGAATCGTAGGCGCGATCGATCTTGATGTAGGGGAGCGCGCTGGCGCGTTCCTCGTAGCTGCGGTTGAGCCATTCGATCGCCATATCTGTGTTTCCCAGGGCGGCGTAATCGGCTGCCAGCTCCGTCGGCGGAATGTATCGGGTTTGAGTCAGGCCGACAAGCTGCTCGATGATCTGTTGCGCCTGCTCGCGTTGTCCGAAAACAGCATAAGCGCGCGCCAGGTAAGCTTGGGCCACCGGATCTCCGTTGGTGAGTTGCACGCCCTTCTGAAACTCCTGGATCGCTTTGTCCTTGTCGCCCTGGTACAGGTAAGCGAGGCCAGCCACGCGATGCGCCAGCAGGAAATTAGGGTCCATTTCGATTGCCTTGTGCGCCGCCTGAATGGCCTGGTCGTAGTTGCGCATCATCAGGTAAGTCCAGCCGAGGTGCTCATTGATCACCGTGTCTGACGGCGAGATCTGCAAAGCCTGTTGCGCCTCGGCGAAGGCCTCCTGCGAGCGGCCGAGCGCCATGAGTTCGTGGGAATACCAGTGATGGGCGGTGTCGTACAGGGGGTTCAACGCAATGGCTTTCCTGAACTCCCGCTCCGCGCCCGGCCAATCCCAGTCATAGGTGAACTTGATGTAGCCCAGCGCGGAATGGGCTTCGGCCAAGGTGTCATCGAGGCTCAGCGCCTTTTGTACCGCCGCCTCCGCTTTGGGCATGGCTTCGCGCGGTGACATGATGCTGTAACCGTACGATCCCGCCGTGATGTAGGCGTCAGCCAGGCCCGCATAAGCCACAGCGTAGCTGGGATCGGCCGCGATCGCCTGCTGGAAGTACTCCAGGCTCTTGTTCACGCCGTCGACGGTCCGTTTGTTCCAGAAGAACCTGCCCTTCATGTAGAGCTGGTAGGCCTCGTTACTGGCGGTGTAGGGACGCGACAGCCTGCGTTGTTCTTCTCCGCTCAGGTTTAAGGCGAGCGCACTGGCCACCCTCTGAGAGATCGAGTCCTCGATGGCAAACATGTCGGTAAGCTTTTCGTCGAACTCGTCGCCCCACACCAGCTCGCCATCGGACACACGAAGCAGCCTTACCGTTACCCGCGTTCGATCACCGGAGTGCTGAATGCTTCCGTCGAGGACCGAATCCACCGCCAATTCCTTGCCGGCGGCCACGGGATCAGCGGTCTCGGAATATTTCCTCACCATGCCGATTGGCCGGACCGCGATCTTGTGCAGGTCGCTCAAGCGGGTGATGAGAGCGTCGGTCAGGCCCAGACCGAGATACTCGTCACTGGAGTTCGGGCTGAGACCGTGAAACGGCAAGACGGCGAGCGAACGCGTGGACGCGTTCACGGTATGGACGCGCGTTCTGAGCCTCGACAGAGTGAAGATGACTCCCGACGCAAGGGCGAGCAGTATGGCGGACAGGAGAACGATCCGGCGTAAGGGAAAAGGCGACACTGAATGAGGTCCAGGTTGAGGCGCGCGCGACGCTGCCGAAGGGATTGGCTCGGCGAGAGTCGTCTCCTGGACGGAGGCGGTCGTCGCAGCGGCCATGGCTGCCATTCCCACGGCGGGGGTCAGTTCGGCATCGCGCGAGGTCTGACCGGAGGGCTCAACCAGCATTGACCCGCTGTCCTCGTCTTCAACGACCGGGCCGTTGAAGCGGTATCCCTTGCGAGGGACGGTTTCGATAAACGGCTCGCCATCGGGCAGAGTGCCCAGAGTTTTTCGAAGCAGCGAGATGTTTACGTTCAGGTTGGTCTCTTCGACGAAGCTGTCGGGCCAGACGGCCTGCATCAGTTCGTCGCGCTTGACCAGGGACCCGCTGTGACTTACCAGGTAAACCAGAATGTCGAAGGCCTTGGGCGCCAGAGGAATTGGCGTGTGGTCACGCAGCAAACGATGCTCGCCGGGATAGAGCCGGAAGTTGCCGAATCGAAAATGTCTCTTATTGCCCGACAAGATAGCCCTCGCAGGTTGGCCTTAAGCAATTTCCAACAGATTCCCAACCTCTTCTAAAGGACTTCCTGGCCAGATACGCCGTATGTTTGCCGTCGTTGCAGGCGCACGGGCCGACTTCGACCGAGCTGGTTGAACCGA
Organism: uncultured Acidobacteriaceae bacterium; assembly: GCA_963782505.1. Classification (GTDB taxonomy): domain Bacteria; phylum Acidobacteriota; class Terriglobia; order Terriglobales; family Acidobacteriaceae; genus CAVVDY01. Next base: position 41,460 of record CAWAKG010000019.1, on the reverse strand, counting down.
TTTGATGCGAGCCACAGCCGGGAAGCTGGTTTTAGTTTCTCGCTGTCTCGCTTCGAGCTGCCGTGGCCCCGGGTTACGAAGGGCGCTAACGCTTGTAACCAACATTATGCCTGACAAAAGGCGTGGAGGAAGCAGTCGTGAAAAGCTTTAACTTTGCTTCAATGTGGTTCTCAAATGTCGCTCAGACCATTTCTCGTTATACGCGCGTGTTCTTGATCGGGTCGATCGTGACTGTTGCACTGTCGGGCCAGGCCCTTTTCGCCCAATTCAACGGCCCATCGTTTCTCCCCAATCCGATCGTAACCGTGTCCACCGTTCCCGCGAACGGAGACGTTAATCCCTACGGTGTCGCGTTTGTGCCGCTGTCGCAGACGCCGATGTTGACCCTCTCGCCCGGCGACCTTCTGGTGTCGAACTTTAATAATGCCGAGAATCTTCAGGGCACCGGGACCACCATTGTTCACGTAACTCCTGCCGGGCAGACAAGCCTTTTCTATCAGGGCCCCGTCAACCACGACGGCCTGTCCACAGCACTGGCGGTGTTGAAGGAAGGGCTCATCCTTGCCGGAAGTTCCCCCACAGCTGACGGCACATGTGCTACCGCACAACCGGGTTCGTTGCTGGTCATCAACCAGTTTGGACAATTAGTGCAGAGCATCGCTGATCCCGACATCGACGCCCCATGGGACATGACTGTCTACAACCCGGGCACTGGGACGTTCAGCGCTTTTGTCTCCAACGCACTCAGTGGCAACGTGGTGCGCTTTGACATGGCCATTCAAGCCGGTCAGGTGCAGATCATGAACAAGACGGTGATCGGCAGCTATCAGCACCGCTGCGATCCGGCGACGCTGTTCGTCGCGCCCGCCGGCCTGGTGTACGACCCGAACAAAGACGTACTCTACGTGTCTTCGACGGGCGACAATTCGGTGTTCGCCATCTCGAACGCGCTGGAACGCGATTCCGACGCCGGCAACGGAACGCTGGTTTATTCAGACCAGAAGCACCTGCACGGGGCGCTGGCCATGACGATGGCGCCTGACGGGCACCTGCTGGTAAGCAATTCCGACGGCCTCAACCAGGACCAGAATCAGCCGAGCGAGATTGTTGAATTCACTATCGATGGCGTGTTTGTGAAGGAGCTCTCGGTCGACCCAAACCTGGGCGGCTCGTTCGGACTCAATGTCTACCCTGGCCAATACAGTTCGAAGTTCGCTGCCGTGGATGACGACCAGAACACGCTGAGCATCTGGACACTGCCTACCAATTAACCGATTGGGCGCAACGTCGTTGCCCGGTTTGGCGCCGCCAAGCCGGGCTTCCATCTTTGCAGCCTTGTTATTTCGCGGGTGGCCCCGCCTTCTTGACCGCCTCGGTCACCTTGTCGGCGATCTTGTGCATGGTGAAGCCGATGGCGTTCTGCTCTGAGCCCCGGTCGGAAGCCTTGGCCTTTCCCTCTGTTACTTCGGAGCCGTCGCTTACCTTCACGAGCTTGTAGCCGGTTGTGACATAGAACGTCGGCGTGCCGACTTGGCTGAAAGTTCCGATGGCCGGCATCTGTGAATTCTCGGTGTAACTTTCGGTCTGGTTGGTGGTGACCACGTAATCGCAGTTTTTGGCCTTTGACTCCTGCAAAGCCTGATCCGGTTCCGAGGCATTGATAGGCAAATCCTGGGCTACGGACTTGTCCTTCTCCTTAGCCAGGAACTTCATGAGCGCGTCACGCCCCGCAGGATTGGAGTTGCCGGTACCGGAGATTTGCATGTTGGCCACGCAGAGCTGGACCGGTGCGCTCTGCGACCAGAAAATTGTGGAAAAGCATGTGAGAACAACAGCGAGGGAGAAGGGCCGCATCGTGGTCTCCAGGATGAAAGCTGAATGCCGTCGGCATTGTAACCCGGAGACACGGACAGCAAACGCCAAATGTCGCTAGTCGGCGGCGTTTCCCGTTTTGGAGCGAAGAAGTGTAGAAAAGGCCTGCCTAGGTCCTACACGTAGGCTTTGTGGATGTAACACCACTTCCAATCGCCGCCGTCGTGGGCCTGCATCACGGCATGACCGGTTTGTTTGAAATGTTCCGTGGCGTGCCGCCCCGGCGAGGAGTCACAACAACCGACATGGCCGCAAATCAGGCACTTGCGTAGAGCCACCCAGGTTTGGCCGGTCTTCTCGCACTCTTCACATCCCTGAGTGCGGGCTTGAATCTTGTGATTCGCGTCTTTGAGATGCTCACACTTTGCCATAAGGCCTCCGAAACTAAAGTCGTTTTGGATGTTACAGCAGGCCCCTCCGTTGCTGGAGACTCTGCTTTCAGTATGAGGTGCTTGTCTATAATGAAAGCTTGCCTTATTTGCCAAACACCAGCACTCAACTCTGTTCCGCGTGCGCTGATCCAGCGCGTTCGCAGCGGTCCTGTTCATGATCCAGACCTTATTCGGCAGCACGGAAGAAAAACCCAGTTTTCTGCAAAGAATGAAAGAGGCGGTCACGCGAACGCGTGAAAGCCTGAGCGAGCGCATCGAAGACGTGGTCGGATTCCGCAAGGAGATCGACCGCGAGACGCTCGACGATCTGGAAGCCACGCTGATCGGCGCCGACCTGGGCAGCGCGACCACGTCTGCGATTTTGGAGGCCCTGCGCGAGAAGGTCGACCGCAAGCAAATCGGCGACGTTAATGAACTGAAGCGCGTGCTGAAAGAGGAATTGCTCGGCATTCTGACCAGCGCCGACAAGCAGCCGATCGTGAGAGTCGACGGCGAGCCGGAGGTGATTCTTGTTGTCGGCGTCAACGGTGTTGGCAAGACGACAACCATCGGCAAGTTGGCGCACGTGCTGCGCGCCCAAGGGAAGACCGTGTTGCTGGGCGCAGCAGATACCTTTCGCGCCGCGGCCATCGAGCAGCTTGAGGTTTGGGGAGACCGCACCGGCGTTGAGGTCATCAAGAACAAGCCGGGCGGAGATCCATCAGCTGTGTTGTTTGACGCGCTACAGGCCGCCAAGGCGCGCAGCACAGATTACGTCATCGTCGATACCGCCGGACGCCTTCACACCAAGAGCAATCTGATGGACGAGTTGTCGAAGATGCGGCGCACCGCGCAGCGCTTTATTGCTTCGGCGCCGCATGAGACGTTGCTGGTGATGGACGCCACCACCGGGCAGAACGGTCTTCAGCAGGCGCGGCTGTTCACGCAATCGGCTGGAGTGACAGGCATCGTGCTGACCAAGCTCGACGGTACCGCAAAGGGTGGCATCGTGGTGGCGATCTCGAAAGAGCTGGGTCTGCCGGTGCGCTACGTCGGAGTCGGAGAAAAGGTTGGCGACTTGCTGCCGTTCAACGCCGAAGACTTTGTGAATTCATTGTTCGATTGACTATGACATCACCCGCCGACCAGAAGTACATGGAGGAGGCGCTGGAGCTGGCGCGGCGCGGCATCGCGCTGGCGTCACCTAATCCACGGGTGGGCGCGGTGATCGTTGCCGAAAACGAAGAGGTCGTGGGGCGCGGCTTTCACACCTATGAGGGCCTGAAACATGCCGAGATTCTGGCGCTGGAAGAAGCCGGCGAGCGGGCGCGTGGCGCGACGGTCTATCTCAATCTGGAGCCTTGCTCCCACACCGGGCGAACGGCTCCGTGTGCCGATGCTCTGATTGCCGCGGGCGTGAAGCGGGTTGTCGCCGCCATGCGCGATCCCAATCCGCTGGTGTCGGGCGCTGGTTTCGAGAAGCTGCGAGCAGCCGGGGTTAAGGTCGAAGAAAGTTTGCTTGAGCCGGAAGCACGCAAACTGAACGAAGCTTTTGCGAGGTACATCCGGCACAAGATCCCGTTTGTCACGCTGAAGACGGCGATGACGCTGGACGGCAAGATCGCGCCGCCTCCGCTGGAGACGGTAATGCCGGGTGAGGCTCCATTCGCGGCGAGCGGCGGATGGATTACCAGCCCAACCGCGCGCGCCCACGTCCACGTCATGCGTCACGCCAATGACGCCATTATGGTCGGCGTCGGCACCATCATTGCTGATGATCCGCTGCTTACTGATCGTAGCGGCCTTCCCCGCAGGCGTCCGCTGATGCGGGTGATTCTGGATTCCCGGCTGCGCCTGCCGCTTGAGTCGCGGGTGGTGAAGACCGCGCGCGAAGACGTGCTGGTCTTCTGCGGTCTGGCCGAAGAGAACAAGCGCCAGCAGCTGGAGTCGCATGGTGTGCGTGTGGTTCAGGTCCCGATGTTCCCAACCCGGGAAGATGGGACAATTCCTTTTCCCAGCGGCGCCCCGCCCGACGGCCGTCCCGACCTGGCTTGCGTGTTAGAGAAGCTGGGGGAGGAAGAAATCACCAGTCTGCTGATCGAAGGCGGCGCCATGGTGAACTGGGCTGTGCTGGCGGCGGGCATGGTCGACAAGGTTTTCTTCTTCTATGCGCCGAAGATTCTGGCGGGCACGGGATCGATTCCATTCGCGCTCGGGGCAGGGTACCAGCGCCTGAGCGACGCGGCCTATGTACAGAACGTGACGCTCCATCGCTTCGGCGAAGACTTTGCGGTGGAGGGTTATCTGAAGGATCCGTATGAGTGAAGCGGCAGAGCGGCACTCGGCACTTAGCAGAGAGAGGCCAAATGCCAATTGCTAGTTGCTAATTGCTAATTGCTAATTGCTAAGTCGCTAAAAGGACCTGGTCATGTTTACCGGACTTGTCGAAGAAGTTGGAACCATCGCCGGCATCGTCGCCAGCGGAGACAATCATCGCATTTCGATTCATGCCCCGAACACTGCGCAGGAATTGAAGGAAGGCAACAGCGTCGCAGTCAGCGGTGTGTGTCTCACCGCGCTGGACGTTCGACCTGAGAGCTTCAGCGCCGACCTGGCCAAGGAAACATGGACGCGGACCTCGTTCTCGCGGGTAAACGTCGGCGCGCAGGTGAATCTTGAGTTGCCATTGCGGGTCGATGGGCGGATGGGCGGACACATCGTGCAAGGCCATGTGGACGGGACAGGGCGCCTTGTCGGCCTGGAGCCGATTGCCAACGCCAACGACTTTTGGCTGCACATCGATGTTCCCGTGGAGCTGGAGAAGTATCTGGTGTTCAAGGGATCGATCGCAGTCGAGGGGATCAGTCTTACGGTTGCGAAACTTGAGGGCCTACGCCTGACTATCGCCATCATCCCGCACACCATCAGGATGACGAACCTTCAGTCGCTCGAGCCGGGCGACCCGGTCAACCTGGAGACGGACATCGTTGCCAAGTATCTGGAGAAGTGGACCAGGCGGGAAGAAGCTTCATCCGCCTTGACGGTGGAGCGGCTGGTGGCGAAAGGATTTTGAACCACGGACTCACACGGATGAAGACAGATCAAAGTAAGAAAACCAGGCAGGCTCGCTCTCTTCCGCCCTTGTGATCCGTGCAATCCGTGGTTGCTTTTTCTTATGTCCGCGCCGTGTGCGGCGGACGCTGTTCGCCGAAGTAGCCTTCAAAGTCCATCGAATCCAGCTCCAGAAATTCCTGCACGATGGGCTCAGTGCAGCGCGCCATCTCGGGAAAGGTGCCAAAGAAAATAACCCGTGCTTCGTACAAGAAGACCAGCCGGTCAGCGAGCTTCTTCGCCAGCGCCATGTCGTGCGTCACCACGATGCTGGTCAACTTCAGCTGCTTCTTCAGCTTCTTGATCAAGTCCCCGAGCAGGTGCGCCATGAGCGGGTCGACCATGGTCGTGGGCTCGTCGTAGAGCACCGCCTCCGGCTGGGCCGCCAGGGCGCGCGCGATGGCAACCGACCTCTTCATTCCCGTCGAAAGGTCGGACGGCAGGACATCCCGGAACTCGCGCACGCCCACCATGTCGAGCAGGCCGTCGATGATCTGGTAGATCTGCTCCTCTTCCAGTCCACCGCGCTCGCGCAGCGGGAACGCCACATTCTCGCCTACCGTCAACGAATCGAACAGCGCGCCGTTCTGGAAGACCATGGTGACCTTCTTGCGGATGCGCTCCAGTTCATCCTCGGGATAGTCGGTGATGTCCTCGTAGGCGACCCAGATGCGGCCGCTGTCGGGCTTGAGGAATCCCATGATGTGATGCAGCGATACCGACTTGCCCACGCCGCTGCGTCCGAGGATACAAACTGTCTCGCCCGGCATGACGTTGAAGCTGACGTCATCGAGCACGACCTTGTCGCCGAAGGCCTTGCAGACGTGATCGAAATCAATATACGGCTTGTTATTGTGGTGGTTATTCATCCTGAAGCCCAGTCATGCGACGCGCGGAAACCGTCTGGAGCAGCGCTTCGTACTCATCCGGCGTGTTCACGTTGGTGAAGATCGACGGATCGAATCCTGCCGCACGAATTTCTTGCTCTCCGATGATACGCGTTGGAACGCGCCGGAACAGGCGTGTCACCTTGAGGTCTCCTTCGGCGAGAGATGCGTCCGCGGTATCGCGCACCTGGCGATTGTAGACCGCGCACAGCGGCTGCAAGCGTCCGAGAGCTTCCGGGGCGGTAATCATCTGGTCGCCTGAGTCAGCCTGATGCAAAAGCCAGGCGAGAAACTCCGGCGACATCAACGGGAGGTCCACGGAGAGGACGAGGTTGAGGCTGGTCTCGGTTGCGTGCAACGCCGACTGAATTCCAGCGAGCGGTCCCCGCCCCGGCTCCACGTCTTCGATGACTTCGCCGAACTTGCCGTACAGCGTACGAGGGCCGCAGATGAAGATGTGTTGGCACACGCTTTGCGCGTTGGCGAGAGCTCGCGTCAGCAGCGACACATCGCCCCAGGGAAGAAGCGCCTTGTCCGAGCCCATACGCGAGCTTTGTCCGCCGGCGAGAACGAATGCGGTCGCGTTCAAGATGAAACCATTGCAGCAGGCTGAGGCGCAGCGAAACTAGGCGCTGGCCGGGCGAAAGGTCGTAGTGTGCGGAATGCAGCCGTTGATCTCGACGGCAACGATGCGGCCGGCGCTGTCGAGCTCCAGCGTGCCCGGAGCCTCCAGCACAGCATCGCCGCTCAATCCCGGGATCGCGACAAATACGCGATTCTCGACACAGCTTACCGACGGGTCGCGAGCGAGGTACGACATCGCAAAGTCGCTGCGGCAAGCCTTGGGCAGCACGAAGCTGAGATCGGCGACGTCACCGGTTTCCGTCACCGATACGGCAATCCCGAGAGAGATGCGCGCGCGGATTTCATCGCCTTCCACTTGACTCTCTGGCTTGAAGCAGATGTAGTACTCAAAGCCGGACTCCGGGTCGAACGGACTGCGGTCTACCTGAAAAGCCATCCGATACTGCCTCCGAACGAAACTAACCTAACGGGGACAAAACCACCTTGGGCCGACCGTCAAAAGCTGAGCAGCATAAGCATACTAGATTACCTTTGCTTCAGGTGAAAAAGACGATGTGAGCGGGTGGGGAAAACCGGCTCTGGCCACCTGCAAGAACGGTGAGCCAGCAACCCCAAGCGGGGTACCTGATATATTTTCGTTGCAGTACCTGAGAATCGTGCATGCCCGTCTTTTCGCCGGTTGAGATCGCCAGAACGCAGGTCGTGAAGGTTCAGGACTACGCCCTGCTGGCGTGGCGTTCGCTATCCAACTTGTTCGGTCACCCGCGCTACTTTGCCGATACGGTCATGCAAGCTGACATGATCGGCGTCGGGTCGCTGCCCATTGTAATCCTGACGGGCTTCTTTACCGGCGCTGTGCTGGCGCTGCAGACCTCGAACACGCTGGAGCAGTTCGGCTCACTCTCGCTGACCGGGCAGCTGGTGGCGTTTTCCATGGTGCGCGAGTTGGGACCGGTGCTGACCGGCCTGATGGTTGCCGGGCGCAACGCCAGCGGCATGGCCAGCGAGCTGGGCTCGATGAAGGTGACGGAACAGATCGACGCCATGCGCGCCATGGGAGTCGATCCCACCAAGAAGCTCGTGACGCCGCGCGTCATCGCGTGCACCGTGATGCTGTTCTTCCTGAGCATCATCTCCGATCTGGTGGGAATGGCCGGCGGTTTCGTGATCGCCTACTTCATGCTCGGGCTGGACCCCGGCCAGTACTGGACCACGGCATATCAGTCCCTTCGTTTCGGGGACGTCTTCATGGGGCTTTCGAAGCCGGTGATGTTCGGCTTCATTATCGCCAGCATCGGATGTTATTACGGCCTCTCTGCCAAAGGTGGAACCCAGGGCGTGGGGCGTGCCACCACCCAGGCGATGGTGGCGGCGTCGGTTCTGATCGTGGTCAGCGATCTGTTCATCACCAAACTTCTCATGGGGTTGATGCCGTCATAATGGCGAACCTTGCGGCCATTGGAACCCCCCAGCCCGTTGCGCCCTTCACGGACGGCTGCGTGCTGTCCTTCGAGGACGTCGCTATCGCGTTTGAGCAGCCGGTGCTCGCCGGCATCTCTTTCAAACTTCACGCCGGCGAGAGCAAGATCCTGCTGGGGGCAGCCGGAACCGGCAAGACACTGATCTTGAAGCTGGCGCTGGGACTGCTCAAGCCGGACGCGGGGCGCATCACAGTGTTGAACGACGAGATCACATCGATGCGCGAAGAGGACCTTTATGATGTCCGGCGCAAAATCGGAATGGTGTTTCAGGAGAGCGCACTGTTCGATTCGCTAAACGTGGAAGAAAACGTTGCTTACCGGTTGATTGAGGAGACGGGGAGAATCACGGACGATATCCACCAACGCGTTCTGGAGGTGCTGCGCTTCGTCGAACTGGAGCAGACTTGGCCGCTTTCTCCCGCGGAACTCTCCGGCGGTATGCGGCGGCGCGTGGCCATCGCCCGCGCCATCATCACCCAGCCGGAAGTGCTGCTTTACGATTCGCCCACCGGCGGGCTGGATCCGGTGACGTCGAACACGATCATCGAGCTGGTGGTAAAGCAGCGCGACGTTTACAAGACCAGCTCGCTTCTGGTAACGCATCGCCTACAGGATGCATTCACCATGGCAAGCCACTACTTCGATCGCGAACAAAACAGGATGGTGCCCGTACCCCCGGGAAAGACGCTGGATGTTCACACCGAATTCGTTATTCTGAGGGACGGGCACATTATCTTCGAAGGCACGGCGCCGGAGCTGCTGCGATCGAGGGACCCTTACATCCGCGAATATTTGAGCTAGCGGGCGCCCGCCGCCGCTTCCGAGAGTCGCTGCCGGATTGAGGCTTGCATCTTCTGCATGTTCTTCAGCCGTTCGCGCGTCTCGGGTGAACTCTCGACCAGTTGCTGCACGTTTTGCAGGAATTGTGGCATCCCAACCGCCTCGCGGTAGCCTCGCAGGTGAGGCTCAATCTTGGCGTACACAAAGAACATCTCGCTGTAGTTGTCGAGCGCCAGTTCGCGGTTGATCGCTCCGCGGTTTACGAAAGAGGCCGCCATCTCCCAATATCCAGTGATTTGGCGCATGTATGCGTTTTCCTTCGTTCCCCGGTTGCTTGCGATGGCAACCAGGTCGGCAACCGATGTGGGCCAGAAGTCGGCCACGAAGCGGCGTGCTTCGCGCATTACGCTTTCGCGGCGGAGCTCGTAGAGTTTCAGAATGATGTCAGCATCGTGGTGATTGGGCAACTCGCTCATGGTTTACCTGCTCTTTGCGGGATATTCGTCCAGATCAGGACCGGACAATTATGCCACAGCGGACCGGGGCCCGCAGCCAGGCACCGGCGCTCCGAACCGTCCGTCCACGGAGCGGGCAGCATATCTAAGTTAGGATGCCATTTATGGCAGCGATAAGGAACGCTCACGAGATCAAACCGGACCACATTTCCACGTCCGGGATGAGGATTGTTCTCTGCCTCGCCGCCGCCAAGCTTCTTCTTCACCTTCTCATGGCCGCACGCTACGGCATCTTCCGTGATGAGATGTATTACCTCGCATGTGCACAGCACTTGGCGTGGGGATACGTGGACCAACCGCCGATGATTGCTCTCATTGCCTGGCTCGCTCGCCACGTGTTTGGCGATTCGTTACTGGCGATCCGGCTTCTTCCGGCGATAGCAGGAGCAATGCTGGTCTGGCTGACCGCGCGACTGGCGCAGGAGATGGGTGGAGGCCGCTTCGCCCAGGTGCTCAGCGCACTTGCCGTCATTGCTGTGCCCATCTACCTGATTCTCGATCACTGGCTAACGATGAACGCCTTCGAGCCGTTGATCTGGATGGGGTGCCTTTGGTGCGTTCTGTCGGCGATCAACCGCAACGATCCGCGGCAATGGTTTTGGTTCGGCCTGTTAGCAGGCATTGGTTTTGAGACCAAATACTCGATAGAGTTCCTTCTGTTGGGCGTCCTGGTGGGACTAATCCTCACTCCCGAGCGTCGTTTCTTGAAGTCGGGCTGGTTATGGCTGGGCATGTTGGGGTGTGGCCTCATCGCGCTCCCGAACTTTCTCTGGCAAATGCACAATGGTTTTCCCTTTCTACAACTAATGCACAACATCCGCATGGGGCACCGCGATATTGTGCGTGGGCCGGTGGCGTTTATCGAAGACCAGGCGGCGATCATGAATCCAATTCTTGCGCCCTTGTGGGTTGGGGGCGTGATCTGGCTCCTGTTCGGTAAAGAAGGGCGACGGTATCGCGCGTTGGGGTGGACATTCCTGGTGGTACTGGCAATGTTCATCGCGCTGAAAGGCAAGAACTACTACGTCGCGCCGATCTATCCGGTATTGTTCGCGGCGGGCGCCACAGGATTCGAGCGGGTCACTCACGCAAAGTTCAGATGGAGCCGGACTGCGTATGTCGCAACCGTGATCGTTGTCGGCGCCCTGCTCACACCGATTGTTTGTCCGGTTCTTTCGGTGGAGAACTACTTGCGATATCAGGCCGTACTACACATCGCGCCGCCGAGGGCGGAGCGGCAGAACAACGGCCCCCTACCTCAATACTTCGCCGACGAATTCGGTTGGAGCGAAATGGTGCAACAGGTGGCTCAGGTCTATAACAACCTGCCACCGGACGAAAGGGCGCGGACCGCGATCTTCTGTAATGACTGGGGTGAGGCGGCGGCGGTCGACTTCTACGGCCCGCACTATGGCTTACCGCGTGCGATCAGCAATCACAACAATTACTGGATCTGGGGACCGCGGGATTATACGGGTGACATCGTGATCGTGCTCGGCAGCGACGGCCGAGGCGACCGCGAGCACTTTGCCAGCGTGGAGCCAGCCGGAGTTGTGGGCACCGAATATTCCCGCCGAGATGAGCACTTCACCATTTGGCTATGCCGAGGCTTGAAATGGAAACTGCAAGACGTCTGGCCGCAGATGAAGAAATTCGATTGAAGGTTGGACCAGCTCCACTTTCACCAGCGATGCGATTACTTGCGACAAATCCCCATTAACACTCGCGACCCATTCCAGTTCCTCTTTTGGATCGGTGACGCTATCGTCTGCCTCACCCCGACAATGCGCGGCCGCCGCAAGGCGTCGACCACTGAGGTGCATGAACCTTACGCCACCGCCTCGCGCGCGGGAACGTCAGCAATTCGCTTCGAGAAGTCACACTTTACGGCAACCACCACAGGCTCGGCTTCCTTCTTCTTGCCGCGACGTTTCGGCTCGGCGCTTTCGGCGCTCCGCTTGCTATTCGGACATACCAAGTACACGCCGTCCTTCAAGGTCTTTTCCAGCAAGTACCGGCTGCCGCACTCGGGGCACTTCTCCGCAACGGGCTTGAAAGCCGAGGTGAATTCACATTTCGGATAATTCGAGCAGCCGTAGAAGATATTGCCGCGGCGCGCCTTCTTCTCGACGAGCTCGCCGTCTGCACATAGCGGACACTTCACGCCGATGTAGTTCTGCTTCACCCACTTGCACTCGGGATAGCCGCTGCACGAGACAAACTCGCCGTAACGGCCGTGGCGCAGCAGCAGGTTGCGTCCGCACTGCGGGCACTTCTCATCGAGCGGAATATCGGGAATCTTCTTGGCCTGATCGAGCCGGCGCGTAGTCTTGCAGTCGGGATAGCCGGTGCACGCCATGAATTGCCCGAAGCGCCCGCGCTTGAGCACCATGGGCCGGCCGCAGTTCTCGCAGTATTCCTCCTGGCCGGTCTCCTGAACGTCAGCCGTGTCCAGATCGGGCAGGTCGATAGGATTCTCTTTAGTGAAAGTGCAACTGTTCGGGTCAGTCTTGTCGTACGCGCTGCACGCGTAGAACGAGCCGTGCTTGCCCCACTTGATCACCAGCGGAGAGCCGCATCGTTCACACTTCTCGTCGGTCGGCTTCTCCATGCGCTTGACGTTCTCCATATGCTTTTCGGCGTAGTGGAGGTCCTTTTCAAACTTGGCATAGAACTCAGCCAGCGCGTTGGTCCAGCTCTCCTTGCCGTCCTCGATCTCATCGAGCTCTTCTTCCAGGCGCGCGGTGTACTGCGGGTCGAAGATGTCCTTGAAGTTTTCGACCAGCAGGTCGGTGACGACGAAACCAATCTCCGTCGGGATGAACTTGCCGCCTGTCTTCTGTACGTACTGGCGTTCCTGGATGGTGCTGATGATGGCAGCGTAGGTCGAAGGCCGGCCGATGCCGCGCTCCTCCAGTTCCTTCACCAGCGACGCCTCGTTGAAACGCGGAGGCGGCTCGGTGAAGTGCTGCTCGGCGTCGAGTGCTTTCAGGTCGAGTTTCTGCCCTTGCTCAAGGACCGGGAGCTTGTGCTTGAGCGCCTCGTCTTCCTCGTCCCTGGTGTCCTTGGCCTCTTCATAGACCTTCAGGAAGCCTTCGAATTTCAGTACTGAGCCGGTCACGCGGAAACGATAGACGTCGTTTCCGTTCTTCGCGTCGATGTCGACCGTGGTCTGGTCGAAGACAGCAGGAGCCATCTGCGAGGCGACGAAGCGCTGCCAGATGAGCTTGTAAACCTTGTATGCGTCTTCCTCGAGATACTGCTTGATGCTGTCGGGATGACGCATCGCCGAGGTCGGGCGAATGGCTTCGTGCGCGTCCTGCGTGTCTTTCTTCGACTTGAAGGTGTTCGCAGACTCAGGCAGAAATTCCTGGCCGTACTCCTTGCCGATCCACTGGCGCACTTCGGTGAGCGCGTCATTGGAAACGCGGGTCGAATCGGTACGCATGTAGGTGATGAGTCCGACCGTACCCTCGTCTCCGATTTCGACGCCCTCATAGAGGCGCTGCGCGATCATCATGGCGCGCTTCACACTGAAACGCAGCTTGCGCGAGGCGTCCTGCTGGAACTTGCTGGTGGTAAACGGAGCTGCGGCGCTACGGCGGCGCTCACGCTTTTCGACCGTGCGCACGCTCCAGTCGGCCTTCTCCAGAGCGGCCTTGAGCTTTTCCGCTTCTTCTCCGTTGGGGATCGGCGTCTTCTCGTCGCCGATGCCGACGAAGCGCGCTGCAAACTGTGGCGGCTTGCCAGCAAAGAGGTGGGCGTCGATCGTCCAGTACTCCTCTTTGACGAACGCCTTGATTTCGCGCTCGCGCTCGACGATCAGGCGAAGTGCGACGGTCTGCACGCGACCCGCAGAGAGTCCGCGGCGGACCTTGTCCCACAGCAGGGGAGAAACCTGATAGCCGACCAGGCGGTCGAGCACGCGACGGGTCTGCTGCGCGTCGACCAGGTTGCGGTCGATGTCGCGCGGCTTGGCGAATGCCTCCTGAACCGCGCGCTTGGTGATTTCGTTGAAGGTCACACGGCGGATGCTGACCGCAGACTTCTTGGCCTTCTTCTTGCCGTCGACGGAGTCGCCGCCCAGCTCCTCCGCGAGGTGCGCGGCGATGGCTTCGCCTTCGCGGTCCGGGTCAGGCGCGAGATAGATTGCGTCGGCCGACTTCGCCAGCTTCTTCAGCTTGGCGATGACCTTCTCTTTGCCGGGAATGATCACGTACTCGGTGGAGAACTCGTTGTCGAGATCAACCCCGAGCGACTTCTTGGGCAGATCTTTAATATGGCCCAGCGAGGCTTCCACCTCGTAGCCGGCGCCAAGATACTTCTGAATCGTCCTCGCCTTGGCGGGCGACTCGACGATGACTAGACCTTTAGACAATGTTGCTCCGTTTTATGAGTGCGGTATTACCTTATGTGATAGAAACTAGCACGAAAACTCTCTGCTCTGGGTACAAGCCACCAGCTACCAGCCGCCGGCCGCCAGCTAAACCACAGCAAATCAGCTAGTTGAACGCTTACACCGTTTCCTTCGCGAGCGGGATTGAAACGCCGCGCATGATCTTCAGCAGCGCATTTAGCATTCGGCGAACTTCTTCGACTTGCTGAAGCAGTCGTCGATGGTTCTCGGGAGAAAGCAGCGATGGATCGCCTGACAGCAGCAAATGGCACTCCAATTGACAGTTCGAGCCCAGCGCAATCTGGACGAACTTAGCGAATTCCGCTTCTTAAAGTCTCGCATCTTCGTCTTCTCCGGCTGGCAGCTATCCGCCGCTCAAAGCACCCGCACGTAATTCTTCCCCGGCATCTGCCGCACGCGGCCGCTCAGCTCAAGCTCGAAGAGAGCTGTAAAGATCTCGGAAGACGACAGGTATGACACTAGCCGCTCGACGATTTCGTCGATATGGGTTGACTCATCGGCCCGCAGTATGCCCAGTATGCGCCGCTCCGCCGGGCTCAATTCCGGCGCGTCAAACAGTGATGCCGTAGATGGACCATCGGATGCAGCCGCCTCGGGAGGCGTCAGAGCAAGCCGAACATCCGCGGGCAACGCTTCCCATACGTCCTCCCATGTCGCAACCAGCGCAGCCCCCTGTTTTATCAATGTGTTAGGGCCCCAGGACAGCTTGTTGGTCACATTTCCCGGAACGGCGTAGACGTCTCGCCCCTGCTCCAGAGCGCAGCGCGCCGTGACCCGGGTTCCGCTGTATTCTCCCGCCTCGATCACCAGCACGCCAATTGACATCCCGCTGATGATGCGATTGCGGATGGGAAAATTCTGCGGAGCAGGAAATGTTCCCAGGGGAAACTCGGAAACGATGGCTCCGCCCGACGCCAAGATCTGGTCGGCAATCTTTTGATTTTCCTTCGGATAGGTCACATCCAGTCCGGTGCCCCAGACCGCCAGAGTCTTGCCATGGGCGTTGAGGGCCCCGCGATGGGCGGCGGTGTCAATGCCGCGCGCCATGCCACTGATTATGATGAGCCCCCGGGCAGCAAGGTCGCAGGTCAGGCGTTCGGCAATGCCTACACCGTACGGCGTTGGGTGCCGGGTGCCGACTACGGCGATGCCGAACTGGCCGAGTACCTCCGTGTCGCCCCGGACATAGAGGACCAGCGGCGGATCGTAGATCTCCAGCAGCCGCTGAGGGTATGCCGCGTCGCCCTGGACCACGGGCGTCGCGCCGATTTCGCGCAGGCGATCCATCTCCTCGCCCGCCAGCTCAAGCGATTTGCCAAGCGCGATGCTCTGCGCGGCGGCAGCCGGCAAGCCGGCAGCTTCCAGATCGGTCAGCGAAGCCGCGAAAATCGCGTCGACTCCGCCAAAGAACTCGACCAGCTTCTTGCCTCGTCCGGCTCCCACGCCTGGGGTCATTGTCAGGCCAAGCCATTTCAGAGATTGATCGGATGCAGGCGCAGCGTTGGTGCTTGCAAGGCGGGTTGAAGCCATGGGGGAGACTCCAAGACGAAATAGTCGCCAGAAAACGCGAGAGTAACCTCGAAAACTGGTTACCGTCAATGAGGGCCATCACTTCGGCGTGTGCGCTACGATTAGCCAAGTCCTTCTCCGACCCAGTTGTTTCTGGATCATGAGCGGCGATACCATCGAATCGCGGGACTCCCTACGCTCAAAGTGAAAGCCTTGATAGACTGGAGAACGGAGAACCCAGATGCTGACACCGGAAGACAAGCAGTGGATTACTGATCTGCTGGACGAGCGATTGGAAAAACTGGAAACCACGATGCTCACCGAATTCCACAAGTGGGCGCAGCCCGTGGTAGGCCGTCTCCGCAGTCACACCGAAGCATTGCGCACGTTGGACCTTGAACTCGAAGCGCTTCAGAGTCGAGTCGACAAGCTGGAAAACCGCACATCCTGATTCCTTTGCGCGCTCCCCGAAAGCCCGCCTCGTTGTTTGTTAGACTCGAATTTCATGCCAGGTCTTCGTATCTCGGCCATTTCTTTCCTCAATACGGCTCCCCTGATGTGGGATTTCGAGCACGGTGATGCCGCCAAGGACTTCGAAATCTCGTACACTGTCCCCTCCCTTTGCGCGGCAGCGCTGGCGGCAAATGAGGCGGACATCGGCATCATTCCCGCGGTCACTTATGCCCAGATTCCGGGGCTGGTGATTCTCCCCAACATCGTGATCGCCGCCAAAGACCATGTGCGCTCGATTCTGCTCATCAGCCGCAAGCCGCTGGAGGAAATTGACACCGTCGCGGCCGATACGTCCTCGCGAACCTCTGTGGCGCTGGCGCAGGTCCTGTTCGCCAAGTTCCTGGGAGGCCCACGTCAGTTCACGCCGCATCCTCCAGGGCTCGACGCGATGCTGGCCAGCCACGATGCGGCCCTGTTGATCGGCGACCCGGCGCTGGTGGTCGCATCCGCCAAATCGCCCTATTATCTCTACGACCTCGCGCATGAATGGCGAGTTCGCACCGGCAAGCCGTTTATCTTCGCGTTTTGGGCGGTGCGTCTGGACGCGCTGTCGCGCTTGCCCTGGGGTGTGAATCTGAGCAAGGTATTTCAGCAGTCGCGCGATCACGGGCTCCAGCCCGAGAGCATTGCGATTCTGGCGAAGGAGTGGTCACCGCGGCTGGGACTGGCCGAGGACGAAGTCACGAGCTATCTCACGCAGAATATTCATTACTTCCTCGACCGCGAGAACCATTCCGGCTTGCAGCTGTTCCTGCAGTACGCGCAGGAACTGGGGCTCATCCGCCAGGTGCCTGATCTGCGCTTTCTGGGCGCGGTGGCATTCGCCAAACAGCAGCCATAACGGTGGCCGCCATCCAACTTTCGGGCAATAGCCGCGGCGCGGCCCCGCTTGTATCATGGGAGACGTTTTGATCGAGGAACAGTGGGTTGTCAAACCACACGTTTCGCGAACTTCCAGATTGCTGTGGAATCACCGGCTCATATCGTTTAAGGAGAAAAGCATGAAAGTCAGCAAGTATTGTCTGGCGCTAGTATTTGCGCTTTTTGTTTCCGCCCTTCCGTTGGTAGCCCAAACTTCGTCGACCACACCATCCGCGGGTTCCGCCAAGAGCACCAGCAGCAAATCGGGTTCATCGGCTGCCAAGCTCGATATCAACACCGCTACCGCCGACCAGTTGAAGGCGCTGCCGGGAATCAATGACGCGACCGCGCAGAAGATCATCGCGGGCAGACCGTATCACGGAAAGAATGATCTGGTGAGCAAGAACATCATCACCAAGACCGAGTACGACTCGATCAAGGACCAGATCATCGCCCACCACGCTCAGGGTGCATCAGGAAGCACCAAAACACCGGCAACGAAATAGTCGTTAGTGCCGAACAGTGAAGGCCGGCGAAATGCCGGCCTTGTCCCGTCCGCTCTAGGAAATCAGTTTGCCTTGTATCAGGGCACGCCTTTCAGTCGTGCCGAACGGGGCGTAGAAAACGTCCGGGCTTCAGCCCCTGCAAAACCGGGAGCGCAGGGGCTGAAGCCCATGATAATTACTTGGCGACTACGGCCCGGCTGAAGCCGTGCCCTGATACAAAACGATTCGTGCGGTAGCTCCTAGTGGCCTGTCGCAGAGTAAACGTTAGTAAGAGTATTTGCGTCTAACTGTGCATGGCCAGTGATGTGGTACTTAGCCAAGAACAGCAGTCCGAACTGTCCAGCATTGCTCAGTCCCGTTCGTTACCTGCGGGATATGTCTTTCGTGCAAAGCTTATCCTGATGCTGGCCAAAGGCGCTTCCTTCGCCACCATCCAGCAGCGCCTGCAGACCACCGCGCCTACCATCCTGCGCTGGAAACAGCGCTTCCTGGCGGCTGGGCTCAATGGTCTCGACACCTACCATCCCGGACAATTGGCCACGGTGTTGACGCCCGCTCTCAAAGCCCGCATTCTCTCCGCCACCCGCAAGAAACCCGGTGATGGTTCTACCCATTGGAGTTGCCGCAAGCTGGCAGCCTACCTGGGCATCAGTAAAGATGCCGTACATCGCGTCTGGAAAGAAGCCGGACTCAAGCCTCACCAACTGCAACGCTATATCGCCAGCGACGATCCCGACTTCGAACGTAAGGCCGCCGACATCATCGGCCTGTATCTCAACCCGCCACAGCACGCGGCCGTCTTCTGCGTCGACGAGAAGACCGCCATTCAGGCGCTCGATCGACTTGACCCCGTACTGCCGCTCTCGCCGGGACGCGCCGAGCGGCATGGATTCGAGTACTACCGCCACGGCACCCTCTCGTTGTACGCCGCCCTGGATACCGCCAGCGGACGAGTGCACGGCAAAACCGCCGCCCGCCACACCAGCCGGGAGTTCGTCGATTTCCTGCAGGAAGTGGTTGGCTTGTGTGGGCCGCGCCAGCAGATCCACATCATTCTCGACAACCTCTCGGCCCACAAAGCTCCAGCCGTTCGCCAGTTTCTCGAGCAGAATCCGCGGGTTCATTTCCACTTCACCCCCACCTACTCTTCCTGGCTCAACCAGGTCGAACTCTGGTTCGCCAAGATCGAGCGTGATGTCATCGCTCGTGGCGTCTTCCGCTCCGTCCCTGACTTGGCCCGCAAACTTCGCCGCTACATCAACGCCTATTCCGCCCATGCCAAGCCTATCCAGTGGAAGTACTCCGACCATTCACGTCGCATTCGTACTAACGATTTCTCTGCGACAGGCCACTAGTTTCTCGAAAACGCCGTAGCTATTCCCCGTGTGCGCTCTCCGGGAACGGGTTCTCCAGCGACCGGCTTTGCGCAGTGAACAGCTCCGCTCCGCCGGGCAGGATGTGCATGTCGTCCTCAAGGCGCACGCCAAATTCACCACGAATGTAGATGCCCGGCTCGTCGCTGAACGTCATGTTCGCCTGCATAGGAAGCTTGTCACCACCGACGAGGTACGGCCACTCGTGGCCGTCCATGCCCATGCCGTGGCCAACGCGATGGGTGAAGTACTTATATCCAGGCCCATAGCCGGCATCGACGATGACCTTGCGGGCAGCAGCGTCGACGTTCTCGCAGGGCAGTTCAGGCCGGGCTGTGGCCAGCGCGGTAGCTTGCGCCTTGTGCACAATGTCGAAAACGCTCTTCATCTTGTCGGTCGGCTTGCCCAGAACGAAGGTGCGGCTGATGTCGGAGGCATAGCCCTCAACCGAGCAGCCGCCGTCCATCAGCAGGATCGCGCCTTCGCGAATCTCTTGCGGATGTATGGAGCCATGCGGCAGTGCAGAATACTCGCCAACCTGCACCTCCGCGCCTCCGGTGAAGCCCTGTTGCGCGTGCGCCAACTGCACCAGATCGGCAAACTGATGCTGCGTCATGCCGGGTTGTAAAGCGTGGTAGGCAGCGGCATACGCAGCCAGCGTCACATGCGCCGCCAGGCGCATCAGTGCAATCTCGTGATCGCTCTTGATCATGCGGCACCCCGCCGTGACCGGCGTGGCGCTGACGGTCTCCAGCGCGGGCAAAGCCATCGCAATATTGTTGCTGAAGACGAAGGGAGTCTTCTCTTCGATGCCGAGCTTGCCGGTCTTCACTCCGAGATCGGTCATGCCTTGAGCGACGCGGGCGTAAGGATTCTCGTCCTCCTGCCAGGTGCGTACGTCGGCATTCTTGCCGAATGGGCCATTCGAGATTTGCTCGCGCGCGCGGTCCTCTTCGAATGCCGGGCAGACGAAGAAAGGCTCGCCCTTCGCCGGCAGAAACATGCCGAAGAAGCGTTCGCTTACCCACCAATGCACTCCGCTGTAGTATGTGAGCGAGCTGCCGTTGGTGACCACGACCGCCTGCAGATCATTGGCGTTCATCAACTGCCTGGCGCGCTCGACGCGGGCGCGCATCTCGTCGGCACTGATCGGTACTGCCTCGTTCTTGCGCGACTTCAAAGCGGCAATCGATGGCGGAAGTTTTGCAGGCTCGGATTGACCAGCCTGCACTGGCGTAGCAGCGGAGAGCACACCGGCAGCAGCGGCGCCTGCCGCAACGCCCAGGAAACTACGGCGTGAAGATTCCATGGAAGAGTTAGCCCCCTAAAGTCCAACGGAGGACTATTCTAAGCTGTCGATCACCGCATGACTACTCAGGCCCCGAGTTAGTCCGCACAGTTCCAAGTCGGCTGTCGTCAACATGAGCTGCTGAATCGCAGGGCGGTGGCGCGCAGGCAAGCTAGAATCTTCCTATGCCCAGAATCAGGCGTCTGGAAAAAGACGAAGTCGATCAAGAAACAGCCAAGATCTACGAGACCTACATTGCGGAACGCGGCAATATACCTAACATGTTCCGCACCGTGGCGCACCGCCCGGAAATCTTTCGCTCGATGATCGCGCACTTTCGCGCGATCATGAATACCGGGACCGTCCCTGCCAAACTAAAAGAGCTGGTGATCGTCCGCACCTCGCAGATCAACCGCTGCGAGTATTGACTGGCCTCGCACACCGCCTTGGCAAGGCGGCATGGCTGGAGCGACGACCAGATCGAGCATCTTGCGGATTTTCGCAACCGTTCGGACTTCACCGACGCTGAAAAAGCCGCTTTGGAATTGGCAGAACGAGTCACGCGCGATCCCCACGAGGTCGACGACGCTTTCTGGGCCGAGCTGCGCAAGCATTACGACGAAGGAGAAATCATAGAACTGCTGGCCGCGATAGGACTGTTCAACTACTTCAATCGCTTCAACGACGCGCTAAGGATGGAACCAACGAAATAGCTGCGAGCGGCGAGATGAGCTAGCGAGCTCTAGCTGTGACGACACGCTTAAAGCGCCGGAATTTACTCTTTGCTAAATGACGCTCGTCCAGGAACATTAGACGGCCACCGGGAAGGCTACCAAACCGCGTTAACCGAGCCAGGCAGCAAAAAGTTGTAACCGGAATCTCCGTCTTGCAAACAAGCTCATCTCGTAGGTCAGCTTCTTGAAGACGAGCGGATTCGTCCGCGAACAGATCTACGCCCCACTCCCAGTCATCGAAGCCGATCGATCCAGCGATGATCTGTTGCACCTTACCCGCATATCTCCAGCCCACCATCCGGTGCTCTTCCCTCGGCTCGGGAAAGGTAGGCGCGATCGCTCAGACGCTCCGGCATCCTAGTGCGCCAGCCGTCAGGAATTTTTCTTCTCACTGCCGGCTAGCGCCTCGATTTCCGCAACCAACCGTGTGGTGGTTGGCACGGCAATACGCCAGCGCTCGCCGCCATGAATGATCGGCCCGGCAATGCCATCGAGCTCCAACGGGCGTCCCGCGGCGAGATCCTTCGCCATGGAGCTGCGCATAGTTGGCGGCGAGGAGTCGAGAATCGCCTGCACCCGCGCTGGATCGATCACCGCCCCATACGCTTCGGCCACGGCCTGCGCTTCGGCAAAGGCTTCGTACATGGTCGCCCTCCACGCCGGATGGGCCATGATCTCACCCAGGTTCTTGCCAGAGGCCGCGGTCGTCAGCGCGAACGGGCCAAGAAAGCAAAGCTTGCCCCAAAGAAGGCTCTGCTCGTTGGCGATGAACGAGCAGAGGAATCCCAGGTCGCGCAACTGCTGCGCCGTATCGCTGAGCAAGGACTCTCCCGTGGCCGCCAGATTCAGCCGCACCGGCGAGCGCTGCACGAA
The DNA here is from genome assembly GCA_963782505.1 of uncultured Acidobacteriaceae bacterium. GTDB lineage: Bacteria > Acidobacteriota > Terriglobia > Terriglobales > Acidobacteriaceae > CAVVDY01. The sequence continues at coordinate 19,784 of CAWAKG010000019.1, read as the reverse complement.
GTGGCCGTCGGCAATGCGCTCGGCCTCGACGGCAATGGTCGCCGGAATCACCCGATCCTGGCCATAGCGCGCGCGCAGTTTCGCGACGTGGTCCACTCCGTTCAACAGCGGCACAATTACCCGCGGCTCGGCCACGATCAGCTTCAGCGCGGCTTCGAGCTGATAGGTTTTGGTCGCAATCCACAGCACCCCGGTGGGCTGGGTTAGCTCGCTAATGAGGCTGACCCCGGTAGCTCCGAATATCTCGGAATGCCGGCCCACAGCGGCCCTGATGGTGTCGTTAGGCTGCTCCAGAATCAGCCCTTTAGGATAGCTCGCTAACTTTTCCCGCCGCACGATCAGGTTGACGTTGTTGCCCAGCGACGCCAGGGCCGTGCCCAGCAGTCCGCCGATTGCGCCCGCGCCAAGGATTGTATGTTCCATCGCCTGCCCGTCTCCTCTCAATCTCTCAACCTACGTTCGATGATCAAAATGGCCCTGCCGGCGCGGCCTGGAAATTGGACAGGGGGCTCGCTCCCGAAGCACACCCTTCCGAAAACGGAAAGCAGGTGTCGCGGATTACTCGCGGGCCAGCGCTGGGCTTAGCGTCCGACGCTATTGCTTGGCCATGGCGTAGTAGCCCTGGCGGGCCTGCACCTTGTAATTCTCGCCCTTTACCTTGATCTGGATCTTGCGATAGGAGCCATCGAGCTTGTTGTTGGTTGGGGTGTAGCCGATGTTGTACTGGCTGCGCAGCTCGTTCTGGATCTGGTCGAAAGCGGCGCGCAACTTGTCCTGTCTGTTTCCAACTTCGATTACGCGGCCGCCGGTCTCCTCGGCCAGCTTTTTCATATAGGCATCGCCGCTATAACCCAATCCGCCATAGAAGCCACGATCAGCGATCAGGATCACGTAGCAGAGCGCGTCCGCCTTTTGCGCCGCCTCGATGGCGTCCTGGATTCGCAAATGACTGCCTTCATCTTCGCCGTCGGTAAAGATGATCATGGCCTTGCGGCCGACTTCATTCTTGAGCTTCTCGTCGGCGCCCAGGAAGATCGCGTCGTACAAAGCGGTGCTGCGCGGGTGGGAATTGGGGATAGGCCCGCCACCCATGCCGGGCAAACCGCCGCCGGAAGCTCCGCCGTTGATCTCCAGCTTATTGAGCGCGTGCGACAGTTGGCTTGCATTGTTGGTGAAGTCCTGGTCGAGGTCGATATCGGAGTCGAAGTTGATGAGAAACGCCAGGTCCTTGGGACGAAGCACGCTACGCAGAAATTCGGTGCATGATTCCTGCTCGATTTGCAGCACGTGCATCTGGCTGGGGCTGGTGTCGATCAGAATGCCCAGCGTGAGTGGCTGGTTGGAATCGGCCGAGAAGTATTTGATGGTCTGCGGCGCGCCATCTTCATACACTTCGAAGTCGGTTTTCGTCAGGTTGGGAATCAACATGCCGTGCTTGTCCTTCACGTTGAAGAACAGGTTGACGACGTTCACTTCTGCCTTGAACGTTTGCAGCGGTTCTTCGTTGGCTGGCTCCTTTGAAGACCCCGCCTGCTGGTCTTGCGGTGGGGAGGCGGGCGTCTGGGACTGGGCCGCCAGACAAACACTCAAGCAGAAAAGCAGACCGGCAACAGTCGCGGTCTGGCCAACTCTCATCAACAACATAGCCTCTCGATCCTTGCGGGTGAGTCTATTGTATTGCATGTCTCGCCAGGAGACTTCGCCAGATCAGCTTTGCCGCCGACCGGCTGGCGTATACTGGGCTTAGTTTTCGCCAACCTGGAGATTAGAACGCCTGCCATGTTCAACCGGCGATTAAGCCACTGGAATTTGTGCGCCACTCTGGCAGTGTCGGCGCTGTTTTTCGCCCCGGCTTATCTGTGCTCGCAGGAGAAGCTGCCGGATGCTCCTGCGCCCCAGAACAATGCCCCGTTGCCTCAGGTGAGTGTGCCTACACCTGGCACGCCCGACACGCAGGGTGAGTCCTCATCAGCAGCTAACCCCGAATCGGGCCCGAATACTCGGCCCGGCGAAGCGGCGGACACGGGCCAGCAGAATCCGCCACCGCCGCCCGGTTCGCAACAGATCAAGACCATTCCTCCCGGCCAGGCTTCGCAAGCACCAGGCAGTGGCGTAGACGAACTCTTCAAGCTGATCGTCAGGGTGAACTTCGTGTCCGTTCCCGTCACAGTAAAGGACCACGATGGGCACCTGGTGGCCGGACTGCTGCAGAAGGACTTCAGCATCTACGAGGACGGCGTTCCCCAGAAAATTACCTTTTTTACCAGTGATCCCTTCCCTCTCTCGACTGCGTTGGTGATCGATGTTGGCCTGCCGGAGACGACCCTAAAGAAGGTCAGTCAGACCTATTCGGCGCTGACCGGCGCTTTCGGTCCATTCGACAACACCGCGGTGTTTACCTATGGGAATTCGGTCACCAAGCAATCCGACTTCGGCAATGCGCAAAGATTGCAGATTGCCTTGCAGCGCATCCGCGACATGGAGGGAATTACACCCGGGCCGGTGGAGCTCGGCGGGCCCTTTGGCTCGGGGCCTACGAACAATGGCAAGCCCGTCGATCCGGGGCGACTGCAGGTCAACACTCCTTCGCGCCCGTCAGCGGTGCTGAACGACGCAATCCTGATGGCGGCCCAAGACCTCTCGCGCCAATCGCGTGAGACCCGCAAGATTATCTTTGTCGTCAGCAACGGCCGCGAATACGGCAGCCGGGCCGGTTACGAACAAGTGCTGAAGGTACTGCTGACGCACAACATTGCGGTGTACGCCATCGGCGTCGACTCCGCGGCCATGCCTGGGTATCGCGAACTGGGCAAGCTGCACATTCCCACGCAGGGATACACCGATATCCTTCCCAAGTACGCCAACGCCACCGGCGGCGACGTGCTGAACGAAATGTCGCGCGAGGCAATCGAGAGTGCCTATCAGCAGATCACGCTGCAGGCCCGTAACCAGTACACCCTGGGATACAACACGACGCAAAGCCCTTCCAGCAAGTATCGCGACGTCGAAGTGAGGGTGAAACGCCCGGGGTTGCTGGTGACCGCGAAGCATGGGTATTATCCACTGCCACCGCAACGCGACAAACCCGAAGCCGCACAACAGCAGGCCGCGCCCGGCGCCCAGCCAAATTCGAATGCGCAGTAAGCGTCTATTCGTTGAGCGGTAGAGAAGCGGCGCCGAGAATGCGTCCGTAATCGCCCTGCTGCGTGAACACAACCAGTTTCAGGTTGGCCGGCTTCCAGTCGCGCTGGAGCTTCAGCTCCACCTTTTTGTCGAAGCTACCGTGCGATAGCGAGCCGACTGTGCGCAGTTCGCGCACCACGCCGGCATGGTGCAGGGTGCGGCCGCCATTTTCGCCGCCTTTCACTTCGCTCGACAGCCCATCTTCGGTGATGGCGAGGAAGACCCTCCCCTTTGTGTTCTCGGCTCGGACCGACACCTGGACCGCATTGCCGCCGAGCCTGGTCAGAGACACCTTGGCCGGCATTTCCTCCTTGGCGGCGGCATTGATGTCGCGCACCACGGCCGCACTATCACTCCCAAGCAACTGCTGTTGCCCGCCGATGACCATCTGCGGCGTGTACGGCGATGCCAGGCCGAAGTGCTGCGCATAGCCTTGCTGGCGCGAGGTAAACTGCGGCGAAGAGAAGCGGTCAGTCCAGCCGATGTGGTTCCAGTAGTCGACGTGTTCGCCGAGAACGATCACGTCGGGCCCTTGGGTTCCGTTCAGTTGGCTGAGCTTGACCAGCAGAGCGTCGGCGGGAGGACAGCTTGAACATCCTTCCGAGGTGAACAGTTCGACCACAACAGGGTTCTGCGCAGCCAGGACCGGGGAAAGCGCACAAACGGCGATCAGCAATGTCAGCCAGGCGAACTTCATGCTGGTAAGACTGCTAAATCAGAGTTAGGTTACCGAAACCCGCCTGTCACTTTTACCAGTCTGGAAAGTCCTATCCAAAAGCATTCTGTCGGTTAGCATGGTTTGCCGGCTCTCCAAACAGGAGTGGAAGATCGGATGTCCAGTACCGCGGCACGCGAGGTGAGGTCGCCGTCGCAGGAGAAGGGGATGATCGCCCGCATTCTGGCGGGCGAGCGCCAGCTCTTCCACGAACTGGTCCGGCCTTACGAACGGAGCCTCTACTTCGCCGCCTACTCGATTCTGGAGAACGAGCACGACGCGGAAGACGCGGCCCAGGAGACCGTGCTGAAGGCGTTGAAGAACCTGCCCTCGTTTCGCGGGGAGGCGAAGTTCGGCACCTGGCTGGTTTCCATCGTGATCAATGAAGCCCGCGCCCGCCTGCGGCATGAAAGAGTCTTGAAGTTCGACTCGATTGATGCCACCCAGGAGGACGAAAACGGAGAATTTGTACCGGCCCTGATCACAGACTGGCGCGAGGTGCCATCGGAGGCGCTGGAGCGCAGAGAAGTGCGCGAGCTGTTGCGGTCGGCGCTGGAATCCCTTCCCCAGATCTACCGCGAAGTTCTCATCTTGCGCGATGTTCAGGAGTTCAACATCGCTGACACGGCTGCTGTGCTTGGCGTCAACGAGGGAGTGGTGAAGACCCGGCTGCTGCGCGCCCGATTGATGATGCAGAAGATCCTGGCTCCTCAGCTAAAGACCAGGCATGCCAGCGGTGGAATCTTCGGCCTGTTTAAGCGGAAAGCAGGTGGCTCATGGTTCTGAATTGCAGACACGTCTGGGACCAGATCTCGGACTACATCGACGGTACGGTTTCGCCGGAGCTTCGTAAGGCGGTGGAAGAGCACCTGGCGCATTGCCGGCACTGCAGCGCTGTGCTCGACTCGACCCGCAATATCCTGGTGCTCGTAGGAGACGATCGCACCTTCGAGCTGCCGGTCGGATATGGCGACCGGCTCCACGCGAGATTGCAGCAGGCGCTGATGGAAGAATCGTAGACGCAGCCCGTCACGATTCTTCTTCTGCGTTCATGCCGTGGTGATCTCCGCAGCAACCTCCACGGCGAACTTGACGGAATTGGCAATAAAGCACAGGCTATGAGCCTGGTCGTGCAAGGCCACGGCTTTCTCAACATTGCTGTCGGAAGTTATCCGCACCATCGGCTTCAATGTCACTCGAACGAACTCGCCGGAACCGTCTTTGCGCTCGTCCATCTCCCCCAGGGGCTTGTCACTGTAGTCCGTAACGCAGACATGGTTCACAGCGCACAGATGCAGGTACGACAGCATGTGACATGCAGACAGGCTTGCCACCAGAAGTTCTTCCGGGCTGTAGCGCGAGCTATCGCCGCGAAAGCAGGGATCGCTCGACCCGGGAATGTACGGCTTGCAGGCAGCTTCGATGAGGTGGTCGCGCCGGTAGCTTCGGTAACTCTTCGTACCCTCACCGTCGTTGCCGGTCCATTGCATGCACACGGTGTATGTATGCAGTTTTACTGCGGGCGCAATTTCGCGCTTTTCGCCGGCCAGGCGGCGTGCCTCCCACGCCTCGGAAACTGCAAGCGCCTTGTCCGATTCATCTGCGACCAGAATCAGCCGGTGGTCATGGTCGCTGTAAAGGGCATGGATATTCACGCCCGCCTCGGCCATCTTTTGAGTCAGTTCCCCAAGTTGTCCCGGTTGGCTCTGGTGCAGGCGCTGCACAACCACTTCGCGTTCGCTCACGACCTCGATTCCTGCAGCTTCAAGAGCGCGCCGCGCCGCCGCTGCGTCCGCCACCAGGAAGTGTCCAACTCCCTGGCCGTTGACCACCCATGCGCCGCCGCCTTCGATGCTGACGCCGGCGCGGCCCAGCGCGGCCCCCATTTCGGCCAGTGCACCGGGACGATTTTCCAGCGCAATTGTCATATCTTTCATTGGCCCTTCCCTCCGCTCAGCTTTCCAACAAGAAAAAGACTAGCGCCAAACCCGGCCAACTATGTTTCAATGGCTATCGAAGTATGGATGTCAAAGATTCAAGTGCGGTAGCCCGGATCGCCCAGTTGATTGGTGAGGCAGGGCGCATGCGAATGCTGATCACACTCCTCGACGGCAATAGCCACTCGGCCTCGGAGCTGGCCGTGGCAGCCGGCGTGTCGAACCAGACCGCCAGCTCGCACCTGGCAAAGTTGCTGGGTGGCGGCCTGATCGTCGTCGAACGCAGTGGCCGGCAGCGCCTTTTCCGCCTGAAGAATGCCGATGTCGCTGCGGCGGTCGAAGCCATTGGGGCATTGGCCGATGCCCACCCGAAATCTGCTCGCGTACCCGAGGTCCGCTTCGCCCGCAGTTGCTACGACCACCTCGCAGGAATGTTGGCAATTGTCGTCCGAGACGCACTCCTGAGACGCGGTGCCATTTGCCGGCAGCTTAATGCATTTGTGGTGACGCCCTCGGGGGAAGCGATGCTACGCACGATGGAAATCGACGCGACAGCGCTCCGCCTTCAGAGACGATCCTTCGCCCACACCTGTCTGGACTGGACAGAGCGAAGTCATCACATTGGAGGCGCACTGGGAGCCGCGCTACTCTCGCGTTTCATCGAGATGAGATGGGTCGCCCGACGCCAGGGCACGCGTGCTCTGCGACTGACTCATGCCGGACACCTGGGTTTTGACAAGGTTTTTGGAGTACGCGGCTTTTCCGAAGGCAGATTCTGCCGTAGTACATAGATCTGATGGCGATATAACTGGGGGCAGCCTTAAACGCCACCTCGCTGTCGAAGTGCCTCATTGGACCTTCGTCAGCTTCCACGGTTTGGGCTTGGGCATACCGGGCGGCATGACCATTTCGACCATCTTGAGCTCTGCCGTCAACTCGCCCGTCAGCTTCAACACGTAGCGTTGTGTCTCCGGCTTGTCGGAGCCTTTGAAGGTGAGTAGCAGCCCGTCGGGAGTCAGCTTGAAGTCGACCAGTTGATAGGTCAGTATCTCATCGCTCACGTGCTTCAGTTCGCCATTGTCGGCGAAGGTGAAGTCGCGCGATCGTTGTAGCGAACCGGAGAACTGCTCACCACTCAGGTTGAGGCTCAGCAGCATCCACGGCTTGCCTTCGAACATGCTGTACCAATTGCCTGCGTAGGGAACAAGAGGAGATTTCTTTACGGCGCCCGGGGGTGAGGTTTGGCCCGGCTGAGGCTGAGGTTTAGTCTGCGTCTGAGCTGCCCCGGCTACAGTCAGAAGAGCAAACAGTAGCGGCAGAATGATTCGCGACAACCGTTTCACGACACTACTATCGCACAGCTCCCCTGTGTCGGGCGGAAAGAAAGCAGTCAAGGTAATCCGCTAAGCGCTTCTATCCAAAAATTGCCGGTCACTCCGAGATCGCGGTTCTGACCGCCTGGCGCTCGCCCTTCAGGATGCGGTGCGGCTGTGGATGGCGCTGCTTCTCTTCCTGATGGCAAGTCCAGCATAAGGGACGCATGGAATCCACCGCTGCCTGGAGCTGTCCCAGCTCGATGTTCCGCATTTCAACCAGCTTGAAGTTCTCGTCCAGCAGAGCGAGACGGCCGCGCTGCCAATCGGAGGGATTGAGCAAGCGTCCACAGGAGCCACACGCCTTGCCTTCGTATGCCTTTTTGAGCAGGCGTTCGACGTTCTCGGGCGTCGGATCGATTTGTGCCAGGCATTCCTGCCCACACTCGTGCATTTGCGGCCAACGTGAACATGACTCCAATCGGGTGTGTTCCTTACCGCGCAAGGCAGTCCAGAAAGCGAACTTCCTGTCGGCCTCGACATCGGCCGGCTGGTGGTTTTCGGGACAGATGATCGCGCGCCGTCCGCGGTTCTTGTAATAGGACTGCAGACTGAACCCGACCGGCAATCCAATCAGGATCAGGGCGCCCACGATGAACAGTGCGATTGGAAAGGTAGCGAGCATAAGAGCCTCCACGGACGCGAACTTCCGCTAACAGCTCCATTGTCCAACTGTCATCACTTGCACTCAGTGACCAGCGACACACGACAGCGTGATGTCATGCGCAGCATGCACGCGCGCAAGGCGATTACCGGGGCCAGCCCGGGGACCTCTGCGATCGCTGGCAAAGTTTGCCGGCGCTACTTCTGCCGCGACTCTTTGCCCTCGCCCGTCCTGACCCAGTGAGCGCCGTTGTCAGTAGAGTATTCCGACCACCAATCGACGTGGTCGTCGTCGCGGAACACGTTGACCGTGCGGAACTCGACGGCCTTGCCGCTGATCTCCGTCTTGTTGAGATATTCCCAGCGGTTGTGATCCACGCTGATATCGACCTCGGTAACGCGCGGCCGCTCGCCGGAGGGGGACATGCCGAACATGTGATATACCCCCATATCCGGATCAAATGCGTAGATGGAGAGCTCGCGATCCGGCCGGCTATTCACCGTTACCGCCTGATCGCACACAACGAAAACGTGGTCCGGCGACCATGAGCAATTTGTCACCCCGCTCACCGTCATCGCCTGGCTGTAGTTGGTAGCCACCATCTTCCCGTCGCCCACCCATTTGCCTCCTATCCACCGGCCCAGGACGCTGGCGCCGGGTTGGGGTAAGTCGGCTGCAAGAAGCGTACTGCACGACAAACAAAGGACAATTAGCAATTTCCGAATCATGGTTCACCTCATCTCAGAGAGCCTGACGGGCATCAGTCAACTGCGTGAGCGGCTGACACGCGAAGTCCGAAGTCATATTTGTGGTAAACATATGAGCACTTTAGTCCTGTCTTGCGCGGCTTCTTCATAGTGCACAAGTAAGCTAGAATATCTTTTCGACTGCGCTGTTCCTATTGTCGCGACAACCGTCCCCGCTCCGGACGCTAGATCCTGCAAATGTCTGCCACATGCGATGGCTGGCAAGAGCGGAAGAACCAACAGAAAGATAGCAGTGCCGCTGTGTTTGATCGCCGATCAAAATTGCTGGGTATCCTCACGCTGCTGCAAGACCTGATGGTCATTTGCATCGCCTTCAGTGCGGCTTACCTGCTGCGAAGCCAGCTGACCAACTCTGAGTTCTTCCATCACAGGTTTACGGAGATTTATCCCTTTAGCCGGTACATTCCCCTGCTAGTGGGTATGCTGGGGCTTTGGGCTATCACGGGATACTTTGGGACGTTTTATCGCGACCTGGAGCTCAGTAATCCGATACGCATCGGAGCCATGCTGCTGTATCAGGTGGTCGTGGTGCTGGTGCTGGCGTATGCCGGGTTGTATCTGCTGAAGCGCTCCGACATCAGCCGTGCGTTTGTTATGGTGACTGGCGGAGTGATGTTCGTCTCTCTGCTGGCGGGCCGCGCCATCTCGTATTCCGGCGTGTACTGGATGCGCGAGCGCCTGAACCGCTATCACTACTGCCTGGTGGTGGGAAGCGGATCGCGGGCGCGCGAAGTGGCCACCCTGATCGAAGAGAGCCGGGGCAGCGGCTTGCGGCTTGTGGGCTTCCTCGATCCGGACGGCCACGAAATACCTACGCAGCGCAGCATTGGAAAATACGAGGTGTACCCCCTCGCGGACGTCGAGCACATTCTGCAAAACCGGGTGATCGACGAGGTCATCTTCGCCGTGAGCATGCAGGAGCTGGCACGGTTGGAACCCGTCATCCTGCACTGCGCCAACTTGGGGATGAAGGTGCGCATGCAACTGGAGTTCCTGCCGGCGGCCTACTCGCGCGTGTACCTGGAGAAGTTCCGCGACGTTGAGTTGCTCAGCCTGTCGAGCACGCCGGAGAGCGAGCTGCTGCTCTTCTGCAAGCGGGTTTTCGATATTGCGTTCGCGACCGGCTCGCTGATTTTCCTGGCGCCTTTGATGGCTGCGGTGGCCGCGGCGATCCGCATCACCTCGCCGGGTCCGGTCCTCTTTAAGCAGACTCGCTGCGGCCTGGGCGGACGCCGCTTCACCCTGTATAAGTTCCGCTCGATGATCAACAACGCCGAGCAGTTAAGGGCTGAGTTGCACCAGCTCAACGAACTCGACGGGCCTGCCTTCAAGCTTCGCGACGACCCGCGCATCACTACGGTGGGCCGCTGGCTAAGGCGTTTCAGCATTGATGAGCTGCCACAGCTTTGGAACATTTTGCGGGGTGACATGTCATTTGTCGGCCCACGCCCGGCGATACCCGCGGAAGTGGACCAGTACGAGCCATGGCAGCGCCGGCGCCTGCGCATGCGCCCTGGGTTGACCTGCACCTGGGCGCTGGAAGGCCGCAACCACCTCGATTTCAACCGCTGGATCCAACTCGACCTGGCTTACATCGACACCTGGTCGCTGTGGCTGGACGCTAAGATCTTCTTGCGCACGATTCCCATCGTGCTTTCCGGGCGCGGAGCCTATTGAAGGCCATGGTTTCGGTCACCATCGTCACCTGGAATTCGGCCTCATGTCTGCGTGAGTGTTTGGCGTCCGTCGCATGCCAGGATTACCCGAATATTCAGGTCATCCTGCTCGACAATGCCTCCACGGATGGTACGCGCACGATATTGCGCGAATTTCAACTGCGCTTCCAGGTGATCTACCAGGAGCAGAACCTCGGGTTTGCTGCCGGCCAAAACGAAGCGATGCGCGCGGCGCGAGGGGATTGGATTCTGTGCCTGAATCCGGATGTTCTGCTGGGGCAGGATTTCGTAAGCAGATTGGTCGCCGCTGGAATAGCTCATCCCGAGGCGGGCGCTATCTGCGGCAAGCTGTTGCGCTGGAAGCCAGAGAATCTTGATGGCCGCACGAACATCATCGACTCCACCGGCGTCTATTTCACGCGCAACATGCGTCATCTCGATCGCGGCGCCGGGGAGATCGATCGCGGGCAGTATGATCGCGCGCAATATGTCTTTGGGGCCACGGGTGCGGCGGTGCTCTTCCGTCGTGAATTCGTCGGCGCTGTTTCGGTAGACGGAGAGTTTTTCGATGAGGAATTCTTCTCGTTCCGCGAAGACTGCGACCTGGCCTGGCGTGCGCAAGTGATGGGCCAGAGATTTCTATATACCCCGAACGCGGTCGCCTGGCATGTGCGCCGCGTGACCCCAGAGCGGCGAGAAGATCTGCCTTACATCATTAACTGGCACTCGGTAAAGAATCGCTGGCTGATGCGGGCCAAGAATGCCTCCGGGTGGCTCACGTTGCGGCTGGCGGCGCCGGTCTTCTGGCGCGACGCGCAGGCCTTTGGCTATGCGCTCTTACGGGATCGCAAGATGCTGTCGGCCTGTTCCTATCGTTGGCGTCCGGACGTGCGTGAGCGTCTGCGGCATAAGCGGGAGATCGTTCAAGGCCGCCGCAAGGTATCCGATCGTCAGCTGCTTTGGTGGTTCAGCAACACGCCCCGCGCCATCGACGTGGCCGATCCGGCAGAAATCATCCAGCCAGACTTTGCCGTGCGCGAACTCGCCTCCGGTGAGCGGCGTTGAGGATCGCGATAGTCGGCACGCGAGGCATTCCCAACCGTTATGGAGGCTTCGAGCGGTTTGCTGAGCAAGTCAGCTCCCGCTTTGCCGACCACGGCCACGATGTAACCGTCTACTGCCGCCGGGCGTTTACCAAGCTGAATGATGAATACGATCGCCGCGTAAAGCGCGTGATCGTACCCAGCCTTCACCAGAAACATCTCGACACCTGGGTCAGTACATTCTTCGCGGCGACTCATGCGGCCTTCGGTCGCTACGACGTGGCTCTCTTCTGCAACGTCGCCAATGCGCCGTTCGCGTATCTTCCGCGGATATTGGGCACGCCTGTTGTGCTGAACGTGGACGGACTCGACCGCAAGCGCAGCAAATGGAACTGGCTGGGCGCGCAGGTACTGCACTTCTGCGAGTGGGTTTCCAGCTTCAGCGCGAACCGGCTGGTGACCGACGCCAGGACCATCCACGATTACTATGCCGCAAAGTATGGCGCGAAGTCGACTGTGATCGGCTACGGCTCGGAGATGCCGAAGGGCGACTACAACCTGAACGGCTTTCAACTTCAGCCGAACCGGTATGTCCTTTATGTCAGCCGGCTGGAGCCGGAGAACAACCCGGAGCTGGTGTTGCGTGGTTGGCGCCAGGTGCGAACCGACTGGCCGCTGGTAATGGTGGGCGACAATCGCTACACACCGGAGTATCTCGATGAACTTCGCAAACTAGCGGACGGTCGCGTCATCTTCACCGGCGCCGTTTATGGCGACGGATACTGGGCGCTGCAAAAGCATGCGGGGATCTTTGTCTTTGCCTGCGAAGTCGGCGGCGTGCATCCCGCGCTGATCGAATCGATGGCGGCGGAAAACGCCACGCTTTACCTGGATACTCCGGAAAACAACGAGACCGCCGGCGATGCTGCCGTGCGCTATTTCAAAGACGAAGCTGATCTCGCTCAAAAACTGCAGACGCTACTGGAAAACGATGCAGAACGCAAGCGGTGGGGACTCCTTGCCAAGCAGCGCGCGCAAGGGATGTTCGCGTGGGAAGTGGTGGCCAGAAAGTACGAAGAGCTGTTTGAAGAAGTTGCCTCGAAGCGCTAGAGGGTTGCCGAGGGCTGAGCGGTTGGTTGGACCGGCAATCATTCCTCATTTGTCATCACGAGCCAGCGGGGGATCTGCGCTCTGCATCAAGCAGGATGAACTTCGCCAAGGCAGACGCTCCGCACTGCCAACGAGAACAGATCCCTCGGCCACAAGGCGGCCTCGTGATGACCACAGAGTAAAACACGCTGCGGCGCCAAGAGCTGCGCCCCTTCAGCTAGTACGCCAGCAGCACCCTCAGGTCGCGCACGTTGTTTCCGGTCGGGCCGGTGATGATCGCGTCGCCGAGAGCATCGAAGAACGGAAACGAGTTCAGCTCGCGCAGCGCGTTCGCAGGATCCAGGCCTTTTTCTCTTGCCCGTGCGACAGTGCTCCCGTCTGCAACGGCTCCTGCCGCGCGACTGTTCCCATCGACGCCGTCAGTCCCGGCGCTAAGAACCGTGACCGACCGGCCATCGATCTTCTGGGCACAGTACAGCGCAAACTGCTGATTCCGTCCGCCCGTACCCGGATTGCTGGACGCCTTCACCGTCACCTCACCTCCGGAAAGCAGACAGACCCGCGAAGCCTTGCCCCGCAATTCGTGCAGGCGTGAGATCAGATGGTCAGCGGCGGCGGCGTAATCCCAGTCGTCGCAGGAGTTGTCGACCTCGACGGCAAATCCGCCGCTCGCCGCCGACTTGCCCGCGGCTTTCAGCGCTGTAGCATTGGACAGGACCGTGACATAGCGCGAGCGGGCAAACACCGGGTCGCCCGCCTTCGGAGTTTCCTGCAACTCCCCTCGCTCGAAGAGACGGCGCACGCCGGCGGGAAATTGCCGAACGAGATCGTATTTGCCGGCGATGGCATAGCAATCGGCAACGGTCGTCGTGTCTGGCATTGTGGGACCTGACGCCAGAGCATCGAGCGCGGTCTCCGGAACGTCGGAGACCAGGATGGATACCTGCTGCGATGGCGCGGCAGCCTGCGCCATCCGCCCACCTTCTAGCGCTGACAAGTGCTTACGAATGGCGTTGATCTCGGAGATGGGCGCGCCCGAGTGGACCAGACACTTGTATGTGGCAACGACAGCTTCCAGCGTGATGGCAGAGGAGATCGGCTTCTCGGCAATGGCGGACGCCCCTCCGCTAACCAGGAAGATGGTCAGCATATCGGCGCCGGCATTGTTCAGCAGCTCCAGAATGGCGTCGCCCGCGCGCAGAGAATCCCCGTTCGGAAGCGGATGGCCTCCTATGAAGTAGCGAAAGCCCGGGACTGGGGTGGAAGGTGCATCGGGACAGGAGATGATGCCCTGCAGGCCTTCTCCGACAATATCGGATAGCGCCCTTGCCATGCTCTGCCCGGCCTTGCCGATCGCAATCGCACTGATCGAGGAAAAACCTTCGAGATCGTAGCTGCCATTGCCGATACGAAGCTGGCGGACTTGCAACTCGATCTGCCGCTGCATAGCAGTTGGGATACTGCACTCAGCCAGCGCTTGGTCAAACATCTCCCGCGCCCGCCGGCGCATCTCGCCATACAACGGGCTGGAACTGTCCAAAGGAATCAGCATTGCCGGGAATTATAAGCGGGAAGCAGCGAGCCAGTTGCCCGCTGCTATTTCTTCTCGTCGTGCTTCAGTGAGGCCGAGTTGATGCAGAAGCGCATGCCGGTCGGACGGGGGCCGTCAGGAAAAACGTGTCCCAGATGGGACTCGCACTTCGCGCAGATGACTTCAGTGCGTCGCATTCCGAAGCTGCTGTCGTCGTGCAATTCCACCTTATCGGGATCCATCGGCTGGTAAAAGCTTGGCCAGCCGCTGCCGGAATCGTACTTGGTGTCGGAGTCGAATAACTCCTGTCCGCACGCGGCGCAGCGATAGACCCCTGGCGTCTTGGTGTGGGCGTATTCGCCGGTGAAGGCGCGCTCGGTGCCCTTCTCGCGCAGAACGTGATATTGCTCTGGCGTCAGCTCGCGCCGCCACTCTTCTTCGGATTTGCTGACCTTCTCAACCTTGTCAGTCATCTCTTCTCCACTCAAATAAAATGCATTTCACTCAGGCATGGGATGGGTTTTTTCTTGGCCGCCACCTAAGCGATGCTGCCAGCGCGACCAAACAAAGTGCAGCGCGCCGAGGACGACAACCGCAAGAATCACCGCGTCGAGCCGATGGAACCACATCTTCAGGCGCGGGTCCTTGTCCCATTGTTCGCCCAGCCGCATCCCGACGTAGGCGAGCACGAAACACCACGGCCACGATCCCACAAATGTATAGATGTGAAATTTGAGCCGAGGCATCCGGGCAATGCCGGCCGGAAGGGCGATGAACGTGCGAATCACCGGAAGAAGGCGCGCGATCAATACTGCCAGAGAGCCGCGCCGCTGGAAGAAGCGGTCGGCCCAGTCGAGCTCCCGATTGCTGAGGAGGATGTAGCGGCCATAGGTTTCCACCAGCGGCCGGCCGCCAAAATAGCCGATCTCATAAGCGATTACTGATCCCAGATTGCAGCCGACGGCACCCCAGGTCGCCACCCAAACGAGCGAAAGCGGGTCCCGGCCGTAGATCATGGCCACAGCGGGCACGACCAGCGCCCCGGAGAAGGGCATGATGATTTCCGAAGGTAAAGGTATGCAGGCTGACTCGATGGCCATCAGCAGCATGATTCCGACATAACCAATCGATGAGATGACGCTGATAATCCAGGCGCCAACGACTTCAATGATGTGAGCAACCATTTCCTATTAGGATAACAAGTTGCGTCGGGCGACAGGACGCCTGCGAAGTTGTCGGCCATCCGTCAAAGGCAGAGGCCGCGGTGGCGCTTCTGCTATCCGAGAGTCTGGGCAGCGTTCGCCGATTACAATACGACGAGCACGTTACCCATCCCTGGAGATTGCCTTTATGGCTTCGAATGCAGATGTGCGGGTTGCAACCGATCTGCCGGCAGTTCCCCTCACGCTCGAGGGTTTGAGCGTCTTGCATCAGATGTTTCGCTTCCGTTGGGCGGAATGGCGCAAGCTGGACGAGGCGCGTCGGGCGCAGATTGCCCAAGGGGCGGCGTCTGCGTTCGCCGCAAGTGAAGAATCCGGCCAGACCGCGCTGTATTCCATGCTCGGCCACAAGGGCGACTTGATGGCCGTCCACTTCCGGGACACCTTCGACGACTTGAACGCGGCGGAGTTGCAGCTGAATCGAACCGAGTTTCAGGAGTTTCTTGAGCCGGCGCACTCCTACGTCTCGGTGATCGAGCTGGGCCTGTACGACTCCAGCGTAAAGCTTTTCCGAATGCTGTCGGAACGCGGCATAGCCCCGCTGTCCGAGGAGTGGAACAAGGAAGTACAGGAGACGCTGCATCGTCAACGCGCGGCGATGTTTCCGCGACTTTATCCTAAGATTCCCGGTTCCCGTTATCTGTGCTTCTATCCCATGGACCGCCTCCGAGGCGAGGACAAGAACTGGTACACCCTCCCCATCGAAGAACGCCAGCGGCAGATGGAAGAGCACGGGATGGTGGGCCGGAGGTACGCCGGCAAGGTGCAGCAGATCATCACAGGATCGATCGGATTCGAT
Organism: uncultured Acidobacteriaceae bacterium; assembly: GCA_963782505.1. Lineage (GTDB taxonomy): Bacteria > Acidobacteriota > Terriglobia > Terriglobales > Acidobacteriaceae > CAVVDY01. The sequence continues at coordinate 3,826 of CAWAKG010000019.1, read as the reverse complement.
GACTGGGAATGGGGCGTGGACCTGTTCGCGGACGACCCGCTCATTTTCAAGAAGCTGATTTACGAGATGCGTTTCGATGAGGTGAGCGCGGTGTACGCCAAGTTCGGACAATTCTTCCTGGGCGTGCGCTGCCCCGCGGAGAAGCTGGCCGAATGGGCCAACGGAAACTTGCCGAAGTAGACCCAGCAAGCCGCGCCGATTATTTGGTGTTGAGTGAAAGTCTGCTTACCGAGTCTGCGCTGTGGTACTCCAGGTGGTAGCTTGCCTTCTCCTTGCCGGTAAAGGGGAAGTAGAGGTATCCCGCAACAGGCCCGGAGACGTCGCCGACTTTCAACTCCTTGTCGCTGAGCTCGGTTTGCATCGTCTTGCGATCGGAATCCGTCGTGGCGGGCGAAGTGGTCTTGCCCACGCCAACGCCCATGCCGGCGCCGTACACCGGCCCGCCAACCCGCTTCACGCCATTGCCGTCGTAAACCGGCCAGCTTTCATAGCCTACGTTGGCGGTGGGATAGAGCGTCACATCGCGACTGCTTTGGGGCCGCTTCTGGAGGATCGAAGCAATCTCATCGGGGCTGGCTGGCGCCACCGAGGACTTGCTGTCGGAGTCGAGTAGCGCGAAGTCAGACCGCTGCAACTCGACGCTCTTGCCTTCCGCCGGATAGAACCCTACCTCCACAACCACGTAGCGTCCGGCCAGTGGGGTAGCGAACGAGTTCTGGATCTGGGTTTTGGAGAGCATCTTGGCCCCGATGGAGTATTGCGATTCCACCTTCGATGCCGGATAGTCTTTAGCCGACGCCAGTGGCGCGGGCGGGTTCTGCGCGGAAACCATACTGCACGCCATGACTCCCGCAAACAGCAATGAGGACCACATGCGAGTCATAGGAGTTATTCCATCCGTATCTTGAGCGTTTTCCCAGTCAGAACATATATCCGTTTTTCCCGGGCAGCCTGGCCCGCGGCGCGAACCTCAAGCTGATACACGCCTGGAGCCAGCCAGAACTTTTTGAGCCTGGACGCTGACCCCGCATACGCGCCGTCCAGGTAGACCTCAGCATCCTTCTCAGAGGTCTGCAAATTGACCTGGCCCTTGTCCGGCTGCGGCACAAGGTATACCGGCCCATAAAAGGGCGCAGCGAACCAGGGATCAAACCACGGACCATAGAACGGGGGCGGATAATAACCGGCCCAATACGGCCCTCCGTAGTAGCCGTAGCCTGCGCCGACGGAGATGGTTCCCAGGTGCACGCCAGCCGAGGCCGGAACCAAGGCCCCTGCTGCGACGACCAATGCCAGCACCCAGCCAAACCGGTGCAGCTCTCGCATCTTCATTCCTCGCCGGCTATGGTAACCCCGTAAGCGCCAGAAAGTTCGCACGGAAGCGAAATTTCTGGAACTCCCGAGGCGTTTAGAGGAAATGCGCGTCTACCAATTGCTCGCATCAGCCCTGGGTTTCTCAGTGCGTCACGAGCTGTGGGTTCATACCCGCGGCTTCTAAGGCCTGATTGAGCTGCGCCAGGTCTCCGGATTGCAGCTTCTTCCATTCGGCGAGGCTGTTGTTCGCAGCTTCAGAAGAGAGGTGATAGACCTCAAGTGCCTGCGAGGTCGCAGGGCGATCGCCACTCTCGACTGCGCCCAGTGCCGAAGCCAGCCCTCCGCTCGCAGCCGAGAGCCCGGAGATCGCACCGGAAGACGCGTTGCTTCCCTTCTTGATCTCGTTCAGGGAGGCTTGTACCGCGTTTAGTTGCTCTGCAAGCTCAGGATGTTTCGACTGCACCTCCGGCGTCAGCGCAGCCAGCCGCTTGCTCACGGAATCGACGTCGCGCAGCGCGCTCCGTGCCTCCTGTGCCTCGCCGTAGATTTGCAATGCGAGTTGCTGCTGTTGCTGCAACACCCCGGGCGTCGCCGAAGAACGCGGATCCATGGTGACTTTCAGCGGCTGGGTGTAGCTCTTGCCATCCACCGTCAATTTCACCGAGTACGTGCCGGGCGCAATGCGTGGCGGATGCGGCGCGCGATAGTCTTCCTCTCCACCGTCGGCTTCCGACTCGGTTCCTCCCCAGCGCAGGTCCCACACGTAACGATGCATCCCCGCTGTCGTTCCCAATAAAGACGGCTTGGGTAGCCACTGCTCGGCGATCGGCAGCGGAGGATAGGACGGCGGCTTCTCACCGCTCGTGATGTGCCGCACCAATTTCTTGTTTTGATCGTAGATGTCGAGCGTTACCTCGCGCGCGCCGTCTCTGAGGTAATAGTCGATCATGGCCCCGTCGGGCGGATTCGTCGCCGTTGGCACCTCGGGCGGAAGCGGCGTGCCGAGGAAGCCATCGTTGTCGACGCGAACGGCAGTTGCCGGAGCAAACAGCTCTGATGACTGGGCCGCGGTCTGACCACTGATCTGCCGCATCGGAGTGATGTTATCGAGAATCCAAAAGCCGCGCCCGTGAGTGGCAATGGCCAGGTCGTCACCGTGGACGTCCAGGTCGCGCACGGAAACTACCGGCAAGTTGAGTTGCAACGGCTGCCAGTGGTCACCCTCGTCGAAGGAGAGATACACTCCCCGTTCGGTTCCAGCGAAGAGCAGGTTTCCCTTCTGCGTATCCTGGCGGATGGCGTTGATGAAGGCGTTTGCAGCGATGCCATTCGTAATGGGCTGCCAGGTCTTGCCGTAGTCACGCGTGCGATAGAGATGCGGCATGTAGTCGTCGAGGCGATGGCGATCGACCGCCGCGTAGGCCACGCCCGGATTAAAGCGTGAGGCTTCAATCATGGAGATCTTGCTCCAGTCGGAGAGACCTGGCGGAGTGACATTCTGCCAACTCTTGCCGCCGTCGCGCGTAAGGTGCACCAGGCCTGTGTCGCTGCCCGCCCAAATAAGCCCGGCGTCAAGCGGCGACGCCGCGATGCTGAAGACCACACCGTAGCCGCGTTCTTTCGCGTTCTGAACAGTGGGGGCGCCCTCTGGTTTCCAGAGTACGGAGGGCACGCCAGTGAGGTCAGGACTGATCTGGCTCCAGTGCAATCCGCCATCGCTGCTTCGCAGCACATATTGCGTGCCCATGTAGAGCACGCCCTTCTCGCTCGGCGATTGCGTGAGCATGGGCGTCCACGGATCGCGATACTTGCGGCCTGAAATGTCAGTCCCGAAATTCTGGTTGGGCCAAGGGCTGACGTTCTGGCTGAGTGAGGTGCGACGGTCGAAGCGGATTGCGCTGCCGTACACGCCGGTGGCGTACAGAATGTTCGGATCGCTGGGATCAACCACGATGTAGCCGCTCTCGCCACCGCCTATTAGAAAGGGATCGCGGGGCGTGATCTGGTGGTGGTCGGTGCGGCTGGGGATCCCGATGCTGCCGATGTCCTGCTGCGCGCCGTACACGTTGTACGGGAACTGGTCGTCGGTGGTGACGTGGTACATCTGCGCGGTGGGCTGGTTGTACCAAAGCGACCACGTCTTGCCGCGGTCAAGGCTGATGGTCGTTCCCTGGTCGCAGCCAAGAATCAGGTGATCGGAGTTCCCGGGATCGACCCAGATGTCGTGGTAGTCGTCGCCGCCGGGTGCACCGCGGACAATCGAGATTGTCTTGCCGCCATCCTCCGTGCGATAGAGTGCGACGTTTGGAATGTAGACCACGTCAGGATTGCTGGGATCGATGGTTGGCCAGTTGAAGTACCATGCCCTGCTGGTGAGTCGCGGGTCGGCATTGGCGAGAACCCAGTTGTCGCCGCCGTCGTCGGAGCGATAGAGGCCGGACTTCTTCCCCGCGTCGATCAGGGCATACACTCGCTTGCCATCGGGCGCGACCGTGACGCCGATGCGTCCCCA
>CAWAKG010000018.1:0-235547 GCA_963782505.1 uncultured Acidobacteriaceae bacterium | reverse complement strand
CGGGTTCGCAACGCGCCGAGTCCAAACCCGCTCCCGCGCCTTCAGACAATCGCTGACTGAAGGGCTTCCTCCAGGGTTGGCACGGACTCTGTCTTGCTAGTCCTGAGACTGCGAAAGGCCGCATCCAGTACTAGTTGATTGCGCAAGCCTTCCTCCCCGCTAACCTCGAAATCCCAGCCTTCCTCGATAGCGGCCGCGAAGGCATCCACTTGCAATGTGTAAGCGTCGTCGTTCATCACTTCCTTCCGCTCAATGACCTCCAAGTTGCGTCGCAGTTCGAGCGTCACAGGACGCTCCACGTTCAGCCCATTCACGCCGGAGAGGATTCCGGTTTCTCCAATGATCTCGACGAGCGTCTGATACGTGGCGCGCCCCGAGACCTCCATGCTCGCCAGCGTTCCGCGGGAAAAACGCAACACGCCAGCGGCAGACGCTTCCAGCGCCGAGTGGGAATCGTATTGCGCCTGTATCGCCACGCTCTCAACTTCCTCGCCGAGAATGTAGCGCAGAGTGTCAATGCAGTGGACACCGATGTCCGCCAGCGGTCCGCCGGCGGCAAGCTTGGGATCATTCACCCAGGTGCGCGGGCTGCTGAGCATAGGCGCAACGAAGGTGGCACGCGCCAACAAGGGACGGCCAACTGCAGCTTCCCGCACCTTCTGGCGAAGCCATTGCACGCTGTGCTCAAAACGCATGTTGTGCGCTACACCTAGCAGTCGGCCAGCATCTCGCGCTGCCCGCACCATCTGCGCGGCCTCGGTACTATTCATCGCCATCGGCTTTTCTACCAGCACAGGCTTGCCGTGGCTGAGCGCTTCCAGGACGTCCGCGTGATGCCGTGCGTCCGGCGAGGTCACAAACACGGCGTCGACTTCCGGACACGCGCAAAGCTCGGCCGTCGAGGTAAAGGGGTGAGCGATGCCGAACTGTTGTGCTGAGTCTTGCGCGCGTTGCAGATCGCGGCGGGACAATGCCGTTACACGACATCGTTGCGCTTTCGCAAACCCCGGCATTAGACGCTTAACCGCGTGATGCCCAAACCCAACGATTCCGAAACGCACCATGTTCCTGCCTAACCCGCATGTTAAGAAGTGTGACCCTGGAAAACCCTCCGGTTCTCAAGGTGTTTTTCATTGTAAGAGGCCTGAAGGATCACAGTCTCAGCGATCCCTTCAGCTGCCCGACATTGTGTGGAAAGGAGTCTCCGATGCAGTGGTCCGATGTGAAGTGGTTGCTGGTCGTAGTGGTAGCGGCGACGCTTTTCACTATCGTCGTTTTCCCTTACTTCTCACGGTTTGGATACGCTCACTGGACGATACCTGTGTACGTTTTCTTTTTCGTGGCGTTCCTTTATGGACGTGACAATCGGCACCACAAACACCCAGGGCGCCACGTAAGATAACCTCTGCACCTACGCAGAGGAGCCAGCTTGCCATCCGCGCATTCCGCAATCCAGTCGCTGTTTCTCGAGGGCCCGGCCGGGCGACTCGAAGCTCTGTTGAATGCGGGCGCTGCCGATGCGACCCACTCCGCTCTGGTCTGCCATCCTCACCCCCTCTTTGGCGGGACCATGCACAACAAAGTCGTGTTTCACGCTATGAAAGCGCTGCACGCGTTCGGCTTTCCAGTGCTGCGGTTCAACTTCCGGGGAACGGGGCTTAGCCAGGGAACGCACGATGAGGGTCACGGCGAGCAGGATGATGTTCGTGCCGCTCTGGCCTGGCTGAAAGGCAAGTTCGGGCTCCCGCTGATCTTCGCCGGCTTCTCCTTCGGAGCCGCGGTGGGCACGCGCGTGGCGTGCGCGGATCCCGACGTGCGCGGCATCATCTCGCTGGGGACACCGGTGGCCGCGGAAGGCCGCGTCTATTCGTTCGAATTTCTGAAAGACTGCCACCAGCCCAAGCTCTTCCTCAGCGGCGACCGTGACCAGTTCGGCCCGCATGATGAATTGGAGAGTATCGTTGCCCGGGCTGCCGAGCCAAAAGAGTTGGTCTTCCTTTCCGGCGATCACTACTTCGCGGGGCATCTCGATGAGATGCGACTGACAATCGAGAGCTGGCTGGCAGAGCTGTTGACCCGCACTCGCTGAATGCTTCCATCATTGCGTCTGCGGTGCACAGATAATAGAATCGCAACGATTTCGAAACCCAGGTTTGACTGCCCAGCCTGCTTCGATACGCTGGGCCTGGGCACGATGCGCCACAGTAATAATCTTCGAGGCTGAGTGAAACAGATCGTTGCTATCTATCCCGGCTCGTTCGATCCAGTCACCAACGGGCATCTGGATCTTATTCAGCGGGCGAGCAAACTGTTCGACGAGCTGATTGTTGCCATCGCACGCAATCCCGAAAAGGGCACTGCGCTCTTTGACCTGGAAGAGCGCAAAGAAATGCTGGAGGCGATGACGGGCGAGTGGCCCAACGTCAGCATCGACACCTTTGAAGGGCTGCTGGTGAACTACGTCGTCGGCAGGAATGCCAATGTGGTGTTGCGCGGCATTCGCGCCGTGAGCGACTACGAGTTCGAGCTGCAGATGGCGCTGATGAACCGCAAGCTCGATCAGCGGGTGGAAACCATCTTCATGCTGCCGGCGGAGAAGTATTCTTATTTGAGCTCACGCATTGTGCGCGAGATCGCGCACCTGGGCGGACCGTTGACCGGCTTCGTTCCGGAATTGGTTGAGCAAAGACTTCGGCAGAAGGTAAAGTCGAACCAGGCCTGAAGGGCCGCACGAAATCCAAGCCAAAGGACCTCGGATGACCGCAAGTGTGACTCAGCTCTCCTCGCCACTGACCAACCGAATCCAGCGCATCGAGGTCTCAGCCACCATGGCCGTGGCAGCCGAAGCCGAGAAGCTTCGCGCCACCGGCGCCGACCTGGTCGACCTGGGCGCTGGAGAGCCGCATTTCTCCACTCCCCAGCACATCAAAGACGCGGCGATTGCGGCCATCAACGCGAATTTCACCCGGTACACAGCAGTGGGTGGCATTGCTGAGCTGCGCGACGCCATTGTGAAGCGGCACGCCGCCGACTTCGGCTCCGGCTACAAGCGCGAGGAGTGCATGGCGTCCGTCGGCGGCAAGCACGCGCTGTTTAACGCGATCCAGGTCCTTGTGGACCATGGTGATGAAGTCATCCTGCCGGTGCCGTATTGGGTATCGTTCAAGGACATCATCCGCTATGCGGGCGGCGAGCCTGTGTTCGTGGCAACCGACGAGGCGCACGACTTCCAACTCACCGCCCACATGGTCGAGCGCGCGATTACGCCGCAAACCAAGATGATCATCCTGAACTCGCCGAACAATCCCTCGGGTTCGGTAATGAGCCCGGAGGACATGACATCGGTGCTGCGGCTGGCGCATGAGCGCGGAATCTACGTCATCTCCGACGATTGCTACGTCTACCTGAACTTCACGGGAAAGCCATTTTCGGCAGGCTCGGTTACCGACGTAAAGGAGCGGCTGCTCATCATCGGCTCGCTGTCGAAAACCTACGCCATGACCGGCTGGCGTCTGGGATACGCCCTCGGTCCCGCTCCGGTGATCTCCGCCATGCAGAAGCTGCAGAGCCAGAGCACTTCGAATCCGACTTCCATCGTGCAGAAAGCGGCGGTAGCGGCACTGAATGGTCCGCAGGATTGCCTCCAGGAGATGCGCACCGACTACATAAAGCTGCGTGATCAGGTCGTCGCCGGGCTGCGCGCGATTCCCGGATTGACCTGTGCCGCCCCGAATGGTGCGTTTTACGCCTATCCGAATGTCAGCCACTACTTCGGTCGCGGCGGCATGAATTCCGCCTGCGATGCCGCTCGCAAGTTGTTGCATGAGGCGCACGTGGTGGTCGTTCCCGGAGAAGCGTTTGGTACCCAGGAGCACGTTCGCGTTTCGTATGCCGTGGCTGAACAGCAACTGGAACGCGGACTGGAGCGCATGCGCCAGTTCTTCGCCGGACTTTAAGCAAAAGGCGGCGATAACGTAACATCGGCATAGACCAGAATGTCTCGGCTGCCGATGGTCGCCAGGTGGACTCTACTCGATTCATGTCAGACCTCTACCCTCTATTGCTGATTCCCAGCTTCGACGAACGGCCATGGGGGGTGCGCGATTTGCGTCCTGTGTATACGAAGATCGTAAAGGAGCCGATCGGCGAGAGCTGGCTGACCTGGGGCGACAACGTCATCGCCAATGGCCCTTTGAACGGCAGAACCTTGGGTGGAATTGCCAAAGAATTCCGCCGGGACCTGGTAGGAAAGGCCGCCCCATACGAAGACCGTTTTCCTTTGCTGGTAAAGTTTCTCTTCACCGCCGACCAGCTCTCCGTGCAGGTGCATCCGGATGATGAAGGAGCGCGTCGTGCCGGCCAGCCCTTTGGAAAAACCGAGTGCTGGTATGTGGTCGAGGCCAAGCCAGGCGCGCAAGTGGCATTGGGGTTGAAGCCGGGCGTCACCCTTGAGGAGTTTGAACTGTCGATCCTTGGCGCGAGGGCCCAAGAGTTGCTGAATTGGATCGACGTTCACCAGGGCGACATGTTGTATGTCGCAGCGGGCACCGTGCATACGATCGGTGGTGGAATGGTCCTGCTGGAGACCCAGCAATCGTCGGACATCACCTACCGCCTGTACGATTACGGCCGCCCGCGTGAGCTGCATATCGTCGAAGGCTTGGCGGCGATCAAACCGCACAACCTTGCTGGCAAGGTAGTGCGCAAAGCTGGAGATGATCCGCGCTTTCTGGTACGCTCGCCGTTCTTTCAAGTCGAGAACATGCGATTGCACGGAGTGTTGGACGGGGAGATGACGCCGGATTCGCCGCATATAATTGTGGCGGTCAGTGGCTCGGGCATACTGGAGTCGCCGGGTATGGAGCCCGTAAGCTTCGCCTGCGGCGATGCGGTAGTGGTTCCAGCCTGTGTGACGCGCTACACGGTGCGTCCGCAGTGGGAGCTGGAAATGATGTGCATGTCGCTCCCAGCCGAAGCGGTACCGGAGCCAGAGACCACGATGGGGGACATAAATGCGCCGGAAGTCTAGAATGCTGAAGGCACATCGCTGTGGGAGACAGGCCGCGACTCGATATCCTGAGCCCGGCTGGGCGAGCAGCATGATATCCCTCGCTACGCTTGGGATAACAAACAAAGATCGGAACAACTTCAGGCACGGCTGACGCCGTACCCTACCAAGACATTGTCCAAATCAAAGCCTAATTTTTACCCTGTGATCCTCGCCGGCGGACGTGGCACGCGCTTCTGGCCGCTGAGCCGCAAGCGTAAAGCCAAGCAGCTTCTGCCGCTGAATAGCGACAAGAGCATGGTCCAGGAGACGTTCGACCGTTTGCTGCCGCTGGCCAAGGCGAAGAACTTCTGGGTCATCACCAACGACGATCTGCGCGCGCCGATCATCCGCCAGCTCGGCAAGCTCAGCAAGCAGCAGATTCTGGCGGAGCCGATCGGCCGCAACACTGCTCCGGCCATCGGGCTGGCCGCATTTCTGTTGCTCCACGAAGATCCTAAAGCTGTGCTCGGCCTGTTCCCCTCCGATCACGTCGTGACGGATGAGAAGAACTTCCGCTCGGACTTGAAGCACGCGGTTAAGATCGCAGCTTCAGGTGAAAACATCGTCGTGATCGGGATTCCTCCGACCCGCGCGGAAACTGGCTATGGGTACATCGAATCGGGCGCCAAGGCGAAGAATGGAGCCTTGCAGGTTCGGCGATTCACCGAGAAGCCGGATGCGGAGACAGCGGCGCAGCTTGTGAAAGAAGGCAATTACTTCTGGAACGGCGGGATCTTCATCTGGAGCGCCCAGACGCTGGCCGACGCATTGAGCGAGCATCTTCCCAAAACAGCGCTGTTGCTGCACGAAATCTCTTCTGCCTACGGAACGCGGAAATTCGAGAAGACGCTGGCCAGGCTTTATCCGCAGTGCGAGAACATTAGCGTGGACTATGCCATCGCCGAGCCGCGCTCCGCCAAGGGCGAAGGCAAATCCGGCATCTACTGCATTCCGGCGAGCTTCGGATGGAACGACCTGGGCTCGTGGGCGGCGCTTTACGAGCACCGCCAAGGCAAGCAGGACGCCGCTGGGAATATAGTGACCGCCAACGAGAGTCACATGCTGAGTGCCAGTGGCAATTTCGTGCTCTCCGATAAGTTTGTCGCTGCAGTTGGCGTGAAAGACTTGATTGTGGTCGAGACCGATGATGCGCTCCTCATTACCACGCGAGAGAACTCACAGGATGTCGGCAAGGTTGTGAAGTATCTCGACGAGAAAAAGATGAAGAAGCTGGTTTGAACGAGCAATTAGCAACTAGCAATTTAGTTTTGGCGTAGAGCTTTGTCATGACGAGCGCCTGATTTAGCGCTAATAATCTGCTCTTTCCTGGCCGGGGAGATGCCGTTAGCGAAAGCGGAAGGCTTGGCGGGCAAACGAGAACCGATCCCTCGCTTCCCTGGGATGACAATCGGGAAGGAGTCGTTATTAATTGCTAATTGCTAAGTGCTAATTGCTGCCTTTATGTCACAAATCAAATTCGGCACCGACGGTTGGCGAGGAATCATCGCCGACGACTATACCTTCGACAACGTTCGCCGCGTGGGCAACGCAATCGCCCACTACGTCCATAAGCACGAGGACGTGTGCGCGGGCTTAGTCGTCGGCTATGACACGCGCTTCCAGTCGCGCAATTTTGCGGAAGCTATTTCGGAGACGCTCGCGGCGGGTGGCATCCAGGTTCGGCTCTCCAGCGATTACACGCCAACTCCTGCGCTCTCGTATGCTGTAAAGGACCTGGGCGCGGCCGGCGGAGTGATGATCACCTCCAGCCATAATCCCTTCAACTGGAATGGTGTGAAGTACAAGGCAGGATATGGTGGCTCGGGCACGCCTGCCATCATGAAGGCCATCGAGGCTGAACTGGATTCTTCACCTCTCGAACGCCCCGGCGGTAGCGTCACGGCTGCAGATTTCAAGGCGTCCTACATCGCCGCGATTACGAACTTCGTCGACCTTCCATCGATCAGGAAAGCCGGATTCAAGTTCGCCATCGATACGATGTATGGCTCGGGCCGCGGCGTGCTGAAAGGCATCTTCGCCGAAAACGGCATCGATCACATCGAGATTCGCGGCCAAGTGAATCCGGCATTCCCGGGCATCAACCCGGAGCCAATTGAGCCGCACATCGCCTTACTGCAAGAGACGGTCGTGCGGGAGAAGTGTCAGGCCGGCCTCGCCGTCGACGGCGACGCCGACCGGCTGGGCGCGGTCGCCGAAGACGGAAGCTTTGTCGATTCGCACAAGTGCTACTCGGTAATCCTGGAATGGATTCTGAAGCGCAAGCACTGGCCGGGTGAAGTGGTGCGTGCCTTCAACACCACGCGCATGCTGGATCGTATCGCCGCCAAGTATGGCCGCAAGCTGCACGAGTGCGGCATCGGCTTTAAGTACATCTGCGACCTGATGCTCGAACGCGACATTCTGATCGGCGGAGAAGAGTCGGGTGGTATCGGCATTCGCCGCCATCTGCCGGAGCGCGACGGCATACTCAACAGCCTACTGCTGGCCAACATCATGGCCGAAGAAGGCAAGACGCTGGGGCAGTTGGTCAACGACCTTCAGCAGGAGTACGGACCTCACTACTACGGCCGCACCGACCTGCACCTGACGAACGAAGTGAAGGAAGATGCCATGCGCCGCGCGGGCGAGAAGCCGTCTCGCATGGGCAGCTTCAAGGTGCTGGATACAGGAACACTCGACGGCGTGAAGTTCTATCTCGATGCTCCGAAGCACGGGAACGGAGCTGAGGCATGGGTACTGGTGCGTGCTTCCGGCACCGAGCCGCTGCTGCGGATATATGCGGAAGCATCATCACCCGAGCTGGTCTCGCAGATTCTCAGCGAGACAGAGGCCTTCGTAATGGCGGGGCGTCAGAAGGAAGCGGAAGTAGCTGGGCGAACTAAAGCCTAGGCCGGTCCGCGCCGGAAGGAACGCCTTTCAGCCACTTTTTCGTCTAAACTTTTAGAAACCCTCGATGGCAACTGTCGTTCAAACTGCGCCCAGCGATACTCCTGAAGTTCGGCGCTACAACCGCATTAAACGATGGCTCAGCATCTCCGACGCCGTAATCGGATTTGCCGTGCTGGTGATTATTCTGTTCACCGGCTGGACCGCCGACCTTCGTGACTGGGCCTACCATGGCGCCCGCCAGCACTACTTTCTGGCGGTCTTCCTGTACGTGCTGATGTTCTCGGTATTGCTCAAGTTGATCGGCGCGCCACTGGATTATTACGGCTTTCGTCTGGAGCATCAGTACAACCTTTCGAACCAGAAGCTGCGCGCGTGGCTCTGGGATGAAGCCAAGGGATGGCTGGTGGGGCTGATGTTGGGCGGAATCTTCATCGAGATTATCTACGCCATGATCCAGTCGTTCCCCGAACGTTGGTGGATCGTCGCGTGGGCCATCTTCATCGGCTTGACTCTGTTGCTGGCCAGGCTCGCGCCGGTCGTGCTCTTCCCCATCTTCTACAAGTTCAAACCGCTGGAGAACGACGCCCTGCGCGATCGCCTGACTCGCCTCAGCGAGCGGGCGGGCACGCGCGTGCGCGGTGTCTACGAGTGGAACCTGTCAGAAAAATCGAAGAAAGCCAATGCGGCGCTGATGGGTATGGGTGCTACCCGCCGCATCATCCTGGCCGACACACTACTCTCCGACTACAGCGACGACGAGATCGAGGCCATTCTCGCGCATGAACTCGGGCACCACGTGCGCAAGCACATCTTGAAGGGGATTGTGGTACAGGTCGTCATTACCTTCTTCGGCTTCTGGCTGACAAACCAGGTCCTGCATTACGTGCTGGCGCGCAACTGGTTTCCGGCTCTGGAATCACGGCTTTACGATTTCGCCAACCTGCCGCTCATGCTCATCGTCGCGACAATCCTGAGCCTGCTGCTGATGCCCGCTATGAACGCCATCTCGCGCAGGCACGAGCGCGAAGCCGACCGCTACGCCTGGGAAAACATCGCGAACATCGAACCCTTCATCAGCTCAATGCAAAAGCTGGCCGACCAGAACCTCGCTGAGCGCACGCCCAACAAGTTCGTCGAGTGGCTCTTCCACTCGCATCCGTCGATCGGACGCAGGGTGACAGCAGCGGAGGAGTGGGCGAGGAACAGGCGCCAGCCAAACGCACAGCCGGCTTAGGCTTTTCGCTGGCGTAGCAGGCCTTCCACCCTGTGTAGGTCTTCCTCCGTATCGACTCCCACCGTGTCGAACGGCGTCTCGGCCACATAGATCGCGACGCCGTTATCGAGAAACCGCAACTGCTCCAGGCGTTCGCTGCGTTCCAGCTCCGACTCGTGCCACCGCGCGAACGCATCCAGCGCCGGCTTGCGATAGGCATAAAAGCCGAGGTGTTTGTAATACCTGACGCCATCCGTCGCGTCGCGATCAAACGGAATGGTCGCCCGCGAGAAATACAGCGCGCGGCCATCAAGCGCCGTGACGACTTTCACGGCATTGGAATTGAGCCGGTCTTCCGGAGAGCACGGCGTTTTCAAGGTTCCGACTGCCACGTCGTTCCCCTGCATGAGCGCCAGCAGGACATCAAGATGCTCTCGGCGGGCGAGCGGTTCGTCGCCCTGGATATTCACGTAAACATCGGCTGCGACCGACTGCGAGACCTCATGCACCCGGTCTGTCCCGCTGCGATGAGCAGCCGAAGTCATGCGAAACGGCCAACCGTTCGCCCGGCAAGAATCGGCGACCTCGTCAGAATCGGTAGCTACAATTACATCGTCCAGATAGGAGCAGGCGCGTGCAGCCTCATAAACATGCTCCAGCATCGGACGGCCGCCGATCTCGCGTAGTACCTTGCGCGGCAGCCGGGTCGAGGCGAGACGCGCCGGAATAATTGCGATCGATTTCACGACCCAAGTTTGCTTGCCAAGGGGCCTTCGTGGCAAGACATTGCGAGTCGCATCCGCGATTTTGTTACCCTGTAATCTTTCATGCGAACTCGTCTCTTGGTTTTTCTTGCAGGGATCGCGAGCATCCTCGGCTGCGCCGCGTGCGGTACGCCGGGCGCGGTGCAACTGCCCTCGCTCAACCTGGCGCGGCCGGCCGAGGACCTTACCGCCTCGCGTAAAGGCAACCAGGTGCGGCTCGACTGGACGCTGCCCTCCAAAAACACCGACCGCACTCTGGTGCAGCTCAAGCGCCTGGGCGACACGCTGATCTGCCGGCAACTTGGAACTGAGCTCATGAGCAGTTGCCATCAGGTCGGCCAAGTCACGCCTCCAAAAGGGCCGCAACGCAAGAAGGGTGAACCCGAACAGAATATCCGCATGACGTACACCGACACCCTCCCGGAGCAGATGGAAGACGACAACCCGTCGGGCTTCGCTACCTACGCAGTGGAAATCATGAACAACCGGGATCGAAGCGGGGGACTCTCCAACCAGGTCGCCATACCTCTGGCGCCGACAATCGCTCCGCCTCCGGGGGTCTCCTCCGATGTCAGCAGTGACGGAGTGCGTGTGTCTTGGTCTGGCGGCGTGATACCGACCGCGCCGGCGGGGCTGACGTATCGCTATCGCATCGAACGGCGACTGGCGGGCTCGGGAGGCTATATTGCCTTGAACGACGTTGACCCCGCGCCGGAGGGTTCGTATCTCGACCAGACCTTCGAATGGGAAAAGAAGTACGAGTACCGCATCACATCGGTGACCGAGGTGCGGGCCGGCGGGCGCGAAGCCTCGGTCGAGGGTGACGATTCCACTCCGGCGGAGGTATTCACCAAGGACATCTATCCTCCGGCCCAGCCCAGCGGATTGCAGGCGGTGTTCTCCAGCGTAGGCCAGAAGCCCTTCGTCGACCTGACGTGGGCGCCCAACCTGGAGCCCGATCTGGCAGGCTATAACGTTTTCCGCCGCAGCCGTGGCGGAGAATGGGAGAAGCTGAATCAGAAGACGGTGCAGGTGCCGTCGTTCCGCGATGAGAATGTACAGCCGGGCACGACCTATGAGTATTCGGTGTCGGCGATCGACCTGAGAGGCAATGAGAGCCCGCATTCGGCGGAGGCATCGGAAGGGGTTCCCAGCAAGCAATAGCCGAGGACAAGCACATGAAATTCTGCCGTTTCGAACAAGCAGACAAGTTCAGTTACGGACTGATCGAAGACGTTGCCGGAGTTCCAACCATCACTCGCCGGCTGGACAGGCTTCCGGCGGACGCTGCCGACTTCGACGCTGGCGAAGCGGTCAGTGTCACGCTCGCCTCGGCTGGTCTTTTGGCCCCGACCCAGCCCTCGAAGATCGTTTGCGTCGGCCGCAATTACCGCGAACACGCCAAAGAGCTGAATCACGAGATTCCGACTTCGCCCCTGATCTTCCTCAAGCCGCCGTCTGCAGTCATCGCGCCGGGGGACGAGATCCGACGGCCAAGCGCGCTGTCGCAGCGCGTCGATTATGAAGGCGAGTTGGGGGTGGTCATCGGAAAGCGCTGCCACGCAATAGGCGACGAGGAAGACGTGCGCTCTTACATCCTTGGTTACACCTGCGTGAACGATGTGACCGCGCGAGACCTGCAAAACAAGGACGGCCAATGGACCCGTGCCAAGGGCTTCGATACGTTCTGCCCCATCGGCCCCGTCGTCGCCGACGGCCTCGACCCTTGGCAGGGTGTGCGCATTGAAACGCGGCTCAATGGCGAGACGCGACAGTCCGGGACGACGGCAGACTTCATCTTTCCCTTGGACGTGATCCTGCGGTACATAACCTCGGTCATGACCCTCGATCCAGGCGACGTGATCGCGACCGGCACCCCCGCAGGAGTTGGTCCCATGCAGCCCGGAGATGTCGTCGAAGTGACGGTTGAGGGCGTTGGAAGCCTTACGAACTCCGTTGTAAACGCTGGATAAAAGAATCAATTCGAATTCTAGGTTTCCACACTCCATCCGCGCTATCCTACAGGGAGACGCGATGAGTTCCCTTCGGTACTATCCGATGCTTGCCGCTGGCGCGGGTGCCGCCCTGCTCGGGTATGTGGTGCTCTCACGCCGCAGCAAGAAGTCCCCCGAACAGATGGAATACGAGCGGCGTACGGAGCTCACGCACGGCGGACGGATCATCGACGGCAACATCATTGACGTTCAGGAGCTCGAGGACGACGAAAACGGCCGAGAGATGATTCTGTTGATCTACAGCTATGACGTCGCCGGAGTGACCTACGAAGCTTCCCAAGACGTCACCCGCTTGCGCCAGTTCATCGACCTGTACTCTTGCCGGCTGGGGTTGCCGGCCTCCGTGCGCTATGATCCACATAACCCTGGGGATTCAATCGTAATATCGGAAACATGGTCGGGATTGCGGAAACCGGCAATTCGACTAAAATCACAGCAGTCAACCGAGAGATCCGGCACATTTGTTTGACTTTGTAAATCCAATCGATGTCTTTCATACTGATGAGTGATATCAACGTCGAACACGGTATCCATTTGACCCCAGCTTCGTATGCATAGTCTGCCTCTCCCCATCGCCGCTTTCCTGGCCGGTCTCCTGTCGTTTCTTTCGCCTTGTGTGTTGCCGTTGGTTCCCGGTTACGTTTCGCTGATTTCGGGGGCCAGCGTCGAGGATTTGCAGTCCTCCGACCGGCGGATGCTGGGCACGGTGATGCTGCATTCGTTCACGTTCATTCTTGGATTCAGCTTTGTTTTCATCGTGCTTGGCGCTGTGGCAACAGGCCTGGGACAGTTCTTCAACGAATACCACCACATCCTGGCCCGCGTGGCAGGCATCATCATCATCATCTTTGGCCTGCATCTAACCGGACTGTTGAAGATCAAGGCACTCTACGCCGACAAGAGGCTTCACGATGTGAAAGGCAGTTCCAGCGCACTGGGCTCATTCGTGGTCGGCTTTGCTTTCGCGTTCGGATGGACGCCCTGTATCGGGCCCATTCTGGCCGCAATCCTGGCATTGGCTTCCGAACAGGACAAAGTGGCGAAAGGAGTGCTGTTACTGGCAATCTACTCGCTTGGATTGGCCGTACCCTTTTTGTTGACCTCAATCGGGATTGATCGGTTTCTCTCGTTTTATGGAAGGTTCCGGCGGCACCTGCGCGCGGTAGAATTGGTAAGCGGCGTTTTGCTGATCGTAGTTGGCGCTCTGATATTTATGAACAACCTGAAGTTGTTGTCCGGGTACCTCGCATTTCTGAACAGGTTCGCTCTATAAGGGCATCTTTGTGAAACGCAACGCATTTGTCTTCGTTATCTTGTCCGTCGCCATCCTGGGGATGTTGGCCTTCGGCAAGTGGGTTGATCGTCAACGCATCAAGCGTCCCGCAACGTCGCTGGTGGGCGACGTCCGCGGCGCACAGGCACCCGACTTCGAACTCGTTTCCCTCGACGGCCGCAAGGTCAAACTATCCGATTTCCGCGGTAAGGCCGTGGTTTTGAACTTCTGGGCAACATGGTGCGCGCCCTGTAAGGTCGAGATGCCGTGGTTCGTGGACCTGCAGAACCACTATGGCAACGGCCAGCTCACCATCCTCGGCGTCGCCATGGACGATAGCGACCCGCAGAGGATTGCTCAATTCACCAGTGAAATGGGCGTCAACTATCCTGTTCTTCTGGGCACGAACAAGGTCTCCGAAGAGTACGGAGATGTGGAGTATCTGCCGACCACGTTTTACATCAATCGCCAGGGAAAGATTGTCGGCAAGGTGGCCGGGCTGATCGGCAAAGCTGAGATCGAGGACGACGTCAAAAAGGCGCTCGACTCCGACCAGGGTAAAAGCGCGCTGAATTCCGGGGCTGACCTCAGTCCCAACGATCATAACGACGCAGCGACAGTACGATGAAGTTCGCCGCACTCGCTCTGCTGCTGCTCACGTCATACCTCGCAGCACAAGCTCCGGGTACCGTCCAGCCTTCGGTGGAGATGGCGCCGGTGGAGGAAGTGCAACTGAATCCGGGGCAGACCGCCAAGGTCGAGTTGGACTTCCGGGTGAGCGCTAATTTCCACATTAACTCCAATAAGCCCAAATCAAGCCTGCTGATTCCCACTTCCCTGAAACTGGTAGCCCCAACACCATTGGAGATCGCCGCTATCCAGTACCCTCCGGGTGAAGACCAGAGCTTTCCCTTCTCCCCGAACGAGAAGCTGAGCGTCTATTCCGGGGACTTCACCATCGATGTGGTGCTGAAGGCACCGCCGCTTGCGAAGAATTCCAGCTTCGTGGTGGGCGGCGAACTGTACTACCAGGCTTGCGACAAGAACGCCTGCTACCCGCCCAAGAAAATGCCTGTCGAATTCAATGTCCGGCTGAAGTAAGCGGATCGGGCGGAGATCACTTGTGAGATGGCGGGAACTTGATTGAAGCTGTTGAATTGGCCAATCTGAGCGTTGCTGCCGAACTAAGGGCCGGCGATCTTCACGCGTTGGCCCCGCCCTCGTCCGCTCCCAAGGGAAGGAAGTATTGCGTGCCGCGAATCGGTTCGCTCACCCGCCGCAGCAGCGCCTGAAGGTCTTCGCTGCGCTCCACGAAGTCGATCTCCGAGGTGTTCACGATTAAAAGATCCGATGACGTGTAGTGAAAGAAGAAGTGCTCGTAGGCCTTGATCACTTCCTCCAGGTAATCGTCGCTGATGGCCTTCTCGCTGGGGGCATTGCGTTTCTTCAACCTCTTCTTGAGGATTTCCGGCGTAGCCTGCAGATAAATCACCAAATCTGGCGTTGGGACATTCTGATGAAACAGGTCGTAGTAGCGGTTGTAGACGCTCAGCTCCGCATCGTTCAGGTTCAGGCAGGCAAACAGCTTGTCTTTCTCGAAGATATAGTCGGCCACGATGGTCCTGCCGGGCCGCTTCAAATCCACGGTGGTTAGTTGCTCGTAACGCGCGATGAGGAAGGCCAGCTGTGCCTGGAACGCTGCGCCCCGCTCACCGTTGTAAAACGCGCTCAGAAACGGGTTCTGGTCGGGCTCGCTGATGCGCTGCGCGTGCAGCGTCTCGGCAATGACTTTGCACAGCGTGGTCTTGCCCACTCGGATCGGGCCTTCAATCGCGATGTAATGAGGTGGTTCAAACAGGTTCGCCATGGGAGGAGAGCAGCCGTTGGCAGAATATCGCTCCTCGGTACGCGTGGCAATCGGGAGATTTCCACCGCCTGGAAACATTGGACGAGGGCGGTGAAAGATTTGGCACCGCGCCAGCTACAATCGCAACAGATGAGAAACGCCATCATCGCAGGCGTCGGTGTCGCCGGTCTCACCTGGGCCGGCTTCCAGTGCTACTGGCCAACTTCGCAGGCCTGGGGGAAAACGTTTATTGGGTTACAGCCTGGTTCACCGGTGCTAGCGCTCACCTACGACGACGGTCCCAACGATCCCTGGACGCTCCGCCTACTGGAGGTGCTGGAACGCCACTCGGTGAAGGCGACATTCTTCGCTCTCGGCAGGTTCGTGGCTCAAAAACCCGAGATTGCGCGCACCGTGGTTGCTGCCGGACACGAGCTCGGCATCCACACCTGGGACCACCCCAACCTGATCTTTTCCACGGCGCCGGCCGTACGCTCGCAGATCGAGCGCACTCGGAGCATTGTCTTCGACTCCACGGGATGCCGCTGCACGTTGATGCGGCCGCCGTTCGGCGCGCGCACGCCCATGACGCTGCGCACCATTCGCCAGCTTGGGCTCGAGCCGGTGATGTGGAATGTCACCTGTTACGACTGGAAACCGATCTCCGCGCAGCACATTGTCGCCCATGCCGAGCGGCAGATGCGCGGGGGAGACGTCATCCTCCTGCACGACGGAGGTTATCGTGCGATGGGCGCTGACCGCCGCCAGTCCGTCGAAGCTACGGATTCGATCATCGCGCAATACAAAGATCAGGGCTTTGCCTATACGACCATCTCGCAGATGATGGCGGCTTCCGCAATGCTCTGACTTGAACTGCTTAAGCCGACAACCGCTTACGCTCCTTTAGTTGCTGCAACAACGCATCGACTTGCTCTTCGCGTTCCAGCTTGAGCAGCTTGGTTTCGATATCGTCACCCAGCAACTCCGCCTGCGCCCTGCCAACCGCCTCTTGCTGGGCGACCTTCGACTTCATGCGGTCGAGGGCGTGGGCCTCGTTCGGAGTCCTCTGCTGAGCATCGGCCGCCTTGCTGAGCGCGCGTGAGCGCCGGTGCTGGCTCATAAGCAACTCCACCTTGGCGCGCGCCTCGCCCAGCTTCACTTCCAGGCGTTTCAACGCGTTCTTCAAGGCGTCAACCTGCACCTCCTGGTCGGCAATCTGCTGATCGAAGCCCTGCCCGATTTGCTGGAAGCTCATAGCGCGCTCCAGTGCCGCCCGCGCCAGCGCATCGTCGCCCTTGTCGACTGCAAGCTCAGCCTTGCGCATCCACTCGGCATGCCGCTCGGCGTTCTCTTTCTTCTTGCCTCGCAGCAGATGCAAGTCGGCCAGCGCAATCGCCACCTGTGTCTTGACCTGCATGAACTGGTTCTCCATATCAAGAATGACCTGCTTCAGCATCTTTTCAGGGTTCTCTGCCTTATCAATCAGATCATTCAGGTTTGCTCGTACCAACGTTGCTACTCGATCCAGTAATGCCATGACGAACTCCTTTGAACTGCCGCTTTTCGCTCTTGGCTCTTAGCTTTTGGCTTTGCCATTCGCCCACGTGCTCACATCAGTGGTATAGGTCTCTCATGCTGCGGCATCACTAATTGCTAATTGCTAATTGGCTCCTCGGTGCCCCACTCATCCGCGCCTTTCGGATCAGTGGGCCCTCTTTTATCCACCAGCCGCTATCCACTTCGCTCAACTGCCGGCATCCGTATCTTTCCCCTTCTCTTCTGCCGCAGGCAGTTGATCCGGACGCGGCGACTTATCGCCGATGGTCCTGATCTTGCCGAGCAGATCGCTCATCTGCATTCCCGAGAGCGCCTCGAACAACGCCGGAACCTGCGCGGCGATCTTGGTGATGTCACCTGTTACCTTACTCATGCCGGCGGCATCGCCGTTTCCCGTGGACACGATGGTGATCTTGTCGACATTAGCGAGTGGGCTGGCCAAAGCCTTCACCACATCCGGCAACCCAGTAATCAGCTTGTCGAAGACCGCAGCCTGGTTGTACTCCTGGTAGGCTTCGGCCTTGACGTTCATTGCCCGCGCTTCGGCGTCCCCTTTCTTGAAGATGATCTCGGCTTCAGCTTCGCCCTGCGCACGGATGGCGCTTGCCCGGCCATCAGCCTCGACCATCGTCTTCTGCCGTTCAGCCTCGGCCAGTGTCTGAATCCGCTGGCGCTCGATCTCCGCCTGCTTCAGCACGGTGGCAATCAGCTCCTTCTCGCGGCGCAGGATTTCGGCTTCCTGGACCTTGACTTGCTGCTCCTTCTCCACCTGCTGAATCTTTACCGCTTCAGCCGTGACCTGTTGTTGCATGACGTTGGTCTGGATTTCGTACGCCTTGTCAGCCTGTGCCTGCTGCCGTTTGACAGTCTCCACGTAGGTCGCCTTCTTGACGTCAAGATCGCGCTGCGCTTCGGCCTGCTTCGCGAGCGATGCCGTCTCTGCCGCCACGCGTTCCTGGTCGGCCTGCGCCCTGGCAACGGCCGACTCGCGCAACGCCAACGCCCTCCTAATAGCTGTGTCGCGTTCGGCTTCCGCGGTAGCGACATCCGCGTCACGCTTGATGCGAGCAACGTCAGGCCGTCCCATATTGGTGATGTACTCGTTCTTGTCGCGAACTTCTTTGATGGTGAACGAGATCACCTCCAACCCCATCTTGTTCATGTCGTCGGCGCAGGTGGAGCGCATGCGGTCGGCAACCATCTCCGGCTGCTTGACGATCTCCTCTACTGTGAGTTGCCCGATGATGCCGCGCAGATGGCCTTCCATCACCAGACGAATCAGCGCCTCGCGCTGTGGCGGTGTCTTGGTAAGAAACTGTTCCGAAGCTGTCAGGATCGACTCCGGATCGCTCTTGACCTTGATCTGCGCCACCGCTTCGACCGTCACCGCGACGCCCTGCTTGGTATAGAGGTCCTGCTGCGGCGCAACGTCGAACGACATCAGCTCCAGCGAGAGCTCGCGGCAGTTCTCCACCATCGGCAGAATCACCGTGCCGTGGCCTTTGACAATGCGCGTGCCGCGAAGGCCAAACACCACCAGCGCTTCGTTCGGACCCGCTTTTCGGTATAACCGTGTGAAAACGGCAATGATGAGGACCGTGGCCGCAACCACCGACCACACAATCACCACCACATCGGTTGGAATATGCATAAGCCTCCTTCAAACTGGCGGCCATCAGCCGCCAGCTAAACCCTGGTCAACAACTCGTCTTGCCCCGCCCCACACCGTTCAGCAACGTCAGGGCCGCGGCGGCAATTCCCACTGTCGTGCCGATAGCTACTCCAGTTACTGCTTGATGAAATGCCGCGCCCATCGCCAATCCAATCCCCACGCCTAGGGCGATGGCGATTCCCAGATTTGTTATGCTCTTCATCAAAATCTCGCCTTTCGCTTACAAGCTACAAATTGCAATCTGCCAGTGAGAAATACTCGACACGTTCGCGCGGCGTGGGCGAGGTCGGAGCGACTATCGTTCGCTTTGCTCATGGACGTTTCAGGAATCTCCAGTAGAAAGCGGCGAATACCGAGACAATTCCTATATTCGCTATCAGCCGCTCCCGGAATTCGCCCCTGAAGAACAGGAGATCCACGCTGACCACGACGGCCACCAATAGCACTATGTAAAGTGCGATAGTTACGTCTTTTCTCATGTTCAGGCCCCAGCTCAAATATCTAGTTGCTAATTGCGGCCTTCCGCTCTCCCGCCAACTCATCCCAGCGCTGCACATACGCAATGCCTCGCTCATACCGCGTGACTACGACTTCCGTTCCCTTGGGAAGCGCCTCGCCGTTTTCGCTACGAGCGCCGCATGTGTGCCGCGTGCCCGCCAGCGAGAAGACGATTTCTCCTGTGCCGCCCTCACGTATGCTGCTGGTCACCCGGCCCAGCACTCCTACTCTGTCGTAGTCGGCGGGATCGAGTTCGTGTTCGTGCGCTAACAACACCTTGGCAATGAACCAGAACACCAGAGCAGCGCCAACCAGGCCGGCGATGAACGAGAGTGTCGCCACCAGCGCAACCACCAGGGTGGAATAGCGCGTCAGCAGGTATCCGGTGCCGCCAAACCATGCCAGAAAGGCACAGATGGTCCCGAAGTTGATGAAGGAGGTTTCACCACTGCGCGCGCCGCCCGCGTGCGTGCCTGCTCCCTGGACACCTCCAACGTGCCCCACATGCACGTGCGGAACATGCAGATGAAAGTGCGGCAGATGGAAGCTGCCGCTGAGAAACGACAGCACACTCAACGTAACGCCCAGTAGAAAGCAGGTGAGGTAGAACATGGCCCAGGTCATAGGCTTGCTCCCCCTTTGAGACGGGACGTCGCACGTTGCATATCTCGCCGCGGTTCTGGCCTTAAGACCTCCATCAAGCGCTCCGGCAATCCCGGAGCGTCGAGAATCTGCGCCAGCAACACCAGCACACCGCGCGTATCGGAGTAGCGCGCGATCTTGAGCAGCGCATCGCACAGCTCAGTGTCGTTGGCAAACTGCTCGGCGCCGTTGATCAGCATCAGGTCGAGGCGGTCTTCCATCGCCCGCAGATCGCTAGTGAGCTCAGTATGGTATCCCTCGGGGTCGTCCACCAGGTAGCCAGGATGCACTTTGAAAAAACGTGCCAGCAGCATGCGCGTGTCATTCGTCAAGTGGGGCCGAGTCCCGTTCTCAATCTGCGACAGGTACGACTGGCTCAGCCCTCGCCCCAGCTCTTTCTTCATGGCGCGAGCCAGGTCCTGCTGCGTCATCTCGCGATCCAGTCCGCGGAGCGTGCCCTCCACCAGGCGCAGGTAGCGAACTTTTTCACCCAGCTTCATCGCCTAAAATCTTTATTACAGATCGTAATTATGATATCGCAATATGTGATATGTCAAGAACTGGATTTGGCCTGGAATCAGAGGCTTGCGGCTAGCAGCCTAGATAATCCGGCAGATGATGCACTTCAGGTAGGCCGTCTCGGGAACGTTCAACAGGACGGGATGGTCCGCGGCGGCGGCGCGCTTTTCGGGCACGCGAACGCGGCGGCCCGCATCGGCGGCGGCCGAACCGAGCATCTCGAGGAACTCGGCTTCGCTGACGTGGAAGGAGCACGAGCAGGTGACCAGCGTCCCTCCGGTCCGAAGCATCTTCAGCGCGCGCAGGTTAAGTTCCTTGTAACCCTTGAGGGCTGTCGGAACGGCGCGCCTGGTTTTGGCGAAGGCCGGCGGATCGAGCACGATGGTGTCGTACTGGCGGCCGGCAGCGGCGTAGTCCTTGAGCAGGTCGAAAGCGTTGGCTTCGATCCACTCAATCTCGCCGCAGCGGTGCTTGGACTTATTCAGCGTTTCGTTTTGCTCGGCCATTTCGAGTGCTGCGCGGGAGATGTCGAGCGCCGTAACAGTACTGCATACACGAGCCAGGTGTAGTGCGAATCCGCCCTGATAGGTAAAGCAGTCGAGCGCGTCTCCCTGCGCCCAGCGTGCCGCAGCAGCGTAGTTCTCTCGCTGGTCGAGGAAGGCCCCCGTCTTCTGACCGCTCAGACCGTCATAGTGAAAGCGAACGCCGTTCGTCGTAAAGATGGTGCTGGAGTTATTGCCGCGCAGCAGTTGTGATTCGCGCGCGGGCAACTGTTCAAGCTCGCGAATGCGAGCGTCGACCCGTTCGAGGATGCCCGCCCCTGGGAAGCTAAGGCTTAAGGAATCGACGACAACCTGGCGCAAGTCGCTGCCGTCGAATGCCTGAGTGAGAATCTGCAATGAGAGCAGGTCGTTGTACTTGTCGACGATGAGCCCGGGGAGTAAATCGGCCTCGCTGAATATCACTCGGAAGGAGTCTGTGTCGTGGGCGACGTGTTGGCGAAAAGCTACAGCCGCATCGATGCGTGCCGAGACAAGTGCCGGTAGTTCGTCGTCGCTGACCTCCTCCGCAGAAATCATCCGGATGGCGATCTGTGACGCGCTGCTATAGAGCGCCGAGCCTAGCCTGCGGCCTCGCTCGTCGCGTACATGAACCAGCGATCCGGCCGGAGCGTCAGCACCCTTTGCCAAGTCCGACCGATAGACCCAGACATGTCCACCGCGAAGGCGGGCGGCGCCGCGAGGCAAAACGGCGATGAGCGGCGTGCCGGCTGCGCCTGCAATCGCGCCATTTGGAGTTCTGTCGGTCTTCTTGTGATTTGTCATCACGAGGTCGTTAGGCGACCGAGGGATCTGCTCTCGCGTACGTCGCGAAAAAGCCTCTGCGGCGACAATATCACCTCAGCGACTCCCGCAGTAATCGTCAATGCAATGCTCTTGCTGGAACGCTCCGAGAGCGCATCCCTCGCGCCAAAACCGGGCGCTCGTGATGACAACCCTAAGAGTAATTGTCTGAAGGGCGACTGAGCTACCGCGCGGCGGCTTCGCCCTGCGAGGGGTGAGCAGCCTCGGGTGTCGTTTCGGATGAAGACTCAGCAGCCGAAGGCTCAAGACTCGCTGCTTCGGACTTGCCTTTGTCCCCCTCTTCCGGCTGCGGCTGCGGCGGTGGCGGGACGTAATAGAAGATTCGGTGACAGTAGTCGCAGGTAACGAATTGCTGGTTGCTCATGACCTCCTGAAAGACCTGGGGGCGCAACATGACACGGCACGCGGAGCACATCTGGTCGTCGTAGACGGCAGAAAGCGCCGAACCCCGCCGGTGGAGCACGCGGTCGTAGTGGAACAGGACGTCTTCCGTCACCCCGGAGCGCAGTTGTTTTCTCCGCTCCGAAAGTTCAGCAAGTTCTTTCTCATCTTCGGCAGTCCGCAGACGCACTGATTCCTTCTCTTTGTCGTTCTCGGCGGTATCGGCCTTCAATTCAGCCTCGGCCTGCTTCAGAGCTTCCTTGCGCACATCGGCCGCAAGCATGATCTCGAGGATCTTGTCCTCGGAGGCGGCTATCTTCTCGTCCGCGAACTTGATCTCTTCCATCAAGGCCTTGTATTCCTGATTGGTCTTTACGTGCAGCGACTGGTCGCGATATTTGCTGATTTTTTGCTGCTGGTCCTGGATATCGCCTTCGTGCTTGCGCCGCGTCGCGTCGTCGGCTTTCATGGCGGCCTGCGCGGCTTCGACCTTGGCCTTCGCGCTGACGAGTTTGGCCTCGATCTCTTTCACATGCTTGGGCAGTGCTGCGATTTCTGTTCGCAGAGCGGCAATGCGGGAATCAACCTGCTGCAGATCGATCAATTTGTCAAGGTCGGAATTCATCGCAGATGGCGGGAACCTGCATGGATTCTAGCACGCACGGCGAGTGAGACCTCGTTGGATGACAGTAAACAAATCCAACCTGCTGATATAAACTCGACGCTTTCCCAACTCTTTGCCCGGAGGGCCCGTGAGACTGCGCCTTGCAACCATCGTTACTTTGCTTTCGGCTACTGTTCTTTTCCCAGCGAGTCAGGGCGGAGTCGCACGCGCCCAATCGCAGACCGCTCCCGAGCTCACCATCGAAGCCATCTACGCCGACGGCGGACTTCTGGGCCGGGCGCCGGAGTCGATCAAATGGGCGCCCGATGGCTCACGCGTCGCCTTTGTCCAGCGTGATGACAGCGGCGAGAAAGGTGCGCTCTACTACGTTGACGCCAAGAATCCCAAGCCCGCCGTACTGGTGAGCAGTGGGAAGCTGGCCTCGCTCGCACCTCCCATCAGCGCCATCAAGGACGAGCGCCAGAAGGAAGCAATGCAGCGTTATTCCGTCGCCGCTTATCATTGGTCGCCCGATTCAAAGAAGCTCCTGTTCGACTCCCTCGGTCAGCTCTGGCTCTACAGCCTCGACAACGGGACCGGTGTGCAATTGACTTCCAGCAACGACGCCAGCATCGATCCCAAGTTCTCTCCCGACGGCAACCGCATTGCTTATGTCCGCGGGCACAACTTGTATGTCCGCGATGTGTCCGGCGGCCGTGAGGATGCGCTCACCCACGACGGAGATCCCAACCTGCTCAATGGTGAGGTCGACTGGGTCTACGAGGAAGAGCTGTACACGCGAAGCAATTATTTCTGGTCGCCCGATGGCAGGCAGATCGCATTTCTCCAGATGAACGAGAAGCAGGTGCCGAATTACCCCATCACCGACTGGATTCCGACGCACTCTACGGTCGACGAGCAGAAGTATCCGCAGCCGGGCGATCCCAACCCGATGGTGCGGCTCGGCGTGGTCGGCTCAGGCGGCGGCAAGGTGAAGTGGCTATCGGCAGGCGGCGGGAATGGCGGAATTCCTCTCGGCGGCGATTCCAACGTCTACGTTCCTCGCTTTGGCTGGGTGCGTCCCGGCATCGTGTGGGCGATGGCACTCAACCGCGCCCAGGACCGGCTTGATCTGTATTTCATCGACGTGAAGAACGGCAAATCCCAGCTGATGATGACGGAAAGCAGTGATGCCTGGGTCGACATGCATCCCGAGACCGACTTTCTGCTCTTGCAGTCGGGTGATCGCTACCTGTGGACGAGCTGGCGTGATGGCTACTACCACATCTACCTGTATCAGTTTGATAACCAGAATCCGCTCGCCAGCCCGGCAAAACTGGTGCAACAACTCACGCATGGCGACTGGGACGTCGAGAGCATTGACGGAGTCGACGAGAAGCAAGGCACGGTCTATTTCATCGCCAACAAAGATGACTGGCGGCAGGCCAACCTTTATGCCGTCGGCCTGGACGGCAAGGAATTTCATCGCGTTTCAAAGCAGGACGGCGCGCACAGCGTGATCTTCGACCCCGTGCACGCGAAGTATTACGTTGACACCTATTCCTCGCTGGCTACTCCGCCGATGATTTCGCTCTGTGCGATTGGCAGCGAATGCAACGTATTTTGGTCCCCTCGCAACATCGACCAGTACCACCTGCTGACGCCAACGAAGGTGGAGTACAGCGCAGCCGACGGCAAGACCAAGCTGCTCGGCACGATTCTGCTGCCGAGCGGCGGCCCGATGATGGCCAATGGCAAGGCCCCTCTGATCGTCAATCCGTATGGCGGCCCGGGCGCACAGACGGTGCGCGACGCCTGGGGAGGTGCCGGCTACTACTTCGACTGCATCCTGGCGCGACAAGGCTTTGCGGTGCTGCACGTGGACAATCGCGGCATGGCGAATCGAGGCAAGGTTTTCGCCGCTTCCCTGCGGCATAACTTCGGGCAGAACGAGCTCGCAGACCAGATCGCCGCAGTCAATCGGGCGCTCCAGCAGTTCCCGGAATTGGATGGCAATCGCCTCGGCTTCTGGGGATGGAGCTACGGCGGCTACTTCACCCTGTACACCATGACCCACACCGAAATGTTCAAGGCCGGTGTGTCTGTGGCTCCGGTGACTAATTGGCTCCTTTATGACTCGATTTACACCGAGCGTTACATGGGTTTGCCGAAGGACAACGCCGAAGGCTACCAGAAAAGCTCGCCCGTAAATTTTGCCGCCGACCTCAAGGGCAATTTGCTGGAAGTGCACGGCACCAGCGACGACAACGTGCATTTCCAGAATACGATCCAGATGGTGAACGCGTTGATCAACTCCGGCAAGCAGTTCGACCTGATGATCTATCCGCGCAAGACCCACGGCATCGCTGGAAAAGAGGCGCGTACACATCTGTTTCATCTGATCGATAGCCACTTTGAGGAGACGCTGGCGCCGGGCAAATAAAGCAGTGGAGGGACCAGAAGGCCGCCTGCAAGAAAACTCTCTCTAAACCTAAGCGCTTAGGTTAAAATGAATGCCGACAATTGTTCGGTTCGCCGGTTACAGGGTTGTCATCTATCCGAACGATCACCGCCCCGAGCACGTTCACGTGATAGGGAAAGGAGTGGAAGCCGTCTTTGAGGTGAACTGCCCAAGCGGCGACATCACGTTGCGCGAGAACTACGGAGCGAGCCGTAAACAAGTCTCGCAAATGCGGCGTGAGCTGAAGAAATTTCAACATCGCATCTGCAAAGCCTGGGGGGAAATCCATGGGGAAAGATGAGGTCGTCGCTGCCACAGAGAGAGCTCGCCGTCAGCTGAGACGCACGCACCCTGCAACCGCGGCCCACTATGACAAGCGGAAGGGGCGTATTGTCATTGAGCTTGGTCCGGCGCTCGCTCTCATGCTCGATCCGCAGCAAGCCGAGGGTTTGGAACATGCCACCCCGAGCCAGCTCAGCGCGATTGAGATCACTCCCTCGGGCTTAGGTTTGCACTTCCCAAAGCTCGATGCGGATTTGTATGTTCCTGGACTACTGGAGGGCGTTCTGGGGTCCGAGAAGTGGATGGCTTCACGGCTCGGAGCCGCCGGCGGCAGGCGCACCAGCGTGGCCAAAAAGCGGGCCTCGCGCGCAAACGGCAAGCTCGGAGGCCGCCCCCGTAAGGTGGCCGGCTGACCTCGGAACACAGGCAGTTGAGCCAGTCACGATCCATGTCTTACACGGATAATCCTTTTCTGATCCGTGCAATCTGCGGAGATCCGTGGTTCATGTCTTTGCTGTCCGCGTCCTCCGCGCAAATCCGCGGTCGCTCTTTTCTTCTACTTGCTACCAAGCTCTCGTTCTGTTTGAATCGTGAATTCATCCCCCCATTCCGGAGCACTGATCTGGCGAACCAACTCTTCTGCTGCAAGTCCATCGACAAGCTGATCTCCGAATCGGAGGAGCCCGAGCACCGGCTGAAGAAGACGCTCGGCCCGTGGTCGCTTACGGCGTTGGGCATCGGCGCGGTCATTGGCTCCGGCATCTTTACCGTCATCGGCACCGCCATTGCCGGGCAGAAGTTCGATACGTCTTCCATCCTGAACGCGCCACTGGCTGATTACATCGTGCATCACGCGGCAACCCTTGGCCGTCCTGGAGCAGGCCCGGCTCTGGCGTTGTCGCTGGTGCTGGTGGCCATCGTCTGCTTATTCACCGCGCTGTGTTATGCCGAGCTGGCCTCGATGATCCCCATCGCCGGCAGCGCTTACACCTACACCTACGCAACCATGGGCGAGCTGATCGCATGGATCATCGGATGGGACCTCATCCTCGAATACGCCGTCAGCAACATGGCGGTCAGCGTGGGCTTTGCAGCGCACGTGGTCGACGCGTTCGACTGGTTCGGTTGGCATCCGCCGTTGCGTTGGATTTCGCCGGCGTATCTTCCCGGCGGAATGACCGACCTCAAGGGCAGTGTTCTCTATCCTCCGGGGTTGCACTTCGGATTTAACATCCCGGCGTTCATCGTGGTTATGCTGCTCACCGTAGTGTTGGTGCGGGGCATACGCGAATCGGCCGAGGCGAACAACGTGATGGTCATCCTCAAAATCTCGGCCATCCTGGCGTTCGTCATCGTGGGCGCACATTTCATTCATCCCTCGAACTACCACCCCTTCATTCCCGAAGGATGGTCGGGGGTTCTTACCGGCGGCTCCATCATCTTTTTCACTTATATCGGCTTCGATTCCGTCTCAACCGCCGCGGAGGAAGCGCGCAACCCGCAGCGCGACTTGCCTATCGGCATCATCGCCACTCTGGTGGTCTGCACCGTGCTCTACATCGCCGTAGCCGTCGTGCTCACCGGCATCGTCAAATGGTCGACACTGGTTGATGACGCCGCCCCTGTCGTCAACAGCATGAAGCGGCTGACGGTCTTGACCGGCTCGCAGACGCTGCACTGGACACGGCTGGCCGTGCTCTTCGGCGCCATGATGGGCATGATCTCGTCGCTGCTGGTGTTTCAGCTCGGGCAGGCGCGCGTATGGTTCGCCATGTCGCGCGATGGGCTGCTGCCCAAGCTGTTCAGTTTCGTGCATCCAAAATTTCGCACGCCTTCGACGGCAACGTGGATTGCGGGATTCCTGGTCGGCATTCCGGGAGGCATTCTCGACATCGGTACACTGGCAGACCTGTCGAACATCGGCACGCTGTTTGCGTTCGTGCTGGTATCAATCGGCGTGATCATTCTGCGCTACAAGCAGCCTGAGCGGCATCGCGGGTTCCGCGCACCGGGCGGGCTTACGGCGCCCGTACTCAGCGTCCTGTTTTGCGTGCTGCTGATGGCCGGCCTGCCGATTCTCACCTGGCTGCGCTTCTTTGCCTGGCTTATCATCGGCCTGACGGTCTACACGCTGTACAGCCGCCATCACAGCGAGTTCTGCCCCGAGCAGCGCAAGACGACGCCGAGCGTTGCAAAGCAGTAGGCAACATGTCGTAGCTCTTAGCTTTGAGAAGATGGCGTCAGGGCACGACCTCGGTCGTGCCGGTTCTGCCGTCATTTATGATTTGTCATCCTGAGCGAAGTGAGTCGAGGCTGCCGAGACGAACGTAGTCGAAGGACCTTGATACCCTGCATGTCTTCACGCAAATACGGGCCCTTCGATTCCTCCTTGCGCTCCTCGCTCAGGATGACAAAGGGTGTTAGAGGGGACTGATCGGCACGACTGAAGTTGTGCCCTGACGCGACTCTTCGCACCTCAAATTCGACGACGCGCGTGATGCCCGAACTCAAACCTCCCAGCAACTTCATTCGCTCCCTGCCCAAGTCCGAGTTGCACCTTCATCTCGAGGGCACAGTCGACCCTGCCACCTTGTCGGAGTTGAGCCGCCGGCATCCCACGCCGCTCTCGACCCACAACAATCGCTACACCAACATTGCCGACAGCGGCCGTGTCTTTACCGAAGACGAAGCGCGCGCACTTTATAACTACACCAGCTTCACCGGATTTCTGTTGGCGTTTAAGGCGGTCACGGAACGGTTGCGCACCGCCGACGACTACGAGCTCGTCACCTATCGCATGATGCAGAAGCTACGCGAGCAGAATGTCCGCCACGCGGAGGTCTATGTTTCGGTGGGCGTCGTGCACTGGCGCGGAGGAGACTTCGCTCCCCTCTTCGAAGGGCTGGAGCGAGGACGTGGGCGCGGCAAGCGAGACTTCGGCGTCTCCGTGTATTGGATCTTCGACGCCGTACGACACTTCGGTGTAGATGAGGCAAGGCGCGTGGTAGAGGAAGCAGTCCGACTCAGGAATCGCAACGTCGTTGGCATCGGCTTAGGCGGCGATGAGCGGCGCGCCGGGCCGGAGCAGTTTCGCGAAGTCTATCGACTGGCACGTGAAAACGGACTGCACTTGACGGTTCATGCGGGCGAGACCGTCGGGCCGGAGTCGATCTGGGGTGCGCTGCGCGAGCTAAAGGTTGATCGCATCGGCCACGGATTGCACGCCATCGAGGACCCGGCGTTGGTTCGCCATCTTGCGGAGCACCAGGTCCCCGTCGAGATCTGCATCTCGAGCAACGTTCTTACCGGATGTTGTACTTTGCTCGATCAGCATCCGGTACGAAAGCTCTTCGACGCGGGCGTGCTGGTTACGCTCAACACCGACGATCCTGAGATGTTCCACACCACGCTGAACCGCGAATACCAAATCGCGCAGCAGGTGTTCGGCTTCAGTGACGACGAACTGCTGCAGTTGGCGGAGAATTCGTTTCGCTCCGCGTTTTGAAGGGGCGCAGCTTTAGCTGCGCCATAAAAGCCCTTTGTTTTTGTCATCCCGAACCTCTTTAGAGGTGAGGGATCTGCTGTTTTGTCCACTGCGAAGAGTTTTTCAGCAGCCTGTTTAGCCGCTGCGGGTATTTTCTGGTTCGGCTGACAACTGACCACCGACAACTGATAACTTCTTCCCATGCCCATGCACATCGGAATCGTCGCTTGCAGTGCCGAGGGCGCAGCCCTCTGCTATCGCACCATTTGCGACGAAGCGCCCGCCATCATGGGGCGCCATCGCCATCCTGAAATATCGATGCACACCCGCTGCCTCGCCGACTACATGGACTTTATCTATGCAGGCGATTGGCGCGGTGTCGCCAACCTCATGCTATCGTCGGCCAATAAGCTCAGAGCCTGCGGCGCCGACTTCCTGATCTGTCCCGATAACACCATCCATCATGCATTCGATCTAGTGGCACTGACGTCCCCGCTTCCCTGGCTGCACATTGTGGAAGAAGTCGCCACGGTTGCGAAGCAGCGTGGCTTCCACAAACTCGGCGTCACGGGCACGAAGTACACGATGGAAGGAACGGTTTATCCCCAGAAGCTCACGGCCGCAGGCATTGACTATGTTGTTCCGAATGCCGCAGAACGGTCGCGTATCGATCAGATTATTTTCGATGAGCTAGTGAACGGCATCTTTACCGATGACTCACGTAGCTATTTTCGCGAAGTCATCGGCAAGATGAGCCATCAGGGCTGCGACGCTGTGGTACTCGGCTGTACCGAAATCCCGCTGATCGTCGATGACAGCAGCTCGCCGCTCCCAACCCTCGACTCCACACGCATCCTGGCACGTGCTGCGATCAACCAGGCGCTGGAGTAAGCTAACACTGCGTCTGGATACACCGTGTTCATAATAGCTTCCCTGATCACGACAGGAATCCCAATACGACGCGCCCGTCGGCCCGTCCGAAAGCTCCATTACAGGCAACGCTCGTCCTGACAACCACTCTGGAAAGTTTTTGTGTTACTGCGGTCTACCGTGGAGTAACATGCTGCACCTGATTGTCAGATCGTGGAGCCCACCATGAAATGCCCAGTCTTCGGCTGTTTGAGCCTGATTGTTCTCGTCGCATGGCTTGCGCCCGCGGCGAACGCACAAACTTTCACCGTGCTGCACAACTTCACCGGCGGCGCAGGCGGAGCGACTCCTTATGCCGGTGTATTAATCGGTCACGATGGAAATCTCTACGGAACAACCGCTGCGGGTGGGGGCGGGACCTGTAGTGGTAATTTCGGCACAGGCTGCGGTAGCGCCTATGTCTTGAATCCCGGCAATCAATCTTTCATTACGTTGTACCAATTTGCCGGAGGCAGTGACGGTGAAAATCCATTAGCTGGGTTGACCATCGGCCCCGGCGGCGCCATGTATGGAAGCACGTCGGCGGGCGGCGGTGGTAATTGCGCGGGACAAGTCGGGTGCGGCACCGTCTTCCGGTTGACGCCTCCACTAACTCCGCCGCGAACTATCAAGGAAAACCAGTGGACTGAAAAGATCCTGCATACCTTCCATGGCAACGATGGGGATTCCCCCACTGGAAACCTGGTCGTAGATGGCTCCGGCAACTTGTATGGTTCGAGCGCCAGTGGGGGAGCAGGGGCCGGCAACGTTTTCAAGCTGAGCGACTTGAATGGTGTCTGGACTGTCTCTGACCTGCACGACTTCACCGGATACGCCGACGGAACATTCCCTGAGGGCGGAGTGGTTCTCGATAGTGCAGGCAACGTTTACGGCACCACGTTTATCGACGGTCCTGCAGCCGGCAATGTTTACCAGCTACTCGCTGGCTCCGACTGGGCCTTCAACATCCTGCACAGCTTTGAGGATATCCCCGGCGGAGGTAATCCCAGCTCGGGTTTGACGTTGGACTCAGCGGGAAACATTTATGGGTCAACCTCGATGGGCGGGGTGAAAGGCGGCGGTACTGTATTTGAGCTATCCAACCAAGGTGCAAGTTGGACGTTCAACCTTCTCTATAGTCTTTCCGGTGGTGAGGGCCCAATGTTGAGCAACCTCATTTTCGACCAGGCGGGTAATCTGTATGGCACAACCTATTCTGACGGACCTGTTCCGAACCACTCCTTCGGAACGGTGTTCAAGCTGACGCCCACCAATGGTAGTTGGATCTATACCTCGCTCCACGACTTTACTGGTGGGAGCGATGGCGCGTATCCGGTCGGGACTCTCGTCTTCGACGCTAATGGCAACCTCTATGGCACCGCCAGCCAGGGCGGGGATCTTTCAAAATGTGGTGGCAAGGGCTGCGGAGTGGTGTTCAAGATCACGCCGTAGCGAAGCGGCAGTGTTCGCAAGCAGGATGGTGTGCGCCGAAGTTACAAGAATTTGACAACTAAGAGCGTGACACTATGTGAACCAAGGTAAGTCCAGGGATAAGATTGCTGCCTGGGACGCTTCCCCTGTCGGAGCTCGCCATGAAATCCGGAACCGTTCTCTGCTTGAGCCTGATCACGCTGGCCACATGGCTCACTTCGTCGGCTAACGCGCAAACCTTCACCGTGCTGCACAACTTCACCGGAGGCGCAGGCGGAGCGGCTCCCTATGCTGGCGTCTTAATCGGTCGCGATGGCAATCTCTACGGAACAACGGCTGCGGGTGGTGGCGGAAACTGCAGTGCCTATTATTACTTCGAGCCAGGCTGCGGCACCGTTTACGAGTTAAGTCCCTCCAGCCAGTCCTTCATC
Source organism: uncultured Acidobacteriaceae bacterium (assembly GCA_963782505.1). GTDB lineage: Bacteria > Acidobacteriota > Terriglobia > Terriglobales > Acidobacteriaceae > CAVVDY01. Next base: position 204,241 of record CAWAKG010000018.1, on the reverse strand, counting down.
ACCCTGTGGCAATTTAGCGGCGGAAGCGACGGAGCCTATCCGGAAGCCGGGGTGGTGGTCGGGCCCGGAGGCGCCATGTATGGCACTACCGGCTTCGGTGGCAATGGTTGCGTCGGAGGCTGCGGCACCTTTTTCCGATTGACCCCGCCCGTCACTCCGCCACGCACCATCCAGCAAGCCCAATGGAAGGTGACGATTCTCCACAGCTTCAATGGCGATGACGGGCTAGAGCCCACAGGAAATCTTGCCCTCGACGGATCGGGCAACTTCTACGGCTCGACCCGCCAGGGAGGATCGGGATCGGCCGGCGTCGCGTTCAGGCTGAGCAACCTGAATGGCGTCTGGACGTTGTCTCATCTGCACGATTTCCAGGGATACGACAATTTTCCTCTGGGCGGAGTGATCCTCGATGCAGCCGGCAATGTGTATGGCACGAACCAGGGCGGAGATTTCGGGGCGGGGAGCGTTTACCAGCTACTCGCTAACTCAGGCTGGCAGCTGAATACTCTGTACAGCTTCGTCGCCTACGGTGACAACGGAGATGATCCTCTTTCGGGCGTTACATTGGACGCGGCGGGAAATGTTTACGGCTCGACTGCCGGGGCTGGGGTCGGCCGCGGCGGTACCGTATTCGAGTTGTCCAGTGGAAGCTGGGGGTTCAATCTCCTCTCCAGCTTAATCGGCGCTGGGGGCCCTATGTACAGCAATCTCATCTTCGACCAGGCGGGAAACCTCTACGGGACGACGGTTTCTGACGGGAGTTTTGGGTATGGGTCCGTCTTCAAGCTGACACCTTCCAACGGCAATTGGACCTACTACGTCACTCCACGACTTTACCGGCAGAAGCGATGGCGCATTTCCGATCGGAAGCCTGGTAATGGACAGCAATGGCAATCTCTACGGCACCGCCAGCCGAGGCGGCAATGATTTGTCGAAGTGCGAAGGTTGGGGCTGTGGAGTGGTGTTCAAGATCACGCCGCAGTGATTCTGCAGTCCCTACATATGGGATGGTTTCGGAACCATCGCCGCGCGCACCACCCGTGGCCTGGGGCACATTGTCAGTCGTGCGTAGATGACGGCGCCCTGAAAGAGTGGCCGGCCACTGACGGCTGCCGATCAAGCTACATTCCTTTAGCTCCCGGTCAGCGGCAAGTACAACTCGCCCATCGCCCGGTCGGCGATACCCGCCAAGCCCTGCACCGCGTACTCCTGAAAGTGCGGCGATTCACGGTGCGCCTGTAGTGCCGCATCGTCTTTGTATTGCTCGTAGATGAAGAAGCGCCCGGGCTGATCTTTGTGGCGATGCACGACGTACATGAGGCACCCCGGTTCGCGGCGAGAGTCGGCCTCCAGCTTGCGGAAGATCGCCGCAACTTCCTCTTCCCTGCCCGGCCTGGCGACCCAAACAACAGCCAACACAACCACGCGAAATCTCCTATCGCTTACCGCTGATGTCGTCGAGCATCTGTATAAATTCTCCGGTGAATGCGGTCTGCTCGCGATCCGGCCCGGTGGAAATGACTCCAATCTTTGCACCGGTCTCCTTTTCCAGGAACGCCAGATATTGCTTCGCTTTCTCCGGCAGGCGGTCGTAGCTGTCGATGCCGAACGTGTTCGAATGCCATCCCGGCATCTTCGCGTAAACCGGCTCGATCTTGTCGAAACTGGCCGCCTGAGCGGGAATCTCCTCCGTCGCTTTGCCGTCGATCTTGTAGCCCACACAGACAGGAATCTCGGCCAGATCGTCCAGCACATCGAGTTTGGTCACTACCAGCCAGCCCGTACCGTTAATCATGTTGGAGTAGCGCAGCAGCGGCAGATCGATCCATCCCGTGCGGCGCGGGCGTCCTGTCACAGCGCCGAATTCATTGCCCTTCTTGCGGATGGCTTCGCCTACATCGTCGTGCAGTTCCGTCGGGAACGGCCCGCCCCCGACGCGGGTGCAATAGGCCTTGGTCACGCCGATGACCGTGGTGATGGAAGTCGGCGGCACGCCGGTGCCGGTGACCGCGCCTCCCGAAGTTGCGCTCGACGACGTCACGAAGGGATACGTGCCGTGGTCGATGTCGAGCATCGTTCCCTGCGCGCCCTCAAACATCACCGGCTCGCCGTGGGCAATCGCTTTGTTGAGCAACTGCGCAGTGTCGGCGACAAACGGAGCCACACGGTCGGCAATCTGCGCGTAGTCCGCGTACATCTTGTCGGCGTCAAGCGGCTCGCTGTTGAACAGCGCATGGGCCACCATGTTCTTCTCGTGGCAGGCGTTCTCAATGTGCTTTTGCAGCAGGCCCTTGTCCAGCAGGTCCTGCACGCGCAGGCCGCTGCGCGCCATCTTGTCTTCGTACGTAGGGCCGATGCCGCGCGACGTGGTGCCGATTTTGATCCGTCCCGGCGCATTCTCCGCCGCCAGCTCGATCATGCGATGGTAAGGCAGAATGACGTGCGCCCGGTTGCTCACAAAGAGGCTGCCGTCGACATTCACACCTTGCGCTCGCAGGGCGTCCACCTCGCGCATAAACGCAAACGGGTCGAGCACCACGCCATTGCCGATGACCCCACGGCAGCCTTCGCGCAGCACGCCACAGGGAATAAGCTGCAAGATAAACTTCTGGCCTTTGATAGTTACGGTGTGTCCGGCGTTGTGTCCGCCGGAGTAGCGCGCCACTACTTTGAAGCGCTCCGAGAGAACATCAACGATTTTGCCTTTGCCCTCATCGCCCCACTGGGCGCCGATGACAACCGCCGTCTTGCCTGGTTTCAAATGACTGCTCCATGTGCGGTCGGCAGAGTTCCTCAAGAAGCGAATTCAAACCCGCAAGGATTGGCACACAGCTCGCCTGCGTTCAGTAAAGTTCAGCAGAATTCAGGGAAATGGATGGACGGGCTGTGTAACTAATGAGTGTACAAGTCGGCGCTCCGAGCGCGCAATGTCGGCGATAGCAGGCCCTAACTATGGAGTTGGGGCGTGGCTGCCCATCCCGGCTCCCGTTGCCGGGTGGGGGTGTTCCCAGCTACTGCACTCCCAACACCGCCGTCAGCTTCGTAATATTAAGCAGGTCCTTGACTCTCGGGTGCACGTTCACCAGTGTCAGGTTGCAGCCGTCATTTCTAGCAGAGACATACGTCCCCAGAATGCTTCCCAGACCCGAACTGTCAACCGCGTCGACCCCGCTCAGGTCGGCAATCACGGTCTTGTGACTGGGCGAAAGGCTCTTAACCTCGTTACGAAACAGGCTGGCGCTCTCCAGATTGATGCGCCCCTTACACAGCAGGGTAGGTGTGCCATCAGCCGAGACGTTGCGCTCAATCGTCAATAACCGCTGGGTGCTGGGAGTGGTGTCCACTAAGGTATCCTCATGATCTGATGTGGAGAGTCTGTCGCTTGGGGGAGCTGACGGTGTGCATCATAACATCGCCAAGGTCAAGTGAAACTGTGGTGACTTTCTGTTTAACGACAATTTAACAAGAGCCCGTTGGCTATGCCCGCCGACGAGCGTCTGAGCTTTGTAACGCTCTCTTCATACGGCGGCTGGTTTGATCCATCTCTTATGCCTGAGCTCCCTGAGGTCGAAACCATCGCACGTGGCCTGGATAAGCGCGTCTCCGGCGACGTGGTTGAATCCGTCTGGCTGGGCGAAAAACCTGAGCCCCTGAAGTCGCCCGCGAAAGAAATCGTGGCTGTGCTGGAGCGTGCGCGCATCGCCAAAGTCCGCCGCGTCGGCAAGCACATGGTCTTCGATCTGGAACGCGCGCCTCGCAGCGGCAAGGGCGAGCCGCGGCCCCATGGGCAGTGGATCGTTCATCTTGGCATGACCGGCCGCATGCAGGTGGCGCAGCCCAACGACGAGCTTCTGAAACATACGCACGTGGTGCTCAAGCTGAAATCGGGACGCGAGCTGCGTTTCGTCGACCCCAGGCGCTTCGGCAGGCTGGCGGTGGTGCGCATCGATGAGAAGTCCAAGGCCGGCTTCGCGGCTCCGGGTGATGAGCCGCTGGACTCGCAAGCCGGTCGCTTTGTCGAGCTCTTCCGCAAGCGCAAAACGCCCATCAAGAGCGCGCTCCTCAACCAGAAACTCCTGAGTGGCGTAGGCAACATCTACGCCGACGAGTCGTTGTTTCGCGCTGGCATCCGGCCGCGGCGGCGCGCAGCCTCGCTCACACGCGAGCAGTTGCGCAAATTGCACGCCGCGGTTAAGGAAGTCCTTAACGAAGCCATCGCCCTCGGTGGATCGTCGGTGAGCGATTACGTTGACGCCGACGGCCGGGAAGGCTTCTTCCAGCTACAGCACCGGGTCTATGGCCGCGAGGGCGAGCCCTGCCTGGTATGCAAAACACCCATCAAGCGGGTTATCATCGCTGGGCGCAGCAGTCATTATTGTCCGCACTGCCAACGCTGAGTACGTCACACGAACTCATACGGGAGACCTACATGCAAACCTTTGCCATAGGCGTAGATCTTGGCGGCACCAACCTTCGCATCGCTGCCGTCGACGACAGCGGCAAGCTGCTGGAAAAGCTGACGCTGGGCACTGAAGTCAAGCGCGGGCGCGATTACGTGATCCAAGAGATGTGCACTGCCATCGAGCAGGTGAAGGCGAAGTACAAGGATTCCGGCGCTCTCTGCGGAATTGGCATCGGCGTCCCCGGTTTTATCGACATGGCGACCGGCATGGTAATGCGCTCTCCCAATCTGGCTGACTGGACCAACTTCCCGGTGCGCGAAGTCATCGAAAAACAGCTTGGCACGAACGTCATCCTGGAGAACGACGCCAACGTCGCCGCCATGGGCGAGAAATGGCTGGGCGCCGGACGCCAGGTCGAACACATGGCGATGTACACCCTCGGAACGGGCGTGGGCGGCGGACTCATCTTCAGCGGCAGGTTGTGGCACGGCATGACCGGCATGGCCGGCGAGCTGGGCCACTTCAACGTCTTCCCCGATGGCCATCCCTGCGGCTGTGGCAGCCGAGGCTGTCTGGAACAATATGCCTCAGCGACCGCCGTCGTGCGAATGGCGCGCGAGGCCATCGAGCGCAAGGAAGCCTCCCACGAACTCGAGTGCCTCGCGCCCGATCCTCAGCAGTTCACCTCCCGCTCCATCTACAACCTCGCCGTGCAGGGCGACACCTCGGCGAAGAAGATCTTCGAGACCGTTGGACGCGCGCTGGGCATCGGCATTGGCGGAATGGTCAACGCGCTGAATCTGCCCATGTACGTTATCGGCGGAGGCGTGGCCAGCTCCTGGGATGCGTTCGCACCCACGATGTTTGCGGAAATGAAGTTCCGCTCGTCGATCTACTCGCTGACTTCGCCCGAGCAAAAGGATTTCGCGCAAAGCACGATCATCACCCGCGCCTTGCTGGGCAGCGACGCCGGACTCTACGGCGCCGCACGCCTGCCCATGCTCGAAGACTTCACGCAGACTGAGAAATCGCGGACCCACGCTTAGCAAGTCGTTTTGAGGCATTTGCTTCGCTAGAAATGAAACGCGATCTCCCCCTGGATCGTTCTCGGCGCAATGAAGTGGGTCCCGGAAAAACTGGAGAGAAAGTTATAGAGGGCAACCTTGTCCGTGAGGTTCACCACCGACAGTTTGCCACCTAACGAACAGCGGTCCTTCTTCCACAGGTTGTCGGCGCCCACGGCCGCGTCGAACACGTTCCGCGGGCGAATGCGGGACGGGTTGGTATCGGGGTTGTAGGTTCCGGGAGCGACAATGTGAATGAGGGTAGCGCCGTAATGTGGTGAGCTGCAGCTCCGCAGAGGATCATCGACCGTTGCAAAGACGTTGCCGCAATACAATCCGATCTCCTGTTGCTCATCACCCGTGAGCGTAAGCGCAGTAGCATAATCCGGAACGCTGACCACGACCAGGCCGCTATCGAAGCGCCAGGTGAGTCCCAACCACAGGCCCCGCAAATCATTCTGCGGAAATTGATACTGAAGGTTCGTGGTCTGTTCGAATCCCTGGTCGTGATCGGGACGGGCGACCGGAGCGTATGCCGAGCCGAAATTAATGCCTCCAATTTCCGGGCTGAACAAGCGCGAGCGAGTGTGTCCCAACACGCCGAAGGCGCTAAAGCCGTGCGTATTGCTGAGCGTCACCCGCACCAGCGCCCCATCAATTTTTGCCAGGCGGAACTGGATGGGAAAGTTAAGCGGAGTATTAAGAATGGTGTTGAAGTCGTAGGCGCCGTCGGTGTACTTCCAGAAGTATTCAGCCTGTACGTTGAGCTTCCTGCCAAGTTGTTGCTCGACGCCCACATTGAACTGATTGCGCCGTGCAGGAGTGAGGGGCTGAACACCGCTCGCGCCCAGCGAGCCATTGGCGAGTCCTCCGGGGCCGGTGGAGCTGGAGAGCACGAGGTTTTCGTTATAGGGGGTTAAGAATATTCTGGCGTACGAGCCGTGAAGGATGGTGCCCGTCCGAGACACCTGATAGGCAAAGCCGACACGCGGTTCAATACCCCAGCCGCTGCTCAAGCCATCGTAGTTGTCATAGCGCACGCCAAGATTCAGAGTGAGCTGGCGAAACCGTATGCTGTCCTGGAAATATGCGCTCTCTTCGTAGATGGTCGCCGTGCCGCGAAAATGGAACAGCGTTCCTCCACGGGTAAGGTCATATGGCAGCAGCGCGGGCTGATAGGATGCGTTCTCCCCATAGCCTGCTGCGGCACATTCACTGGTAGAGGTCAAAGACCGGTTCGGGACAGGCGCCCCAGTGGCGTCGACACACGGAGAGTTGAAGGCAGGATTCGTCAGACCTGTGCTGAACGCCTCCGACAACGGCGTGACTTGGATCTGCACCCCGCCTTTCATGGTGTGTATGCCATGCGAATACGTGAGGTCAGTGCGCAGCCCCGTGCTGGTCAGCCGTCTGGATTGCGAAAGCGTCGCCGGCTGATCGGAAAACAAATTGGCTGATGGAAAGTACTCCACCCGGTCCTGGCGTACCCATGTAGTGGCAGTGAGCAACAGAGAAGGGCTGAACACATGGGCGTAAAACAATCCCACGTTGAAACTGGTCATGTGTTGCCGTTGGTCCTGGCCCGCAGCCTGCTGATCGTAAGTGTTAGGGGTTTGGAACCACGAACGCGCCGCCGACAGGTTCAGGTGGAACGATGTTGCGGCGCTGGGCTGCCAGTCAAATCGGTCAAACACGCTTTCGGCATTGCCATTCGCGTGGAGCGGCTGAAACTCCGGCGCATCCAGGAAACGCTGGCTGTTGACCCCATCGATGGCGATGAAATTTCCCAGGGTGCTTGAGCCGGTCCCGAGCGTAATGCTCGCCGTGGGAGTGGCAAAGGATCCGTAGCCCACTGAAACCGAGCCGTTCGCCTTCCCGGCGTTCAAGCCCGAACGCGTGGTTGCCTCGACAATCAGGCTCGTCTTGTCGCCAAATTCGGCGGGCGGAGCTCCCTGGAGTGTCCGCATCTCCTGAATCGTGCTGGCTGCGATCTGGTTGGAGAAAATCCGGCTCTGCTGATCGGAGATAGGCTGCCCATCGACGCTGAAAGACGTCTCGGCGTGTTCGCCAAGGGGGTGGAAGACACCATTCGAGTCCGCCGCTACGCCGGGGGTCGTCAGCGTCAAGACAGAACTCAGAGCAGCATTCACGCTTTCACTGGGCAGGTTCTGAATCAGCCCACGACCGATCTGCGTCTGCGCGACGTTTATGGAACCGACGTCGGCAGAGCCTGCCGCCACTGTGACTTCCTGTGGCGCGGTCTCGATGCCGAGCGCGACAGTCAGGTGCACCGTTTCTCCCGAATGCACGGTAATGTGTTTTTCGTCCGTACTGAAACCGCGGGCTTGCGCGGCGAGCTGGTACTCGCCGGGTCCGACATGATCGAAACAAAATTGTCCGGCTGCATCACTGCTGGCATCCAGCCGGATACCGGCCGTGCTCAACTCCAGCGTGGCCCCCACGACCAATGCTCCGCTCTGGTCTTGAACCGTCCCGCAGACTTTTTCGGCTTGGGCGAACGCCACAAACGGAAGCAGACAAGCCAACACAAGCAGGAGGCTACAACGAGGCGTTATTCGCGGAAGGCACGGGAGGCCGGATCTGATATTGAAAATGAAATTCATATTCAAATTGTCCGAGCGCCTCCGCCGTCTCGTAGGTGACCTTCGTCACGGGGTGCCTGTGAGTGGTTGCCGGCGATCCTGTCCCGCAAGATCTTTCGATTCCGGTAGCTGCGGCCTTCAGGCAGACGTAACTCTGCCCCACTGGACACTAAGATACACCAATACATGTTAATTGTAGTTAACAACTATGTGGAAATCAGGATTTTGCAACCCAGATCTTTTCTGCCGCCGGGGTCCCCAGGCGAATCTGACTCTTGCCTACGGAGAGGGAGATCGTGCCATCGTAGTTTCGAGTTTTCACGCCCAGGCGGGCGCCGGGGCGGATTCCTTCCTTGTCGAAGAACTCCAACAACTTTCGGTCGCGCTCATACACGCTGGCAACCCTGTAGTCCGACCCGGTCGCCGCCTCGCTCAGCAGGCACAGTCCTCGTCTTGCGACGTTCCGCCACGCTGCGAAAAGCCAAACCGTTTCCGTGCGGGCAAGTGTCTTTGTGACCTAGCCTTTCGATCAGCTTCTTCTCAAAAGCAGGTGAGACGGCGTGTTCCAGGCGCTCTGCTTCATCGTGGACTTCGTACCATGGCATGGCAAAAATCTCAGACAGCATGCGCTCAATCAAGTGGTGGCGGAGCATAGTCCGCTCAGCGATTTGCCGTCCTTGCGGTTTGAGGTGGATATGTCCATCGCTCTTTACCGTAACCAACTTGTCTTTGCTCAGTCGCTTCAGGGCAAATGTCACCGCCGGGCGAGTGACGGAAAGCCAGTGTGCCAGCGTCGCAGCAATGACGGCTTTCCCCCTCCGCCTCAGCTTCCGCAATGGCTTTGAGGTAATCCTCCTTTGAAACCGTAATCATCGTCATAAAGGGAATCCGGGAACGGTGCAGTCTAACACCTTCGAAGCTATGTATTCGCAATACTCATTCGGCGTGGAGCCGGCAAACTGGCAACGGGAAAACTTTTTATGAGTGGTTCTCCCGGAAAGGAGTTGGTTTTATCTAAGCCGGCACGCGCGCGCAGAACTTTGTGCATTGCGCGGAGGAACTGGTCGTTCTGCTCAGGTGTGCCCACGGTGACGCGAAAGGCGTGGTGCGCATTCCACGATCCTGCCAGATGGCGCACGATGATCCCAGCGTCCTGCAACTGCTGGCACATCGTGGCGCATTCATCGCCGCCGACTTCTCGTTCCTAATCCGACGTAGCTACCAAATAACCGATGGTTCGAAGCTATCTGGCCCTTCGACGCACCCAGACATCGACAACGGATGGCAAGTAGCTACTGACGAGGACATTGTGGTCATCGATGTGAGTAGCTGCCGTTCAGGTGCTGACTGTCTGTCGGCAGATAGGCTTATAGCTGAGATCACGTTGCCCCGCGTCAGCCGACAGAACGGGCGACGCGGAAACCAATCATGTCGGAGCGGATCGCTTGGGTGGCTCTCATGCGTGCGGCTGAGCGCAACATGACGGCGCTGTCGTGCCAGCCGCCGCCGCGCACCACACGCATCGCGCTGTGGCCATCGAGGGCTGGCCTCCCGTCCTGCGGAGTCAGGTCGTAGGAATCGTGCCACAGGTCGGCGGTCCACTCGCGAACGTTGCCGTGCATATCGTATAGCCCGAAGCGATTGGGAGGATAACCGCCAACCGCTACGGGGCCCGAGGCCAGCGCGAAAGCCGCTCGGGTCGGGTCGATCGTATCGCCGCAGGAATACCGGCTCGCCGAGCCGGCGCGGCAGGCATACTCCCATTCTGCTTCCGACGGAATGCGGTAACTCTCCTGGCACGCGGAGGACAGCCGATCGACGAATGTTTGGGCTTCGTCAAAGGAGATGTTGGTAACCGGGATCTGGGCACCCGAAATGGGAGTCGGCGCGGCCTGCGCCGGCATCTGGGGGGTGGCACGGAAGCGGCTCAACCAGCCTCGTGCAGGTGCCGGCGCAACCGTCGCGTGCGGAAGTGAGCCGACCAGGTTCACATATTCCGAAATCAGTACCGGGAAAACGCCGATGGCGAATGGTGCCGGCATGTCGATGCGCTTTTGCGGCATCTCATAGGCAGCGCGATCCGGATCGTCGGCGGTAGTGCCGAGCAAGAACAGCCCTTTAGGCACAATCCGCATCGCCGGCATCTGGTCACGGTCGCGAAAGACTGTGCCCGGCGGGGTATGTGGGTTGATGAATGCGCCGTCATAGATTGGCTCGCCTGAAGGCAGACTGCCGATGGCATTTCGGTAGACGTTGGGCGTAGCTGTCGAAGCACCGCCTGGCAGACTAGCATCGCGTGACTTCGTCGCAATCAGATCGGTAATCCAGGTGAGCAGCTTACGCCACTGCCGGTCTTCGCTGTTGCCGCTCCAGCCGGAGAGGTCCACCGTTTGGGTGAGAGTAAAGGCGATGGGAATGGTGCACGGCTCGATAATTGCCGGCACGAGTTTCCCCCGTTCCTTTGCATAATGGGCTTCCGTGCGCACCCACTCCGAGGTGACCGAGCGCGGGGACCACAGTACCGCTACCGTCGAAGCTTCCGCGATGGCTTGTTCGATCTCGGTGTCCCAGGACTGCCGCGGCGTTATGCTGTCATCCCACCATACCGAGATTCCGGCCGCGCCCAGCGCTTCGATGATGCGGCGTGCGCTGTCAACATCCTCTCGCTTGTAACTGACAAACACGTCGGCCACGGGTGAATCCTCGCGACTTTATTACCGCTGGGCCACAGAATACGTGGTATTATCAGGCCGGCCAGGTTGCTTGACAATACGGAGGCAGGCAATGACCGAGCCTTTGCAAGTCATTAGCGACAACGTTTTTCTGTCCCTCAAGCATCCCCTCCAGCCGAGACGCTTCGCGCTCGCCCTGTTTTTCTCGTTGATTTTGTTCCCCCTGATCGCAGCCGGCCTTATCGCAGGCACCATCGTTATTATCGTGCCTCTTTTTGCATTCCTCTTGTGGTTGAGCGGAAGGGTTTTGTTTGCTCGTTTTCTGGGCAACAGCATCCTGGTGTCGGAACTTAACTATCCTCGCATCTACGGCATAGGCGAAGAACTCAAGGCGGCCATCGGATACAAAAAGAAGATCAATATCTTTGTTTACGAACAGGGCAACTTCAACGCCTACCTGATGAAGTTCTTTTTCTATCGGCGCGCGGTATTTCTCAATTCCGAGCTTCTTGAGGCGGGCGTCACCGACGACGAGTTGCGCTGGCTAATCGGCAGGTTCATCGGATACCTGCGGGCGAGGCGCCAAGCTGGGTTTTGGGGATGGACTATCCGCGCAGCGCAGTATCTACTGGTCTTCAATCTTTTCCTCATGCCCTACGAGCGGGCGCTCGTCTACACCGGTGACCGCATCGCCCTGGCGGTAATTACAGGCGACATCTCCAGTGCGGTCTCGGCCATGCAAAAGCTACTCGTCGGGCGGCAACTGGGATACTCGGTCAATCCCAACGGACTGCTCGACCAGCACCGCCTGGTGAAAGGTTCCATCTTTGCGTTCCTTGCCCGGCTCCTCACGGCCTTTCCTCACATGACGGCGCGGTACGTCGATTTGATCGGCTTCGCGAGGGAGAGGTATTCGCCGCAGTTTGAACGGTTCGAGGCGGAGAACCCTGGTTTGCCGCCTGATCTGAAGCAGTTGACCGCCCTGCCTGAGGCCAGTGCTGTTCCGCCTGGAGCCAGGGATCCTATATGGGCGCCCCTCGCCGGAGCCGTTGCTGTCCTAGCGCTGCTTACCTTGTTGACCGTCAAGGTCATCATGCCGCGCTATCCCGGCCTTGACCTGAACTCCCGAACGACGGTTCCAGAAACGCCGGTGGAAGAACCTACCGCCTCCACTCCGGTCGAACCGCAGGCCGGCACCTCAGTAGCCGCGCCGCAGGGTGAGACCGCAGGAGCCGTGCCGAGCGCCGAGACCCCGGCGGCCACACCCGAGGCCGGGACTCCAGCCACCGCACCGCAGCTGCAACCCTACTCCTCCACGGCCGGCCGCTTCAGCGTCCTCTTCCCCGGACCTCCCACGCAGAATGTTCGCCCACTCCGTCTTTCCGATACTGTTTCGGTGTCCATGTATCAGTTTCACTGCGAAGAGGGCAATTCGTCGTACCTGGTGATATACAACGACTATCCCGAGCAGTATGTCGCCGGCGAGCCACAAACGCTTCTGGAACGTGTTCGCGACGGAATTGTGTCGGCAACAAAGGCGACTCTGAACAGCGACCAGCCGGTCGATTTGAATGGCGTGCCTGGGCGGCTACTGAAGCTCACCGACCAACTGGGAAACACCTACACCGTACTCGATTTGCTCGACGGCCAGCGGCTCTACCAGGTGATGGTCAGCGTCGGCGCGGGCTCTGATGCCAACCACGCTGAAAATTTCGTGAATTCGTTCCGCATCCTCTGAGCTTGCCCGTGGCTGTCGGTGGATGATTCAGCCCTTGAGTTTCTGTTGTGGGAACTTCCCACACCAAGCGGTTAAGTTGTCTCTGAAGGCTGCTGACCTGCATTAAGGTGCGGCGTAAACGGCGTCAATTTGCGTGGGTCGAGCAACGCTGGAATCCTTTAAACGCCCTTATCGTCATTCATCCCTGGCGGGTAGCTGCACCGGAGTCAATGGGTGACTCGGGACGCAGAGCGAACTAGCCTTGCTATGCCGGCACGCGCGCCAGAACTTTCTGCATTGCGCGGAGGAACTGGTCGTTCTGCTCAGGTGTGCCCACGGTCACGCGAAAGGCGTGCTGGGCATTCCACGATCCCGCCAGATGACGCACAATGATCCCGGCGTCCTGCAACTGCTGGCACATCGTGGCGCATTCGTCGCCGATTTCGCAGAACAGGAAATTCGCGTACGTCGGCACTACAGAGATTCCCATCGCCGTAAGCTCGCGCCGCAGCCGCTCGGCTTCGGTGGCGTTCGAGCGCACCGACTTGGCAATGTGTTCGGCGTCGACCAGCGCGGCCAATGCCGCTGCCTCTCCCACGGACGAAACCATGAACGGCACTTTCAGGCGATGAACGTATCCCAGCAATTCCGCCGGCCCAAACGCGTAACCTACGCGCAGCCCCGCCAGCCCGTGCGCCTTGGAAAATGTCCGCAGCACCACCACGCGCCGACCATCGCGAACATAGTTGAGAGCGTGCGAATAATCGACGCCACGCTCAGCTGCCAGGTGGCTGGCGTAATCGTAGTAAGCCTCGTCGAGCACCGTGATCACGTGCGCAGGCAGGCGATCGAGAAAGCGGTCGATCTCCGCGGCCGGCAGTAAAGTCCCGGTCGGGTTATTGGGATTAGCCAGGTAGACCACGCGCGTCTCGCTGTTGACCGCATCGGCAATGGCATCGAGATCGAAGTGGTGATTGCGCGTCGGTACTTCGACGAGACGGGCGCCGGTAGCGCGCGTCACCAGGGGGTACACGATGAACGAGTGCCTGCTGGTGATGGCGTTCAGTCCCGGAGCCAGCAGCATGCGCGCTAGCAGATCAAGAAAGGAAGTGGAGCCGGAGGTGACCATCACCTGCTGCAGGTCGAGGCGATTGACGTCGGCCAGCGCTACGCGCAACTCGATCAGGTCGTTGTCAGGATAGAAATGAATATCGCCGGAGGCGCGCTTGATCGCCTCGATCGCAAGCGGTGACGGCCCGAAAGGGTTCTCATTCGAGGCCATCTTGATACAGCTCACTCCACTCTCCAGTTCTGCCTGCCGCACCGGTTTGCCCGGCTTATAGCTTGGCAGCGTATCCAGGTGGGCGGGCACCAGCGATTTGTAATGACTCATTCTTCCCCTTGCGCTTCGGCTCAAATCAGTGCATCAGCGGGCGCGATTCCGCCGTCTCTGTTGCCTGTCGGTTCCGCCCGCTTGTTTGCTTGAAACCCCGCTTCCCTTCTTATAGCTTCGGCGAGGCTCCGTCAACTGCGGAGCTCCCCGCTCCGGTTTACGACCTGATTTCGTCCCCTGCGCGGCTATCTTCAGTTGGGCAACTTCGCTGCTGTTTAGATGCCGAAACTGTCCTGCCTCGACATCGAGTTGCAGCGGCCCATAGCGCACACGCTTGATCTTCTCCACATGATGGTCGATCTGCTCGAACATGCGGCGGATTTGCCGGTTGCGCCCCTCGATCAGCGTGACCTCATACCAGGGATTGGCCGCCTCCCGTAACAGCTCGATCTTCACCGGTCCGGTGCGCACCGCCTGCGAGCGCCGCTTCTGTTCCTGGCCTTCGCGCGACTTGAGCGGCTTGGTTTCAGCGGGAAGAAAGACGCCGCCGCGCAGCTTATCAATCTGCTCCGTCGTCGGCTTGCCGCTGACCTTCACCAGATAAGTCTTGGGCACATGCGACGACGCGTGTGTAAGCTTCTGCGCCAGCTCGCCATCGTTGGTCAGCAGCAGCAGGCCTTCGCTCAGGTAGTCGAGCCGGCCGACCGGATAGACGCGCGCGCCCAACCCGTGCACCAGATCGAGCACCTTCGGCCGGCCTTCGGGATCGCTTACTGTCGTGACATAACCCCTCGGCTTGTGGAGCAGCAGATAGACGCGCCGCTCCGGCCCGTGCAGCGCCTTGCCCGCAACTTTGATGCGGTCGGTCGCTGGATCGGCCTTCGTTCCCAGCTCGGTGACAACTTTCCCGTTGACCGAAACGAGGCCTTTGGTGATGAGCTCTTCGGCTTTGCGGCGGGAGGTAAATCCGGCGGCGGCAATGATCTTCTGTAGGCGCTCAGCGGGCATCGGCGAATGTGACTACCGAGCGTAACAACAAATCGCGCAGGTGTCATCCGCTGTTGCCGGAACAGCATGAAACGCGCGGAAAAATGGTTCGGAAAGGCCCAAAAAGGCCTCTGAACCGCTGCGCGCTGATGAGTTTTGTGCCCGCGCTGAAGTTTGCTCATGAGCTAAAGTAATGCATAAGCATAATTTGATAACTTAAAGTAATGGACTTTCGGAGCCCAAGAAACTCATAATCGCCCGCAAATGATGGTGCCTTGATGCGAATCTTGCTACATCAAGTACGTTGCGGCGCGGCTCAAGCTGTGCCCTTTCAAGGCTTGGAGAGCAGGGGTCAATCTCGTAAATGGGGGCCTCCGACTCGTCCCTCGCGCTTGCTCGGCGTCGTCGCTCAGGATGACAGCTGGTGGCTGAAAGCTGACGGCTGATAGCTCATAGTTCCTGTGATCCCCCGCACAATTCCCTGCTGACTTCCGCTGCTAAACTCGCAGCATGGCACGCAAAGTCGACAAGTCACGCGAGCTGCAGAAGAAAGCTGAGCAGCTCATTCCCGGCGGAGTGAATTCGCCGGTGCGCGCATTTCAGTCGGTCGGCGGCGATCCGCCGTTTCTCGTCCGCGGCCTGGGCGCGTATGTGTGGGACGCCGACGGCAATCGCTACATCGACTATGTCGGCTCGTGGGGGCCGCTCATTCTGGGGCACGCCAACCCTGAGGTGGTGGAGGCGATCGTCGCGGCAGCGCGCAACGGCACCAGCTTTGGCGCGTCCACGCCGGCGGAGGCCGAGCTGGCGGCGCTGGTGACGGAAGCGTTTCCCGCAGTGGAGAAGGTGCGCTTCGTCAGCTCGGGCACGGAAGCGACCATGTCGGCCATCCGCCTGGCGCGCGCGTATACGGGACGCAAGTTCGTGGTGAAGTTTGAGGGCTGCTACCACGGGCACTCGGACGCGCTGCTGGTGAAGGCGGGCTCGGGTGTGGCCACGCTGGGCATTCCCGGCTCGGCGGGCGTGCCGGAGGAGTTTGTGGAGTTCACGCTGGCGCTGCCCTACAACGATCTCGACGCGGTCGAGCAGGCGTTCCAGAAGTTCCCGGGAAAGATTGCGGGCGTGATCGTCGAGCCGGTGGTGGGCAACATGGGATGCGTGCCTCCTCGCAATGGATATCTTGCGGGTTTGCGTGCGATTACCGAGCGCGAGGGCGCGCTGCTGATCTTCGACGAGGTGATGACGGGATTTCGCGTGGCGTTTGGAGGCGCGTCGGAGCTGTACGGCGTGAAGGCCGACCTGGTGACACTGGGCAAGATTATCGGCGGCGGGCTGCCCGTTGGCGCATACGGCGGCGCGGCCAAGATCATGGACATGGTGGCTCCGGTGGGGCCGGTGTATCAGGCGGGCACACTGAGCGGGAATCCGCTGGCCATGGCGGCGGGGATTGCCACGGTGAGGACGCTGAAGGCGGGGCGCGAGCGGATCTATAAGCAGCTCGATGAGTATTCAGGGAAGCTGGTGGCAGGGGTGCTTCAGGCGGCAAAGGATGCAAGCGTGGCCATGACGGCCAACCGCGTGGGATCGATGTTTACGTTCTTCTTTACTGACAGGCAGGTCAGGGACTGGGCAACCGCGGCTACGTGCGATACCGCGAGGTTTGGGCGCTTCTTCGGTGGCATGATGGACGACGGCGTCTGGCTGCCTCCATCGCAGTTCGAGGCCGCGTTCCAGAGTGTTGCACATACGCCGTTGGACATCGACGACACGATTGCAGCGGCGCGAGAAGCATTGAGTTCAGTGGTTGGTGGTTAGTAGGGCAGTCGTCGGTTACGATCCGGCCCATTCCAACTGCGGGAATGTGTGGGGCACCTGTGATCTGAAATCCCCACCCCGGCACAAGATGCCGGAATGGGGCAGCAGGTATGGTTATTTAGTTCGTCCTAAGAAACTTTTCATCGCACGAGCGTCGCGGTCACCTGCAACTCGAAACGGTGCTGGCTGCCGGGATCGTCGGCGGAAAACACGACCGCAGGCTTGCCGGGATGAATCAGTGACGCGGCGGTACCTTTGATTTGGCGAACGGTTGGCGGCGGACCTACGCCGCCGGGCATCTCAGCAGCAATCGAGCTGATATCGGCCGTGACCTCGAGGGCGAGCGCGTCTCCCGCTTCCCGCAGGCGATTGTCAATGTTCACGCCGACATCAATGTAATTAAAATCCGTGACGGTGTTAGCAGAGCCTTTTTCCTGGCTGTGAACGAAGACAGGCACGCGGTTGCCGACGCGTAACCGCGTCCAATCACCGCCGTGGGTATCGGAGACAATAGTGTTGAGAACATAGCTGCGCTGATTGATGACCCTCGTTCCGTCGAGCTCCCTCAAGACATAGTTGAGCGCATAACAGTGCTTGGGCGCAGCATCGGACACCGACTGCGCGCCGGCTTTGGGCGATGCTTCGGACGCAGACTGGGCGCCGGCGAGAGTGGTTGCGGCGAGTAGTAGACAGAGTGCGAAGACGGTAAGTCGGTTCATCACTGTTCTCCTTGAGGCGCGCCTGCTTCGGGCGCTAGTGGTTTGATCTCAATGGGCGCGATGCTGAGCTTGTCGGCGTCGTCGGGTTGGGCGAGCAACGCGTCGGGATGCGTACGTGCCAGCGTCAGTAGGGCGTACTCCTCACTGGTCAACGGCGCAGGTGTGGGGAATTGCTTGAGTGACTCCTTGCTCTCAATGCGCTGTGCAGCTTGCATATTCTGCCTCGGCGATTGGGATTGCGCTCCAGCCCACCCACCCTCCGCTTCGCGTCCGGCAGGATGGGGCACCCGCAAGACTGGTTTCCCGACGTGTGCGGTGCTGCTCGGCGCTTGTTGCGCGGGTTGCGTGACGTTGGTGGTAACGGGCTGCTGATGCGGACGCCCGTGCGCTCCCAGCCACGCGGCGACAACGATTACGGCAGCGGCCGGCACAGCGGCGAGAATCCACGCCCAGCGGCGAGAGCTGGGCTCCGGTTGCGCTGCAATCCGGCGCAGAATGCGGTCTTCCATCCCGGCGAGCGGTTCGGCATCGTGATATTCGCTCAACGCATGGTCGATGATGGGATCAAGCTCGTGGTTGGGGTTCATGGCCTCACTTCCGAAGTGGCAACGAGTTTCTCTTTTAGCAGTTGGCGTGCGCGCATAATGCGTCCGCGCACCGACGATTCCGGAATGTTGAGAATGGCGCCGATCTGCCGCGAGTTCAATTCTTCGATTGCCGAGAGCACCAGCGGATACCTCAAATCGTCGGGCAGCGAGGCGATGAGACGGTGTACGCGTTCCAGACTCTGGCGCTCGATGGCAGATTGCTCGGCGCTGACATTGCTTGCAGGTAGTTCGAACCCGGCGACGTCGAGAGCTTCGGGACGGCGCTTGCGATCAACGGCGAGCCGGAACGCGATGGTCGCCAGCCAGGCCTGCAGGTTGCGCACGCCTTGTGTGCCGTCCCGGTGGACGCGCAAAAACACTTCCTGCGCGACGTCCTCGGCGTCATGCGCGTTGCGCAACACACCGTAAGCAACCTTAAAAACGAAGCGGGCATAAAGGCGGACTGTAGTTTCGAGTTCTGCTGCCTCGCGTTGCCCCTCGAGTACCAGTGTTGTCTCCTGCGGGATCCCGAAGATGGCTGAGTTTGCCGCCATTGTAGTTGTGAGCGGCACCGGTCGCCGTTCTGATTAGCTAGGACGAGAGCGGAGTGGAAGTGTTTGGAAAAATCCGTCAAGCCGTATAATTCCGGCATAATCCGATGCCACTTCAACCGGGCTCTAAAGTCGGCACCTACGATATCGTCGCGATGCTGGGCGCCGGCGGCATGGGCGAGGTGTATCGCGCCCGGGATGCGCGGCTAAGCCGCGACGTCGCCATCAAGCTCATCAGCCCACGGTACGAGGCTGATCAGGAAGGCCTTCGCCGTTTCGAGCAGGAGGCGCGCGCGCTTGCTGCGCTGAACCATCCCAACCTGCTGGCCATCTACGACATCGGAAGCCATGACGGAACGGCGTTTATCGTCTCCGAACTGCTGGAGGGCGAGACGCTGCGAACGCGGTTGATGCAGGGCCCCATCCCGCGGCATCGGGCGCTCGAATATGCCACCCAGATCGTGCGGGCGCTGGTCGCCGCCCATGAAAAAGGGATCGTGCACCGGGACCTGAAGCCGGACAATGTCTTTCTTACCAAGGATGGTCAGGTCAAGCTGCTGGACTTCGGTCTGGCGAAGCTGGTGCACCATGCAGTGGCGGCCGGCGACAGTCACGCCGAAGGACTGACCATCACCGTGGACAGTGGCGCGGCACTGGGAACACCCGGCTACATGTCACCGGAGCAACTGCGCGCCCAGACCGTCGATTATCGCAGCGATATCTTCTCCTTTGGAGCAATGCTGTATGAAATGCTGTGCGGTAGACGGCCATTCCGCGGGGCAACGCAGGCCGATGTCGTGTCGGCTACGCTCAGCACAGAGCCGGAAGAGCTGTGCGAGATCAATCCTGCAATTCCACAGACCACGGCGCTGATTGTTCGCCACTGTCTGGAGAAGCGGCCAGAGGACCGTTTCCAATCGGCGCGCGATCTGCTGTTTGACTTGGGCTCGCTGGCGACCACTTCCGGAAGCGGCAACGCGGCAGCCCAACAGGCGGCGGAGCTTCGCCAACCGAGACTCAGGTGGCTCTGGTGGGCGTTGGCGGGCATTGCCTGCGCGGCGGCGGTCTTTCTTGGCATTCGTCAGCTTACCCCGGCAGCTGCCGCCTTACCGTCTTTCACTCAGGTCACGTTTCGTCGCAGCAGCATCTGGTATGCGCGCTTTGCCGGCGACGGAGATACGGTTCTGTACAACGCGACCTGGGGCGACCGGCCCATGGATATCTTTTCCACGCGGGTGGGAAGCACCGAATCCCGCTCCTTAGCGATTACAAAGGCTGACTTGCTGTCGGTTTCTCCCGGCGGCGAATTAGCAGTGCTGATCGACCGGCAAGGATCAGAGCCATGGTTCGATCGCGGCACGCTCGCGCGGGTGCCTATGGGAGGCGGAGCGCCGCGAGAGATCATGGAAAATGTCCAGTCGGCAGACTGGTCGCCCGATGGAACAAACCTGGCTGTCGTTCATCATGTGAATGAGGAACAACGACTGGAATATCCCATTGGCAAGGTTTTGGTTCGCACTCAGGGATGGTTGACCGACGTTCGGGTCTCGCCCAAGGGCAACCGGGTTGCTTACATGGAGCATGCCAGCCGGTGGGACGACCGGGGATGGGTCTCGACGGTCGATGTACACGGCAACGTCGAGCGGCTGACCGAGGAATTTGCCAGTGAGCGAGGCTTAGCCTGGTCACCCAATGGCCGCGAGATCTGGTTCACGGCCACCCGCAGCGGCGAAGCCTCGGCCTTGTACGAAGTCACGCTAAGTGGGAAGACTAAGCTGAGGTATCGGGCTCCTATCAACCTTCAATTGCATGACATCGCGCAGAATGGCTCGGTACTGATTTCGAGCTATAGGGATTCCACCTCGGTGATTGCGCTGCCGCCGGGACAATCGGCAGAGCGGGACCTGTCATGGCTGGATGATGTTTATCTGTTCGATTTGTCGGCCGACGGAAAGACATTTCTCTTTCAGTACTATGGCCCGGGCAGTGGGGTTAACTATAACTCCTATCTGGGAAAGACCGACGGTTCTCCTCCGGTGCGGCTGGGGGAAGGGGCGGCCGTGGCGCTGTCGCCGGATGGCAAGTGGGTCATCACCATTCTCTACCAGGCGCATCAGACGGTGCTACAACCGACCGGCGTAGGCCAGGTTCGCCCGCTTAACCGGGAGGGCATTACTGACGACGGGGACAACGCCTGGACCCCCGATGGCCAGCATGTGCTCTTTACCGGATCGGAGGGCGGCCAAGCTTCGCGTTGCTACATACAGGACATCAACGGCGGGAAGCCGCTGCCGCTTTGCCCTGAAGGTGTCACTCGCGCGCAAATGTCGCCCGATGGGAAATCGCTTCTGGCGCGGGAAGGCAAGACCTACGTAATTCTGCGGGCGGATGGTACAGACAAGCGGCCAGTCAACGGTCTCGATGCGGATGAGGAAGTGATCCGGTGGAGCGCCGACAGCCGGGATTTATTCACTTACAGAACGCGCAATAGTGTCGAGTTGTTTCGATTGGATCCGGTGACGGGACACAAGCAGTTGCTGCGGCAGATTACTCCATCGGACCGTGCGGGGATGGTTCGACTTCCGTTGCTATACGTCTCAGCCGACGGCAAGAGCTATATCTATCATGTTGTACGAAAAAGTTCGCAATTGTTCGTCATGAAAGGCGGATTACACTAGCCGTCGCGATCAGGCTTGCAAGGAGCAATTTTTACTTGCTCGCGTTAGCGTCGTATTGTATAGTGCGCCTCCGCAAGTACTACTTCATTCGCTGGTGCCGCCAACAGAGTTGGCTTAGCAGTCCTGTGCCGTAAACGCAGGCGAAAGGGGCCTTATGACACAACAAGAACTTGCAATGGAAGCGGGTAAGCTACGGCTCAAACTACGCATGAACGGCCGCCTGAAGCTGGAATCACAGGCGCTACTGTCAAGGCTGTTTCGAGAACACGACATAGCCGTCAGTGATGAATTGCTGTCAAGACTGGTGTTTGCCGTGCCCAATGAACTGATGGCCGAGTCGGATACCGCTAACCCATCGAAGGTCATGATTCCTCCTTCGCATCCGCGTAAACCCGATGATGATGACGACAAGACGCCGCCATCGCATCCGCCAAAACGTGAGGACGATGACGACGCCGACAAACCGCCGTCGCGTCCGCCGAAAGTAACCAAGGGTGGACTCGATACCGCGAAACCGCCGTCGAGACCTCCTACTAAGCAATGACCGCGCCTGCCATGAAATCCAAGGTTGCCGGCGGGCGCAGCACACTCATGGCGGAGCATAAGGGGTGCCAGGAACAAGCTCCGGGTATCTTCACGGCACGGCTTTACTCGGCGAGGGAATGTGCTGCGACGATACGGCAAGTCAAGCAAGCCAAAGCGTGGCTTGATGCTCGCGTTAGTGTGGAAGATGGCGATTCGCGGGGAATCGTGCGTCCCGAAGTGCGGTCGGCGCAAATACTCGATCCTGAGCAGGGGCGTCATCTCTACTTAGACTTTGAGCGGAAGGTGCGAACTGTCATCGCACCTCTCGTCCGGGAGCTTTGGGGCGTGAGCCTTTATGGCTGCGACGGAACACAGCTCATTCGATATAAAAGCGGCGGCGGCTACGCTCCGCATAAAGATTCCAGCGACGAGCCGTCCGAGATAGCCTTCGCCAGCCGCTATTTTACGGTGCTTTGCTATTTGAATGGTAATTTCGAAGGCGGAAGAACCAGCTTCCCAGGCTTGGCTTATACCGCCATACCCGAGCCGGGAAAAGCTTTGGTATTCCCGTCTCACTACCTCCACTCGGCGGTACCGGTTAGCGGGGGAGAAAAGTTCGTGCTGCTGACATGGTTGTGCGGGCCTGTTCCCGTTCGCTGGATTTAGTTACCCGATGATCTAGTTCAGTTTTCCGTCGAAGTTGCGGCGAACAAAATGAAACAAGATTGAAGTTGATGTGCAGCCATCCGCCAGGCGATGGCGATAGTGAGGCACTTCGCGTCCGCAAAAGAGAATTCCGTCGCCTAACGCCTGCTCGATTATGACTCGTCCACGACTCGTCTCAAGATAAAGAGGCCAACCCGTAACCCGCTTTGGCTCTGGTTCAAAGTCCACACAAAGCGATACCGTGAACTCACACTGCTCGCGGTCGGTGTGTCTGGCGAGTTCGGCCCCGCCATGATATGAGCAGAGGAATGCGAACGAAGGCTGTACAAGCTCGCCGATGACTTTACTGACTACGTCGGTAAGCTGGTAATGGAAGAATCGGGCCACAGTTTCGTTGTGTTTGAGATGGCAATTTTCATAACCGTCGTCCCCCACCGCTAACTCGCCACACCTGGCTAGCTCCCGAATGTAGCGTCGCAGCTCAGCGATATGGAACGGATGAAGCAGTCTGTTCATCAGAACGTAGCGGTTCTTCTGAAAGTAAGCCGCGGCTTTCGCCACCCAGTGCGCCAGTTCCCGGCTGCGGCTCTGGCGATCATGTTGGTTACTCAATACGCCCGCAAAGCGCAGGACATTAACAACGCCCTGCGGAAGATCCGCTGGGATCAGCTGTGCCGGCTGAAGATCGGCGAGCCGGCTTCGCAGTTCAGGGCCGAGCCAGAACGGTTGAAGAGCATTCATGTCCGGATCGAGCACCCACAGGATATCCTCCGGCGAGAAAAACTTTCGCAGGTAGGGCAAGCTGCGAAGCTCAGGCGAGGCGAAAAAGCAGCAGGGATTCACCGCCAGATCATTCGCCGGAACTAACTTTTTCAATGCAGCAAGCGACGGCTTGGGGAGGAGTTCCGTCGGCTGCTCATCCAACAGGCAGCGAAAGAGGGCTTGGGGCTTCTTCTCGATCGGTCCAGCTATCCTGGAGTGCTTAGGGCCCTTGTTCATTGTCTGGAGAATCTCTGGACAGTATGCCACAGCCGGTAGGCGCCGTATCTTCTACCGGCTGGATTCTTTCTTTCGTTCAAAGTACAAGAAAATAGGAATGCCCGAGAGAATGACGGCGCATCCCCAGGCTGAGTTGCGCAGGTTCTGGGTGAAGGTAAAGCAGAGCAGCACAGCCGCAGCGACGACGAAGAGCGCCGGCACGACAGGATATCCCCAGGTGTGATAGGGCCTGCGCCAGGTTGGGTTCCTTCTTACGCAACACAAAAACTGTGCTGGCGGCGATCATGTAGAAGAGCCACTCGGCGAAGATCGCCAGCGAGAAGAGCTGGCGAAAATTCCCCGCGAAGAGCAGCAGAAAAATCGACAACACCAGTTGCGCGATCAGCGCGCCGGAAGGCGTGTGAAAGCGCGGGTGCACGTCTGCCAGCACCTGGAAGAAGTAGCCATCGCGGGCCATGGCGTACGGCACGCGGGCTCCGCTCATGATGGTGCCGTTCAGGCTGACGAGCATCGACAGCGCCATTCCCGCGGAGACGATGCCGGCTCCCCAGGCGCCGACCGCGATGGCGGTGGCTTCCGATGCCGGACGCGGCGAGGCAGCGACGGCCGACGCGGGCAGCACGTATTGCACCGCGGCGTTGGTGAGCATGTAGAGGATGGCGACGACACTGACGCCGCCGATGAGGCCGATGGGGATGTTGCGCTCAGGATGGCGCACTTCCCCGCTCACCATGTTCAGGTCGTTCCAGCCGTCGTAGGCCCAGAGCGCGGCAATGAGTGCCGCGAAGAAGCCGGCGAGACCGCCTTTCGCGCCGATGAACTCTGAGGCAAAGTTCGACCATGTTCCCGTCGCAGCCGTAAAACAGAAGCCGGCGATTGCGACAATCATCGCAATCTTCAGCACAGTGAAGAAGAGTTGAAATTCGCCGGCCTTCTTCACGCCCAGATAGTTCAATCCGGTGATGAGGGCTGCGGCGAGGATGGCGACGAGCTGTCCATAGCTGATCGTAAGTGGTACAAGGACCGCGGGACGATTGAGGAACGACAGTGCGCTGAAGGTGCCAAGAATGCGGACCAGTCCTGTCGTGGTGGTCGCAACCGAGGCAGGCTTGGCGATGGCGAACCACGTCCATGCGTAAAGGAAGGCGGGCAGCGGACCGTAAGCGTCGCGGATGTAGATGTACTCGCCGCCGGCTTGCGGCTTCATGGCGCCAAGCTCGGCGTAGGTCATGGCGCCGAACATCGATAACAGTCCACCGACGATCCAGACAAGATAGACGAGGCGCGCCGAGCCGACGGCCTGCATCATTTCGGCGGGTACGAGGAAGATGCCGCTACCGATAATGGTGCCGATGACGACCGCAATCGCGTGACTTGCACCCAAGTCGCGGGAGAGAGCGGGAGTGGTTCGTAGAGTGGACTCGGGCATGGAAACTGCAAGGATACCCGATGCGACGGGTACTCCTGTTCATCTCCTGCTCATCTTGCAGGCCGAGACGAGGAGTTGCATGTCACCGGAAGATGCAGCTGCGGTCGGAAGATGTGCGGATGGTCACAAAAATCAGTTTCCCGCCGGAATCCGGTTGATGAAATCCCTGCGGGTGGCGTAATAATACGAGAAACACCGAGCTCCACACCTTGCGCTTAAGCCCTGGGGAGGCGCAAATGTCGCCACATTTGGAAAAGGTCCGCGCCGAAGCGGAGCGGCTCACTCGTGACTTTCCGCTGGAGGATTGGTATTACACGAGTAACGGGAAGTGGTCCGCCTCGCTGATCCTGGAACATCTCCTACTGACCTTCACGGCCACTACAAAAGGCATGCTGAAGACGATGCAGGCGGGCGAACCGTTTTGCCGCGAGGCAACGTGGAAAGACCGTGCGGGCAGGTTCTATGTCCTGCGGATGGGTCGCATGGGAGCCGGCCGCAAAGCGGCAAAGAACCTCACCCCCAGGGAAGGATTGCCGAGCAACAACCTTTGCGCGTTCAATGACGCCCTGGTGGCCATGGATACGATTTTGAATGACGCGGAACGCCGCTTCGGGAAGAAGACACGAATCCTTGATCACCCCATCCTGGGTCCGCTAAGCGCGGAAGAATGGCGGCGCTTCCACCGCGTGCACGCGGAGCATCATTTGCGGCAGATCGCTGCTCTGCGCAGCAACGGGGAGCGGGTCAAAGTGCTCGTATAGATCGGCGCGCCAGGCGAAGTACCGCTAGAGCCCAGCCCAGGTCAGGTAGATATTCCAGGCCGCCTCTCCCCAGAACATCGCCAGCAGCCCACAGGTACCGAGAAAAACGCCGAACGGAACCTCGCCTGAGCGCAGCATCTCGCCGGTCGAGAGCTGTGGCTCTTCGGAGCTGCTCTTACCCATCGCATTTAGCGCCAACAGCACCATCGCATAAGCGGCGCCCAGGATTGGCGCGGTAAACACCACCAGGAGCGTCAGCTTCAGGCCCAGGAACGAGCCGCACATTGCGATCAGAGCGATATCGCCAAACCCAAGACCGTGGCGCTTGCGCACTATGTAGTAGATCGCCCATATCAGATAGAAGAATGCGGCGCTAATCAACATGGCGAGCAGTGCGTCCAGAAAGGACATCTGGCGCGGCGCAAGGTCCGGACGGAGTCCCAACATGAGCAGCAGAAACCTTGTTCCGCTGCTGTCGCCGGGAACAAAGAATGCGAACAGCAATCCCATAGTGATTCCGGGATAGGTAAACTCGTGGGGCAGCAGGCCGGTTTCCGCGTCCATGAAAATCAGGCCTACGACCAGAAAGGAAAAGACACAGAACTTCAGCAGCGCCAGACCCAAGCCAAATTTCGCCAGGCAGGCGGCAAAAAGCGCGGCGGTCAGCACCTCGACTATCAGATATCGCCTGGCAATCGGCTCGCGGCAGTCCGCGCAGCGGCCCTTCAACCACAGGAAGCTGATGACAGGAAAGTTGTGATACCAGCGGATGGGTTTTCCGCAGCGGGGGCAGTGTGAACCAGGGGAGATGATGGACTCATCGTGCGGGATGCGCGTGATACAGACGTTCAGGAAGCTGCCGAAGACCAGTCCTGCGACCGCCAGCATGCATGCCAGAAGAAGGTCCACGGAATCCTTGTGGAGGCCGCGCTAGGGATGCTGAAAGCGCAGCAAATCTCCCTTCAAGGTTATATCGCAGTCCCCTATCAGCGGAAACTCTCCCACCCAATTCAACAGCCTGCGGTTGATGAGCCTTGCCTCTGGCGCGAGCTTGTGCCAGCCACCGTTGCTTTGCTCCCGCACCGCGAGGGTGCAGCACACCAGCGTCGGGGGCGGCTCCTGTCCCTTCCACTCCAGCAGGGAGGCTTCGAGTTCCTCAGAGAGCGCCTCGGTTGGACGCATGCAGAGGATCCAATCGTGGCTGGCGTCCATCGCATAGGCGCCTTGTGTCACGCCGGGAATGGAGGTCCTGATATGAGCACCGTTCTCCCGTGCGATGCGAACCGTATCGTCCTCGGAGTTATCGTCGATGATCAGGACCTCATCGCATGGACGAAGCGAGTCCAAAGCGCGTCCGAGACGCAGGGCGTCATTGCGAGTGTAGAGAAGAGCGGTGATTTTAGGCATGACAGGTGAGAAACAGTTATCTCAGGGACTCATTGAATAGAAGCAGGAAAGGCGCAGCCGGGTTGTGACTGCGCCTTATTCTTCGAAGCTACTGGTCGAGCGGAATGCGGCCGGCGTTGCGGTCGTCCGTGCTCTGCGGAGTGACCGTTAAGGCGCTCGTCAACTGGAAGTTCAGAGTCGCTTCGGGACCAAGCTTGATTTGCTGGCCCTTTTGGGTGGCGGCGACACCGGTTCCGGCTGCACCACCAGCAACCGCACCAATCGCAGCTCCCCGGCCTCCGCTGGCCAAGCCTCCGATGATTGCACCGAGTGCAGCGCCGCCACCAGCTTTGACTGCCGTGTTCGTGCCTTCACCCTTGCCTTGACGCGACCACTGATTGGTCTGAAGGTTATAGGTCTTGCCATTCACCGATAGACTGGTGAGATCCAGCGTCAGCAACGAACTGCCGGCGAAGCGACCGGCACTCTGCACGGCCGCGACACGCCCGGTGACATCAGCGCCGACAGGAATGACGGTCTCGTCATCGATGACAATCGGCGCACCCAGAGTTCCGCGGAAGGTATCCCCCACTTGATTGCGCTCCGAGTCGAGCGGTTCATTCAAGCGAACTGTAAGCTGCGTGCCTGGAGGGATGGTGACCTTCTGTGGCTTGGGAGGAGGCGGAGGCGGCGCGGGTGCGACAGCCGGCGCAGGCTGCTGTACAACTGGGGCCGACGTAGGTGCGGTGTTTTGCGCCAGCACAGGCTCGTCATTCTCGTTCTCATGCGCAACTACCCGCTTCTTGTGCGCAGTGATCTGAGACTTAGAGTCAATCCGTTTTGCCTCAGGCTTCGGCGGCGCGGGCGTCTGAACCGGCTGAGGCGCCGGCGTAGCTTGTGCCTGCTGTACCTGCAGGTTGTTAACAACCGTCTTGACACCACTCACGGTGGCGGCATCGTTGGCTACAGCCCCGCGCTCGGCGTCGTTGCTGACATTGCCGTTGAGTGTGACGATTCCGTCGTTCGCCTGCACAGCAATGTTGCGGCTCTGAATAGCAGCATCAGCGTAGATCTTGCTTTGAACGTCGCTTGCCAACTGGGCATCGCTGGGTGCGCTCTTCTGGTTACACCCGGCGAACATGAGTAGCGCCATGACTAGCGCAAGGGTACCGACCCATAGGAACCTGTATCGCATTTAGAACTCCTGTTTCTACTGACGCTCAAACACTGAAACGGTTGCATTGTCGCTGTGCCAGTATCTGACGCGTCAACCTAAGTTCCGTGATTGCAAGCGATGTCGAGCCGGATGGAATGTAAAGAATGGTAACGTGCGTCAATTAAGCAACGGCCAAAAAGGAATCGAACTCGTGGCAACTTTCCTGGTATGAAGACGATCTGGGCTACATTAGCGTACTCCCAACTTCTGCGCAGCAGCCAAAGCTAATGGTCCCCTGCCAGGAAATGGGGCTAGAACGTCCTAACTGTTCGACTCGGTCAGCCGGTTATTGATAGCGAAGAGCGCGAGCTCGAGGCGGCTGTTGACTCCGACTTTGTCGAAGATGTTGGTCAGGTGATGCTTGACCGTGTCTTCACTGAGTGCGAAGCGGCGCGCAATCTCCTTGTTGCTAAGGCCGGTGACAATGCTGACCAGAATGTCCATCTCCCGCTTGGTAAGGCCGTAGTTCTTTTGGGGCTTATCGCCCGATGAGCTGTTGCGCATGAAGTCGACGATGTCTCCGACCGCTTCCCGGCCCACCCAGTATTCACCCGCCATCACCGCGCGGATGGCCTTCATCAGCAACTGCGTGGCGGAATCTTTCATGACCACGCCGCGCGCCCCATACTGCAGTGCCTGAACAATCTGAATGCGCTCGATGGCCGCAGTCAGAACGATGATCTTGGTGTGGAAGCCATTGCCGTCGGCGGAGAGTTCGCGCATTGCGTCCATGCCCGGTTTGCGTGGCATGGCCAGATCGAGCAACAGAATGTCAGGCTGCAATTCACGCGTCCGGGTCATCGCTTCGATACCATCGCAAGCCTCACCGACTACCGCAAGGTCGGGCTCCGTTTCCAAAAGGCGGCGCAGCCCGTCACGAAAGATGGTGTGGTCGTCAGCTACGACAATGCGAACTGAGGGTCGGTCATCCATATATTTTTGCCTTTGAAAAGAAACCGTAACTGCAGGGTGACTCTGGTTCCAATAAGGAGTTCAAACCAATTTGTCCCCAAGGCATGGCTTCCGCCACCGTTGAAGGATTTAAGCATCCGGAAACAACCGGGCTTCCTTCGACCCCAGGAACTCAGGCTTTCATCCAACGATTATGCACACTAAAGTGGGTTATGCAAGCACTATTGTATTTCTTTTCAAAATGTCCGCCGTCACCCAAGGGGGTGATGAGGCTCACTGCCGGGGTTGCATGGAAACGCTAAGCTAAATTGTTGCAGTGTGTTACGTGGCTAGCTAGGGATGGCATCCTGCTGTCTCGGACTTTGTTTTGACACTGCCCACTAACTGGCCGGAAGGAGGTACCGACTATGAGTTTTCGATCGTGGTCGAAATTTCTGGCAGTCTCGCTGATGATCTGCTTAGCATCCCTCACCGCACTTGCGCAAGCAGCCGACAAGTTCGGCCCGAAATACGACATCACAAAAGAAGTGAAATTCAAGGGAACGGTCAGCGAAGTCAAAGAACCTGCCGCGCCGACAGGTCCGATTGTTTTGGTCGTCACCGGAGCGGACAATAGCAGCACGCTCGTTCAACTGGCGCCGCGCGACTACTTAAAGGAAATCGATTGCTGGGTCAAAGTCGGCGATGCTGTGGAAGTCACTGGCGCGAAGGTGGCGGGTTCGACGAACGAGGTTATAGCTCGTGAAGTCGTATTCGGCAACAACACAATGGTGCTGCGCGACGATAAGGGCGTACCCATCTGGGACTTGTGGAAGCCGCCGAAGTCCGGAGGATAGAAAACGGTTCGGCACTCACCAGCGGTGACCTGAAAGGTAAAACCCTGAAACCGGCGGTAAGGCCCGTAAACAGGGCGCTTGAACGTTTCACAGTTCAGTTTCAAATCCCTATCCGTCGAGCGCCGTTCCATACGGCGGTTTTTTCGTACTCACAAGCCTGTGGAAGTACACGTCACACCTGAGCAGCGAGCACGGCTTGCACAGATTGCTAATAAAGCTGGGACCACCCCCGAGCGGTTGGTAGCGACCGTTGTTACCCGTTATCTCGACGAAGAAGCCCGCTTCCTTGCGGCCCTGGAAAAAGGAATAGCCGCAGCCGAGAGCGGGGAGTTTGCGGAAACTCACTTCCGCCTCAGACGCTGACCGGTTCGCCTTCCGGCTTGGTGGCGCTGGACTGTGATGGCGCCGCAGGAGCCGGAGGAGTCTGCTGCTTCAGCCGCGACTCTTTCACCGCACGATTACGGGCCGCGCGCAGCTTCATGAACGACCGCGCTTCGTTGTACAAGCGCTTGCGATCGGTCGAATTGAAGGCCGCTTTGCGTACGATGCGGAAGACCGCCTTGGGACGGAAGTAGTACTCGTCGTAAAAGCGGTGCACCATCTCCATCACGTAGTCGCGCGGCAGGCCGGGATATTCGATCATCGCCAACTGATGCCCGCCTTCATCGACCATCTGCGAGCCTTCATTGACGATGAAGCCGTTAGACTTTGCGTAATCGTAGAACTCGGTTCCGGGATAGGCGTGCGCCACGGAGACCTGGATCGTGTCCACGTCGAGTTCCTTGGCGAAGTCAATGGTCGTGCGAATGGTCTCTCTGGTCTCGCCCGGCAAGCCGAGGATGAAATCGCCATGCACCTTCAGCCCGAGCTTTCGGCAGTCTTTGGTGAACTGGCGCGCACGTTCAACCGTGGCGCCCTTCTTGATGTTCTTCAGGATCTGCTGATCGCCTGACTCGTAACCCACGATGAGCAGGCGGCAGCCAGCATCCTTCATCGCTTTCAGAGTTTCGTAATCGGTGGTGACGCGCGATGTGCACGACCAGGTAATTCCCACCGGCTTCAACTTGGAGCACAGCTCGATGGTGCGCGCCTTTTGAATGTTGAAGGTGTCGTCGTCGAAGAAGAACTCTCTTACGTTCGGCCAATACTCCTTCGCTTTCGCCATCTCGCGAGCGACGGCGTCGCTGGAGCGCTTGCGCCAGGGATGACCGCTTAGGGTCTGCGGCCACAGGCAAAACGTACACTGGGCCGGACAACCCCGCGTCGTGTAGAGCGCGACATAGGGATAAAGCAGGAACGGAACGTTGTAGCGCGTGACATCCAGGTCGCGCTTGTAGACATCGACTACATCCGGCAAGACGTCGAGATCGGCGACTGCCGGACGATCGGGATTGTGAACGATCTGCCCGCTGGGCCCGCGGTGGGAGACGCCCAGAATTTCGTTCAGTGGCTTGCCGTTGGCGAACTCGACGGCTGCAAAATCGAACTCGCGCCGGACGATGAAGTCGATGGCCTGTCCCTCGCGCAGTGATTGCTCAGGCGCGGTCGTTACCGGCGGGCCGACAAAAGCGATTTTGAGTTTTGGATTTGCCTCTTTCATCGCCGCCGCCAGACGAATGTCGCCCTGCCACCCCGGCGTGCTGGTGAACAGCACCAGGAACTCGTAGTCCTTGCCGATACGCACGGTCTCTTCTCCGCTAACGTGGTGCGGAGGAGCGTCGAGCAGCCGTGAGCCTTCCAGCATTCCGGCAGGATAGGCAAGCCATACCGGATACCAGTAGGACTCAATTTCGCGCGTGGCCGGCCAGCGTGAGCTGGCGCCACCGTCGTAGTTTTCAAACGAAGGAGGGTTCAGGAACAGCGTCTTCAAAGGCATCGTTAGCATTGTACTTTATTGCGCACCCTGTTGGATGCAGGCCAACTACCTTGTGAATCACTCAGTTACCCTACAGTCAGCGAAATGCAGTTTAGGGGGTGGGAATGGCCCAATTCTCCAGCTCACCGGTAATCCGCAAAAGCTGGAGTTCGGCTTTGGCGAGCTCGAATTCGGCATCGAGATAAGCGGCGTGTTTGTCGTTCGCTTCCAGTTGCGCGTTCTGCAGATCGCGCGGAGTCGCGGTCCCACTTTGCACCCTGGTACCCATCGCCTCAAGTTCGCCCTGAGAAACCTGCCAATCGAGCTTGGCCACGTCGCGAGCAGCTTGCAATTGGCGAATGGAGCGCTGCAGCTTCAGCGCGTGTTCGGCGACCTGGTCTTTCGTCAGTTCGACCTGCTTATGCGCGATCATCGCTTCCGCATCGGCCTGCTGTGCGTGCGCCTTCTGCACGGGGTTAAAGAACGGGAACTTGACGTTCAACCCGGCGGCGAGGTTATTCGCCGAGTAGTTCTTGAAATAAAAGTCGTAGTTGTTGAACCGCGCCAGGTAGGCGTACTGGCTGGCCAGGTCGGCAAATGGGAGACTGGCACGATGCTCTCCTTTTGCATTGGCATCGGCAGCCAGCGCCTTCTGCTCCGCCAAGTGGACGGTGGGACTGTTGGCTATGGCGCGCACTGAGTAATCGTCCTCCTGTGAGATCAGGGGCAGTTCCGGAATGCTGCTGCCATCGACAGAGATATTGGCAGTCGTCAGGCCGACAAGCTTTGCAAGATGCTCGCGTAGCACATCGTGTTGCCCCTCGGCTTCGGCGATCCGCAAACGGATGCGCGCCGCCACCAGCCGGCTTTTGGTGACATCCAGTTGACTATCCACACCTTCCTTCAGGCGCTGCTCGGAAATGTATTCCGCCTTATCGGCCGCCTCCTGCGCTTTCTTCAGCGTGGCAATCTTCTCGGTGACGTTATTCAGCTCCTCATAGCTCAGCGCCGCGTCGAGGATGACTCCGTTCTTCTTGTCCTCTACATCGAACGCTTGCGCTTTCCAATCGATTTTCGCCGCCTTGATGAATTGCTTCAGCGACAGATTGAACAGCGATTGGGTGGAAGTGAAATTCACCACCGAAGGAGCAGAGCCCTCCAGAGTCAGCGGAAATCCGTAAGAGTAACCAATCCCTGAGCCGACGGTGAGTTGCGGCAAATAATGATTTCGCAGCTCGATGTAGGCCTTATACGACCGCCACTGATTGAGGGCGGCGATTCCCATCACACCGCTGTGTTGCAGAGCGAGTTCAATGGCCTGTTGAAAGGTTACGGGCCCGGAAACGGCAGCCGACTGGGCCGAAGCATCGGATGTCTGGGCAAGGACCAGCGAGCCCGCGAGCAGGCAGGCGCCGAGCGCCAACAGGCGAGCGCCAACAAAGACCGATCTCAACTTACGATGGACTGGTTTACAGGACATCACGTATTGAGTCCCGCCAGGAGTTGCGCAACGGCCGCTGCTAGTGCAGTTGATCGAGGGCCTTCCTGGCGCGACCGAAGCCTGAAGCAAGAGAAAGCGATGCCTCGTATTCTGCCGAGGCCTTTGCCTTGTCGCCACTCTTCTCGTAGATCTGGCCGAGCAAATAGTGAGCGCGAAACGCCGGGGCCTCTTCCACCAGCGCGCCCGACGACAAATAGGTTTTCACATATTGCATGGCCGCCGGAAAATCGCGACCGGCCAGCAACAGCTCACTGGCCGCATCGTAGTACGTGACGAAGGGCCGATTCGGTTGTGCGACCGCTAACCTGATCGCGCCCTCCATGTCATCCAGCCGCCCCCGCTGCCGGTAAAACGAAGCCAGGCTCATCCAATACTGCGCCGGATTCTCAGCACTGGCGATGGCTGCCCGCAAGCTGCTCTCGGCGTCACTGTATTTCTTCTCTTTCTCAGCAGCGATGGCCCGGATCCAGTCTGCGGCGGCGGGATCGAGGCTTTGAACTTCAGACGCCTGGCTGCGTGCCTTGGCTAGGCCGCCGCCCATGAAAACCGGCGCCTCGACGTAGTATTCGGACAAATCGGCACGCGCTGAGACATTTCGCGGATTGAGCGCTACCGCACGCTCGAACTCGTTCTTGGCCTTGCGCGCCAGACCCGCCGCCGACAGAGGATTCCCTATTTCCGCCGCTTTCTGTCCGTAGGCGCGTCCCAGCCAAAGATGATATTGGGAGTCGCCGGCTTGCAGACCCACGGCGCGCTCGCCATTCTTGATGGCCGCGTCCCACTGCTCGATCGCGTAATACGCCCGTGACAACATGTTGTACGACTCGGCGTCGTCGCGGTTTGTCAGTGAGCCGATCAGGTCGTTCATACGCCCGGCGGACAACAACTGCACAGAATCCATGGTCGCCGGACCAGCCGCAAGGAGGGTCGCGGCAAGCAGCGCGACGATGCCCGTGGCCATGAGTTTGGTCAAGAGATGTCTCATTGATTCACAATTTTTACTGGCATTCCGGCCGCCAGCGACTGGGAGTTGATCGCGCCCAGCGCCAGAACCGCGTGGTCTGACAATCCACTCGTCACCTGCACGCGGGTGAGATCCGAAACGGCAGTCTGCACATCGCGGCGCTTCAGCTCTCCATCAACGACTTGAAACACGTAACGTCCGGCAGAGTCTTGGTGAATCGCCTCTCGCGGGACCGTGAGCACGTTCTGCTGTCGCTCGACAATCACAGCTACCGTGACGTTGGTGTTGGGCAGCAACCGTAGATCGGAGTTGTCGACGAGACAGGTGACCTCGCCCACGTTGCGCGTGTTGCGCTGCACGATGACCGTGGGCAGCGTCTCCACTTCGCCCTTCCACACGCGGCCCGGAAGCGCGTCCCAAGTGACTTCCACGGTCTGGCCCTTACGCAAGCGTCCAATTTCAGGCTCATCGACAAATGCCCGGACCCGGACCTTATGCAGGTCGGCAAGCTGAAGCAAGGGGTCTCCGGCATTGACAAAGCTGCCAAGCTTGACCGGAAGCGAGTAGACCATCCCCTCAAACGGCGCCGTGACGTTGGAATTTTTCAAGAGCGTGTCGGCCGCGGCCAGAGACGCTTTCGCCTCTGCCTGCTGCGCTTCGACATGGCTGATCTCCGAGGGCGAGTACCGGTCCTTCAGCTTCTGCTGCAGAAGCTGGACGTTGGCGTCGGCGACCTTGAGCTGGCTGCGCGCAGCCTCGACCTCGGCTTGGGAAGCGGCGCCGGTCTGCAGCAGCCGCTGCATCGCCTGGAGGTTTAGCTCAGCGGCGGCGCGGTCCGCTTGTGCCTTCGTCAGTGCGTTCCTGGTCGTCAACACTTCTTCCTGAGTTCCGCCGTGAGAAACAGCGCTCAAGTCCGCCTGCGCGCCGCGCAACTGGGCCTCGGCACGCGCCGCCTGCGCCCGGGCATCAACGTCCTGAAGCTGCATCAGAAGCTGGCCGGCCTTGACCCAGTCTCCCTGCTGCACGTCCAGCCTGGTGACCGTTGTGGCCACCGGCGCATGGGCCTCAAAATTAGTGATCGGCTCAATCTTGCCGTTGGTTGAAATGCTGGCGGTAACGGTCCCAATCTCCGCCGTTCCTACGCGAACCGCCACCCGCGCCCGCCGCAGCGAAATGAAAGCGGCCAGCAGAATCACCGCCAGAATCAGGCCGATGAGAATGGCCCAGGTCAGACGGCCGTTGAGTCCGCGACGGCTTCTCTCAGTTGCTGCCACCATTGAAGTTCAAAGCTATGAGTATAGCCTAGGTATCGCTTCCTCAGGTTATCTGTGTCGCTACTCGGAGGCGGAATTTCTGCGGTTCCCAGGAGAACAGCTCCCCGATCGCAGGCTTCGAAGAGAAGCACCAGCTTTCCACTTTTTGATGTGCTCGCGAAGGATGCGACTCAGACGTAACGTGGCTCACCTGGAAACTGCACCTGTCAGCATCTAACTCTAAATTTTATCAACACCATATTGAACATGTCGTCGCGGGTCTTGCCGCCGTAGAGTACCGGTCTTATTCGCAAGAGGGAGAGCCACCAGCTCCCAGCCGCGAGCTGGCAGCGCCCTTCGCATATCCACGGATTGTCATCACGGGCGAAGCGACGAATCTGCTCTCGTCGGCACCGACGGGACTGCAGGTTCCTGCATTCCGCCGCATCCGCGCGCGCTAAGAGTTTTCTGCAACATGAAGCACATGGGATGTGGCCAGCACCGTTGCTGTCGAAGCAAAGAACGGATCCCTCGCTGCGCTGGTGATGACAAACTGGATGTTGGCGAGACCTGCCCTCTGAAACCTGATACCTCGACCTGGAACCCAGAGGCTCCTTCCGCGGCGGCCGAGAGGACCTCACGACGACGAAAGGAGGGAGCTGAGGGCCGAGAGCTGACGGCTGGAGGCTGGAAGCTAGAATGTGTACATGACAAAGAGTCAGCGCTACACCACGGCGCACGCCGAATCCGGCCTTGAAACCCGGTTTCCCGAGATCGAAACCTGGCCCAATCAGTTTCCGAATTACGAAATCGCAATCGACGTCCCCGAATTCACCTCGGTCTGTCCCAAGACCGGCTTACCCGACTTCGGCACGCTCTGGATCCGCTACATGCCCAATAAAGACTGTCTGGAGCTGAAGTCGCTGAAGGAGTACCTCACCTGCTATCGCAACCTGGGCATCTTTCAGGAGAACATCGTCAATCGCGTGCTCGAAGACGTGGTGCGTGCGACCAAGCCCAAGTGGGCAGAGGTGAAAGGCGAGTTCCGTCCACGCGGCGGGATCGGAACGGTGGTCATCGCGAAGTATCCCAGACCGAAGAAATAGCGCCTCACCTCCCGCGGAAGTTGTCCGGTTCCGGACGGCTGCATCGATGGCCGGCCTCAACTCATCCTCCCCGCGCCCTGCCCTTCCCTGTACTGTCATTGAGACAGAAGGCCTTACACCCGGTGTGGAGTGGAACCAGATTTGCATTTCACGCGTAGGCATGTGGTAGACGAAGTCTCGCGCCCGGGGACGCTCAACCTATGGAATCGATCCTTCAAGACTTGCGTTATGCCGTGCGAGTATTGCGGAAGAGCGCGGGATTCACGATCCTCGCGGTACTCACACTGGCGCTGGCCATCGGCGCCGCTACGGCCATGTTCAGCGTGGTGTATGGCGTGTTGCTTCGGCCGCTGCCGTACGCCAATCCGAGCCGGATCATGGCTATCCATGAGGTCAACACCCAGGGCGGGTGGTCACGTCTGGCCGATCTCAACTTCGACGATTTTCGCGATCAGAACCGCAGCTTTGAGGCGATCGCGAAGTACAATGCCGGCCCGGCATCCGTCTCGGGTGGTTCCCAGCCGACACGCTCGACGTTAGCCAATGTCACGCCCCAGTTTCTGAGGGTCTTCGGCCTTCAGCCGATCATCGGGCGCGACCTCAGAAGCGAGGACGGTAAGAAAGGCGCGGCACCGGTCGTTCTGGTCGAGCCAGGGATATTGGAAGCGCTATCTCGGATCGTCGACCGACCTTTCGCAGCTGCACCTGAAGATCGACAATGCGGTCTACTCCGTCATCGGCGTACTTCCCGGAAGTTTCGAGTTTCCGACAGACGCTGCGCTGTGGATACCGGCCGACCCGGATGGCGAAAATACCAGCCGGACCTCTCATAACTACAACGCAGTGGCCCGGCTGCGGGATGGTGTAACCGTCGCGCAGGCGAACGCGGACATCAGCGCCATCGCACGCCGCATTCACGATACTGCTACCGAGCAGGGCGTGCTGAAGGACGCGGTCGTTCTTCCGTTGCGAGACTCGCTCACCGGCGAGGCCCGTCCGGCACTGCTGGTGCTTTTCGGAGCGGTGGGATTTCTTCTGCTGGTGGCGTGCGCGAATGTCGCCAATTTGTTGCTGGCGCAGGCTTCGGTACGAGGACGTGAGTTGGCAATTCGCAGCGCGTTGGGCGCATCACGACGGCGATTGATTCGCCAATACCTCACCGAAGCGCTTCTGCTTTCGCTGGCCGGCGGCGGGTTCGGCGTGCTGGGAGCCTATTCAGGCGTCGCCGCATTGCTGGCGCTCGCTCCGCAGAACCTGCCGCGGCTGGAGAGCGTCTCCGTTGATCTTCCTGTCTTGCTGTTCGCGCTGCTGCTCTCGACGGCAGTCGCCGTGGGGTTGGGTGCGTTCACCGCCGTTCGCGCGACCTCGGGCAGCGTGCGCCAGGGTCTTGGCGAAGGCAGCCGCGAACAGGCAGGCTCACACAGCGCGCAACGGGCGGGCCGGGTCATCGTGGCGGCGCAGATCGCGATCACGCTGGTACTCGTGGTGGGCGCGGGCCTGCTCGGCCGAAGTTTGATGAACGTGCTGGAAGTGAACCCCGGCTTCCGCATCGAGAAGATCGTGACCATGGACGTTTCCCTTCCCTGGGTGGGTTGGGGCCCGAAGGCGAGAACAGGCGAGGCGGCCTTTTATTCGAACCTGATCGACCGCCTGAAACAGATTCCCGGCGTGCGGAAAGTCGGCGCAACCAGCGGCCTTCCCCTGGATGGTGGTCTGGACGATGGCACGTTTCTCCTCATGACGCAGAGTGATGTCCCGAAAGACACCGGGAACGAAGACGACCTGGTTCGCCAGTTCGAGGCCCTGTTCCGCCAGAAAGAAAAGGGCAATGCGGACTTCGGCGTCGTCACCGACGGGTATTTTCAGGCTCTGGGAATTCCGCTGCTTCGCGGGCGGATGTTCAGCGACAACGACACTGCGGACGCTCCGCACGTCGCGCTCATCAGCGAGTCGCTCGCGCGCGAGAGCTGGCCTGGCGAGGATCCCATCGGCCACACCATTGAGTTCGGAAACATGGACGGTGATCCGCGCCTGCTGACCATCGTCGGCATCGTCGGCGACGTTCACGAATACGGGCTGGATGCACCGCCGCGCCCAACGGTCTATGTGAGTCTGTTTCAGCGCCCGCATCCGGCGATGACCATCACCATGCTGACCGATGCCGATACGCAGATGGTGACAGCCGCGGCGCGCGGAATCTTGCACGACCTCAACCCGGAGATTCCGCCGAAATTCCGGACATTCGCGCAGGTCTATTCGGCTTCGCTCGGATCACGCCGGTTCAACCTCATACTGATTGCGTTCTTCGGAATCGTCGCCCTGCTGCTGGCGGTTGCTGGAGTGTTCGGCGTTATGGCGTACTCGGTCAGCCGGCGCACGCGCGAGATTGGAGTGCGCGTGGCCTTGGGCGCTACTTATCGCGATGTTGTGACAATGATTCTGAGCCAAGGCTTTCGCACCATCGCGATTGGCATCGTGGCCGGCTTGATTGGCTCGCTGGCGCTGACACGCTCACTGCAGTCGCTGCTGTTCGGCGTGACCTCTACCGATCCGCTGACCTTCGCGGCGGTAGTCCTGCTTCTAATCGCGGTTGCGCTGCTGGCGTGCTACATTCCCGCGCGCAGAGCGACGAAGGTCGATCCGGTGGTGGCGCTGCGGAGCGAGTAAGGGGGACGCGTTTTCTTGCTGATTCCCGAGACGCGTTGATTCAAGAAGAGTAAGGAAATTGTGCTAGAGTAAGGATTGGAGCAGCAAATGCAGGAACAGGCGAAAATCACTAGTAAGGGGCAGATCACCATTCCGCAAAAGGTCCGCCGGCTGCTCGGGGTCGACACCGGTGACTCTCTGGTGTTCGAGAGTGATGGCGAAGCTGTGCGGGTGCGCCCGCTGCACAAGAAAAGCGCGTTCGAAAAGTATCAGGGCATCGGCAATCCTGGCATAGGCTCTGGGATGAAAAACATCAATCGCTGGCTGCGTGACCTGCGTGGCGAATGACAACCGCGATCGATACCAACATCATCGTTGCCCTATGGGACAAGGATCCTCTTGTCAGCTCACCATCGCGGCGCGCTCTAGAGATCGCATTTCTACGCGGAGGGCTGGTCATCGCAGCACCAGTTTTCGCAGAGTTATTAGCGGCGCCTGGCCGCGCTGAGACTTTTCTCGCCAAGTTCCTGCGGGAGACAGCCATCATGGTCGATTGGGACCTGGGAGAGGACGTTTGGCGCACTGCAGCTAAGGCGTTTCAGTCGTATGCCGAGCGACGGCGTAAACAGCGCGATTCGGGCACGCGTCGCATATTAGCTGATTTCATAATCGGCGCTCACGCACAAGTTCGTGGCTTCAGATTTCTCACTTGTGACGAACGCCTGTACCGAGCCGCTTTTCCGCACCTGAAGGTTGAAATGGTGTCCTTGTAAGCCCCGACGGTCGGCCCAGATGCTCACGCCTGTTCCTGATCGCCTCGGAAATCTCTTTCGCTTCCCCAATTGCTTCACAGCGGTATGTTCCCGTGCTTCTTGGGTGGGTTTTTGTCGCGCTTGTTTTCCAGCATCTCCAAGGCCTGCAATGAGTTGCTGTGCGGGACCTCAGCCGGCGAGCCTTTCGAGCCGCCTGAGCGTGTCAGGGTAGCGACGCACCAGCAATAGAAGAGCGGCCGCCTGCGGATTAGGCTTAGCCCTTCCCTGCTCCCACTTTTCCAAGGTTCTTTCATTTGTACGCAACTTCCTGGCGAATACGGCGCGCGAGCAGTTGAGCTGCTCTCGAGTTTCTCTGATGAAGTTCGAATCGACGATTGGCACAGCTTTGGGTTCAAGCTTGTACGAACGCAGGGTGAGCTTGCCTTCGCGATGACTTTTCATCGCAGCAATACCTTCCATCATTTCGTCGAAAATCTTTCGCTTTCCCATTAGCGCTTCCTCCTGCTGTACTCTCTTTGCACAGGACGCCGAGATGCGCGCGAATCGAGCTCTGCTGCGATGGCGTTCTTGAGTGCCCGCTTCTCCGATTGCGTCAGATCCGCGGCTTCATCCTTGCCGTAGATCGTGATCAGCCAAATCTGCTGATCGGATAAGAAGTAGTAATAAATGACACGCAAGCCGCCCCTGCGTCCCTTGCCCCGCCTCGGATCCCCCCAGCGTATCTTTCGAAAGCCGCCCGTGCCTGGCATCAAGTCCCCGGCAGCCGGATTCTCGGCGAGCGCATTCTGCAGAACGAGGTACGCGTCATCGTCCAAATACTCTGCGACTTGCCGCGTGAATGCTGGAGCTTCAATAAACTCCATCGATTTCCTTGCAAGGGCACAGCAGAATGATAACGGTCTAACTATACGCTAATAGCGTATCATTTGTCTAGCGCCTTAGACTCTACAACGGTATGTTCCCGTGCTTCTTGGGCGGGTTTTCGTCGCGCTTGTTCCCTAGCATATCCAGCGCCTGAATCAGTTTCCGACGCGTGTCGCGCGGACGAATGACGGCGTCGAGGTATCCGCGCTCGGCGGCGACGTAGGGATTGGCAAAGCGGTCGCGAAACTCTTCGATCTTCTCGGCACGCGCGACATCGGGATTCTCTGACTTCTCCAACTCGCGTTTGTAGACGATGTTCACTGCGCCTTCCGGCCCCATGACGGCAATCTCGGCGGTCGGCCAGGCATAGTTCACGTCGGTGCGAATGTGCTTGGACGCCATGACGCAATACGCTCCGCCGTAGGCTTTGCGTGTAATGACGGTGATCTTCGGCACTGTCGCCTCGGAGAATGCATACAGCAGCTTGGCGCCGTGCACGATGATTCCGCCGTATTCCTGCTGGATGCCGGGCAGGAAGCCGGGCACGTCCTCAAACGTGATCAGCGGAATGTTGAAGCAGTCGCAGAAGCGCACGAAGCGTGCGCCCTTGATGCTGGCGCTGATGTCGAGCACGCCGGCAAGAAATGCCGGCTGGTTGGCGACGATGCCCACCGAGCGGCCATTCAGCCGGGCGAAGCCGATGACGATGTTCTTGGCGTAATGCTCCTGCACCTCGAAGAAGTAGCCGTCGTCGATGACGCGGTGAATTACGTCCTTGATGTCGTAGGGCAGGTTCGACTCGGCGGGAACCAGCGTGTCGAGCTCTTGGTCGGCGCGGTCGATAGGATCGGTGCAAGCGCGGCGCGGCGGATCGTCCAGTTATTGGACGGGAGGAAGCTGAACAGCTCGCGAATCATGCTGAGGCACTCGGCGTCGTCCTGCGCCAGGAAGTGCGCGACGCCAGATTTGGCATTGTGCGTCATCGCGCCGCCCAGTTCATCCTTTGTGACCTCTTCGTGGGTCACGGCCTTGATGACGTCAGGGCCGGTAATGAACATGTACGAGGTCTTGTCGACCATGAGGATGAAGTCTGTCATGGCCGGCGAATAGACCGCCCCGCCGGCGCACGGGCCCATGATGGCCGATATCTGCGGGACGACTCCTGACGACAACACGTTGCGCAGGAAGATGTCGGCATAGCCGGCCAGCGACTTCACTCCCTCCTGAATGCGCGCGCCCCCGGAGTCGTTGAGCCCGATCACGGGCGCTCCGACGCGCATTGCGGTGTCCATGATCTTGACGATCTTGGCGGCATTGGTTTCCGAGAGAGAACCGCCGAAGACGGTGAAGTCCTGGGCGAAGACGAAGACCAGCCGGCCTTCGATGCGGCCATAGCCGGTAATGAAAGCCGTCGCCGTAGACGATCTGCTCTTCCATGCCGAAATCGGTGCAGCGATGGGTGACCAGCTTGTCGGTCTCTTCGAAGGTGCCTTCGTCGAGCAGGAACTCGATGCGTTCGCGGGCCGACATCTTGCCCTGTTTGTGTTCGCGGGCGCGGCGTTCTTCGCCGCCACCCGCCTCTGCAAGCGTGTCGCGGCGCTTCAGTTCGGCCAATTTCTCTGCAAGGTTCATGGCGGGAATTATATCGGGGAGCGCAGAAGTGGCCGTGAGGTGAACGTCACAGGGGCTTGTGACACTCCTGGGCCGTTCAATTCACCACCGAGGGCACAGAGGACACGGAGTAGGAACGGTCGAGAAGAGGCCAGGGCAGGTTTTCTATCCCCAGCGGGCCCGACTCTTGCTCGTTTTCTTATTGTCTTCTCCGTGCTCTCCGTGTCCTCAGTGGTGAATTGGCCGCTTAGTTCGCGAAGTGCTCCCATCCCCTGGGCCGCAGCGGCTTCGTTCTACCTCGCGAATCAGCACTCCGAATCGAATTCCCGCGCACAATCTCGCCAATGCGGGTCACGGCAACGCCGGCGATTAGCTTGGGCACTGTAGCTGTGGGCGCAGCGGTAAAGAGCAGCTCATAGTCCTCGCCACCGTGCAGGGCGAGTTCCAGACCCCTCGGCCCTCCGACGTGAGGCAGCGACTCGGAATAAATTACCGCGCCGACGCCGCTTTCGTCGCAGATGTGCTTGAGGTCGACCGACAAGCCGTCACTGGTGTCGATCATAGCCGTGGCCAGCTTCTTCTCGCGCAGGTAGCGGCCAACTTCGATGCGCGGCTCGGGATAAAAATGCCGCCGATGCGTGGCACCACGCGGCTTCTTCCCTTCCCGCAGCAACTCCAAGGTCGCCACCGAAGCGCCGAGTGTTCCTGTGACGTAAACGAAATCACCAACGCGGGCACCGGAGCGGAGAACGGCTTTTCCCCTAGGGACCGAGCCAAGCACCACGATGTCAGCGAGCACCCCCGCGTGGGACTCGGCCACATCGCCTCCCGCGAGTTGCACGTGATACCGTTTCGCCAGCTTCAGGAATCCCGCGAAGAACTGATCTACCCAGCGCTGCGGCAGCTCTCGCGGCAACGCCAACGACAGAGAATGCCGAGTGCGGCTCTCCGCCCATGGCAGCGATATCGCTCAACCCGCGCGCCAGGCAACGATGCCCCACAATATCGGGCGGGTGCCATTCCCGGCGAAAGTGAACGCCTTCGAGGCTGAAGTCGGTGGTGATAAGAGCTTCACGGCCCTTGGTAATAGTGACGACGGCGCAATCGTCGCCGATGCCGACGCCTGTCGCCGGGTATCCAGCCATGCGTCGTATCGTGGCAATCAGTTGAGCTTCGCGAAGCGGCACGAGATTTCAAGGATGTAAATGCTATCGGCCACTATAGCCCATCCAGTCCTACGTGGTAACTTCCCGGCCGCTTTTGACAACCGCGCTGCCACGAGGTCGCAACAGCCGCATTCGACTAGGGTTGCGCAACGCCTTCGCCCAAAAAGTGAGCTAAATCACAGCCGATTGTTCACGTGTCATTGACACGTCTTCATGCGGGCTGTTAGGGTTTTGACTTTTGATGCTGGATTTGGCGTTCGTGGGGATCGTCAGGGTCCATTTTTCTGGATAACCTCGACCTCGGCTCAAGCGTGCATCAGGGCCTTGCCGATTCCGAACGTTCCCGAAACTCCCTAAAGAACTGCTTTTGGTCGCGGGAACGACTTTCCTAACAACGAGGTAAATGCTTTTGCGCAAGCGCTTTTATATTCTTTTTGTAGCCCGCGATGCAGAAGGGCAGCTCCGTAAGATTCCCATTCCTATTCATTACTTGTACGTCTTCATGGCCGGAGCCCTGCTGGGTATGTTCACCATCACCGGCATGGCCGGTTCCTACACGCGCATGCTTTGGAAGGTAGCGCGTTTTAATGAATTGCGTTTGGAGAAGAAGGCGCTGCAAACGCAATACAAGCAGCTGGAAACGGTAAATCACGAAAAAGACATTCAGGTCGCTTCGCTGGGATCGCTGGCCAACGAAGTTTCCGTCATCTATGGCCTTAAGCCGAACCCCAAGCTGCTGAATGAAGCCGACAAGCCGGTAGAACCGGAGCAGGTGAAGTACACCATCGACCAGCTTTATGCCTTGCGCAGCTCGGCTCTTTCCGGGGTAGCAACGGCAGCGCTGGGAATGGGCTTGACTCACCA
Source organism: uncultured Acidobacteriaceae bacterium (assembly GCA_963782505.1). Classification (GTDB taxonomy): domain Bacteria; phylum Acidobacteriota; class Terriglobia; order Terriglobales; family Acidobacteriaceae; genus CAVVDY01. Next base: position 159,779 of record CAWAKG010000018.1, on the reverse strand, counting down.
GGCGACACTCACCGACTGGGCGCACGCCGCTTCGGCTCCAACTCTTTGGCCGGTGATCGGGCGCATCACCAGTTCTTTTGGAGAGCGTATCGATCCCTTCAACGGTGAAGGCGCTTTCCATTCCGGTGTCGATATCTCCTGTTCCTACGGGCAGTCAGTAGTGGCGCCGGCCGATGGCGTTGTAACGTACGCCGACATGTACACCGGTTACGGGCGCATGATCGAAATTGATCATGGCAATGGCATCATCACGCGTTATGGCCACTTGTCGGGATTCACCGTGGCGGAGGGGCAATCGGTTCGGCGCGGGCAGGTTATCGGCTATGTGGGATTGAGCGGGCGTAGCACCGGACCGCATCTGCATTATGAGGTGCGCATCAACGACACGCCGGTAAATCCGCACAAGTACCTGCGGGCCACCCTCGATACCATGACGGGAAGGCCGGGCTCGATGTAGCTTCACTCACCTCTTTCTTGGTTTGGACTTGGCCGCCGGAACAGAGGGCTCCGGCGGCTTTTGTGTTTGCGGAGCAATCTCCACCGGCGACTCGCTCAAGATCTTACGGAAGAAGGCGAACGGCACGTTTGCCGTTACAACTGCCTCGTTCTTGTCCTGCTTCACCTCGAAGCTGTCAAACGCCTTCTTGACGTCGGGATCGGGTCCGCCTCCATCCATCGATATGTCGATCGACTTGAAGAGCGCGAGAAAGGCGCTCATTTTGCCTACAAAGCTGCCTGCCTGCGCTTCACTTTGTGTGATCACCTGGGCGCGAAGCCGTACATCCGTGAGAGGACGCGCCGACGCGATCACGATACTTCCTTTCGGCAGCAGGCTGCTCCACCCGCCAGGGAGCAGCAGCTCGCCGCGGTCCTGCATGGAAGCTTCTGCCGGTGTTTGCGCGATGGTCCAGACTACGCTTCCCAGCGGCACCCGGCGGTAATAGTCGCGTACAAGTTCGGGACCGGCAAATGGCAGCGCGGCTTGCTTATAGTGATCGATGATGTAATGGATGAAGCGCGGATCTGCGTTGTTGGACGCGGCGGCCGTATCCAGCCCAAGCAGCGCGACGCGCAGCGTGCGGCCCTCCAGCGGAATTACATACACCTGGAATCCGTCGTAGTCCTCGACGTTGTTATTGGACCGTTTCGCCAGATATTGGCTGACCCGACTGTGGTCGAAATGGCCCTGCAGGATTTCGGTGTAGCGCGTCTCCTGATCCGCGCCATTGCCGTAGTGAATGGCAAACGCAGCATGGTCCAGGTCGCGCTCAAAGTCGAAGCCGGTTTCTTTGACGAACTCGTCGTATTCGGGATCGCGATCGGAGGACAGCTTCTTGCCCAGCCCGGTCAGCAACCGGATGGGCTCGAGGTTTATGTATAGGACGGCATCGGAATCGGGAAGAAGCCGGACAGCATCGGGAGGGGCAGCTTTTCGCAGGAAGATCGCAGCGATAATCGCGCCGGCGAGAATAAGAACCACCGCGAGTGCAATCCAGAGTTGACGCCTTCGTCTGCGCATTGATTACGCAGAATCATACGGGAAAAGCTCTCGCTAGCGAAGGGAGTGGGAGTTCAGGTAAACTGGCGATGTCCGCTTTATGTGCCTATGGTTAGGCACGCTCCGCAGAATCCCAGCCTAAAGGCCCACGGGAGTGGCGAGTTGCAAGCCTTATTTTCTCCTTTGCTTAAGCGGCAAATAAGTTCGTTGTAGGCATTTATTTGCACGTCGCTTGCCGTTGTGTTATTTTTTGTATTTGTGCCCGGTTGGCGGGAAAGTTCCCGGTCTGTCCAGGCTCTTTGGAGCGCCATGACGGACCCATGCTGGCGTAGCTCAGCTGGTAGAGCATCTGATTTGTAATCAGAGGGTCGGGGGTTCAAATCCCTTCGCCAGCTCCAGGTTGTAACCCTTGAGGCGCGCCGCGAGGCGTAGCAGGAGCAAAGCCAAGCAAGACGCGCAGCTTTCCTAGAGAACTGAATCCAGCAGCAGGTTGCCGAGGTTTTTGAATTCGCGCTGAAGTGCGAAAGCGGAGCCGTTGCGGAGTTGCGCCGGATGGGTGAGACCGCTAAGCGGCGGATGTTTACGGTTCTTTGACAGCAGTGATTGGCGGTTCCGGGCCCGTGCGTCTGCGGATAGCGCGTTCGATGCTCTTCCATGCGTCAGGCGGTTTGCTCGGTCGATTGTGCACAGGTGGCCGAGTGGTTAATGGCAGCAGACTGTAAATCTGCCGCTCCTTGCGAGCTACGGAGGTTCGAATCCTCCCCTGTGCACCAGGTTTCTTGTCGATGAAGCTGTGGATAGCGTTGAGCGCATATGCGCTGTTGGCCATCCTGACGGTGCTGACGATTGCCGATCAGAAGTTCAAGCTGGCAACGCTGGCAATCTTGGCGATGTTCGCGATTCGCACTCTGACGTGGAGCCGGAAGATGGACCGCGAGCGTGACGAGCATCCGAAGGACGAATGAAGTGGTCACTTGCCGGCGGCCGGTTGTCAGTTGGCAGTGGCCTGGTTGTCACCGACTGGTTGTCACCGACCGGGCGGGTCACTGATTCAGAGTAGCTTCCGCAAGCTCAGGCGTTGCGGATACTGCGCGACTGGGAAACAATCCAGCCCCGTAAGTGGGCGAAACAGTTTAGCCCAGCACGGAGGCGAAGCCGGAGTGCTGGGTAAGGCGCCTACACAATTCCGAGTCCCTTAGGAACGGCAGATGCTTTGGAGCCTCGGAAGGTCAGCGGGAGTAACTCAGTGGTAGAGTCACAGCCTTCCAAGCTGTTGGTCGTGGGTTCGATTCCCATCTCCCGCTCCAAAGTTTTGGCGCTGCACGAAGAGTTTAGAAGCTGATGTAGCTCAGTTGGTAGAGCACTCCCTTGGTAAGGGAGAGGTCATCGGTTCAATCCCGATCATCAGCTCCAGTATTGACATGTGGGCGGGCAAGAATCGATTTGGCGTCTGTAGCGTCGAATACTTACAGCCCCAAAACTTAGGTTGGTTCGCTAGCGGATTGTGTCCGCGCCGATGACAGTTTCCAGCATGCAATCCGACTCCAGACCGGTATTTCAGCAGGCCGGCCTCAGAATCGAGAAACTGGAAGAGTTTGAGCAACTACAGTCGGCTTTGCGGCGGGTATTTGGTCGGCAGAACGTAGAGAGTTTTTTGCGGCTCCTGCGGCGCAAGGGAGTTCCGATCCGGGACTTTGATCGGGTCCTGCAAGAGCGACTGCTGGATTCAGCGGATGCGACGCTGGCAAGAATCGGCAGAACCGCGAGACAGCTTTATGACGAGCTGAGCCTGAGCGACCAAGCCCAGATTCGTGAGTTTTATTTGACCGCGCTGGAGGAGATCGATCTCCACCTGCGCGAGAAGTACAACAAACTTTATCGGTATTACTAGGCGGAATTATGGCGAAAGAGAAATTTGACCGCAGCAAGCCGCACGTAAACGTAGGCACGATCGGGCACATCGATCATGGCAAGACCACGTTGACGGCGGCCATCACCAAGGTATTGCAGAAGCACAACCCGAACGTGAAGTTCCGTTCCTTCGACTCGATTGACAACGCGCCGGAAGAGCGCGAGCGCGGCATCACCATTGCCACGGCGCACGTCGAGTATGAGACTGCGAACCGGCACTACGCCCACGTCGACTGTCCCGGCCACGCCGACTACATCAAGAACATGATCACCGGCGCGGCGCAGATGGACGGCGCCATCCTGGTGGTCGCCGCCACCGACGGCCCGATGCCGCAGACCAAAGAGCACGTGCTGTTGGCCCGCCAGGTGGGCGTGCCCTACATCGTCGTATTCCTCAACAAGTGCGATGCGGTGGAAGACCAGGAGCTGATCGATCTGGTCGAGATGGAAGTGCGCGAGCTTCTGACCAAGTACAACTTCCCGGGCGACGATCTGCCGGTGATTCGCGGCTCGGCGCTGGGCGCGCTGAACGGCGAGGCGCAGTGGGAAGCCAAGATTGACGAGCTGATGGAAGCGGTGGACAAGAACGTGCCGCTGCCGGCGCGCGACATCGACAAGCCGTTCCTGATGCCGATCGAAGACATCTTCTCGATTCAGGGCCGCGGCACGGTGGTCACGGGCCGTATCGAGCGCGGCAAGGTGAAGGTGGGCGAGGAGTCTGAGATTGTAGGCTTCCGCGAGACCCGCAAGACGGTGGTGACCGGCGTCGAAATGTTCAAGAAGCAGCTGGACGAAGGTCTGGCGGGCGACAATGCCGGCCTGCTGCTGCGCGGCATTGCGAAGGAAGATGTCGAGCGCGGCATGGTGCTGGCCAAGCCGGGATCGATTACGCCGCACACCAAGTTCAAAGGCGAAGTGTACGTGCTGTCGAAAGACGAAGGCGGACGCCATACGCCGTTCTTCAAGGGCTATCGGCCGCAGTTCTACTTCCGCACCACGGACGTGACCGGCGTAGCGACGCTGCCGGCGGGCACGGAGATGGTGATGCCGGGCGATAACGTGGCGCTGGAGATTGAACTGATCACGCCGGTGGCGATGGAGAAGGGCTTGCGCTTCGCCATCCGCGAAGGCGGACGCACCGTCGGCGCCGGCACCATCAGCGAGATCATCGCGTAGGGATTCACGTCCCCACGTTAGCCCAACACAGGGGCGAACGTGGGGCACACGAAGTACCTCGGCGGGTGATTTTTCCCGCTGATTTCCGAGCTCTGACTCGGACACGGCCTCACGGTTCCGAACCGCGAGGCAAACGAAATGGAGAAGGCAAATGCCTCGCGAGATTGTTACGTTGCAGTGCGGTAATTGCAAGAACCGCAATTACTCCACCACCAAGAACAAGAAGACCACGACGGCCCGGCTGGAATTCAACAAGTTCTGCCGGACGTGCCGCAAGCACACGGCGCATAAGGAAGTGAAATAGCGGTTGGCTATTAGCTCTTGGCTTTTGGCAAACTGATCGGGATCGAAGCAGTAAGCCAAAGGCCAACGGCTAAGAGCCAATGGCTGGTTTTAGGGGCGTAAGCTCAACGGTTAAACTGCCGGTCTCCAAAACCGGACTTGGGGGTTCGAATCCCTCCGCCCCTGCCAGGATTAAGGCGCCCTGAACGGGGCAAAGTGAGTTAGTGAAACTGGCGCGTTAATTGCGCCGGAAACGGGTATCTGATGGGAAAGGCAACAGCAATGGAACCCGCTCGTCGTGAAGACAAGCTGGCGGCAATCAAGGCATGGCCGCATCGCATCAAGAGCTTTTACAACGATGTGCGCACCGAAATGAAGAAGGTGACCACGCCCAATCGCAAGGAAGTCCAGGGCACGACAACAGTGGTCATTATAACGGTGTTCCTGTTTGCCGCCTATTTCTGGGTGATTGATACCATTCTCCAGAAGACCATGGACCACGCCCTACGGAGCCTGGCGCACCGCTAGTTAGTCACAGATGGCAGAAGCAGTAATGGCAGACGAAGAGACCAAACCCGAAACCAACGGCGCAGAGGCGCAGCCTTCCGGCGAACCGGAAACGTCGACCACGACCGCCGTTGCGGAAGAAACGCCCAAGAACCCGAATATGAAGTGGTACATCATCCACACCTATTCGGGCTTCGAGCGCAAAGTGAAAGAGTCGCTGGAGTCGCGCGTGCGCGCCTATCCCGAGCTCGAACATCGCATCGGCCAGGTGCTGATTCCGACCGAGTCGGTAACTGAAGTTCGCGGCGGCAAGAAGTACACCAGCGAGCGCATGTTCTATCCCGGCTACGTGCTGGTAGAGATGGACATGGACGACAACGTGTGGCACGTGGTGAAGTCCACGCCGCGCGTTACCGGCTTTGTTGGTACCGGCCAGCAGCCGACGCCGCTGTCGGAAGAGGAAGTACAGCAGATCGTCTATCGCGTTGCCGACAGCAAGGAAAAGCCCAAGCTGAAGGTCAAGTTCGAAAAGAACGAGTCGGTGCGCATCACCGAGGGGCCCTTCGCCAGCTTTACCGGCGTGGTGGACGAGGTCAACGAGGACCGTGAGACCCTGAAGGTGATGGTGACGATCTTCGGCCGTTCGACTCCGGTGGAGCTGGAGTTTGGGCAGGTCGAGAAGGTCATAACGTAAGACGATGGGAATTTTTGCGGCAAAGCTTCGCGTCTGGAATCCGGCGGATCCGGCGCATACCGAAGAGCTGGATGTGATGGTGGATACGGGTGCGGCTTATAGCTGGGTTTCGCGGGCGAGGCTTGAGTCGCTGGGCGTAAAGCCGGTGCGTAAGATGCAGTTTCGCACCATCGAAGGAAATATTATCGAGCGCGACCTGGCGCCAGTGTTTGTCGCGACAAACGGATTTACCGGCGGCGACAACGTGGTGATGGCCGAAGCTGGCGATATGGAAGTGATGGGATCTCATACGCTGGAGAGCCTGGGTGTGACGGTTGACCCGGTGAGTAAGAAGCTGGTGCCCGCTGTAGGTCTTGCGCTGACGAATGTGGTCGCCAGTTGAGAAGAATTTGATACAGGCCCGCATCGGGTCCTGAGTGAAGAGAGAACATGGCAAAGAAGATTACTGGTTCGGTGAAGTTGCAGATCGCTGCGGGCAAGGCCACGCCGGCGCCTCCGGTTGGCCCCGCGTTGGGTCAGGCGCAGATCAACATCATGGAGTTCTGCAAGCAGTTCAATGCGAGGACCAGCGCGAAAGAGATGGACGGGCTCATCATCCCGGTCGTGGTCACGGTGTATAGCGACCGCTCGTTCACGTTCATCACCAAGACGCCGCCGGCAGCAATTCTGCTGAAGCGCGCTGCAGGTGTAGCGAAGGGATCGGGAACGCCCAACAAAGATAAGGTCGGCAAGGTCACCGAGAAGCAGGTGATGGAAATTGCCAAGCAGAAGATGCCGGACCTGAATGCCGCGTCGATGGAAGCAGCGGTGAAGAGCGTGAAAGGTACCGCGCGCTCGATGGGCATCGAGGTCACGGCCTAAAAGTTTATCCCACATCGTGAGATAGTCGTAAACACCACGGCTCCTCAGAACAGCGGGCGGCGGTGGGAGACAAGGAGTGCAATGAAGAAATCGGGGAAGAACATCGACAAGGCACGGAAAGAGATTGAAGCGCGTTCCTACACGCTTCAGGACGCCGTACCGTTGCTGCAGAAGGTGAAGTTCGCCAAGTTCGATGAGACGGTGGACCTTACGATGCGCCTGGGAGTCGATCCCAAGCACGCGGACCAGATGGTGCGCGGCACCGTCGTTCTGCCGCATGGATTGGGCAAGACCAAGAAGGTCCTCGTTATTGCCAGCGGCGAGAAGGTTCGCGAAGCGGAAGCTGCGGGCGCTGAGTTCGTCGGCGGCGAGGACATGGTCGAGAAGATCCAGAAGGAAAGCTGGACCGACTACGACGCGGTCATCGCCACGCCCGACATGATGAAGTCGGTGGGCCGTTTGGGCAAGGTGCTCGGTCCGCGCGGACTGATGCCAAACCCGAAGACGGGCACGGTGACCTTCGACGTCGCCGGCGCCGTGAAAGAGACCAAGGCCGGCAAGGTTGAGTTTCGCACCGACAAGACTGCGCTGGTGCACGTGCCGGTGGGCAAGATTTCGTTTACGCCCGACAAACTGGTGGAAAACGCCGCGACGGTAATTACCAGCGTGATTAAGGCGAAGCCCTCGGTCGCCAAGGGCAAGTACATCAAGGGATGCTATCTGAGCTCCACGATGGGCCCGGGCGTTGCTATCGACACCGCGCCAGTGGAAGCCGCCGCGAAGGGTTAGTTATTGCAAGGGGCTGTCGGCACGACTGAAGTCGTGCCCTGACGCAGATCGGGCCGAGGTGAAGTTCCCCGGCTGGAATCGTGCCCCTTCAAATCAGAGATGGGAAAAAGGATTCGAACATGGCAGTCACCAAAGCGAAGAAGATCGAGCAGGTAGAGAAACTCACCGAGGAGCTGCAGCAGGCCGGCCACGCCATCGTCGGCACGTTTGCCAAGATGACGGTGGAGAAGGACTTCGAACTCCGCAAGGCCGTGCGCGGCGCAGGCGCGAAATACCGCGTGGTGAAGAACACTCTGGCCGAGCGTGCTGCCAAGGGCAGCAAGGTCGAAGAGGCCCTCAAGGATCTGACAGGCGTTACCTCGGTTGCCTACACCAGCGGTGATCCGGTCGCGCTGGCCAAGGCGCTCAGTAAGTACGCCAAAGACAACCCGGAATACACCTTCAAGGCGGGCATCGTCGAAGGCCGCGTCATTCAGATCAAAGACATCGACGCGCTGGCCAATATGCCGTCGAAGGAAGAGATTTACGCCAAGCTGCTGATGCTGATGAACGCTCCGGCGCAGCGCCTGGTAACAGCGTTGGCTGGCGTAGGACGCAACATGGCGGTCGTCATCGGCCAGGGCGTCGAGCAGAACAAGTTTGCGGCGGGCGAAGCGCCCGGCGCGTAAAGTGCGGCAGTTCCCACGGTAGCCGAGAGATGGCGATCGTGGGGCAGGGTTTTGTTCGCGCGGAAAGAGCAGGTCCCTCGGCGACTAAAGTCGCCTCGGGATGGCAAACGAAAATCGAAAGGTTTGTCGGCACGACTGAAGTCGTGCCCTGACGCGAAAGAGTTTGGGAGCGCGAAAGCGCTTCCGCAGGGATTGAGTTATCCGTTGTGAGGGGTGCCTCCTGCGTGATGTCTGGCATGCGGGTTTGCACATTGGAAACCTCGAGACGATAACGAAATCAAACACAACGAATAACGAATATCGGAGAAACACATGGCGGATTTGCAGCAGTTGGAAGATTCAATCGTAGGCCTGTCGCTTCTGGATGCGGCGGCCCTGGTAAAGAAATTGGAAGAGCGTCTCGGCGTCTCGGCAGCGGCTGCGGCCCCTGTCATGGTGGCGGGTGCCGCCGGTGCGGGCGCCGCGGCTGCGGCCCCGGTGGAAGAGAAGACGGAGTTCGCCGTCGTCCTGACCGCGGCCGGCGCAAACAAAATCAACGTGATCAAGGCTGTCCGTGAAGTCACCAGCCTCGGCCTGAAGGAAGCCAAGGACCTGGTCGATGGCGCTCCCAAGACCGTCAAGGAAGGCATTTCGAAGGACGAAGCCGAGACCATCAGGAAGAAGTTCACCGACGCAGGCGCAACGGTCGAGGTGAAGTAAGGTTCCGTCCCCGTTCTTTCCCGGGTTCGCGTCCAATAGAAGGACGCGAACGTGGGACACAAAGAACCGGGCGCTTCACTCCGGAGAGCTGGCCGGAGTGCACAGGCTGCTGCCGCTGCGGGCGACCGAGGCGGTGGCAAACGTACTTCTCCACGTGGGAGCGGCCGTGGAGGAGCGCGATGGAGCCGTGGAAGCTTAGCGATGCACCTCAGCAGGCATCGTGGAATTCCCGGGCATCGTGGAAGCCGATTCTTAATCGAATCGGTATACACAGCAGATGAGTGGCAGGCGGCAGGCTAACCTCAGCATCAGCTCAGGTGCAGGAGGTAGGCCAGCCGAGGACAAGGCCTGAAAATACTGGCGCGGGAAGAAATTTTCATTTCGGCGCGATATAATAAGCCGAATGCCCGAACCGTTTGGTTACGGGATTGCTTGACGCGTGAAGCGGCGCTTGAGGGGATTACTGTCTCCGCGAGCGCGCTCGTCTTTCTGCGCAGTTCCCAAGCCGGATTTTTTTCAGGCCCAAACTGCCGTCGCGCGACGGCACTGACCCCCTCCATGCAAACACCAACAGGCGCGACCGAGCCTGTTCGGAGCTGATTTAGGAGCTTTATACATGGCGCAACAGAAAACTGCCAACAGAAATCGGTTCGATTTTTCCAAAATCCCGGCGACCATTCAGATCCCTAACCTCATCGAGGTGCAGAAGCGTTCGTACGACCGCTTCCTGCAAATGGATGCGCTGCCGAGCGAACGAGATGATGCCGGTTTGCAGGCGGTATTTCAGTCCGTGTTCCCGATCACGGACTTTCGAAACGTTTCACAACTTGATTTCGTCGAGTACGCGATCGGCAACTGGGAGTGCAAGTGCGGCCACCTGAAAGGGCTTAACCACCTGCGCACCACCTGCCGCAACTGCGGTGCGACGGTCAAGACCGATCCGTTCCACCTGGGCGACGTGCTGTGCACCAAGTGCGGCACATACAACGCCAACACACCCGATTTTTGTAACAAATGCGGCGATCCTGTCGGATTGCAACTGAAGTACGACGTGGCCGAGTGCGAAGAACGCGGCATGACTTACTCCGCGCCGCTGAAGGTCACCATGCGGCTGACCATCTATGACAAGGACCCCGAAACGGGCAACCGCTCCATCCGCGACATGAAGGAGCAGGAAGTCTTCTTCGGCGACATTCCGCTGATGACCGCCAACGGCACGTTCATCATCAACGGGACCGAGCGCGTCATTGTCAGCCAGTTGCACCGTTCGCCGGGCGTGTTCTTCGAAACCGCGAACAACCGCACCTACTTCCTGGGCAAGATTATTCCCTATCGCGGATCGTGGGTGGAGTTCGAGTACGACCAGAAGAACATTCTGTATGTGCGCATCGACCGCAAGCGCAAGTTCCTGGGCAGCATCTTCCTGCGCGCCCTGGGCCTGCGCTCGGACGAAGACATCCTGCGCACGTTCTATACGGTCGATCGATTGACGCTCCGCGACAACAAGATCTATTGGACGCTGGAGCCGGGAGTCGATCACCCGACCAACCTGCTGGGCATGAAGCTGGCGCATCGCATCGCCACCAAGAGCGGCGAGGAGATTGCTCATTCCGGGCGCAAGGTTACGGCTGCGGTGATGAAGGAGATCCACAAGCACAAAATCTCCGAAATCGAAGTCGATCTGAGCGACCTGGAAGGCGCCTTCGTTGCGGCTGACGTCATCGACATCAACACCGGCGAAGTGGTGCTTGAAGCCAATTCCGAGCTGACAGCCGACAAGCTGTCGAAGATGCTCGAAGCTGGAGTCGCCGAGCTGCACGTGTTTTTCCCTGAGCGCGACGATGTCGGCACCGTCATCAGCGCTACGCTGCGCCGCGATTCGGTGAAGACGCCGCAGGAAGCGTTGATCGAGATTTACCGCAAGCTGCGTCCCGGCGATCCGCCGACGCTCGACACCGCAACTTCCCTCTTCCACGGCATGTTCTTCGATCCGCGGAAGTACGACTTTTCACGCGTGGGCCGCTTGAAGTTCAACATCAAGCTGTTCGAGAAGGAAGACGCAACCAACCTCGATAACCGCACGCTGGAGCCGGAAGACTTCTACGGCACCATTCGCTACCTGCTGAAGCTGCGCAAGAACATCGGCGCAGTGGATGACATCGACCACCTCGGCAACCGCCGCGTGCGCGCGGTGGGCGAGCTGCTGGAAAACCAGTTCCGCATCGGACTGGTGCGCATGGAGCGCGCCATCAAGGAAAAGATGAGCGTCTACCAGGAGATGTCGACGGCGATGCCGCACGACCTGGTGAACGCCAAGCCGGTGATGGCCGCCATCCGCGAGTTCTTCGGTTCCTCGCAGTTGTCGCAGTTCATGGACCAGACGAACCCGCTGTCGGAGATCACGCACAAGCGCCGTCTGTCGGCCCTCGGGCCGGGCGGTCTGTCGCGTGAGCGCGCCGGATTCGAAGTCCGCGACGTGCACCCGACGCACTATGGCCGTATCTGCCCGATCGAGACGCCGGAAGGTCCGAACATCGGACTGATCTCGTCGTTGAGCTGCTATGCGCGCATCAACGACTACGGCTTCATCGAGTCGCCTTACCGCAAGGTGAAGTCAGGGCGCGTGCTCGACTACGTCAGCGTGGTGAATGCCGGCGATAGCGACTACCGCGTGGGCGATCACCTGGAAAAAAGCGAGATGCAGAAGGCCAATGCGGACTTGAAAGAGCGCCGCAAGAAGCTAATCGATTTCGAGCCGTTCTCCTTTTATCTCTCTGCCTGGGAGGAAGACCGGCACGTGATCGCGCAGGCCAACGCGGAGATCGACGACAAGGGCCGCATTGTTGCGGAACTGGTCAACGCCCGCAAGGCCGGCAACTTCGTGCTGGTCAACCGCGACGAAGTCGACTACATCGACGTCAGCCCGAAGCAGCTTGTGTCAGTTGCGGCTTCGTTGGTGCCGTTCCTGGAACACGACGACGCCAACCGCGCTCTGATGGGCGCAAACATGCAGCGCCAGTCGGTTCCCTTGCTTCGCGCACAGGCTCCGCTGGTCGGTACCGGAATGGAAGGCGTTACCGCCCGCGATTCCGGAGCCGTGGTGCTGGCGCGCCGCAGCGGCATCGTTGACTCGGTCGACTCCGAGCGCATCATCGTGCGCGTGGAGGGCGAGCATCATCCGATGCAGCTTTCGCGCGAGGTGGGCAGCGACATTTATCAGCTTACCAAGTTCAAGCGCTCGAACCAGAACACCTGCATCAACCAGCGGCCCATCGTGAAGAAAGGCCAGCGGGTTGCCAAGGGCCAGGTCATTGCTGACGGTCCCTGCACCGACATGGGCGAGCTGGCGCTCGGTCGCAACGTGCTGGTGGCCTTCATGCCGTGGCGCGGCTACAACTTCGAGGACGCGATCCTGGTCTCGGAAAAGATGGTGAAGGAGGACTATTACACCTCCGTCCACATCGAGGAATTCGAGATCGAGTCGCGCGACACGAAGCTGGGACCGGAAGAAGTCACGCGCGACATTCCGAACGTCAGCGAGTCGGCACTGCGCGATCTCGACGAAAGCGGCGTCATCCGCATCGGTGCGACCGTGAAGGCCGGCGACATCCTGGTGGGCAAGGTCACGCCCAAGGGCGAGACGCAGCTCACTCCGGAAGAGAAGCTGCTGCGCGCCATCTTCGGCGAGAAGGCCGGCGACGTACGCGACGCTTCCCTCACCTGCCCTCCGGGTATTGAGGGCACGGTGGTCGACGTGAAGATCTTCTCCCGCAAGGGACAGGAGAAGGACGAGCGTGCCAAGGCCATCGAAGCACAGCAGATCGAGCGCCTGCACAAGAACTTGTCGGACGAGATTCGAATCCTTACCGACGAGCGTCTGAAGCGCCTCGAAGCCCTGCTAGGCAACAAGGAAGTGCTGGCCGACCTGCACGACGAGCGCACCAACAAGCGCCTGCTGACCAAGGGCGTCATCCTTGACCGCGATGCCATCGAGCGTATCTCGACGCGCAACCTCAAGCGCATCAAGTTTGCCGACAAGGACCCGCGGATCAACGAGCAGATCGACGAGATTGAGGAGATGACGTCGCGCCAGATCGACGTGCTCAAGAAGATCGTCAAGGAGAAGGAAGAGAAGCTGCAGAAGGGCGATGAGCTGCCGCCGGGCGTCATCAAGCTGGTGAAGGTGTACATCGCCATGAAGCGCAAGCTGAGCGTCGGCGACAAGATGGCCGGCCGCCACGGGAACAAGGGCGTCATCGCGCGCATCCTGCCGGAAGAGGACATGCCGTACCTCGAAGACGGGACGCCAGTGGAGATCGTCCTGAACCCGCTGGGCGTGCCAAGCCGTATGAATGTGGGCCAGATTCTTGAAACCCATCTCGGCTGGGCCGGATTTGCCCTGGGGCAGAAAATCTCCCAGTTGATCCAGGAGAACTCGAAGGCGGAGCAGTTGCGCCGCTCCTTCAAGGAGCTGTTCAAAGGCACGCCGTTCGTGGATTACCTGGTTGACATGGACGACGAAACCCTGGAGCGCGTGGCCGACGGAATGAAAGACGGCGTGTTCTTCGCGTCGCCGGTCTTCGACGGTTCGAAGGAAAGCGAGATCAAGTCGCTGCTGACGGAAGGCGAACTGCCCTCTTCGGGCAAGACGTACCTTTTCGACGGCATGACGGGTGAGAAGTTCGAGCAGCCGGTAACGGTTGGCTATATCTACATGCTCAAACTCTCGCACCTGGTCGACGACAAGATCCACGCGCGCTCGATTGGTCCGTACTCGCTGATCACGCAGCAGCCGCTGGGCGGCAAGGCCCAGTTCGGCGGACAGCGTTTCGGCGAAATGGAAGTGTGGGCGCTGGAAGCTTATGGCGCAGCGTACATCCTGCAGGAACTGCTGACCGCGAAGTCCGATGACGTGTATGGCCGCACCAAGATTTACGAGGCCATCGTCAAAGGCGAAGCGGCCATCGAGCCGGGTGTGCCGGAGTCGTTCAACGTGCTGATTCGCGAGTTGCAGTCGTTGTGTCTTGACGTTGAGCTCATCAAGACCCACGACCGCAAGGAGATCGTGGCTCCTGAGCCCATCGCCGCCGACTGACGCTCGCGTTAGAGGATCAGGGTAGCTGCCTCGATTGCTCCCGCAAGAGGCAGCACCCGACGAACATCGAAGTGCCGGGAGCCGCCAACGGATGCGCAAAGCCGTGTCCCCCGCATCCCACAAAGTGGGACTGCAGGGAAGGAGGACAATTTGTACCGCTCGAGTCCATTCGATCTGGGAAACGCTATCGCCGATTTCGACGCCATTCGCATCAGCCTGGCTTCACCGGAGAAGATTCGTAGCTGGTCGCACGGCGAAGTCACCAAGCCGGAGACGATCAACTACCGCACGTTCAAGCCGGAGCGCGATGGCCTGTTCTGTGCCCGCATCTTTGGGCCGGTCACCGACTGGGAGTGCCTGTGCGGCAAGTACAAGCGCATGAAGCACCGCGGCGTGATCTGCGACAAGTGCGGCGTGGAAGTGACGCTGTCGAAGGTCCGCCGCGAGCGCCTGGGCCACATCGAGCTGGCTTCGCCCTGCTCGCACGTGTGGTTCTTCAAGGGACTGCCCAGCCGCATCGGGCACATCCTCGACATCTCGCTGCGCGAGCTTGAGTCCGTGCTCTACTTCGAAGCCTACGTGGTCATCGAACCCGGCGAGGCCCCGGTGAAGGAGCGCGAGGTCATTAAGGACGAAACCAAGTTCCGGGAGCTGGATCAGCAGTTCCGCGCCAGCGGCTTCAAGGCCATGATGGGCGCCGAGGCGATCAAGGAACTCTTGAAGCGGGTTGACGTCGACTCCATGTCCACCGAGCTGCGTGAGAAGATGCGCAGCGAAACTTCGGTGCAGAAGCGCCTGAAGTACGCCAAGCGCCTGAAGGTGGTCGAGGCCTTCCGCAAGAGCGGCAACAAGCCGCAGTGGATGATCCTCGATGTGATTCCGGTCATTCCGCCGGAGTTGCGCCCGCTGGTTCCGCTCGATGGCGGCCGGTTCGCCACCTCGGACCTAAACGATCTGTACCGTCGCGTGATCAACCGCAACAACCGGTTGAAGAAGCTGATGGACCTGCACGCGCCGGAAGTCATCGTGCGCAACGAAAAGCGCATGCTGCAGGAAGCCGTGGATGCGCTGTTCGACAACGGACGCCGTGGCCGCGTGCTGCGTGGCGCCAACAATCGCCCGCTGAAGTCGCTTTCCGACACGCTGAAAGGCAAGCAGGGGCGCTTCCGCCAGAATCTGCTGGGCAAGCGCGTGGACTACTCCGGCCGTTCGGTGATCGTTGTCGGTCCCGAGCTCAAACTGCAGCAGTGCGGCTTGCCGAAGAAGATGGCGCTCGAGCTGTTCAAGCCATTCATCTATCACCGGCTGGAGCAGACCGGTCACTGCACCACCATCAAGCAGGCCAAGGAAATGGTGGAGCAGCAGGAGCCTATCGTATGGGACATCCTGGAAGAGGTGATCAAAGACCACCCGGTGCTGCTGAACCGCGCTCCGACCCTGCACCGCCTGGGCATTCAGGCGTTCGAGCCGGTGCTGGTGGAAGGCAAGGCGATCAAGATTCACCCGCTGGTCTGCACCGCCTTCAACGCAGACTTCGACGGTGACCAGATGGCCGTCCACATTCCCCTGTCGCCGGAAGCCCAGGTGGAAGCCAGCGTATTGATGCTGGCCTCGCACAACATCCTGTCGCCTGCGTCGGGCCAGCCGATCACGGTTCCCACGCAGGACATGGTGCTGGGCATTTACTACCTGACGAAAGCGAAGCCCGGCGCGAAGGGTGAAGGCCGCGCGTTCGCCAACATTGAAGAAGTGCTGCTCGCGAAGGAAGCGGGCGAGGTGGAAACGCTCACCCCGATCCGTCTGCGCTACAGCGGCGAGGTCATCGACCTTACCACGGCGTACGACGATCAGGACGTAATCCACACTGAGCCGACCAACTTCGAGCGCCAGTTCATCTCGACCACAGTGGGCCGCGCCATCATGAACGATCACCTGAAGCGGGGCGCGGCAGAGATGCCGTACATCAACGGTCTGCTGAAGAAGAAGGGTGTCGGTCAGCTGGTGAACTACTGCTACCTGCGCTTCGGTCTGGAAACCACGGTGCGCATGCTCGATGGCATCAAGCAGCTTGGCTTCCACTACGCGACCAAGGCCGGCCTGTCGATCGGCATCGACGACATGGTCATCCCGCAGAGCAAGGCTGGCCTGGTGCGCGACGCTGAGCAACAGGCCATCGCCGTGCAGCAGCAGTACCTGGACGGCGCCATTACCAACGGCGAGCGCTACAACAAGGTAGTCGAAATCTGGTCGGCGATCACGGAAAAGGTGGCTGACGAGATGTTCGGCGCCATGCAGCAGCGCGACAAGACGGGCGAGATCAACCCTATCTACGTCATGGCTGACTCCGGCGCTCGTGGTTCAAAGCAGCAGATTCGCCAGCTCTCGGGCATGCGCGGACTGATGGCCAAGCCTTCGGGCGAGATCATCGAGACGCCGATCACGGCGAACTTCCGCGAAGGCCTCACCGTGCTGGAGTACTTCATCTCCACTCACGGCGCGCGTAAGGGTCTGGCCGATACCGCTCTCAAGACCGCGGACTCGGGCTACCTCACTCGCCGCTTGGTCGACGTGGCGCAGGACGTGATCATCAGCGAATACGACTGCGGAACGGTCGATGGCATCTACGTCACCTCCATCGTGGAGTCGGGCGAGATCATCGAGCCGTTGCGCGACCGTATTGTTGGCCGCGTCTCGCTGGAGAAGATCAAGGACTACGAAGGCAACGTCATCGTGGACATCAACCAGGAAATTACGGAAGAGTTGGCCATCTCCGTGCAGGCTGCCGGTATCGAGCGCGTCAAGATTCGCTCGGTGCTGACCTGCGAATCGAAGCGGGGCGTCTGCGTCATGTGCTACGGGCGCAACCTGGCTTCAGGCCGTCTGGTCGAGTTGGGCGAGGCCACGGGTGTCATCGCGGCGCAGTCCATCGGCGAGCCGGGAACGCAGCTCACGATGCGTACCTTCCACATCGGCGGCACGGCTTCGCGAGTCAGCGAGCAGTCGCGCCTCGATGCCAAGAACAATGGCACGGTGCGCTTCGTGAACCTGGTCACGGTCCGCTCCAAGGAAGGCTTCCTGGTGGTCATGAACCGCAATGGTTCGATCACCGTGGTCGACGAGAAGGGCCGTGAAAAGGAACGCTACGCCGTGGTTTATGGCGCGAGGGTGAAGGTCGAAGACGGCCAGCAGGTTTCGCTCGGCGATGTTCTGGTTGAGTGGGATCCATACACCTTTGCGATCCTGACGGAGATCGGCGGAACCGTACAGTTCAAAGACCTGCAGGAAGGTCTGACGCTGCACGAGGAAGTCGATGAGGTCACCGGCCTGTCGCGTCACGTGGTCATGGATTCGCCTGACGAGAAGCGTCAGCCGGCCATCAGCATCAAGGGCGGCAAGAGCACTAAGCGTTACCTGATGCCGTCGCGCGCTCACCTGATGGTGCAGGACGGCGATGAGGTCACGCCGGGCGACGTGCTCGCGAAGATCCCACGCGAGACCACCAAGACCAAGGACATCACGGGCGGTCTGCCGCGCGTGGTCGAACTGTTCGAAGCCCGCAAGCCGCGCGAGACCGCTGTCATCAGCGAAATCGATGGCGTGGTGAAGTTCGGCGACGTGGCCAAGGGACAACGCAAGATCTACGTGGTGGCCGATAACGGCACGGAGAAGGAGTATTCAGTGCCGCGCGGCGTCCACATCAACGTTCAGGAAGGCGAGCGCATTCAGCGCCGGCGAGCCGCTGATGGATGGCCCGCTCAACCCGCACGATATTCTTGCCGTGCTGGGTGAAAAAGAGCTGCAGGCTTACCTGGTCAACGAAATCCAGGAAGTCTACCGCTTGCAGGGCGTGAACATCAGCGACAAGCACATCGAAGTCATCGTTCGCCAGATGATGCGCTGGGTGAAGGTGGAAGACGTGGGCGATACGTCGTTCCTGCTGGAACAGCAGGTTGACAAGTTCCGCTTCCGCGAAGAGAACGAGAAGGCGATTTCCACCGGCGGCAAGCCGGCTACTGGCCGTCCACTGCTGCTGGGCATCACTAAGGCATCGCTCTCGACCGATTCCTTCATCTCCGCGGCGTCGTTCCAGGAGACCACGCGCGTGCTGACGGAAGCCTCAATCCAGGGCGCCGTCGATCATCTGCGCGGACTCAAGGAGAACGTCATCGTGGGCCGTCTCATCCCCGCGGGAACCGGCATGGAGTATTACCGCAATGTCCGGCTCTCGGAGGAGATGGAGCAGGCCGCACAGAAGGTGCAGGAGGAGGTCACGGCCGCGTACGAGGAAGCCGAACGCGCGCTGGAACTGCTCCGCAACGAGGGCGAGAACGAGGGCGAAGAGCTGCTGACCGAGTAGGCCTCATTCTCATCCATGGGACACAAGGGGCGATTCCTGTCGCCCCTTTTTTGTTAGCTGTGTAAACTTCTTCTTCAGCCCTGATGCTACCTTTCTTTCAACACTTGCGGCTGGCGGTCTGGAGGGCGTTCGAACACGACGCATTTTCCATCGCCAAAGCCGCTGCGTTCTCGGCCATTCTCACCCTGTTCCCCGCCGTCCTGGTGGTGGCTTCGGTTCTGTCCTCGTTGAACACCACGGAGGCGTTTCTTCGCGAAGTGTACCGCTCGCTGGGCCGCATACTGCCCGAAGGCACCAGCAGTGCCGTGCTGCAATACTTCTCCGGAACAAAGCCGATCAAGCTCAAGCTGCTGGTAACAACCGCCATCTTCACGGTGTGGACGGGCTCCGGCGTGATGATCTCGTGGATGGAAGGGTTCCGAAAGGCCTATCAGATGCCCAAGACCTGGGGCATCGTTAAGGAGCGGATGATCGCGCTCTTGCTGGTCGTGCTGGCTGGGCTGCCCATGGCATTCGCGTCATTCCTGGTGGCCTTTGGGAACCAGATCGAACGCTGGACCGTCTACCATACCGGCCACCAGCTCGGCCCCTACATCCTTGGACTCTGGACTGCCGTGCGATGGATCATCGCCGCGCTGACCAGCGTTGCTGTAATCGGACTCGTGTACCATCACGGTGTTCCCCGGACGCAGCCCTGGCATCGCGTGCTGCCCGGGTCGGCGCTGGCGACGGTGCTATGGTTTGTCTCTACGGTGCTGTTTGGCGTCTATCTGCGACGGTTTGGTCATTACGACGTGATCTATGGCTCAGTGGGTACGGCAATCGCTCTGCTGATCTGGTTGTACATCGTGTCGATGGTGGTGCTGATTGGAGCAGAGTTCAACTCGCTGCGCTTTCCGCGCTATCTCTTCGGCGCGCACTCGGAGATTGATCAGGAGAAACGCAAAAACCGGGCGTAAGGAAAGTTGTCAGTTGCCGGTTGTCAGCTATTCGTAGTCAACTTTGCACATGGCCTCTGACCCTCATCCCGCTCTCGACCCGCTGCACGCTCCCCCAACTCATCGGCGGCGGGCGAAGATCGTCTGCACCATTGGCCCGGCGAGCGAGTCGGAAGACGCTATGCGCAATCTGATGCTGGAGGGCATGGATGTCGCGCGCCTCAACTTCTCCCACGGAACGTATGATGAGCACCTGCGGCGCATTCAGAGATTGCGCACCATAGCGAGCGACCTAGGCAGGCCGATCTGCATTCTTCAAGACCTGCAGGGTCCTAAGATCCGAACTGGCAAGCTCAAGGAGCGCGCTGCGATCGCGCTTGCAACCGGGCAGACGGTGACCATCACCTCCGAAGATGTGTTTGGCACCTCCGAGACCATCGCGACTTCGTATAAGGCCCTCGCCAAGGATGTGAGGCCCGGCGAGCGGATACTGCTCTCAGACGGAAAGATCGAACTGGTCGTTCGCCAGATCAATGCCAGCAACGTAATCTGCGAAGTGCTGAATGGCGGCACACTGGCCGAAAACCAGGGCATCAACCTTCCGGGCACGAACATCAGCCTTCCCTCCCTCACTGAAAAAGACCTCGACGACCTGGAATTCGGCATGAAGAATGGCGTCGATATTGTCGCAGTTTCGTTCGTCCGGTCGGCGGCAGATGTCGTAAGGGCAAAAGACGCCATTGCGCGCTATCGCGACGATGTTGGTGTGATCGCCAAGCTGGAGAAGCCGCAGGCCATCGAAGATCTGGACGCAATCCTCAAAGAAGCGCACGGAGTTATGGTGGCGCGCGGCGATTTGGGTGTCGAGGTGGCGCCGGAGAAAGTTCCACCCATACAGAAGTATGTCATCCGCCGGGCGCTTGATTTTCGCCGCCCGGTGATCACCGCGACCCAGATGCTCGAGTCGATGATCGGCACTCCACGACCCACCCGCGCCGAGGCCAGTGACGTCGCTAATGCAATCTTCGACGGCACCGACGCAGTTATGCTCTCCGGCGAGACCGCGGTCGGGAAGTATCCACGCGAAGCGGTGCAGATGATGGCGCGCATCGTTGTGGAAGCGGAATCGGCGAACCTGCATCCTCTGACGCCGGAGCACCAAACAGGCCAGCGTTTATCGATTGCCGAGACCATCTGCGAATCAATGGCGCACGCCGCGCGCGACCTGAACATCCGCGCAGTTGCCATCTTCACGGAAACCGCAAATACCGCGCGCATCTTGTCGAAGTACCGGCCCGCCGCCGACATCTACGGCTTCAGCTTCTGCGAGGCGGTCCACAATCGCCTGAACGCATTGTGGGGAGTGACGCCGATTCGGTGTCCTCGAGATCTGAGCGTCGAGCGCATGGCACAGTTCGCGGAGGAGCAGCTGCGCGGCCTCGGCGTGCTAGCCCCGGGAGATGTGTTCGGGCTGGTTGCCGGAACTCAACGGGTCATGGGTGCGACCAATTTCATGCGGCTAATCGAAGTGCAATCAAAGGAGAGCGCAGCGGAGGCGAGAGTTGGCTGACGAAATTGTCTCTTTGGCAATCCTGGAAGCTCTTCCCGGCAACGAGGAAGAGTTGGTTTCACTGTTGAAGGAGTTCTATACCATGATGCACGCTAAGGGATATAGCCGCGACTCACTTCACCGTGACGCCACACGGCCAGACCGTTTCTTTCACATTCGCTACTGGAAATCGGAAGAAACGCGCGCCGAAGCCCAGCATGATCCCGAAGTGCATCGCTATTGGCTGCGGCTGCCGGAGCTGTGCACCATTCCCGTGGTGTACGAAGAGCTGGAGACGATGTTCGAAACGTAGTGGATGGTGACTGGTTGGTAGTTCTGGCGATGAAAAGCCGAATCAGTGAAGTGCTTCGTCTTTGCTGAGGGGTAGAGTGAACCAATAAGTCTTCCGGTTTAAGAAAATCCCGAAGGCAGATGTGGGGATCAGCGAATTTCTGTTCTATTTCCTCCTGTTTAGATTCGACTCGGTACACTCTTCCATCACCGGTTTGAATGAACATTGATTGCGTGGGAATTGGCCAAACTGAATCGTCGGGAAATCCCGAGAGTACTACCGCAGTTGCGTTGTCACGGCGGTGAACCCGGTCCACGCGCATCTGCCACCTGACCTTCTTTTGTTTTGCTTTGTCGGTCCCAAAACCTTCATAACGAACCGTCCCTTGGTAGATCCAGTACGAGACCGTGTAACCCGGTAACACCTCTAAGTGCACGGGAGTTGGATCTGTTCCTTCGTGGAAATCATGTTGCGATGTATTTATCTGCGCTGCTACGCTCAACTGAGAAACCAGGGCTAGAGACTAATCTGCGGAGCACGACGCTCCGAGGGCTCTCCCACGACTGATCACTGACCACTGTTGTTCTACGCTTCGCGCAGAGCCTTGGTGATGGGCATACGCGAGGCGCGCAGGGCGGGCAGCAGGCCACCGAGAATTCCCATCAGCACGGCGAAGAGCATGCCCGTAATGATGATCGCCGGGGTGATGCGGAAGGCGAAGGCCAGCTCGCTAAAGCTTTGTGTCTGGCCGGTCGCCGCGGTGAATCCCTCCATAGGCAGCGCCAACAGGCAGCCTAGGGCGCCTCCGACGACCGCCAGGAAGACCGATTCGGTGACAAACGAAAAGAGAATGCTGAAGCGGGAGAAGCCGAGCGCGCGCAGGGTTCCAATCTCGCGCGTGCGCTGTGAGACGATGGCGTACATGGTGTTCATGGCGCCGAACACCGCGCCGATGCCCATCACGATTCCTACGAAGGCCGCGAGAATCTTCAACACGGCGCCGAGGTTGCCAGCCTGGTCCTCGTAATACTGGCGCTCGGATTCGGCCTGTACCTGGAATTGCGGATTGGCGCGCAGGTCCTTGTCGAAGGCCGCAATCATGGATGGATTCACCATCCGGGCGGTCAGCGAATCGCATCCCCCGTTACGGTTCACTGCGGGGGCGAGTGCGTTGTAGTCTCCCCAGACCTCACTCTCGAAGGAACTGCCGTCGGCAGTAAACAAACCGACCACCTTGAACTCTTTGCGTTGTACGCGGAGCGTGTCTCCTATATTCAAACCGTTCACGCGGTCGGAAATTTTCTTGCCAACAATCACCTCGAACAGCCCTGGGGTAAACATGCGGCCCTCCACCACCTTGATGTTGTTGCGCACGTTGAAGGCCATGGGCGTGACGCCGCGCAAGGTGATGTTCGCCGGCTGGTTGTCGGTCTTCTTGGGCTTGCTGGCAATCACGATGATCTCGCACGAAGCCAGCGGGGTTCCTTGAGAGTCGCGGGCAATGCGGGGATCGCTAAGGATCGTCTGAACGTTCGCAATATTGATCCACGAGGTCAGCTCGGAAAGCGAGCCGCGCTGGACCACCATGGCGTTGTTGTCGGAGCCGGTGGAGCCCAGCGCGATCTGAAAGCCGGCAGACATCGACGCGATCACCACAACGGCAGCGACCACCAGCGCGATGCCAGAGATGGCCAGCAGCGTGACCTTCCAGCGGGCGCGCAGGTTGCGCAGGTTGTATCGAAAAAGGAGTCCCATGCTACACCTGCCTCAACTGATCGGTAATGCGCGCGCGATACGCCATCAGCGCCGGGATGAATCCCGAGAGCAACCCGAGAAGCAATGCGATGCCCAGGCCGAAGGATGCGATTTGCGGCGAGAGCCCGAGGTTGGGGAAGGCGCGAAGCACATCGCCGATGAAGGGTGCATTGACGAGCACGGAAATCATGACGCGTGAGAGCAGGATCCCGATCAGCCCGCCCATCGCGCCCAGTAATAACGCCTCGCTGATGATCAGCGCCATCACCAGGCCGCTGGAGAAGCCAAGCGTCTTGAGGACGGCGATTTCCTGCCGGCGCTCACGGACGGCGATGCTCATGGTGTTCGCCGTAACCAGAAGAATGGTGAAGGCGACGGCCAGGCCGATTCCGTTCAGCAGCAGGGCCAGGTTCCCGGCAAGCGCGATAAATCCGGCGCGAAAGGCCTGCTCGGTCTCCGTCTTGGTCGCATGATCGCTGTTGTCGAACGCGTCATCGATACGCTTGCTGATGGCGCCTGCCTGGCTGGGATCGTCGATCAACGATGTGAGCGTACCAATTCCAATGCGCTGTCCGGTGGCTTCGTACGGGTACTTAAAATTGAAGTACATCGACTCGAGATTGGTCGCGGGATAGCGCGCTTCGTCGGTATCGTAGATGCCATCCACCACGAAGTCGAAAGGCTTGCCAACGCGATAGTAAGGAATAAAGCTTTCAAGCTGGAACGTGTCGCCGACCTTCCAGTTGAAGCGCTCGGCCAGCTTGCGGCCGATGATGCATCCGCGAACATCGCCCAGCCACTTCTCTTTTTGATCGGGCGGCAGCATGATTTCGGGGTAGATGCGCAGAAACGCTTCCGGCTCGACCGCCAGGTTGGCGAAGAAATTCTTCTGGTCGCGATAGATGCCGCCAAACCAGTTGACGATGACGACATCTTTGACACCGGGAATCGCCGCGATCTTTTGCTTGTAATTCAGGGGCAGCAAATTGGCGATGGAAACCGCGTCGCGGGTCACCAGGCGGTTGGTGTTGCCGGAGTGCAGGCCGAAGTCCACCGCCGCGATTACCGTGCGCAGAACGCAGAACATGAAGATGCAGACGGCCATGGCGAGCACCGTGCTCAGCGTGCGAATCCAGTTCTTGCGGAGATGCTTGAGGACCAGGGGCGCGTATTTCATGTCAGTCGCTCAGCACTCCTTTCTCCAAGTGGTGCTGCACGTGAGCGCGCTCCGAGGCGCGGGGATCGTGCGTGACCATGAGGATGGTCTTGCCAAATTCCTTGTTGAAGGTCTGCATCAGGTCGAGAATTTCTTGCGCGCTCCTGTGGTCGAGGTCGCCAGTAGGCTCGTCGGCGACGAGTACGCTGGGGTCGGTGACGATGGCGCGCGCGATGGCGACGCGCTGCTCCTGTCCGCCGGAGAGCTGGCGCGGGTAATGCTTGTAGCGGTCGGCGAGGCCGACGATACGCAGCGCAGTCATGGCGCGTTCGCGGCGCTCCTTTCCGGAGAGCGAGGCAAGCAGCAGCGGCAGCTCAACGTTTTCGATCGCGTTCAACACTGGAATGAGGTTGTAGAACTGGAAGATGAAGCCGATGTTGCGGCTGCGCCACTTCGCCAGCTCGCCTTCGGAGAGCGGCGCGAGGTCAGTGTTGGCCACGACCACGCGCCCCGAGGTTGGGCGGTCGATGCCGGCGATGAGGTTGAGCAGCGTCGTCTTCCCCGAGCCGGACGGGCCCATGAGCGCGACGAACTCGCCGGCCGGTACTTCGAGGTTCATGCCGTCGAGAACAGTGATCTGCTGGCTGTCGCGCTGATAGACCTTGCGTACGTTCTGCACGCTGACGGCGCTGGCTCGGGTAGCCAGCTCCGGGGTACTGATTGCACTCATTACAGGCTCCTCTTGGTGATGCCGTCTGCTAAAGCGGACTCAATATTTCATCGGGGCAGCGTACCCAGCATTCCTCTTCGCTTCACGCTGGGCTATCATCACACGCCCTTCGGGCTCTGTTTGCGACTGCGAAGCGGCGTCGCACACCCACCCCGCTTGCCTGCTTGCGGATGCCGACACTGCCCAGGCGCTAAAGCCCAGATCCCAGCGATGCGTTTTCGGCACATCTGAAAGCCGTGCCCTTCTAGCCTTTTACCCTCACCGTGTCGCCGTCTTTCAGTTTCTGCGGCGGATTGTTCACCAGCGTTTCCGATCCGGCGAGCCCGTTGCTCACAATCACCTGGCCATTCAAGTCGTTTCCGGTGACCACTGAAACCATGTGCACCTTGCGGTTGTGCACCTCGAACACCACCGACTTGCCATCGCGCGTGGTGATCGCGTCCTTCGAAATGGTCACAATGCGAACCGGGGGCGCGTTGGACCGCGAGTCCTTAGTTTTCGGCGGCTCCAGGAAGGTAACGTTGCAGCTCATCTCCGGCTTGAGGTATTTGTCCTTATCGAGAATCGCGACCTTGACCGTCACCGTCGCCTTAGTGCGATCAGCCGTGGGAATGATTTGCCGCAAGCGGCCTTTATATTGATGGTCGGGGATGGCCTGCACCGAAATTGTGGCTGGCTGGTTGGGGCTGAGCTGGGCCACGTTGGCTTCGTTAACGTCGACTTCCGCTTCCAGCGAATTCATGTCGGCGACAGCGACGATGGCTCCCGAAGAAGTCGAGACGTTCACGCCGGGCGGAATCGGCGCCACGCTCTCACCGACTTCGGTCATCTTCTTGATGACCACGCCATCGAAGGGAGCGCGAATGTTGGTGAACTCGAGCAGCGATTCCTGCACTTGAAGGTTGGCCTGATCCTGGTCCAGGGTGGCCTGCGCGAGGCGGACTTTGGCGTCGGCCGCATCGAGGGCGTCCTGGGAAACCACCTTGTCCTTAAAGAGTCCGCGTTGCAGACGGGCTTGACGCTGCATTTCGGCGAGATCAGCCTTGGCATACTCGATGTCGGCTTTGGCCTTGGCGATGGCGGCAACATAGTCGGCGTCCTCCAGCCGGGCGATGATCTCGCCGCCGTGGACAACGCTTCCCTCTTCGACATCGAGTTCAGAAAGGCGGCCCTGAATCTTGGACGAGATAACGGACTGCTTGCGCGCAACCAGGTAGCCGGAGGCAGTCAGGATCGGGGTACCGGCGTTGGGTCCGCCGCTGTTGACCACGCTGGCCTGGGTGGTCTCGACTTCAACGGCGCCAAAAGCGTCGAGCGGACCCAAGGATGGGTGAACGTGCACATAATACAGGGTGCCGGCCGCAATCAGGGCGAGCAGGAACACCAGCCCGATGGTCCGTCCCCAGCGCCGCGGCGGACGGTCGCGCTCAATGCGCAGCGAAGCCAGCTCTTCCTTCAGATCGCGCATGCCAATGGGAGGGCTCTCCTGTGGGTGCTCCCCTATAGCATCGCATCCTTCCTGCGTTCTTGGAAGCATTGGCGTGTCAATCGGAACAGGTTTCAGGGCCATGGTTTTCCACAAGCTCAAAGCAACATCATGCGCGGCCCTGCACCCGTGCGACAGTGTTCAATGTCAGAAGAGGAGCGTGACAATTGTCATGGGGTCGCGGCAGCGAACGGCGACAGTCCAGTTTGCATTTCCCGAGCTCTGCAAGCGAAAGACCTGATTTTCGGCCTGCCTGCGACGCAGCTAGCTTGCGAAACGCCAGCGCCGTAGGCGCGGCTCAGCTTAGCACGCAGTCCGCCGCAGGCGGACGGAGTGCTGGGTGGAGGACGAGCAGAACGGAGCCCCGTCCGGGGCTCTGCTACGTCGGGCGCTGCCCACCCCACGTTCCGCTTCGCTCCACGCGGGGCTACCCTGAGTCACCCCTTCGGGGTTGGCCTTCACGTGGCGAGGGCGGTCCTTCGGTCGCTTTCTAGGTTAGCTTCGCAATGCAGGGCCTGAACCTGGGCCATGGGGCTAGCCGGATTCTGTAAGCGGTCCCGCAAACGGGACGGGCACAATTGCTTGCGATGACGCGATGTTACGCAAGTTAACTGCTATTCCGCCCTCAGGGCGCTCGCAGGATCGACCCGCGCCGCCCGACGCGCCGGTATCCAGCAGGCGATGGCCGCGACAGCAACCAATACGGTGGCCACGCCGATATAGGTGAGCAGATCGTGGTCTGAGACGCCGAATAACAACGAGGCCAAGGCTCGGCGCGCCGCCAACGCTCCGGCCAGACCGATCGTCAGCCCCACCATGGTGAGCGTCATTCCCTGTCGAAATACCATCACTAGGACTTGGTTTGGCGATGCCCCGAGTGCTACCCGTACTCCGATTTCACGCGTCCGTTCGCTAACGCTTCCTGACAAGACTCCATACATTCCGATTGCCGCAAGCAGCAGCCCGGCGAGTGCAAACGTCTCTAACAGTACTAACGCGAAGTGCCGTTGCGCATCGGATTCAGACACCAGTTTGTCCATGGTTGCAATGCGTGTGATTGGCTGTTGCTTATCGACCGACCAGACTGCGTGTCGGATCGCCGGGATCAACCGCGTCGGATCGCCTTGAGTGCGCACAACCAGCGACTGCACATTGTCAACCCATGCCCACTGTGTTGTCGTCGTATAGAACGCATCACCGTTCTTCAAGGCCAACGACTGCTGTTTCACATCGCCGACCACTCCCACGACAACATTCCACGGCCGATCGGCACGTCCGGCGTCCGGCCCCGCCCGCAGCTGCTGGCCTATGGGATCCCGTCCGGAAAACATGCTCTCTGCAAACGATTCGCTGAGCAGCACCGCAACGGGCGCTCCGGCACGGTCGTTCTCGTTGAGTAGCCGCCCACGCAGCAGTGGGATGCCCATCGTTTTGAAATAGCTCGGGCTGACGGCGTAGCGAAACGCTGCAGCCGACAACTGGTTCGGATAGGCTTTAAATTCGGCCCCGAATGTTTCGGAGTCTCCGCTCAGCGGCAACTGGCTCGTAAACGCAGCATCCACAACCCCAGGCACCTGTCGCACGGCATCGAGCGCTCGCTCATAAAAACGTGCCCGCACGGCATCATCACGATATTGGCCGTAATCCTGCACTTGCATCGTGAGCAGCTGCGACGGATTGAATCCCGTGGGTGTCGCGAACAACCACTGAACACTTCGTAGTAACAGGCCCGCGCTTACCAACAGAACCAAGGCGACTGCCACCTCGGAGACGACCAGCGCACGGCGTGCCAGCTGTTGCCTGCCAGTAGTGGTACGGGAGGTTTGTTGCAATCCACTCTGCGGATCGCAGCGCGAAGCCTGCAGCGCGGGTACGATACCGACGATCAAGGCAACCAAAGTGGTAATTCCGAATGCGAACGCAAATACAGCGCCGTCAAGCCGGATAGCGTCCAGACGTGGCAGATCAGATGGGCTCAGGGCGAGGAGTATGCGAACCGCCGCCCGGTCAAGCACGGTCGCCAGCACTCCACCGGCGAGTGCCAGTAGCAGGGTTTCCGTGAGCAGTTGCTGGAGCACGCGGGCACCCCCGGAGCCCAACGCGATTCGCAGGGCAAACTCGGGGCGTCGCTGCGCACCCCGGGCCAGCAGAAGGTTAGTCACGTTTACGCATACGATCAGCAGCACCAGCCCCGCGCCCCCCGCAATGGCCAACAGTGCCGGCCGGACATCGCGCGTGACGTCCTCCTGCAGCCGATACACCAGCAGTTCAGACGGAGGCCCACCAGAGCTGTCGTAGCCCTTCGCATAGATAGATCCAAGTTCCTGCAGAATCGCTGCACTTTCGGCTTTCGCTTGCCACTGGCTTACGCCCGGACGGAGGCGTCCGATCATCTGCAAGTGATGTCCCCACTCTCGTCCGTCAGATGGCAAGGCCGGGTTGTACTGCAATGGAGACCAGAGCTCCGCTCCGGGAGCGAGGACATTTTCGAAGGCGGGCAACACTCCGATTACGGTGTACGGCTTGTCGTCGAGAGTGATCTTGCGACCGATGATTTCGGGATCGGCAGCAAAGCGCGTGCGCCATGCGCCATTACTGAGGATGACAACTTGCGGGCCATTATATTGGCTGTCGGACGGCTGGAAGTCTCTTCCCATGAGCGGTCGTATACCCAGAACGCGGAAGAAGTCTGGGGTGACCTGTTGTCCTTCAAGCCGTGCAGGTTCTCCGCTGCCGATCATTGCCGGTTGCCACGGCTTGAGCACCGCCAGAGCTTCGAACGATCGAGTGCGCTCTCGCAGTCCGTAGAAAGTGCCAAAGCAAACGTAGGTTGGCGTGCCCGCCTGGTGGCTCTCCCACACCCTCACCACCCTGTTGGCACCCGGGTACGACAGTGGCCGGAAAAGAATCGGATTCACGACGCTGAAAATCGCCGTGCTCGCTCCGATACCTAATGCCAGGGTTATCACGGTGACCACAGCAAAGCCCGGCGACTTTTTGAGCTGGCGGAACGCAAAGCTCAGGTCGCGGAAAATACTCATATAAGTCTGCCAAAGCACCATTTGAGATCTCAAAGCAAGTGAACTACCAACAACATTGTCGTGGGTTCAGCTAGTTAGAGAGAACATTCGACAAGATTCTGTCCGGCTGGTGATACTCCTGTTCGAACGTGGACAGCCCAGACAAGCCGTTCACGGTTGTTAAAGAAATGCCCGCCTTAACATGAACTTTGGTAGAAATCCGGAGCGGCACTGTAGTTGGTGTAATCCAGCTATTACACTCACAATCCCACAACGGCAAGCCCAAATGGGTTCGGGTTAGCGTCCAAAGGAAGGACGCGAACCTGGGGCTCTCGCTGTCCCGCTATTGCTCGTTGCCTTTGAACGGGGCAGTCAGGTGGTCGAGCTGGCGCGAGACCTGGCGGGTGACGTACTTCGTGGGCTGGTGGTGGGCGAAGAGGCTTTTCAGGTCGGGCCAGAATTCATTGAGCAGATTCATTTGTGCGGAGCCGCCCAGGCCGGCGAAGGTGTTCGCCACGGTTGCCGGGAAGCTTTCCTCGTAATTGGGTTTGTAGCCGTTGGCCAGGGCCGAGGTGAACAACAGCGTCAGGATCAGCGAGCTGTTGAACACGTTGTTACCATTGTCGCTGCGGGTGATGACGGTACGGCTCACGGCGTAGGCCATGCGATCGAAGATGTTGGTCTGGCGCGAGGGGTAGTAGCGTGTGTCCTGGTGCAGAATGGTGGGAAACAGCCAGCGCCCGAAGAGCGAGCCCGCTTCGTTGGACAGCAGTTGCGTGCCGTAACGCTTGGAGAACCCTCCCATCCCCCCGCCGTAATCGCGATAAGCGCCGGTCGCCTGCAAGATCAGCGTGTCGAACACTGTGCCGAGCAGCATGTCGGCGGAGTAGGTATGGTGGGCCCAGCCTTCGAATTTTTCCTTTGAGGTCAGCGGTGTGTATGAGGGCGAATCGGGCAGCGGCTTGCCGGGAACGAAGTTCAGCGCCATCTTCATCATGTGCTCGCGCGTGAATTCACCATGCAGGCTGAAGTTGCGCAGCGCGAGCCCGCCTCCCGGTGTCTCAGACAGCTCTGCCGTCAGGAGCTGCGTGCAATCTTCATTGGCTGAACCCGACGCCGCCGGGTCGACCAATGTCCCGGACTGCAACCAGGCGTTATCCCCTCCCAACTGCTCCGAAATGGGCAGAGAATGACTTGGCGACTGTTCTGCTGACAAAAGGCTTGCGGGGAGGAACAGGCCCTTCGACGAACTTTCAAGGGCGGCGCTGGCGCGAAGCACAGTGGGTTCGGCCTGCTGCCCGCACAACATCGTGCAGCACAGCAGTGGACAGAGCACCCCGATCATGCCCATTGCCTTCATAATCCCATTGGAAAGCCGACACCCGCATTATCTATGAAGATGTTCGTTTGTGAAAGGATGTTTGTGTGAACATTTGCCGAGTCGAGTTACCAGGACACTCCCGGAGTAACCCCTTGGCATTTCCGAAGCGGAGTGCTGAAAGTCAGGGTACGGTCACAAGAAGCACATTCCCGCAAAGCCCTCGGTCGGATATCATTTTGGCATGTCATTTCGCGCGCGGCCATCACTGCTACCGGTATTTGCCTTCTTAGCTGCAATTTGGATATTCATGCCAGGATGCAAGCCCCCGAAAAGAGCTGAGCCAGTCATGGTGCGAATCTTCAATGACCCAGCCTCGCCTTACGCCACTGAGCTGGATCACCGGATCCTCGACTTTCAAGCCACCAATCCGCGCCTTCCCAACGGAGTTGCCATCGAAGTTGGCAGCCTCAGCCGAGCCGACCTGCGAAGTGCGGTGAATAACATGGACGACCCGGCGGTGGACATTGTCATCCTGAATTCACCGGTGGATGCGATCAACTTTCCGACGCTGCAGGGGGAAATGGCCCACGCGATCAATATCTGCGCCGCCGTTCAGGCCTGTCCGGCGAACGTACCTGCCTTCGTGCCTTCCAAGCTGCAGGGCGAGCACGCCGAGGCGGCGAACAAGTTCCTACAATTCCTGGCGACGACCAAGCCGGCTCCCGCCGCGGTGAATCCGGAGCCTGGACCCGCGCAGTCACAGCCTGCACCGCCGCCGGCGGGTCACTAGCGCACCGGAAGTTTGGTGTGTCAGCCGCGAACCGCAGCCGCGTAAGCGGTCGCAACGTCAGCCGGCTTCCAGTCATTGCCGAGATAGACGGTTTGCACCTTTCCGTCTGCCCCGATCAGGACCGTGCTCAGGCTGTGCACAATCTGACCGGACTTGTTGTTGGAGGCAAGGCCGAAGTAATCGGCGGCCTTCTTTACCTGCTGCTCCGAGCCGGACGCAAACTGCCAGTGCTGAAATTCGGGATCGATGTCGCCGACGTAGCGTTTGCCGTACTGGCGCAACACTGGAGACTTGTCGTAGTCGGGATCGATGCTGATGCTCAGGAGTTGGGTCTTGGCGAAGATCTCCGGCTTCTCATGTAGTTCTTTAAGAATTTCGCTGAAGTTATTGCTCATCAACAGACAGTAGTTCGGCAGCGGGCAGCGCGTGTAGATAAAGGTCAGCAGCAGCGGGCGGCCGCGAAACTCCGCCAGGTGTATCCGTCTGCTGTCCTGGTTGACGAAGGAGAAGTCGGGCACCTGGTCTCCGGCCTGGGGTACGTGGAAGGTGGTGGTGTAGGCGTCGACAGCGGCGGCCTGCTTGGTGAAGCTGATGTCCTGCAGCTCGGCGTCCTTGCCGAGCACCAGGGTGGCATGAATCTGGTCGCCGGGAGCGATTTTGCCGAACACCCACTGATCGTTGGGTCCGACGAGGAACGGCATGGTCATGCCCGGCATGAGTCCGGGAATGTCCTTATGCGCGACGGTGATCTGATGGTCACCGGAGTCCACCGCTACCACCTCGCCTTGCAATTCGTAACGTTTTTCGGCCGGCTTCTTCGAACAAGCGATAGGGGCGAGAAAGAGGAGAACGACGAGGGCCCACAGACGACGCATCTTTTAATTCTAGTTCAGCGAGGGGCGGCCTCCCCCGCCGGCGAAGTCCCCGGCCAGGTTTTCCGCAGTGCGGCGCCCTGCGAGCATGGCGCCGTTCAGCGAAGCGGTACGGCGATGATCACCGCAGACGTACAAGCCCCTTCGCACTCTAACCGGCAACATTGCAACTCCTCCACAAGCGACCGACTGTTGGGGTAACGCCTCGGCAATGTTGTAGGTTCGAAGATGCTGCCAGCTTTGAACAGCTGGTCCGAACCAGCCCATCAGTTGGGAGCGCACTTCCGTCATCATTCTGTTCCTGTTGGCTTCAGGCCCGAGCACGGTCACCGACACCAAATGCGATCCCGGCGGTGCGTAGCTGGGCGCAACTATGCTGGGCACACAAAGGTTGTTGACTGGTCCGTAAGGGTCACCATTGAGCAGAAGGTACGGTTCGTCGACTGGGGCCCGCTCCGCAGCGAAATACATGCAGGTGACACCGCACATGGCTGTGCGAATGCCAGCCTCCGTCGATGACAGTAGTTGATGGGCACGCACGGGATCGCAGGCAACGACAATTGCCTGAGCGCTTAACTCCTCCCCGCTTTCCAGTCGCACCAATTCACCGTTGATGCTCGCGGCGGGCGCATTCAGCCGGACACAGCCTTCCGGAAGTGCTGACGCGAGTTGTCGCGGAATCGCCTGCATGCCCTCGGCTGGTAACGCAGCATAGCCGAGCGAGAACATGCGAAAAACAAAGCGGAACACGCGGCTGGAGGTTGTCAGCTCCGGTTCGAGGAAGATGCCGCCGAGAAAGGGGCGGAAGAACCGCTCGATGATCTTCGACGAAAAACCGTACTGCCGTAAATCTTGCAACGTCGAGATTTCGGGCGCGGTTAACACCTCGTCGATCGTCGCGCTGACCAGTTCCTCCCGAAGTTTGCCGATCAGGAGCTTGTCGCGGAGGCTCCCGACAGGAGCGAGGGCTGTGGCGATTATCTGCGAAGGACGGCGAACGGGATCCGAGATTCGGTGCACTCCGCCTTTGCAATGTACGAGAGCGCCAGGCTCGAAGCTGGCAAGACCAAGGCCTTGGTAGCTTAACCAGCGGCGGGCTTCGGGATAGGCGGTCAACAGCACCTGAAATCCACGATCGAGCCGAAAACCATCAACGACATCAGTACGGACGCGGCCTCCCACATCGTCGGAGGCTTCCAGCACTTGAACAGCGAATCCCATGCGCGTGAGTTCCAACGCGCATACCAGGCCGGACACTCCGGCACCGATTACGATGACATCAGCAGTCATAGACGGAGTTTACGCGGTGAGGAGTAATTGTTGCGACCGGGAAGGCAGAAGGGACGCGCTTGAAGGCCGTCCCCGCCCAGGATGGTTACCGTGTTGAGGGTTGGCCTGCGTCGCTGCCCACAGCCGATGCGCCGGCGGAAGCGTTCTGCTTCAGCCAGGCAGCGAGACTGCCTTCCTGCTGCTGCCGCAGATCAGCGCAATTGCGGATCGACTCCAGCGCCGCCTTCTGGCCGCGCTCGGTCCCCTGAATGGGATGATCCTGGAAGAACTGCGCGACCTCCTGTGCCTTTTCCTGGCTGCAGAAGCTTGATGCCGAGTAGAGAAACAGCCCAAAGCCGCCCAGTCCGCCGCCGGTCTTGGTGCTGATGGCGTCGTAGTTCTTGCGCATGAAATCCCACGCGGTGTCGCGCGAGGCGGGATTCTGGATCATGTTGGCCAGTATGCCCAGGTCCTGACTGCGCACCTGGGGAGTCAGGGTTGATGCGAGTGTCTCGTTCAATCAGGTTCGGCTCTGGAAATTCGCCCAGCGCGTAGAAATAGCGGTAGTACATTTCCGGAGTCTTGGCCGACTTCAGCTGCGCCAGGAACTGTTGGTAGAGTGCAGCATCGCCGTGGCGCGC
Organism: uncultured Acidobacteriaceae bacterium; assembly: GCA_963782505.1. GTDB lineage: Bacteria > Acidobacteriota > Terriglobia > Terriglobales > Acidobacteriaceae > CAVVDY01. The sequence goes on along the minus strand of CAWAKG010000018.1, from coordinate 125,423 downwards.
GGCCACCAGCATAACGGGATTCGCCAGTGTCGGGTCCAAGGATTCGGGGTCCTTCATGTACTGCTGCACCAGTGTTCGCGCCTGCTGAATCACCTGCGGGTCGTTGCCGGAGGTGCCGAGCATGGCAAACAGGACTGCGCGCCGTTGCCGTTCAACCGGAGATTCGTCGGGGCGAGCCGAGTATCCCAAAGGCTGCAACAGCGGCGAGAAGGTGTGCCGCACCCATGCCTGGAGCGCGGGGCGATCAGCATCGTTCACCAGATCGTTGACGATCACGTCAAGGTGATCGGCGAAGTTCTCCAGCAGCACATACCCTGGCGTGTTCTTGAGTTGCGCGCCCGACGCCAGGTAATCGCCGGCGTTGGTCGTGCCAGCCCGCATCAACGCCCAATCATTTCCGATGAGCGCGATACGCTCGTCAGGGGTGAGGCCCTGCTCAGCAGCTTCGCCTAATTGGCGCAACGCGCCGGCGTCATAGCTGAAGCGGTAATAGCCAAGGCCGGTCGCGTCCGGGAACACAAACTTCGGGCAGCCCTTCATGCTGAATTGCTGCTCGCGCCTGGTCATCACGAAGCATTCGGTCGGCGCTGCCGAACCACCCACGCCTTTCACGCAGATGGGAATCTGCCAGAGTTCGTCGTCGGGTGCATTGAACAATTCTGGACTGTTGAAGTAACGCTTTTGCGAAAGGCCCAGGGTCGTGTCTCCGCCGTCACACTTGGCAGCGACTTGCACAAACGGCTCGCCGGCCTGCATCACGAAGGTCGGCATGATCTGGTCAATCGGCTTCTGGGATGAGCGCGCCATGGCATTCCAGAAATCGGCGGCAGTGGCGTTGCCGTAAGCGTGCTCCTGTAAGTAAAGGTTGACCCCGGCGCGAAAGGCGTCGTGCCCGAGGTACGACTCCAGCATGCGCAGGACGGCGGCGGTCTTGCCATAGGCAATGCCGTCAAACAGGGTTTCAATTTCGCCGCGGGTTGTGGCCTCCTGGTGGATCGGCCGGGTATTCTTGATTCCATCTTCGGCCAGCGCGTTCATGGTGTTCTCGACGACGTTCTGATTAACCAGCCAGTCCGGCTTCCATGCGCCGACCGGATGCGGCGTCATCCAGGTGGCGAAGCCTTCGTTCAGCCAGATGTCGTCCCACCATTCCATGGTGACGAGATCGCCGAACCACTGGTGGGCGACTTCGTGCGCGATGGTGTCGGCAACGCTTCGCTTGTGCTCGAAGGACGAGGTTTTGTCGTCGGCCAGCAGAGCGGTTTCGCGATAGATGATGGCGCCCCAGTTCTCCATCGCGCCCGCCTGAAAGTCGGGCACGGCGATTTCGTCGAGCTTCTTCAGCGGATACTTGATGCTGTAGTAGTTGTTGAAATAGTGCAGAATGGCCTTAGTGGCATCGAGCGGAAAACGGGTGAGCTTCTCCTGTCCCGGCACCGTGCAAACACCGATTTTAATGCCGTCCACTTCATCGTGCTCGCACTTCCAGTCGCCGACGGTCAGCGCCACAAGGTAGCTCGACATCTTGGGCGTGGTCGCAAACTTGATGGTGTGCTTGTCGCCGGGACCGGACTTATCGGAAACAACATAGTTATTGGAAATAGCGGTGTCGCCTTTGTCGACAATTGCCGTGATGTCGAAGGTCGCTTTGTAGGCCGGTTCGTCGAAGCTGGGGAAGGCGACGCGGGCGTCCGTAGACTCCATCTGACTGACGGCGTATTTGCGGCCCTTGTAGGTGCTCAGATAGAGCCCGCGCAGCTTGTCATTAAGATGGCCGGTGTACTTGATGTGTAGCGTGGCGGGCCCTGCCGGAAGTTCCTTGTCGAAGGTGAACGTGGCCATCTCGTTCTCTTCGTCGGTCGAAACCTTCGCGGTCTGCGTCTTCCCGGCTGCGGTGACAGTCACTTCATGGAAGTCGATCTCCAGCGCGTTCAGAGTGATGGTGTTGCTGGGCTTGGTCAGCGTGAGATCGATGGCTTCGTCACCTTCAAAGCTGTTGGTTGGAAACTCAATGCTGAACGTCAGATTGTAGTGGCTGGGAGTCGCGCCGCCGGGCAGGCGTTGCGCGAATGCGGTGCAGCAGCCGAGCACCGTCACGGCGCAGATGAGCAGAATTCGTTTCATGTTAAGCGTCCTTGCGCTGGGAGAGTTCAGTTTAGGTGACTGCTGTTTCTTATGCTCAAGAAGTACGGGCAAACCCGTCACGGAGTTCCGCCGAATGTTAAAGATCATAGACGGTTTGGCAGAGAAGGGGTAAACCGGGGCTGGATTTCGCGACCGCCGAGGAAGACACGCTCGCAGCGATTTACCCCAAACCAATAGGCCAGTTCGCGATAATCGCTTCGCGTCGAAGATAGCGATGTCGGCGTCCTTGCCGGGCTCGAGTGAGCCTTTGCGGTGCTGAAGTTCGAGAGCGCAAGCGCCGTTGATAGTCGCAGCGGTGATGGCTTCGGCGGGCGACATCTTCATGTGCGTGCAGGCAATCGATAGCACGAAAGGCATGGAGGCGGTGGGCGAAGTTCCGGGATTGTAGTCGGTGGCCAGCGCAACGGCGACGCAGCCGTCGATCAGCTTGCGAGCAGGGGGAAAGCGGTCGAGGCCAAGAAAGTAGTTGGCGGCGGGCAACAAGGTCGCGACCGCATCAGATTTTGCCAAAGTCGCGATGTCGGCATCGCTGACGAAGTCCATGTGGTCGAGGCTCGCCGGGTGAAACTTCAGCAGTGGCGCCAGTTCGGCGGAGGTCAACTGGCAGACGTGGATGCGGGTCTTGAGGCCGTGATCGACAGAGGCGCGGAGAATGCGCTGTGACTGCTCGGGTGTGAACGCGCCTCGTTCGCAAAAGACATCGACGTATCTCGCCAGCTTCTGCTCGGCGGCGGCGGGAATCATCTGCTCGTAGACAATGGCAACGTAGCCTTCAGGATCGTTGCGATATTCAGGCGGAACCACGTGCGCTCCCAGCAATGTGGAGACGACGGTGCCCGGCCATTGCTCTGCCGCAAGACGAATTGCCTGTAGCGACTTGATCTCGCTCTCGAAGCTCAGCCCATAGCCGGACTTGGCTTCGACCGTCGTGGTCCCGTAGGACCCCATCTCTCGCAAGGCGTTCAGCACGCAGCCGGCAAGCTGATCGACTGAGGCCTCACGCACGCCGCGGATGCTGGAGCGAATGCCGCCTCCTGCTTCGGCGATTTCTTCGTAGTTTGCACCGGCAATGCGCTTTTCAAAATCGATGAGCCGCGAGCTGGTAAATGCCGGGTGTGTGTGCGAGTCCACAAATCCGGGAAGAACAACCTTGCCGCGACAGTCGACCTGTTGCGCCTTCGCAGCTGATTCATGCCGGCCAACCTCGTCTGTCGTCCCAGCCGCCACGATCTTGCCATCACTCATCAGCAGCGCACCGTCGTTAACGATTCCCAACTCGCGCATCTGCGCGCCGCGGCGAGGGGCATTTTCTCCACGTAAAGTGAGCAGTTGCGAGGCGTGTGTCAGCAGGACCGTGGCGTTATTCATAGCGCAGCGCCTCCGCCGGAAGCACACTCGCCGCCGACCACGATGGATACAGTGTCGCGATAAACGAAACGCCGATGGCGAGGACTGCCACCAGGAAGCCATCTATCACGTGTGGCGCGAAGGGCACGTAATCGATGGAGTAGACCTCGGCGGACAGCGAGAACAGCCGATAGTGGCCAGCGACAATGGAAACCCCGAATCCGAGCACCAGGCCGATCACCGTACCGATCACGCCGATCAGCAGGCCCTGATACATGAAGATGCGCCGCACTTGCCGCTTCTTGGCGCCCATCGAGACCAGCACCGCGATGTCGCGCGTCTTTTCCATCACCATCATGATGAGCGAGATCAGAATGTTCAGCGCGGCAACAAAAACGATCAGGCCGATCGTGATGAACGTGACCAGCCGCTCCAGACGCAGGGCGCGAAACAAGGCGCGGTTCTGCTCCATCCAGTTGGTCGCCATGAAGCCCTTGCCCGCCGCAATCTCGAGCTCGCGGCCAATCTTGTCGGCGTTGTAAATGTCATCGACCTTGAACTCCAGCACTGAAACGACGTCGCCGAGATCGAAGAGCTTCTGCGCGTCGGAGAGGCGAATGAACCCCCAGGTGTTGTCGGAGTCGTAGAAACCTGAGTTAAAGATTCCAACAACTTTGAAACGGGCGTACTTGGGCACGATGCCGAATGGCGTGAGTTCTCCCTGCGGACTGGTGACAGTTACCAGCGAGCCGACCTGAGCTCCCAGCGAGTTGGCCATGTCTTGCCCCAGAAGTATGGGCGGCAGCGACGCCGTTATGTGGGCCGAGAGCGGATTGCTCTCATCGCTCTGCGACGATGCGTTCTCTCCGGAAGCTTCCAGCGGAGCGGCCGAGCCGGACTTCACCGACTCCAGTATGTCGCTGACGTTGCGTTCGTAGCTGGGGATGATGCCCTTCAGCACCGCGCCCTGGGCGTGCGAGCCACGCGAGATGAGCACCTGCTCGTACATGGCAGGCGCGCCGGCGACCACGTGCGGCTCCTTGTCGAGACGCCTCAGCAGCCCTTCCCAGTTGCGAATGCCGTCGCTCTCCACGCGTAGCAGGTTCACGTGCGACATCGAGCCCAGCAGTCGGTCTTGCAGGTCCTGACGAAAGCCGTTGTTGATGGCCAGCGCGATGATGAGCGAGGCGACTCCTGCCGCGACTCCGATGATGGAGATGAGGGTGATGATCCCGATGACGGCTTGCCGCCGCTTGGCCCGCAGGTATCGCGCAGCTACGAAAAGTTCGAATTGCATCGAAGTCTTTCTAATCGATACCTAACTGTTTGCGCGCGTCGGCACTCAGCCGTTCCGGTGTCCACTGCGGATACCAGACGATGTTGACCGTGGCATGACTGACCCCTGGCATGCGCAGCAAGCGCTGTTTCACCTGGTCACTGATGTAGGCGCTGGAGGGGCAGCCAGGAGCGGTCAACGTCATCTCCACTTCAATGTCTTCGCCTTGCGGATTCGCAAGCTCGGCCGGCTTTATCTTGATCTCGTAAATCAGACCCATGTCCACGATATTCACCGGAATCTCCGGGTCATAGCATTCCTTAAGTGCACTCCATACTTCCTCTTGCGTGATCGCCATTCCTTCTCCTGTCGAGAGTTTAGCGACTTCGACGCCGTGCTGACCAGCGTCCACGCCGAAATTCTGCTTGACATCGCCAACGTTTGACCCCAGTATTCCAATCGCAAACGGAAGCGAAGTCGCAAGGTAGCTACCGGCGACCGGTTTGGTTTCCTTCCCGTTGCATAGGCCCTTCCTGCGGCACAACGGTCAACACACCCAAGAGATCGGGTGCGAGGTTTCTAACTACCGGAAGCTCGAGATGCCGCCTGGCGGTCTTCAGTCTCTCTTACGCACCTGCCGACGAACCGTTTCACCGATCCTCAAGGAGTCTTTCGTTAACTATCTATGAAGGGAGCACTTCATGAAAGAACAGGACCAAGCTATTACTTTCGCTAATAACGATGGAACTGATAGTGACCAGCCGGAGATACGCGGCGGCGATACGCGACCCAATACTTCGACGGATGCGAGCCGTCGTTCCTTTCTGGGCAAAGTAGGCGGAGCAACTGCAGTGGCCTTGACCGTGGGTATTCCGCTGGAACCTCTGTTCGAAGGGAAGCGCGGACAGGCCGAAGCTTCGGTGGTGAACTACGGCTCGGGCTCGCGGGCCTATGCCAGCTACGAATATCGCAAAGAGACGGCGGAGGGCGACAACGTCGACATCGGCAAACTGCCGGACAACGGCGACTCGCACCGTTTTACCGATTACAGCGGCAACTGGAGTAAGTGCCTGAAGCACGACGCGCTCGGTGTTCCAAATTACGCAGCGTACCGCAGCCTGCTTCATGCTCTGCAAACCGGCGACTTCGACGATTTCGAAAACATCATTGTGGGTAACCCAGGGGGAACGGGATTCACTTCAACCTTTAACGGCCCAATGGGGGCGTTGTCGTTTGATCTGGAAGGACCTGACTCGCACGCCACCAACATCCCGCCCGCGCCCAGCGTCGCCAGCGCGCAGACAGCGGCGGAAGCGGTCGAACACTATTGGGCAGCGCTCATGCGCGATGTGCATTTCACCGATTACCCGAACAGCTCGCTGGCGGTGCAGGCGGCGGCCGATATGAACCACATGTCGTACGTGCAAAGCCAGAGCACGATTTTTCCCTGTCCGGTTTCACCGCACAACCTGTTTCGGGGACAGTTTTATCCGGGCGACGGCAATTCCCAGGGACCATATCTGTCGCAGTTCCTTCTCCAGCCGGCCTACTTTGGCGTCCAGCCGATGTCGCAGCAACTGAAGCGCTTCTTGTCGGTGAGTGAAGGCGGAGCCGATTACATGACGTCGGTCGACGAGTATCAGGCCATACAGAACGGCATTCCGCCAACCCGGCAACTAGTGTTTGATCCCACCCTGAGGTTTATGCGGCAGGGCCGCGACCTCGCCGCCGCCACGCACGTCGACCTGCCCTTCCAGGAACACCTCATGGCGCTTCTCGTCCTTGTGGGAATCAAGTCGGCGGTCAATCCGGGAAATCCGTACGGGTATCCCAATGGCGTTTCGCGGACCCAACACGGGTTTGTCACCTTCGGCAGCGAATTCTGTAACCTGGACGCGGCAACAACCATGGCGGAGATGTCAACGCGAGCGTTGAAGGCCGCGTGGTTCCACAAGTGGATTGTGAACCTGCGGATGCGCCCGGAGGAATACGGCGCGCTGGTGCACGCTAATCTCACCCACGCCCATCCGTTCCCCCAGGCGGCGGGAGCCATCCACCCCGACATGCTGAACTCGTCAGTGCTGCCCATCATTCACTCCCAATACGGAAGCTACCTGTTGCCGCAGGCGTTCCCGGAGGGCTCGCCTACGCATCCGTGCTATCCCACCGGCCACGGAACGGCAGGAGGAGCCTGCATCACCGCGCTGAAGTTCTTCTATGACGGGAATCAGAAGATTCGGCCGCTGCTGCTGGCCGCGGGCTCTGATGTAGTGGTGCCCAGCTCCGACGGACTCTCGCTGGTTCCGTATACGGGCGCGGATCGCGACGAGCTGACGGTCAATGGAGAACTGGCTAAGCTGGGCTGGAACGTTACCACCGGGCATGGGATCCACGCGGGCATTCACTTCCGCAGCTCGAGCCTGTATTCGCTGCTGCTGGGCGAACAGTTGGGCCTGGGCATTCTGCAAGACCGGGCCTATGGATACACAGAACCGTTCACCATCAAGATCACCAAGTTCGATGGAACGACGGCGGTCATCTCGAACCAGAACGGACACAGACGCTAGCCTCATTGAGGGTCGCCCGCCAGTGTGCAGGCTTGGCGGCCCACTCTTTCGACAGCGCATCTGCGCATGACATCGACGCCAAGTTTTAGGTTGATGTATGCTACCTGTTTTCGTACAGGAGGCCGGATGCGTCGTCTGCTCGCTGTCGTTCTGATCATCGGATCACTCTTCTCCCAAACCTGGGCGGAGGTCGCGCAAAGCGCTTCTAGCGAGCCCCTGCTGGGATTCACCGCTGCATCGAGTGCGCAGGAGCACCAGTGGGAAGACAAGTTCAAAAGCATCCCTGATCCGCAACTGCTGCGCGAGTACATGCAGCATCTCAGCGCACGTCCGCACCATGTCGGCTCGCCCTACGACAAAGAGAATGCCGAGTGGATCCTGAGCAAATTTCAGTCGTGGGGATGGGACGCGAAGATCGAGCAGTTCGATGTGCTGTTCCCCACTCCGAAGAGCCGTCTGCTGGAGATGACCGCGCCGACGCGCTACACGGCAAAGCTGGAGGAGCCCGCGCTTGCTGTCGATCCCACCAGCAATCAGAAGAGCGAGCAGCTCCCCACCTACAACGCGTACTCGCCTGACGGCGACGTCACCGCGCCGCTGGTCTTCGTCAACTACGGCGTGCCTGCGGACTACGAAGAGTTGGAGCGACTCGGGGTTTCCGTTAAAGGCGCCATCGTCATCGCCAAGTATGGCCACTCGTGGCGCGGCGTGAAGCCGCGTGTGGCCTGGGAGCACGGCGCGATTGGCTGCCTGATCTACTCCGATCCGGCGGACGATGGCTACGCCGAGGAGCGTACGTTCCCTGAAGGACCGATGCGTCCGGCACAAGGTGTGCAGCGCGGCAGCGTCATGGACTTCCCGCACTCGTATCCCGGCGATCCGCTGACTCCGGGTGTCGGTGCGACGAAGGACGCCAAGCGGCTGGACATCAAGGATGCCAAGAACCTCGCGCCGATCCCGACGCTGCCCATCTCCTATGGCGATGCGGAGCCGCTGCTGAAGGCGCTGACCGGCCCGGTGGCGCCTGAGTCGTGGCGCGGAGCGTTGCCCATCACTTATCACGTGGGTCCGGGCGAAACGAAGGTCCATCTTGCCGTGACCTTCGACTGGAAGATTCGCCCGGTCTACGACGTCATCGCCCGCATGCAAGGCTCGAGTGAGCCGGAAGAATGGGTGGTGCGCGGCAATCATCATGATGCGTGGGTCAATGGCGCTGAAGATCCTATCTCGGGACAAATCTCGCTGCTGGAAGAGGCGCGCGCGCTGAGTGAGATTCGCAAGCAGGGCTGGCAACCGAAGCGGACCATCATCTATTGCGCATGGGATGGCGAGGAGCCGATGCTGCTTGGCTCTACTGAGTGGGCGGAGGATCACGCCGCGGAGCTTCAGCAGCACGCGGTCGCTTATATCAACACTGACGGCAATGGCCGCGGATTCCTCTACGCGGAGGGAGCGCAGTCGCTGGAGGCGCTGGTGAACGGCGTAGCTCGCGACGTGCAAGATCCCGAGGCCCGCATCTCCGTTTGGCAGAGGTCGGAGGACTATCGGATTCACAACGCCAAAGATGCCGAGGAGCGGGCGGCCATCCGCAATCGCGCCGACTGGAAGCTGTTCCCTCTTGGATCGGGAACCGATTACACCGTCTTTGAGCATCACCTGGGAGTGGCATCGCTCAATCTCGGCTTTGGCGGAGAAGACCGCGAGGGAATCTACCACTCCATCTACGACGACTTCTATTGGTTCACGCATTTTTCCGATACCGACTTTGTTTACGGCAAGGCGCTGGCGCAAACCATCGGCTTGACCGCGATGCGCCTGGCCGATGCGGATGTGCTGCCCTACCGCTTCAGCAATCTTTCCGATGCGGTGAACCAATACATGAAGGAAGTGCAGGACCTGCTGAAGCAAAAGCAGGAGCAGGTTAAGGAACAGAACCGCGAGCTGGCAGATGGGGTCTACCTTGCCATCAACGATCCGCGGCGGCCCGAGGTTCCTCCGAAACAGGAAGTCGTGCCGCCCTTCATCAACTTCGCGCCTTTGGAGAATGCCGCGGCGGCGCTGGTGAAATCGGGCGACCACTACAACAAAGCCCTGGCAGCGGCGCTGAAAGTCTCTCCCAACGCGGCGCAACTGACGGCGCTCAATGACAAGCTGCTCAAGTCGGAGCAGCAATTGCTCAATCCCGGAGGCCTGCCCACGCGTCCTTACTACAAGCACATGCTCTATGCGCCGGGCCTCTACACCGGGTATGGACCGAAGACGATGTCCGGCATCCGCGAGAGCATTGAGCTGAAGGATTACAAGCTGGCCGAAGAGGAAGTGCCCAAAGTTGCGAAAGCGGTGAACGACGAGGCTATCTTCGTCGAGCAGATGGCGACGGAGCTGGAGCAGATTGCGGGAGGGGGAAAATAGTGCTTCCGTTTGCCGCCACGATTTGCCTGTCACTGGATCGGCCCACACGGCAGCGCCGTAAGCGCGACCCAGTTTAGCCCAGCGGGGAGCGAAGCGGAACGCTGGGCGGGCGTCATTTTGACGATTGGGAGTCGGCTTTAGCCGACGGCACAACCATCTGTCTCCTGTGCGGTTCCCGAGGGACTCTCGGTGTTTTTCGCTCCGAAGTCCAGCGAATGTGTTGTTTGCCAGCGGCTGTGTTAACTCATCGGCAACATAATCCTGAGCGCCCAACGACGGGCATCTCGAGGCGAAATTGGAGGTACCCCCTCCCCCCACCCAATTCCTAAAATCTTGAAAACAATCAGTCGTTTTAAAAGATGCTCCGCAAAATCTTGAGCGCGTGAGAGTTATAGGCAAAATCTTGCGGAATAAGGACTTAGGTGCGATTTTCTCGGAATGGAAGGGTTTGAGGAGTTTTGAAGTAGTTAACAGCGGCCAACAGGCGCTAGGACGACCCGATTGCGTAGCAACCCTCATCAAAGAGCAAGGCCCGAAGAGAGACAAGTCTCCCTCGTCCTCAAGGTTGCAATTCTACGCAAGCGAGGGCTGGGCGCCAAGCGAGTTTGTCACAGACCAGTGTGATGGGTGACCACGATCCCGCTACGGCTTGATCATCCACTCAAACCCGGTACCCACCCCAGTATCCCGGGCTTCCCGGGCTGTCTGAATTGGAAAAAATACTCGATGGGTCCCAGGTGCTTGACCTCTACTACGACACCGCCGCCGAGCCCGCCTAATACCGCGGCGGCATAGACAAAATCGCCTTTTATGGTTACGCCCGCTTGTGGATCCGCCCCTCCGTCCAGGCTGAACGTCGTGCATGTCTGACATTGCGCCATCGGGCCGGCGAGAGGATTCACTCCAACGACAATCGCCAGGCCAAAGTAGTTCCGACTCGGCGAAGCGTCATCCTTGGAAGCTGCTGCCTAAGATCCTTCATGAAAATACCTGTACTTCCGAGAAAATTCACCGTCCGAAAATGGACAACCCCCTTAACGACAGAACAACGCAGGGTTCCTCGACATCTTGCGGTAGGTTCGCAAGCTCCTGAGTATAAGCGACTTCCCTTCTCTACGCGCGGCTGATAGATGGAACGGCAAGTGCATTTACTCTCAGCGATGGACATCGCTCGACCCGAGTTTAAGAAGCAGAAGCGGCGCAAGCAGGCGATCATCGGCGTAATCGCGGTGGTGATCGTAGCCGCTGGATTTATCGGTGTATCGCGGCTGAAGCCGGCCGCTCCCACGGTAGATCGAAGCACGGTTTGGACTGACACCGTAAAGCGCGGCCCCATGCTGCGGCAGGTGCGCGGCCTCGGCACTCTCATACCAAGTCCTGAGGATGTGCGGCAAATTCCTGCGGAAACCGAAGCGACTGTTATGCGCATTCTGGTCCTGCCCGGCACGGAAGTGAAGGCGGACACCGTTTTGCTGCAGATGAGCAACCCGCAGACAGAGCAGGCCGCCGTTGATGCAGAGCTGCAACTGAAAGCGGCTGAAGCTGAATTGAAGAGCCTGCGCGTCAAGCTCGACAGCGACCTGATGACGCAGAAGGCAGGCGCAGCGACCGTCAGTGCCGATTACTCGCAAGCCGCACTACAGGCCGAGACCGACAAGGAACTCTACAATCTCGGCGTCATTTCCGGTCTTGCCTACAAGGCCTCCAGCGGCAAGGCCAGCGAACTCAATACGCGCAACGACATCGAGAAAGAGCGCCTGCAAATCAACCAGCAGGCCATTCGTTCGCAGCTCGCCGTACAGGAAGCCAAGGTCGACGAGATGCGGGCTCTGGCAGAGCTGAAGCAGAAGCAGCTTGACGACCTCAACGTTCGCGCCGGCATTGCGGGCGTGCTGGTCGACATGCCGCTGCAAGTGGGGCAGCACGTGCAGCCCGGCACAATGCTGGCAAAAGTAGTGCAGCCGGAGCACCTGATCGCATCGCTGAAGATTCCCGAGACGCAGGCGCGCGACGTGCAGATCAACGAGCCGGCAACCATCGACACTCACAACGGCGTCGTCTCCGGCACGGTGATGCGTGTCGATCCCGCAGTGCAGAACGGAACCGTAACCGTTGACGTGCGTATCACCGGTGAGTTACCCAAAGGCGCGCGGCCGGATTTGAGCGTCGACGGCACCATCGATCTCGAAAAGCTGGATAACGTGCTCTATGTGGGCCGTCCCGCTTTTGGACAGGAGAACAGCACGATTAGCCTGTTCAAGCTCGATCCCTCGGGGCAATACGCCACGCGGGTTCCGGTTAAAGTGGGGCGCGCGTCGGTAAATGCGATCCAGATTCTGGAAGGGCTACACGAGGGCGACACCGTAATCCTGTCGGACATGTCGCGCTCGGACAACACCGATCGCATCCGGCTTGAGTAAGAGAGACCAGGATTTCTAGAGAGGCGAAGCATATGAATAATGGCCAAACCCTGATCCACATTGAGGACCTGACGAAGGTCTTCTACACCGACGAGATCGAGACGCATGCGCTTTCAGGCGTTCATCTGACGATCAACCGCGGCGAGTATGTCGCCATGTCGGGACCTTCCGGCTGCGGCAAGTCCACGCTGCTGTCGATCATCGGGCTGCTCGATACGCCGACCAGCGGGAGCTATACGCTGAGCGGCAAGCCGGTGGCGAACCTTGATTTTGCTGAGCGCTCGCGCATTCGCAATCAGGAAATTGGATTCATCTTCCAGAGCTTCAACCTCATCGGCGATCTCACCGTCTACGAGAATGTCGAGCTGCCGCTCACCTATCGTCAGCGCATGTCGAGCGCCGACCGCAAGCAGCGGGTGATGGAATCCCTGGAAAAAGTGGGCATGGCGCACCGGTTGCGGCATTATCCTTCGCAGCTTTCCGGCGGTCAGCAGCAGCGCGTGGCGGTGGCGCGTGCGCTAGCGGGCAAGCCCTCCATCCTGCTGGCCGACGAGCCAACCGGCAACCTCGACTCCCGCAATGGCGAAGCCGTGATGGAGTTGCTGCAAAATCTGCATCGCGAGGGCGCGACCATTTGCATGGTGACGCATGATCCCCGCTTTGCCGCGCACGCCGAACGTGAAGTGCACCTGTTCGACGGCAAGGTGGTAGGCGAAGAGGAACTGAAGAAGCTGGTAGAAGAGGTGCGGTAATGTCGTCGTTTGGGCAGCATTTACGCTATGCGTTTCGCCAGCTGGGCCACTCCCGCGGGTTTGCCATCACCGCCGTGTTGACGCTGGCGTTCGGCATTGGCGCAAATGTGGCCGTATTCAGCGTGATGAATGCGGTGTTACTCAATCCCAGTGGCGCGCCCAATCCTGACCGTATATTAGCCGTACGCGCCCACTACAACACACCGGCCCAATTGAACAACATCGGCATGTCGCCGCCCGATTTCGCGGATGCCGAAGCAGGAAAGCAACTACTCTCCGCGACCGCGGCCATGACGGTCAACAACCTCTCTTATCTGCCCGAAGGGCAAAATCCGGAGCGACTGGTGAACGCGGCGGTGTCGTGGCAGTTCTTCGACGCGTTTCTTGCCAAGCCCATTCTCGGCAGGACCTTCGTTGCGGAGGAAGATGTCCCCAGCGCCAATCACGTTGTGGTGCTGTCGTATCCCACGTGGAAGAAGCGCTTCGGCGGCGACCCGAACATTGTCGGCCGCAAGATCACGCTCAATCAGCAGTCCTATGAAGTCATCGGCGTAATGGGGCCGGAGTTTGGCTGGCCCAATCAGGCGGAGGTGTGGACGCCGTCTGGCCTTGCCGCCCACGCGCCTGCACGACCACGACTATCGCTACAACGAATATCTGTTCGTAGTAGTCGCGCATGCGTCCTGGCGTCAGCATCGATCAGGTCAATCAGTATCTGGCGATGAAGGCGCGCGAGAACGCCAACTCCGAAGGCGAGAGGAGCTACGCCAAGATATCCGGCTGGGGCATGTTCGCCGAGCCGCTGCTGGAGTTTGTCGCCGGCGATCTGCGCAAGCCGCTGGCTGTGCTGCTTGGCGCTGTAATTCTGGTGCTCTTGATCGCGTGCGCCAACATCGCCGGGCTGCAACTGGCCCGCGCGTCGGACCGGCAGCGCGAGACGTCCATTCGCATCGCACTGGGAGCTGGGCGGCAGCAGCTTCTGGCGCAAGCCTTCACGGAAAGCGCGTTACTGTCCTTGTTCGGAGTGGCACTGGGACTCCTGCTGGCCTATACCACCATTCCCCTGCTGCTGATGCTGGCGCCGGCGAACCTGGTGCGCAACCTCACTGTGCATATCAGCGTGCCGGTATTGCTCTACGTCATGGCGGCGGGCGTTGCCTGCGCCATTCTGTGCGGCGTGGCCCCGGCGTATCAGATGACCCACGTACGCTGGTTCCAGGCGCTGCAGGAGAGTGGACGCTCCGAGACGGCGAGCAAAGGACGTCAGCGGCTGCGCTCGGCGATGGTCATTGGCGAAATCGGGCTGGCCATGCTGCTGCTGGTCTCCGCCGGCCTGCTGATACGCAGCTTGAGTCAACTGGAGCGTGTCGAGGTCGGGTTTGAACCCCAGGGACTGATGTCCGCCAGCGTCACTCTGCCGCGCGACACCTACAAAAGCGATGCGCAACAGGCCGAGTTCGCGCAGGCGCTGGAAACCCAGCTCAAGGCCCAGGCAGGCGTGACCGACGCCGCGATCGCCGACGCTTTTCCCTTCTCTGCCAATGGGGGGTCAGCATCGTTCGGCATCGTGGGCCAGGTACTGCCCCCGAACTCACCGCCCCCGCACGGCAACATTCGGCTGATTACTCCCGACTATTTTTCGACTTTGAAAATTCCGCTGGTCGAAGGCCGCTTCTTCACTTCGACGGACCAGGCCAACACGCAGAAGGTGGCCATCATTGACGAAGTCCTGGCCCGCGATTACTGGCCGGGTCAAGACCCGCTTGGCAAGCAGATCGATTTCTTCGGTCCCAAAGAACCGCCGATCACGATCGTCGGCCTTGTGAAACATGCCCGCATTTCTTCCCTGGAGCAGGACAACAAAGAGGGTATCTACTATTTTCCGTTTTCGCAGACGCCCACGCCGCAACTCGAAGTCGTGGTGCGCACGCGCGCCAATCCGACCTCGATGGCGGACGCGATTCGAAGCGCAGTGCGGCAGGTCGATCCCAACCAGGCGGTCTACGACTTTGAGACGATGGAGCATCGTATCGACAGTTCGCTGGTGAGCCGCAGGTTCATCGTGGTGTTGCTGTCGGTGTTCGCCGGGCTGGCGTTGCTGTTGTCGGCGCTCGGACTCTACGGCGTGATCAACTACGGCGTACACATGCGCTTCCGCGAGTTGGGAATTCGCATGGCGCTGGGCGCGGGCCGGTCGGATGTGCTGCAACTGGTGTTGCGGCGCGGAATCGAATCTGGCTGCTTCCGGGCTGGTCACTCGGACTCGTCTTCGACCTTCCTCGCCGGCCGCGTGCTCTCCAGCATGCTGTACGCGACCAGCCTGTTCCAACCCCTGACGCTGCTTGCAACCTCTGCCCTGCTGGCGGCGACTGTTCTGCTTGCCAGCTATCTGCCCGCGCGCCGGGCGGCGAAGCTCGACCCCATGCGAACGCTAAGGGAGGAGTAACATAAAGATGAGCGCCCTGCCGCAAGACCTTCGCTACGCCCTCCGTCAGTTGCGCAAGAGCCCGGGATTTACGATTGTCGCCATGCTGATTCTGGCGCTGGGCATCGGCGCCAACACCGCGATCTTCAGCCTGCTCGATCAAGTGCTGCTGCGCAGTTTGCCGGTGCAGGACCCTGGCCGGCTGGTTCAGCTCGAGTCGGTCGGCTCCGACTCGGGACACGTCAGTTCGTGGGGCGGCGACGATCATCTTTATTTCTCCTACCCGATGTACCGCGATCTGCGCGACAAGAGCTCCGTATTCGACGGAATGCTGGCGCGCACCCCTGCGCAGGTTGGCATTCAGTACCACAATGAGTCGAAGCTGGGGATGGCGGAGCTGGTATCGGGCAATTACTTCCAGGTGCTCGGACTACAGCCCGTGGCCGGAAGGCTCATTTCGCCCAGCGATGATGAAGTGCAGGAGCGCGATCCCATAGCTGTGCTCAGTTACGAGTACTGGGTGCGCCGCTTTGGAAGCGACCCATCCGTCATCGACAGTTCGATTCTCATCAACGGACACCCATTCACCATCGTCGGCGTCGCTCCTCCGGGCTTCAAGAGTGTGGTTGTGGGCGACAGGCCTGATCTGTTTGTCCCGATGATGATGAAGCCCGAAGTGACGCCGGGCTGGAACGATCTCGATAAGCATCGCTCGCGTTGGCTGAACATCATTGCCCGCCTGAAGCCCGGTGAGTCGATCAGCACCGCCGAGGCAGGGATCGAGCCGCTGTGGAAGGCCCTGCGCCAGGAAGAGCTGAAGGAGATCCACGATCACTCCGACAAGTTCGTTGAGCGCTTTGTTGCCAAATCGAAGATCACGCTGCTGGATGCAAAGCGCGGCTTCTCGCCATTGCGCGATGAGATTCGGATGCCGCTGCTGATCGTGATGGGCATGGTGGTGCTGGTGATCGTCATCGCCTGCGCGAACCTCGCCAGCCTGCTGCTGGTGCGTGCCGCCGGACGAACACGCGAGATGTCGGTGCGTTACTCGCTGGGCGCAAAGCGCAGCCGCATCGTGCAGCAGCTCCTGATGGAGGGTATGCTGCTCGGCATCGGCGGCGGATTGCTGGGACTCGTGCTTGCTCCCAAGATCACTAGCCTGTTGCTCCGGCGCATGTTCACCGACTCGGCCAGCATGCCGTTCAGCTCCGGGCTTGATTTCCGCGTGTTTGCCTTCAACCTTGCTGTCGGAATAACGGCTGGGCTGGTATTCAGTCTGGTACCTGCGATTGAGTTCTGGCGTCCTGATCTGACCGCCGCCTTAAAGCAGCAGGTAAGCACCGCTACGACCGGGCAGTCGCGTATGAAGAAGATCTTCGTCGGGGTACAGATCGGCTTGAGCGTGCTGCTGCTCTTCGGCGCCGGTTTGTTCGTTCGGACGATGAAGAACCTGCGCTCGGTGGACGTGGGATTTCGCCCCGATCACCTGTTGACCTTCACGATCGACCCCATGCTGGCGGGGTATAACAAGGACACAGCCGTCTCACTTACGCATCGCATACTGGAGGCCATGAGCGCACTGCCGGGAGTGAAATCAGTCGCTGCGACCGATGATCCCGAGCTTTCCGGCGACGATACCGGCTCAAACATCACGGTCGCCGGCATACCTGCATCATCCCAGGACGATACCGATGTCGAGCGTGGACAAGTCACACCCGGATACTTCGCGACCATGGACATGCCACTGATCGCGGGACGCGCATTTACCGGCCAGGACAATCGTCCCGATGCGGCCAGGGTCGCAGTGATCAATGAGGCATTCGCCAAGAAGTATTTCGCCAGCCCACAAGCGGCGATCGGCCGCTACTACGGCATCGGCGGCGGGCCAACCGTGAAAACCGATATCGAGATTGTCGGCGTGGTGCGGGACGTGAAGCACTCCGATCTGCGCACTCCGCCCAAGCCCACCGGCTTCCTTGCGATTGACCGGGCCACCGATCGCAGGCGCTTCGGCATGACCTACTATGTGCGCACCGCGGCGGCACCCGACGCGCTGATGCCCAGCGTGCGCGCTGCAGTGCAGCAGATCGATCCCAAGCTGGCACTCGACAGTTTCCGCAGCATGGATGATCAGATTGACACGCAGCTCAACACCGAGAAGCTGGTGACGTTCCTGGCGACGTGCTTCGGGGTGCTGGCAACTCTGCTGTGCGCGGTGGGACTCTATGGCGTGCTGGCCTTCTCGGCCACGCAGCGCACGCGCGAAATCGGCATCCGCATGGCGCTGGGCGCCGATCGCGGAGCGGTGCTGCGCATGATGCTGGGCGAGGTTGGCCGCCTGCTGTTGATCACCTTTGTGGTGGCCATTCCGACCGCGGCGGCACTCGGCTGGCTCTTGCGTCATCAACTGTTCGGTGTGAAGGGTTACGACATACTGACGTTGTTGGCGGTGCTGTGCATCATCGCGCTGGTGGTGCTTGCGGCCGCGCTGTTGCCGGTGCGCCGAGCGGCGGCGGTCGAACCCATGAAGGCGCTGCGCTACGAATAGGAACCCATGATTGAACTCAAGGATGTTGAACGAAGCTACAAAACCGCTGCCGGCGAGACGTGGGTGCTGCGCCGCATCAACCTGAAGATCGAGCGGGGAGAGTTTGTCACGCTCATGGGACCATCAGGCGCAGGCAAGTCTTCCCTGTTGAATGTGCTGGCGTTGCTCGACGACGAGTGGCGCGGGCAATACTTCTTCGAAGACGACGCCATACACGAGCTCCGACGCAAGGGGCGTGCCGAACTGGCGAAGCGCAACATCGGCATGGTTTTCCAGAGCTACCACCTGATCGACGACCTGACGGTGCAGGAGAACATCGACCTGCCGCTGTCGTACAAGGACATCCCCAAGTCAGAGCGGCAAAGCATGGTTGCCGATACTCTGGATCGCTTTCAGATCGTCGCCAAAAAGGACCTCTATCCCAGCCAGCTCTCGGGCGGACAACAGCAACTCGTAGGCATCGCGCGCGCCATCATCCACAAGCCTGCGCTGCTGCTGGCCGACGAGCCGACCGGGAACCTACACTCGATGCAGGCCAAGGAGATCATGGAGCTGTTTTGCGGATTGAATCGCGAAGGAACAACCATTGTTCAGGTGACACATTCTGAGACGAACGCTGCCTATGGCGGACGCACCATACAGTTGCGCGACGGGTGGATTGTCTCGGAAGAGCGTAATGCTTCGCGCGAGGCGGTGGCCCGGTGATCGAATACCTCCGCAAGCCATGCGCGATGGTGGCCGTCGCAGCCTTGCTGTCCACTCCGTTTTCGGCCCTGGCACAGCAATCCCAGCAGCCGCAGGAGCAGCTCCCTGCAGCACCACCGGCGCCAAAGGCGCAGGTGCCGCTCAGCACGCCGACCTCGTTGCAGATACCCAAGTCGCACAGCCCGCTCTTTCCGTACATGCCGGCGACTGTGCCGCAGCCGAATATGGGGAACTCTTCCCTGCTGCAATCGCTGATCCGCGATGGCAAGCTGTACATCTCGTTGCGTGACGCGATTGACCTGGCCTTGGAGAACAATCTCGACCTGGTGATCGCCCGCTATAACCTGCCGATCGCTGATACCGACATTCTTCGCACACGTGCGGGCGGCATCTTTCGCGGCGTCAACACCGGCATTGTGCAGAACACTCCCGGTGGAGGCGTTGGCGGCTTTGGAGCGGGCGCTCCCGGCGCCGGCGCAGGCGGCACGACGGGCGGCGCTGGCGGCGCTGGTGCTGGTGCAGCCGGACTCGTCGAATCGACGCTCGGTACCGGTACTGCCGTTCCCAGCTTCGACCCGCTGATCACGGGCAATGGCGGCGTGGAGCATCTGACGCTGCCGCAGGCGAACCTTCAGCTCAACGGCGTGCCCACGCTGCAGCAGAACACCGGCACGGTGAATCTCGAATATCAGCAGGCGTTTCCTACCGGCACGATCGTCACCGCCCAGTTCTTCAACAATCGCCAGACGACGAACAGCATCTTTACCAATCTCTCGCCCGCATTCAACGCGCAAACGCAGTTTCAAATCCGCCAGCCGCTGCTCGCGGGCTTTGGCCTCGGCCCGAACCTTCGCTACCTGCGCATCGCCAAGAATGACAAAGAGATCTCCGACATCGCATTTCGCAACCAGGTGATTGCTACCGTTACCCAGATCGAGAACATCTACTGGGACCTGGTGAGCGCTTACGAGCAGGCCCGGGTCAACGAGCAGTCGCTGGCCTTTGCACAGCAGTCGCTCGAAATCGCCCGCAAGCAGCTCAAGCTGGAGGCAATTCCTGAGCTCGATGTAACGCGCGCGGAAGCCGAGGTGTCACGGCGCGACCAGGACCTGACCATAGCGCGCACCAATCTTCAGTTGCAGGAATCGTTGATCAAGAATGCGTTGACCAAGTCGCTTGACGACCCTGTGCTGGAAGAGATGCCCGTCATTCCGACTGACCGCTTACAGGACAGGAAGGTACAGGTGGGAACGGTTCCCATCCTAGATCTCATTCAGGAGGCGTTGCGGGCCCGGCCGGAGCTGTCGGAATCGTCCATCGACCTGCATAACCGTGAGCTCACCCGCAAAGCAGCACGTAACGCTCTGTTGCCGAGCGTCGACCTCGTGGCGTCGTATGGTGGGAGCGGGCTGGCCGGTCTCAACAACCCCGCATTTACCGGAGGAGAGCCATCGACAGTGCCCAGCGACTTTGGCGGCGCCTTTGCCAATGCCTGGAATGGCTCGGCGCCGGACTACTTTATCGGCGCGTCCCTGAACATCCCTTTGCGCAATCGCATAGCTAAAGCAGACCAATATCGCTCGGAGTTGGAGTACCGTCAGGCTGAAGTTCGTCTCGAAGAATTGAAGAAGCAGATCCGCATCGAAGTACGCAATGCGCGCTACGCGCTGGAGCAGAGCGCGGCGCGCGTCGCGTCGGCCACCAAGGGCCGGGACCTGGCGCAGAATGTGTTTGAGATTACGCAAAAGGAGCAGCAGTTGGGTGCAGCTTCAAGCTTCCAGACCCTGGGGGCGCAGCGAGACCTGGCACTTGCCGAACTCGACTTCGTCAATGCCATGACGGCCTACGAGAAATCTCAGGTCGAGCTCGATCGTGCAACCGGCAGGACTTTGGAACATAATGGCATCCAGGTGCAGGACGCAATCAATGGTACAGCCAGCTCTCGAAAGTAGAGGTATGAATCCGGTACGCTCAGCGCGCAGATCGCAACCTGCGAGCAGTGATCGCCCCAGAGTGCTGGCGGCGGACGATCAGCAGGACATCCTGGATGCCATCGAATTTCTGTTGAGCGCGCAGGGCTACCAGGTCGACACCGCGCGCTCTCCGCAACTGGTGCGCGAAGCCTTGTCACTCGACAGCTACGACGCCGTGCTGATCGACCTGAACTACACGCGCGACACGACTTCCGGGCAGGAAGGTCTCACGCTGCTCTCCGAGATTGTGAGCATCGACAGCAACCTGCCGGTGATCGTGATGACCGCATGGGGAAACGTGGAGCTGGCGGTGGAAGCGATGCGGCGCGGGGCCCGCGATTTCATCCAAAAGCCATGGGACAACGAACGCCTGGTTTCCATCGTTCGCACTCAGATTGAACTCTATCGCGCGCTGCAGAAAGCCCAGCATCTGGAAGCGGAGAACCGCCTCCTGAAGGCCGAGAATCGTCCGGACTTCATCGCCACGGCGCCGGCGATGAAAAGCGTGATGGATACGATTACGCGCATAGCGCCGTC
This sequence comes from uncultured Acidobacteriaceae bacterium, assembly GCA_963782505.1. Lineage (GTDB taxonomy): Bacteria > Acidobacteriota > Terriglobia > Terriglobales > Acidobacteriaceae > CAVVDY01. The sequence continues at coordinate 104,316 of CAWAKG010000018.1, read as the reverse complement.
CGATGCCAACGTGCTCATCCTGGGTGAGCATGGAACGGGCAAAGAGGTAGTCGCGCAGACCATTCACGCATTGTCTCGGCGCGCGCAGCGATCGCTGGTTGCGGTTAATACCGGCGCACTGTCGGAAGGCATCTTCGAGAGCGAACTCTTCGGACACGTGAAAGGCGCGTTCACCGACGCCAAGACCGACCGCATCGGACGTTTCGAACTGGCCCATGGCGGCACCATCTTCCTCGATGAAATCGGCAATGTTCCCTATCGCCAGCAGGCAAAGCTGCTGCGCGTGCTGGAGTCGGGCGAGATCGAGAGGGTGGGCTCGTCGCGCTCAAAGCAGATTGATGTGCGCGTCATCTCGGCCACCAACATGGACCTGCGCGCCGCCGGTGCGAACGGCCAATTCCGCGAGGACCTGCTCTTCCGGCTCAACACGGTGGAGATTCAGCTGCCGCCCTTACGCGAGCGGCGTGAGGACATTCCAGTTTTGGCGGCCTACTTTCTTTCCCGCTATGCCAGCCGCTATCGGCGCGAGATACGGGGTTTCGAGCCGGCGGCATTGCAGGCACTGTTGCAACATCAATGGCCAGGCAATGTTCGCGAGTTGGAACACACGCTGGAGCGGGCTGTCCTGATGTGCCGCTCCTCGGACTTGCAGGTGGCCGACCTCGGCCTGACGCAGCCGCGCACAGGATCGCTCGACGTCGATGACATGAGCCTGGAGTCGATGGAGGCGGCGCTGATCCGCAAGGCGTTACAGCGCTTCCAGGGTAACGTGACGCAAGCGGCGGAGGCCCTCGGTCTTAGCCGGGGCGCCCTCTACCGGCGCATGGAAAAACATGGCATCTAGCCGGCACGGGCCACCGACCATGTCTTCGTTTGGAAGCCGCAAGCGAAGACGGCGCCGCCTGTATGAACGGCGCATTCGACTGTTCTCGACTCTGCTTGCAGCGCCAGGTCTGATCGTCGCCCTTGTCCTCACGTTCCAGCAGAACTGGTCCCGCGACGCGAAGTGGTCCCTCGCCGCCGGCCTGGTTATTCTCTTCCTCATCCTCGAAGCCGCGCTGCACGATCAAGTCATTCGCCCTTTGCAGACATTGACCAACGTCATCTCGTCGCTGCGCGAGGAAGATTTCTCCTTCCGCGCGCGAGGCGCGGTTCCGAATGACGCGCTCGGGGAACTTGCCAAGGAAGTCAATGCGCTGGCCGATACTCTCTCGGAGCAGAAGACTTTTGCAGTCGAAGCAACCGAGCTCCTCAAGCGTGTGCTGGAAGAGATCGACACACCGCTGTTCACCTTTGATCCCAACGGCAAACTCAAGCTGGTCAATTCCGCCGGAACCCGGCTGCTGCAACAGTCCAGAGACGATCTGCTGGGGCGCACCGCCAACGAAATCGGCCTGACGGCGTACCTGCAGTCCGATACCAGTGTGACCTCGTTCAGCCCACTCAGCCCCAATTCGCGCTGGCTGGTGCGGCGTACGTCGTTCCGCGAAAAGGGCGTTCCCCACACTCTGATCCTGCTGTCCGACGTGAGTCGCGCCTTGCGAGAGGAGGAGCGCAGCGCCTGGCAGCGCCTGATCCGCGTTCTGGGACACGAGCTGAACAATTCGCTCACGCCGATCAAGTCCATCGCGGGCACGCTGCTGGTTCGGGTTAAGGCGATGGCCATCGGCCCCCAGGAGCAGGCCGACTTCGAGAAGGGGCTGGGCATCATCGAGTCGCGGTCGGCATCACTGAACCGCTTCCTCCAGGCATATCGCCAGATCGCGAAGATGCCGAGCCCGAAGCTCCAGCCTACTGCGATACGTGGCCTGGTCGAACGCACGGCGGAATTGGAAACGCGGGTCCGCGTCAGGGTCGAGCCCGGACCCGATGTCACCGTCGCAGCCGACCCCGATCAGTTGGAGCAGGTGATGATCAACCTGGTGCGCAACGCCGCAGAGGCCGTCATTCAAGCCGGCAATCAGGAGGGCGGCGAGTCTCCCGTATCCATTCGTTGGCTGCTCAACTCTCACTATCTTCAGATACAGGTGGTGGACAGCGGGCCCGGTCTGTTGAATCCGGAAAACGCATTTGTGCCCTTCTATACGACCAAGGAAAGCGGCAGCGGCATCGGTCTGGTACTCTGCCGTCACATCGTCGAAGCGCACGGGGGCACGATCCAGCTCCTCAACCGGGCCGATGCCGTTGGCTGTGTGGCAACCATCTCGATTCCGATGTCCAACGACTCCGCTGCGCACGCGAGGCTTACACTGCCACGTTCGAATACCAACCTGACGAACGCTTAGGGGGCGCCAGGCACGCGGGGATTCAGGCAACCACGAGGAGTCGCTCTGCGGCGTGAGCAGTGGGTATTGCCAACTGACGCACGCTGGACAAGAGCTGTTGCGTATATGGATGGGCCGGGCGCAGCAATATGTCGTCGCGGGAACCGACGTCCACGAGCTCCCCGTGGCGCAAAACTGCGATGCGGTGGCAGATCGAAGCCACCGAAGCGAGGTCGTGCGAGATGTAGAGTACGGCCATTTCCATACGGCGGTTGAGATCGGCGATGAGCCGCAGGATCTCCGCCTGGGTGATTGCGTCGAGTGCGCTGGTTGGCTCATCGGCAATGAGCAGTGCCGGCAAGTGCATGACCGCCATGGCGATGAGCACGCGCTGCGCCTGTCCGACGCTGATTTGCGAAGGATAGCGGTTGCGAAACTCGCGATCTGTTGGCAGCCCCACACTCGCCAGTGAGCCTTCGACGGCACGCTCCATATCGCTTTCGGCGCCCCGGGCATGAGCGCGCCACGCTTCAGCAAGTTGCGTCCTGATGCGCAGCGCAGGATTCAAGCTGGCCAGCGGGCTCTGCAACACCAGCCCGATATCCCGGCCACGAACTGCGCGCATCTCGCTTTCCGAGGCGGTCAGAAGATCGCGGCCCTTAAACACAAGCTGGCCGGATACCGTGGCGGCTTTGGCATCGAGCAGCTTCATAATGGCCAGCGCGACGGTACTCTTCCCCGACCCGCTTTCGCCGACCAGCCCGAGAATCTCCCCCTGTCCAATTTTGAAGGACACGTGGTGGAGCGCGCGGGGCTTGCTGGCGTAGTCGACGCTCAAATCGGCAGAAATTACAGGTCCTTCAATTGGCATTGTCGGCCCTCTCGACAGCAAGCTTCAGGTACTCAATGTTCCAGTAAGTCTGCGGACGCAGAGGTACGGGATGCGCTCCTACCACGGAGTGGGATATCGCCGTGAGCGCATGCTTGTTCACCAGATAGATGAACGGCGCCTGGTCGGCAACGATTTCCTGCACCCGGTCGAAGTCTGCCTTGCGCGTGTGGTTGTTCATCGTTGACGCCTGCGCTCGCATCAGGCGGTCGATCTCCGCTTCCCAAGACGTTGCCGGGGTTTTCTCCTTCGGATTCCACTGGTGTTCTTCCGATGAGCTGAGCCAGACGTTCATCTGGGCATTGGGATCAAGACCGACATTCACCATGCCGAGAAGCGCTGCTTCATAGTTGAACGACTCGCTGATGCGTTGAATCAGTGAGGGGAAGTCGAGGGTGACAACATTCACCTTGATGCCAATGGCGCCGAGGTCCTGTTGAATCATGGTGGCCATCGCCTCGCGCGCGCGGTTGCCGGCATTGGTCACGATGGAGAACTCAACTTCGTGGCCGGCGCGGTCGAAGAGCTTGCCCGCCGAGAGGTAGAAACCGTCCTGTTTCAAAAGGCTAAGCGCGCGGTTAGTGTCGTGGCGAACGGGCTGAAGTTTTGAGTCGAACCAGAACTTATTGGCCGGTGAGACCGGACCCATCGCCGGAGTGGCATATCCTTTATAGACAACCTTGCACAGGTCTTCCCGATTGATGGCCGACGAAACCGCCCGCCGGAAGTTGCGCGACTGGAACCATTCGCGCTTGTACTGAGGAATGGGCGCGACCGGCGTCTGGTTGAACCACATCTGTTCCGAATCCAGCGATGTGCCGGCGTCGCGGACCTTGCCGGACGCCGAGCGGGCGAGGCGGTCGTAGTAGTCGGGATCAAGCGAGTTGATCAGGTCAATCTCATTACGCGTGAACTTGATGAACTCGATATCACGGTTCGCCTGGATCTCCAGCTTCACAGCATCGAGATAAGGCAGTTGCCGCCCGGAGGCATCGTGCTTCCAATAGTTCGGATTCCTGCGCAGGTAAATATAGGAGCCGGGTTTGTGCTCCGCGACGTAAAACGGGCCGAGCGCCGCCATTTCCTTCCTGGGCGATTGTGCGGAGATGATCGCAACCTCGTCGAAGAGCCTGTCGAGTCCCGCCACTGGCGCAGGAAAGATGATGGTGATCTTGTCCGGCGCAAGCACCGTTGTGACGACTTTTCCGCTGCCCGAACGAAATGCGTCGCCGGTTGGCGAATGGAGCGACGGATCCATCAGCCGCTCCATCGTGTACTTCACATCTTGTGCGCTGAAGGGCGTGCCGTCGGAGAAGCATATCCCCTGGCGTAGCGTAAACGTGATTGTCCGGCCATCGCGCGAGACCTGCCACGCTTGCGCCAGCTCGGGCTGCAGTTCCTGGGTGTCGCGATTGAGGCGAACCAGTACGCCACCCGTAAGGTAGCGGATGGTCTCCGAAGAATCGTCGGCGACAGCGACCGGATCGAACGTCTTCGGCTCCGAGCGCAGGTAGAAGCGGAGTTCATCCGCCCCAAAAGCGGGCACAAGCAATGCAAAGGACAGAACCAGAATCAAGGTAGTACGACGCATATCAATAGACCTCCCGTTGCGAAACGGCGATCTGCAAGCTGCTCATGGCCACAACTAAAACGATGAGGGCGGCAAAGCGGCATGCGTCGCCGCTCAGGGTCACAACCGTTTCCATTTCCTGCAACATACTGCCGAGCGACGGTAAGGGCTCGCTGACGCCGAGCCCCAGCAAACTCAGGTTGGCTTCGGAAAGAATGAAGATCGGCACTGCGATCCAGAACTGGGCTATCAGGACGGGCCTCAAATTAGGAACCAGGTGCTGCCAGAGTAACCGCCAGCGCGACGCTCCAGTAGCTCGAGCCAGCAGAATGAATTGCGATTCGCGCAGGCGGCGAGCACGCGCCTGAAGAATTCTCGCGGGCGCAGCCCAGCCCAGCAGGCCGAGTACAAGAAACGTGATTACCGCTGACTCGGCCGGCGAGGTGTTGAGGGGAAGCATGGCGCGGACCATCAGCAGCAGAAACAGCCACGGAACAGACAGAAATAGATCAATGACGGTTTTCGACGCCCGGGCTGGCAGGCCGCCTACAAAGCCCGTGGTGGCGCCGATCGCCAATGCCAGTAGCAAGGAGAGAGCGGCAGCAGCCGGAGCCATGGCCAGCGATAGGGTTGTGCCACGCAGCAGACGCGAGAAGCGGTCGCGGCCTAAGTCGTCCGTGCCGAGCCAGTGCTGGCGCGAAGCCGCCTCGCTGACGTGCTCGCGGTCTTGATGCGCATAGTCGAACCTCGGCAGGAAGCTCCCGACAATACACACCGACGCAATCGTCACGAGCACTGCCAGCGCTACTCCACGCAGCGCTTTCATGACGGCTGCTTCCGGCTTTCCGCCAGGAGATCGCTCCCCGAGTTGGCAAGGGTTACGAAGGCGATGACCAGCATGGAAATGTTGATGAGCAGGGGGAGATCGCGCGCCAGCGCGGATTGCCACGCCAGCTGGCCGATACCGGGAATCCCGCAAAGCGCTTCTACAGGAATGGCAGCGCTAATGGCCAGACTGACGGAGATGCCGGCCAGCGCCAGCACTTCGCGCCGAATCACGGGTATCACGTGCCACGCAAGAATGCGCGATCGAGAGAGTCCCTTGGCCTTCGCCGTGACGATGTGCGCCATGCCGGCCGTTGCCGTGGTCAGGTCGGCGAGATAGCGATGAACCTTGGGAAAGACGATGAAGGCAAGCGCCATGTAGCCGGGCGCGTTCAGCATGACCGCCAGAAGCGCCAGTGCTCCTGCCGGAAGGCACAGAAACGCTCCGCTCAGAAGAGTGCCTGCGAAGGATACCGCGGACAGACGCAGCAGCCATGCGGCAAGTACCAGGAGCGTAGCCATAAGCCATGCGATCAGCAGCGCCTCGACCGCAAGCCGGCCCGTCACCTCCGCCCGCTCCGCCAGCAGCTCTTTTACAGGACGATTCAACGATCGCGAGACGCCCAGGTCACCCCGAAGCATGTGTCCAAGGTAGCCCAGGTAGAAGCGGACGATGCTCCGTTCCTGCGAGGTTGCATTGCGGATGGTAGCAATGCTCTCGGCGCTCAGGCGGGCATCCAGCTGCCGTTCATCGACACCGAATCCCGGCGCATAGCGGACAAGGGTCGCGGAAAGCAAGCCTCCGAGCAACACTGTTGTCACCGCTAATCCCACTCTGTGCACGATCGACTTCAGCATGGGGGAATCGCGCCTCCTTCACTGCACCACCGCGGTCTCGACCGGAAAGGTCAGCAATGGGCCCGCCAGGTGATGCTCTTTCTTCATGACATACATCTGCTTGTCAGCCTCAACTAGCAGCTGTGCAGCGGTGTTGGCGTCATCGGGATAAAAGGCAACGCCGACGCTGGCGGAGAGTTCGATGCCCCGGCACAGTCCCCGAACACTGGCACCGGCGGCTGCAAAGATGCGGTCGCAGACATTCGGTACATCGCTCTGCTTTAGGCCGGGCGCGATAATCACGAACTCGTCGCCGCCCATGCGTGATACATAGTCGTAGTCACGGCATGCCAGCTTGAGTCTTCCTGCAAAGGCTTCCAGGACCTGGTTGCCTACCATGTGACCGTGCAGGTCATTCACTTGCTTGAAGCCATCCAGGTCGCACAGGATCAGGGCCAGACGTCCCTTCTCGCGCTGGCAGCGGGAGATCTCCGCATCGAGCTGGAGAAACAGGGAGCGCGCATTGGGCAAGCCGGTGAGGTAATCCGTGGTCGCGGAGTCGGCTGCGTCCTGATACTTGGCGGCGTTCGCAATCGAGGCGCCGATCTTGTCGCGGATAGCGAGCAGAATCCGAAGATGATCAGCACTGAAGGCGTCGGCCTGCAGCTTGTACAGCGCCAGTACGCCGAGCAAGCGGCCATCGTCGGCCACCAGCGGCACCGCCAGCGCTGAGCCCATCGACAGCAGTCTCTGCGGGTTCGCCAGGTAGCCGGGTTCCACCGCCGGATTGCCATTGATGATGGGTTTCTGGTTCTCCGCCACCCAGCCGGTGAGACCTTCGCCAAGCGGAACAACTAGGCCGGAGAGAGCACGTGAGTCGTCGCCGGTGACATATTCTGCAACCAGCCTTGACTCGCGGACGCGATAGATGGCGAGCGAATCGTACGGAATCAGCTTGCGGAGCCGCGCCGCCACGACGGACAGGGTCTCGTCCAGGCTCAGCGAACGGCCCAGATCGTTGCTGAACTCCAGCAGCGCCTGGGCCTCGTAACGGGCAGCAACGATGGAAGCGAGAAAGTCCACCTCCCGAATGGCGTCGGTCGAAGCGCGTTCGAAGCCTGCCGCGGGAGCTTTGCAATTGGTGACCTTCACGTCGGTCGACAGCCTCGGGCCTTCCTCGACAGTGGCAGGCGCGGCGCTGGCCAACCGTTCCAGCTCCTGATAGCGTCGCTGGAGGATTTCCACGACCTGCGGGTCGAAGTGCTTGCCCGCCTGGCGAACCAACTCCTGGATACTCTCCGACAATGGCATGCCGACGCGGTACTGCCGATCGGACGTGATGGCGTCCAGGCAATCCACGGCCGCCAGGATGCGTGCTCCGACGGGTATCTCCTCGCCTTTCAGCCCGTCCGGGTATCCGCTGCCATCCCACCGTTCGTGGTGCGACCGCACGATGGACGCCACCGGATATGGGAAATTCACCCGTTCCAGGATCTCGGCGCCTACGATGGGATGGATCTTCATCTTCTCGAACTCTTCCGGCGTGAGACGTCCCGGTTTATTGATAATGTGTTCGGGAACCGCCAGTTTGCCGATGTCGTGCAAGAGGGCAGCCGCTCGCAGAGCGTCCATATCCGTCCCGGTCAGACCCATTTCTTTGCCAACGCCTTCGGCGTAAGTCCGCACTCTTTTCAGGTGCACATGAGTCATATGGTCTTTGGCGTCGATGGCGAGCGCCAGAGCCTCGATGGTCCGCAGATGCAGCTCCGCAATTCTTTCGACATGGTTCTTCTCGTCTTCCAGCTTGCCCAGGTACAGGCGGTAGGAGCGGTACAGCAGATACAAGACCGGGACGATGAGCACCGATGTCTGCCATCCCAGATGAGCGTTGGTCCAGGTAATAAAGCAGGCAATAGCGGCGCCAACCAGATAATTTGGAAACGACCAGAAATAGCATGCGGACCAGGTCTTATGAAAAACGCGGTGCTCGGTAAGAGCAACAACCGCCGCTATGGGCAGCGTATTGGCCAGGAAGTAGATGACCCCGGTGATCATCAGGCGAAGGGCAAGATGGGGTGTGAGCCACGCTGCCGCAGAATGAAAGAAGCGGTAGCAAAGCGCAATCGCAATGGCAATGTCCGCAGCGTTAAAGAACACCTGCACGACACTGACCTGTTTCCTTTGCCAATGGGTTTGCACCAGCGCGGCCATGCAGCCAACAAGGAGCGCCTCGGGAAGCGACAACTCGGCGACGCAGAGCAGCAACACCACCAGATTCACGGACATCGTGCCATTGATGCCCGGCAGCGCGACCTTCAACCGTGACGCAAACCCCACCACCACCAGGTAGCAGAAAAACCGCGCCAGGGTCGGCCAGGAAGCTTGCAGCACCGCGAGCGCAAGCAGGGCCATTCCGGCGGCAGTCACAGTCGCAATAAAGGCCTTTGCTCGCCAGGTCATGGCTGACATTCCGCGGTCCTCGACGCCTTAGGGCGCTACAGTCCTTAGTCATCCATCGGCAAGTAAGCCATCTCAGTCCAATGCTGCAAAGCGCTGGAAGCACGTTCCTTGGGTCGAAACCCTCGTGGAACGAAAAAAAGGCGCACTCCGCAAGGAGTGCGCCAGTTGTCCGTGTCCTCATTTGCCGGCTTCGTCTCGCCTTGGACTTCACTTATCCAAGACGCAAGGAGTGGCCTCCCCATAAGACGCTCCGGCATGTTGTGTCGTCCAGCATGGTCCCTCCGTTCTCGCCAGCATGTGTCATCCGGCCTCGTTTAGTTCTCGCCGCTGATGGCTAAATTGCCCCACATGGCCGAGTTGCCCCACATCGCAGAATTCCCCCACATGGCTGAGTTTCCCCACATCGCAGAGTTGCCCCACATGGCTGAGTTCCCCCACATAGCGGAATTCCCCCACATCGCCGAACTGCCCCACATGGCCGAGTCCCCTGAGATCGCGGACTGTGGCAGGAAGATATTGCCACCCCAAACCAGCGCTGGGTCCCAGAGAGTCGACTGCGTCCATGGCGTCGTGCTATCTGCCAGGAAGAAGACGTTGCCACTGGAGGCGTCGTAATAGACACCAGGAGACTTAGCCACACCTGCAGCCCGATCGGTATTATTGAGGGCGGCTTGCAGGTCGAGATAGCCGGCTCCTACCGTAAATCCATCCGACTGGATGTTGTAGGTGACGCCACCATCGACCACCGTCGTGTAAGGCGGCAAGTTCTTGTAGGCGGTTTTCATCAGGCGCGCCTTCACCTGATCGGGAGTAAGAGTGGGATCCTGCTCGAGCATCAGCGCCGCCGCCCCGCTCACCACACCCGTCGCCATACTGGTACCGCTGAGGATGAAATAGGAGGACGAGATGGGCTGCAGGCCTGCTAAGGACATGTAGTAAGCCTTCGCGGGCCGGTTGGAGGGGTACGTGTTCACCAGCTTGCCCGGGGCCTGAAGCGAGACGATGCGATTGCCGGGCGCCACAATGTCAGGCTTCACGATTGCGTCGATCGCCGTGGGTCCCTTCGAGCTGTAGCTGGTCATCACGTCGTCGCCACGGTCGGGCGTGCCTTTGGTGTTCATGGCGCCCACGGTGATGACATAAGGATCGTCGCCGGGTGCTTCGATCGTCCCGTAGCCATCCGTGCCCATGGAGTTATCGCGCCCGTCGTTGCCCGCAGAGACCACGACGACAATGCCCGCCTTCCAGGCCTGCTCCACCGCCTGGCATACTGGATCGAGCTTGTAGCTTTCGTAGACCGGACGGCCCAGCGAGAGATTGATGATGCGGATGTTGTAGAGGTCCTTCAGCTGAATCGCTGCATCGATGGCGGCGATGACCGTGCTGTCGCTTCCCGCGCCGGTGTTGTCCAGCGCCCGCAAGTTGATCAGGCTTACTTTCGGCGCGATACCGCGAATGGCAACGAAGCACTGTTTGCAGGTCGAGTCTGTAGCATTCCCCGCGATGATGCCGGCAACGTGCGTTCCATGGCCATATCCGTCGTCGGTACCGCCGCCAACAAAATCCTGGCTGTAGACGACGCGAAACTGGCCGGAGCTATCGCGCAGGTCGTCGACATTGTGAATGCCGCTGTCGATTACCGCAACTCCGATACCGCTGCCATCGTATCCCAGGCTCCAGGCATAGTTGGCCAGCACCGCGCCGGCGGCATTGTTCATATTGCTTCGCACCGTGCGGTCCGGCGAAATGTAAATCACATTGTCGTCCTCGGACAGCGGAGCCAGGGCATTCGCTGGCATTTGGGCCGTCAGGCCACGAATCGCTGTCAGCTCTGTTCCCACCGTGCCGTTTGCCGCCTGAATCTGGCTCTTGGTGGCATTGCCCGGCGGAGTCTTGTACTGCACAATGACCGGCACCGGGGTTGGACTTACGCCATTTCTCAATTCGGGAGCGAGCTTCTGATCGTTCGCCATCATCGCAACCGGCAGCAAGACCGCGCATGCCCACAGTAACCAACGTCTCATGCTTTCACCTCCGCGCTATTGGTCAGCGCAATCCCGTGTAATGCACGGAGGCGGCCATCCCGGGGACGCATCTAAGTGCTTTGCCACTGCCGCTGACACTCTCGGCACGATCGATTCGCTGCGCCACTCTGGCGCAACTTTGCCGCCGGTTGAGCCAGGATGGCGCATCCCGCCTGAAGGACTGGCGCGGCTGGCCGATAGTACGGTGTAGAGGCCGTTGAGAATCGCGACCGGACGGAGCTGCTAGAGCGGCACCGACGTCCCTAGAGCCCACTACCGAGAGGAAACTACGTGAGCAATGCATCAATGCCGCTGGTCGAAGTTCCGCAAGGCGTCATTGTGGCAGACCCAAGAATGCTGGCGGTCATCGATAAAGCACGCACCGTGGCCACACACAAGGCATCCGTGCTGATTATCGGCGAGACGGGTGTGGGAAAGGAACTGGTGGCGCGGATCATTCATGAGCATTCGCCGCGCGCCTCCAAGCCGTGGGTGGACATCAATTGTTCCGCCCTACCCGAACACCTGGTGGAAAGTGAGCTGTTCGGCTACGAGAAAGGGGCTTTCAGCGGCGCCGACACGGCCAAGCCCGGACTGTTTGAGATCGCCAATGGCGGCACGTTGTTCTTGGATGAGATCGGTGACCTTGATCCAAAAGTGCAGGCAAAGCTTCTGCGCGTGCTCGATGGCAGCCCTTATTACCGGCTCGGCGGCAACCGGAAGGTGAGCGTCGATGCGCGGGTGGTTGCTGCGACCAACCGCAACCTCGACAGCAACATACAGCAAGGAGCTTTTCGGCGTGATCTGTTCCATCGCATCGGCGAAATCCAGATTGCGGTGCCGCCGTTGCGCGAGCGCCCGCACGACATCCTCGCGTTGGCCAGGCACTTCCTGCAGGAACGGAGTCCTGAGGCCCGATTCACGCCCGACGCGTTAGAGTGCCTGCTGCAGTTCGAGTGGAGGGGAAATGTTCGCGAGTTGCGCAACCTGGTATTGAAGCTGGTCCTGCAGAACCCGGCATTGGAGATCACGGCTCAGGATGTATGTGAGCACATGAGCGACGGCGCCTCGATCGAGCCAACACAGAACTTGCCTATTGCAGAGCTCACCTCCATTGCCGAGATGGAGCGGGCGATGATCGTGCGCGCCCTTGAGTTGAGTCGCGGCAATCAGACAATGGCGGCAGTACATCTGGGCATGCCTCGACGCACCTTCTGCCGCAAGCTGAACCAGCTGCAAATACCGGTTGAACGCCGGCGTCGGCGCGCCATCTCGCCCAGGACGGACACGATGCTCTCCCCCGACCATCGCAAAGAACTGAACGTCCGCGTAAGCATTGTCACGGCTCGCGGCCACTGCTTCGAGGCTGAGTCCAGCAATCTCAGCGCCGGAGGCTTGGGACTGCGAAATATACAGCCAACCCTGCCCGCCTTCGAGCAACTGACCCTGGCTTTTAGGTTGCCCGGCAGTTCGTATCGGCTGGAGATTAGGGGAGTCGTAGTATGGTCCCGGCCCGACGGCACGGCGGGAGTCCGCTTTACCGGCCTGGATGACATGCAAACCAACCTGATTCAGCAGTGGATTGCCGGAATCCCCTTACCAGTTCCGGCTCTTTCTGCCAGCGTCCAGAGCGCCGAACCCTTTGGATTACCACCCGCGGTGGCTGCTGAATCATGATCCCGGATATGCAGACAGCGTTCCGGGGGCCGAAACAGCTGCTTCCAGCGGCCGCCGAGTTGACGAATCGGGCCGTAACAGCCTTCAGAAGCGTGTTTGCTTAGAGGCCATTTCTCCTCAGCCTTCATAATTCCGTCACCTATGCTTAGCGGAAGCAGGCACGCGGGTGGCCGGCCTCTGGTAGACCCGCATCAGCATGACGTACAGTACCGCCAGCCCCGCCGCAAATAAGACCAGGAACAGCCCGATGACACTCCACTGTGAGCTGACCGCAAGCTGATCAAGGTGCACGTAGGGCGCGACATAGCCGACCCTTACGATCTGCCGGACGGCCACCATGACAATCAGCGTCAACAGCGTTGCTAGTATTCCCAGGCGCGCGTGCAGCAAGGTCTTCGCAGTTCTCGCGGCCAACACCACATGCGCGATCGCCGCCAAGGGCATCAGCATCCCGACGCCAATCAGCGAAGCTGCCAGCGGACTGCCTGTAAACAACTCGATCAGCACCGGCCTGGGAAGCGACAGCAGAAACCACATGCCGACCACATAATTCAGCACGGTGGGCACGACGAACCACTGCGACCCGTGGAGCAGCATCCACTGCCCATAGTCGGTCGAGCGCTTCCAGACACCGGCGGCAAACACCATAAATCCGGCAATCGCGAAGGCTCCCAGCATGAAGTGCAGGTAGCGCGGCACCAGGCTGGGGTCGCCCCAATTCAGGTTCAGGCCGGCCGTGCTGTGCCGATACATGGCGAGCCAACGTTGCGGACTGAGCATGAGCGTGAAGTTGTTGACGTATACGAAGCCGATGGCCAGCATCAGTAGCAGCGAAAACCACAGCCAGACTGATCGGCCGGGATGAGACTTGCTGTAATACAGTCCGTAGTAGGCAACGATCAGCACCGGAATAACCGCGATCCAGAACGCGCCGATAAGAATGGAACTCGCGTAGAGCAGGTTGCCGTACAGGACCTGCACGAATAGCAGCGCGGCCACGCCAAGTGTGATGGTGAATGCCAGCGAGAATGGCAGGATTCCCAGCAGGTCGTCAGCCAGCCGTTCCGCCAAAGCATCACGCTTGCGCCGAGCTGCGCACATTACTGCGATTGCCGTTCCGCCGACCGTCAGGTTCATGGCAATAATGTGTAAAAGGAAGGTGACCAGCAGCAAGGTCATCATCAACCACACTGGTCCGGGCAGCGGCATGGGATCAGTGGTGGGAATAGGAAGTGAGTTCATTGGGCGTGTCCTGAGTCGTTGGCAGGCTGATACGGAGCGCCACTTTGCAGGAACAATGCCAACGCTTTTCGCTCCTGTTCAGTTCCATAAAAATGACGGCATCTCGGGATTGAGTGAATCCAACTGCGTCAGCATTCCGTCGATGGAATCGGTGTCCATCCCGGCCATCGACAATGGCCTGAACTTGCCTCCCACGGTGTGGCACATCGCACAGCGCTGCCCAAAGACCTGGCGCCCCAAGACTGCAGGCGGTAGTGACTGATTCTCGCCAGCTGGAGACAGCGCCGCCAGATATGCTCCCACGGCAACGCGGTCCTGCTCGTTGCCGGCAAACGGAGGCATGGTGCCACGCATAAGGGGAAGATGCGGCAGGACCTCCGTGGCAAACTCAGGACCCCAGCCATGGACACGCGGCGCCATCGCGCGATATCCGTCGACGCTGTGACAGACGCCGCACTGCATCGCGAACATTTGCCTTCCCCGGGCAACCTGGTTGGACGAATCAGGTTCGATCCACTTCGCACTCGCGGCGAAACCCGCGGCGTCCAGGGCCGTCATCTCGGTCACTCGCAGATCATTCGAGTAGATATAGCTGCCGATGGCGAACGGTTTGCGCGCAACCTCGCGTGTATATTCGCCCGCGCCCATGACAACGAAACCGCACAGCAGAATTAGCCCGACGATTGGAGCCCGCATCCAGGCTGGGTTCGCCACCGCAAATATGCCCGCCAGGGCGAAGCTCACCGCGGCTGCCAGAATTCCCAGATACACCATGTGCCGCATGGCGGGCAGGATAACCGCGAAGTAAGCTTTTGCCTCCGGCGGGAAATCAGCGAAGTACCAGCGCGCGGGCAAAATCAAGCAGAGAGTGCCCACCAGAATCCAGTTCCCGGCGTAGCGCAGCACCCGCTCCCGCACCGGACTCGCAATCCGCAGACCGGTAACCAGTCCAAACATTCCTGCCAGCACGATCGCCATGCCACTCCGCAGGACCAGCGAGGGCCAATATGTCGGGTTGAAGAAGCCGCTCCAGAAGGAGTGCGTCTGTAGCCAGCGGCCGGGCGTCAGCATGTACGTCAGAATGCCGTTGATGATGAGTAGGCTCGCCCATGCCGCGATGAAGTACACCCAGCCGACTGCCATGTGCGAGGCGCGATCCAGGCGGTCCCAGCCGTAGGCGTAGATGAGGGCAGAGGCGATCTCCACGAAGAAGAACACCCACTCGATGGCCCAGCCCCAAACGAAGGTGTGAATCAGTGAAGAGGTCGCCTCCGGGCTGACTAGCCCGATGGTGAACCAGATGCCGACTCCGGTCATCGCACCCAGGACGAGAGTGAGCAGCGCAAAGAACTTTGAGTGCTTACGCACGTATGCCAGCAGACTCGCATCATTATTACGATTCGCCTTGCGCTCCAGCAGGACGAGGTACGCTCCGCCTCCCACCGCGAAATGTGAGATGAAAACGTGCACGACGGCTACCAGCGCTATCAGCAAGCCGCCAGGGAATCCGATTTGCCACAGGGGATAGTTCATCGGCTCATGCCCATAACCTCAAACATTGCGCGCGGATAACAGAACGTTCTGTGACGGCGATCACGACCAACTGTGCGCAGTCGGCTTCGTTCTGGGGCAAATATGTTCACGCCAACCAAAATCTGGATATCCTCATTCCATGAGGGTTGCAACCAATGGACCGGAGATGGTTTCTAACTCTTCTTGCCGTGAATGTGCTGCTACTCAAAGCGTCACCCTTATTGGTTGGCTCGACCAGCGCCAAAGGGCAGTAGTCGTGTCGGCTGGTCGCCGCGTTGATGCTCCGGATACATCAACCGCCCGGTTCCCGCCGACAAACGTCGACACCGTCCTTCAGAGGAGTCCTCGACTTCTTCAACAAAGAGTCGCCAATTGCCCTGGTTTGCTCGGCCGGTCGCCGGCGGACGGACTTGCGCTCGAGGTCGCAGGTCAGAAGCACATGAAGCGCTACGTGCTCCTGAGGGCGGAGCCGGCGCTGTTTCGCAAGGAGTCGGTCGCAGATCTTCCTGGGAACTGCGGCGAAATCTTCGACCAAGTCATGAAGTCGGCCAAGGTCAGGTACTGAAGGTACCCGGAAAAAATGCAGCTAAGAACGGTTCGCCAGAAAAACAAAGTGTCACGAGTAGTTCTAATTGGCGGACAGCCCACTCGCCTAACCGATCATTTTGCGTTGATCGCCGATGCGGCGCTCGCGTTCGTTTGCGAAGCGCTCCACGCCGGCGAAAATCGAATCGGGGTCGAGATGCGCTTCCGCGATTACGTCCGGTTCGAGGCCGCCGCTTCTCCAGGAATTGTCGAAGTCGGACGTGAGCGAATACTCATCTGTCAGCGGTCCGAGGTTGCGCAACGGCCACATGCGTCGCGTGCCGGTTGATACCACCATCAAATCGTAGCGAGCCTCGGCCGGCAGCACGGAATCGCGATACGCTTGCGGCTGGCGGTCGAACAACTCCTCGCTGATGGCCGCGATCACCTTCACGTTCACACCGGCCGCTTCGAGTTTCGGCAGCACTTTCACCAGATTCACCGTGGAACTTGATCCTTGCGCGATCACGTAACCGTGGCGCGGCTTGCCGGGCGCGAAATCGCGGATCACGTACAGGCCTTTTGCAGCAGCGCGCAGATCGGAGTCGGCGAAATGGCTGCGGTCCGCGACTGCGAAGTCGGGACGCGCCACTTCCAGCGTGATGATGCCCACGTGCGGATCACGCGCCGCGATTTCCGCCGCCGCGAAATAGCCGGGCGCGACATCGTTGTAATCCCAGAAGCTCAGATTGATCACCTGACCGCGCGGGAACAGCTTCCACACTTGCGGCGCAAAGATGCCGAAGTGGGTGCGCGCGTCGGCCGCGGTTTCAGGACCGGAGTGGGCGGTGAGAATATGCAGCACGCCCATGCGAAATTTGCTGTCCTGATTTTGCTGGCTCCAGACGCGCGCCGGAGTGTACATCAGCGGCGTGAACGCTCCGTACGTGCCGCTCAAAGCCCACACGCCGGCGAATTTCTCGGGATCGACGGAAGCGCTTTGACTCACCAGGCCGATGGCGGTGGAAACATTGCCCGCTTCCTGAATGGGCGCTTTCAAGCGCGTGCCCAGCGGATTCTCCGTGGGACTGTAGTGTCCCCACAAACTGCCGTGCTCCACGTTGATTGACTCCGAAAGGTCGGCGGCCACGGTGAAGAATCGCCCGTCAGTGACGTAATTCATCCACTTGATGATTTCGGAAATCGCGCGCCGCGCCCCGGCTTTCTCGCCCGGTTTCTTGAACAGCGCGATGCTGACTTGCTTCTCGGCGCCGGAAATCGCATTGCGAATCGGGAGCTTCTGCGGCTCTTCCGGTAGCGCCGCGACGCGCAGGCGGCCGTCGAGGAACGGATCGCTCGCGGCGGAGATGCGCAACTTCACGTCGTCGCGCACGGTGTCGCCGATTTCCACCAGCCGCTCGGCTAGGCGATCGCCCAGTCCGTTGCGGTCGAGCAGCGACATCACCACGTCGATGTTCGTCTTGAACTGGATCAATCGCTCGCGATTGTCGCTGACCGGGCCCTTGCGAATTCCTTCGAACTCCACACCGTACTGCTTCTCGAAGGTCTGCGCCAGCCCGACAAAATACTCCGAGTTCATTTTCAGCGCGTAGGGATGGCTTGGGTAACTCACCAATTGATCGCCGTTGTAGCCGGGTATTTTTCCGTCAACAGCCGCGGGCCACCAGCCCTTGATGGTTTTGCCGATGGCAACGACGGGACGGCGGTCGTGCGGATCCACTTCGTCTATGGCTTTCAGCGCTGCGGCCACTTCGCCGTAATCGTTACCGTTCGACAAGGTAAAGACGTTCCACCCATATGAGGTCCACTGACTCACCAGGTCGTAGACATCGCCAAACTGAGCAGCGATCACGCCGCCAATCTTGCCGCCAATCAGGCAATCGTCGATGCCCGCGTTGTTGTCGGAGACCATCACGCGCAAACGCTTTCCCACTTGCAGCGCGAGCGCCTGCGTCTTCAACTCCTGCGCGTGACCTTCGGTGAGCGCGAATTCGCCTTCCAGCGCAATCACTTTCGGCGACTCTGGCGCGCCGGCTATGTCCCAGAACGCCGCTTTGCCCGCAGCCGTTGCGATGCCGATGCCCGAGGGTCCGCCGTTCACGTCGTTGGTGACGTCGGTACTTTCGGCATGTCCCGAGAGCGCGCGAATGCCGCGGCCCTTGGCCTGCGCGAACAGCGGATGGTCTTCCAAACCGGTTTCGTGCAACAACGTCTGCAGCGCGCCCGCGCCGCGTCGGAATCCCAACGCGTCGATCGGCAGCATGGCCACGTGCGGGTCGACGTGATAACGCGGATCACTGGTCTGCTGATACTTGCGATACAGCGCCTGGCCCATGATCATCCACAGCGCGTAGCAGGTGGGGATCGAGTGGCCCGCAGCGAGCATGAATTTGTCGGAGTAAGGATGCTTCGGCCGGCGGTAATCGTAACGGAGTCCGCCGTTTTCGGGACCGATCAAATGCGCCGCCACATTGTACGGCGTATATGCGAGCGGTCCGCCGAGATGCCCGGTCTGCGCGTAATTGCCGAGCAGCACCAGGGTCATACAGGTCATGTATCCGATGTCGTCGAGCAGCGGATCGTAGGCCAAAGCTTGCTGCGTGGAGGCAGAAGGAATTACTTGAATGGACGATGTCATAGATGGTCTCAAAAAGAGCTACATCATAATATCTGATGATGATCTGGGGAAATCGGGGCAACGTAACCCTGCCTTTCACCCCCTCTGGACAGCGCATCCAAGGCTTGTCGCTTCGCTTCCATCCGAACCCGGGAATAACGCGCCAGTGCATTCTCTGTGAGACGTGTCCGGCAACACTTCAACGGTTCTTAGGCGAGGCGGGTGGTACCAATTACAGCCTAAGAGACCCACCTTGAAACCTAGAACGGACCCGGTCAGATTCGATCCTGCCAGCTATGGCAGGGTGGGTACGCAACTGAGTGCTTACTCTTGCGCGTCGACTTCAGGGTTGGGGCGCAGCATCAATCTTCGGCTGGGGTGAACAATTTCGTAAAAGATATAGGCTGTCACGGCCCAGAAAAAAGGCGGAATCAGAGCTTTCTTCCACATGCTGGCGGGAACTCCAGGCTCTAGTACGCTGCGCGCCGGGTTCTCCGGGTCGTACGCCGCTGTCGTCTGGGCCGCATTTGGATACGCAGTCAAGACGGTTTGAGCTTCTTCTTTCTCATAAAAAGGCGGCATCAGATACCGTATGGTGCTCGAGTGATAGGCATGCTGGCTAACGCGATACTCGTACTCCACATCGGGCTCCCACCACGTCCCCAAGGTGGAACTGCCGGTATTGACTCCCGAAGACATGACCCGAACGGGTGCCTTGGGCCAGCGCGTGCTGATTAGGCAGAGATAAAAGGCGTTGCCCAAACTAAGGGTCAGCCAGACTGCAATGCTTCCCAAGCCAATCAGCCCGAAAAAGCGTGCTTTCGTGTCGGAATTCATAAGGGCGCGCGGAAATGTAAAAGCAGTGGATGAGGGCGCAATGCCGTCGGATGCAAGAAACCTGACTGCTCCGTGTTTTTATCAGGAATGTTGAAAAATGCAACATCGGCCTGGCTAAGGTTTGCAAGGCTCGAACTGGCAAGAACGTTTTCGACTGCACAGCGCCTGTCGATCAGCTATAAGAGAACCCGTGAACACAAGTAATCCTGTTTCCCGGACGGCTTTAATTACAGGCGGTTCCAGCGGCATCGGGCTGGAACTCGCGCATCTTTTCGCCAGTGATGGCTACCGGCTGGTAGTGGTGGCGAGGAATCGCGGCGCGTTGCTTGAACTCGCGCACGATCTGCAATCGCGTTTCGGCGTGGAAGTACGGGTAATAGCGAAAGATCTCTCCCACCCGTCCGCTCCCCTCGAGCTTTATCAGGAGCTACAGGAGGCCGGTGTTGCTGTGGACGTGCTGGTGAACAATGCTGGCTTCGGTGGCAGCGGGCCGTTCCTCCAAACGGACTGGAACGTTGAGGCTGAAATGATTCAGGTCAACGTGGCAGCCGTCGCGCATCTGACCAAGCTCTTCCTGCCGCAGATTCGCGCGCGCCGAGGCAAGCTGCTCAATGTGGGCAGCGTGGCCGGATTTCTGCCTGGCCCGTATACCGCCATTTACTATGCCAGCAAGGCATTCGTTTTGCATTTCACGGAGGCCTTGGCGGAAGAGCTAAGCGGAAGCGGCATGACTGTCACGTGCCTCTGCCCTGGCCCGGTTCAGACTAATTTCCAGAAACGGGCGCATGTTGGCGGATCCAGCCGGGCAAACCAACGTCTTTCTATGGACGTGCGCGAAGTGGCTCGCTTGGGCTACGAGGGAATGAAGGCCGGCAAGCGAGTTGTGATTCCCGGATGGAAGAACCGCTTGCTGACCAATGCGCTCCGTCTGGTCCCTCGCGACACGGTGACGAACATGGTGGGCCGGATGTATGCGGCTCGCAGCAACCGCCACTGAACGGGAAGTATGCCCAACGGGGCGCGCTCCCGAGTTGCAAGAGGCCACACTCAGCCGCACTCTATTAGCCAAGGCAGCCCGCGGCAAACGTCCTGGAAACAGGCGCACGGAATATAGGATCTGCCGCGCTAAACGCCTGGCATAAGCTCTCGCTCCCTCGAGGCCACCCGGCTCTCGACAATTCGAGCAATGTCTTGCAGCTCGATATTGCGACTCGGATAGAGAAGGGGATCCCAATACTCCTCTCCACGGCTCGACAGTTTCTGGTTGAGGCAGGTTTCGAGCAATTTGCAGATTGCGCTCTGCCGATGTGCGGGCGGTACATGAGCAAGATATTGCAGAATGCACGTCCTCGCGCCAGCGGAGACGTGAATGGCCACAGATCGTCTTGCGGTACCTGATCTCACCTCGGCATGGAAATCTCCGGGGGGTATTGAGCCGGGGTCGCCGCAGCACTCCAAAGCGTCGGAACCAAGGCTCACGACGTTCCATTGAGGACGGATTTCATATTCCAACTCGACGCCCTGTCGCTCAAGATCGCGTTTAATTGCCGCAGCGACGCAACTGGCTGCAGCGACGGTAGCGACGTTGTCAAGCACGAGGCGCATGGACAAATGAGAAGCCTCGAAGAAACGCGGTAGCTCGCGAAAGGCACTGGTCTCAACATCCAAACATTTCAGCAGACCGATCGAGTTGAACTCTTCCACAACTCTCTTCTTGAGCGCATCTGGAGTCATAGTCTGGGCCTCCTGAGTCTAGCTCCGAGTAGCACCAACCGGGTCCCGGCAGGTTCGCGGGCTGTCGAGGTAGTGCCCGATCAAGCTGCGCACGGCAGCGGCATCCTGACACATCAATGCCTCGCCGGCGATTGCTTTCAGCTCTGTAAAGTTCAATTTCCGGAACAGTTCTTTGATTTCGGCAACCTGTCTCGGCCTTACGCTTAGGCTGCAGATTCCAAGCCCTGCAAAGACCGCCGCCGCCAAGCGATCGGAAGCAGCATCACCGCAAACCGAGAGATGCCGGCCCCGCTTCCTGGCGCCTTCGACCACGGCTTTCATCAGGCGCAAAACCGCCGGGTGCAGTGCGTCCTGGAATTGAGCCAGGCCTGCATTGCCGCGCTCGGCAGCCATCGTGTATTGCGTGAGATCGTTGGTGCCGATGCTGAGGAAGTCGAGTTCTTCCGCAAGCTGTTCGCTCGCGAGCGCGGCGGAAGGCACTTCGATCATGACGCCGCGTTTTACCGGCCAAGTGTGGGCTAAACCTTCTTCTCGCAGTTGCTCATGTGCCTGTTGCAGGAGCTGTAATGCCTGCTGCGCTTCATTCACCAGCGAGATCATGGGAAACATGATCCAGATTTCGTGTCCTGCGCCCGAGCGCAGGATTGCCCGCAAATGGATAAGGAACAGGTCCGGCAACTGCAACGATAGGCGAATGCCGCGTACCCCGAGATAGGGATTGTGCTCTTCCGGCTGGCGCAGAAACGCTAGAGGCTTGTCGGCGCCCACGTCGAGCGTACGAACGATGAGCGGGCCGGCCATAGCGGCATAGATTTCGCGTAGAGTCCTAACTTGCTCATCCTCGCTGGGGGCTTGGGCGCGTGAGGCGAAGAGAAACTCCGTTCGCAGCAGTCCGATACCATCGGCGCCATTCTCGGCTGCTGCCATTGCTTCGCGTGCATTCCCGACATTGGCGAACACTTCCATGTGTGCGCCATCCAGCGTGACGGCCGGCTGGGACCGGGCAGCGGCCGCATCGTTCTTGCGCTGCGATTGAAGCTCTTGCCGCCCTTTCAGTTTTGCAATGGTCGGTTGATCGGGATCGATCCACACCTCTCCGGTTGAGCCGTCCAAGGCAACAGTTCTTCCCGCATCGGCTTGAGCGATGCCGGTCACGCCCACAACCATGGGAATGCACAGCGTGCGCAGGATGATGGCGCTGTGGGAAGTTGCGCTGCCCTTCGCCGTGATCACCCCGAGCACCGTGGCGGGGTCGCAGGCGTCTGCTTCGCTGGGAAGCAGTTCGTCGAAGAAAAGAATGCCCGGGCTCGGCAAACTAATCCGCGTTTGCGCTTCACCACCTTTGATTTGGCGAAGAACACGGCGCGCTAAGTCGCGGACATCAGCGGCCCGCTCCCGCAAATAAGGATCGTCCATCGCCTCATATTGAGCAGCGAGCTCGTCCGTCACCGTGGTCCACGCCCGGGCTGCTGAAAGCCGCTCCTTCTCCAGCAGGGACCGCAGCTTCGCCAACACCACCGGATCAGACAAGATAAGCGCCTGAGCTTCGAGAATGGCGCTCCCGCCCCCGTTGTTTCCGGAACCGCCAACTGCTGCGCGCCGGATTTCATCCCCCACCGACTTCATCGCAGAGGTGAGCGAGTGCAATTCTTCTTCTGGTGTTCCCGACGGCTCGTCGGCTAAGGTCAACTCCGCGGTATGCAAGAACGTGAGAGGACCGATGGCGATGCCGTCCGCGCCCGGAAAGCTGCGCGCCTCGGTACTCGCCGGGGCCGTCACCGGCGGCGGAGGGGGAGCGACCCCGTTTTTTTCGCCGAATGCGGCATCAGCAAGTTCGCGAATCGCGTCAAGCGCCGGGTGGCAGTCGCTTCCGCTGCAGACGATCCTGAGGCGATCACCCTTACGCGCCTGCAGCAAGGCCAGGCTGGTGAGGCTGCGGGCAGGAACCGGGCCCCGGCCCGAGGTCAGATTGAAAACTTCGCAGGAAGAGGAAAATCGACTGACGACCTGTACTAAGTTGGCCGCGGGACGGGCGTGGAGCCCATGCTCGGCCTCTACGGTGAGCACAAGTTCCGCAGTTTCTCCTGCCATAGCCGGCGACGGCCGTTCTTCCGCGGGGAGAACTTCGGCGGTACTTTCAGTCTGGAGCTGTTGCTGTTTCGCTGCAAGACCACGTTCCGCTTCCCGAGCAACCTCATCCAGACTAGCGCCTGCCTGAGCGCACACAGCCGCGGCTATTGCGCCTTCCACCAGCGGCGCTGGGCACAGCCGGATTGACTTGGCAACGGAAGGTTCAAGCAGTTCGAGCGCCGTTTGTGCGCTGAGGACTGCACTGCCCAGATCCATCAACAGCAGCACGCCTTCCAAGCACGCCATCTGCTGCACAACATCAGCTATGTGGACTGCGTCGGTACCTAAATCATCATGGTTCTCGCCGACACCACTCGCCACGGCGACAGGAAAGTCGCGCGCGGTCATCTGCAAAACAAGTTGCCGCACCGATTCCGCCAGCTTCTTACTGTGCGAGACCAGCACCAGGCCGACCATGTTCCCCGCCTCCAGCTCACGAACCGGCTTCGCACGCCGAGGCGAGGGCCTGCAACAAGAGCCAGCTCGAGGTCGCACCAGGATCCTGATGCCCAACGCTGCGCTCGCCCAGATAGCTGGCCCGGCCTTTGCGCGCCTGTAGCGGAATTGTCGCTTCGGCGGACCGGCGCGCCTGTTCTGCGGCCGCCTTGAGCGCGCCCGCGAGGTCGCCATCGGGGAAGGTGCGAAAAGCTTCTAACGCCGGCGCGAGAGCGTCGACCATCGTTTTGTCGCCCAACTCAGCCTTGCCGCGTCGTTGAATGTCGGCGAGTCCTTCCCCTAAAACCTGTCCCAGTTCAGTCTTGTTGAGGTTTTGCTTCCCTGTACAGGCCTTGCTCATTGCCAGGAAAAAACCTCCATAAAGAGGGCCGGCCGCACCACCTACGGAAGAGAGCAAAGCCATGCCTACCAGCTTGAACAAGCCGGGCAGGTCAGTGGGCGGCCCTCCGGGTTGCAACTTCTTCTCAACCGCCTTAAAGCCGCGCATCATGTTCTCGCCATGGTCACCATCACCAATGGCTGTATCTAATTCCGTAAGCATGTGCGCATTTTCGGTAATGAGACGCGCGGCCGCGTTGATCCACGACCGCGCGTCTTCCAGATTAAAGGTTTCCATGGTTGTTAAGTCTCAGCTCCAGCGTAACCCTGGAGTGTCGACCGGAGCATCCCACAGTTCGCAGAGCTGATGGTTCATTTTGAGCAGTGTGATTGAGGTTCCCGCCATCTCAAGGCTCGTAATATACGTGCCTACCAGATTGCGGACGATGTTCAGTCCGAACTTGCCGGCGATCTGCGCCGCCTTGCGATAGACGATGTACAGCTCGATGAGGGGTGTTGCACCCATCCCATTCACGAACAGGAGTACGTCGTCTCCCTTCTTGAATGGAAGATCGGTCAAGATGGGCTCCATCAGCATGTCGGTTATTTCGTCGGCGGTGGCAAACTGCACACGACGACGTCCCGGCTCGCCATGGATGCCGATGCCCAGTTCGATCTCGTCTTCCGGCAGTTCGAATGACGGTTTGCCGGCGTGGGGCACGGTGCATGGCGTCAGAGCCATTCCCATGCTTCTGCCGGAGCTGCGTATAAGTTCACCGATCTTCTTGACTTCGGGGAGGCTCCTGCGCTGTTCCGCCGCCGCTCCCAGCAGCTTTTCCATGAGCACGGTCAAGCCCACACCGCGACGGCCCGCCGTGTACAAGCTGTTTTCCACTGCGACATCGTCGTCCGTCAGAACGGTTTCGACTGCGATGCCATCGGCCTGCAACATCTCTTTGGCCAGATCGAAATTCATCACATCGCCGGTATAGTTCTTGACGATGTGCAGAATTCCGGACCCACCATTCACCGCCTTGCTGGCTTCGTACATCTGGTCGGGAGTGGGGCTGGTGAACACCTGGCCAGGACAGGCTGCGTCGAGCATACCTTTGCCCACGAAGCCGCCATGCATGGGCTCGTGGCCGCTGCCGCCGCCGGAAACCAAACCAACCTTGCCTTTTATGGGAGCATCTTTGCGCACGATATAAACGGGATCGTAGTTGATTCGAAGGCGGTCGCCGTGCGCCGCCTCCATGCCCTCAAGCTCTTCGCGTACCACGTCCTGAGGAGAGTTGATGAGCTTCTTCATAACACCAGTATGGACGAGTTCTGGCACTGGCCTACCTCCTTCTCTACAGTCAGCAAAGACAGACGTTGATAGCGGGCGCCTGCCCGAGCTGGCGTCACGGCCAGTGACGCCAGCTCGGGCATGTCGCCACGGAGAGGAGAGATTCAATGACGACAACGCTTACTTTATGCACTCATCAAGCTCAATACTTGATGATGTGAATACTGGCCGCGGCAATGGCCGCACCCACCAACGGACCCAGGATCGGAATCAGGGCGTAACCCCAATCCGACTTGCCTTTGCCAGCGATGGGCAAGATGAAATGAGCTACCCGCGGACCGAAGTCACGGGCTGGGTTCATGGCATATCCGGTCGGACCACCCAGACACAAGCCGAGCACCCAGACCAACATGCCCCAAAGATAAGGAGCGAAGCCGGGCGGCATCCCGTTCGGAGCCACCGCCGAGGCGCCAAAGGCAAAGCCTACTCCAACCAGAGTCGCAGTAGCGATGACTTCAGTCATGAAGTTATCCGGAAGGTTACGGATCGCCGGGCCGGTGCAGAAGATTCCCAGCTTGGCTCCCTTATCTTCCGTAACCGCCCAGTGCGGCAGGTAAGCCAGCCATACGAAGGTTGCGCCCGCGAAGGCGCCGGCGAACTGCGCCAGCCAGAAGGGAAGGACAGTCGCCCATTTGCCGGAGATGAGGGCCACCGCCAAGGTGACTGCGGGATTGATGTGCGCTCCGGGACTTCCGCAGGCGATGGCCGTAAAGATGCCTGCCATTACTGCCAGTCCCCACCCGGTAGTGATCACAATCCATCCTGAGCCTTCGCCCTTGGATTTCTTGAGGAGGACGTTTGCCACCACGCCGTCGCCCAAGAGGATCAGCACAAAGGTCCCCATGAATTCACCGAATAATGGTCCATGCATAGTTAGTCTCCTTGCCGTTAATGCGCGGCAGCTGCGAGTTCTTTTTCGGGTTCTTCGACCTTGGGCGCTTCTTCTACCCAGTCGAATGTTCTAGTGACGGCCTTCTTCCACAGCTTGTACATGGAGTCACGTTTGGTCTCGTCCATGCTGGGCTTCCAAGTCTTGTCAACTGCCCAGTTGGCACACAGGTCGTCAAGGTTCTTGTAGAAGCCAACCGCCAAGCCGGCTGCATACGCAGCGCCCAAGGCCGTCGTCTCCTTAATGACGGGTCTTACAACAGGTTTGTTAAGAATGTCCGATTGGAACTGCATGAGCAGCTCGTTCTCGACCATCCCGCCATCGGTGCGCAGCACATCCAACTCGATGCCGGAGTCGTTCCTCATGGCATCCACCACTTCGCGAGTCTGGAAGGCGGTAGCTTCCAGGACGGCGCGAGCAATGTGGCCTTTATTGACGTAGCGAGTCAGTCCGGCGATCACGCCCCGGGCCGTTGCTTTCCAGTAGGGAGCGAAAAGTCCGGAGAATGCGGGTACGAAATACACCCCGCCGTTGTCATCCACGGTTTTCGCAAGAGCTTCGATCTCCGAGCTCTTGTGGATTATGTTCAGATTGTCACGCAGCCATTGCACCAGCGCTCCGGTGATGGCCACACTGCCCTCCAGCGCATACACGGCTGGCTCCTTACCCAGCTTGTACGCCAGAGTAGTGAGCAGACCGAATTCGGACTGCACCGGCGTGGTACCGGTGTTGAGCAGCAGGAAGCAGCCAGTGCCGTAGGTATTTTTCGCCTGGCCTGGCCTGAAGCAGGTCTGGCCAACCAGGGCGGCCTGCTGGTCGCCGAGATCGCCGGCAACGGGGACCCCGGCCAGAGCCGTCGTCTTCGCGGTGCCATACACTTCGCTGCTGGAACAAATCTTGGGCAGCATTGCGATGGGCACCCCGAAAACACCCGTGACTTCCCTGCTCCACTCGAGGGTCTCCAGGTTCATTAACATGGTGCGGCTGGCATTGGTAACGTCGGTGACGTGAATGCCGCCATCCACGCCCCCGGTCAGCTTCCAGATGAGGTAGGTATCGATGTTGCCGAAGATCACCTCACCCTTCTCGGCCAGCGCCCGGGCCCCCGGCACGTTTTCCAGGATCCACTTAATCTTCAGCCCGCTGAAATAGGTAGCCAGCGGCAATCCGGTCTTGCGGCGGAACTGGTCCTGACCACCCAGCCGCGAGTACTCGGCCACGTAGTCAGCCGTCCGTGTGTCCTGCCACACGATGGCGTTGTAAACCGGTTTGCCGGTCTTGCGATTCCACACCACGGTGGTTTCGCGCTGATTCGTGATTCCTACGGCCGCAAGATCTTTGGCGGTCAGGTTCTTCGCCTTAAGAGCTTCGGCGATGACCTCCTGGGTGCGTGTCCAGATCTCTTCCGGGTTGTGCTCGACCCATCCCGGCTTGGGATAGATCTGCTCGTGTTCCTTCTGGGCCGTAGTGACGATCCGTCCGGAACGGTCAAACACGATGAAGCGGGTGCTCGTCGTGCCTTGATCAATTGCTCCGATGTAGTTTGCCATTTATTTTCTCCGTATAACTGTTGCCGCCCGTGGCATTGTTACTAGAAATTGACCTTGGTTCGAAAACCAATCACCACACCCGTTCCGTTGCTCGAGATTCCGCCGACGCTGGTATACCACTGCACGACTGGCTGGATTAACCAGTACGGTGTGGCCTGGAACAGGTAGTTGACTTCGTATGCTGTTTCCGAACCATAGGGGTGAGCACCCGGATTGGCAGCCAAATAGGAGGCGTTGTACTTATCGCTCACGTGGCTGTACGACACGCCGAAGCCGACAGAATCCTGGGGCCGGCGGGTAATCGGGCCGTTGTAACGGAATCCTGCAGTGATGTTCCGGTCAACGAAGTTGTAGGGCTCATTTGGCGAGAGAGCGACACCAAACAGCAAGTCCAGCCCGCTGCTGTTGTGTGGTTTCGGACGGTAGATGGCCTGATTGGCCATGACATAGAAAAGGTAGTTGCCCGTATCGGTCGACTGGTACAGGGGGACAGGGAAGAACGGGTTGGTAAATTTACCATTATTGTAAGTCGATCCGACTTCATACTGGCCAGGATAGTACTTCTCCTTTGCAACCTTTCCCGAAACAGGTTGATCGACCTTAATTGTAATTGCGTCGCTTAGTACACCCGAATCATGCTTTACAAAGTGGAATCCGTTTGGATCCTCAAAATAAGGGTTCCGGTTGCCGGAGGTGTAAGCCAGACTGACATCCATAAACGAGTAAGGGCTTATGATCAACTGCACGCCGGGGCCCGAAGCAGGATCGAACGACGCATAGTCGTTGAAGCGGTTGTTGAAGCCATAGTTCAGCGGCTCCATGAGGTAATTGCCGCCGTAAGGCTGAAGGCCATAGTAGTCCATGCTGGCAAACTGGCCGAAACGGAGCGTCGCTTTGGTGCCGGGCAACTGCCACGCCAGCCAGTAGGAGTCGAGGATTTCCGTTCTCTGACTGACCAAACCGCTGGGATTGGAGATGCTACCCAGATACTGGGCGCCGACGTTTGGACCGCCTTGCCATAGTCCTGTCACGTGGAAGGACCAGCCCTTCCAGCCGGCGAGCTTGCCGAAATCGATGTCCATGGTGCCGCGGACACGGTTCCAGGCTCCGCCACCGCTATGGACGGCTCCACTCGTGGCATAGAGCATGTCGCTGACATAGAAGAAGTCAAACTTGATGCCTTTTTCTTCTTCCAGTTTTGTGCGTTTGCCGCCCCAGTCACCGAGGAGGTACTTCTGAGTGAGAAAATTTGTGGCTGGAGGAGTTGTCTGGTCCTGGCTGAAGGACGTTACGGAGAGTAGGAGTGGACAGAGGAGTATGAGGAGCGTGCATATTGCCTGTTTGCTTTGCACGCGTCTATAAAAGTGGGAGGTCGCCATAGCTTCTCCTTGCATTTGTGTGCGTGTATGTGCTCAATCACCGGAAAATAAAAATGCCGCCCAGTAGAACAAAGTGGATCCTTCAAAGAAGGCCCACTTCATCTTGTGGACGGCTACTCTTAGATCTCTAACCGTTTGCTGCTTTCGTCAGTAAGGCTAACATGTAGCCTTGAAGCCCGATGTGATCAATCTCACGCTACTGCGTGATATAGCTTATACTTTCCTGCCGTCAACTGACCTCGCTCGGGTGGGCGTTTAGACTACCCACAAGCGAGAATCGCTGACTGAGACCGAGTTGATACCTTGCTGAAACAGATCCTCGATCTCCCGCATGGTCGAGATCAACCCTCCCGCAATTACAGGGAGTTGGGGATACATCTGGCGCAGTCTGGGCAGGATGTGTGGGGCCGCGATCGCCGGCATCACTTCCAGAGCGTCGGGCAGGAACTGCTCCAGACTGCGCAGAGCACTCTCTAATGCCGCAGAATCCAAAAGAAACGTGCGCTTGATCACAAAAAGCCCGAAGTCCCGTGCCACTCGCAACGGCTCGACGTGGGTGGAAATGATGCCCTGCACCTGGCGATGAGCGAGATAGGAGATGGCCGCCTCATCGCGCGATAACCCGGCAGTCAGGTCAACATTGACCATCGGTGCCTTGCCGGCTGCGGCGACCTCGTCTACGATCCTGGCGATATGTTCCGGATTCCCGAATAAGAGATACACCAACTTGCCAGGAGCATGAACGCTGCTTGCGATGAACTCGGGGGCGCGCACGCACGGAATAATGTGTGTCTCTTCGAGCAGCGCACTCAGCCGAGGGGCACAGTCCGATGAACGATGTTGATGATTCCGAAACTTAACGTGATTCGTCATCCCAGCGGCTGTTGCCAGCCGCACCCTAACCGGTCCGTAGTTCATATCTGCAGGCACTCTCCCCCCTCCAGCAACAATCCTAACCGAGCATTTCTTTTGCCAAATGGGGGTGCGGGCTCGGTCAGGGCAGCGGGTTCGAGACTCTCTCGCCCCCTGCCAGACCTTTAACTTTCCCAGCTGGATATTCATGCGTACAAGGACATGCGTCACAATATTGCTGATCTTTCCCGGTTTGAGACTCATTTAGGAATCGTCATGAGTCGCTTTATACCCGGATTGTGAGCGCAATTGACAGAGCATGGCAATTGGTGTGCATATGTCCATTGGTCTGCAACTCAATGCCCCAGGGAACGGCTTCGAGGGGTGATCGGGATACTCCCGAACGCCCAAATGCGGGCATACCGAGACCCTATAAGGGCGGCCAGTGGCATCGTACTCGGTTCGTGCTGATAAGGGCACGTTGCTGATCGGCATGATGGTCCTGGTTTTCCTCCTTGTTATGCTCGGCGGATGCCACTTTCTCACGGCGGTGGACCATTGCGGCTACGCGTTTTGAACCCTCGCCAATAGCCATTCCTTGGGCACCGACTGAAAAATCAGCTCATCGTCGTCCGGCGCGGTAAAGTCGATTCCCTGCGCGGACACGTGAACTCCCATGGCTGGAAATGATCGCGTCCCCCGACGTCCGCTGACCTGTAGGCGACCGCCAACGCACTGCAGTCGGGCATCGGACAACTCGCCCCTGCCGCGACATCATCTTGCTCGTCCCAGTCATCTGGCATGGTGCCTTCTCCATCAGCCGACGGATCTCGCCCGTCTGCGTTGTCCTTTTGCCGAGAAGCTAACGCGGCTGAGCAATAGCCCTTTCTGCCGCTGTTCCAAGATGAAATCACCCCCTCCGGAGCCGCCATGAACCAGCGCTGGTAGCGCAAGAGGTATCACCTTTCCTTCTTTGCTGATACACAGTGTCATCGTTGACGAACAGCGTGGGCAAAGCCAGAAATACTCCACTGCCGCAGTATTGGACGACCGGAGAGCCGGGTCTTTTTCAAGTCGAAAGAGTCTGCCTTCTTCGAGATAACGAAAGTGCGCGGAACATGAGGGATTGCAACACTTGGCGACCATAACGATACCCACCACCTACTTCTTTCCTCCGTCTCAGATAGAAGCGTCTCGTTTACCCTCCCAAGGCTCGTGCACGTGGCGGGCCAGTCGTGCGCCCGGTTTTATGCCCGTGCTGGCGCTGGCTAAGAAGTTTCTCGATCACAGAGAGGCAGAGCCTGACAGCCGTCGCCCTCGTCTGGTCACTGCGCCCAGTCGGCCCGTGAGATGTTGAGCCGGCGCATCTTGTGTTGCAGGGTAGTGCGCTTCAGACCAAGGCGTTCTGCCGCGCCGCCCACGCCGGCAATCTTGCCCGCAGCCGCCTTGAGCGCATCGATAATGACCTGTTGCTCGGCATCTTGAAATGTGGACGCGGAGCAGGTGGGAGGCGTTTGCGTCCTGCTCTTCAGCTCCACAATCGGGACATTCAACTCGCTCCCCTGGGTGAGAATGACGGCGCGCTCGATGAAGTTTTCCAGCTCGCGCACATTACCTGGCCATGAGGACTTCGCCAGGAAATCCATGGCTTGCCGGGGAATCGATTTGATCTTCTTCCCCATTTGTCGCGACAGCTTGGACACAAAATAGTTAACAAGCAGTGGAATATCCCCGTGCCGCTCGCGAAGCGGCGGGATCTCAATCGGAAACACGTTCAGTCGATAAAAGAGGTCCTCGCGGAATTTGTCTTCGCGAATCATTGCGGGAAGATTCCGGTGTGTCGCGGCGATGATTCGCACATCGACATGGATCGTCTTGGCACTCCCCAAACGCTCGAACTCCTGCTCCTGAACGGCACGCAGCAGCTTTGGCTGCAATTCCGGGCTGATGTCACCGATTTCATCGAGAAAAAGCGAACCATGATCGGCGAGCTCGAATCTGCCTTTTTTTTGCATCAGGGCTCCCGTGAAAGCCCCTTTCTCGTGCCCAAACAGTTCACTTTCAAGCAGTCCCGAGGGAATAGCAGAACAGTTGATCCGCACAAACGGGCGATCTCGCCTGGAGCTAAGATTATGAATCGCCTTTGCTATCAGTTCCTTGCCCGTTCCAGTCTCGCCATGGAGCAGCACTGTCGAATCGGTCGGTGCGACAATGGCGATCTGTTCCAGCACTTTGTGCAGCGCGTCGCTTTTGCCGACGATATCATCGAAATCGTGCTCGGACCGTATTTCCGATTCGAGGTAAAGCCGTTCCTCTTCGTCGGACGTAATACACTGCCGGATGGCATTCAATAGTTCTTCGTCGTCGAAAGGCTTCGTTAAAAAGTTCGCTGCGCCTGCTTTGAGAGCGCGCACTGTCATTGGGATGTCGCCGTGCCCTGTAAGGAATATGATAGGGATTTGAACCCCTGATTCGGCAAGCTCCTGCTGCAAGTCGAGTCCGCTTACGCCGGGAAGACTCACATCCAGCACCAAACAACTTGGCATTTCAGGCCGCGGCGCCGCCAGAAACTCCTCTGCTGACGCAAAGGTCTTCGCCGTCAGTCCGGCGGAGCGAATCAGAGCTGCCACGCCTTCACGCGCCGACGGATCGTCATCCACCACGTAAACCAGAGCCCCTGTGCCATTCATAGGACCTCCTCGGTTTAATTTGCTTCAATCTTCGGTTTCCATTTGGAAGCCGCGTGGACGGCATCAAGAAATTCATCTTCACTGAATGGTTTGGTCAAGTAAGCAACGGTCCAGTCCGAGCGGGCTTCGAGCCTTGCACAGTCGTCGGAAGCATGCGCCGTAATGAAGATAACCGGAACTTTACAATTGCGAGCCAAGAGGTGGCGGTGGAGTTCCACGCCACTCATCCCCGGCAGGCGCACGTCTAATACGAGACAGTCGGCCTTGCGAGGCTGGGCTGAGTTCAAGAAGTCCTCCGCTGAGGCGAACACTCTAACGCCCAGGCCGACGGACCTGATCAGGCTATCGAGCGATTCTCGTACCGAGATATCATCGTCGACGACTGCAACAAGGAACTCCATTCGGGCCCTCCACTTAATCAGATAGCAGAGGAGCGGAGAAGAAATCTATTACATCTTGGTACTACGTCTACACGGAGTTCGCCCGAAACTCTTCTCACCGAGTTAAGCTCGCAAGTTGTTGATTTCAAGCTCGTGTAGACGGCTTCCGGGAGCGAATCTCAAGGCTCTCCGCCATCCTCACCAAGTCCGCCAGAGACTCGGCATGCATTTTGCGCATGACTCGCCCGCGATGAATCTTGACCGTGTATTCGGTTATATCCAGTTCGGCCGCAACTTGCTTATTCAGGAGCCCGGAAACCACCTGCTGCATGACTTCCTGTTCGCGAGCAGTCAGCGACTCATAGCGGTTTTGCAACTCACGTATCTCGGCGCGCTGCTCTCGGTTTCGCCGATCGCGTTCTAGGGCCTCTTGAATTGCCTGTAAGAGATCCTGTTCCTCGAACGGCTTGGTCAGAAACTCGACCGCTCCCGCTTTCATTGCCTGCACGGAAGCTGGGATATTGCCATGGCCTGTAAGGAAAACGATGGGGATCTCCAGCCCGACCTCGGCCATGCGTTTCTGCAGGTCGAGCCCGCTCAGACCCGGCAGTTGCAAGTCCAACACCAGACAACTCGGCGCTTCGGCGCCGGGACGGGCCAGGAATTCCTGGGCGGACGCGAAGGTTTCGACCTGCAAGCCGGCAGACCGAATCAGACTACTCAGTCCCTCCCGAACCGAGGGGTCGTCGTCCACAATCGCGATAGTTGCGTTAGACTGCCGCGACTCGTGCATCTGATTCTTCTTCCTGGTACTTCGGCAGAGTAAAGTGGAAGGCTGTGCCGGGGCCGTCCTTGGCTGTAGCCCATAGCCGGCCCCCATGGGCCTGGAGAATGGAACGGCAAATGGAAAGTCCCATACCCATACCGCCGGGTTTCGTGGTGTAGAAAGCATCAAAGATCTTCCCTATCGTGTTCGGATCAAGACCTACCCCCGAGTCTTCCACCGTTATCTGCACCTGGTCCGGGTCAAGGTTCCGGATGATGATCACCAGTTCTCGCGCCCGGTCACCTACTTTGCTCATCGCTTCGATAGCATTCATGACCAGGTTCAAGACCACCTGCTGCAACTGCACCTGATCGCCGAGAACCGGAAAGACGTCGTCGGCAAACCGCGTTCGGATCATCACGCCGTTCTTTTTCGCCTGGTCGCCGACGAGGGCGAGGACTACCCGGATGGTTTCATTCAGATCCAACCTTTCTCTAGGGGTTGCAGCCTTCTTTGTCAAGGCCCGAATCCGGGCAATCACTTCTCCCGCTCGCTTCCCGTCACGCACGATGCGATGGGCTGCCTCTCGGGCTTCCTCCAGATTGGGCGAATCTCCTGCCAGCCAGCGCAGGCAAGCCCCGCCGTTACTCACCACACCCGAAAGTGGCTGGTTGACTTCATGCGCGATAGAGGCGGCCAGTTCACCCATCAAGCTGACCCGGTTGACATGCGCTAGGTCTGCCTCGAGTTGCCGCAGCCTTTCGCGCTGTTCTTCGGCCTGCACGCGGTCACTGATGTCCCGGGCAACCTTCAGCAGGTAGCGACGCCCCTCATACGAAACCAGGCTGGTGTGTACTTCGACAGGGAACAGCGACCCGTCCTTTCGCCGATGCCAGTGTCGGTCAACTACGGCCTCGCCCGCCGCCGCCCGCTGGGTTATTGACTTCACGTGTGCTCGATCGGAATCCAGGTGGAAGGCAAACAGTGTTTCCCCGATCAATTCCTGCCGAGTGTAACCAAGACTCTCGCAGGCGGCCCGATTCAGATCAATGATGGTTCCTTGCTCGACGTCCGAAACGAACAGGCCGTCGCCAGCGTGGTCCACAAAAGTGCGAAAGCGCGTCTCGCTCTCGCGCAGCGCTTCCTCGGCCCGCTTGCGTTCCGAAATATCGACCGTTGTGCCCACCAATTTGACGAGATCTCCCGCGCTATTTAGGACAGCGTGCCGGATGGTGTGAACATGTTTGACCGTTCCGTCGGGCAACACGATCCTGTATTCATCGAAGCTGTCTGCTTTTTGACGGAGCGCCTTCTGGAACTTTTCTTTCCACTCGTCTCGATCCTCCGGATGGATTCGTTGGAAAATGGCTTCCTTGGTCGGCAATCCCTCCTGCGGATGCAATCCCCAAATTCGATAGTCTTCCTGCGAAATGTAGAGATACTTGTCGCTGGCCAAATCTAGAGCCCAGCTGCCTGTGTGGGTCAGCCTTTCCGATTCCGCCAGATAAGCTTCGCTCTGCCGAATTTTTTCTTCGGCCTGCTTTTGCTCCGTGATGTCCCGGTTGGTTTCCAAAACGCGCTCAACGCCATCGGCACCAACTATGAGCTGGTGTCGAGTGAGGACGGTTACTTCCTGGCCCCCCTTGGTGGTGTGGCGCAATTCGCCTTCCCAGTTGGCGGACTCTCGTAACCTGGCTTCGATCTCCGGCCACGGCACGGGGTGGACAGTCTTGAGCAATTCATGAGTAGAGCGGCCTAACGCTTCTTTTTCGCTGTAGCCGTAAAGCTGCTTGGCGCCTCGGTTCCAGCTCTCTATGGTGCCATTGAGCTGCCACACAATGATTGCATCGAAGGAGAGCCGCAGATGATCAGCCAGTCGCCGCAGCTCTTCTTCGGCCCGCTTGCGTTCGGTGATGTCATTATTGGTTTCCAGGATTGCGAGCGGCACGCCCTGCTCGTCCCGCTGCAAAGCCCAACGGCTCGCCACCACAAGCTGGATCCCATCCTTCCTGGTGTGCAGAAGCTCGCCTTCCCAATGATCTGTACGCGTCACTTCCGCTTTAATCTCCGCAAGGGGCGACGGGAAGACTGTCTTCAGCATGTTGTGAACGACTTTGCCCACCGCCTGCTCCGCGTTCCACCCGTACTGCTCCTCGGCGCCACGATTCCAGTACTTGATCACCCCCTTCAGATCCATCACGAAAACCGTGTCGTGCGTAAGATTGAGGAGATCCGCCCGCTCGCGCAGGGCTTCCTCAGCCGCCTTCCGCTCCGTAATGTCGACAAAGGTGCCAACCAGTTGAACGACATCTCCAGCATCGTTCAAGACAGGGTGTCGAATGCTCTGAATATGTTTGATCGTTCCGTCGGGCAGTACGAATCTGTACTCATCGGAGGTATCTACCTTTTCGCGCAGAGACTTCTCGAAGCCAGCGAACGCCCTGGCGGTATCTTCTGGGTGAATTCGGTGGCCCATTGTTTCCCTGATCGGTATGCCACCGTGGGGATCCACCCCAAAAATCCGGAACATCTCATCCGACCAATAGCTGTACTCGCGAGTGGACGCGTCCAAGGCCCAACTGCCTGTATGGCTTAGCCTCTGTGCTTCTGCCAGGTATGCCTCACTCTGCCGCAGGGCTTGCTCAGCCTGTTCGCGTGCAGCCCGCGAACGCAGGGTGACGATGCCAAACGCCATGTCGCCAGCCAATTCTTCAAGCAGCCAAGCCTCTTCCGGCGTGAAAGCGTTGGGCTGCGCGGAATGAATGGTAAGACAGCCGAAGGCGTTGGCCTGTTCGTCCTTGAGCGGTAGACCGATAGCAGAACGAAAACCGCGCTGCGAAAGGCCCTCCCGCCAGGGCGCAAGGCGAGGATCGGTTGCGAAATCCTGAATGCAGCAAGTCTTCCCGCTGCGGATGGCCGTTCCGGTGGGGCCGCGTCCACTCTCCCTGTCGGCCCAGGTGAGGCCGACGCTTGCGAGATATCCTCCCTCGACCCCGGCCCATGCGACAGGGCGCACGCTTTTGGCCTCGTCGTGTTCGGCATAGGACACCCACGCCATGCGGTAACCCGCCTCCTCGCAGACGATCCGGCAGATTTCCTGGAGCAAGCTTTGCTCATCCGTGGCGCGCAGGAGGGTCTGGTTGCAGTTGCTGAGCGCTCGCAGTTCACGATTCAAACGACGCAACGCCTCCTCCGCCCGCTTCCGCTCGGTGACGTCGTTGTTGGTTTCCAGGATTGCGACCGGCGCGTCGTGCTCGTCCCGTTGCAAAGCCCAACGGCTTGCCACCACGACCTGGGTTCGATCCTTCTTGGTGTGCAGAAGCTCGCCTTCCCAACGACCTGTACCCGCCACTTCCGCTTTAATCTCCTCAAGGGGCGACGGGAAGACTGTCTTCAGCAAGTCGTGAACAACTCTGCCCACCGCTTGGTCCGCAGTCCAGCCATACCGCTCCTCGGCGCCACGATTCCAGTACTTGATCACCCCATCCATATCCATCACAAAAACCGTGTCGTGCGTGAGGTTAAGGAGAGCAGCCTGCTCGCGCAGAGCTACCTCGACGCGGCGCCGAACCGTGCCGAACCAAGCCAGTAGCGCAGAGAACGCTGCAAAAATAATGAAGTACGGGATCTCGAACCGGTAAATGTGGATGGTGCTGACGGGTTCCACGAAGTACCAGTAGAAGGCGATTGTGGACAATATCCCAGCCAATATCGCGGGCCCTAGGCCTCCATACCAGGAACTTATGGCCACCGCAAACAGCAGCAAGAGCGCCGAAGGGACGCGGAAGCCGAAATGCTGAAGGAGTAGCGAAATCCCGAGTGCAACACCGATAGAAACAATCGCAAGCCCGTAGCGTTGGAGGTACTTCCGGGGCGGCACGGAGGATCGATGGGCTACGGACTCATTCGCGTCTATGCTTGGCGGGTTCATTTGCACCACCTCCGATTCCGAGCCAACACCCTCTCAGTAAGAGGCAGCCAACTGCGCGCCACCATTGTAATGATGGAACTCGCAAAATCACTTCACGCTAGTACCCAGGTCGCTTGAGTCTATGAATGCCGGACGACAACACAGCGGGAGTAAGTTCTGAAAGGCACCGGATCGGGAGATCGGCAAGTCCAGGGAGAATCGTGGAAAAGTAATCGCGCATCGGAAGTTGCAGCCGACGGCAGCTTTCCACGACCGAGAGAATGGCCGCAACCTTCGGTCCCGCTTGTGGGCTGCGGATTTGGAACCAATTCTTTCGACCAAGAGCTACCGGACGCATGGAGTTCTCCGCTAGGTTAGTACTTAGCTCTAACTCGGGATATTCCAAGAAGCGGGTGAGCCTCTTCCACAGTGCGAGCGCATACTGGCAGGCCTTGCTAAGTGCGCTGGAAGGCAAAGCAGCGGACTGCGCTGCCTCGATCTTGCTGCGGATATCATCGAGAAGAGGTCTCGCTGTTTCTTGACGCCGGATATGGCGCGCCGCAGTAGTCAGCATTTGGCAGCGAGCTTCTGCATCGACGGCAAACAGTTCATCCATCTGAGTCACAATCAGGCTTGCAACCGGATCTCGGGGATTTAGCTCGCCCTGGCGGAGCAGGACGACTTTATGCACTGGCTCCTCCTTATTTCCTATTGTTGAGTGCCGCCACCTCCGGTAGCACCCTGCCTTCCAGGAGTTCTAGCGACGCCCAGTGGCCACGTCTGCTGACGCGGGGCGACCAACCGGGAGAGATGTTCTCCAACTAACCTGGCGGCAGAACGGGCTGCGGTTTCCGCTTGAGGTGTGAGCCCTTTGCCAGGCTCGAATTGCCGTGCAGGGATGCGGCACAGCAGGGCTTCGCCCGCAAACCGGTAGAGGCGGCGTGCTGTTTCGAGCAACCCGCAAGGTCCCATGGAGTGAGTGAGTGGCGTGCTGCGCGTCGAGCAGTCTCCTAGCGCCCGAAGGGTCACTGCCGCGATCGAAGCATCAGCATCGAGGAAGATGACGGCGTCTGCGGCGGCAATTTCCGGCGCTAGCTCGGGGGTTAATTGGATCACTTCCAGCATTCGTATGTGCTCGACGGTGGGCAGCAGCCGCAGGGCACGGCGCGCGACGCCATCGTCGCCGCGCAGAGGGTTCCCGATCGCGATACAAAGAATCAAGGACTAGCCCCGCTGCGACCGGTCCAGCAATCGGCCCAGGGTGTCGCGCAGTTCGATGATGAGAGGCATTTGCCCGACCGCATGGGTAGAGCAGGAAAGGCACGGGTCGAAGCAGCGGATGGCCGCCTCAACGCGGTTGAGCATCCCTTCCTGCAACCTGCGCGAGGAAATAAAATGGCGCGCGGTCTGCTCAACGGCACGATTTATAGCGAGATTATTCTGTGACGTTGCGATGAGCAGGTTGACCTTGCTCATGAGGCCGTCGTCGTCAACCTCGTAGTCGTGAAAGAGCACCCCGCGTGGCGCCTCGCATGAGCCCACCCCATGGTTGCGGTTTTGTCCGGCCTTCGCGCGAACGTGTTCCCGCAGTAACTCGGGATCGTTGGCCAGTTCCTCGATGCGTTCGATGCAGTGCAGCATCTCGATAAGCCGAGCCAGGTGAAAGAAAAACGATTGGCAGACCGCGCCCTCAGTACGGTGCTTGAATTCTCTCAGTTCGCGGTCCGCGAGCGGCGTACCGGCCGACTGCACCACGTTGAGGCGGGCCAGTGGTCCCACGCGATACGCGCCCCCGGGATATCCGAGCGGTTTGTAGAAGGGGAACTTCATGAAGGACCACTCTTCACTGGCCTCGCCGATATAGGACGCGTAGCGGTGCGGGTCCAAGCCCTCGCTCACGATATTTCGCTCTGCGTCCACAATGCGAATCAGACCGTCGTAGAACTCAAGGGTACCCTCGGGAGTTACGGTACCGAGAAATAGGGTGGGGAAGTTGCCGATGTGTTCGATCTCGGGAGCGAGTGCATCGAGCAATGGCTTGAACTGGCCAAACGCCATCTCCATTGAC
Source organism: uncultured Acidobacteriaceae bacterium (assembly GCA_963782505.1). GTDB lineage: Bacteria > Acidobacteriota > Terriglobia > Terriglobales > Acidobacteriaceae > CAVVDY01. Next base: position 64,525 of record CAWAKG010000018.1, on the reverse strand, counting down.
TCGAGCGCTTCCGGGATCCAGCCGAGGATTTCGTCGCGGGCGGCAGTGCCCACGGCGCGCAGAACTCCCCCGGGCGTTCCCCAGGTGGGGTGGATGCGTCTTCCGCCAACAATTTCGATGACGCGCTGTCCGAACTGGCGCAGGCGAATGCCGCGGCGGGCGAGTTCAGGATGGCTTTCGATCAGGCCGAACAGGTTGCGCTTTTCCGGGGCCGCGTCCATGCCGAGAAAGAAATCTGGAGAGGAGAGATGGAAGAAACTCAGCGCGTGGGACTGCAGCACCTGGGCATAATTCACCAGGCGGCGCTGCTTGGCGGCCGCACGCGGAATCTCCACGCCCAGCAGCATGTCGCCCGCCTTGCAACTGGCGAGAATGTGGCTCACCGGGCAGATGCCGCAGATGCGGGACATCAGGCCGGGCATCTCGTGGAAGGGGCGGCCCTCGCACAGCTTCTCGAAGCCGCGGAACTCGGTCACGTGAAACTGCGCGGAGGCGACCTCGCCGGAATCGTCGAGATAAATGGAAATCTTGGCGTGCCCTTCGATCCGCGTGACCGGCTCAATGACGATACGCTCAGTCATTACCCGAACCTCTCTTCGCTTGGCGGCTGACGGCCTTCCAGCAGCGCCACGATGTAGTCATAAATGACGTCGGCCGAAGGTGGGCAGCCGGGAATGAAATAGTCGACGTCTACTACTTCGTGCACGGGACGCACCCGCGCCAGCAGGCGCGGCACCACGGAGTTGCCCGCAGGTATGCCGATGACCACCGCCGCAGTTTCCCGGTAGGCGCGGTTCAGGACTTCGTCTACGCCATACCGGTTGCGCAGCGCCGTTACATTGCCGGTAACGGCGCAGTCGCCGAGAGATACCAGGATCTTGGTTCGCTGGCGGACCTGGCGAATCTGCTCCAGGTGCTCTTCATTGGCAACCGCACCCTCGACCAGCGTGATGTCGGCTTCGAGGAACTCCTTGTAGTCGGTCAGCGGAGTAGCGCAGAACTGGACGCGGCCGGCCAGTTCGATCAGCCGTTCATCGAGGTCGAGAAAGGACATGTGACAGCCGGAGCAGCCGCCCAGCCAGACGGTTGCGAGCCGGGGCTTGTTGGTCATCCGATCCATTGTTTCTTTTCCCGCGCGGTCACAATGTACTTCAGGAAACCGCGGTTCTTGCGCATCTCAGCGATGCCCTTGCCCTTCTCGAACAGCGCGCCCGTGGGGCAAATCTGGATGCACTTACCGCAGCCGGTGCAGGTGTCGGAGGCGCCCCAAGGTTCACCGAGGTCGGAGATGACGAGCGAATGGACACCCCGCCCGCTGATGTCCCAGGTGTGCGCGCCCTCGATCTCGTCGCACACGCGAACGCAGCGAGTGCAAAGAATACAGCGATTGTGGTCGAGGCCAAACCGTTCGTGGCTGGTGTCCGCGCTAAGGCTGGGAAACTGGTAGCGCAGCCGCACGTGATCGATGCCGAGCTTGGGGGCGAGATCCTGCAATTCGCAGGCCCCGTTGGCAACACACACGGAGCACACATGGTTGCGCTCCGCCAGCAGTAACTCAACGATCAGCTTGCGGTACTCCTTCAGACGCGGCGTGTCAGTGTTAACCACCATTCCCTCTTCCACCGGGGTGAGGCAGGAAGCCTGCAGCTTCTTCTGTCCTTCAACTTCCACCAGGCAAAGACGGCATGCGCCAACATCGCTGAGGCCGCCTACGTGGCACAGCCGGGGAATGTGAATTCCATGTTCCCAAGCCACCTTGAAGATCGGGTCTCCCTCCACGCCGGTTACCATCTGTCCGTCAATCTGGAGAGTCTTAACGCTCATGCGGGCACCTCCTGCTGTGCGGCGGCGAAGTGGCAGCGGCCGGCGTGACACCGCCGCTCGCGAATATGCGCCTCATACTCCTCAGGAAAATATCGCAGCGTGCTGACAACCGGATTGGGAGCGGTCTGGCCGAGCCCGCAAAGACTTGTCTCGCGCAGCAGGGTAGAGAGGCTCTTCAGCATCTCCAGATCGTCCGCTGAGGCGTCGCCGGTGGTGATGCGCCGCAAAATGTCGTGCATCTGCACGGTACCGGCGCGACATGGGATGCATTTACCGCAGGACTCATCCATGCAGAATTCCATGAAGAAGCGCGCCACATCCACCATGCAGGAAGTTTCGTCCATGACGATGAGCCCGCCCGATCCCATGATTGAGCCAATTTCGGCGAGCGATTCATAGTCGACCGGCGTATCCAGCAACGGCTCCGGGATGCAGCCGCCCGACGGCCCCCCGGTCTGGGCGGCCTTGAACTTGCGCTCGGGAACCCCGCCGCCAATGTCGAACAGAATTTCCCGCAGCGTCATTCCCATCGGCACTTCAATCAAGCCGGTGTTGGCGATCTTGCCGGCCAGCGCGAACACCTTGGTGCCCTTGCTGGTGGCAGTGCCGATCGCGGCAAACCAGTCTCCGCCTTTCTCAATGATGGGAGGTATGTTGGCGAAGGTCTCAACGTTATTGATCAGTGTGGGCTCGCCCCACAGCCCCGAAGCGGGTGGATAGGGTGGGCGCTGTCGCGGCTGTCCGCGCTTGCCTTCAATCGACGCGATTAATGCCGTCTCCTCGCCACAGACGAAGGCTCCGGCTCCGATGCGCAGGTCGATGCGGAATTGAAATCCTTGCTCCAGAATGCGGCTGCCCAGCAAGTGCTCGCGCTCGGCCTGCTTGATGGCATTTTGCAGGCGCTGGATCGCGAGGCCATATTCGCCGCGTACATAGACGTATCCCTGCTGTGCCCCTACCGCGTACCCGGCGAGGGCCATACCTTCGAGCACGCGATGCGGATCTCCTTCGAGAACACTGCGATCCATAAACGCGCCGGGATCGCCCTCATCCGCGTTGCAGACGACGTACTTGGTGGGCGCGGCTTGTTTGGCGACCAGGTCCCACTTCAGACCCGTGGGATAGCCGGCGCCCCCACGCCCACGCAAGCCACTCTTCCTGACCTGTTCGATCACTTCGCGCGGCGTCATCTCCTCGAGCGCCTTGGCGAGCGACTGATAACCGCCGGCAGCGATGTAATCGGTTAGTTTTTCGGGATCGACGCGGCCGCTATTCGCCAGGACGATCTTGTGCTGCCGCGTGAAGAAAGGCGACTGAAGATCGATCGATCGCCCAGCAAGCTCGGATTCCGCGGCGCTGTTTCCCGCCACGATGGCTGGCGCGTCCGCTGCCGTGACGTTGCCGTAAAGCCGTTGTTCGGCGGAGTTCAGCACCAGCGGGCCCCGGCTGCACAATCCCATGCATCCGGTGCCGCCGATCTCAACCTTGCCGCTCAAGTCCCCTGGCCTCGACCTCAGCCGTGAGCGCCTGCCTCAGACCATCGGCGCCACAAGACAGGCACCCGGCCGCCGTGCAGCAGAGAATCCGGTTCTGCAATTCCTGCTGGCGTGCCAGTTCTTCGGTTTGTTTATCGCGTAGCTCTTCTGCCGTCATCGCACACCGATCTTGTCCAGTTCCGCATCCAGTGCGTTGGGTGTGACCCGCGCCAGGACATTGCCGTCATAGATCACCGCCGGGGCCAACCCACACGAGCCGATGCAGCGCGCCGTCTCCACGCTGACCTTACCGTCTTCCGTGGTATGTCCGGCCTTAGCGCAGCGGTGCTCGAGTTTGTCGACCAGGCCGAACCCTCCTGCCACATAGCATGCCGTTCCGATGCAGATCACGAACGTATGTTCGCCTTTAGGTTTGAGCGAGAAGAAATGGTAAAAGGTCGCCACGCCCAGCACCCGGCTGGGAGGCAACTTCAGCTTATGGGCTATCGTTCGGAGCAGCGGGAGCGAAAGGTATCCGTATAACTCCTGGGCTGTGTGCAGCACCTCGATCAGCGCCGCCCCCGAATATCCGTGGCGCGACATGGCGCGCTCGAGCATCTTCTCGCGGTTGTCTTTAACGGCCAATGCGGGAGCAGGGGACGAACTGGCGGCCACGGGCGCTTCTCCTCTTAGTCGAGCAAAATTCAGGCGGCAACACGAGCTCTGACACGATGGTACGGTTCTTGCCGCGACAACGATGTGACTCACCTCACGTAGAAACGTGACTTTCCGTTTCGGCACACGGCAGGAGAAGCGATGCCTTCACTTGTCACAGCACGTTGCGATCGTTGCTTGTGGATTTTGCGTGAATTGACGCTGGCGACTACGCTCCCCGACCCAGGCGCTGGCCCGGGCGATGCCCCCTGGGCGATGACCCTGTTGACAAAGGCTCCCTTCGATGTAGAATCTTCCCACTTCGTGTGGGGATTCCGGGAAACAACAATTTGCAACGAGACAACAATGCTTAAGTTCATGGCTGTGTTTGCAGGATTGTGTCTGCTGGCTTGCGGGCTGGTGCATCCGTCGTTGGCCCAAACTGTCGATGTTCACCTCGCGCCTCGCGTAGCGCACCGAGCTCAGGCAGATGCAGCCCCGCAAGTAGGCGAAATCACCGATCCTGAACTGCGAACCCACACTAAAGCGCTCAGGAAGGATGTTGATCTAGTGCTGGTGCCGGTGACGGTCACCGATCCCATGAATCGGCTCGTAGCGGGTCTTGGGAAGGACAGCTTCGTCCTGCTGGAAAACGGCCAGCCGCAGCAGATCCGGTCTTTGTCAACCGAAGATGCGCCGATTTCGTTAGGGGTGATATTCGACGTCAGCGGGTCGATGGTGGACAAGATTGAAGAGTCGCGGCAGGCGGTAGTTGAGTTCTTTCGCACTGCGAATCCCCAGGATGAATTCTTTGTCGTAACCTTCTCCGACCGGCCGCAAATGCTGGTGGATTTCACATCGTCGGTCGACGACATTGAGAACAGGCTGCCTTATGCAGTGCCTCAAGGGACTACATCCTTGCTGGATGCCATTTATGTCGGCATCAACTGCATGCGCCGGGCACGCAACGAGCGTAAGGCGCTGCTGATTATCTCCGATGGTGGGGACAACCATAGCCGCTATACCGAGGACGAGATTCGGGACATGGTGCGCGAGGCCGATGTGCAGATCTTCGCGATGGGATTGATCAACGGTCAGGAGAAAACCGCCGAAGAGCTGCACGGTCCCGAGCTCCTCAGCGCCATAACCGGAGCCACCGGCGGACAGACCTTCTTCATTCACTCGCCAAAAGAACTGCCGCAGGTCGCCGCCAGGATAGGAATCGAGCTGCGCAACCAATACCTGCTGGGATATCGTCCGGCGAACCCCGCACACGACGGTAAGTGGCGAAAGATCAGGGTGAAGATGAATCCTCCGACCGGTTTGCCGCCATTGCACGTGTACGCCAAGACCGGCTATTATGCAGCCGCAGAATAACGGTGTCGGATCTTCAGCGTGAGGACAAAGTAAGACGCGAGGCGCACCGGGGGCGATTCAATGCGGGGGCCTCTTCACGGGCGCTTAAGGTCGAGGCGGTTCTCCGTTCCTGCAAGCAAGCGTCGAACGTTCTGATGATGTTTCAGGATAATGAGTAAACACACGGCCACCACGAAGGGCTCCAGCACAGAGCGTTCGGTAGGCGCAATGAATACCCAGGCAATCACGGGGAATATCGCAGCCGAGATGATCGAGGCCAGCGAGGTGTAATGGGAAAGCAGGTAAATCAAAACGTAGAGTGCGGCTGTTATCAGAACGGCCCAGGGCGCCATACCGAGGAAAGCTCCCATCGCCGTAGCCACACCTTTTCCGCCTTTTCCCTTCAGGAACACAGAGAACATATGACCGAGTACAGCGAAGAGCGCACTGGCGCCAACGATCAGACCGGTGCTCCTCAACCCGTCCGGGCCGGCTGTCACGTGGCTTGCGATCGCTCTTGCGATCAGAACCGCGACAAGCCCTTTGGCTGAATCGAGGATGAGCGTCCAAACTCCCAGGCTCGGGGCAATGCGCGCAACATTGGCCGTTCCGATGTTGCCGCTGCCCGTCTGCCTGACGTCGATTCCACGAAAAACTCGGACCAGGATCAGTCCAAACGGAATGGAGCCTAGCAGGTATGCGATCGTGCTCGCCAAGACGAAGTCTCTTACCATCGGATCTCCCGGCCTTGACAATGGCCCATAGGCAAGAACCATTTTCTCGCGCTACACCGCGACAGGCAAAGAAAACCGGGCGGATTGCCCGGTTGACTCTCAAGCTGCACCAGCTTAATAAGTAGGGCGAGTGAAGATTCGCTATCTTCGGGCGTGGTAAGCAGCGTATAGGATTTCCGCCGGGTGGAGGGCCTTCAGCCCGGTACCGTACTCGATCTGCATCTGGCAGCTTCCGCATTCCGAGACTACCGCGTCCGGCTTGTATTCCTTGATTCGCTCAAACAACTCCCGGCCGATATCCATGGAAATCTGATATTTCTCGTTCTTGAAGCCGTAGGTTCCGGCCATGCCACAGCAGTCCGCCTTCATCTCCTCGATTTCGACGCCCGGCACCGCACGGAGTAAACGGAGCCACGGACGCCCGATGCCCTGCGATTTCAGGTGACACGGTGCATGATAGGCGAGCTTCATGGGTGTGGGCCGGAAATCAGTACGTAGCTCGCCGCCATCCAGCAGTGCGGTCAGCAACTCGCCGAGGTCGTAGGTATTTGAGGCAAGCTTTCTTGCCGACGCTGCCAACGTGCCGTTCGTCGGCAGATGAGCATAGTCGCCTTTGAGCGCATATCCGCAACTGGTGCAGGCGGTCACAATGCATGCACCCGCATCTACCGGCCCTTCCATAGCCGCGACGTTCTCCCTCACGCAATTCATCATTTCCGTAGCATCGCCATTGGCGCTGGCAGGCGTGCCGCAGCAGACATCAGGCGTGACCTCCACGGCGAAGCCATTGAGGCGGAGCAATTCGATAACCTGGCGCCCAACTGTGGGCTTGTTGTCGCGAAGGAAGCAGCCGGGGAAAAACAAGGCCTTTCGGCGCCCGGCAGCGTCGCCCTCTCCCGCCCGCAGAGGGTCAGCCGAATATTTGGGGAGGTTCCTCTGCGAAGCGATGTCCAAGAGAGAGGACATGACCCAATGACTAGGCTTCAAGTTCATCACCGCGTTGCTAAGCGGAGCGGTACTGGAGGACAGCCTTCCAACCAGACTGGGACGCGCCAACCAGTAGTCCCGCAGCCCACGCCGGCCACTCTTCTTGTGTTGCGCTTTACCCTGGGCAATCAGTTGCGAAACATTGACAGCCTGCGGACAAGCCATATCGCAACGATGGCAGCCCATGCAGTACTCGACCCATTCGGTATCGCTCTCCACGCCTTCGCGGCGAAAGCGCTCCATGTCCGGACCTAGTGCTTTGGGCCCAGGAAACGCCGCGTAAACCTTCGAAACCGGGCACACTGCCTTGCAGTCGGAACACTTCACGCAATTGTCCAGTGCCAAATCACGGTTTTGCATAATGCACTCCTCGCTGACATGCCAGCCTGCCCGCCTGATGTCCGGTCACGATGGCGATCGCATTCCCGTAGCGTGATTCGAATCTCCCCAGAACGCTTCCGCATGCGAAGACGTTGTTTGCCAGCACCACGCCCCGGCCACTCACCGGCTGCAGCTCGTTGCTGACGCGCCTTGTGAGTCCCGAAGCCTGCTCCTTGCCGGTGCGATCTTCCAGAAGGCGCGAGAATTTGCCCGCGGCAAGAATTACGGAATCCGCGTGCACGGTTCGCGGCTTGCCCGGCGTATCGAGAACGGCGCCCGTGCAACGGTCTCCGTCGATGCAGAGTTTCTGTATTTCAAATCCGGTACAGATCTCCACTCCCATCGCCGCCAGGCGCGATTCAAGGCGCCGCAGCAAGCGTAGTCCGGGGACCGAGGGCGGCAGCGTCGGCAGCTCACAAATCGCGCAGCTGATCTCGTCCTCAAGGCGGCGAATGTCGTCGTCGCTGGAGTTCAGTCCTAGGACGCCGGGAAGAATTAGCAAGTCCGCATCCTGGACCACTGGCTTGAGAGCGGCAATCAGAGCTTGAGGATAGAACGAATCTCTATCGATTTCGCCCGCGATGTCGAGTGGCGTCAGCCAACCTTGGTCGTGAACCTGCGGCAGCTTGATGGCAACACCCCGATAAGAGGTTGACAGACCCATCTCTTTGCTATGGAGCGACCACCGCTCCGCGACGAAATTAGGGTCGAAGCCAAACACGTTCTCAATGCCGACCACCACCGCCTTGCCTGCACCTCGTGGATCGCCCTTCCACAGTGCCCTGGGAGCGAGTGAAACCTCCGCGAATGTGCCCATGATGGTCGGAACCAGACGGCGCTCTCGCACGCCTCCCTCATACCCACATCCTGCCGCGGCGGTCAGATCGACGAAGAAGCCGATGGCTTCTTCCATTTCGCTTGCATTCGCATTTGCCGAACACCCAGGGCGCCCCAATCCAGCCCGGCCAGATCAACGCAGGCGGTGCCCAGGACGAAGGTCCCAGGTCCTTTGCTGGCCAACATCACACGAGCACCTTGTTGGCGAGCCGCCGCCGCCGCGGTGATACCGGAAAGGCCTTCGCCGATCACGAGCACGTCGAATTCAACGCTCCCCATGGCTCACCTCGCTAGGCTTGTGAAAGTTGTAGGATGTGCCGAAAAGCTCCTGGCTCAGGCGGAGCTGTTCTGGCTGCTTGCCATCCGGGACCCACGCCTGCCCCTTCCAGCGATCGTCGAGGTACGTTTCCAGGAGCTGGCTGGCTTGAGCCGCGGTCCATTTCTGGTTCTGATAACCGGCCAGCATTGCTTTGTAGCCACAGAACGTACCTTGGCAGGGACCAAACCCCAGTCGTGTGCGCCTGCCGATGTCGCCAATGGTCTGCACCGGAACGCGGGACGAACCTCCCAGCACGAGTTCGAGTTCGGACCGTGTCACCAATTCGCATTCGCAGACGATTTCCGCCAACGCCGGATTCTGTTGAATGGCTGTCACCACCAACCCGAGCCGACTGCCCAAACGACGATGCGCTTTCTCAACTGCCGCCGCGGGCATCCACTGGTGCGCTTTCCTCAGCACCTCAAACCCCGCGGTGTCGCGCAGTGGAACCTGGTCGGTGACACATGGCTGATCGATGTGAAGCTTCTGGCATACCAGGTCGGCGGTTGCTTTGGCCATCAAGCGATAGGTAGTGAGCTTGCCGCCGACGATGGACATGAATCCATCCACGCCATCCGAAGTCTTGTGATCGAGCAGCGCAAAGTTCCGGCTGACCTCGCGGCCACCGGCGCCGGCAACGCTCTTGGGAACGTATAGCGGCCGTGCACCGGTAAAGATGCGGAGCAGCCGGGCTTCGGCGAGCGCGGGAACCAACTCCACTCCCAGCGCCAGCAGCTTGTCCACTTCGTCGGGCGGCACGGTCAGGTTCTCAGGCCCGGGAACCGTGACCGAACTGGTGCCCAGAATGCAAACCGGACCGCAGGGGACGAGGATATCGGCATCGCCGGGCTTGCGGCAGCGATTCACCACACGCCTCACCACACAGTGGTTGAAGATGAGGAGCGCTCCGCGATCGCAGCGCACCGGCACTTCCACCCCGGCCATGGCCGCGACCTGTTGTGCCCAGCCTCCCGCGGCATTGATTACGATTTCGCATTCCACAGAGTCTTCCTCACCGGTATTCACATCACGGAAGCGAACCCCTCTGACTCGGTGGTTCTCCAACTCGATACCGGTAACTTCCGAATAGGCGCGGAAGATGGCGCCCTTGGCGACGGCAGACTCAATATTGGCCAAGGTTAGCTGGAACACATCGATGTGCCCGTCGGGACAGGTGTACGCTTTGACGATATCGGCCGGAAGGTTGGGCTCCAGGCTCAGCGCCTCATCGCGAGAAAGCTCCTGGGTTGCGATTCCGATTTTGTTGCACCCATCCGCCCACTGCTGAACGTACTGCGGATCATCGCCGCGAACATGCACGAACATTCCGCCGGTATCGTGCACGCAGGGCGCTGCGACTTTCTTGAGAATCAGGTTCTCGCTGATACATTCCTTCGCGGCCTCGGCGTCTTTCACCACATAACGGCCACCGCTGTGCAGTAATCCGTGACATCGCCCTGTCGCGCCATTGGCCAGGTCCTTCTTCTCCAATAAGACTGCCGGGATCCCCCGAAGCGAAAGGTCCCAGAGGATTCCTGCCCCGGTGGCGCCTCCACCTATAATTACGACCTGTGTTTTTTCCATGGCAATCGGCTCCGCGATGTGAACTCGCCAGTGACTCAGGTATTCCGCTCAGCCCGTTGTCAACGCCAGCGTTGCGACGAAACGCAAACCTAATGACGCCCCATGAGCGAGCAAGAGCATTTCGGGATCCGGAACGGGCAGCAGCTCATTCACCGCAGGAGGGATTCTGGATAGGGAATGTACTAAGGATTGTTAGCCGGCGCTCGGGGCTTTGTATGGAAACGTAAGGAATAGTGCAAAACCGAGGTGAACCGGCGCTGTCAAAACTCTATCCAAGATCCCTTCCGGGATCCCAACAGATTTGTTTCACGCCCAGTCACCGCCGCTGGTTTCTCAAGCACTCTCCGGGTAGCGGTGTCCAACCTTTTATTGTGCTCCGTCGAAGCCTCGTCGTCAACGAAATGTAGATGCTCCAAGATAATGTCACCCCATAACTGCAACGAGACTTTTACCTGTAAATGGTGGCGATGACTCGAAAGAGTTACATTACCTCACCAACCGGCGGTGTTTCCCGGAAGTCAGAAGCGCATCACCGCACATTGGCATCGGCGAGCGTCCCAGCAAAGGAAGCGGTACGTGCCAGCAGCTCCAGAACTGCGGACATGAACACCGGCAGGTCATCGGGCTTTCTGCTGCTGACGAAGTGGCGATCAATCACGACAGGCAAATCCTCGAATATCGCGCCCGCATGGATCAGGTCGTCTTTGATTCCGAGGCTGCCGGTGACGCGGACCCCGCTATACACTCCGGCAGAAATCGGGATCCATCCGCCATGGCAGATGGCAGCGATCAACTTGTGCGAGTGGTTGAATTGGGCAACCAGGTTTTTCACCTTGTCGATGCGCCGCAATTTGTCCGGAGCCCATCCACCGGGACAAATGACTCCGACAAAGGCCGATTCGTCCACGTCAAACATCGCTGTGTCGCTAACACATGGATAGCTGTGCTTGCCCAGATATTGCTGTCGCGCCTTCGGTCCGGCAACGACGGCTTTATAGCCGGCCTCCTCGAGCCGATACTTGGGATACATGAGTTCCATGTCTTCATAGCCATCTTCTATGAAGATGAGGACGGCCGGCGCATCATTGTTCGGCACGATGATTACCTCCTAGCAAATTCGATGGTTGTCTCGTAGGTGCAATCAGAGAAGTCGGTCGCAAAACCTCACCCCAGCGGAAGCCGTTGCTCGCTTCAGATTTTGGTCAACTCCTTTCGATTGCGAACTGGCATCACGCAAACCAGGGATTTTTCTCGTTGGTGCGCTTGGTCGATCTCTTTCCAGAAAATAATGAAATAATCTGCGGCCGAGACGACCGCAAGCACGACCATCGACCAGAGGGCTATTTTCGCAATCAGCTCAATATTGAGGAAGAGCGGAATGCGGCCCCAATGGTAATGCACGGCGGGCCAGCGGTGATCAAGGATCGCCGCGATGACGGCCACCACCTGCACTGCCATTTTCCATTTGCCCAGGTCACGAGCCTGGATGGTGAAGCCTTCCGCCGCTCCTACCATTCGCAGATCGGTCACCAGGAGCTCTCGCGCCACCACCACGATGACCACCCACGCGCTGACGAGTCGGGGGTTGAATTGCATCAACGCAATCAGGGCGGAGACGATCAGCAGCTTGTCGGCCAGCGGATCGAGCAGCATTCCCATCCTGGTGATTTGGCCGCGTTTGCGTGCCAGATAGCCGTCGAGACGATCGGTAATTGCCGCGAAAACAACCACCGCCGACGCAAGCAGTTCCTTCTCCCCGTGACGGCTGCCGATTTGATTGGTCGCTAAGATCCAAACCAGCAGCGGGACACTGGAGATGCGCGAAACCGTCAGCCAGTTCGGCAGATTCACTGGTGGGAACTCCCCGTTTCCGCAAAAGTAAGCGGTAACGTTTCCTTATAGCACGGCGAATGCTAAAACGCTTGTGAGATGCGTACTTCTCCCTGTGCATTTTGGTCGATTGCGGCATCAATCAGTCAATACCACGCGCATCTACAGCCACTCGAATGTGACGCTGATTCGGGAAGCGATCGAGCGAAGGAATCAACAGTTGTCCGAGACGATGCAGGCCACAAAATTGGCCACAGTCACGGTATGAGGCTGTGTTTTCAGAAACGGCGTAAGTGATTGCAGCAGTAATGGTAGCGCTACCGGGAATCGAACCCGGGTTTGAAGATTGAGAATCTTCCGTCCTAACCCCTAGACGATAGCGCCATTTCGGTAAGCTTTTCGCATTATAGCAAACTGGGTAAGGCGTCCAGGTTTTGGCCTGTTTTGCTCTATGTCCGGGATGCCGAAAAGCAAAATTCGCCTGTATTCATGCCCCTCATAAGGGCCTGTTGACAATCTTTGCTCCGCGTAGCAGAATCTCACCTGTAGGCGAATAAAAAGCGAAAACATTGGCCGGCTTGATTGCCTGTCAAATCGCATTTTTGGGAGTGTCAGGTGTCAGGTATTAGCTTTCAGTCGCTGCTGAAAATCAAATCCCGAACAGCACTCGGCAGCTGCCGGTTCCTTTCTGATACCTGAGACCTGACACCCGCCTCCCGCCTCCGAGGTGCCTATCTCATCTGCTGCCACAACTCGCGCTCGCATCGAATCGTCGCTTGGCGAGCGGCTCTCGTCCACGCTGTTGCTGCACGAGCGCCTGGCCCCGCTGACCGTCCTGACCGGCATTGAAGAACTCGACACTCTCACCGGCGGCCTGCCCCGCGGAGCGTTAAGTGAGATCGTGGGTCCGGCTTCCAGCGGGCGCACCGGCGTAATGATGTCAGCCCTGGCGTGCGCAACCCGCCGCCAAGAAGCGTGCGCGCTGGTGGATGCCAGCGACAGCTTCGATCCTGCATCGGCGCAGACAGCCGGTGTCGCTCTGGATCGACTGCTGTGGATTCGTTGCAGCGAGCGTGAGTTACTTCCCCCTCGCAATTTCGCGCGCCACTCTCGACCTCAGCGCAAGGCCTTTCGCCGACTTGACCAGGTCCTGCAAATCACCGACCTGCTGCTGCAAAGCGGCGGCTTCGGCATGGTCGTGCTCGACCTGGGCGACATTCCCGGCGAATGCGCGCGCCACGTGCCACTCACATCGTGGTTCCGCTTTCGCCGCGCGGTCGAGCCGACCGCCACCGTGCTGCTACTGATCGAGCAGGAGGCATGCGCCAAAACCTGCGCGTCGTTGGTGTTGCAACTGCAACGCCGGTCCATTTGCGCCCACGACACTGTGCCCGAGAAACCCGCGGAAACTGCGGGATGGCGAGTGATCACCAGCTCGGAAGCGGCCATCCCCGCGACCAATCCCGTGAGCCACGCGGCCTTGTTGTTCGGAATGCAGTTGCAGGCTGAGGTCGTACGCTCGTGGACGCGCAAGCCGGTGCAGTCCGCACCTTCTGCCTTTGTACTGTCCGCCAGGCACACCATCCGGTAGCGAGATCCGATCATGTTTGCCTGTATCTGCATTCCCGATTTTCCCATGGAAGCCATCGTGCGCTCCGAGCCGTTGCTACGTGAGCGCGCCGTGGCCGTGCTCGACGGCAAGCCTCCGCTGGTGCGCGTAATCGCGCTGAATGACCACGCGCGGCGCGTGGGGATAGAAGCGGGCATGACGAAATTGCAAGCGGCGGTCTTTACTCAGGCCGTTCTTCGTCAGCGTTCGGTCGAGCAGGAAAAATCCGCGCACTCTGCGCTGCTGGATATGGCATTCGGTTTCTCGCCACGCGTGGAGGACACAGCCGATGACCGCCTGCTGCTCGACCTGTCGGGACTGGAACGGCTGCATGGTTCTGCCGCTGCGATGGCGCGCGAGATGGCTGTGCGCGTGAACAGCGCAGGGTTGGAGGCGAACATTGCCCTTGCGGCGAATCCTGATTCAGCCATGCACGCTGCCTGCGGATTCACCGGCATAACCGTGATTCCTGCCGGAGAAGAAACCCGCCGGCTGGGAGTTTTGCCGTTGCACGTGCTGCTGGATTCGTTCGACATGCCAAGCGCAAAGAAGAGTAATCCCTCCGCACGCGAGCGTGAACAGCTTCGCGAGCAAATGCTTGACACCCTGGAGCGCTGGGGGGTGCGCGATTTCCGCACCCTTGCGCTGCTGCCGGAACATGCCCTAGCTTCGCGCCTGGGAGGAGCAGGAGCACGCCTGCAGCGCCTTGCCTGTGGGGCCGAGCTGCGCACTCTGACATTGTGTGAGCCGGAATTGCGCTTCGAGGAAGCTCTGGAACCGGAATCGCCGGTGGAAACCCTTGAGCCCCTGTCCTTCATCTTGAACCGCCTGCTGGAACAGCTTTGTGCCCGCCTGGAATCGCGGGCACTGGCGGCCCATGAGCTTCAAATCCGACTGCACCTCGAACGTCGGGTTGGCGATGAAGAGACGACAACTGCGCAGGAGTTGCTTTCCCATAGCGACTCTGACAACGTCAGATCTGCTCGTTTTGAACGCTGCCTGCGGCTGCCCGTTGCCATGCGCGATCCCAAGCTCTTCCTGAAGCTGCTGCAACTGGACTTAGCGGCGCATCCGCCTGGAGCGCCCGTCCTGAAGCTGTGGATCGCCGCTCAGCCGGCTCCGCCTCGCACCGCGCAACGTGGTCTGTTTCTGCCGCTTACGCCGGAGGCGGAAAAACTGGAAGTTACTCTGGCTCGCATTATCTCCATCGTCGGCGAGCATTGCGCCGGCATCGCCAGCCTGTTGAATACCAATCGGCCGGACAGTTTTGTTATGGAGCGGTTTACCGCTTTCGAGAAACCTCCGAACACGTCTCTGACAACGTCAGATTATAGCGGCTCGGCGTATTCACTGCGTATTTTTCGCCCTGCTCGTCAGCTTAAAGTCCGTACCACCGATGGCCGTCCCATGGCGGTTCATAGTCTCACAGAGTCAGACCAAATGCCTCTGAACGGCGAAGTGCTGTGGTCTGCCGGACCATGGCAGAGCTCGGGAGAGTGGTGGGCGGAGCGCGCCAATGCGGGGAATGGAAATGGAATAACAGGCCCCTGGGACCGCGAAGAGTGGGACATCGCGTTGCAGAACCAAAACGATGGCAACGTCGGCCTGTATCGCATCTACCGCGACTCCGGCACCGGCCGGTGGTTTGCTCACGCGAGCTATGACTGATGTACATCGAGCTTCACACGCGATCGGCTTTCAGCTTTCTCGAAGGCGCTTCTGTGCCCGAGGAGTTTGCCGAGGCCTGCGCCGCGCATCAAATGCCGGCCATGGCGCTGCTCGATCGCGACGGCGTCTATGGCGCGCCTCGGTTTTACTTCGCGGCAAAGAAGCTCAACCTCAAGGCACATATCGGAGCGGAGATCACTTCCCTGCTCAAATCCCCGCCCAACCAAAAGATGGTTGGACGGGCCACCCCACCGATTGTTGGCACCGGAGATGTGTACTCGACATTGCCGCGTGTCTCGCTGTTGTGTGCTTCCCGCGCGGGATACCAGAACCTTTGCCGCCTCATCACCCGCACCAAGCTGCGCGCGCCGAAGTATCCAGCACCGCTTTCCAAACGCAACAAGCCGACGGACGACCTGGTCCTGCAATCGCAGGCGCTGGCTTCGCTTGATGATCTCTCCGAGTTTGCCGACGGCCTTATCTGTATTACCGGTGGCGATGAAGGCCCGCTGGCGCACGCGCTCGCACACGGCGGCATGGCCGAAGTGCGTCGCATG
Source organism: uncultured Acidobacteriaceae bacterium (assembly GCA_963782505.1). Classification (GTDB taxonomy): domain Bacteria; phylum Acidobacteriota; class Terriglobia; order Terriglobales; family Acidobacteriaceae; genus CAVVDY01. The sequence goes on along the minus strand of CAWAKG010000018.1, from coordinate 48,710 downwards.
CTTGAGCAGTTCATCTCTATCTATGGCCGCGGCAACGTCTACGTTGAATTGCAGCGGCACTACAACCGCGAGCAGGAGGCACGGAATCAGGCAGCGATTTCGCTGGCGCGCAGGTTCGGCCTGCCATTGCTGGCAACACAAGGCGCGCAATATGCGAAGGCCGAAGAGCGCCAGATTCTCGATGTCTTCACCTGCATCCGCAATCATTGCAAGCTTGATACCGCAGGCAGGCTGCTGGCGAGCAATAGCGAGCGCTACGTCAAAAGCCCGCAAGAGATGCTGCGCTTGTTTGCCGACTTGCCGGAAGCGACAGCCAACACGGTTGAACTTTCCTCTCGCCTGGAGTTCACGCTGGAAAACCTGGGCTACGAGTTTCCGCGTTATCCCGTCGCCGACGGCGAGACCATGGACTCCTTCCTGCGCGAGCGGACGTATGAAGGCGTACGCGACCGCTATTTGCGGCCGGGACAGCAGGAGCTCTGGCAACGCGCCCGCCGCCAGATCGAGCGTGAGCTGGCGCTGATCGAGAAGCTCAAGCTGGCCGGCTACTTCCTCATCGTGTGGGACATCGTGCAGTACTGCCGCCGGCAGAACATTCTCGTGCAAGGCCGCGGTTCGGCGGCGAACAGTGCGGTGTGTTATTCGCTCGGAATCACGGCGGTTGATCCCGTCGGCATGGAGCTGCTCTTCGAGCGCTTTTTATCGGAAGAGCGCGGCGAATGGCCCGACATCGATCTCGACCTGCCCAGCGGCGATCAGCGTGAAAAGGCCATCCAGTATGTCTACGAGCGCTACGGCAAGCTGGGCGCCGCCATGACCGCCAACGTCATTACCTATCGCGGGCGCTCAGCCGCACGCGAGGTGGGCAAGTCGCTGGGCTTCGACGAAGAAACCCTGGGCCGCCTGGCCGGCCTGGTCAGTTCATGGGAATACAAAGACCCTGGCGACACTCTGGAGCGCCAGTTCCGCGATGCCGGATTCGACCTGCGCCATCCGCGCATTCGCAAGTTCTTCGAGCTATGCCTGGCGATTCAGGACATGCCGCGCCATCTCGGCCAGCACTCCGGCGGAATGGTCGTCTGCCAGGGGCAACTCGATTCCGTCGTTCCGCTGGAGCCTGCAACTATGCCGGGACGCGTGGTCGTGCAATGGGACAAGGAAGATTGCGCCGATCTCGGCATCGTCAAGGTCGACCTGCTGGGACTAGGCATGATGGCCGTGCTGGAAGACTCCATCACGCTCATTCGCAACCACTATAAGGAAGACGTGGATTTGGCCAAAGTGCCCGCGGATGATCCCATAGTGTATGACGCATTGCAGAAGGCTGACACTGTAGGCATGTTCCAGATTGAAAGCCGGGCCCAGATGTCCTGCTTGCCGCGGCTGCATCCAACGCGCTTCTACGACATTGTGGTAGAGGTGGCAATTATCCGGCCCGGGCCGATTGTAGGCCAGATGGTAAACCCGTATCTGATGCGCCGTCAGGGGCGGCAGAAGGTGGTTTATCCCCATCCTTCGCTGGAGCCGGTGCTGGAGCGGACGCTAGGCGTCCCGCTGTTTCAGGAGCAACTGCTGCGCGTGGCCATGATTGCCGCCGGGTTTACCGGCGGCGAGGCCGAAGAATTGCGGCGCGCCTTCGGCTTCAAGCGCAGCGAGAAGCGCATGCGCGACATCGAAGTGAAATTGCGCGCCGGCATGAATCGCAACGGCATCACCGGAGCGGCGCAAGAAGAGATCCTGCAATCGATCACCTCGTTTGCACTGTACGGATTTCCCGAATCGCACGCCGCCAGCTTCGCGCTCATTGCGTATGCGAGCGCCTGGCTCAAGTGCCACTACCTGGCGGCGTTCACGGCGGCGCTGCTGAACAATCAGCCCCTGGGGTTCTATTCTCCCGCGACCCTGGTGAAAGATGCGCAGCGGCATGGGCTGAAGGTGAAGCCCATCGATGTCACCGTGTCGGAGTGGGCTTGCACGCTGGAGGAGGAGTCTTATTCTCGCTCCGTTTCTTCGAAAAGCTTCACCACTGAGACACCGAGGACACGGAGGTTCTTAGATCTGATTTCTCCGTGTCCTCAGTGCCTCAGTGGTGAGCTTGTTTCTTCTGGCGCGGCTCAAGCCGCACCCCTTCAAGACAGCTTCGCCCTGCGCATGGGATTGCGTTATGCCCGGGGACTTCGTCAGGAATCGGCACTGGCAATCATTCGCGAGCGCAATGTCCAGCCCTTCGAATCCATTGCCGATCTGGCCTATCGCGTACCCGAGTTGCGCCGCGATGAACTGGTGCTGCTGGCTTCCATCGGCGCGCTGAACTCCGTGGGCGGCGCCAGTAATAAAAATGTTCTTGCCCAGCTCAATCCGCCCCGCAGGCAGGCAAAGCTTCATCGCCGCGATGCGCTATGGCAGGTGGAGCGGGCAGCGCGATTCGCTGGGCCTCTGCTTGACGGCATTCCCGAGATCGATACTCCCTCTCCGCTCAAGCAGATGACCGCGGAAGAGCGCCTTATCGCCGACTTTCATGGAACTGGACTCACCGTGGGGCCGCATCCACTGGCCTATCGCCGAGCCGATCTCAAGCGCGCGCACATTTTCTCGGCACACGATCTGACGCAAATCCCGAATGGCCGGCGCGTGCGCACCGCGGGATGCGTGATCGCGCGCCAGAGGCCCGGCACGGCCAAAGGCTTCGTCTTTCTCAGCCTGGAAGACGAGACCGGCATCAGCAATGCGATCATTACTCCCGATCTGCTGGAGCGCGACCGCGTCCTGATTCTTTCGGAAAAATTCCTGCTGCTGGAGGGCATTCTGCAGAATCAGGAGGGCGTGGTCTCCGTGAAGGTTGACCGCATACGGCCGCTCCGCGAAGCGTACGTCCCCGAGAGCATCGACATCACGAACGCTGAGGTGCGCTCGCATGATTTTCACTAAAAACCACTTTTCGACAAAATCTGGCACATCGCGAGTAGCTCATCCCACCCGCAATCCCTAGCGTTGCCGCCCTTTGAATCTTTGGCTCATAGTCCCTATCATCTGGCTGAAGTCAACAGCCCACTTGCGATTCCTTTGTCGCCTAATAGCCCCCGAACTTTGACAGGTATTCCCCTTGCAATGAAGTAGTTATGGGGGTACTCTTTTAGAGCGCGACGTGAGTCTCACTGCAGAGCATCTCTCGGAGCTTGAGCCAAGAGCGAGTGGTAATGTGCGGCCACTGAGCAAAGGACAAGAGAGGTCTGGACTCCCGTGTGGCGCTTTGATTTCCTGATGGCTCTTGATGGCCTTCGGGGATTGTTTGTATGTGTGTAGTTCTGGGAGGAGCTTTATGAGCTGCATCGAAACAAGGTATGGCCGGATCGTTCTGGTTCTGCTGGCACTTGTTCTGGCAGCGCCGATGGTTCACGCTACCATCCTCAACCATGGCGATAGCTTGGCGACTAACCCGCTGCAGGCAGGCGGAGCCTTCCTAGCCACCTTCACCAGCACCTTGAACACCCCTGGCAATGCCCCTGGCACGATGAGTCTCAACAGCGATTCTTCTGTTAGTGAATTCAACTACCTCAGGATCGACGGGCTTTCCGGCGACACGAACCCGCAGTTGATTCCCCAGACAAACACGGCCCGACCCGCGACGCAACCCGCCCAGAAATCCTCTACCCGAAGCGGAAACTCCGCTTTTCGCCCGGACCTTGCCCCAATTCCTGAGCCGACCAGCGTCGCTCTGATGGTCAGTGGTGTGGCGTTTGTCGGGAGCCTGCTGGCTCGGAAGCGCAAGCTATAGTGCAACAGGCTGGCCAAGCCTCTAGCGCAACAGAGAGCATTCATAAGGGATGGTGCTAACACACGATCCCTTTTCTGTTTTAGTAGTAGACCTCACCTCTGAAAGGCAGGGTGACGCCTACGGGTTGAATCAAGCTTAGATAATTGTGGGGCCACAATGCTCGGCCTTGTTAGGGGCGTACAGCGTGCCGCATCGGCCCAACACTGAGCCGCGCCCTCTCTTGGACATGCCCAGATGCGTGGTGACCTAACTCACTGACAAGAAGTTCGGTCAGCACGACACTAGAGACCGGAGACGGCTCTCCTCCCGAACTGTGACTGTGTTCGGCTGGGGCTTGGCGCCAAGGGCGATCTTGCTTGTTGATGATATCGGGGGCACTTAGGCGCGCTGGATAACACGACTTACGCGATACGGTCCGTGGGAGAAATGGCGATATCGTTCGGCTTGGTGATGACAGGCGGCGGCGCTCGGGGCGCCTATCAAGCAGGTGTTCTGAAGCGCCTCGGTGAGTTAAAACAGGTTCAAACCTCCGGCAACCCCTTTCCTATCATAGGTGGCTCTTCCGCCGGGGCCATCAATGGGGCGGGCCTGGCCATGGGCTGCGACGACTTCCCTCTGGCGACCCGCGTTCTGGCGCAGCTGTGGTCCCGTCTCCGGCCGGAGGACATTTTTCGATGCGACATTCTCTCGCAGGCGCGGAACTCCATAACCTGGATACTGGACCTCTCTTTCGGGGCCGTGCTGGGTGGAGGCAACGCCCACTCCTTGCTGGATGCGAGTCCTCTGCAGCGCTTTCTCAACCAGCATCTCGACTGCTCGCGAATTCGCGACAATATTAAGCGCGGACATCTCTACGCATTCGCCCTTTCCGCCACCAACTACACCTCGGGGAAAAGCTATCTTTTTATTCAGGGCGCCAAGGGTCATCCCATGTGGAACCGCAGCCGCCGGGTGACCCTGGCCACCAAAATCACGGTCGAGCATATTTGCGCTTCCGCTGCCATTCCCCTGGTCTTTCAACCGGTCAAACTGAAGACCCCACACGGGACAGCGTTCTTCGGCGACGGCTGTATTCGCCTGCAACAGCCTTTGAGTCCCGTGATCCGGCTGGGGGCACGCAAGATCCTGGCCATCGGCGTACGCGGACACGGCCTCGAGCACCAGCAGGAATCCGGCAGCCAGGAACCCTCCCTGGCGCAGGTCCTGGGACTGCTCTTCAACGTGATGTTTCTCGATCACTTGGCCACCGATATCGAACACCTGGAACGGCTGAATCGGCTGCTGGACGGCGGCCTGGTCAAACAGGCAGGCCTCGAAGGATGCGAACGGGTCCACCCTTTGCGGCCCTTATTGATTACGCCATCGGTCAATTTGACCGCACTTGCGGAGCAGCATCAGCGCGACCTGCCTTACCTTATCCAGTACTTCGTCAATAGCCTGGGGCGGGACGCGGCTTCGTGCGCCGACCTGATGAGCTACCTGCTGTTCACCTCCAAGTACACGACCGACCTCATCGATATCGGATATCACGACGCTAGACCAGCGGATCAACGAGATCGAAGACTTTCTTTTTTCTCCCGACGAGAGCGAAGACGAGGAACTCTCGTTCGGCGCAGAGGAAAGCGCTTAGTTGCGCCCGGGTGCAACCACCGCCGGACGGGACTGAAGTTCGGGCAGGTCAGGCGCTAACCGCGCTGGGAACCGAGTCTACGAATCGAAACAGGAATAAGGCTTAGTGTGGCTTACTGGCGCGCCCGGAGAGATTCGAACTCCCGACCTGTTGCTCCGGAGGCAACCGCTCTATCCAGCTGAGCTACGGGCGCGTCGCCAATCCGATTATACGTGAGGCCGCGTCCACTGCTTACACAGCAGGCGCCAGGCGCGCACGCACGGCGTGCCGGGCAAGTTCGTTCGCCTCGCCATTCTCTTCCCGCCGGATGTGCGCAATGGAGAACTCCAGCGAGCGGGCCAGCTTGCGGCAGGTCCAATTCAGGGAGTACAGCCGCGGGCTGCGGCAGACGTACTCACCGTTCATCTGCTTGACCACGATCTCCGAATCCGAGAAGACGTGCAGCACCTTGGCCTTCGCCGCTACGGCATGTTGCAAGGCCTCCAGCAACGCGAGGTACTCGGCCACGTTATTGTCCTGATGCCCGATCCACTTGGCAATGCGCACGGTCTCGCCCCGGGCGCCGTGGATCAGAACTCCAATCCCGGACGGCCCAGGATTTCCGTGGGAGCCACCGTCTACGTAGGCGGTCAGTGCTGGCATTTGTCCTCTCTACCTTCGTCGAAACCGAGATATTCGTCAAGATGCGAAGTTGATTCCTTGAAACGGGTCTGTAAAACGATCTCCGTTCTGTGAAAAAGATGTGAATTCTTGTAGAAAATTCTGGCCGCGTGTGCGCGAACTTCCGTTACTGCTATCGCTTGCTGCGAACTGCTCATGAGCCGCAAGAATATTGGGTATGCACACACCTTGGGCGTTGACATTTCGGCATCCTCCGTTAGGATCACTTTCGTCGACGGCAGAAAAGAGCGGCACCCAATACGGAGCCGGCTTGAAGTAAGCCGAAGCGATCGGTGAGCGGGGCGACTCGCAAAACCGCCAGACCTGAAAAAATCGACGGCGTTGCGAGATGTCCGCCGAGGTTTGGAGCCGCGAAAGTGGCGATCACTTCCAGGGCTGCGACGGTACTTGCGTCCACGCCGGCAACTCTCTCGCAGGAGTTGGCGGCTAGAGCATAACCAATGTGGCAGGTCCACAGTCGACGGTCGAAAAGAGTGGGCTTCAATAATCCGTTGCCCACTTGAAGTAGACTGAACGGTCGGTGAGCGAGGCGACTCGCGAAACCGCCAGACCCGAAAAAATCGACGGCGTTGCGAGATGTCCGCCGAGGTTTGGAACTGCGAAAGCGGTGATCGTATCAAGGGCTGCGACGGTACATGCGTCCACGCCGGCAACTCCCTCGCAGGAGTCGGCGGCTGGAGCATAACCAAAGTCGCAGCCTTTTCCATTTTGTTCGCGAACCCTCCTCCATCTTTGAGATGGCCTCCCGTTCCGGTTTACAAACCAACCGCGTAGGGCATACAACAGCAGGAGACGGAATTCGTCTCTAAAAGACTTGCGGCCTGTCCGCAGCGACTTGATTTGAGGTAATCATGCCGACTTGGAAAAAGACCTTGGTATTCGCCAGCCTGGGCGCAGGAGCTGTCCTGTTCGCGACCGGCCGCCGTGGCGCAGGGATGGGCTTTGCTGCTGCCGGCCTCACCATTTTGGCCAGCGAATATCCTGAGAAGTTCGAGGCCGTCTGGGAAAGCGCTCCTGATTACCTGCAAAAGGGCATGCAAATATTCGGCGCGCTGCAGAAGCTGGGCGAAGGCTTCCTCGAAGAAGCCGAGCGGCGCGGCGCCAGCACCTGGGCCGACATGCGCGCCCAGTACGGCGACTAGAACCCGCCCCTTTTGAAATTCGATTCTGATCGCGAGCTGATACGCCTTGCAGTTCAATTCTTCCCCTTGGCGTGTGGATGGGTGCGGTCGTAGACATCCATCACGTGCTTGACTGTGAGCTGCGTATAGCGCTGCGTGGTCGAGAGCCGCTCGTGCCCCAGCATCTCCTGAATGGCGCGCAGGTCAGCGCCTTCCTCCAGCATGTGCGCTCCGAAGGCGTGCCGCAGTGTGTGCGGATGCACATCTGGTGACAGTCCGCGGCTCACGGCGATCCGTTTCACGATTCGACCCACGCTTCGCGTCGTCAATCGCGAGCCTCGCAGATTGATCAGCAGCGCCTTCTCGGCAAGATGTTTGGTCTCTTCCAGCGTCTTCTTGCGCACCGGTAAATATGCGCGCACTGCCTGCGCCGCCGAATCGCCAAACGGCACGTAGCGTTCCTTCTTCCCCTTACCGCGCACCAGGATGATCTCGTTCGACCAGCGCATGTCGTCGAGGTTGATGCCGATCAGCTCCGAGTTGCGAATGCCACAGCTATAGAGCAGCTCCATGATGACCCGATCGCGCTCTGGGAACGCCGACTCCTCCGGCATGCCCGCGTCGAGTACCTTGCAGACCTCCTCGACCGTCGGCACGCGTGGCAGCTTCTTGGGAAGCTTCGGTGTCGCAACCAATGCCGCCGGGTTCTGCTCGACCACGCCTTCCTGCGCCAGCCATTTGTAGAGCGAGCGCACCGCCGCCAGCGAGCGCGCAACTGAGGTCTTGCTCAGGCCACGCTCGTAGAGGTCCGACAGGTAGCCGCGAATCAGGACATGGTCGATGTCGCTCCAGCCCTGCGGGCCAACATACCTCGCGAAGCCGGCGAGATCGTTCGTGTATGCCTTGATGGTGTGCGGCGAGGAATTGCGCTCTTGCAGCGAGCGCAGAAACTTCGCTACTGCCTTCTCAACCGTTGTCGCCGGAGACTTGGTCATTCGGTCTTCTTCGCGCTCGCGCCACGGCTCTTGGCCCGCGGATGATGCTCACGATGCACGCGACTCAGTCGATCGAGCGCCAGATGCGTGTACACCTGCGTGGTCGAAATGTCAGCGTGGCCGAGGATGGTCTGCACGGTGCGCAGATCGGCGCCGTTCTCCACCATATGAGTTGCGCAACTGTGCCGCAGCATGTGCGGCGAAGCATGATGCCCCGCGTTCGCCGCCGCGGCCTTGACCATCTGCCAGACACGCTGCCGGGTGATGGCCCTTGCTCCACGAGCGACGAACAAGAAGGGCGACGACTTCCCTGCCGCCAGCACTGGCCGCGCATCGCGCAGGTACGCCTGAATGATCTCCTGCGCAGCGACGCCCAGTGGGACAATGCGCTCCTTGTCGCCCTTGCCGCGCACCAGCACGTACCCCAGATCGAGCTTCAGGTCCTCCAGCTTGACGTTGATCAGCTCCGAAACGCGTAGCGCTCCGGCGTAGAAGACCTCAAGCATGGCGCGGTCTCGCGCGCCCAGCGCCTGCGACGTGCGATCGTCCCTGGTGCGCGGCGGCCCTTGCAGAACCTGCTCGACTTCGACCATGGCCAGCGACTTGGGAAGCACCTTCCATTGCTTCGGCGTGTCGATGTTGAGCGTCGGGTCTTTTTCGATGTAGCGGTCGAGCAGCAGGTACTTGTAGAAGTGGCGCAGCGCCGAAAGCTTGCGCGCTACGCTGCGCGCGTCCATCTTTCGGGCGACGCTCCGGGCGCCGACACCATTGGCTAAGAGCCCGTTCAGGAAGTCGCGCACATCCTGCCGCCGCGCCTCGCGGACGGTTCGCTTGCGGTTGCGCAGGAACTCCGCATACTGCTCCATGTCTGAGCGATACGCCGCGACGCTCAGCGGAGCGAGTCCCTTCTCTACCTTCAGATAGTCGAAGAAGGCGCTCAAGAATCGCTGATTGGAATCGGCAGCCTGCACGTCTTAAGTATGTCCTCGGTCATCGAGCGCGGGAATGATGAGGCGGGTACGGGTCTTCTCGCTCTTCGGCTTGTCATCACGTCTATGACGACGTTGGCGTTTTCAAGGCAGACAAGGGCGCCGACGCACTAGAGATACGCCACTTCGCTCGGGTAGAAAACCGAACGGCTTCGACCGGTGGCACGTCCCCGATCTAGCAGCGAGGCTTGCTTCGCCACCCATCTATTCGGCCACAGGGCCATGATTCACCTACGAACTCTCGCTCTGCAGCGGGAGGCAGGCTGCCCACTCAAGGGGACGATACTTACGCCGCACCACGTGATGACACGGCCGGGAAAACGCTCCGCCAGCAACAGAGCGAGAATGTGCTCGGCATCGCGTGGCGCGAGGAATCTGCCTTTCTATATCCCCAGCCCCGTCACGCGCCACCCGGCTCCATGCACTTTATGCCGGATGTTAAGCGTGATGAGCAGCGCGGTCATGGCTTCCACAATGCGCGCGTTCTCCAGCTTGCCGCCGTCAACGGCGCGCACGCCGGGGATCTTCGCTGCCAACTCTGAGGCCACTTGCCGGGCGTGATCGTCGTCGCTGCACACGATCACGTCGCAATCGACTTCTGTCGTCAGCATTGAGCACGGTGGATGAGAGCGAGTGGAATGCCGCAGCCACCGAGACGTTCTTCCCCACCACCTCCTGCGCCTGCTCTGCCGCGGATCCCTGCCACACTCCGAGCAGCCGGCTGGGACGGCCACCGACGGCGGTGGCCAGCGGAACCGTGGCGTCAATCAGCACCGTCCCGCCGCGGAAGGAAGGTTTGAGCTGCTTCAGCAGCTCGGCCTGTCCGGCGAAAGGAACTGTCAGCGCCACGGTGTCGCACATCTTGACGGCGGTGGCGTTGTCCGCGCCTTCGACGCTTGCCAGCGCCCCGGCCTTCTCTGCGATCTGGGAAGCGACAGCTCGCGCACGTTCGGCATCTCGTGATCCGATGATGACAGACTCACCGGCGCGCGCCCAGCGCAGCGCCAGTCCGGAACCTTCGGGGCCGGTACCGCCGACGACGGCGATCATGCGGCGCTCCCGGTGGCGACCGGCGGCTCCGGATAGGTCAACTTCGTGTAAGTGGTATTGCGCTGCGCGGGCACGCGGCCGAGCTCGATAATCCGCTCCTGAAACTCGCCGGTGGAAACGTATTGGCCGAAGCTGGCGCCAGCCAAACGAGAGATGTTCTCCTCGAACAATGTGCCCCCGTAATCGTCGGCGCCGGCGAGCAGAGCAAGTTGCGAAACTTCGCGCCCGAGCTTCACCCACGACACCTGAATGTGATCAATCGAGCCGGCGAGCATCACGCGTGCCAGCGCGTGTACCTTCATGTGCTCTCCCAGGCTGGCTCCGGCGCGAGCCAAGCCCTGCTCGAAGAGCAGTGTATTGTCGTGGATAAACCCGAGGGGAACGAACTCGGTGAAGCCTCCGGTGCGCGACTGAATCTCGCGCAGTAACAGAAGCTGATTGACCCACTGCTCCGGCGTCTCGGAGTGTCCGTACATCATGGTCGACGTGCTCCGAATGCCGTATTCGTGCGCGGTTTCGATGATTTCGCGCCAATCGGAGACGCTGAGTTTGTTGCGCGAGAGCACATGGCGAACATCGTCGTCGAGGATTTCGGCAGCGGTGCCGGGCAAAGTATCAAGCCCGGCGTCCTTCAGCATCAACAGGTAGTCGCGCACAGGCATGCCGGTCAGCTCCACGCCGTAGAGCATCTCCATCGGCGAGAAGGCGTGGCAGTGCATGGTGGGAACAGCCGCTTTCACCGCGCGCAAAATATCGCGGTAATAGAACGGCGGCAGGTCCCGGGGAAGTCCTCCCTGAATGCAAACCTCGGTCGCACCCCAGCGTGCGGCTTCGCGGACCTTCTCCGCAACCTCGTCCAGTGACATGAAGTAGGCGGTCTCGTGGCGGGGCCCTACGGCGAAGGCACAGAACTTACAGCCCACGATGCAGACGTTGGTGAAGTTGATGTTGCGCGTAACAACGTAAGTGACCGTATCGCCCACACGCCGTGCTGCGCAATTCGTTGGCAGCAACCACGAGCGCGAACAGGTTGCCGCCGTCAGCGTGCGCCAGTAGCAGACACTCTTCGCGGCTCAGCGAAGCTCCGTTGTGCGAGGCCAGCACTTTTTCCAGAGCGCTGCGAATGGGCGGTGAAGCTGCGCTTCGCACCCCGTTCCATGTCGTGTGTTGAAGTGTGTGTTGCGTACACCAGCTCAGGTCGTGCATAAGGCCGGACTCCCGATCATCGAAACAGATCTTTCTCTGCGGGACGCACCAGTTGGCGTGCGTTCCCCGCACCGCGAGGGTAGGCGTAACCCCGGATTATACAAGCCGGAACACGCGCGTTTTTGCCGGAAACGAGGCCAGCCATCGCGGCAAGTTCATCGGCGAACGCATGCTCGGTAGCGTGGAGCCGGTACCCGTACTCGTCGCGCTTCCCACGGTAGTCTTGAATGACGCACATCCCCGCAACGCCGATAGCAACATCGCAGAGGCCTTCACGCCAAGCGCGCCCGAAGCTGTCGGAAATGATCACCGGGATGTGCAGGCCGGTCAGCTTCTTCAACTTTCGGTGAATTCTTGCGGCCGAAGCATCGGGATTTTCAGGCAGAAGCAGCGCCGATTCGCCGCCGTCGACATTGGAGACATCGACTCCGCTGTTAGCGCAGACGAAACCGTGCTGCGTCTCGGTGATGAGCACGTGCTCATCGCGCAAAACGCGTTTGGCTTCCCGCAGCGCGAGCTCAATGACGCGCGCGTCGCTCTGGTTGCGACGAGCGGAAGCAAGCGCGCGCCGCGAAGGCTTCACCGAGTCCAGGCGAACCGTGCGCCCCTCGGCTTTGGCCACGATCTTATGTTTCAGCATCAGAATGTCGCCTGCGCTCAATCGCAGGTTCGTGCGTGTAATCGCGGCGAGAACGACCTCAGCCAGCGAATCTCCAGGCTTCACATCCGGAACGCCGTGTACCGGGATTGCGCGAAGCTCTTCGGTTCGCTGTGGTCGGGCGGGAGCTTTCATGCGGAGATGGCGGAGTTCACGCTCGATTGCGCTCTGAAGTTCCACGACCGCAGCAGGCGTTGCGCGTGGGTGTCGCCGTCGCGCGCGAGCAGCAAGTCGAGCTCGTGCGGATTGTCGATATCGAGACCGATGCCCGGCATCTCGAGAATGATAAGCGGCTTGCCGGTTCGGCGCATGGCCTCGCAATGAGGAACAAAGCTGTCGTTGCCGAAGCGCAAGGGAATGATCGACGCAGGCCGGCGCAGGATGCAGTTGCTTCCTCGCCCGTCGTAGGCGGGAACAAACACCGCGCCTTCTTCGGGAGCAGCGTCGAGCACCTGATGCAGCTCTTCCGCGCGCGCCAGCGGAATGTCGCCGGGGATCACGATGGTCGTGTCATACCCTCGCGCTTCGCACCAGGCTGTCGCCATCTCAATCGCGGCGGTCTCGCTTTGGCTGCGCGTGTCGTCGATTACCAGGAAATCAAACTCTGCAGCCAGTTCCTGGGCGCGCCGGTCGCTCGTTACCAAAGCAATGTCCACCCGTGAGCGCACGCCCGACGCCGCGAGCATCACGTCGTGCTGCATGGCCTCGGCCAGTTGCGAACGATGCGCTTGGTCCAACGCCGCGCCCAGCCGCTGCTTCGCTTTCGACAAGTCTTTTACCGGGATGAGAAGTATGCCGCGCATTCAGGCTCTTTGACGCTCCGCGCGCGAAGACCAATCCAGACACACCCGCGCAAGATGAATTTTGTCTTCGAGAGACCGCATCAACGTATAGGTGCAAACCAGGCGCAGCGTGTGGCGGTTTAAGGCCTTCGCTGACTCCATGTCGGCGGCATCCATAACCAGCACCTGGAGAAAATCTTCATACGCCTGCGCGATGCCCGCGATGGTGCTGGGCCATCCCGACATGCGCATCAAGGCTGCCGCGGGGCCCGACACCGCCGCGTCGCCGATAATCGGACTCACGGCCACCACCGGCGCCTCGGTACGCTGCAGAGCATCGCGGATTCCCGGCACGGCCAAGATCGGTCCGATGCTGGTTACCGGATTGCTCGGAGCGAACACAATCACCTCCGCCGCTGCAATCGCCGCCAGCAAGCCCGGCGCTGGGTGCGACCGTGCGGCCCCGACAAAGTCGACTCGGCTGACCTCGACGTTATGCCGCTCGCGCACGAAGTATTCCTGAAAATTCAGCCGGCCCTTCTCTGTTTCCAGCATGGTCGAAACGCGATCATCGGACATGGGCAGCACGCGCGCGCCGATGCCCATGCGCTGGGCAAGCTCGGCTGTCGCCTCGCTCAGCGTGCGGCCCTCGCGCAGCAGGGAGGTGCGCGTGAGGTGTGTCGCAAGATCGAGATCGCCGAGGCTGAACCACGCTGGCTCGCCCATCTGTTTCATCCGCTCCAGGCAGCGGAACGAATCGTCGTCCACGCCCCACCCGCGATCGGCACTCAGCAGCCCTGACAGGCCATACAGAACCGAATCAATATCCGGTGAAACGTGCAGTCCCCACCACTCGATGTCGTCTCCCGTGTTCACCACCACGGTGAGTTCTTCCGGAGCAACGACCCGTTGCAAGCCCTGCACCAGCTTGGTGCCTCCCGTGCCTCCGGTGAAGACGACGACGTTCATCTACGCTGCCTTTGCATATCCCACGTTGTCTGACACCGTCGCAAGTCGCTCGGCCAGCAGTCCGCCGCGCTTCACCACGCCCGGGACAAACTCCGGATACACCGGCAGCCGCTGCTGGAGCTGCTGTCCGGCGGCGTTGGTGCGGCGTTCCAGGTCGGCCAGATGCGGCCACGGCGCCTCGGGATTGATGTAGTCGGGCGTAAGCGGCGAAACGCCGCCCCAGTCGTTGATCCCACCCTGTAGGAGTCGCTCGTAGCTGGGCTCAGTAAGATTCGGCGGCGCCTGGATGTTCATGTCGCGCAGCAGCAGTCGTGCGACCGCGAGCGTGCGCAGCATGTCGCCGTTGTCGGGCTCAGGCCAGTTCGCCATCGGAATTCGTGGCTTGGCCCGGAAATTCTGGATGATGACTTCTTGTATGTGCCCGTACTCCTGGTGCAAGCGCTTGATGGCGAGCAGCGAATCCACGCGATCGCGTCAGCGTCTCGCCGATGCCGATCAGGATGCCGGTGGTGAAAGGAACACCCAGCTTGCCCGCGTCGGCAATGGTCTTCAGCCGCAACGAGGGCAGCTTGTCGGGAGCATTGTCGTGCGCCGCCCCTTTCTGGAGCAGAGCTTCGCTGGTCGATTCCAGCATGAGGCCGAGGCTGGGATTCGTCGCGCGCAAGCGCTCAATCCACTGATAGCTCAACAGGCCGGGATTGGCGTGGGGCAGCAGGCGCGTCTCACGCAGCACCAGCTCGCACATGGCTTCGAGATAGTGCAGCGTGCTGCGGTATCCGAGGCGGCGCAACGTATCGCGCATCTCGGGGAAGAGCATCTCCGGCTTGTCGCCCAACGAGAAGAGCGCTTCCGTGCACCCCAGCTTCTCTCCCTGCTTTGCGACCGCTAGCACTTCTTCCGGAGTCATGGTGTGCGCGCCCGACTCACCCGGATCGCGCCTGAAGGTACAGTATCCGCAATAGTCGCGACAGAGATTCGTCAGCGGAAGGAAAGACTTTGCGCGAATACGTCACGACGCCCGGACGATAACGCTCTTTCAAGTCCGCGGCCGCTGCAAGTAGTTCCTCCTGCGTATCTCCATCGCAGGCGAGCAGCGCAGTGGCCAGCGCGGGCGTGAGCGCTTCGCCATCGCGAACATCGCGAATTCGCGCAATCAGGTCGCCCTGTGAGAACTCCGCCATAGTCTCACGCAAGAATACCGCAACCACGAATCAAGACGGATGAACACGGATCAGAAGAAAACCTTAGCGTTTCAGAGGGAGAAGCGAGCATGGATCTCCTAATCCGATCCGTGCCGATCCGTGTGAATCCGTGGTTGAGCTTTACTCCGGCCCCACCCCATACCGCCCGCGAAAATACAGCAGCGGAGTGCCTTCCTGCACAGCAATCTCATTCACCTGGCCCACGAAGATGCTGTGGTCTCCGGCGGGGTGGGTCTCGACCACCGTGCAGTCGATCTGGGCCAGCGCGTCGGCCAGCACCGGCATGCCACTTTCCATCTTCTTATACGTGATGCCGAGCCGGTACGCCGCATCGCGATTGCGCTCCGGATCGGCGAAGAACTCCGACAGCGCCTCCTGCTCCTGCTTGAGGATGCTCACGCCAAAACAGCAGCGCTCGCGCAGATGCAGATACGTTTCCGCCAGGTGATCGACGCACACCAGTACCAGCGGAGGCCGCAGCGAAACCGAACAGAACGCGCTGGCCGTCATGCCATGCACGCCGCCATCGGCCGTCGGCACCGTGATGACGGTGACCCCGCTGGCAAAGCGTCCCAGTGCGGCGCGAAATTGGTCTGGCGAAACTTCGGGCATTGGATTGGCTGCTGGAAGCAATATACCCGACGTTCGGGTGCCCCACCCGGGCCGTATTTGCCCGGGTGGGAATTGGAAAACCCCACCCCAGCAAAGAGGAAGCCGGGATTGGGCACCCATTCGTTCCATTTGCTACGATCAACCCCGTGCCCAGGAAACTCGATCACACCGCCGCCCTCGCCCACCTCTCGCGCGTCGACCGCAAGCTGGCCCGCATTATCATCAAAGCCGGCGAATGCCGCCTGCAAATGGAAACCACGCAGAGTATCTTCGAGGCGTTGCTGGAATCCATTGTCTATCAGCAGCTCAACGGTAAAGTCGCCGCGACCATCCTCGGTCGCGTGAAGGCGCTGTTCCCCGACAACGCCGGCCACCTACGCACACGCCGCGGGCTGGTCGCTCGTTTTCCCAATCCGCAACAGATACGCGATGCCTCGCCCGAGCTCTTGCGCTCCGCCGGACTGTCGCAGGCGAAGATGCTGGCCATCAAAGACCTTGCCGCCAAAACCATCGAAGGCATCGTGCCCACTCCCCGGCAAGCTCACAAGATGAGCGACGAGGAACTCGTCGAGCACCTCACTCAGGTGCGCGGCATCGGCCGTTGGACGGTCGAGATGCTGCTTATCTTCCGTCTTGGCCGCCCCGATGTGCTGGCCGTCGACGACTACGGCGTGCGCAAGGGCTTCGCCAAGATCCACAAGATGACGGAGATGCCCAAGCCGAAAGAACTGTTAGCCTATGGCGAACGCTGGCGCCCGCATCGCAGCGTCGCCTGTTGGTATCTGTGGCGCGCGGCCGAGATGCAGGACCTGCCGTTTGCCGTCGCGGAGAAAAAGAAAAGCCTCCGGAAACCGAAGGCGAAACCGGCAGCAAGAAAAGTCAAAAACTCCGCGCCATCAAAACCACGTTAGCCTGCGGGTTGACGACTCAAGGCGCCGGCCCGCTACTCGCCCATTGCCATTCCCTGTCCCGCACCCGGAATCAAGTGCAGGTGAACCCGGATGGTCAAAGTGTTTCCCGAGACTCTGTTGTAGTCCGAGGAGCCGGAGTAATCCTCTCTGGCGCCCGCGTATGGACCTTGCGGAAGCGCCGGAGACTGGAGAACTGTTCCGGTGCACTCCGAACCTTTATAGTCCTCGGTTGCCGGGTAAGAGGCAGCCTGGCACTTCGCATCCTGAACCAGGGGTGGCCAGTAGGTGTTGACAGCGGCCTTCAACAGCTGCGGAAAACTCTCGAGCGTTGCGCCGGTTGTCCCTGCCAGCTGCACCGGAGATCCTTGACCCTTCGCACCACCCGGAGTGAAGTCGAAGACAAACGTAGCCGGTTTGGAGACGGTGTGAATGATCGGTGGGCCGTACACCGGGCCGGAATAAGCCTCGTTTGGATCGATCTGAACATTGCGGTCCACGCGTGTGAGTTTCAACTCGCCGGTGGCCTGTATCTTCCCATCCTGAGTGCGGGTGACCTGCTTGGAGTGGAAGCAAATCAGCGTTTGGTTGGCCAGGTTCGCCACCCAATGGCTCTTGAAGCTTCCATCCTCCTGGATCGGCTCTGACATCGAGGTCGCCGGATAGATGTGCAGATCGACGTGCGACCTGGCCGGGTCGGCATCGTCGAGATTCACGTCCCCTCTCACTCTGCCAAAGCCGAGGACCACGTCCATCGGTGCTTTGCCGAAATCGGTTGTCCCGTCCGTCGTCAGCTTGGCATCGGAATGCCGGACATCGACCTGCCAGGATCCGGCGGTTGGTGTAGGTGTGCTCGGAACAGCAGCGGTGAGTGCTCCCGCCACCGCGAAAGTGATCACGTATCTGAACATTGTCGTTCTCCTTCTTGTGTATCGCGTGCGTCTGGTGACAAAGGTCTTTCAGGAAGGGATGCGTCCTCAATCACAACGGCCGTGTGGTTCCGCTGCTCCATCCAGCCATTCGGCAGCAGCGCAATGGGAACCTCCGACGCTCGATCGCCTGACCCTTTGCAACGATGAGTCATTAGAACTACAGGGAGGGGAGATGGATTCGGAATTGGGCCGCGACACCGGGCACCAGCTACCTGAGATTTTGCTGATTAGCTGGGCCCATGACCAGCAAAACGCACTAAGCTCAAGAAAACAATGAGGAATTGGTTTCTTCACGATCGTGGAAGGGTGCCCACTATCTGCCTTTGGAATGACTGGGGAGAGGAGAAAACTCCACTCCCGCTAACCAATGGAAGGTTGGACACCCTGAGGACTGTTGACTACTTCTGATGCTTGCCTACTGCCGAACGATGTCCGTCACATGAAGATCACCAACCGACGCGCAGTGGTATATCGTTCTTTCCCCCAGATACTCGCCGGCGAGATTCATGATGGTGACGACCTCTCTTGTTGATTCATCTTTATTCTCGTGCTTGTAGTCGACGCGAACGCTTACGATGGTCTCGAGCTTGCGCTGTGTGTCCCGCAGTTGCAGATGACACGTCGCCCCTTCACCCGAAGTGCTGGCCAACCATCGATATTGCACGTCGTGATTGGACGAGATCCACGATGACCATTCCTGTCCGACTACCGTACCTTGCAACATCCACGCCATGACCAAGCAGACTGCAGCAACTCGTAGTTTCATGTCTCTCCTCTCATGGACCCCAGCAATGTTGTAACGCTACTGCCTGGTGCCCCTAGAGCCTTCCCTGACCTTGTCGAAGGGTTCGGCCTTCGGTTGCCTAACCCGAGATCGAGCGTGACAACGCCGGTGCCCCATTCTACCCGGAGCTAATGCGACAGAAAACCAGCCCGAGTGGGGCACTCGAAGGTTTTCTCTAGTGCACCAGATACGCGGTGCTGGCCGCCACAATGCCTGCTGCGCCGAATCCGATACCGATGTACCAAAACGTACGCTTACCGGTCAGCAGCGTGATTGACGTTATCACCAGGCCGATCTCGAGCAAGACTTCGCCAATGTCAAAGCGATCTGCGCGCCGGCCCATCTGCTGCAATTCCGACTCCAGCGCGCGCGCTTCGTGCTCGATCTCCTTCTGGTCGTCGGCGTACTTCGCGATTGAAGCCTCAAACTTTTTCTCGACGGCTTCCGCCTTCTCCGGATCTTTGCCCTGCAGTACGCCCATGAGATCGCGCAGAGCTTCGAGGTTATTACGCCGCAGGTTCTTGGCCTGATAGTAGGCCCATTCATCGGTTACCCGGTTCTGCAAAAGTATCTCTTCGGTGTGCGAGCGGTGCCCCAACACCATGACCACCGCTACCAGGACGGCCAGCAAGGCCATGGTGAAGCTGACTCGTGCCATTCCCGGATTGTGCCCATGCTCTGCGTGTTCGTGCAGTTCTTCGACTTCGCTATGTGACATGGTTGATCGGTCCTGATCGAATCTTGTGCCGCTTTTCAGACGAAGATATCACGCAGGGCGGGGCCACCACGCGCAAGCAGCTCAGGAAGCGTGAGTCGACTCGCGCCTGTGCTCCGGCGATGGCTTCGCGGTCCTCGGGAGTCATGTGACCGGGCAGAACCTCGCGCAGCGCCCATTCAATGCGCTCCACTGAGCTGCGAATCAGCTCGACGGATTCAGCGCTGTCAGCAGCCGAGCTGGCGTAGGCGATGACCTGGAGGGCGTTGCGGATGTGGTGATTCATCTCCGCGATGGTGCGCAGGCGTTCCTGCGTCGCGGCGCGGCGCTCGCGCTCGACGCGGGTCACCTGCAGGTAGAGCAGACCGGCGGCGATTCCCGTCAGGCCGTTGGAGAGCGCCATGATGTCGACGCGGTGTACGCCCTCGCGCAGCAGAAGGCGATCGAAGGCAAAACCAATAACGCTCACCACCAGCACAACCAGCACAAACATCAATGCATCGCGGGAACGGGGACTTTCGTCGGCAAGCATGGGTCTATCAGTCTATCTGAACAAGTTGTGACGGCTCACTTTGCTCGCGGTTAGCCAGGAAATGGCGCAAGATGGCATCGGCCTGCGCACGGCTGACCACCGCCGACAGCGCTGCCGCGTCCGCTTGCTTAACGGCCTGCAGGCTGCCAAAGTGCTGCAACAGCCGGCGGCTGGTGCGCTCGCCGATTCCGGGAACTTCCAGCAAACCCGTCGAGCGATCGCGAATCTCGCGGCGCTTGCGATGGAAGGTCACGGCAAAGCGATGGGCCTCATCGCGCACCAACTGCACCAGATGCAGCACCGGCGAATGCCGATCAAGGATGACCGGATCGTCTTCCTGCCCCTGCACGTAAATGATTTCCTCGCGCTTGGCGATGGAGGCCAGCGGCTGATTGATAATGCCCAGCGCTTCCAGCGCTTGCGCTGCCGCGTGCAACTGGCCGATACCGCCGTCGATGAGTATCAGGCTGGGCATCGGCTGGTTCTCCTCCTGCAAGCGGCGATAGCGCCGCGTTACCACCTCGCGCATCGAGGCGAAGTCGTCCACGCCTTCCACCGTGCGGATGATGAACTTGCGGTAGTCCGACTTCTTGATCTTGCCGTCTTCCCACACCACCATGGAGGCGACGGTCTCTGCGCCCTGAATATGCGAGATGTCGAAGCACTCGATCCGGCGCGGCCGCTCCGGCAGCATGAGCGCCTCCTGCAGCGCCTCCTGCACCGCCTTCGCTGTCGGCTTCATCACGCGGAAGCGCTGATCGTAGGCCTGCTTGGCGTTCTGACCGACCAGGTCGACCAGCGAACGCTTCTCCCCGCGCTGCGGTACGAGGATTTGCACGTGCCGTTCGCGGCCTTCCGAGAGGATCTCCTCCAGCATGGGGCGGTCTTCGAAGTCGACCGGAACGTAGATGGTGTGCGGCACATACTGCGCGTCGAGGTAAACCTGCTTCAGCAGCGCGGAGAAGAACTCGCCCGGCTCAAAGCCTTCGTGGCCGACGATCTCGCTCAGTTCTTCCCAGAAGAACTCGCGCTTGTCGACGATCTTGCCGCCACGCATGTGGAAGAGGTTGACCGCCAGCATCTGGTTCTCGTAGTGATAACCGAAGACGTCGGCATCGTCGCCGTCAAGCGTGGCGATGCGCTGCTTCTGGTCGAGCAGTTCGACGGTCGAGATCAGGTCACGATACTTGGCCGCCAGCTCGTACTGCTCCTTCTCAGCCGCATTCGCCATGCGCTTCTGCAATGAGCGCTTCAGGTCCTGCCCACGCCCTTCAAGAAACAACTTCACATCGTGCACCGCTTCGGCGTAGCGCTCAGCCGTGGTCAACCCTTCCACACACGGCCCCAGGCATCGCCCGATGTAGTACTGCAAACACGGCCGCGGATACGTGCGATTCAAGTCCAGCTTGCACGAGGGAATGAGGAAGTGGCGATGAATCAGGTCGACGATGCGATATGCCAGGCTGGTGGGAAAATACGGGCCGTAGTAGAGCGATCCGTCCTTGCGCAGCCGCCGCGTGGGATAGACCCGCGGATAGCGCTCGCCCATCGTCAGCTTGATGTAAGGGTAGGTCTTGTCGTCGCGAAGAAGAATGTTGTAGCGCGGCTTCTTCTTCTTGATGAGATTGTTCTCCAGCGCCAGCGCTTCCTTTTCGTTGTCGACCACGACGTAGTCGAGATCGACTGCCTCGCGCAGCAGCGTGCCGGTCTTGGCGTTCCCGGACGCGCCCTCCAGAAAATATGACCGCACTCGCGAGCGCAGGTTCTTTGCCTTTCCGACATAGATAACCGTGCCTTCAGCGTTCTTGTACAGATACACGCCGGGCGAGGTGGGGAGAGTGCGAATTTTCTGGTGAAGGTCCATGGTTCTGCTGCGCGCTCATGCGGTGGAGCGCGCTGTCTGCGGATGGTGCGGAGACGGCATAAAAATTCTACTCCCGGGTGTGTCCGCTCGGCCGAGCAGGGTCCAACCCCTTGCAGACACTTTGTCTTACGAGCGCCTTTGTGTGGCGGCGAGAAGTCTGCTCCTCAATGAAAGTGCGACAATCACGGCACTGGATTGGCAGCGCAAGGGAGAGCAGATCCCTCGGTCGCAAACGACCTCGTGATGACAAATCCCAAATAGGGTCCGTCGACTTGCTTCACATCGTCGCTCGAGATGACAACGACAGTGCACACCACTACACGATCTGTCCATTGGATGATTCTGTGGCAAAAATGCGCTTGCGACCGGCTACCTCGGCATCACACGAAGCGAACTTCGTGCAGCCTTGGTTTGCCGATGGTTCTCTTCCCGGCTCACGCCATGAAACTGTATTTCCAATTCGAAAAAAGAAATTAAAACTGCATGACAACCCCCGTGTCCGGTTGACTACTTGCCCGGTAAGGGTGAGGCTTGAAGTAGTGCCTTCACTCACTGCCGACGCCCATCCGGCAAGGCTGAAGGAAAGGAGTGTCTTGTATGACTGCCATCGCTACCCCTCCCGACGTTACTGGTCACGACTCTATTGGCGCTTACGGTCCCGCTCGCTCGACGGTCAGCGGCACGCCCTTAAGCCAAGACGAACTGCGCAAGACCGACGCCTACTGGCGGGCTTGTAATTATCTCAGCCTGGGGATGATCTATCTGCTCGACAACCCCCTGCTCAACGAACCGCTGCGGCCGGAGCACATCAAAAACCGCCTGCTGGGACACTGGGGATCGAGCCCCGGCCTGTCCTTCATCTATGTGCATCTCAACCGGCTGATCAAGAAATACGACCTCGACATGATCTTCCTTGCCGGCCCCGGCCACGGCGCGCCCGGAGTGCTGGGTCCTGCGTACCTGGAGGGCACCTACTCGGAGGTCTATCCCGAGATGAGCGAGGACTACGAAGGTCTGCGCGACTTCTTCAAGCAGTTCTCCTTCCCCGGCGGCATTGGCAGCCACTGCACGCCGGAGACACCGGGCTCCATTCACGAAGGCGGTGAGCTGGGCTACGTTCTGTCGCACGCCTGCGGCGCGGCCTACGACAACCCCGACCTGATCGTCGCGGCCGTTGTCGGCGACGGAGAATCCGAGACCGGACCGCTGGCGACCTCCTGGCACATTAACAAATTCCTTAACCCCAAGCGCGATGGCGCAGTGCTGCCGGTCTACCATCTCAACGGCTACAAGATCAATAATCCCACGCTTATGGCGCGCATTCCGCATCAGGAACTGGAGAGCCTGCTGCGCGGCTATGGCTGGACGCCTTACTTCGTCGAAGGCTCCGACCACGACAGCATGCACCAGGCCATGGCGGCGACGGTAGAGCACTGCGTCAACGAAATTCGCGCAATTCAAAGCTCGGCGCGCAACAACTCGGACTTCAAGCGGCCGCACTGGCCGATGATCGTGCTGCGCTCGCCGAAGGGCTGGACGGCTCCGATTGAAGTGGAAGGCCACCGCCTGGAAGGCTTCTGGCGGGCGCACCAGGTGCCGCTGCCCAACGTAAAGAAGGACCCCGAGCAGCTTCGCATCCTGGAGAACTGGATGCGCTCGCAAAAACCGGAAGAGCTCTTCGACGGACACGGGCGCTTTGTCGACGAGTTCCGCGAGCTGGCCCCCAAGGGCCATCGCCGCATGAGCTCCAACCTGCACGCCAACGGCGGGCGAATCAAGAAGGCACTGCGCCTGCCCGACTTCCGCGAGTACGGCATCAAGTTCGACAAGCCGGGCCAGATTCAGGCGGAGAACACGCGCCCGCTGGGCGTCTTCCTGCGCGACGTGATGAAGGAAAACATGAACAACTTCCGCGTCTTCGGACCGGACGAAAATACCTCGAACAAGCTCGACGCCATCTATGAAGTCAGCAAGAAGTTCTGGATCGAGGAGTTCTTCCCTGAGGACCTCGACGGCGGCGAGTTGTCGACCGATGGCCGCGTCATGGAGATGCTGAGCGAGCACACCATGGAAGGCATGCTGGAGGGCTACCTGCTCACCGGCCGCCACGGCTTCTTCTCGACCTACGAGTCGTTCGTTCATGTCATCGACTCGATGTTCAACCAGCACGCCAAGTGGCTGGAGATCTGTAGCCACTTGTCGTGGCGCGCATCCATCGCTTCGCTGAACCTGCTGATCACGTCTACGGTCTGGCGCCAGGACCACAACGGCTTCACCCACCAGGACCCCGGCTTCCTCGACGTGGTGGTCAACAAGAGCGCCAACGTCACGCGCATCTACCTGCCGCCCGATGTCAACTCGCTGTTGTCCGTCGCCGACCACTGCCTCCGCAGCCAGGATTACGTCAACGTCATCGTCTGCGACAAGCAGAACCACCTGCAATTCATGACCATGGACGCGGCGATCACACACTGCACGAAAGGCATCGGTATCTGGGACTGGGCCAGTAATGACGAAGGCGGAGAGCCCGACGCGGTGATGGCGTCTGCCGGAGACATTCCGACGCAGGAGGCGCTCGCCGCCATCGCCCTGCTGCGCACCGAGTTCCCCGACCTCAAGCTCCGGTTCGTCAACGTG
The DNA here is from genome assembly GCA_963782505.1 of uncultured Acidobacteriaceae bacterium. Classification (GTDB taxonomy): domain Bacteria; phylum Acidobacteriota; class Terriglobia; order Terriglobales; family Acidobacteriaceae; genus CAVVDY01. The sequence goes on along the minus strand of CAWAKG010000018.1, from coordinate 24,668 downwards.
ATCGATCTGTTCAAGTTGCAGCCCAGCACCGAACATCCGCATGGTTTGCCGGACCGCGACTTCGACTCGCTGTTCACCGTCGATAAGCCAATCATCTTCAACTTCCACGGATACCCTTGGCTGATTCATCGCTTGGCGTATCGCCGTCACAACCACGACAACATGCACGTGCGCGGCTACAAGGAGAAGGGCAACATCAACACTCCGCTGGAGCTGGCCATCAACAACAACATCGACCGCTTCAGCCTGGCCATGGACGTGATCGACCGCGTGCCCAGGTTGCAACGTATCGGCGGGCACGCCAAGGAGCGCTTCCTGAATCAGCAGATCGAATGCAAAAACTACGCTCACCAGTACGGCATCGACGAGCCGAACGCAGCGGGTTGGAGATGGCCGTTCTAGCGGACAGCCGTTCGGAACAATCGAAAGCATTGAGAGTGCCCCATCCGGCCTGATGTTCGCCGGGTGGGGTTTTCGGTCTGAAGTCTCGGTGTATAATCTCGCACCCCGAGAGAACCAAAATCGAAATCCAGATGAAAAGGAGAAAGTAATGTCTAACCATTTCACCGGACTCAGCCTGGGCCCGCCGCTGGGCGATCAACGGCTCGACCTCTGCGATCTCTACGCATTCCAGTCGCCCAATGACAAGAACAGAACCGTGATCATCCTCAATGCCAATCCCAATGCGGACGCGCTTCATCCCGACGCCATCTATCGCCTCAACATCGATAACGATGGCGATTATCTGACGGACATCGCGTTCAGCTATGTGTTCTCCAAGCCGCAGAACGGCACGCAGACGGTTAGCGTATTCATGGCCAAGGGCCCGGAATCGCGCTCGCCCGAAGCGGTGGGGACGAAGATCATCGCCGACGCCGAGGTCTCCTTCGGCGCCCAGCCGAATATCATCAAGGCGGGCAACTACACGTATTTTGCCGGCAGCCGCAGCGACGCGTTCTTCTTCGATTTCGACGGAATCAAGAACCTGTTCGATACCAGGGGCAAACGGAACTTCACCGAGCCTCATCTCGGCAGCAAGTCTCCATGGACCGGCGTGGATTCGAATACGGAAGCAAACGTGTTTTCGACCGTGATCGAGGTGCCGACGAGTGAACTCGGTCCCAAGCCCGTGATCCACATCTGGGGGCGGTGCAGTGTACGGCGCGACGGCCAGTTGCTGCACGTCGATCGCGCGGGCCATCCCAGCGTCAGCAGCTTCTTCAACACCGATGACACCAAGCTGGAATACAACGCCAGCGAGCCGGTCAACGACCGCGCGCGATGGCTCGACCAGTTCGTGCACCTGATGGGGCATACCGGCAATTACACCCGCGAGGAAGCCATTGCCGCGATCGACCGTGAGGGCACCCTTCCCGACGTGATGACTTTCGATCCGTCGAAGCCCGCGGAGTATCCCAACGGCCGCACCTTCAAGGAAGACGTGATCAATTACCGGCTCGCCTTCCTGACGAAAAATGAGTGTCCGCCCACGGGTCTCAAGCCGCATACCGACACCCTGCAGGAGTTTCCGTATATCGGCACGCCGCATGCGAAAAAAGCTGCGTGAGGTCGTGCGGATTAGATCTGTTCGGACAAGCTTTGTATCAGGGCCCGGCTTCAACCGGGCCGTTGAAGCTCCGAATGGGAAAAGGGCTTCCGCCGCTGCTGAACAGCAGCGGCGGAAGCCCAGGATGACATCGTTGGGATGGTGGATGTTGACCCACTGGTAATATCTAGCCTCGATGCAGAGCTGCACCGGTCTTGGTGCATTCCTGAGGGTACCCCCTCCCCCCACCCTACCTCTAAAATCTTGAGCTGATTGGGCAAGTTGAAAAGACTCCCCGCAAAATCTTGAGCGCGTTAGAGTTACAGGCAAAATCTTAGGAGCAAAGGACTTAAGTGCGATTTCTCCGGGATGGAAGGGTTGGTAGGTTTCAGAAGTGATTAACAGCGGCCAGCAGGCGCTATGAGGACCAGATCGCGTCACGCCTCCCTATCAAAGAGCGCGATTCGGAGAGGGACAAGTCCCCCTCGTCCTCAACACGCCCATTCTAACCATTTGAGCAGCGTGGACCAAGCGAGTTCGTCACAGGTGAGTGTGACGAGATCCTGACTTGAAATGGTTAATCTCAGGGATCCCACACGTGGACACCAGGTCCCGCATCCCCGACAATCCATTTGAAGAGAATCGTTTCAGAGTGAGGTAAGTCGATGCATTGGGTACCCGTGGGCACATGCGCCGTAGTTCTAGCCGTTCTGGGTGCCATTGTGTCCATCATTGAGTTTCGCGGATGGAGACGTTGGGTGCTCGCGGCCGTATTTATTTTGCTGGGCGTCGGCGAGTATATCAGCATCGGGAATGCCGATGCCGCACACGACAAAGAGGTGTCTGAGCAAAAGCAGGCTATTGAATCACTGAGGGCAGTTATACAGGCCAATGAAATAAGGAACGCTAGTGATCTCGCTTATATGCGCGCCAATTTAGAGGACGAGCAAAAGCTGAATCAAGAATATGCCCCCGCTATCAAGCAGCTAGCTCAAACTAGCGCGGATTACATGCGCAAGCAGTATGAAACAAAAATCGAAACCGATGATGAGTTATTCACCTTTGCCAACGAGGTGGTGAAGAAGATTCGTGACTTCTCTCGTAAGTATCGGCAGGCCGAAGACAACCTCTTTAACCAGTGGCGAACAGGATCGTTCCCTTCCACAGAACCGGAAAGAAGTATCCAGTGGCAACAGCAAACCCAGAAAGAACTAGAACTCTCGAGGGCGCGGGACAGTCAGTTTCGCAGTTCGATACTGCCCGATGCCATCTACGCCAGGGCGGAGCTAATGCGCAGAAAGTTGCCAGAGCCGCCAATGTCACCGGCACAAAAATCTGAAGTCAACATGGTGCTCGACGAGGGAATGCTAGCGGGGCCGTATCCAGAGCTGCAGTTAGCGGACTATTTGGAGCTTATGGCCAGGCCGCTTTCGCCGAAGTAAGATACGAGTCTTCACGCACCGCAGCCCGCATGAGCCCGCCGCGCAAGCGGCGGGTAAATGTGCCGAAAAAACACAAGCCGCGTCAGCGGCGAGAGAGCCCAGTGTCGCCCCGACGGGCTCGAAGAAGTCTCTTGCATTCCCACCCGGCGCTGACGCACCGGGCTCACTCCATCTCGCCCAGCGGGCTGTCATAAACCGCCGGGAGCCCCGCCTTTCGCGATTTTCAAATGTGTGGGAGCGGGGCAAGGTATGGCTTGCCTATAGCGATGACCTCGCGGCGAAACTTCTCGCTCGTGACAACAAGAGAAGATAGGGATCCTTCGACTCGGGCGGAAGCCCTTGCTCAGGATGACAGCAGAGAGGAAGTTCGCTTCTGCGGCGCTAAAGCTCCGCACTACCACCGCGGGTGGCCCATTCAACCATCTTTTGGTTGAGTGGGTCTTTTGCACATCGCTGCGCTGCTATAATCCGCGCATCGTTACTCCGCTCTGCTCTATGCGATGACCGAGCCCTCCACGCCGCTCATGCGGCAATATGCCGCGATCAAGAAAGAGCATCCTCAGGCGCTGCTGTTCTTTCGTTTAGGCGACTTCTATGAGCTGTTCTTTGAAGACGCGGTGGTTGCGGCGCGCGAACTGCAAATCACGCTGACTTCGCGCAACAAGGAAAAAGGCATCGCCATCCCGATGTGCGGCGTGCCGTATCACGCGGCCGAGAACTACATCTCCAAGCTCATTCGCAAGGGGTTCAAGGTCGCCATCTGCGATCAGATGGAAGACCCGCGCGTGGCGAAGAAGATCGTCAAGCGCGAGGTGACGCGCGTGGTCACGCCTGGGACCGCCGCGGACTCGCAGCTTCAATCGGAAGAGAACAATTACCTGGCGTGTGTGGCGAAGCAGCGCGATGAAGTAGGATTCGCCGCGCTTGATCTCTCAACCGGCGAATTTCGCGCTACCGAGTTTCGTGGACCGGATGCCGAGCGTCGCGTGCGTGAGGAGCTTGTCGTGTTGCGCCCGCGGGAGGTGCTATTCGCCTCTTCCCTGCCCTTGTTCGATCAGCCTTCCACCCAGGTTAACGTCCAAAAGACGGACGTGAACCTGGGGCACCGGCCGCGCATGGCGTCGATCGAGAATGCGATCTGGGCGGAAACCCCGCTGGACGACTGGGTCTTTGCACCTGACTATGCGATTCCGCTGGTGGAAAACCATTTTGGAGTGCTGTCGCTGGAAGGCTTCGGGCTGGCCAATCGCTCGGCGGCGGCGACCGCTGCGGGAGCGATCCTGCACTACGTGCGCACCACGCAACGCGGCTCGCTCGACCACATCGACCGCATCGGCTACTACGAGCGCCAGAACTGCCTGGTGCTGGATGCGGTCACGGTCCGCAATCTGGAGCTGATCGAGCCGCTGTTTTCCGGCACCGGCGACAGCGTCACGCTGTTCCGCTGCCTCGATGGCACGGCGACTCCGATGGGCAAGCGCCTGCTGCGTTCGTGGATCCTGCGACCGTCGATAGAGCTGAGCGAGATTAACCAGCGGCTCGATGCTGTCGAGTGCGATGTTAGCCGACCTCGTACACCGCGAAGAATTACGGCGCGCCATGGACGGCATGTCTCGATCTGGAGCGCCTGCTCAGCCGCGTAACGCTGGAATCAGCCAACCCGCGCGACTTACTGGCGCTGGCAGCTTCGTTCGCCAAGCTGCCGGCGATTCGCGCGGCGGTGGGTGCCTTCTCGGCCGAGCGCCTGCAGGCGCTGCACGCGCAATGCGACGAGCTGGGCGATCTGCGCTCGCGCATTTCGTCTTCGCTGGAAGACGAGCCTCCGCTGACGCTCAGCGACGGCGGCGTGATTCGTACTGGCGTAGACGGAGCGCTCGACGAGTTGCGCGACCTGAGCCGCAACAGCAAGCAATACATTGCGCAGATCGAGCAGCGCGAGCGCCAGCGCACCGGCATCGCGTCGCTGAAGGTGAAGTTCAACTCCGTCTTCGGCTACTACCTGGAGATTTCGAAGGCCAACCTGCATCTTGCTCCAGCCGATTACGAGCGCAAGCAGACGCTGGTCAACGCCGAGCGCTTCACCACGCCCGAGCTGAAGGAATACGAAGCGAAGGTGCTGGATGCGCAGGAGAAGATGATCGAGATCGAGCGGCGGCTGTTTGCCGAGCTGCGGGCGGCCATTGCCGCCGAGGCACGGCGCATTCGGCAGACCGCGCTGGCGCTGGCGGAGATCGACGTGCTGGCGTCGTTCGCCACACTTGCAGCCAATCGCAACTATTGCCGTCCGCAGTTCGTGGAGGGCGGCGATCTGGAGATCGTCGGCTGGCCGTCATCCGGTGATCGAGCAGCAGGACCTGAGCGGCGTCTCCGACCGATTCGTGCCCAACGATCTTTACCTCAACGGAACGACGCATGCGGTGCTGGTCATCACCGGGCCGAACATGGGCGGCAAGTCGACCTACCTGCGGCAGGCGGCGCTGATCGCGCTGATGGCGCAGATGGGATCGTTTGTTCCGGCACGTTCGGCGCGGCTGGGACTGGTTGACCGCATCTTCACCCGCATCGGCGCCAGCGACAATCTGGCGCGCGGACGCTCAACCTTCATGGTCGAGATGACGGAGACAGCGGCGATTCTGAATACTGCCACGCCTCGCTCGCTGATTCTGCTCGACGAAGTTGGTCGCGGCACTTCCACCTACGATGGGCTGGCGATCGCCTGGGCGGCGATCGAGTACATCCATGCCAACACGCGCGCCAAGACGCTGTTCGCCACGCATTATCACGAGCTGACCGAGCTGGCCGACCGGCTCAGCGGCGTGAAGAACTACCACGTCTCGGTGAAAGAGAGCCACGGCGGAATTGTCTTCCTGCGCAAGGTCGAAGAAGGCGCGGCGGACAAGAGCTACGGTATCGAGGTTGCGAAACTGGCGGGTCTGCCGAATGACGTGATCACGCGCGCGCGCGAGGTGCTGTCCGAACATGAGACCGCCGAGCGCAGCGCGGTGAAGCATCTCGCCAGTGAAGTTGAACCTGAGCCCGGCGCAGTGCAGTTGACCATCTTCACTCCGCTATCGCAGAAGGTTGTTGATCGGCTGAAGGAGACCGACCTTGACCGCATCAGCCCGCTGGAGGCGTTGAATCTGCTGCATGAGTTGAAGAAGCAGATCGACTGATCCTACAGGGGAATGCCATTGCCTACTTTCCCGTGTAGTCGACAAACAGCTCGGGGAACTCCTCTTGCAAGAGCTTTATCTTCGGCAGATCGCACACCTTGATGTAGGGGTTATCGGGGTGATGCAGGGCATAATCCTGATGGTAATCCTCTGCGCGGTAGAAACCTTTTAGCGGAGTCACCTGCGTCACGATTGGCTGGGGAAAGGCCTTTGCAGCGTCGAGCTGCTGAATGTATGCGTCCGCAATGCGCTTCTGCTCGTCGTTGACGTAAAAGATGGCAGAGCGGTACGAGGTTCCCACATCCGGCCCCTGCCGGTTGAGCTCGGTGGGATCGTGGGCTACGGAAAAGAAAATGCGCAGCAGTTGCCCGTAGGTAATCTTGGATGGGTCATAGACCACTTCGACCGACTCGGCATGTCCGGTAGTCTCCGTCGTCACCTGATCGTAGGTCGCGGTCGCTGCTGAGCCGCCGGCATACCCTGCGGTCGTCTTCAGCACGCCTTTCACGCGCTCAAAAACGGACTGGGTGCCCCAAAAGCAGCCGCCGGCAAAAACTGCGATTTGCTTGCCTGCGCTCGAGGCAAGCGGCACATCTACCTTGGCTGGCGGAATCGGTCCCTTCGGTTGGCCATTTGCCGAACAGGCGAAGAGTGAAATCGTAATGCCAACAGCGAACATCGCGCGATACAGACGTGAGAGCATGTGAGTTTTTTCCATCTTTACACCCATCTGATGCGTGCCGCGTTCATTAGATACAAGGGAGCTTTTGTACCGTCCTCACCTGCGAGGTGTCGGTGACGCTTCCTGCCTGGTTGGCCATCCCTTGAGCCGTAGCACACCTCCGCGTATGCTTTGAATACTGAAAGCATTTCGTTGGAGGAATCCCAAAGTGTTTTTATCCCGGCGCTACAAGCATGCGCTGCTGACTCTTGCTCTTGTCTTGGCCTACTCACAACTTCTGTTCGCGCACGCCGTCCTGATGGATTCGACTCCCAAGCAGAATTCCACGGTCAAAGGGCCCGACGTTGACATCACGCTGCGCTACAACGTCCGCATTGATGGCGGGCGCTCGCGCGTGGAGCTCATACGTCCCGACGGCAAGGACACTACCCTGCCGCTCGAAAAGCAGCCCAGCCCAGACAAGCTGCAGTGCAAGGCGACAGGCCTGAAGCCGGGCGCCTATAAGCTGATCTGGAACGTGCTTGCCTCCGACGGGCATATGAGCAAGGGCGAGGTTCCGTTCACGGTGCAGTAGTCCTAGAGAATGCAGAAGCTCGTCGATCTCTTCGAATTCCTGTCAGTCGTACTGCGCGCGGGAACGCTTGTCTTTCAGTCCCTGCTGCTCGGCGGAGTGCTGTTCATCCTGTGGATCTCGCGGGATACACCCGGCGATTCAGCGCAGCGGCAGCGTATGCAGTCGAGCCTGTGGACGCTGCTGCGCCTCAGCATTCTCGGGCTGATTGTCATCCAGGCTCTCTACCTGTTTGTCGATTCATCCGTACTGATGGCCAGCGCCGAGATCGGCTTCAGCGGAGTGATTGGCGCGAACTTCTTCATCTCGGGCAGCGTTGTGCTGTGCGCGGCGCTGGTGGCGCTGATCATCTCCGTCTCGCGCAGCAAGTTTTCGTCCTGGGCGCTGATTGTTCCTGCGGTCGTCGTCATGGCGGCGTCGCTCATGACCAACCATGCAGCATCGCGGCTGGAAGGCCGGCCGCTGCTGATCACGCTGACGGCGATCCACGAGACGGCGACCGGATTCTGGATCGGCGGCCTACCCTATCTGGTGCTCGCGCTGTTTCGGAACAAAGATTCGAGTGCCCGCTTCTATATCACCGAACGCTTTTCCCGGCTGGCGCTGATCAGCGTCATCCTCATCATCCTCAGTGGTTTGACCATGAGCGTGAAGTACATTGCCTCGTGGGAGGCGGTGCTGGGAACAGCGTACGGCGTGATGGTGCTCGCCAAGGCCGTGATGCTGGGTGTGCTGATGGTGCTGGGCGGCTTCAACTTCCTGATGCTGCGCAACATGAGGCACGACCGGGTCATGCCGCGCCTGCGCCGGCTGATTGAAGCCGAGGTCGGTATTGGCATCACCGTGATTCTTACGGCTGCATCGCTGACCTCACAGCCGCCGGCGGTCGACCAGCCGAGCGATATCGTGTCGCTGCACCGGATTTACCTGCGCTTCCGGCCGACTATCCCGCGGCTTACGTATACGCGAGTAGAAGCTGCCACCTCCGCGCCGGGACAGAGCAACTACCGGTGGCGCCCAGAAACTTCCCGTGGCCTACAACGCGGATGGCGAGCTGATTTCGCCGCGCATGGTCGCCGACTCGATGGAGTCGGAAGCCAATCATCATTGGATGGGGGTGCTGGTTCTCGGCATGGGAGTGCTGGCTCTGCTGGCGCGCACCGGCAAGGCTCCATGGGCCGAATATTGGCCGCTGCTGCTCATCGGCATTGCCGTCTTCATCATTCTGCAGGCTGACAGCGAATGCTGGCCGATGGGCTGGAAGAGCGTTGGCGCATGCTTTGCCGATCCGGAGGTGTTTCAGCATCGCATGGCCGCTCTGGTGTGCGTGGGTTTCGCGGTCTTCGAGCTGCGCGTGCGAAGGCGGAAACGAGAGAACGATGGTATGGCGCTGGTCTTCCCGCTGATGTGCGCCATCGGCGGCGCGGTACTGCTGACGCATCAGCACGCCATTACCAACGTCAAGGAAAACCTGCTGGTAGAACTCAGCCATGTTCCCATGGGAGTGCTGGCGGTCTTTGCCGGATGGGCCCGCTGGCTGGAGCTGCGTCTGCCTCCGGAGAACCGCAGAATTCCCTCCTGGATCTGGCCGGTTTGCTTCGTGCTGATCGGAGCGGCACTACTCAACTACCGCGAAATGTGATGCGGTACCGCACGCCGCAATTGCGTGAATCGGCGCGCATTGATACGCTTTCCATTGCTGCCAGCGTAGCTGCTGATGTGTCGTCCTGCTGTGGGCTGCGGTCGCGGCATTGAACCCAACAAATCATGAGCCAACCTCCAGCCGTAGAAGGCATTCTGGAACGCCTGCGCGCCGCCGCCGGCATGTCTCCCTCGATTCCGGGCAGCGACGAACTTCTTGATGTACGCAATGAGATCGCTCTCGCTGAGGAGGGCAGCCGCCAGACAGGCCAGTTAAATCCACGCAATCCGGGAGCACTGAACGACGCAATACAGTTCAGTAAGAAGGTCATGCGGCGCTCGCTGGCTTGGTACACGCGCCCGCTGCATTTGTTCGAAGGCGCGGTCATTCGCGCCCTGCAGCACACGGGAAATATCCTCGACGACCACCGCAACCAGTTGCACAAACATGCCGAGACCCTGCACCTGCATGCCGACATGATCGAGCGCAACAAAGCATGGCTGGCCGAACAGCTAAAGGTGCAAAGGGTGGCAACCGAGCAGAGCATCCAGCATCTTCGCGAACAGTCTGCGGAACAGGAGACCCGGCTCGCGAGCATCGCGAAACAACAATTACTCCCGCTGCAGACCGCCTTGCGGGCACTGGAAACGTCCGTTGAGCGGGCTGCTGAGCGGGCTGCTGAGCAAGCCTCGCGCAACGCCGCCGAACGGGCCCGAGTGGAGGCAAAACAGGCAGGGGACATCGAACACCTTCGGACAGAAGGGCGCCAGGTGGGCCTGCATGTCGAAGCGCTCAAGGTGAACTTCAACCTGCTCCAGGCCCGGCTGGAAGACTTGACGAAGCAGGTGCGCCAAACATCGGTGCAGTTACGGGTCCGCGAGCGCGATCTGCGGCGGCTGCTGCGGGCGGCCGACCCGGATACCCTTAAACAGAACGCAGCTCAGCCTACTCCTGTTCCGCCGATGTTTCCTTCCGACATCAAGAGCGAGCTGGAATTCGATTACTTCGCGTTTGAAGAACAGTATCGCGGTGACGAAGCCGACACGCAGATGAAGCAACGATCCTATGTTGAATATTTTCGCGGCCGCGACAATGTCGTGGACATCGGCTGCGGCCGGGGGGAGTTTCTGGAAGCGCTGCGCGATGCCGGCATCCCGGCGCTTGGCGTCGAACTGGGAACGGACCAGATCTTGCTCTGCCAGGAAAAAGGTCTCGACGTTGCTCAGCAGGACTTGTTCATGTTCCTCGAGGCCACGCCTGACGACTCCCTGGGCGGTATTTTTAGCGCCCAGGTGATCGAACACTTGACGGCCAGCGACCAGCTTCGTTTCGTCGCCCTGGCGTATCAGAAGTGTAAGCCCGGCTCAGCGGTGGTCTTTGAGACCATCAATCCGCAGTGTGTGTATGCGCTGGTGCGCAATTTCTTCCTCGACCCAACGCATATCCGTCCAGTCCATCCCGAGACCCTGCAGTTCGCCATGGAGTCCTGCAATTTTCGTAACGTAGAGCTGCGGTTTTCGGCACCACTGCGCGAACTACAGGTACCTCGACTGATGCTCGAAGGTAATTCGCAGGCCCTCGAGCAATTCAACGCCGGGATGGCGCGAGTGAATGATTTGCTCTACGGCTTTCAGGATTACGCGGCAATCGGATGGAAATAGTCGCAGCGTGGCTGTTCCGGGCAACCAGCTGGTTCCGGGGAGTACAGAATGCGATAGTTACCTCCGTTCCCATTTTGGAACGAATTCCCGTTTGAAGCGCCCGGTAAGAGTGGAAGTAACTTGGCAGGCGGTTACCCGGAAGGCAGAATCATCTTTAGGCCCTTAGGAAAGCCCTGCCGATGAAGATTGCTGTTTTTGCCCTGAGTCTACTGACTGCCCTCGGCCTCTGGGGAGAGGCCAAAGACTGCATCAATCCCAGTCTGGTGGTCCCGGACGGCCGCATCGTGAACTCCCCGAAATTCGAAGGCAGCTTCAACGGCTACAACCCCACCTACTGGTACGCCTTCTATGGGCAAAGCCGGCACTCCTATTCGGTGGAGTTTGTGGCCACACTCGACAACGAGAACACCAGCAGCGCCATCGATTTCCTAAACCTGATGGTGTGGGGCCCGAACGACATCGGAGCCTTGCAGGCCAACGGATGCTTCGGGCCGTCGAGCTTATCGCTGACCTCCACCCAGGCCTACTCGCCGGTGCTCTCCCGCAGCAAGTACGGCACGGGACAGCGGGTCTCGTTTATTGCCGGTTCTTCAGGGTTGAACATCGTCTCCATAAGCAACGCCCAGGCAGCCGGTCCTTATTCCTACCGCTTTACCGATACCACGCTGTTTAACCCCCGCTGGAGCACGTGGTCGGGTTATGACTCCACATGGGGCTTCACGAACATGTCGGACATGGCGGTCGCGGGCACCCTATACGTGTTCAACGCGAGCAATCAGTTGCTGGCGTCCGTCCCGGTAAGCTTGCCGGCTAATGGCCAGGTATTTCGTTCCTCGGGTTCGTCCGACATGAACCTGCCGCGCAATAATTCCGGATCTGTGATCTTTGCCCACAATGGCCCCCCGTCCTCGATAATCGCCGACTCGTACATGGTGAACAGCGCTGGCACGATGATCGTCTATACCAAGTTCGAGAGCCGTTATATCCAGTAGCCGCGCGGGACAAGGCAAATCCTTCCCTGTGTAGAATCGCGTTAGCCACGCGTGAAGACCGTCACCATCATCATCCCCGCGCTGCACCGCCCCGATCTTACGCAGCGCTGCATCGAATTCCTTCAGCGGCAGACCTTGCCTCCTGCGGAATGGGAGATCGTGGTCGTTGAGAACGAAGCGCGCAGCGACAGCATACTGGCGGATCCGCTGCCGCCGAATACTTCGCGCATCGAGTTGCCCACGAATGAAGGCACCACCGGCTCCATCAATCGTGCGGTTGCGGCGACATCGTCAAGCTACCTTCTGCTGCTAAACAACGACATCGAACTAGAACCAAACTATCTGGAGTTGCTGGTTGGCACGCTCGATAGCGATCCGCATATCGGCTTTGCCGCGGGCAAGCTTCTGCGCGCGACCCAGCGCACGCATCTGGATGGCGCGGGCGACGCCATGTTGATCGCAGGCGGGTCGTACCGCCTGGGCAGCATGGACGAAGACCGTGGGCAGTTCGATCAGCCGATGCCGATCCTTACCGGCTGCGGTGCTGCCGTTCTGTATCGGCGCGCTGCTTTCGAAAGATGTGGCGGTTTGGACGAGGACTTCTTCGCCTACCTCGACGACATTGACCTTGGCCTGCGGACCCAGCTCGTCGGCTATGGCGGAATCTATGTCCCGCAGGCGGTGGCGTACCACATCGGCAGCGCGACCACCGGGTCCGTCGTTCATCCGCGCATTCTTGAACTGGTGACGCGCAACCAGCTCTGGTTGCTGGCCAAAGACTATCCGAAGGCGATTAAAAGGCGTTATCTGTGGCGCATCACTGTGTTTCAGGCGCTGTGGTTTGGCTACGTGTTTCGCAACTATGGGCTGGGAGCATATCTTCGGGGAATTCGAGCCGCGTTGGCCAGGCTCTCGGTCATGCACACGAAGAGCGATGAGCTCCTGCATAAGCGCGCGATCAGCGATCGGGAGTTCGAGCGCCTTCTGATCGAATCGGAGCGCCAAGTTTGGGAGTGGCATTCGTCGCGTCCGCGAGAGGCTCAGTCCGGCTTGTTGACAACATACTTCGCAATCTTCGGCCATCCGTAGCCGTTGAGCCGATGGCCCCTCTTCGGCGCCTTCCCGAAGTCCGTCACGAAAGTGACCAACCTCACAGACCTCAGGTAATTCCCGCCCATATGGTGAATAGTTACTTCCTCCCATTTGAAAGGGCTGCTATGGCTACTGTTTCAACAACCTCCTCCCGCGTTTTGAATAGCGCATTGGCGCAGAAGATCATGAGCGCCGACGAAGCTGCCGCCTTGATCCGTTCCGGCGACCAGGTCGGCATGAGCGGCTTCACCGGCTCGGGTTACCCGAAGGTGGTTCCGATTGAACTGGCACGACACATTGCTGATGCCAACTTCCGCGGACAGAAGTTTCAAGTCAGCATCTTTACCGGCGCCTCCACCGGCCCGGAGCTTGACGGCGCGCTGGCCATGGCAGGCGGCATCAACCTGCGGCTTCCCTACCAGTCCGATCCGGAAACCCGCAAGCGCATTAACGCCGGCGAGATGGAGTACATGGACATCCACCTCAGCCATGTGGCCCAGTTCGTCGAGTACGGCTTCCTGGGCAAGCTGAATGTCGCGTTGATCGAAGTCGCGGCCGTGCTGGAAGACGGACGCCTGCTGCCCAGTTCGTCGATCGGCAACAACAAGACGTGGATCGACCAGGCCGAGCGGGTCATTCTGGAAGTGAACGCATGGCAGCCGGAAGCGCTGGAAGGCATGCACGACATCTACTACGGACTGGAGGCGCCGCCCAATCGCGGGCCGATTCCGCTGGTCCATCCCGGCCAGCGCATCGGATCACCGTATCTTGAAGTTGCTCCCGACAAGGTGGTTGCCATTGTGCTCACCAATTCACCGGACCGCAACAGTCCGTTCAAGGCGCCGGATGCGGCGTCCAAGCGCATCGCCGGACACATCCTGGAATTTCTGAGCTGGGAGGTGCAGAAGGGGCGCATGCCGGCGAACCTGCTGCCCTTGCAATCCGGCGTAGGCAATATCGCCAACGCGGTGCTGTTCGGGCTAGAGGAAGGCCCGTTCGAGAACCTGACTTCCTACACTGAGGTCATTCAGGATGGCATGATCCGGCTGCTGAAGTCAGGTAAGCTGACGTCGGCATCGGCAACAGCTTTCTCTCTCAGCCCGGAGATGCTGACTGAGGTTAATGCGGACATGGCAACCTATCGCGAGCGCATTGTTCTGCGGCCGCAGGAGATCTCGAATCACCCGGAGATCATTCGCCGCCTCGGCGTCATCGCGATGAACGCCATGATTGAAGCCGACATCTACGGCAACGTGAATTCGACCCATGTGATGGGATCACGCATCCAGAACGGTATCGGCGGATCGGGCGACTTTGCACGCAATGGATATCTCTCGATCTTCATGGCGCCGTCGATCGCGCAGAAGGGAACGATCTCGACGATTGTGCCCATGGTGTCACACATCGATCACACCGAGCATGATGTGCAGGTGGTCGTGACCGAGGAGGGCTTAGCGGATTTGCGCGGGCTTTCACCGCGACAACGCGCGCACCTGATCATCGAGAAGTGCGCCAATCCGGAGTATAAGCCCGCGTTGCTCGACTATCTCAATCGCGCTGAGCGGCTATCGTATGGCAAACACACACCGCACCTGCTGACGGAATCGTTGGGCTGGCACAGCCGCTATCTGCGGACTGGAAGCATGAAGCAGAGAGAGGAAAACTAAGATCGGGCGTTGCGACAAGTTGAAGCCGTCCCCTGACGCGATCATTGCACAGAAATAAATTGATCGGGCCCAAAACCTTCATTATTGAGGTGACTTGCGGCACGTTCGAAGCCGTCCCCTGACGCGGATCATTGCACAGAAATAACTTGGTCGTGCCCAAACCCTACATTACCTCGTAGAACTGCGCCATCTTGCGGAACTTCTGGTATCGCGCTTCGAGCAACTCTTGTAGGGGCTTCTTCTCCAGTTCCGAAAGGTTTCTCTCCAGCGCCTCGCCGAGTGCCGTCGCAGCAGCGTCGTAGTCGGCATGAGCGCCGCCCGGCGGTTCGGGGATGACCTCATCGCAAAAGCCCATTTCGAAGTTGTCTTTCGCCGTGATGCGCATGGCCTGGGCGGCCAGTTCGCGCTTGCTGGAGTCCCGCCACATGATCGACGCGCAACCCTCGGGCGAGATCACCGAGTAGATGCTGTTCTCCATCATCAGCACGCGGTCGGCGACGGCAACCGCCAACGCGCCGCCACTACCGCCTTCACCGGTAATTGCGGCAATGAACGGAACTCTTCAGCCGCGCCATCTCGCGCAAGTTGTGGGCGATGGCTTCCGCCTGTCCACGCTCCTCCGCGCCGAGTCCGGGATACGCGCCGGGAACGTCGATCAGGGTAATCACCGGGCGACGCCATTTCTCGGCAAAACGCATTATGCGCAATGCCTTGCGATAGCCTTCCGGATTCGGCTGACCGAAGTTGCGATAGATGCGCTGTTTGGTCTCGCGGCCCTTCTGCGTTCCGATAATGACTACTTCCCTGCCGTTGAAGCGCGCCATGCCGGCAACGATCGCAGGATCGTCGCCGAAGCTGCGGTCACCATGAATCTCGCTGAAGTCGGAGGAGATGCGCTCCACGTAATCGAGAGGATAGGGCCTCATGGGATGGCGCGCCAGCTCGGTGCGCTCCCAGGCGCTGACCTGACCGGAGGCCTGGCGGCGCAGGGCGTCGACGCGCTGCTGCATCTCCTGCAACTGCCGGCGCGCATCCTCATTGTCACCGGCGGCCGCCTGCAACTGGTCAATCTGTTTCTCGATCCGCTCCAGTTCAATCTGCGCTTGGGAAGCAGCTTCCACCATCGGGTAATTTCCTCTGGGAATTGCCTGTTGAGCGCGCCGTGGACTAGTCGATCACGCGCACGCTGCCGCGTCCGCAAAGCTCTTCTACGCGGCTGATGAAATTTCGGTCCGGCAGGACATTATAGCCTTCCGCCTCCATCACTGCGGTAAAGTCGCCCATGCGTTCCAGGTCGAATAAAACCTTGGCATCGCCGCGCCGCTCCTGGCAAAGCGAGTGCAAACCGGTGATGGTGCTCTCCGATGCCCTCTCCAGGCTGATCTTGATGCGCAGGTTTTGCGGCAGCTTGGCCTGCGCCGTTTCCAGAGGCGTGATGTCTCCGACGAGGATCTTGGTGTTCGAACCTTCTTCGACCTTGACGCCGCCTTTCACCAGCACTGGAACATCGAGCTTGAGCTTCTCGCCCAGCCTGCGATAGGCCTCGGCGAAGCACAAAATGTCGACCGAGCCGTGCATGTCTTCAAGCTGGCCGGTCGCGTACAGGTCACCTTTCTTCGACTTGGCAACACGCACGCCCTTCAGCATGCCACCGATCAGCGTGTCGTCCTTGCCGGTGGAGGACTTCATCTCGAGGACTTCGGCGGTCGTGAGCGCGTGGAAATCGAGCAGCTTCTCGGAATACTTCTCCAGCGGATGCCCGGTGATGAAGAAGCCGAGGATCTCTTTTTCGTACGCCAGGCGCTGATGCTCGTCCCAGTCGGGAATGTTGGGCAGCGGCTTCTCCTTCGCCTGCGGCTCGTCATCAGCAAAGACACCGAAGAGCCCGTGCTGGCCCATGGCGGAATCGCGCTGCACTTTGGCAGCGTGCTCCATGGCGCTGTCAACGACGGCCATCAGTTGCGCGCGGCGGCCAAGCTGATCCATAGCGCCGCTCTTGATCAGCGATTCGATGACGCGCTTGTTGAGCAGACGCAGGTCGACCTGCTCGCAGAACTGAAAGATCGAAGTGAACCGCCCAAGCTCCTTGCGCGCGGCAACGATCGATTCAATCGCGTGCTGCCCGACATTCTTCACCGCTCCCAAGCCAAAGCGAATCGCCTCGCCATGCGGCGTGAAGGACCAGTCGCTGACATTCACGTCGGGCGGCTCGACCGCGATGCCCATCTCGCGGCACTCGTTGATGTACTTCACAACGTCATCGGTGCTCGACGAAACCGAGGTCAGCAGCGCTGCCATGAACTCTATCGGGTAGCGCGTCTTCAGGTACGCGGTGTGATAGGCAAGCAACGCATACGCTGCGGAGTGCGACTTGTTGAAGCCGTAGCCGGCGAACTGCTCCATCAGGTCGAATATCTTCTCGATCTTCTTCGACGGGAATCCGCGCTCGACCGCGCCTTTGACGAAGCGCTCGCGCTGCTTCGCCATCTTCTCGGGATCTTTCTTGCCCATGGCGCGGCGCAGCAGGTCGGCTTCACCCAGCGAGTATCCGGCCAGGAGGTTGGCGATCTGCATCACCTGCTCCTGATAGACGATGACGCCCAGCGTCTCTCTCAGCACCGCTTCAAGCTGGGGCAGTTCGTATTCGATCTTCTTGCGGCCATGCTTGCGGTCGATGAAGTCGTCGATCATGCCGCCCTGAATCGGACCGGGGCGATAGAGCGCGTTTAAAGCCGTCAGGTCCTCGACGGTCGTCGGCTTGTAACGCCGCAGCACGTCGCGCATGCCGTGCGATTCAAACTGGAAGACGCCGGAAGTTAATCCCGTATGGAAGACACGTTCGTAGGTAGTAGCGTCGTCAAGTTCCAGCCGTTCGAGATTCAGGCGCTCGCCCCGCGTTTGCTCGATCAGCCGCAGCGCGTCGTCGATGATGGTGAGCGTGGTGAGCCCGAGGAAGTCCATCTTCAGCAGGCCCAGCTTCTCTACCGCCTTCATGTCGTAGGCGGTGACGATTTCGTCGTTCTTGGTGCGATAAAGCGGAACCAGATCGGTGAGCGGCTGGGGCGAGATCACTACGCCCGCGGCGTGTACGCCCGAATTGCGCACCAGCCCTTCCAGCTTTTTGGCAGTGTCGATCAGCTCTTTGGTTTGCGGCTCGGTCTGATATGCGGTTGCCAGCGGCGGAGAATCCTTCAGCGCGCCGTCGATGGTGATGTTGAGCGTGGCTGGCACCATCTTCGTAATGCGCTCAACTTCAGCGTAAGGCACCTCCATGGCCCTGCCGGAGTCCTTGATCGCCGCCTTAGCCGCCATGGTGCCGAAGGTGATGATCTGCGCTACCTGGTCGCGCCCGTACTTCTGCGTCACGTAGTTAATAACTTCGCCACGCCGGTTCATGCAGAAGTCGATATCGATATCGGGCAGCGTGACGCGCTCGGGATTGAGGAAGCGCTCGAACAACAGCTCGCTTTGTAGCGGATCGATATCTGTGATGCCAAGCGCATATGCCACCAGCGCACCCGCCGCCGAGCCTCGGCCCGGTCCGACGGGGATGTTGTTCTCCTTGGCGTAGCGGATGAAGTCCCAGACGATGAGAAAGTATCCAGCGAACTGCATCTGGCGGATGATGCCGATCTCGCGCGAGAGGCGGGCTTCGTAGTCTTCCAGCGGATGCTTCAGCCGGCCGATGGTTTGCAACTCGCGCAACAGCACAAGCCGCCGGGTAAAGCCTTCGCGCGTGACGTGCTCGAAATAATCGTCGAGGTTGTAGCCGGCGGGAACCTCGAACTTCGGAAACGGCTCGCGAACCTTTTTCAGCTCGACGTTGCAGCGCTCCGCGATCTCCACGGTGCGCGCCAGCACGCGCTCATAGCCGGAGAAGACCTTCGCCATCTCGGCCGGGCTCTTCACGAAGAACTGATTGTTAGCAAACTTCAGGCGGTTGGTATCGTTAATGGATTTGCCCGTCTGAATGCAGACCATCACGTCCTGCGCGTGCGCGTCGTCTTCGCACAGGTAATGACTGTCGTTGGTGGCCACCAGTGGGATGCCGAGGTCCTGTTCCAGCTTCACCAAGTTCGGCTGAATGTGCTTCTCTTCCGGCAGGCCCTGGTCCTGAATCTCGAGATAGAAATTGCCGTTGCCGAAGATGTCGTTGAAGGTGACGGCCGCCTGGCGAGCTTTTTCGTAGTTGCCTTCGACCAGGTCTTCCGCGACCTCGCCCTTCAGACACGCGGAGAGGCCGATCAGCCCCTTCGCATGTTCGGCCAGAAACTGCTTGCTGACGCGCGGCTTGTAGTAGAAGCCGTGCAGCGACGCCTCGGAGACGATCTTCACCAGGTTGCGATAGCCTTCATCGCTCTCGGCGAGCACGACCAGGTGGTTGTAGGTGTCGCCTTCGGGTGCAGCGCGGTGGTCTTCCTTTTTGCAGATGTAGAGCTCGCAGCCGATGATCGGCTTCACGCCTGCGTCATGCGCGGCGTCGACGAACTCGACTGCGCCGAAGATGTTGCCGTGGTCAGTCATGGCGACGGCGGGCATGCCCAGCTCTTTTACGCGGTTGACGAGCTTCCTGGTCTCACATGCTCCATCGAGCATGGAGTAATCGGTGTGGAGATGAAGATGAACGAATTCCGGCATCGTGAGGTGTACGCAGTTCTATTCTATGCGGCGGGGAAGGCGGCTGCATTCAGTGGATGATGTGGAAAAAGGCGCGAGCAACCTTACTTCCAACATGCATGGCGTAATTTTCGCACCATCACGCCGCTGGAGAGGATCAACCCAACATCTCCGCCGCGGTGAGCGCGTAAATGACGGCACAATCGGCGATGTTCCGGGTGGGAACGAACTCGTTGGGGCCGTGGGAGACCGTAAGCAGGCCCGGGCCATAGGCGAATGCGGGAATGCCGCGGGCCGCGTAGAACCGGGTTTCCAACAGGCCGGGACACATCTCGAAGGGCAGTTTCCCTGCCCGTCACGCTTGCGATGTGACGTGCAAGCGCTGCTCCGAGTGGACCCTCGGCAGGTGTCGCTGCTGCGGGCTCTTCCTGGAGAATTTCGACTTCGAATCCCGCAAGCGCGTCATGCAATCGCCGCTTCTCGTCGTCGAGCTTCTCTTCCGGGTTGAGGCGGCGGTCGACGGTGAAGGAGAAAAAATCGGGCGTGACGTTGAAGTTGGTGCCCGCCTCTACCCGTCCGCCGAGCAGGAGAATCGATTTGCGCGCCGCTGCGGGAGCGATGTTGTATTGGGTTTCGCGACGCTCGACTTCGTTCTTGATCTCGAGTAGCCGCATCATTGCAGGTAATGCCCGCTCAAAGGCGTTCGCCCCTTCAAACTGGCGGCCGACGTGCGCTGCTTTGCCACGCATCGTGGCGCGCAGAGAAATGGCTCCACGATTGGCGTTCCATACGACGCCGCCGGTAGGCTCCGGTGTCAGCATGCCGATGCCGTCTTTGCCAAGGAGGCCTCGCGCCGCCAGGTCGCGCGAGCCACGCGGGCCAGCGGTCTCTTCGTCGGGCACCAGAACGATTCCTATGCGGCCGTTCTTGAGAAGTCCTTCGTCGCGGGCCGCAGCCGCAGCGTGGATCATGGCAGCCAAACCACTCTTCATGTCCGAGGAACCGCGCCCGAAGAGGTTGGGGCCTTCGATACGCGGCTGAAACTGATCGCGACTCTGCGCGGGAACGACATCGTAATGGCCACTGAAGTACAGCGCCTGCTGACCGGTTCCAACCCATGCCAGCACGCACATTCCCTCGCGCCCAATGTTGTCGAAGGCGAGCCGTTGCAACTCGTCGGTGAGAACGTCGATGCATTCCTCGTAGTGATTGCCCGGAGGATTCTCCGACGGGATCGCAACCAAGCGCGTCGTGAGGTCTACCATCGACGTCTCGGAAAGGCGTTCGCGCAAACGCGGCAGGAGTTGGTCGCTATTGAGGCTCACGCAATTGCTTCCTTTTGTGCTCGCAGAACAACATCATTCCGGCCTTGGGGTGTGCCCGTTCGTTCCGCCGGGATCGATCAGGCGGCCGCCGGTGATGACCTGTCCTGGAGGTGTCTGCTGGGGAAATTGCGGACGGCTTCTGGCCGCTCCTCGATAGGCAAAGATTATCGCCAGCAGCGGCGCCGCCACCACCAGGCCCCAAAGCCCCAGCAGCAAACCCAGCAGAATGGGAACGATCAGCGATGCCCAGATGGGCACGCGCGTCTGCCGGCGCATGATAATGGTTGCAGCAGCAAGCCGTCGAGCACAACAATCGCACCGTAGAGGATGAGCACATAGAGCGCAGTCTCCCAACTGACGAAGGCCGCGGCGATCAGCGGGCCGATGATGCTCAGCACCGGGCCGAAGTGCGGGATAAACTGGAACAGCGTAGCCAGCAGCGCCCAGAAGATGGCGAACGGCACTTCCAGGAACGTCAGCCCCGCCCACCACAGCAGGCCCACGCAGGCGGAGTCATAGCACTGGCCGATAAACCATTGCTTCAACGCTGTGCCTGTGATGTGAACGTGCCGGGAAACCTGCATGTTAATTAGATGTGTGCCGGTTGAGGCGGGCCCAAGCCTCCAATGCTAAACTGAACTATTCCCCCTCAAGAAGGCAACGATGAAATTCGGCGTCATCATTTTTCCGGGTTCCAATTGTGATCGCGACGCCTACTGGACAATCGAGTCTGTCGAAAAACAGCCGGTCACGTTCTTATGGCACGATTCGCCCGACCTGAAGGGCGTGGACGCCATCATCGTGCCCGGCGGCTTCGCCTATGGCGACTACCTGCGCACCGGGGCCATCGCCAAGTTCTCGCCGGTCATGGAATCCGTCCGCAAATTTGCTGCTGATGGCGGGCTGGTCTTCGGTATCTGCAACGGATTTCAGATCCTCTGCGAGTCGGGCCTCCTGCCTGGGGCGCTCATGCGCAATGCCGGGCTGAAGTACGTCTGTAAGCCAGTCTACGTGCGCGTGGAGAGCACCAACACGCCGTACACGCATGAGCTGACCAAAGGCGAGGTTTTGCAGATTCCCATCGGCCACATGGAAGGCAACTATGTCTGCGACGAGCGCACGCTGGCCGAACTGATAGACCAGGACCGTATTGTCTTTCGCTATGTCACGCCGCAAGGCGAGGTTACTGCTGACGCCAACCCTAATGGCTCGTTGGACAACATTGCCGGCATCTGCAATGAAGGTCGTAATGTGCTGGGCATGATGCCGCATCCCGAGCGCGCCGCTGAGCCCGAGCTTGGCATGACCGATGGCGCGAAGATTTTCCACTCGCTGGTTGCGTCGCTGGTGACGAAATAGCCGCTACTTCGTGATCGGCATGCGGCGGTTGACAAGGCTCTTCGAACTACATCACAATCAGACACTTTTTGCCGTGACTGCGTGCGCTGCATTCGGCCTATGGAGCTGCTGCTTAGCCAGCGGCCTGTGAAAGCAAGGCGAACGTCGCACGCAGCTATCCTCATTCTCAGGAGAACTCTGTGAAACATTGGACCCTTGGATTCGCCGTCGCGGCGCTGATTTGCTTCCGCCGCACTATTTACCATGGCCGGCTCAGATAACCTTTCGGCGAAGAAGAACGCTCAGATCGCACATGGCGAATACCTTGTAAAAGCGATTGGCCAGTGTGGTGATTGCCACACGCCGATGAATGAAAAGGGCGAGTACATTCAGGACAAGTGGCTGCAAGGCAAAAGTTCGACTTTGCTCCGACTGCTCCTGTGCCGATGTGGGCCGATACCTCGGCCAATATCGCGGGCCTGCCCGGCTGGGACCACGCCAAGGCGGTGAGTTCTTCATGACTGGCCTGGCGCCGAACGGACAGCCGGCGAGGCCTCCCATGCCGCAATACCATATGAACAAGGCCGATGCGGAAGCCGTGGTGGCGTATCTGGAGTCGTTGAAGAAGTAGCTCGGGGTGGGCCTTTCACCACGGAGAACACAGAGATCACGGAGGATTAAGGGATTCAGATATCGTAGGCCGATGCCGCGTCGTTGAAGTAGCAAAGCCGGAGGAGTTCTAATTGGACCCAATGTCTCCGTATCCTCCGTATCCTCCGTGCCTCCGTGGTGAGATCTTCTACCCCTGACGGGCCAGCTTCCGGTATGTTTCTCCGTCCTTGCCCTGCCGGTGACCCCTTCTTTATCCTCGACGCTTATGCCTGCATTGGTTGAATGCGTACCGAATTTCTCTGAAGGCCGCGACAAGGCCAAAGTCGATGCCATCCTCGAAGCCATGAAGATGGGCGGCGTCTATCTCCTCGACCGCGAGATGGACGCCGACCACAACCGCTGCGTCATCACGCTGGTGGGCGAGCCCGCCAAGGTGGAAGAGGCCGCGATTCGCGGCGTCGGCAAGGCGGCCGAGCTAATCGATCTCACCAGGCACACCGGCGCGCACCCGCGCCTAGGCGCGGCCGACGTCATTCCCTTCATCCCCATCGAAGGCCTGACGCTGGAGGATTGCGTTGCCATGGCGCGCCGCGTCGGCGAGCAGATCTGGAAGCGCTTTGGCGTCCCGGTCTATCTGTACGAAGCGGCAGCGCAGGTCCCCGAACGGCAGAACCTGGAGAATGTTCGTCGCGGACAATTCGAAGGCATTCGCGAAGAGGTCAAGACGAATCCCGCGCGCAAGCCTGACTTCGGCAACGCCGAACTGCATCCCACGGCGGGCGCGACCATCGTCGGCGCGCGCAAGTTCCTGGTCGCGTACAACGTGTATCTCAATACGCCGGACGTGGAGATCGCCAAGAAGATCGGCAAAGCGGTTCGCTTCTCCAATGGTGGGCTGCGGTACGTGAAGGGCATGGGAGTCCCGGTGCGCGGGCTGGCGCAGGTTTCGATGAACCTAACCGACACCGATCAGACGCCGATCGCGCGCGTCTTCGAATACGTGAAGCGCGAGGCCGCGCGTTACGGCGTCATGCCGCTATCGAGTGAGATTGTCGGCCTGATTCCCAAGAAGGCGCTGGAGGATGCCGCGGAGTGGTTCCTGCAGGTCGAGAACTTCGATTCGTCGCTGATTCTGGAGAACCGCCTGGCTGCCGTGATGAGCGGCAAGATGGCGGTGGGCGGCCTGCGCGCGGGAGTCGAGCCATTTGTCGAGCAGCTCGCAGCACCGACCGCAGCGCCAGGCGGAGGCAGTGCGTCGGCAGCAACAGGAGCCATGGCAGCAGCGCTGGGTTGTATGGTTGCGGGCATGTCGCGCGGCAAGAAAGCCTACCTGCAATACGAAGCGCAGTTGAGCGACGCTATTGCGCGCCTGAGCCAGATGCGCGAGGACTTCAAGGCGGCGATCGACGCCGACGCGGCGTCGTTCAATGATGTGATGGCGGCGTTCAAGAAGGCGAAACATCATCCCGAGGCGCAGGCCGAAGTTGATGCCGCGATGAAGCGTGCGACGGAAATTCCGCTTAAGGTCGCCGAGCAGGCGCACGAGACGGGACAGATTCTCGAATCCTTGAGGCCGATCACGAACCCGAGGATGGCATCGGACATCACGGTGGGAGTCGGCTTGGCGAAGGCGGCCTCCGACGGCGCGCTAGCCAACGTAGAGATCAACCTGGGCGATATCAGCGACGCACCGTTTGTTGCCCAGGTGAGGGAGCGGGTTGCAGCAGTGCGAGAGTAGCGCAGGTGCCTTGGGAACTGGAGTTCCCACGGGCAGCGCCCAACGGCACAGCTAAAGCTGTGCCCCTTCGAAACGCCGCGCGCCAGATGCCGCACGATCCACCTCAGAACTGCTTTTTCGAGTCGATCAGAATGGTCACCGGGCCCGAGTTCACCAGCTCGACCTGCATCATCGCTTGAAAGATGCCGGTCTCGCAACGCACGCCAAGAGCGCGAACCTGGCTGACGAAGTACTGATACAACTCCCGTGCGCGCTCTGGACGAGCAGCAGCATCGAACGACGGCCGCTTGCCTCGGCGCATGTCGCCGTAGAGCGTGAACTGCGAGACGGCCAAAATCGCTCCGCCCACGTCGACAACGCTCCGGTTCATCTTTTCGTCTTCGTCTTCGAAGATGCGGAGCCCAACGATCTTGTCGGCCAGGTAGTCCGCGTCCGACGGCTCATCCTCCTGGCCAATGCCCAGCAGCACCAGCAGCCCCCACGCGATCTCTCCGGTAACTGAGCCGCCGACGCTGACCGAAGCTCGGCTCACACGCTGCACCACGGCACGCATGACGATGTTTGTATCAC
>CAWAKG010000017.1:0-328953 GCA_963782505.1 uncultured Acidobacteriaceae bacterium | reverse complement strand
TTGTCGGCCCTCTCCCGCGTGAACTCGAACGCCGAGTTCACCAATGCAATATGCGACAGCGCCTGGGGGAAGTTGCCCACCAGACGCCCGGCCTCAGGATCGTACTCCTCAGACAGCAATCCCACATCGTTGCGCAAGGAAAGCAGGCGTTCAAACAGGTCGCGCGCCTTAGCTCGCTGTCCCATGAGGTTTAGCGCGCTCACCATCCAAAAGCTGCATGCAAGGAATCGGCCTTCGTCTCCGCGAACACCATCGTCCAGCTCCGACGGGTCGTAACGGCGGACGAATCCGCCGGGCATCAAGTGCTTTTCAATCGCCTCAACCGTTCCCCGGACTCGCGGATCATCCGCCGGCAGGAAGCCAACCAGGGGAATTAACAGAAGCGAGGCGTCCAGGCGCTTCGAGTCATACGTCTGGGTGAAGCTGTTTAGCCCGGGATCGAAACCTTTCTCGCAAACCTCCTGGTGGACGGTTTGGCGCAACTTGCGCCAGCGCGCGACATTCCCGTTTCCTCCGCCTTTCTCGGCATATTTAACCGCACGGTCAAACGCTACCCAGGCCATCACTTTCGAATATGTGAAATGCTGACGCTCGCCGCGCACTTCCCAGATTCCTTCGTCAGGCTGCTGCCAGATTCCGGCCAGGTGATCCGTGAGAGCACCCTGAAGGTCGATATCGCTCTTGCGCGAGGGCAGGCCACCGATCTCAGCGTGCAGCAAAGCATCGGCCACCTCGCCGTAAACATCGAGCTGAAGCTGGCTGGAGGCGGCGTTGCCCACGCGCACCGGAGCTGATTTCTCGTAGCCGGGCAGCCAGCCAACCTCCCACTCCAGGAGGTTCCGCTCGCCACGGATGCCGTACATAATCTGCACTTGGTCAGGAGTTCCCGCTGCCGCGCGCAGAAGCCAATCGCGCCAAGCACCCGCCTCTTCGTAGTAGCCTGCGTTCATCAGAGCCAGCAAGGTGAACGTGGCGTCGCGTAGCCAGCAATAGCGGTAGTCCCAGTTGCGTTTTCCGCCAATACATTCCGGAAGGGACGTAGTCGGCGCGGCGACGATGCCTCCGGTAGGAGCGAAGGTCAAGGCCTTCAAAGTGAGGAGGGAACGGCGCACGGCATCGGTGTAATCTCCTGCGTACCCGTTGTCGGCGGTCAGCTTCTTGATCCACTCCGTCCAAAAGTCGGTGGTCTGCTGCAGCTCGTGCTCGGGATCGATCGGCGGAGGAAGCTCGCCATAGGACGGCGCGTAGGCGAGCACGAAGGATGTCGATTCCCCTTCCGCCAGGGTGAATTCGCCCACCGTCTTCATGTTCTCACCGCGAGTCGGAACGTCGCAGCGCAGCACGACCATGTCAGGACCCGCGATCGCGCGTAGCGTCCCATCCTCCAGGCGGGTCACCCACGGAATGGTGAAGCCATAGTCGAAGCGCAGAACCAGTTCCATGCGCATCCGGACTTTGCCGCGAATGCCGCGCACGATTCGCACCAGGTCGGGATACTTGCCGCGAACGGGCATGAAATCGATCAGCAACGCCGCGCCTTGGTCGTTTTCGAAGGTGGTCTCAAGGACGAGTGTGCCATCGCGGTACGTGCGGATACTGCGGGCTTCTCCCACCGGCTCAATGCACCAGCGTCCGTGCTTCTCATTGCCCAGAAGGGCGGCCATGCAGGCAGCTGAGGAGAAGGTGGGCCAACAGAGCCAGTCGATAGAACCTTGCTTGCTGATAAGTGCAGCAGTTTCGCAGTCGCCAATCAGCGCATAGTCCTCGATCCGGACAGGCATCACGGGTAAGAGGTTACCTCAAACTAAGACGCTATTTCCTGAGATTCGCTTCCACTTTCGACTTGACCGCCTCCTGGCAGGCGCCAGCTTCCGTGAGCACTTTGTCGAACGCCGGATCGGCCCTCAGCTTGGCGAGCAGCGGGTCATTGAGCAGGTTGGCGTAGGCGCAGTAATTGCGCTCGACGGCACTTTGCAGCAACTGTAGGGCCGCCTGGTTCTTGCCGCAGTAGCCCAACAGAGCTCCCTGGTAATACAGTGTCTCGGGGTCGAGTTCGTTTACGGCATTGTTCACAAGATCATGAGCGATGACGTCCAGGTTGGCTGCTGGCTGCAATCCCAGACACGCCTCCAGTAGATTACGGTGATAGCGGGGTCCCGTGGGCATCACCTTGACGGCCTCGCGGGCTTCGGCGACTTTACCCTCTCGCAGCAGCAGCGAGGGAGTCACATACGCCGGCCAGTCGGAGCTGGTATCCAGATGAACGAATTCCGCGGCCCGCTGCGTTCGCCCCAGCTCCATGAACGACCCAGGCGCAAGAGCGGAACATGTAGTTGCCGGGATCGAGACTGAGTGCCGTGTTGCATTCGCGCGCCGATCGTTCCAGCATCCCCGCATAGCGGAAGACATAGCTGAGGGCGAAGTGGGCTTGAGCGCTCTGAGGCCGGCTCTTCAGCAGCGCTTCTGCCGCGTCGTAAGCCTTGCCTAGTTCTCCTCGCTCGACGCTGTTTGTGATCTGCTGGCCGAGCGCCACAGTCAAATTGGGGTCGAGTTGTAGCGCGCGCTCGTACGCATCGTTCGACTGCTCCAGCATTCGTTTCGCCGCCGTCGGAGTACGTCGCGTCGAAGTAGCTGCGCAGCCCCAGCTCCTGCCACGCAGGGGCGTATGTAGGATCCATTTGCACCACCTGCTGCAGCACTGCCAGGGCGTCTTTGTTGGCGGCGGGATCGTGCGGAATCGCCAGACTGTGCAGATAGAGGTCGTAGGCCTCGGCGTTCTTGGGACGTGAACCTGCCTCTTCCGCTTCCTTGGCGACACCGAGAACTGGTAACAATCCCTGGCGTACCTGCACGGCCATGTCCGATTGCAGTGTGATCAAGTCCTGAGTGGGAGCGGTAAAGGTGGTTTGCCAGATCAGGCGATTGTCGCTGGCCTGGATGGCTTCCAGCGTGACCACAAGGTCATCGCCGCGCTCGACGAAATGCCCAGTGAGGATGGTTGCGGCGTGCAAGGCACGCGCTGCTTTCTGAATGTCGACGTCAGGCCCGGAGTACTTCTGAGTCATCGAGCTGGGACGCACGTCCAGGGAGCGGTTTTGTGCCAGCGTGTTACTGAGCTCGTCAGCCAAAGCAAAACGCAGAAAATCCACACTGATGTCATTGGTAAGACTCCGCAGCGGCAACACAGCGATCGTGTTCTTGGCCCCGGATGCTCCGGGGCGATGCTTCAGGTAGTAGGCCCCGATGGGAATGAGAACCGTGAGCAGAAGCGCAATCACTCCGAGCAGAGCATATACCTGCCACCGGCGCGAGGCGGCCTCGAAGGTTGAGGTCCGTAACTTGTAGGGAAGCGCAGGTCGCAGCCGCGCGGTGGTCGTTAGTCCGGGCTCGCTTTCTTTCTTGAGCGATTGCAAATCGCCCTTCATCGCCATCGCTGTCTGATAGCGATTGCCGCGGTCTTTCTCCATGGCGCGGCCGAGGATCCCTTCAAGGTCTTCCGATACGGCGGGATTCAGCTTGCGGGGGGCGGGCGGCTTTTCATTCAGCAGCGCATTCAGGGAGTTGACGGAATTGTTTTTGCGAAATGGCTTGTGGCCGGTCGCCATTTCATACAGCACCACCCCCAGTGAAAATAGATCGCTGCGCGCATCCAGTTCCTCGCCGCGGGCCTGCTCTGGAGACATGTAAACCGTGGTGCCAAAGATCTCTCCGGCTATGGTGAGGTCTTCCAGTGGATCGCCGAACTCCGGAGCCAGCTTGACCAGGCCAAAGTCCAGAATCTTTGCCTGCCCTGAAGGCGTGACGAAGACGTTGGCGGGCTTGATGTCGCGATGGATGATGCCCTTGGCGTGGCAGGCGGCTAGCGCATCGGAGACCTGAACACCGATGTCCAACACTTTCTCGATATCCATCGGCTGGCCGTTGAGCATGTCCCGAAGGCTTTGGCCCTCAAGCTTCTCCATCACGATGTAGGGATGGCCGCCCAGATCGCCGATGTCATGGATGGTGCAGATATTGGGATGGTTGAGCTGGGAGGCGATGCGCGCCTCGCGGAGGAAGCGCTCGAGCGATATCGGATCGCCCATCAGATTATCAGGGATGAACTTCAGCGCGACGCGCCGGCCCAGGCGTGTGTCTTCCGCTTCGTACACCACGCCCATCCCACCGCCACCGAGCTTGCCCAGAACGTGATAGTGGGATACCGTCTGGCCGACCATGTCAATGGTCCCGATCACGCCGACTTGATGTTAGGCCCACGAATTGCTGCGGTCAACCAAAGCTATAGCTGATACGTTGTAGATCCGGCTTCCGGAGGCGCCCGCGCTTAGGCGCCTGGGTGGAAGAACATCCAGACCCCAAGCGTAAGGACCACAGCAGCGATGAGCAGCCGGAAGGTTCGCTCGGGGATCCAGCCCAGGATTCTCTTTCCGATCAGCGTTCCTAGAACCACTCCGAGCGCTGCGGCAAGCATCAACGGCCACGCCAGGAGAATGGGGCGCCACTGCGTAGCCGCGTAAACAGGCATTCGACAGACGTCCACCAGCAGCGCGATGGCGGTCGCCGTTGCCACGAAGGCATCACGGCGCACATTGAACCCGAGTAGTGCGGCGGAGCGGATGCCTCCCTGGTTCCCGACCAGCCCGCCGAACATGCCCGAGATCGCTCCTGCTGCCCAGGCCGTCCTGCGACCGAAGCGCATGCGTCGTGCGACACCGGTCAAGCCCATCACTCCGGCGAACACGAGCAGTCCGGCGAGGACATACCCGAGAACAGTGCTGCGCAGCCAGACATGCAGCAGGGCACCGGTCAGTCCGCCGAGCGCGCTGGTTATGCCGAAACTCAGCAGGATGCGCCGGTCAACATGCTCGCGAATCAGCCAGAAGCGCAATGCGGTCCCAATGAAGTGTGGGAGCGAAACGACCGCGACCGCCAGCTTGGTGCCTACCCAGGTGGCAAGCAGCGGGGTGAGAATACTGCCGATTCCGAAGCCGGAAATCGAGGCGACCGCCCCTGCAGCCGCGGCGACCAAGGCGGTGATGAGATTGGCGTTCATGGCGGAGTACGCATCATAACTGGGTCCGGGCAACGCCGCCTCATCGTGGTAGTATCGACTTTAGCTCGCGATGCACTTCGATGCAGTCAACATCTTTTTCCAGATTGTGGTGCTGTTGTTCGCCATCAGTGTGCACGAATCGGCGCATGCATGGATGGCCAACCGCCTAGGCGACCCCACGGCCAAGATGCTGGGACGGGTTTCGCTCAATCCCATTGTCCATATCGATCCGTTTGGGACCATCCTTGTGCCGGCCCTGCTGGTGCTTTTCGGTTTCCCCGCTTTCGGATGGGCCAAGCCCACTCCGGTGGACACGCGCAACTTCAAGAATGTCGTGCGCGATGACATCCTGACGGCAGTCGCCGGTCCGGTCATCAACTTCCTCACGGCATTCCTTGCAGTGATTGCCCTGACGTTTCTGATGCACGCCCCGATGACCGGGGCGGGTGGTCTGTTCCGCGGTACGGATGTTGCCGGGCCTCTGGCGCAAATGTTCGAACTGGCGATCCTCATCAATGTTGTGCTGGCGGTGTTCAACCTGATCCCCCTTCCGCCGCTGGACGGCAGCCACGTGATCCGCCATTTTCTCTCGTATGAAACGTTGAAGATCTACGACCGCATTGGCTATTTTGGCCTAATCATCATCATGTTCGTGTTGCCGTATCTGCACCTGGACATCATCAGCATGATGATTTCTCCATTCCTGGGCTTTTACCAGGCGTTGCTGAATTTCTTTCTGAGACTCTAATGCCCGACCCATCCAAATCCAAGAAAGGCCGCATCCTGAGCGGCATGCGGCCCACCGGAAAACTGCACCTCGGCAACTACGTTGGCGCGCTGCGCAACTGGGTCAACCTGCAGGATGACTATGACTGCTTCTTCTTCATCGCCGACTGGCACGCGCTTACCACCGACTACGCCGACACTACTATGGTGAAGCAGAACTCACTCGAGGTGATGATCGATTACCTCGCTGCCGGACTCGACCCTGAGCGCAGTGTGTTGTTCATCCAGTCGCACGTGCCGCAACACGCAGAGTTGCACTTGCTGTTCAGCATGATCACGCCCCTGGGCTGGCTGGAGCGCGTTCCCAGTTACAAAGAGCAGCGGGAGAATCTGAAGGACAAAGACCTCGGCACCTATGGGTTTCTGGGATATCCGCTATTGCAGTCGGCAGACATCTTGATGTACACGCCCTTGCCCGACATGCCTGAAGAGCAGCGAAAGTTATTCGTTCCGGTTGGAGAAGATCAGGTGCCTCACGTGGAGCTCACCCGCGAGGTCGCGCGCCGTTTTAATCAGTTCTACTATCGGACGGAAAGCAAACCCCTTCCGGTCGCAACTGGCTTGCCGATGATCACTCCACGTCTTGTTTTCACCGAGCCCCAGCCTCTGCTCACGCCCGCGGCCAAGCTGCCCGGCACCGATGGCCGCAAGATGTCGAAGTCTTACGGCAACACCATCCTGTTGAGCGAGCCGGAAGAGTCGATGCGCGCCAAGCTCAAGACGATGGTGACTGATCCGGCGCGCATTCGCCGAACTGATCCCGGGAATCCTGATGTTTGTCCCGTTGGCGACCTGCACAAAATCTTCAGTGACGCCGACACCATGGTGAAAGTAAACGAGGGCTGCCGCAGCGCGAGCATCGGCTGTATCGAATGCAAGGGTTGGGCCGCTGACAATCTTTGGAAGGTGCTGGGGCCGATACAGGAGCGTCGCGCCAAGTACGAAGCCAATCCCAGACTAGCTTGGGACCTGTTGGAAGAAGGGTCAGCCAAGGCCCGTGATGTGGCCGAAGCTACCATGCGCGAAGTGCGCGCCGCGGCAAACCTGTCGCATGAACTTCCGCGCGAAGCGGCTGGTGAAGGCAAATGAATTCGCCGGCAAGGCCGCCGCTTCACGATCAGATTCTGGTGGCAGCAACCGGAAAAGGGCTGCCGGCCGCAGCCCTTCTGGAGTTAACAATCGTCGTGACCTTATGAGGGGAGGATTAGGCTCATTGCACTAGCGCCGTCTGTGTGGGCGCCGGTCTCACGACATGCATTGCGACCACCTTCGGTTCGAGCTTTTGTTCCAGGATGGACTTCATATAATCTTCGCCGGCCTGCATCATGTGCAGCCACAGGTCGTGCGCCCGGCCGTCCTGGTTGAGAAATGCCGCTACTTCGTCAGCACTCATGTGACTTCCTGATTCGGCGGCAAAATATTGCAGGTGCGCCAGGGTGATTTCAGCGGTAACTTTCTCCCGCCAGCACTTCTTCGTTAGATCTTTCATTTCTGCTTCCCGACAGAATTGAATTTGTTTACGGGAATAGAAATACTCCAGCGGCAGCACGGAACATATACTGGACATCACACGCCTTTGTGATGTTTGTCACACCGGGGAGTTTGCGGGCGGAAAGCGAACGGATTCTGATAATTTCGACGCATGGCCCCTGCTCCCGCTCTTTTGAACGGCCGCGCAATCTGTGCCGTAATCCTCGACTTCGGAGAAGTGCTCTCGCATCCTCCTGCACCGCACACCCTGGCGGCCATGGCGGACTTGCTGCACACGACAACTGAGAAATTTCGCGATTATTACTACGCGGAACGCTATGCCTACGATCGGGGCGAGCTGTCGGCGGAGGACTACTGGATGGCCGTCGCCGGCGATGCGGGAACCAAACTTTCGCCCGAACAGATTGACTGGCTGCGGCGCACCGACGTTGCAATGTGGAGCAACATCAACCCGCAGATGTTGCGCTGGGCTGCCTGCCTGCGAACGGAAGGTCTTCAGACAGCCGTGCTATCGAACATGCACGAAGACATGGCCAAAGCAGTGCGGTCGGATTTCACGTGGATCGCCGAATTCGATTGTTTCGTTCTCTCGGCAGAGCTGGGGCTCGCGAAGCCCGATCCGCAAATCTTTCACCACTGCCTCACCTGCCTGAACGTGGCGGCGAACGAGGCGCTCTTCATCGACGACAAGGAGAGGAACACGCGTGCGGCGGAAGAATTAGGTATCTCAGGAATCTGTGCGAACTCGGTGGAAGCGATTCGCGAGCAGTTGCAAGCCGCTGGCTGGAACGGACCATTACCGGAATGAAGCTTCTTCTTGCGTGCTGTCATCCTGAGCGAGGAGCGCAGCGACGAGTCGAAGGACCCCTATTTCGCCAACCCACCCTACTGGGTCAACGCTGCCGCCTTCTCTTCTGCTTCCTCGATGGCGTGTAGCGAAACGTGTTCACGCCGTGCGAGCAGCAAACCGGCGGGGATGACGGACATGAACGTCACGGCCCAGATCAGCATGCCGCAGCTCACCGCGAGTTCTGGCGCAACTTGGAAGCCGTCCTGCAACGTTGCGATAGTGGCCAGCTGTGCTCCACCGCCCACTGCAGGCAGCTGAAGCAGCGAACCCACCATGCTGGCGAGCATCAGCAGCACGATTCTGGCTGGCCCCAGACTATTCAGCTTGGGTTCTGCATACGCATGTGTGACGCAGAGATAAGCCATGGCAACGACTACCCACATTCCGATGCTGAGAGCGGTGAGTTGGGCCGCGGAACGCAGGTCGCGAACGATTTCCAAGTCCGCACTAAAGGCGGCGAGCTTGTCTCGCAGCTTTGCTGCTATGTGGGGAGCGATGGGGTCAAGGCGCCGATGCACGACATTCCCTATTGGGCCGCCCGCTTTTCGCATGACCACGGCGGCGGCGATCAGGAGGAAAATGAGCAGGAGCAGAAGAAAAGCTCCATCTCGGAACTCCCGAAAGTGGTTCACTGTGCGCAGCTGCGGTGAGAGGAAGCTCAAGGCCAGCAGGATGGCGAATGCGCCCATGTCAAAGATGCGTTCGACCGTCCAGACGGCGATCTGAGAGGAGAACGTCAGGTTCTCCTTCCTGGCAATGATGTAAGGTCGAATCACTTCTCCGGCACGTCCGAGCAGAGCCAGTGCTGCAAATCCCACATATTGGGGTCCGAGTAACCGGACTGTTCTAATCTCACGAATTGGCTTGAGAAAAATACGCCATCGTACAGCCCGGAATGCGTATGCCACGTAGATTAGTGCGATGGCGAGAACCACATATGGCCAATTTACGTGGGCGCTTTGCTGAGCGAAGGTGTGCCAATCGAACCGCTTCCAGGTACGTACCTGCAAATACACCAGCAGGCACAGCACGGCGAAGACGACGAGCATGATCAGGATGCGCTTCTTATTCATTGAGAAAGTTCAGTAGCGGTGAATGGGCTTCTTAGTGAGAAAAAATAGAAACTCGCCAACCGGTCAAGGCTGAAGCACTAATCTGCCCCATCAGCCCTTTGCTTATGCGCAGCCGCGATCTGCGCCTGTTTCTGCTCCGCCAGCTTCTTTCGGTTGTAGTCGCGAATGATGCGCGCCACGTAAGCCCGCGTCTCGCGATACGGCGGCACACCCTTGTATTGCACTACACGCTGCGGGCCCGCATTGTACGCCGCCAGCGCCTTGGGCACGTCGTAATTGAATTTCTGTAAGAGCTCGAGCAGGTAGCGAACGCCGCCGGCGACATTCTCCGAGGCATCGAAGCTGTTCTTCACGCCGAGCTGGTCTGCGGTGCCAGGCATCAACTGCATCAGCCCACGTGCGCCCTTACGCGAGACCGCCTGCGCGTTGCCGCCGCTTTCGGCGCGAATCACGCTGGCAATGAAGTCGGCGTCGAGCCGGCTGCGGCGACTTACTTCGCGAATCACTTCGTTGAGGTCGAGGGCTTTAGCAGTTTCAGCGGCCTTCGGCTCGGGTGGCGCCGGTTCGAAGCTTGCGACCTGTCCGGTCGGCACATCGATGTAACTGTTGTCATCGGCGCCGGTGTACAGGCGGATGATGTCTCCGAAAATCTCGTGCCGCTGAAGGCGAATGCTGAAGCCGTTGCTGAGGTTGGCAATCTCCGCCGCATGCAGCAGCGGCAGCGCAAACACGAGTACGAGCATCTGGGTCAATAGCCTACGCATTCGTAATCGCAGCATTCCTTTCCAGGGCCTGGTCGATAGCAGCGGCCACGCCGTGCTCATCGCAGTGCAGCGTGACCGTCCAGCCGTTCTGCTTCAGATCGTCAGAAGCATTCTGCATGATGACCGGGTGCCCGGCAAAGGTCAACATCTCGATGTCGTTGTAGTTGTCACCGATGGCCATCACCTCGGAGCGGTCGATTCCGCGATAATTGACCCACCGTTCCAGAGCGTGTCCCTTGGAGCATCCCGCGTTCAGCAGGTCGACAATGCACAGATCGCGGTAGTCGTATTGCGTGCGCAATAGGGTGAACTCGGAACGGAAATCACAGCGCTCCAACTTCTCGACCATCTGTTTGGCCAGCCCGATAGGTCCGCAAAACATCGCCTGAATGGGATCGGTCACCAAGGCCTTTTCGATTGGACTGACATACTCGATAGAAGGTGAGTTTTTCTCCATCCAGCGCTGAATCACGCCGTAGAGGCGGTCGTGATTTTCGCACACGATAGCTCCCCGACCCTCGCGGTCGAATGTGATCACCATGTAGTCGCGGTACTCAAGCATGAGCCGGCAAAGCTTCAGCACCGTCTGCATCGGCAGCAGGTCGCGGTGAAAGAGCTCGCCCTGTGTGGAGCGCGTGACGGCTCCGTTGGAGCTAATGAGCCACATGTCGAAGCCGAGCGACTGGGCAATGGGCAGCGCGAAGTCGTGGCGCCGGCCGGTGCCGAGCACAATCTCGATCCCGGCTTCATGTGCGCGAACCAGGGCTGCGCGGTTTTCTTCCGAGAGCTGCACCTTGGTGCCAAGCAGGGTGCCATCGATGTCAATGGCGATGAGCCGAATCGGGAGGGACACAGCTTAAGTTTATCAGCGGCTCTAGCCATTCGCTGTCATACCCGATTAAAGTAGTCATGAAGATGGAACTCCGCAAAGATCCCATCACGCGTTCGTGGGTGATCACAGGCGACGAACCCGACGAGGGCGACGCGCACGACTACGGCTGTCCGTTTTGTCCTGAAGGCGGACAGCATCTGCAAGTGGTGGAGTTCGTGCCCAGCGCCAACGGCAACCCATGGGCTCCACGTGCGGTAGTGCACCCGCGACCCATCTATCGCATTGAAGGCGAGCCCGAGCGCGCTGGTAACGGTCTATACGACCGCATGCAAGCGGTGGGCGCACATGAGGTTATCGTCGAGAACACGCGGCATGATCGCCACCTGTGGAACGCCGATGATCGCGAGATCGAAGAATATCTGGCGCTGCTGGGCAGCCGTATTGACGACCTGAAGAAAGACCTGCGCTTCAAATACGTCACGGTGTTCAAGAACTTTGGCGGGCTTTCCGGGCAGAGGTGGGACCATCCCACTACCGAGATCGTTGCCACGACGTTTGTGCCCCGCCGGATTCTCTATGAGCTGCGCGCGGCGCGGGAGCACTATCGTCTGAAGGAGCGTTGCGTGTTCTGCGACATCCTGGCGCAGGAGCAGCACCAGAAGCTTCGCCTCATCGAAGTGCGGGGCGACTATATGGCTGCGTGCCCTTACGCTCCACGCGTGCCTTACGAAACCTGGATCGCTCCGCGTTTGCACGAGGCGTACTTCGAGCGCACGGCGACGAAATCCGGCGCACTCCGCGATCTGGCGGCGTTGTTGCGCCGCACGCTGCACCGCATCCGCACTATCGCCGACGGGTTTCACATGGTGCTGCACACTTCGCCCAACACCTTGCACCGGTCGGAGTCGCTGGGTTTTTGGAAGACAATCGACGATGACTATCACTGGCACATCGAGATCCTGCCGATTCTCGGGTCCAAAGAGAAGTCGTACACCTTCAAGGAAGTTTATTCATCGCCGGTGACGCCGGAGGCCGCCGCGGCGCGACTGCGCGAGGCCCCCGCCGAGCCCTGAGCGCCATGAACGTTCGCCGGATCAAGACTTACACCGCACAGACCGGCTATGTGTATCAGTATTACTTTGTGGGACAGCGAGAGGCCCTTGCTTCGGACCCGGAGTCGCCGGCGATGGAGTACGTATTCGACGTGACCTCCGACCGCAAGACTACATTCGCTGTGAGTGTGTTTCTCGGTCCGCCTGCCACCGAGGCTTGGTCGGCCGCGCGGGGACGCAAGCTCAGCGATCCCGAGTGCTACGCTGCGGTAAAGCTGCGTCTGATGCAAGGCTTCGACGAAATACCCGACATGCTGCAAGCGGGCAGGCGGCTGCGGGTAGAAGCCAGCGAAATTTGTGATCTTCTGGACTCAATCGGAATCGATTAACAGGGTAGCGTTTCGTCGGGGTAGGCGGCGGATGTCGACCCCGCTAATGCAGGCGAAGAGCAGGAGCGATTAACAGGTTTGGCGCTTACCCTGATTCGTCGCGAGAGTCGAACCCATATGCCAGGCAGGCCATGTTTGACGAGCTGAGGCCGGAATCTCGTAGAAGCTGGAACACTGCGCTGCTACTGTCGTTTGCGGCGCACGGCCTGGTTCTGTTGCTCGCGTTGCGACATTCGCCGGCCTCGCTCGTGCCCCATGAAGTTGCCTTGGGGACGCCCTATTCCTCCGGGAGCGTTGTTTATCTCGCTCCGTTAGGCTCTGAACGCGCCCGCGACTCAGAGCCGCTTCAAATTGCGAAGGTCACCAAGACTAAATCGGACCTTGTGTCGCGGCCCAAGCCTGTGGCGCGCAAATTAGACGAGCCGAGCAAAACCTCTGCGGATGCCCCGGATATCACCGCGAGCGCCGGATCGCCCTACGGTGTGCACATTCCGGGGACCCCGTTCACCGGGCCAGTGGTGATACCGGCGTTGCCCGAGGTTTTTCCTGACCCGCCGGTCGCCCGCTCGGACCTGCCGCCCGGGGTAGAAGGCGATGTCATCGTCGAGGTCACCATCGACGAGCAGGGCAACGTGGCCGATCTCAAGCTCACCCAAGGCATCGGCTACGGGGTCGACGAAAAGGTGCTCGCCGTATTGCGGCGTTGGCATTTCCGGCCCGCCACCCGCAACGGCCTCAACATCGCCTCGCAGCACCTGGTGCACTTCCACTACCCAGCCTGATCAACACTTTCTTCTGCCTGGCTGTGAGATGATGACAAGCAATGCCTGACGTGCAGCCATCCTCCGCACCGACTGCGCCCAAAACGATGCCGCGCACGGACGACGAGTCGCCTTTCTCGGTCCTCGTGGGCCAGGTATATGAGGGCCCGCTCGACCTGCTGCTCGACCTGATTCGCAAGCAGGATATCGACATTTATGACATCCCGATCGCGAGGATCACTGAGCAGTACCTGAAGTATGTCGAAGGCATGAAGCAGCTCGACGTGGATGTCGCTGCCGAGTTCATCTACACGGCCTCGCTGCTAATTCACATCAAATCGAAGATGCTGCTGCCTCGCGATCCTGATGCGCCTGCGGAAG
Organism: uncultured Acidobacteriaceae bacterium; assembly: GCA_963782505.1. Classification (GTDB taxonomy): domain Bacteria; phylum Acidobacteriota; class Terriglobia; order Terriglobales; family Acidobacteriaceae; genus CAVVDY01. The sequence goes on along the minus strand of CAWAKG010000017.1, from coordinate 315,521 downwards.
CGGAAGACCCGCGTATGGAGCTGGTGAGCCGGCTGATTGAGCATGAACGCTTCAAGAGCGCCGCGCAAATGCTGATGCAGAAACAGCAGATCGAGGAAGCAGTCTGGTCGAATCCTGCGCTGAAGGAATTTCGCGACGCTGACGGTACCGAGCCGGAGCTCGCGGCCGACGTGGTTGATCTGGTAAAGACATTTCAGAAGATCCTCGACCGTGCGAGGAGCCGCCCGACCTTCGACGTAGCGGAAGAGAATGTCACGGTTTCGCAGATGATCGAGTATGTTCGGCGCCGCCTGACGCTGGAAGATAGGCCGGTCCGCCTGAAACAGTTGCTGCGCAACCTGAACTCAAGGGCGGCGCTCGTGTGCGCGTTTCTCGCCATCCTGGAGTTGATCCGGTTGCAGGCCGTGCTGGCGCGGCAGGACCACGTTTTCGGCGAGATCATGCTCAAGAAGCACACCAACTTCGATAGCCTGATCGGCGAGAGCGCGCCGGTCAAGGACGACTGGCGGTAGAGCGCAGTGCAGCGCTGGGTAGTGGGGCGCTTTAGCGCCGCGTAGCTCAGAACCAATTTTGATCCGAGTCCCTTCAGGGACGGCACATAAAAACTGGGGCTAAAGCCCCAATTTTCGGAGGAGACGGTCTTTACACGGGGCTGAAACCCCACACTACCGAAATGAGCGTTAAAGCCAAACTTGAAGCCATCATTTACGCGGCCGAGGAACCGGTCACTCTCAATCAACTTGCAGGTCTCCTCAAGGACGCTGTGCTGGCTGAGCTGCAGGCCGAGGAGCTGGCCCGGCTGGCGCTGAACGAAGTTGTCAGGGAGCCTTCTTCGCCCGAGGAAGAGCTTGATGAGGAGACGGTTGAGCTCTTAGAGCCGGTCGAGGAGTCGCCGGCAACGGATGCCGCGCCGCCAGAAGTGCTGGTAGCGGAGCAATCGGAGGCCCCGAGCGACAAGTCCGCCCCGGACACGCTGACCGACGGCAAGCAGTCCGACAAGGAAGAACTCCGGCGGGTGAAAGACCGCATCAATCTGTTGCTGGACGAGCTGGTTGCCGCGTACTCGTCCGCCGATCGTGGTATGGAGATACGGCAGATCGCCGGCGGCTATCGTATGGGAACTAAACCTGAGCACCACGACGTGGTCGTGACTTTCGCCAAGAGTTTGAAGCCTCCAGTGCGCTTGTCGTTGCAGGCGCTCGAGACGCTCTCCGTCATCGCCTATAAACAGCCAGTTACTGTGCCGGAGATCAGCGAAATCCGCGGTGTCGATTCCGCAGGGGTCATAGCGACACTACTCGACCGCAAGCTCATTACTACTGCCGGCCGCAAGCAGGTGATCGGGCGGCCGATCCTTTACAAGACGACAAAAGAGTTCTTGCTCCGCTTTGGCCTGAACGATGTCGGCGAGCTGCCCAGCATGGAGGAGTTCGAAAAGCTCGGCGACCCGCAGGCCGAGCTGTTCGAGGCTTCAGCCGACCTTCAACCTCGCGCGGCATCGGACATTGGCATGTCCAGTGACGGCGCACCCGTGACCGACGCTGATCCCAGGTTGGCGACGCCGGAGAACGACAACACGGCCTCACCCGCCGACATTAGCTAGACCAAGCGCTTCACCGAAGCGGTTGCGCCGGTCTTCGGAGTCAAGGCAGGCGAGCATAGCTGAGGTTGTTATGGCTCAGCGATTCCGCAGCGGGCATATTTAAAAAGCTGCGATTGTTTTTTGCCACTCTATGCGTCACGCAGTCGCTATGATATGTTTGCGCCGAATCCAAGCTGCTGAATTTGTTCGCCCCGTGGGACGAGTTTGATCGCTTCCCAAAGATATGCTGCAATCCAGCCAATCGCGGCAGCCTGGGCTCAAATCCCAAGGAGACAAGATGAAACTTCATTTGCAACTGTTCTTTTTCGCTATCGTCATTGCCTTGGCCCTGACGTCCACCGCCTGGGCCCAGTGGTCCAGCGATCCCAACCAGAACCTCGCCCTGTCGGATATCCCTAACGCCGATCAGGTTCAGCCCAAGGTTGTTTCCCTGGCCGACAACGGCTTCTTTGTTAGCTGGTTCAACAACAATCCTAACGACCCGCCGCCGAACGGCTACGATACGTATCTTCAGCGCCTGGACCTTAACGGGTACGAGCAGTTCGTGCACGATGGTATTCAAATCGCTAAACTGACGAACAGTTCGACGGAAGACTACGGGCTCGACGTTGACACCCAGGGCAACGCGCTGCTGGCGTTTCTCGACACCCGCGAAGGCGATAACCAGCAGGTAACCGTCACCAAGGTCAGTCCCAGCGGCGAGCAGCTCTGGGGACCGAACGGGATCCAACTCACCAGCGGCGCTCCCAACGCTCATCAGCCGAAGGTGGCGGGCACCAGCGACGGCGGAGTGGTGGTGGCCTGGACCGCCTACGGCCCAACCTATTCGTTCATCGTGCTGCAGAAGTTCGATGCCAATGGAAATCCTCAATGGGCTTCTACCGCACTGCAGAACAACGGCATTATTCTGAGTGAGAACAAGGCAGACTACCAGGTGTCGGATTTGCACGCCTCCGACAATGGATCGGTGATCGTCTCGTTCAGCCGTGACACGGGGTTCCGTAGCAACCGCTATCTCTACGCCAACAAGATTTCGGCTACAGGCCAGCTCCTTTGGGGCGCAAAGCACGTTCACGTGTGGGACGGCGGCTCACTGCAACTGGGCAACTATCCCAGCTTCGTTCCGGACGGCAACGGCGGTGCGGTCTTCTCCTGGTACAGCAGCACTCCTTCGCTGCAGGTCTATGTGCAGCACATCAACTCCGCCGGGATGGAAGTGTTCCCGCACAACGGGGTGGTAGCATCAACCAATGCCTCACAGATTCGCGTGTCGCCCTCGGTGGCTTACCGGCCCTCGACCCAGGAGATTTTCGTCTCGTATGAAGAAGAAGATTCCTTTCAGAGCATGAGCGGTGTCTACGCCCAGAAGTTCGACTCCACCGGAACGCGGCAGTGGGGCGACACCGGGCTGGTCATCGTTCCTTTGCAGGGGAACGATTCTGAAATCTTCGAGCGTACAGTACAGATCGGCGACGGCGCTTTCGTTTTCTGGGTTGACGAGCAATTGAGTCAAGCGGGCACCATTCAGGGCGTGCGGCTGAATAACGACGGCTCTACCCAGTGCGCCCAGTTCCCGGTCAGCTCCGTACTTGCCGAGAAGTCACGCCCCTGGACGGCGATTTCCTCCAACATGAATACCGTCATCGCATTCCAGGATTACCGCGACGACAACTCGAATCTCTACATCCAGAACATCAATCCCGATTGCACGTTGGGTATCGAAAGCAAAATGTCGCGCACAAGGTAATTGGCGGCGGCATGACGCTGAGGGCGCGGCTTCGGTCGCGCCCTTACTTGTTTTCTCTTAGTACTTCGCCTGTTGCCTGGCGTGTGGCGGCGGGCCACTGTTGGCCGGCATGTCGCCCGTCAGCGCATTCATGAACTCGATCAAGTCCTGACGTTCTTGTCCGGTAAGGAAGTCAAGTGAGTGCATGTCCTTGTCCAGGTAAGGGTTGGAGTTTCCCCCGCCGACGTAGAAGTCGATCACATCTTTTAGCGTTTTCAGGCTGCCGTCGTGCATGTAGGGAGCGGTGAGCGCGACATTGCGCAAGGTAGGTGTGCGAAACGCGCCCGTGTCGTGGACGTCCCCGGAGACGGTGGCCCTGCCCGGATCGTTGGTTTTGCCGTTGTCGAACCCGACGCCGATGTTGTGAAACTTGTTGTCGGTGAAAAGAGCGTAGTGCTCTCCAATAGTGTGGCAAACCTCGCAATTTCCTTTTTTGGGATCGCGAAAAATTTCAAAGCCGCGAATCTGGGCCTCCGTCATGGCGGTCTTGTCGCCGCCGTAATAATAGCGATCGAAGGGAGAATTGCCACTCAGTATCGTGCGCTCAAAAGAGGCGATGCACTTCTCGACCTTGGCGTAGGTGATGGGCCCGGGCCCGAAGGATTTCTGAAACGCGGCAACATAGCTGGGATCTCGCGACAGCCGCTGCGCGACTCCTCTTAGCGTGTGCGCCATCTCGACCGGATTGGTCACCGGGCCCTCGGTCTGCTTCTCCAGCGAGCCGGCGCGTCCGTCCCAGAAGTCCGAAGTCCAGTAGGCCGAATTCAGAACGGTTGGGGCGTTTCGGGTTCCCAGCTTACCGCCAACTCCGGTCGACACACGTGTGCCGTCAACGAAGCCCATTGGCGGCATATGACACGTGGCACAGGAGACCGTGTTGTCGATGGAGAGCCCCGTCTCAAAGTAAAGGCGCCGCCCTAGCGCGATGGTCGCCGCAGTCGGTGGATTGTCGTCGGGAATCGGAACCGGAGGAAGTCCCAGCGGTGCCTTGATTTCGACAACCTTGCCGATGGGGATGGCTGTGGGCCGGTTCGAAGCGGCGTACCAGAAGAGCAGGCCCGTGATGATTACAGCAAGCCCAAACACATAAAGAGTGCGACGAGAGCTCATTTCTTGGCCGGGACCGGATGGTGGGCAGTGCAGGACTCGAACCTGCGACCTCCTGCTTGTAAGGATTGCACGCACACCAAATCAACAACGTAGCACAAGTATCACAAAGTGTCACGACGCTGTATTCATGCGGGTTTTGACGACGTTTCGCCCAAGCCCGTATCACTTCGGAACACGTAAGCTAGGCAGGAGGTAGGCACAAAATTGGGCACAGTTTTTTGGGGTGAACCCTTCTGTTGAGACAAACTGAAATTGGCACACCCGGCGTCCCAGAGACCGCGCGGTACTGGTTGCCAGCTCACAAAAGATCCGCGGCGAATTAGGCCGGATTCCGCAGTATGCCGATCTGGAGTCGATGATTGGCAGCGCCTGGCGCTGGATGCAGGAGCATCCGGCAGGATATCCGTGGGAAGAAGTGGCGGCAAGCCACGAGTAAGCCGGGCGCCGCGGTCGCCATGCGCTTCAACAGCTCAGATGGCGGTGTTGCCTTATTGAGTCCGGCAATTTACAGCTTATGGCTTAGTTTCCCGCGCCTCCCGGAGGCGGATTCGGGCCTATGTGAAACTTGTACGATATTCCGACCATGGGAACCACGCTGCTTCTAAGGCCAACGTTGTTGAGAGGAATGAGAGCGTTAACATAAATCAGCAGATTGCTGATTGAGCTTTCTTTTCCATCCTTATCCTTTTTATTCGCGAATGGTCTGTACTTTCCGCCGATGCTAAAGAAATTCGACTGATAACTGTGTATTGTCGGATTCTGGGTTGGATCGCAGGTATTGGGAGGGCAGCCGTGGTTGGGATCCGTAACTGGGACCGTTGTCGGAATTTCGGCTGTTCCCGGGGTCAGGTATGGACTGTTCAAGAATTGGTTGCCGAAAAAATCGCCCGTGATCGTAAGTTGCTTAATCACGCTCCAGTCGGCGCCGAAATCATACTGAAATCCGCCAGGTAGTGTATTGCTTCCGGTGCCATCAGGATTTGGAATCAACACCGTCTTCGTGTTCCAAAGATATCCGACCCTTGCGTGAGGTGAGACCTTCCACTGATAAGAAAATATGGCATACGGATTGAAGCCATATGCGCCCGACCCCAAATAGCTCAGCGCATCTCCGCTAGGAAACCGAATAAACATGCCACCAGCAATTTTAAAGTTGCTCTCCTCTTCTTTCGCGCCCCACGGATAGAATGTATGCTTCACATTTGCTACGACATCTCCAATCCCACTAGAGGTGCCACTGACATACTGGCGGATTAGAAACGATTGCGATACGATCCCATCGCCAGAAGGAGAATATTGAGTGCCAGCACTAAATACGCCGATAGCAACCCGATTGATCGGGATCGTCATCCACACATCGGTCGTCTTGGTAATACCGAAGGCAATCACCCCGACATACTGATCCAATTTGAAATTCGTATTCAAGTTTTCAGCGATGTAGGTTGTACCACCTGTCTGCACTGTGCCAGCCTGAAGAACCAAATTGAGGTTACTCAGATTAGTTCCGTCAATTGAATCAAAGCGGTACCGCTGATAGAAAAAACCTAGAAATAGTTTATGCTTGCCGATTGTTTCCGCACGATCGGTCATGATCGGTCCGAGGTTCTCGTATTCGGAAATCTGACCCTTCGAGTTCACAACAAATCCGATGCCGGATGCTGGGCTGGGCGTTGGTACCTGGCTGAGCTGGGTTGCGAAGGTGGAGTTGATTGCCGCAGCCGGTGAGTTCTGCACGTTTGGAATGGTGGAGAGGGTCGCCACCGGAAAGAGACAAATTAGGTTTTTGTTACTGGGGTTGGCACAGTTCCAAGGGACGACCTGGGCGCTCAGGCTAGCACTCACCATGGACAACAAGCCAATCAACAGCAGAATGAGTTTCATGTTCTTTCCTCTACTAAACATTTTTGCGACAGCTTCAGAGTACCTACACTCGCACTTTACTATTGAGCACTTACGTCGATCGGAACTGTCGCCGATGTTACAACCTGGTTGGTGGTCGAATCCGTACCTTCGACGAGCAGGTTATAAGACCCCACCTGCGTCTGGGGTGCTGGGGGCCGAGTAAAGGAACTGCCACCACAAGCGATTGCTTGCAGCAGGATAAAGATAATCGTCAGCGTGAAGAGCAGTCGCAGGAATGCCTTCAGCGACTGCTTCCTAGAAGGTACCAGCCCGATCCACACTAACGCCGGCAAGCCGAACCAGAAAGTCGCGAATATTTTCGCGGGCGTCTGTAGACGGCCGCTCGTTTTGGCCGCCGTGATGGTCAGCGTTACGGCGAGCGGTGATGTCTGGTCTAAGTTCGCAGGTGAAGGACTGAACGCACAGGTGATTCCTGCCGGGGGGGATACGCAACTGAACGTCACGTTGCTTGCAGCAGCGCTTTCGAAGCTCAGATTCGTTAATGTAGGCGTCCCGGCGGAGACATTTTGGGTGGCTGTGTCACCGGCAATCAGCACTGTGAATTGGTCACTGTGGGATAACGCCACTCCCGCGGCGTCCACAGCCGTGACCGTTACGATATAGATGCCGACCGAGGCTTTGTCGGTCGCATCAATCGTGACGTTGGTCATCCCACTGGGACCAATCTGGCCCGCGGCCAAGCTACAAACCGGATTTACTTGATTTGATCCGCTTTGTCCAACTAGCGTTACAACACAGCTCAGATTCAAGGAATCACTGTAACCAAAAGCAGGAGTAGCATTCACTGCGATCATCTGACTGAAGTTTGGCGGATTGCTGGTGATGTAGGAGAACGACGGCTGTGTCTGGTTTGTGTAGCCCTGCAACACAGTGACGACATACTTGCCATTGCTGTCTGTAACCGGAGTTATCTGACTTTGCGAGGGGGTGACTGTTATAGCGAAGTCTCCAACCGTCTGCTGCAGACTCGTCGAATTCGAGATGAAATTAGTATCGCCACTGTAAAGCCCGTTAATTACGACCTGGCTTCCGGGCGGGATGCCGGCGCTCGTACAGGAGGCCTCACCTATACCCGTTGACGACGCTTTTACCGCGATGTTCTGACAGTCGGGTACGGCAGCGCTACCTACAGTCAAGCTGACACTTCCCCCGATGCTAAAGGGCATCGAGAATTGAGGCGCAACCACAATACTGAAGGTGACCGGCTGATTGAACACAGACGGGTTCAGGTTCGGGGTGATAGTTATGCCAGTCTTCGTTCTGTTCAACTTCCTGTGGCAGCGAGAAAGGAGCGCTTGCCTGGAAGTTTCCATCTCCCAAGTACGTGGCTATCACGCTGGGAGTTCCGATCGGCAAGCTCCGGGTACTGCAGCTTGCCGAACCGTTCATCAGCGGCTGGGGTGCCGAGCACTCCGGAATCGGACCCGCGCTACTTGTGAACATCACGTTCCCGCTTGGCGAGCCTCCGAAGTCTCCAGTAGGCGTCGCTGTAAACAGGACGAGTTGATTGACGTCGGATGGAGCCGTTCCCGAAGCTACGGTGACCTTCGATCCCGCCTGACCCACCGGATACGCATTGCTGGTCGTCCCGCTCCCTCCAAAAAAGGAGTTACCTAGAAAGGTCGCAGTAATAAAATGGTTCTTGTTAACCGTAAAACGGGCAACACAGATTGCCGCACTGCCACCGCCCGACTGTGGTGCCAACTGGATGTTGCTGCAAAGCGCCCCGTCAACTGAGTCCACGAAGTTAACTGCTCCGGTCGGATTGCCGCCGCCCTGACTTGTGACAGTGACAGTAGCTGTGAGGGTCACGGGCTGCAAGTACACGGAACCCGGCGGAGGATCGGCCGTGAGAGCGGTGCTCGTGGTCGCAGGATTCACCTGGTACGCGGCAATCATGCCGCTACTGCCGAAGAAATTGGGCGGCGTATCTGGGTACTTAGCCGTGATTTGATGAGACACAGGTGCAAGGCTGGAGGTTGTACACATTGCTGTGTTGGTGTTGTTCTGGAATGGCACTGCCGAGCAATTCAAAATATCCGAGCTGCCGTCCAGGAACTCTACAGTTCCTGTCGGGAGTTCGCCATTACCGGTAGTTACCGTGGCAGTGAACGTCACCGACTCACCATAGGTTGAGCTTCCAGGGTTCGCGACAAGGACTGTACTCGTGCTGTCCGGATCGACCTTTAGAGTCAAGGGGCCACCGGAACTACCCAGAGAATTCCCGTCTCCGTTGTAACGGGCGAAGATCATCGTGTGAAGGCCACCGGAGAGGGACTGGGTAGTGCAGCTTGCGTTGCCGTTGCTGTCGAGGCCCAGGCCCGTGCAATTCGGTATCGCATTGCCGTCGTCCGTGAAGTCCACAGTACCGGCAAGCTTGCCGCCGAACTGCGCCGTCACCGTCGCGGACAACGTGACTGGAGAGTTATAGGTCGATTTCTGCCTTTGGAACTGTAAGTTACCCGTCGTAGTCGTATCTTTGTTTACGGTGTACGGCAGAGTCGCCGGGGGACCGGCTTGGAAGTTGGGATCGCCACTGTATTGGGCTTGAACTGTGTGGGGGCTGCCGGCGACAGGCAAGCCATTCGGTACGTCGCAAGTAACGGTAAGATCCATGACCTGCTTGGCTTTCTGCCCCGACGCAAGTACGTCACTCACTTTGCCATGTGGAACCTTCGGGAAGCCCGAGCTAGGGGGGCAAAGCGGCAAATTATTGTCGTATGTAAAGGTGACCGTGCCAGTCGGATTGCCGCCGAACATTCCGGTCACTGTCGCCGTGAATTGAATGTCCTGGTTATAGCTCGATGGCGACGGGGGAACGGCAGTTAACGTGGTAGTCGTGGCCGCGGCATCCACTTCGTATGGGAGAGGTGGGTTACTGGTGCTGCCACTGTAGTCGTTATGGGGATCGTCGCCATTGTAGGTAGCCGTAATTTGATGCTTTGGGTTGTTTGGCCCGGTGACGGAAAGCATCGACGCCACACACATGGCCGTGCTGCCGCTCTGTTGAGGTACCAACGGCACCTTGCTGCAAGACGGCAGCGGCCCATCGATGGTGTCGTTGAAGGCAACGGTTCCCCCAGGAGTGCCGCCAAATTGACCGGTCACGGTTGCTGTCAGCGTTACTGGCTGTAAGTACTCCGTCGGCGATGACGGCGTGCCGGTAAGCACGGTCGTGGTCATTGCCGCGGTTACAGTGTACGACTGCGACGCACTATTGTTGCCAAGGAAATTCTGACCATCACCCGGGTACTGCGCTTGAAGCAGATAATTGTTCCCGACAGGCAAGCCCTGTTGCAGATCGCAGGTTGCGATACTGCCATCCTGCGGCAGGACATTCTTCCCCTTGAGAGCGCTCTTCGCCAGATTACCTTTGGCCAATAGTAGTGACTGTAAGGTCGCCGTACACCATACCTTGTTGCTGTTATTTAGGTTGACGACGGTCACCGTCCCGGTGGGAGTGCCCGTGAACTCCGGCTTGACGATTATTGTGAACTGAACATCCTGCAAATAGCTCGAAGAATTGAGCGGCACAACGGTCAACGTCACCGAGGTTGTCGCCGGTTTGACAGTCAACGTGGTGCTTTGGTCACTACCACTGTCGAAATTGTTGTCGCCGTTGTAACTGTACATAATCGGGTATGCCGTGGGACTGGCGGGAATCTTGGATGTATCGAAGGCAATGCTAAAGCTACCGTCATTGTTATTAATCTTCGTGGACTGCGAGGGTGGCAGGTTAATGGTGATGTCTATGGGCTCACCCATCGGGGGATACACCGGCGAATTCTGAAGATTGTTGCTGTAGACGGTTCCGTAGAGGTTTATGGAGGGGGTACCGTAATCGATGGGCAGCGGTTGTGGAATCCCTTTGAAGAGAACAGGGGTTGCTTTTAGTACCCCCTGCGTCCAAGGTCCGGAATTGGATGCCGGACCGTAGTTGTTGTTGTCGCTGTAACTTGCGACTATGTTGTGTGGAGAGCCGAGAACATTTAGCGGTGGAGGAACGTTGCCGGGACCGGGATTTACACAAGTTGCCTGACCGTTGCTTCCCTGGGATACAAGCGGCGAGGTACACAGTGTGTTCAAGCCGTCCATGAATACAGCATTACCTGTCGGCGGCGCGGCGCCGGAAATGCCGTCTAGCACCACCTGGAACGTAAGCAAGTCGCCATAGCCTGATGGATTGTCTGGCGGCATTTGCGTAATGTGTTCGAAGGTCGGCGTGGCCTTTGCCACGTCCTGTTCAGCCGCCGTGCCGAAACTGGTGGCGTAATTGATGTCTCCGGAGTACGTAGCCACGATGTTCGTATGCTTGGTTGGGGTCGCTGTCAGTAGCTGTGTGGTGCAGACGGCGGTCGAACTCTGGTTATCTTTTGCGAACAGACCTACAGCGTCGCACTTGGGATCGATCGATTTGCCATTGTCGGTAAAGGCGACCGTCCCAGTGGGCGGACCGAAGGCCGGACTACCCGTCACTACCGCCGTAAACGTTAGGGGGTCGCCGTAAGTGGATTTACCACAGTTGCCTGCGGTACATGTGATCATAGTTGTCGTTGGGTTGGAGCCCGTTTGGATTTCCTGATTTCGCAAAACCGTGATGTCGCTGCCTCTAGGCAACAGCCCGCCATTGCCATTGGCCGACACCAGATCCGCGTGGCCAGTACTACTGGCATCAACAGCAATCAGGGATTCGGGGCCGGCACCCACAGAGTAGTTTGCGGCCGGCTGTAACGTTCCGTCGCCGTTGCCAAACAGGACACTAACCTTGGAGTCTTTAAAGTTAGCGACCGCAACGTCTCGCTTGCCGTCACCGTTGAAATCGGAAACGACCACGGCTGAAGGAGCTGATCCAACCGGGTAAGACACCTGCGGCTTGAAGGTGGCATCCCCGTTTCCAAGCAAAACGCCGATCTTGTTTTCAGCGCGATAAGCGGAAACAACATCCAGAGCTCCGTCGTTGTTCAAGTCTCCCAGAGTCAGCGCCGAGGGACTCTTGCCCAACGGCAATTCTCCACCAGAATGGAACACGCCCTTCCCATCGCCTAACAATACGGTAGCCGAGCCAGCCCGACAGGAGCCGTCTTGCCCGCAGGCGTTAGCAACCACGATATCGAGATTGTTGTCCCCGTTTAGATCGCCGACGGCCAGAGCCGAGGGTGAATAGCCGACGGCATACGTACCTGCCGCTTGAAAGCTTCCGTCGCCATTGCCGAGCAGCACAGTCACTTCCCCAGGCTGCGCGCACGCTGCCGAACCACAATCTCCAACGACCGCGAGGTCCAGCTTGTGATCGTTATTGAAGTCGCCGGTGGCGAGCGCCACTGGGCTGTTCGAAATTGGGTAAGTAAGAGCCGATTGGAAGGTACCGTCGCCATTGCCGAGCAGTACACTTACGCTCTTGTCACCCCGATTGACGGCTAGAAGGTCGAGCTTCTGATCACCATTTACGTCAGCCAGGCTCACCGAAAGCGGGCCCGCTCCCAAAGGATAGTTGCCGGCAAGCCTATATGTTCCATCGCCCACTCCAAGAAGAACGCTGACAGTTCCGTTACTGGTACAGGTAGCATCAGCGCCGCAGAAATTGGTGACGACCAGGTCCGGCTTGCCATCTCCATCCAGATCGCCGGCGGCTATCGACTTGCGGTCCAGGTCGACGCTGTATGCCCGCGCGGCGTTAAACGTGCCGTCTCCCTTGCCAAATGCCAGACTGATGGTGTTGTCAGCAAAGTTGGCAATCGCCAGATCGATCGATCCATCCCGATCAAAGTCGCCCAGCGCAAGCGCGCGGGGAGAGTTGCCGGCAACGAAATCGATGGAGGGTTTGAACGTTCCATCGCCGACACCTATAAGAACGCTAAAGGAATTGGCCGACTGGTTAACAGTAATCAGGTCAGGAATATTGTCACTATTAACATCGGCACTGGCTACCACAGTGGGATTAGTTCCCACCGGATACTGGCCGCTTAGCCGGAAGGTGCCGTCTCCGTTACCCAGCAGAACGCTAACCAGCTTTGTCCCGGATTGCGTGACTGCCAGATCGATCTTTTGGTCGCTGTTGAAATCTGCTGCAATGATGGAGGAAATTGGGGCAGATCCGACGGAAATCAGTGAGGGACCACGGAAGCTTCCGTCACCGTTTCCCAATAGAATCGCGACCGAACCGTCGCCGTCCGCCGCTGCCAAATCCTTCTTTCCGTTACCCCTGAAGTCACCTACCGCCAGCGAGATCACTGGCCGCCCCAGGTTATACAGCGTCGGGTTTCCGAATTTGCCCGCTCCGTCGTTCAGTAACACGGCAATCATGCCACTGGATTTGCCGGCCACCGCCAAGTCACCCTTGCCGTCGCCATTCAAGTCGCCTACGACGACGTATGCCGGGTCAGTAACAGCCGGATAAGTGGTAGCTTTCGAGAAGCTTCCATCTCCGTTGCCGAGAAGCACACTGACCGTCCCATCGGCCTCATTGCAAACGATCAGGTCCGGCTTGGCATCGCCATTCACATCAGCAATAGCAACGAGAGCCGGCTGCTTGCCAACGGTATAGCCCACAGGCGCTGCAAACTTCCCCTTATCCATCCCTAAGAGGATGTTGACCTTGCCATTGGTCGAATCTGCTACGGCAAGATCCAAAATGCCATCGCCATTGAGCTCCGCCGCAGCCACGCTTGAGGGGGGTCCCGAGAGCGATACCGTCGGAGCCACCATGAAGGTGCCTATCGCAGTCGGCTGCTGGCTCGAGCTGGAGGTAGCTACCGACGTCGAGCTTCTTGTCGGCTGAGCTTGGAGGGCCTGAGCATGTCCCTCTCTCACGAAGCCCGTGGAAACTAGAAGACTGATAATTATGAAGAGAACGGCAGTACTTGAGGGAGAACGTCCGTGGCGCAGCACTTTGACCTCCACAGCGAGCCTTTGGAGAGGCCCTCACGAGCAATTAACTGCTGGCAAGTATCCTGTGGGCCGTTACGGTACCACCGTACTAACACAGAGTCAATAAGAAATTGCCTATGAGCTAAGCGCAGTGATGTACGTCACAACTAGGGTTTTGTGTGCCGCCACTCAACAATGGTCCAAGTGTCCCCTACTTTTCGAAGTGTATAGGTACCGGTGTGTCCCCCCACGGGCCCTTTGCCGAGGATTGACAGGTTTTCCCTACATGTTTGGCTGGCCTGGTCGCCATGAATTTTAGGCGGATCACAGTCTGCTGATAGCGAGCCGGCTGGGCCGAGCTGCTTAATGGAAGAAGCGGTACCCTGCACCGACGACAACTTAGACCACTCTCCACGAGCTAACCACGCCTCGAAATTTTGATGAGCTTGCCTGATACCGTCTTGATCCGACGATTTTTCGCTTTCTTTAGTAGCTACTTTAGTAACCTCTGCGGGTTTCGGCTGTACCGTGACAGTGGCCTCCTTTCTGACTGAACCTCCATCCGGTCCCGTCGCAGTAAGCACATATGTGGTGGTCTGATTCAAGTTCGGCACAACACGTTTCCCGACCTTATCAACACGACCGCCCGGATCAATGGAAACACTTTCAGCGTTTTGTGTTGACCACGCGAGCGTTATCGGCTCTCCTTCCTGGATCGATGACGGCGTCGCTATAAAAAGATCTACCGACGCAGATCGTAAAGGCGTAGGCGGTCCTTCGACGGGCTTCTCCACTTTGGCCTCGACGCTCTTCTCCAGCTTGGCTGGAACGGTTCGATCGGCATTGACATTTTCTTTCAAGTCCATCGGTTTGTAACCGCCGAGGCTGACGTGGATGTCAACCGGCCCCAGAGGAACCTTGAAAAGGGCCACGCCTTTGCCATCGGCGGTCTGAGATAGGCTCCCGGCCTGAACCTGTGCGCCAGCGACCGTTTGCACCGTCAAGATTGCGTCCGTCACCGGCCTGTTGGGGGCAGTCAGGTCTTCCACCAAGGAAACGCGTATCGCTTGTTTGTTCGTGGACGTAATGGTGATCCCTTGTTCGAACGATTTGTAGCCTGATTTCTCGATTCGCACCTCGTGATCACCCTGCTTCAGCGATATTTGCAGAGATTTTCCATGTGCTCTACCTAACAGATTGCTACCTTCGTACACATCAAAACCCGGTATGTTAGCCTGAACGGCCACTTCGGCGGACAATTCAGGAGCCGGAGGAATAGGGTGTGATTCCTCGGTCTTTTCCAGCTTTACAGGAACCTCGTTCTCACCAGCACGTGCCGTAACCATCTTGGAGTAGTGATCGTATCCAGGCGCATCCACATCCAGCTTGTAGTCTCCGGTAGGTATCGAAACCTGCGTAGAACCGTCTGCGGCAACCGCGCCTTTCACATCTCCAATCTGGTACGTCGCACCCCGAGGCGCACCGATAATCTTCACGGTCGCGAGTTCAGGCTTGCCGATGTGCACGACCCACCAGATGAGCGCCGTAAGCAGGACCAGCCCCAATCCGCCTCCGGCAAACAGCATCAGCCGCTTATTGCCCGGGGGCTGAACGCCCGGTTGTGGGGGCTCGAAAGCGACAGGAGGAGGCGGCGGTGGAACCAGCTTGGGTTCTGCGACGATGGTCTCCATGCGGTCGTGAGCAACCTCAACGGGCGGAGCAGCAGGCGAAACTTCAATCGCCTTGCCCTCCGTAGGCTCCTTTCCCGCAGGAAGCTTCTCGGGCTTCGGCGTCGCAGGCGCAGCGGCAGCTCCTAACATCTGGGTTGCCGAGGAAACCACAGGAGCTCCCTCCAGCGGTCTTGCGGCCGCAGGCGAAGTGCCCAGAGCGCCGGGGACATCCAGCACGGTAGCTTCCCCTTCAAGCGACGGTGCCGGACCAGCGACCTCTCTCTGCTTCCGAAGCTTGCGCTCGGCGGCATCTCTTTGTGTCTGGAGTTCCCGTCCCGCTGCCTCGCTCTGGCGGCGTTCCTCTTCCTGCCTTAGCTGCGTCGCCCGGCGTGCCTCCTCTGCCAAGTGGCGCTCAGTTTCTTGTTGCTCGCGTGCGGCGCGCTCGGCAGCCTCCGCTTGCCGGCGCTCTTCAGCTTTCTTTCCTTCCTCGACCTCGACGGCAAGCAACTTAACATCAGCATCGTTGGGAGCTTCCAGTTCGCACACGCGCAGCAGCGCCTCTGCGCCGTGAATGTCTTGTGCCCGGAGATTAACGCGCGCGTCTTTCAGATTGGCCTGTAATCTCGCTATTGCCCGCTGGGTCTCCTCAGCCTGTCTTCGTGCTTGCTCCAGCAGCAACCGGAAATCGGCATTCTTGCCGAACTTGTCGACCTGCGCCTCAAGGAAAGTGACTGCCTCCGAATGCTGCCCGAGGTTCAGCAGCTGGGTAGCTTGTTCGCCGGCTTGCTGCACTTCAGCGCGAAACTTTTCGGCCTCTTGCCGCGCATATTGCAGTAGGTTCGCGAGCTCCAGATCGGAAACCTGAGCGGCAGTACGTTCCAGCAGCCGAATAGCGTCAGTATGAGCGCGTGACTGAAGCAGGTCCTGGGCCTGCTTGCTGACATCCTCCACCTGCTTTTTCTTCTCCAGCCGTTTAAATTCGTCGCGGGCAGCCTTCAGCAGGTCCTTGATCTCAGCATCTTCGGAAAATTGAACCAGAGCGCCTTCCAGCACGCTGATAGCCTGCGCAAAGCTCCGGTTTCGCATCGCGCTTCGTGCCTGTTGCAGCAGTTGCGCCTTCTCACGAGCCGCATTCTCGCGAGCGACAGCCTGCCGCACGACATCCAGATATTCACGAAGCCGCAGGTCGGTGGGATGGTCCCGTTCAGCATCTTTGATTAGACGCAATGCCCGCTCAGCTTCGTTTCCCTCGATCATCCGGGCGGCGGCCGTAATTCGCTCCTCGACATAAGCACGTCGCTCTTCCTTCTCAATAGCAGCTTCGGCGGCTGCCTTCAGCCGCACGATGGTGGGCTCGCCCGGGAACTTCCGCATGGCATTGGCAGCAATGTCCCGAGCGGAGTTCGGTCGGTTGGCATTCAACTCCTGTTCGATTTGGATACAGAGTCGGGCCAGCTCACGTTGCCGGGCTTCCTGTTCCAACCCTGCCTTGAGCATCTTCTCCAAACCGGGAATTTCCGGATACGCCTGATCGATAGCCTTGGCCTTGGCAACATTCTCCTGGGCAGCGGTAAACTGGCGCGCTACGATCTCGCGGCGGGCCGATTCCAGGAACTGCTGGATCTGGCGCCGTTTCTCATATTCGACAAATTGTCGAGCGACGACCGACTGCATCATCCTGGCATCGGTGTCCTGCGGATCCAGGGCAAGAGCATCATCCACAGCTTTCCTGGCAACCACTAGTTCGCCCGTTTGCTGCGCGACTCTGGCAAGAGTCAGTAGTTTCTTGACCTGTTGGGCCCTGGACTTGGCCTGCTCGATCTGTTCTTTCAGGCCGAGCAGATCGGGATCGGTGGAGTCGAGCTTGATCGCTTCGTTGACGAAAGCTACCGCATGTTCCAGTTGTTTCTCGGCCAGGGCATTTGCCGCCTGATCCCGGTATCGCTTCACCTTCTCATTACGAGCCGACCTTTGGAGAGTCTGCTGTATCTCGTAGAGCAGTTGCTTCGCAGTCGGGTTTTGCGTGTCCACCTGAAGGGCCCGCGACAGCAGTGCCTTGGCTTTGTCCAGATCCGATTGTGCAATCGAGGCCCGGGCCTCATCCACGAGGTGGCTCACCATGTCACGCTTCAGACGCTCCTGAAGTCGCGACAGTTCGAAAGCGAATTCCTCGGCCGAGACATATCGTAGCTCGCGATCCACCGTCAGCGCGCGGGCGATGATTTCGTCAAGTTCCGGGGGATACGATTCCAGATACTTGGAGAGTGGCGGGGTAGCATCGCCACGCAAACGCTTCACGATCATTCCAGTCATGTCGCGGGGATCAAACGGCAGCGTGTAGGCCAGCAGTTCGAAGAACAGAATGCCGGTGGAATACACGTCACTGCGCCCATCGACTGGTTCGCTATTCAACTGCTCGGGAGACATGTACCACATGGTGCCCATGACCTGCCCGGTCTTGGTTTGTCCCAAGTCACCTTCGCGGGCAATACCAAAGTCGAGCAGCTTTACATGCCCATCCCTTAACACCATGACGTTGGCCGGCTTTACGTCGCGGTGGACGATGTTGTGTTGATGGGCATAATGAAGGGCACTCAAGACCTCGCTGACAATGCCCAACTTCTGCACCAAGGGCACACTCTGCCTTTGCGCGATGATCTTGTCCAGGGGAATACCGTTCAGATACTCCATCACCAGGTATGGGTTACCATGCTCCTCGCCCAAGTCATACACTACGACGATATTCGGATGTTGCAGGTTCCCCACGGCTTGCGCCTCGCGGTAGAAGCGCTTCAACAATTCGGGGTTGTCGGAAAAATCTCCTTTGATGACCTTGATGGCGACCGTACGGCCAATGCGAGGATCGGTGGCCTTGTAGACAGCACCCATGCCGCCTTCTCCGATGACATCGGTAATCTCGTATTTGCCAATCTTGGCTGGTCGGTCGGCCACCGGCATCACTTGTCCTTGCTGCAGTTTACCGTTCGACAAGAAAGTCGAACCCCGCCTCGACTGTGACGTCGCCCATACTTGGCAGCGGCCGGAAAGGTCACTCTTAGAGTCGAGAACGGAACAGCGAGAAGCTGCCGTTCAGGGCGCTTCTGGCGTTCATTGTGCTACGAAGGGCATACCGTGGCAAGATACTCGATTGATATAGCTCTGGCTCGGTTCCAGATTTCCGTGGACTTTTATCGACTTCCGACATAGTGTGGCCTTGCACGAATCCTTGGCCTTTTCGGTCAATTGCCTCCCCAAGCGAACGCTGCTTTTCCAGGCGGGCATAAGGACACTCTCATGGCACGTCCCCTTGATCGCAGCAGAGTCGAACTTTCGGAGAGTTTCGGGGTCCAGCGCGGGATTCCGAAAGAAGACGCGCCTTTTCGCATAGCGTTGATAGGTAATTTCAGCGCTTCGGATCAGGCCGGCGAGCAGCGAAGTCCGATCGCAAGCCGCAGCACGATTCTTGTAGACCGTGACAATTTTGACCAAGTGTTGTCGCGGACAGAGCCCACGGTCCGTCTCCCCATGGAAGGATCGGAAACGTTGGTGCTGCAGTTCCGTGAACTCGAGGATTTTCATCCGGACCGGCTGTTTGAGAGGGTAGACCTGTTTCGCCCATTGCGCGAGCTTCGCCGGCGACTCAGAGACCCTGCCACTTTTCCGGCTGCGGCCGAGGAGTTAGGTTTGACCGCCAAACCGCAGCCGGCAACTCCGCGCGGCGATGCACCGGCATCCGCCGAGTCAGTTGTGGCCTCCATCACACAAGGCCATACCGGCAGTTTGTTGGACGAGGTGCTGCAGGAATCGGAAGCGCCGGCAGAAGTACGCCGTGCCAGCCGGTCCGATCCATTGCTGCAGTTCGTGCAACGCGTTACCAGGCCGCATCTTGTGGCGGACTTGGACGATCGCCAAGCGGCTGCGCTTGAGACGATTGATCGCGCCCTGAGCGCGCAAATGCGAGCCGTGCTTCATGCTCCGGCGTTTCAGGCGCTGGAAGCAGCATGGCGCGCTGTATTCCTTCTGGTGAGGCGTCTGGAAACCAACACGCAACTCAAGTTATACCTCATCGACGTTACGCAGGAGGAGCTCTGTCGCGACTTGCTGTCTTCGCTCGACCTTCGCAAGACTCAGACTTACCGCTTGCTGGTTGAGAAGACTGTGGGTACTCCGGGAGCGGAGCCGTGGGCGGCACTCGTAGGCGAATATAGGTTTGGCGCGAGGCGTGAGGATGCAGAGGTTCTCGGCCGCGTTGGCGGCATTGCGCAGGCTGCGGGAACACCATTCATCGCCGCGGCAAGCCCCCGGCTCCTGGGCTGCAGATCTTTGGCGGAGACTCCCCATCCGCGCGACTGGAAGATGGCTATGGAGCCGGATGCTGCACACGCGTGGGACGAACTGCGGCGATCACCCGAGGCAGCGTGGATCGGCTTGGCGTTGCCGCGATTCCTGCTACGGCTTCCCTACGGCAGAGAAACTGACCCCATCGAGTCGTTCGATTTCGAAGAGATGCCGGGAGAGCCCCAGCACGACGATTATTTGTGGGGCAACCCTGCATTTGGGTGTGCCCTGTTGCTGGCACAGTCGTTCAGCAAGGACTGCTGGGAGATGCGGCCCGGCAGCCACAACGAGATCACTGGCTTGCCGCTGCACGTCCGCCAGCATGACGGGGAAAGTGAACTGAAGCCATGTGCTGAAGCCCTGCTGACGGAAGGCGCGGCTGAGCGCATGTTGGAGTGCGGCTTAATGCCTTTAGCTTCGCTGAAGGGAACAGATGCGGTGCAGCTGGTGAGATTTCAATCGATCGCCGAGCCGTTGCGGGCGTTGGCGGGAAGGTGGAGCGGGTAAGCTTGCGTTCGTGAAACGATGGGGTCCACACGAGTGATCCATCGCGAGTTTCCCGTTGACTTAGAGATTGTCGATTACCACTAGGAGAAGTATTATGTCCGTCGTTGCCACTCATGCCAGCGAATATCTGGCTGAAGAGTTGCGCGAGCTGGAGATGAGCACCGCGGAACGACGGGGCTGTCACCGGGGATACGGCCATGCGGCGGGCTCATTTTTGAGGCACTAGTGGCCTGTCGCAGAGAAATCGTTAGTACGAATGCGACGTGAATGGTCGGAGTACTTCCACTGGATAGGCTTGGCATGGGCGGAATAGGCGTTGATGTAGCGGCGAAGTTTGCGGGCCAAGTCAGGGACGGAGCGGAAGACGCCACGAGCGATGACATCACGCTCGATCTTGGCGAACCAGAGTTCGACCTGGTTGAGCCAGGAAGAGTAGGTGGGGGTGAAGTGGAAATGAACCCGCGGATTCTGCTCGAGAAACTGGCGAACGGCTGGAGCTTTGTGGGCCGAGAGGTTGTCGAGAATGATGTGGATCTGCTGGCGCGGCCCACACAAGCCAACCACTTCCTGCAGGAAATCGACGAACTCCCGGCTGGTGTGGCGGGCGGCGGTTTTGCCGTGCACTCGTCCGCTGGCGGTATCCAGGGCGGCGTACAACGAGAGGGTGCCGTGTCGGTAGTACTCGAATCCATGCCGCTCGGCGCGTCCCGGCGAGAGCGGCAGTACGGGGTCAAGTCGATCGAGCGCCTGAATGGCGGTCTTCTCGTCGACGCAGAAGACGGCCGCGTGCTGTGGCGGGTTGAGATACAGGCCGATGATGTCGGCGGCCTTACGTTCGAAGTCGGGATCGTCGCTGGCGATATAGCGTTAGTTGGTGAGGCTTGAGTCCGGCTTCTTTCCAGACGCGATGTACGGCATCTTTACTGATGCCCAGGTAGGCTGCCAGCTTGCGGCAACTCCAATGGGTAGAACCATCACCGGGTTTCTTGCGGGTGGCGGAGAGAATGCGGGCTTTGAGAGCGGGCGTCAACACCGTGGCCAATTGTCCGGGATGGTAGGTGTCGAGACCATTGAGCCCAGCCGCCAGGAAGCGCTGTTTCCAGCGCAGGATGGTAGGCGCGGTGGTCTGCAGGCGCTGCTGGATGGTGGCGAAGGAAGCGCCTTTGGCCAGCATCAGGATAAGCTTTGCACGAAAGACATATCCCGCAGGTAACGAACGGGACTGAGCAATGCTGGACAGTTCGGACTGCTGTTCTTGGCTAAGTACCACATCACTGGCCATGCACAGTTAGACGCAAATACTCTTACTAACGTTTACTCTGCGACAGGCCACTAGTGCGGGATTCTGGCTGAACTAGTAGAGCTTGTACGAAATCCACCTCGCCCAGCGGAAGTCGGGTAAATCAATCAGGTCCTACCGACGCTCAGGCGCTGGCACTGACCCGAGCGTAGAAGCGGGAAAGCAGTCGGCCCCGCCCTACTTGTAGGTCTCTGCCTCCCACCCTGTCCCAGCGTCGGGGATATCGGGGGATAAGGGTGGGGCAGGTACCCACAGTTTATGAGCTACCGAACGTTGTGAACGGACCGGGTGGGCCAGCCGTCCTTGTTTGCGAGAGGGAGCGTTTCTTATGCCAATGAGTTCCGGGTGTGAGTCGTTCATTCAAAGCGTCTTGACAGCCTCCGGATACTCGTCGGGACTTCTTTCCGGTCCGCCAGACTGGCGCGCTGCTTTCATAAACCTGAACGGTCTGAACATGTTTGAGATGTTACGGGCGCTCGCGACTCTGGATCCGCTGGACATGAACGATCTGTGGAATCAACGCGCAGGTTATGAAGGCGATGTCAACATGCCCAGAATTGGCTACGCTTACAACGTTGTCAATGAACGTCGGCTTCCAGCGGCAGCGCCGGGCGATTTGTTGGCGACTGGACAGGTTGGCGACGCGCAGAATTTTCTGGCCAATCCCAGTCGTCTTTCTTTTGGCCGGGATTTGACAGGAAGAGAGCCTGCAGCCCACCCAGGCGCTGCTGTGCTCGCAGAACCAGACTATGTTGCTGCGGCGGCTCGGATTCACCATGAGGTTTCGGCCATCATGGCGGTTACCGCGGTAGAGGCTGGGCGTGGGTTTGCCGGCGGCCTACCGGTCATTCGTTACGAGCTCCACATTTTTGATCGTTTCACTGGAGGACTTTATCGCCGTACTCATCCTCACCTGTCTCAACCTACGCGCGACGCGG
Source organism: uncultured Acidobacteriaceae bacterium (assembly GCA_963782505.1). Taxonomy (GTDB): domain Bacteria; phylum Acidobacteriota; class Terriglobia; order Terriglobales; family Acidobacteriaceae; genus CAVVDY01. The sequence goes on along the minus strand of CAWAKG010000017.1, from coordinate 293,479 downwards.
GCGAGCGATATCACGACGGCACTCAGGCTAATGAGTGGAGCCTGATGCGCGGTGCCATGATTCTTCGTAATCCTGGAGGGGACAGAAGAGTGGAAGACGCTTGGAAGTCTGCGTCCTGGGGTCGGTTTCAAGTCATGGGGTTCAATTTCACAGTCGATTGGGCGGACGTTGGCACCTTTGTGCAGGACATGTTCGACTCTGAAAGACAGCACTTGAGAGCTTTCATAGGATATGTAGTAAGAAATAATCTTGTGGACGCCCTCAGGCGTCACGATTGGGCAGCCTTCGCGGCTGGTTATAATGGTCCGACTTATCGTGAGAATAACTATGATGTCAATTTGCAGGCGCAGTATACAGCGATTAGAGCGAATCGTGTCCGTCAAGGATTTATGCCATAGCGGGGGAGCGAGTCGCTATGGGCGTGTTAGCACTTCGAGATGGGGGGATGGGTTTTGCATCCGGAATCTCCAAAGAGGTGATCACAGCATGCTTGTACGGCGCCTCACCATACAATGGCTCGGCGTGGCCGCCGCAACACTATTTTGCGGTGCTTTAGTTTTGGGTGTTCCGGAGGGGGGTTCTGGTGCCAGGGGCGATATTTGGAGTTCGACAGTTGGACATTTCCTGATCAAATGGACCTCCGACAACATTGTAATCGTCAGAGACGACCAACAGCTTCAACCCGTGCTGTCATTCAAAACGATCGCCCGCGCAGATTGGGATGCGCTTGTTCGGCAGACTCCGGACCGCTCCTTGGAGGGTGAAACAACATACCGCATCCTCTCTGTAGTCGGGCCTTTTTTGAGTCTGGAAGAGGGCAACTACTGCGATTGTGGAGGTGCCCACCCAACAGCCCATAAGGGGTTCTTGGCAATCGATTTGTCAAAGAGCAAGAAGAATCAACTTGCCCCCGTTTCCCTATCCAGTATTTTCTCCGAGAAGGACATAAACTCTGCCTTGCGGTCTAACGAACTGGTCGCACGTGCTCTGAAAAATTCCGACGCCACAATGGCCTCGTCCCTAGAATCTTTGGTGAAAGCGCTCGAGTTCAAGCCGGTTGAGGTGGGGGAATGCAGCTATTACTTCGGTAATGATTTACTCAGCAATTTCGCATTCTATTCCACCGAGGCTGATCGGGTTGTTGTCGCCATCGGCCTCTCGCACGCAGTTGAGGTTTGTAGAGGCCAGATGACGCAAATTAGGATCCGGCTGCCGATTCCCAAGGCAACACAGGCTGAATTGGAAGAAGCAAAGCAAAGGACCGCAGGGTTCCTGATGGTCGATGCAAAACAAGTTTCGGGAGACGCGAGCACCGTTATTCAGTTCTCGACGAAGGTTCCCGATCACGGGGCAACTGCATCCAAGGGTAAACAGGTGAAATAATGCTCCTAGGCCCGGTCGCCGGAGTGTCTTCGCATTATTAGTAGGGAAGGGCATCGAGGATCGGGGAAACCAAGTCGACACAATCAGCGTACACTTGCCCAGCCGTCTTGCTGCCGCTGGGTCCAAACCCGACCAATGGAAGATTTCGCGCAAGAGTCGAATCGCAGGATATTGTAAATTTTAGATGATTTGGTTTGCGAGCTGTGTACGTTTGCCTAAAAGCAGGCCTACGTTCAATTTGTCACAATCTTTGCCAAAAAATCGAGATCAATCCACTTGATCAACGGCCTCCTGAGGGTGGGATCGTCCGGAGTCGAGAGACGTGTGTTCACGTCACCGTGCCAATGTTTGCCGTTTGCAAATTCCAAGATTCTCCTAAAGAGCTTGGTCTCGTAGCCGTCGCCCTGTCCCCCTTCCGCCGTGTCCCAAATCCAACTCCCGTTAGGACCCACTTGATGGCTCAAGATGATGCCGACATGGTCGTCATTTTTCCCCTTTTTCTCCCAGAGCCCCGGTGTGTGAACGTGAAAAAAGTCGCCCTTCTTGGGTTCCCGGTTGCCCCGTTGATCGTACTGGACCGTGGCTGCCGCGCTCGGGCCGACAATGCAGGCGTCAGTCCCTGACGGGGTGTTAGTCGGCCAGACTTGTTTCTCTAAAACGTGCGCTGCGGCTCGACACGCCCTTACAAAGAGTCCACAAGTCGTATAAGTGTGTGCAGAGGATGTTGACTCGTCCCAGTTGAAAAAGCCATTGAGACTGAAAAGGTTAATCTCCATGAGATGATTGTAGTTCAGCCATCCGTGATCGCTGGCTACCGTCGTGAGGCGCACTCGGACATTGGAGATATTCTTGTATTCCGGATAGAACCAACGGTTCCAACACCCTTTCTTGGCATCCAGCACCCGCTGATTTCCAGGAGTCTTTGCACACTTCTGCATGATGTAACTTCTACCTTCTCCGTAATCGCCAATCGACCCGTTGCCCTTAAGCCCGTCCCCGTCGTTTGCATTCGACCTCAGCCCGCTTATTCCGATCGAAAGGTTGTCTGGCATAAGCAGATCTTGTGCAACCCTCAAAGCGAACAATGGACGATGATCATTGGAACTGCAAGCGTTGATCAACCCGCCTCGGGATGCGGGATCGAGTCCATCGCATGCCTGAATAGCGTCTCTCATGTTGAGTCCGCGAAGAAAATCGATTGTCACTGCCATTGCTTCGTCCTTTCTCAGAAGTTCGTCACCTCGTCGAGGGATGCGCACATTTATACCATGACCCGTTATCAAAAGCAGAAGCCCTTGTGCGGACTTTCCTGGTTGATCTAGGAAACGGCACCATAGTGGACACATCGAGCTAACACCCTCCTTTCCCCATCCGGCTTATAGGCGGATTCCGCTGCCGACTGGAGATCCGCTATCCCCCGCCGTTACTGGTAGCAGCGCGATTCGACCTAGCATCGCCCCGAACCGCCACGTCGGATGACTCTCGGCCACCAACTGCCGGACCGCTGCTTCTGTAAGCCTGCCAAACTTGCCGTCTGTCGCTAGTGGCAAAATGTTCTTGCCGTCTACAATCAGCTGGCGATTTGCCAGGGCAGCGTTCAGATTTTTCTGCAACCGGCGAACCCCTTCGCCACTACTGCCTCGAATCAGGAGTTTCTTGGCATGTTTCCTCCAATACTGTCTGTGTTTCAGTCCGTCGTAACCGAGCATGGGATATCCCAAATCCTCGTACGCATACCACCTACCATTCGGTTTGCAAGACGGCAAGTGCCAGTACGAGCTCTTTCCCCGTGTATTGAAGTGTACTTGGGCGCCATTCGCAGCCGTGCCCAGCCCGAGACTCACTACGCGTCGGGTTCCTTTTACCCGCATGTCCACTATCCAAGGAGCCAGCCCCCATTATCCGAAAGGATAGCCGACTGTATGGTCAGATAGAGCGTATCGCCTCCAACAGTCGCAATACCAAGCAGCTTCCTCCGGCGGCAGCGTGCCGGGAGTGCTTCCCCGCAGCGTTACGCCCCCACGCACGCGGAGAATAACATAAGTTCTTTCCCTGCAGTTGCAGAGCGAGCTGTTGCGTTCCATGTTATGGCCTTCGTTGCGGTCGCAGCATCCTGCCAAGCGCCGTAGGAGCCTCCCGGCCTTGGGGCCTGGCAATAATCGTGCTTGGAACAATTGCGGGGGCGGAGCTTTGAGGTGTTTGTTCATCTCGGCGTTTGGCCTGGCGAGCTTTCCAGCCAACGGCGAGTGGAAAGAACTCGGGACCGACCTGGCGGACGGAAGAGCAATCAGCGAGGACCCGACTTGCCAGAGCACAATGTGATTGACGCAGGTCAAGAAAGTGTGGTAGGTTTGCCGCCACTCTCATGTGAGCCGGGCCTGAAAGGGCGTCACCACTGCGAAGAGAAGATTCGTCTGAGGCGTCGCTTTCAATAGGTTTTCGGTAGGTCACGGCAACCATCGATCCGGGCGCCAGCCAATCGGGCGGACAGAAGAGAGCTAGTTAGGAATTTCCTGAAAGAAGGCCACACCTTATGGCAAAGCAAAGTACCCAGCACAAACTAGACCGTGTGCGCTCGCCTCGTGTCCATATCACTTACGACGTTGAGATTGGCGATGCAATCGAACTCAAGGAACTGCCCTTTGTTGTTGGCGTCCTCGGCGACTTTACCGGACAACCAGAACAACCGCTGCCCAAGCTCAAAGAGCGGCGGTTTGTCGAAGTGAATCCGGATAACTTTGACCAAGTGCTTGAGAGCATGCAACCTCACCTCTCATTCGCGGTCGAAAACAAGCTGAGTGAAGACTCCAACGCTGGTTTGCTCAAAGTGGATTTGCACTTCAAGAGTCTCGAAGACTTCGAACCTGAGCAGGTAGCTATGCAGGTGAAGCCTCTCCGAGAATTGTTGGAGCTGAGAACACGCCTGAACGATTTGAAGGGCACCCTGCAAACCAACGACAAGCTGGATGAGGCATTGCTTGACGCTGTTAGTAAAACGGAGAAATTGGACAAGCTGAAATCCGAGGTTTCTGAAAAGGGGGAACTCAATGGCTGACGCAAAACCTGCCGCCGCCGCTCCGGCAGAGGCAGCACAGGTCACAGAAACCAGTCTTCTCGATGAGATTTTGGAGCAGGGACGGTTTAGCGACACGAGTGCCCGCGAGCGGGGAAAAAGCCTCATAAAAGAGTTCGTGGCGCAAGTGATTGAAGGCTCAATGACAGTCGCTCGCGATGCAGACCTAATGATCACTGCACGCGTGGCGCAAATTGACCATCTCATTTCTCTTCAGTTGAACCAGGTTATGCACCACCCCAGCTTTCAGAAGTTGGAAGGCACGTGGCGAGGTCTCAAGTATTTACTCGACCAGTCTGAAACCGGTACTCAACTGAAAATCCGAGTCCTCAATGCCTCGAAGAAAGACTTGTTGCGGGATTTGCAACGGGCACCTGAGTTCGACCAAAGCGCGCTGTTTAAGAAGGTGTACGAGGACGAATTCGGAGTCTTTGGTGGCGAGCCGATAGCCGCTCTGGTTGGCGACTACGAATTCAGCAGGCATCCAGAGGACTTGGAACTGCTGGAAAAGGTTTCCAACGTCGCCGCGGCAGCACATGCGCCGTTCCTTTCTGCGGCTTCTCCGGAATTACTGAATATGGAGAGCTTTACGGCCCTTGACCAGCCTCGCGATATCGCCAAGATTTTCGACAGCACCGAATACGCCAAGTGGAAGGGCTTCCGAGAGAGTGAAGACTCCAAGTACGTCTCTCTTACGTGCCCACGCGTTCTGATGCGCCTTCCCTATGGCCGGGATACCAAACCCGTCGATGGATTTAATTACGAAGAAGGCGTGGATGGCACCGATCACAGCAAGTACCTGTGGGGGAACGCGGCTTACGCACTTGCTTCACGAATGACGCAGGCGTTTGCGATGTACGGTTGGTGCGTCGCCATCCGAGGTGTCGAGGGGGGAGGTTTGGTCGACGGGCTTCCATCCCATACTTTTCGTACTGACAAAGGCGACGTGGCACTCAAGTGTCCCACCGAGATCGCCATTACCGACCGCCGGGAGAAAGAACTGGCAGACCAAGGACTGGTGCCGCTGGTTCATTGCAAAGGCACAGATAAGGCGGCATTCTTCAGCATTCAATCCTGCAACAAGCCGAAGATTTACGACCTGGATTCTGCCACCGCCAACGCCCGCATCTCGGCTCAGTTGCCTTATATGATGGCCACCTGTCGCTTTGCGCATTACCTCAAGGCGATGATGCGCGACAAGATCGGGGCTTTCATGTCGCGGGACGATTGTTGGCGATTCTTGAATCGCTGGATTGGTCAATATGTGACGCAGGACGACAAGGCAGGTCAGGCGACCAAGGCCAAGTTTCCCTTGCGCGAGGCGCGTGTCGATGTCGAGGAGGTCAAGGGCAAGCCCGGCGTTTATCGGGCGATTGCTTACCTCAGACCGCACTTTCAGCTCGATGAACTGAACGTATCTCTCCGGCTTGTAGCAGAGCTGCCAGCTTCGGCTAGGAAATAATTCGGTTTACGGCGAGCAGGCCAAACGAGAGCCCAAAGGGTTCTTGAAGCGGAGTAGGTAGAAAGAGGAGTCGCGATGGCAAACTATTTTCTCAAAGTAGACAATGTCAACGGAGAATCGGTGGCATCTGGTTTTGAACAACAAATTGAGCTGAGCAGTTGGTCGTTCGGCGCGTCCTCCCCCGCAGACGTAGGCGGTGGAGGTTTAGCCGCTGGGACGCCTTCTTGTTCGGATTTCAGCTGTTCATTCGACTTGGATTCGTCCAGTTACCAAGCCCTCAAGTGCCTTTATCAGGGCACACATATAGGCACGGCCACATTCTCCGGTGTCAAAGTCGGAGGTGCTGGAACACCCTATACGTATGTAATCATCACAATGACAAATTGCTTCATCACAAGTTATTCGACCGGGGGAGCGGGGGACGGCGTCCCTGGGGCGAGCATGAGCGTCGCTTATGCACAGATTGAGTTCGATTACTACACCCAGGACACCAGTAGTGGCCAGGTCACGCAGGCTGGTAATGCCACTTACAACGTTCCTCAGCAAAAAGCTTCGTAACAAGCCGCTAGGAACCTTGCTTACATGATCGCCGTGTTGCCGTCTCTACCCACCCGCTGTAGAGACGGCAACGCTAGGTTTTCTTATGGCTGCTGCCCTCGTCACGTCCTTCGAGACCAGAAGCAACGGGCTGCTGGTTTTGCGGACATAACGAGATGTTAGCAAGTTGTTATCGATGTCGGGATTATGCGGGTTTGTGGAGAACGGGATGAGTCTGCAATCGACCGTTTTTGGTTTCAAGGACGATCCCGCGCTCGAAGCGTGTGCAGTCAGAGATGATGCTCATATCTTGCAAGGGTGGAATGATGTTGGGGGTCACGTTCTGAAGGTCCAGCAGGCACTTACTGCGTTGGACGGTCTCGACATCTCTTCGACTGAACTCGCTGCGCGGAGGTATGGCTCGTCTACTGCAAATGCAGTACTCAAATTTAAGGCCAAGCGGCGAATCATAAATTTTGGTTATCAGACCCAGGCTGACAACATAGTCGGCAAGATGACGATTAAGGCCATGGATCAGGAGCTTGCAAGAAGATTTCCGTTTCAACCGATTGACCGCTTAGATATTCCCCCCGATCTTCCAGTCCCGCCGCTACCAAGCGGTTCGCCTACATCTACTCACTTCAAAATTAGATTCTTGGGCGGTATTAGCGGAGCTGGAGAAGGTCTCGCAGGGGATGTCCTTTTTTTCCAAATTTGGGACACCACGAATAACCTGGCCCAAGTATTTTCCTATTATGGGGCTGGCGTGGGTGCTGGTCTTCCGAAGATATTACCGCCCTTATCTGCGACTCTGGCAGGACCCTTTACTGAGTTCTTGACTGTTAAACCCGTGCCGGTGGGCACGTTTTGTGGGCCGGCCCATTGGACTTCTGTTGGCGGTGGACCGTTCACTCTTAACATTCTACAAGTATTTGGAGTGGTGGACCTGGCGGGTGTGCAAATGTTTGTCAATACAGGCCTGACTGTTGGTATTGGCGGATCTTCGAGTGTCGGTTTGATGCAGCCGCAAAGTGCAGCCGGGCCGTTCAGTGGTATTTAACACGATCCGGTTGCGAGCCTTACTCTTGGACGACAGGAACTTGAGGCTAGCACTCGAGTTTCAGTAGAATTCTCTTGATCGGGAATGTACATGAACGCCGAAGGGCACTTGCGAGATGGTCGCCTGAGAGAAGCCTTAGAGGCTTTGAATGTTGGAGTTCGCGACAATCCGGCCGATTCAAGGCGGCGAACTTTCCTCTTCGAGCTCCTGTGCTTCGCTGGAGAATACGAAAGGGCTGACAAGCAACTCGAGGTATTGGGACAAGCGGGACCGCAGAGCGAACTGGGAGTTCTTCTATATAGGAGCGCACTTTATGCGGAACGGCAGCGGCAGGAGCTGTTTACGCGCGGCGAGTATCCAAAGCACGATGACTTTCCTGAGCAGGTGCGTACGGGCATACTTGACGGCAGGCCCTTTGATTCGTTTTCCGATGCTGACCCGAGAATCGGGGCGAGGCTTGAGCTGTTTGCGGCGGGTAATTATATGTGGCTACCGTTCGAACACATCGCCTCCATTCATGTCCTGCCGCCGAAGCGGCTGAGGGACCTGCTGTGGACGCCAGCGACGGTCCACACGACTTCGTCATTCAAGGGAACGGAACTCCGCGACGTATTGCTTCCCGTTCTTTCACCGTTCTCATGGCAGCACCCGGACGATGCCGTCCGCCTGGGACGTGCAACAGTGTGGGAGCTGCGCGAAGGATACGATGATGAGGTCCCTTTTGGCCAGAAAATGTGGTTGGTTGACGGGGAGGAGATTCCGTTTCTCGAACTGCGTGCACTGGAATTCAACCCGGCCCCTGTGGGCGTGTGACCGGCCATGCCTTTTCCTGACGATCTGCTAAGTCCCATCGACGGACCAAACCCGAGCGGCGTCAATCTCAAGTACGATCCGGTCTACGAGGAGATCAAGGAAGCCCGGCGGGAAGAGATCCAACCTCCGCCCGGGATGCCGGAACGCGACCGGAAAGTGGCTGACCCCCAAACGGTAATCAAGCTCACTACCAAAGAACTCACGAAAAGAACTAAAGATTTGCAGCTTGCGGCCTGGCTAACTGAGGCGTTGCTAAAGCAAAACGGCTTTGGCGGCTTGCTGGACGGCCTATCGCTATGTTTGGGCTTGGTTGAAAAGTTCTGGGATACGATCTACCCGGAAATCGAGGACGGCGAAGTACAACCCCGGGCGGCGCCGCTGGGGTTTGTTGGAACGAAGCTAGAAATCCCGGTCAAGTTGGCCCCGGTGGTGGAGAAGACAGGTTACGGGTATCTAGACTGCGAGCAGTCTCGCGAAGTAGGTTACGAAGACCTGGCGAAGACCGATGAGGCCAAGAAAAAGCGCGCCGGACTGCTTAAGGAAGGCAAGCTCTCAGCTGAGATGTTCGACAAGGCCTTCGAAGAAACTTCCAAGCAGTTCTACGCGCAAGCCGAGAAGGACCTCGACAGTTGTCTACAGCTAGTCGCTCAGCTAAAAGAATTTTGCGATTCGAAGTTCGGTGAGGAAGGGCCGTCGTTCAGTCCGCTAAGGTCAGCGTTGGAGGTGACCCGCCGCCTGATCCACGGATTTCTTCTGAAGAAGCGAGAGATCGAGCCTGATCCAGTGGAGGACGCCCCGCCAGAGGCGGGTGCCGAGGCGACTCCCGGCTCTGCGGCTGTTTCTGAGCGGAAGGGACCGACTCGCACCGGCGTACTGATCTCAGTTGAGACTTCTTCCGAACCTCCCGACCGCCTTGATGCCATCTGCAAGGTCGCTGAGGCGGCGGCATTTCTGCGAAGGCGGGAGCCCACCAGTCCCGCGCCCTACCTGATGCTGCGCGGGCTGCGCTGGGGCGAATTGCGCGCCGCGGTTGACCAATCTGACCCAACCCGCCTGGAAGCTCCACCCGTCGAGCTTCGCAAGCATCTCAAACGCCTAGCGATCGAGAAGAAGTGGAAGGACTTGCTGGAAGATGCCGAAGTTGCAATGGCGCTTCCCTGTAGCCGAGCCTGGCTGGATTTACAGCGCTTCGTGGTGGAGGCCTGCGAAGCATTGGGCAGCGATTATGAGGCGATCGCCCGGGCGATTCGCTCGGAACTCAAAGCGCTTGTATCGGATATGCCGCAATTGCTCGATGCGGTACTCATGGACGATACCCCCACCGTCAGCTCGGCTACGCGGGCCTGGCTGAAGAGCTTGGAACAGGTCGACCCACCTCAGACCATACCCCATGAAGTCTCCAATGGCGCCACTGCAGTTGGCGAAGGATTCGCGGCGAGATGGCCCGGACAGACCACCGACGCATACGCGCTGGCCTTGGCACGCCCTGCACGAAGGCCACGAGCGCAAAGCCTTCGAAATCCTGCAGAAAGACATTGCCAGTCAGCGCTCCGGGCGCGAGCGGTTTCATCGCAAGATGCAATTGGTGGAGCTGTGCGGATCGACCAATAAGAACACAATTGCGCAGCCGATTTTGGATGACTTGGCCGCGGCGATCGAGACTCATAAGCTTGACGACTGGGAGGATCCGGTGGTGGTTGCCAGGGCGCTTGCCACCATCATGAAGTTGAGCCAGCGGATTCAGTCTGACAAGGCCCAACAGCAAAAACTCTTCGAGCGCATCTGCCGGCTAGACCCTGCGCAGGCGCTGGGGGATGGGAAATAAACCATGGCCAAAGGTGATGCGGGCGGACCCGTTACCCTCTCCGTGCTTGATCGGCTGATCGATAAACAGCCCAAAGAGAGCACGGAGGTGCCTTTGACGCGTTCGCAGTCCGTGCGTGAACTCAAGGTCAACGTCAAGCACGATCTCGAATGGTTGTTTAATACACGACGTACCATCGAGCCGGCTCTGACTCGGCCTGCCAGACGGCTCGCTCGGTCTACCATTATGGGTTCCCAGATCTCTCCTCCAAGTCCCTTCTGTCAGGCAAGGACCAAAACGAACTGGTGCGCGAGATGGAGGCGGTCATTGCCGTTTTCGAGACCCGATTGAAGCGGTCAAAGTCAGAATGGAGCCGTTTGAGGGTGGGTATCGAACGCTCCGATTCGTCATTGAAGGATTGCTTTGCATGGATCCGGCGCCGGTGCCAATCCGCTTCGACACAGAGCTCGAACTGGGCAAAGGGACGTACGAGATTAAAGGAGAAGCCGGTGCGGGATGAGCTTAGAAACTATTATGAAAGCGAACTCACCTTCCTACGGCAGATGGGGACCGAGTTCGCAGACAGGCACCCCAAGATCGCATCACGTCTGAAGCTGGAAGCAGACCGTTGTGAGGATCCCCATGTCGAGAGGGTGATCGAGGCCTTTGCTTTGCTGGCGGCGCGGGTTCATCTGCGCATCGACGACGGTTTCCCGCAGATTACCGAGGCTTTGCTAAACGTCCTCTACCCCCATTACCTGCGTCCTATACCATCCGTATCCGTGGTCGAGTTTCACCCCGATCCGGAGCGTGGAAAACTCACCAGCGGTTTGCGGATTCCGAAAGGAACCGTGCTCTATTCGCGACCGGTCGAAGGGGCTCCGTGCAAGTTCCGGACGTCCTATGACACGACATTATGGCCCTTGAAGATTTCGCAAGCACAGTGGCTAACGCCGGATCGCTTGAACCCGGCGCTGCGGTCAAGAGAGGCTGCATGCCTGCGCATTGAGCTGGAATGCTTACCCGATGTCACTTTTGACAAGTTCGATGTAGAAACCCTCAATTTTTACCTGACTGGTGAGGGCGCGGTCGTCCATGCCCTTTACGAACTTTTGTGCAAGGACTGCACTCGCGTGGTCGTCCGCAACCCTGCGAACCCTAAGGATCAAGGGCATGAACTGCCATTCCAAAGCCTGCGTCCGATTGGTTTCAGGGAAGACGAGGATGTCCTGCCGTATCCCATGCGCTCGTTTGTCGGATATCGCTTGCTGCAGGAATATTTTGCCTTCCCGGAGAAGTTTTTTTTCGTGAGCCTTGACCACTTGTCTGAACTGAAGAAGGCAGGTCTCAAATCGAAGGCTGAGATCCTATTCTTGATCGCTCCGTTTGAACAGGACGGCCGCCAACGCCGTCTTGAAGTCGCTGTGGACACGAAAACCCTGCGGTTAGGCTGTACACCTGTCATCAACCTGTTCGCCCAGACCGCGGAGCCAATCCTGGTTGACCAGACTCGTTACCAGTACCCGATCGTACCCGATGCGCGGCGGCGGCAAATGATGGAAGTCTACTCCGTGGATGAGGTTGTCAGCACGGACGCCGAAACCCACGCTACCATCACGTATCAGCCACTGTATTCCCAAAGGCACTCTGTCGGAGCTTCCAGTCCGGCCTACTGGTACACCAGTCGCTTACCGTCTACCCGTAAAGATGATGACGGGACGGATGTATTTCTGTCCCTCGTTGATCGTTCGGCGCGCCCCCTGCAACTCGAATACGACACGGTCACCGTGCGTTGTACCTGCACCAATCGCGACTTGGTCAATCGGTTACAGTTCGGCAGCGAGAGCGGCGATTTCGAAATGGCAGGCGGAACGGCGATCAAGCGAATTGTGGCCGTACACAATCCAAGCCGCACCCTGAGGCCTCCGTTGGAAGGCAAGCTTCTTTGGTGTCTGATTTCGCACTTGTCACTGAATTATTTGTCCTTGGTTGACAACGGCAAGGAGGCCTTGCAGAAGATTCTCGAACTCTACGATTTTTCCAACTCGCTCGACGTGAAGAAGAGGATTAGCGGAATCACCACGGTGGATAGCCGGCGATGCTTTGACCGGGTGATCGTCGGAACAGGGAGTTAGCTTTGTGCGAGGCACGCGGGTGGAAATGGAATTCGACGAGGACCAGTTCAGCGGCGGGGGCGCTTATCTGTTTGCGAGCGTGCTGGAAAAGTTTCTTGGGCTTTATGTGTCTATAAACAGTTTCAGTCAACTGGTGGCTCGAAGCCGCCAACGAAAGGAGCCGTTGGGACAGTGGCCCCCGAGAGCGGGACAGTCAATTCTAATTTAGCCGCCTCCCTAGTGGGCGAGAAGCTCCGGCGCGAGCCGTTCCGCTTCGAGTTCTTTCAGGCTGTATGCCTGCTTGAAAAGTTCTTTCCTGAGCGGAAACCGGTGGGCGCTTTCGAGCATCCGGCCAAGGAGATAGCGCGCTTTGGCGTTCACACCTCGCTGGCGTTCCCAGCCAGCGAGATTCAGGCGATGCAGTGGCCCGAGACTGGGCCACCGCGCGTATCCGTGAATTTCATGGGCCTCACCGGTTTCGAGGGCGCCCTCCCAAATCCGTACACTTCGCTGATCATCGAGAGGTTACGAGCTTCGGATACCTCGCTCCTCGACTTTCTTGACATCTTCAATCACCGCATTCTCTCTCTTTTCTATGCAGCTTGGGCTAAGTACCGATTCGAAATCGCCGGTGAGAGCGGCGAGCGAAACAATTTGTCTCGCGACCTCCTTAGTCTAGTGGGATTGGGAACCGACTGTTTGCAGGACCGTTTAGCCGTCCCAGACAACCTCTTGGTGTATTACTCCGGACTGCTGGCGCAGCGGCCGCGTTCAGCGCAGGCTCTAGGACAGATCCTCGCAGATTATTTTGAGCTTCCGGTGGAGGTGAAGCAGTTTGAGGGAGGTTGGTACCGCTTGGAGCCGGATACCCAGTCCAGCCTCTCGGAGAGCCGCAGCCAAAGCGACCAGCTGGGGTTTGGAGCGGTCGCCGGGGACGCAGTCTGGAACCAGCAGTCCAGAGTGCGGATTAACCTGGGGCCTCTTGATCTCGAAAAATATGTGAGCTTCTTGCCCGGCGGCTCCCGGTGGGAGCCCTTGCAGGCATGGATTCGGTTCTTTTCGAACCAGGAACTGGATTTTGAAGTTAAGCTGATCCTTAAACGTGACCAAGTTCCGGCTTGCGAGCTTGGAGCAGAGGAAATGTCCGGTCCACGGCTGGGCTGGGTGTCGTGGATGAGGAATCGGCCGTTAGGACGAGATCCGGACGATACGACACTGATGATGGAGACTGCGGAAGGTGGACAACCGTGAATCTGAAGGCATTGATTGGCAAACTCAACCACTCGACTAGGGGCGTGCTGGAATCGGCAGCTGGACTATGCTTGTCACGCACGCATTACGACATCGAGGTCGAACACTACCTCGTAAAGCTCCTGGATTCAGCAAACAACGATTTCGCGGTGATTCTGAAACATTTCGAGGTTGACACTTCAAAGTTCTCCGGTGAACTTGCCCGAGCTCTCGACCGGTTGAAGACTGGCAACGCCCGCACACCTGCGCTGAGCCCGACGCTGATCAAGATGTTGACTGAGGCTTGGATGCTGGGCTCTATCGATTTCGGAGCTGGACAAGTCCGATCTGGCTTCACCCTCCTCGCCTTGACGACGAACGACGAGCTACGGCGGCTGATGCGCGATATTAGTCGGGAATTTCAGAAAGTTCAGCCTGAAGCGCTTCGCAAAGACCTCACTTCGATTCTGGCAAGCTCCAGCGAGGAAGACCAAGCCGGGGTGGCGGTTGGTATCCACTCAACCGGACCGCGCTTGGGGGGGAAGACTCCGAACCTAGATCAGTACACCGTTAACCTCACGGAAAAGGCTAAGGCCGGCAAAGTTGATCCCGTATTGGGGCGTGACTCCGAAATTCGCCAGATTATCGACATTCTAATGCGTCGGCGGCAGAATAATCCAATCCTGACGGGCGAAGCTGGCGTCGGCAAAACGGCGGTAGTGGAAGGCTTCGCCTTGCGTGTTGCGGAGGGTGATGTGCCGCCGGCGCTTCGGAACGTAACCGTGCGTACCCTCGACTTGGCTCTGCTGCAGGCCGGAGCCGGCATCAAGGGTGAATTCGAGAATCGGCTAAAGGGCCTGATCGAGGAAGTCAAAGCCTCTCCCGTCCCTATCATTCTGTTCATTGACGAGGCTCACACCATGATCGGAGCCGGAGGGCAGGCTGGTCAGGGCGACGCTGCGAATCTATTGAAGCCGACATTGGCGCGCGGGGAGTTGCGAACCATTGCTGCCACAACCTGGTCTGAGTATAAGAAGTATTTCGAAAAAGATCCGGCGCTCGCAAGGCGGTTCCAGGTGGTGAAGGTTGAAGAGCCGATCGAAACCCAGTGCATGACCATGATGCGCGGCATCGTCCCGTCCCTCGAACAACATCACCACGTCCGCATTCTCGATGAAGGATTGACCGCGGCCGTTCATTTGTCGCACCGCTATTTGGCGGGACGCCAGCTGCCCGATAAAGCCGTCAGTGTGTTGGACACGGCTTGCGCGCGGTTGGCTCTCGGGCAAAGTGCAACCCCACCAGTCATCGAAGATTGCGTCCGTCAGATCGACGACCTCACCGTCCAGCAGCGCATCCTGCAGCGCGAAGCAGCCGTCGGGGTAGATCATGCGGAGAGGCTTGAGGACATTGCCAAGAAAAAGGCAGAAATTGAGTCGCGTTTGGCTGGCCTGCGCACGCGCTTCGATAAGGAACGGGAACTGGTCACGCGGATTCGCGACCTCCGCGGTAAGCTCGAGGCAGTCATGACGTCCCCCGGTGTACCAAGCATCTTAAATGGGAACTCGACGTCGAGCGGAGCAGGCCCGGACACAACCGCGAGCACAGTAAGCAGCGCCGCGGCCGCCGTGGGTGGGGCCCTGGGCACAGCAGCAGTCGCGACATCTCTTGCAATCGAAGGACCGAAACCGATCGACCTCGATGAAGCGCGCGACCAGCTCGCCCAGACGGAAACGGAGCTAGCCGCCCTGCAAGGCGAGACGCCGATGATCCGGGTCGCCGTAGACGCGCAGATCATCGGTGAGGTCATATCGGCCTGGACAGGAATCCCGGCGGGCAAAATGCTGAAGGACGAGATTTCAACCGTCCTTTCACTGCCGTCCTTCCTGGGCCAGCGGGTTATCGGTCAAATGCACGCGTTGGAGACTATAAGCCAGCGAATCTCTACGGCGCGCGCGCGCCTTGACGATCCGAACAAGCCTATCGGCGTATTTATGCTCGTCGGGCCTAGCGGCGTCGGCAAGACCGAAACCGCGCTCTCGCTCTCGGACCTTTTTTACGGAGGCGAACGCAATCTGATCACCATCAACATGTCGGAATTTCAGGAAGCGCACACAGTGTCAACGCTCAAGGGCTCACCTCCTGGCTATGTCGGCTACGGTGAAGGTGGCGTGCTAACAGAAGCGGTGCGGCGACGACCCTATTCGGTCGTGCTGCTCGATGAGGTCGAGAAGGCACACCCCGATGTCCTGGAGGTTTTTTACCAAGTGTTCGATAAGGGCATGATGGAAGACGGAGAAGGGCGCGAGATTGACTTCAAGAACACCATCATCATCCTCACCACGAACTCTGGCGCAGACATCGTAGCCAAGCTCTGCGCGGACCGGGAGACAATGCCCAGTCCAGAGGGCCTCGTGAAGGCGCTTAAGCCAGAACTGAATAAGATCTTTAAGCCCGCGTTCCTTGGCCGCCTAGTCATTATTCCTTACCTTCCGATTCGTGACGAAAATATGAAGCACATCATCGTCTTGAAGCTCGGCAAGATCCAGCGCCGCATTTACGAAGATCATAAAATACACCTGACGTACGAGAATGCCCTGGTCGACGAAGTTGCGCATCGTTGCACAGAGGTTGAGAGCGGAGCGCGAAATGTAGACAACATCTTGACTAATACGCTGCTCCCCGACATTTCGAGGCTGCTGCTGGGACGGATGGCAGTCGGCGAGCGTATTGAGCGCATTCATGTTGACATCGGAGCCGACGGAGCATTCGTTTATCAATAGTGGTCATTGCTGTGGAGGTTGTGGCGCGCCGCACGTCGGTAGAACGCCAAACACTAGTCTGCACAGAATCACAGCGAGTAAGGAAGGATAGTCGTGCCAGATGGAACGTACTCGCAAGCCAATAGGTTGCTAGCCATTGAAACTCCCCTGGGTAAGGATGTGCTCCTCCTGCAAGAGCTTGTGGGGCACGAGGGAATGTCGCGCCTTTTCAGCTATGAACTGGATTTGCTGGCGTATGACAATCCCTCGATTAACCTTAAGGACGTTGTCGGCCAGAAGGTGTCCATCACCATCCAGCTTCCGGACGGCAAACCCCGCTACATCGATGGCTATATCAGTCGATTCACCCAGGGTGCTGCAGACGAGCGCTACTTCACGCATTATCGCGCCCAGATCGTGCCATGGCTCTGGTTCCTCACCCGGAATGCCGATTGCCGGATCTTTCAAAACGCGACCGCACCTGACATCATCAGCCAAGTGCTCAATCTTTTCCCGTTTAAGGATTTCCGACTTAGCCTGCAGGGTAGCTATCCAAAGCTAGAGTATTGTGTACAATACCGTGAAACTTCTTTCAATTTTGTGTCCCGACTGATGGAGGAGTATGGCATTTTCTACTACTTCGACCATGCCAAGAAGGGAAAGCACACCTTAGTGCTGGCGGATCAATCAAGTAGGCTCCCTGCTTGCCCTGGTTCTCCGGCTGGTTACAACACAGAAGTCGGCGGCTTAAACGATCCTGAAGTTGTGAGTGCTTGGAATATCGAGGAGGAACTGCAGACAGCTAAGTATACTGTGACAGACTATAACTTCACCACTCCTTCGGCCAACTTGCTCGCCAACGTGCCCACAGTTGTGAGCCTATCTGCCAACAATGGCCTAGAACTGTTTGACTATCCCGGCTTGTACGCTACCAAGGACCAAGGCGACACAGTGGCCAAGGTCCGTATGCAGACGGAGGAAACTAGCTGCCTGGTAGTAACCGGCTCAAGTAATTACCGCGGGTTTATGACTGGCTATTCGTTCGACCTTCAAAACCACTACCGAGCTGACCAGAATGCTAATTATGTTCTCACCGAGGTCCATCATTTCGCCTCGGCGGGTGATACATATTTGGCAACGAGGCAGGGCGTGGAGTCTTACTCCAATCACTTTACTTGCATTCCCTCGTCAGTTCCGTACCGCCCCCTCCGTTTAACCCCAAAGCCTTTCGTTCAAGGACCGCAAACTGCCTTGGTTGTTGGCAAGCCGGGGGAAGAAATCTGGGTCGACAAGTACGGCCGCGTGATCGTGCAATTCTACTGGGACCGATTAGGACAGAAAAACGAGAAAAGTTCCTGCTGGATTCGTACCTCTCAGCCTTGGGCTGGAGGAGAGTGGGGATCCATATGGATCCCGCGCATTGGCCAGGAGGTGATTGTCAGCTTCGAGGAAGGGGATCCCGATCGGCCACTCATTACTGGCCGCGTTTACAATGCCGAAGAAATTGTTCCCTACACTCTACCCGACCACCAGACGGTCAGCACTATTAAGTCACGCAGCTCCAAAGGAGGCGGAGCCGACAACTACAATGAGATTCGGTTTGAGGACAACAAAGGCGGTGAGCAGATCTTTGTCAACGCCGAAAAGGACATGGACCTTCGCGTTGAGAACGATTCGCGCGAATATGTCAAGAATGATCGGCATCTCATTGTTCACAATGAGCAGCACGAATTGGTGGAGGCGGACAAACACGGCCACGTGAAGGGCGCCAAAAAGGAAGGCATTGACGGCGATAGCTCGTTAACGGTTAACGGCGATGTTAAGGAAAAAGTGGGTGGCAGCATGTCGCTCCAGGTCGGTAACTCAGTGGACGAGAAAATTGGTCAAGAGTGGGTAAGAGAAGTTGTTCAGACGATCCACATCAAGTCCGGCATGACGCTCATTATCGAGGCGGGAATGCAACTTTCCTTGAAAGGGCCTGGTGGCTTCGTGGACATCGGGCCCGCAGGAGTAACCATTCAGGGTACTATGGTTTTGATAAATAGCGGCGGAGCAGCGGGGTCGGCCCGGGATGCTAACCCGCAAGATCCTGATGCGCCAAAAGATCCCGATACCGCCGATGACGGCAGCAAGTTTGGCAAGTTGAGTTAGAGCGAATCGTATGCCTCCAGCAGCGCGCGTAACCGACCCGACCACGCACGGCACACCGCTCGCGCCCGGACCGGGCAGTGTGAATGTCCTTATCGGCGACCTTCCGCCCTGGCGCGCCATGATTGACCAGCACGCATGCCCGGCGGTCAGCATAAGTGGTGCAGACGGCGTCGGCTCGGTGATGATGGGCAGTCCAACAGTGCTCATCAACAACATGATGGCCTGCCGGCTAGGCGATATCGTGGTCGAAAAACCTGGCCTGGCCCTTGGGCCTGTCAACCCCATCATCATGGGCGAGATGACCGTAATAATCGGCGAAGTCGGGATGGGCTCCCCCGTTATCGTTACGCCTATAGCGCCGATGGTCGCGCTTGCCCAGGCGATGGGTGGTGCGGCGTCGGTTGCTGCTCAGTCGCTTGCGCAAAGTTCACAGAGCGCTACGCCGTTCATCCAGCCTTGTCCGGGTTGAGAGGCCTTGTCAGAGGCGGCAGGTTCTGCCGCTGGAGCGCCGGCAGCCTAACGCCTCGCGTTGTCACGCAGGGGAGATCTGGTTACGACGGACTTCACACAAGTCGTGCTGCAAATCCAGAGCGGGGCGCAAGCGGGACAGGGTGTCCGGATTGAACCAGGCAAGCCCGTGCGCTTGGGTCGAACGAACATCGCCGACTTCGCTCTGCCCGACGACAAGCACCTGTCGAGCCTGCACTTCATGGTGGAGTGCGACGAGAAGGGCGCGGTGCTGCGCGATCTCTCGAGCCGCAACGGCACGAAGGTCAACGGCCGAACGGTCACGGCTGTCTATCTGGCCAACGGAGACCTCATTGTCGCCGGCGAGACTCGCTTTCTGGTTGAGATCGTCGCGGCCAAACCTGAGCCGGTTCCGGAAGCGCCAGCCGCCGCCGAGTCTGGTCCTCTTACTGCGCACGAAAAACTCGTTGCTATGCTGCACAGCCAGTTTCAGCCGCTCTATGCGCTACTCGACGCCGCTCGCGAGCCCTCCGTGCTGAAGGTGCTATTCGAGTCCAAAGAGCAATATCAGTCGCTGTTTGAAGGACCTGAGGGAGCACAGCTTGCCCACTTCGCGCCATACTTGGTGGGCCTTCCGGCTGAATCGCCATTCATAACTACTTTGGTAGAGCAAGGCTGGGGCAAAAGCTGGGGAGTGTTCGTGACGTGTGCGCAACCGCTGGAAGTGCTCCGTGATCATTTTAAGCAATTCTT
This sequence comes from uncultured Acidobacteriaceae bacterium, assembly GCA_963782505.1. Classification (GTDB taxonomy): domain Bacteria; phylum Acidobacteriota; class Terriglobia; order Terriglobales; family Acidobacteriaceae; genus CAVVDY01. The sequence goes on along the minus strand of CAWAKG010000017.1, from coordinate 273,869 downwards.
GATGGTCGAGCTGCCCGAGCGCAAACAGGTTTACTTCCGTTTCTATGATCCGCGCGTGCTGCGTGTCTTTCTGCCCACCTGCACCGCCGACGAGACGAACCAGTTCTTCGGGCCTATTAAGTATTACCTGATGGAGGACGAAAAGCCTGATACTTTGCTCCGCTTTTCAAGTAAAGATGAGAAGGTAGGTAGAAGAAAGTTTTCGCTTGCGCCGCCAGTTGACGCCGAAGCCGTGGCGCCGACCGCGAGTCAACCGGTTATGGGAGCGGTGCAGGCGGGGAGCACGTCCGTACCCAATCGCCCCACCAAACAAGAGCGAGGCTAATACAGCGCCCTATGGCAGCGCCACCCCAGCCCCAGCCCGATCCCGAGTCCAGCCCATCTTCTGGCGACTCTCCCGGCGACTACACGCCTTCGGATCAGCCCGCAAACGACAATGCGTGCTCCGACCAGCCAGCAAACGACAACGCCGTTCCCGACAATGCGCCTTCCGACCAGCCCCCCGCAAACGACAACGCGGTTCCCGACAATGCACCTTCCGACCAGCCCCCCGCAAACGACAACTCTGTTCCCGACGACGATCCTTCCGATGTCGAAGGCGCCGAGGGAGCTGAGACCGGGGAGGAGGCCGGGGAACTTGCGGAGGGGAGTGAAGTATTGGAGGGCCTCGGCGAGTTGCTCGCACCCGAGGTCGTTATCCCCCTCCTCATTATCGCGGCTGTCGCCGCCAGTGATGACGATGATCCTGTTGGCGCCGATTCTGCGAGTGATCAACAGCCTGATGAACCCGAGGATTGCAGTACATCCACATGTGGGGCCTCCGGTACTTCATCCAGCGCGAGCAGTCCGTCAACAAATCCACCGGTGATGCCTGACAACCTTTCGGCGGAAGACCAGGAATTGTGGAAGGAATGCAACTCGATGTACGGGCAGTACAAGGAAACGCAACAAAAAGTAGCGTCTATTTCCTCCCAAGTTGCACCCGGCCTGGATGACCTTGCAAATAACCGGCCTATGACCCCTCAAGAAAAACTCGACCTGTGCGGTCTGCTCGACGAACTGATCGAGACAGCCAAGGAGCTACATCAGCAGAGGACGGACTACATCGATTCGGAGTGTGATAAGTTCGACTGGTATAACGAGGGTACGACCGAAGCGCAGCGTAAGCAACGACATGAGGGCGAGCTGCAGAATGTGGATAAACAGATAAAGAACCTATACGAACAGTGGAATAAACTCTGCGCGCCATGAAACCCAGAGCTACAATGAGGTACTTTTAATGGTGGACATAGACACAATGGTCGCCGTTGTCCGCAGCGCATGGTCCGGCGTCCCAGCACCCCCTGCGGCCGACCTTGTACTGATTGCTTCGGAGTGGGGTGAGGAAGCTGCTCGGGCTTTTGTGGGAGTCGCCCCAGTGGACGTTGATATTTCCTCGCCTGGATTCTTGGTCTGCACGCCATTGCTAATCATTCCACCAACAGCGGCGGCGGCTTATCTGGGCACGTATATGCTCGGAATGTTGCGTGGGCTATGGCTGCAGGAAAGAACAGGATTGTTCCATGATGTTCTAACCAGAGCCCACCTTCTTCACTGCCTGTCGGAGGCAGGTTTTTGGACGGCAGTAGTAGGCCCTCACCTTCGCTATGAATGCCGGGACGCTTTGAACTCGTTTTGTTCGTGCATTGTATTGCGCGCGGGGTTGCTTCGCCTTTCCCCGGACGAGAGCGCAAAGATCCTCGGACTTGCGACTGCTACTTTGAGTCTTTGACTGTGCTGCCCGGTTCACCGTGACGGCAGTATTGTCTGCGATCGGAAATGGAGACGAACTGAGAGGAGCGCAACGCGACTGGAACGTATGCAACTGACGATTCGACATGCGCAACTGGACGCTTTCACGACGTCGGCGCGGGAACAATACCTGACTGATATGGTTAAACACGTGAAGACCTATTTCCCTAGTCGGCATGCACAGTTGGGCGACGTGGCCCTTCGCAACACTCTAGCAGAGGTGATCAAGAAAGCAGAGCTGTATAAATTCAGAAACAAGCGTGACATCTGCAAGTTCATCAACGTCGCGATGACGTTCGGCGTTGATTTTGATCGAACTATCCCTTTGCTTGGTAGCATCCTTACCACTTGCGGACCTGCATCGCGAAAAGCACGCCGGCTGAGTCAGACCTCTATCGCGCTGTATCAGAGAATAAAAGCTCTATCAAAGGAGAAAGCCTCAAGAAACAGTTAAGAGCGGTAGAATTGACCGGCGCGATCCGCGTGCCGAATGTTTCGAATGCGGCTTCTCGGCTTTGGCTACGACCCCTCCTTCAAATCAGGAAGCGTACTGGCGCACTATCCTTTCGATCTCCGTTCTTGCTCTTCGCCTACTTTCCTGCCACTGTCCTTCCCTCCACATACCACTTCCCTTCCACCTTCTTCAGATGGAACTGGAGGGCGTGGGTTTGCGTGTAGCCGGGTCTGCCGTCGAATGCGTAGCCGAATCGTTCGCTGCGAGTCCACTCGGCGGAGTCGCTGACGATCGGCGCGCCGAGGCAGCTCTCCTGAAGCGTGATCTGCGACAGCACCTTGAACATATTCTTCAGTTGTCGATAGGTTTTGGGGCTCATGGAGGGCCAGATTTGGATCTTTGGTCGGCGTGCTGAAGCTCGAAGAAGTATCTGAACCGGTTGACGGCTTCTTTGACTTGCACTGCATCGGCAACTCCGGTAGTACTCCCTAACGACGGAGAGAAGAGGGCCGCCGAGGAGGCATCGGCTCCTGACGCAGGAGCCAAGTTGGCTGCCACGTTGGCCGAGGCGGTGTTGCCGGCTACTACCTGTCCAACGACAAGGGCGATAAGGCAAAGAACAGCAAGACATATAGCAACCAAGAAAGCGAACTTGCTTTTCTCATCGCGAAACTCATCACCAAACTCAGCGGCTGCCGCGCAGGAAAACTTGAGTTGGGCCCTGGCTTTCTCGTAAAGATCCTGTCTTGACCACCCTATCCTTCGAACCGTTTTGGGAGCTCAACTGGCAATGTGTGCCGCTCTTGCTAATGAAACCGAAAGTCCGGACAACTTAGGTCTGGCAACGGGCATCTGTCCCGGCCTAGAATGCAGCTTGGCGGACTTGGACTTGGCGCTCAGGTAAATGTTGCCAGTCCATCGATGTCCAGGTCACATAGCCGTGGGCAACAAGTGGGGGCCTACGCGCAAACAGAAGCCAGTGCGGCCCGTGGGGTAGGCATGATCCTTCTGCTGGAAGTGAAATCCGGACCTTCGAAGGGGAAAGGCGTCCGCCTGCACCCCGGGCAATCGGTGCGCGTCGGCCGAACCGCAAAGTCCGACTTCGTGCTTCCCAATGACGGCCACCTGTCGGGCACGCATTTCGAGGTGGCGCTGGACGAGAACGACTGCCGGCTACGCGACCTGAAAAGCACCAACGGAACGCTGCTCAACGGCCAGCCAATCAACGAAACTATCTTGCGCGATGGCGACACGATCGTCGCCGGCAATACGGTCTTTCGCGCACGAATGTTGATCGGCACGGCGCGCGGCTCAGACTCGGGTCCGCCGCTGCCGACCGATACCACGCCGCAACTCCGCATGCTGACTCTGCTGCGCACCGAATATCAGCCACTGTATGCAATTTTGGATGGCGCGCGCGACATCCGTGTCCATGAATTGCTCGTGCAGTCGAAAGAGGAATACCAATCCTTGTATGAGGGTGCGGAGGGCGAGAAACTGGCGCAGGTTGCACCCTACCTTGTCCGGCTGGACAGGGATTCGCTGCTACTTGCCTCGATGATCTTCGAAGGTTGGGGCAACAGTTGGGGAGTTTATCTGTGCTGCTCAGATGATTTCCAGCAGATACGGCAGCATGTGCGGCGCTTCCTGGACGTGCAGCTCCCTGACGGCAAACAGGTCTACTTTCGCTTCTACGATCCGCGAGTACTGCGCGCATTCCTGCGGAACTGTCCTGCTGACCAGTCGAACCAGTTCTTCGGGCACATCAAACATTACGTTGTCGAAGCAGAGCAGCCGGATAAGCTGTTGCAATTTACGAACACGGGCCACGGCGCCGATCGGAAGGAGATATCGCTGCTGCCGGCAGAATCACCCAGCGAAGAGCCTGGGGTCATAGAGACTGTCGAACGGACCGTGCCCATGCCACAGACGGCCGCCATACCAAAGCCGAAGGGGTAGATTGCAGATGTATGCGGTGCCCCAAGTCGAGAACCTTCCGCACGACGTTTTCTGCTTCTCTCACTATCATCCCGGCGGCGTTCATCCTCGCTTCGATCATGAGCGCCCCGGCCGTCGCCGCGCTTCCGCCGTCCCCGGTCCCGTGTTGTTTGACGGCCGCGAAGGATTGTAACTCGATTAGCGTCGGATACCTGACGCTTGATTCAGGTTGCGGATGGATCCTTGGGCGCACGCACGACCCACTCCAGCACTCCTGCGATGCCCAGAGCACAAAACACCATAGCGCTCGCCGCCCCGAGTGCAACCAGGTCTCCGTGGAATATTCCGGACCACGACAGCATAACCTGTGAACTCTGGCGATAGCCCACAATGCCGTAGGCCAGAGACAACAAGGCCAATAGCACGAACCACTGCCGGATGCGAATTACATTGAACACGTAAGCGACGGCTAAGCCAAACAGTGCAAGACCAGCAGTCACGTGCCACCACACGAACCCAGGTAGCGGATCGGATGGTCCCACGTTCCGTGCGCCACGAAAGATGGATGCCAATGCGTAGGCAGTTGCGAAGTAGAAAAAAGCCTCCGTCAGGAGCAACGCGAAGATCGCGAGAACCAAGCTTGCATTGACCAACTCGCGGTTTTTCATTTTAGTGAATAAGAGAGGACGCCTCTGTGAACAGCGCACCTGCTGCCGCATAGGAAAGCGGGGTCTCAACGGCGCCGGAACCAAGGGTGGCGATGTTCTTCGCGGTGTTGACGACGATAATCGCACCGACAACAACAACCAGCGCGCCCGCTGCCACCCACTGCCAAGTGTGCACTCCGGGATGCGCCGGAACTGGTACCAGTTCGGCAGGAGGAGGAGAATCACCGGGTTTCTTCACCGTCACCTCCAGCTCAAACCCGACCGAGCCCTTGAATTCGGTGCCGCCCGATTCGCCTTGAATTGGCTTTGGTGTGTACGAGTACTTCAGGCGATTAGGAGGAATAAAGTCGTATTGAGATGTGGCAAAAACCTCACCGTTGACCTTTGCAGCAACCGAAAAACCGCACGACACTTCCACTTCTCTAGTCTGAGGACTGAACCCGATCTTTATTTGCCCCGCCAGGTCCGTCAACTTCGACTTGTATTCCGTTTGCAACTTCTCCGATAACGTCCCGCTATGGCCCAGCTCAACTTCGGACATCGTGCCTTTCTTCTCGAGCGAGACGTCACCCGTGAATCGTAACTTGAAATCAGCGTTCGGAGTCGTGACTACAAGCGGGGGTAAGTTGTCCAGAGTGTATTTGACGGCTGGGTATAAAACAGGAATTGCCGAGCGACGTCCGCCACGAGCTAATGGGTCGCCGCGCGAAGCAAGGTGTGTCACACTCGTGCCTGTCGGCTGCGGTACTCGTGCTCCCCCGTTCGGAACCTTTGTCGTAACCGACAAAGATGCAGCTGTCCGCGGATGAAAACTCTTTGCTAGCGCTTCGGGCCGTTCGACATTATTCGTGGGGGGACGGTGAGACTTGCCGTGCGACAGCGATCGGTGGATCGTAGGCAGGTCGAGCCACATGCCTACCAGGAGTAGGTCAGATTTAGGCAAGCGGTTTGCGCTGCTGATCTCGTTCCAAACCAGCGGATCTCCGTATTCGCATGCAGCAATCTTCCACAGGCAGTCACCCGCAACAACTTTGTATCGTTTATCCCTCGGCCGAAGCACGTCCGTCGACATAAGACGACTCCTGGTACTTGTTCTGGGTATTAAGATCTGTTATTTCCATCAGCCGGGATACAACCGCCGCACTTGGCGGATATCCCGCGTAGAAGCCTTGCGATGCAAGCCCTGATGCACAAGATACCACTGTCGGTTAGTTGTCGCTCGAGAATTGCATCTCGCCATCCGCATACCAGGAAGGCAAAGGTACTTTCGAAACTCGCCGAGTAAACGTTTGCTACCTTCCGGCCGAGGTAGCACGGGGATGGTGTCTTCACAGGCCGATGGGCGAGATTGGTCCGGATGGAATGGCTCTTTGACACGTCGTTGTACCGCCCTACTCGTCCCTGTCGGTTAACCTGTCATGAGCTGGGATCAGAGCCAATCCGCCTAAGATATCGGGGCGCAGTCTGGCTCAGAGCAGCGACTCCACCGCGGTGAAGCAGTGCATGTTGGAGACGCTACTGCTCAGGCCTTCTTTGTCCGCGGCGAGGTGGGACATGATGCGCAAGAAAGTAGCACGAAAATGCGCCCCAACATAGCGCGAACTACGGTTACAGCGCGGCACCCACGAATAAGCCAAGGATGCCGATCCCGGGGGTCTATCAGTGCCTCATACCCCTGTACAACGAGATGTGAGTACAGCCTGTGTTTCGCGATACCGCCGCATGGCCACCGCTCTCGTGAAATCGCATTGCTTCTGTAATCTGTAATTGTTATTGTTGGCATCGGTCAGCCCCATGAAGCAATTGCAACCTGTCATCTGGACCAAAGGAACCTTCCTTACGCCGCAGCACCTGCAGGTGCAGGACCGATACGTCGAAGACGTCCTTCAGTTTCGCCTGCATACACTGAAGTTCTGTCCCTGGGGCTTCAAGGAGCTACTGATCGACCGGGAGATTCTGGCTGAGGGGCAACTGCTGATCTCGCGCGCCTCCGGCATATTTCCCGATGGGCTGCTGTTCGACATACCCGACGCCGATCCGTCTCCGCCCTCGAGGGCCCTGGCAGGGATTTTCGATCCGGAAGCGCAGTCGTTGGACGTTTACCTTGCGATTCCGGATTACCGCCCTCGCGGCGCAAATGTTGCGGGCAGCGCCAACGGCGGGAGCCGGTATCTCGCGGAGGCGATGACGGTCCGCGACGATAACACCGGGATGGGGGAAAAGCCTCTTCAGGTAGCACGAAAGAATTTTCAGTTACTGGCGGAGAGCGAAAAACGCGAAGGCTGCTCGACACTGCGTATGGCGAACATTGAACGGACACCCGCCGGCACGTTCCGCCTGAATCCCAGGTTCATTCCTCCTCTGATCAGCGTCGGCGCCAGCGACTATTTAGTTGGTATTTTGCGCGGGTTGCTCGAGGTAATGTCGGCCAAGAGCACCCAGTTGGCCGGCGGGCGCCGGCAACGAAATCTCAGTCTGGCTGATTTCACCGCGGCTGATATTGCGGATTTCTGGTTGCTGTACACGGTGAATTCGCACTATCCGCTGTTCAGCCACCTGTACGAAGAAAAGGAGTGCCATCCGGAAGAGCTGTTCTCAGCAATGGTTTCGCTCGCCGGTTCGTTGACTACGTTCTCCGAGAAGCTTCGTCCGCAAGATCTGCCGACGTATGTGCACGATTCGCTTGGCCCGGTTTTCACTCAGTTGGAGGAAGCCCTCCGCCTGCTGCTGGAGAAGGCCGTACCAACGAACGTGGTATCGCTGGCGCTGAAGCTGGTCGGCAACTCCGTCTACGCGACGGCGATCGATCAGGACAAGTATTTCGCCCAGACACGGATGTACCTTGCCGTCGGTGCGGACGCCGGAGAAGCGACCATCATCCAGAAGGTTCCCCAGCTTGTGAAGGTAGGCTCAGCCGGCCAGGTTGAGCGCCTGATCAATCAGGCGTTGCCCGGGATTCGGCTCACGCACGTGCCGAAGCCGCCTAACGAAATCAAGGTGAAGCTGAAATATCAGTACTTCTCGCTGAACCAATCGGGAGCGGCGTGGGAGTCAGTTCAGAAGTCGCGCAACTTAGCTGCCTACGTCCCCAGCGACCTGCCCAATCCTAACCTGGAGCTGCTGATCGTGATGCCGCGCAAAGAGTAGGCGCTAGTGCTTCAGAGCGAAGTACAGGATGAGAAGCACCGCCAAAATAAACAGGACATTCAAAATGATGATCAGCGGCCAATAGGATTTCGGCCCCGCCGACGGCTGCCCGGCTGGAGCAGGGACCGGCGGCGCCGCGACCGCCGGCGGTGCGACCACCGGTACAGGCGGCGCCTGGTAGGTGGGAGTTTTGGGCGCCGCAAACTGGACCGGCGGAACCGCCGGAGGAGCGGCGAAGGGCAAAGCAGTCGCGGCGGCAGGTGCTCCTGCCGGCGGGGCACCTGCCGCGGGTGGGGCTTCGGCCGAACCGGATGCCAGTGCCGGTATCGTCTCCCGATTCATGAACATGGTGTAATCACTCGGGCCCGCAGGCACCCCAGGTTCTCCTCCCGAGGCCACTTCCGCAGGTGCATTGAACAAAACGGTGGCGCCGCCATCGGCCACATCGAACCGGCCTGCGTCTGGAATCCGGTCGTGAGAAGAAAGATCAGGGGCGAAAGGCTCGTGAGATGGGATCGGGTCAGGAGATCCAGTGTACTCTCTCGTCCCTGCAAATATTTGCGTTGCACCGCCTTCGTCAACCTTTCCAAGAGGAGCCCTTAGGCCGGCAGTGTAGGATTCTTCGCGACTTAGGGGCTCGCGGAAATCGGTGAAACCGAACGGGGCTGTGCTCGAACCCTTGGTCGGCGTCACCTCGGGCATGTTGTCCACAAGGTGGGAAGGCACTTCATCGTGAGGCTCAGGAGAGGAAGGGCCAAATATACCCGTGAACTCCCCTGGGCTGCTCCGCGGCTCTGATGGATGCCCCTCGTAGGTCGTGCTCTTAGCTTCCTCCATCGGCACCGGCACACGAAAAAGCCTGGTGAACTCTCCGGTAGGGAGTTTGGCTGGCTCCTGCGAAAGCATCGCGTCCTGGTCCGCAGGTGAGGTGACTGGACCGAAATCCCGCATAAATTCGTCCGCGAATTGACCCGACCTCGAATCTGGTGCCCGATTCTTACGGCCCGCGTCGGTGGCTGTGCTACCCGGGAGCGGCACCTGGTTCCAAAGTCCAGATGTAGAGTCGGGCTGTGCTGGGACACCGACAGACGCTTCGCGGGTAGACTCGGGCGGAGGGTTAATCTCACGGAAAAATTGCCGGGTGAACTCTTCCGGCCCTGTTACGGCAAGCGGCGCCGCTGCTCCGGTGAACTCTTGGCGAATGTCAGGCACCGACTGGCCCTCGCCGGAACAGATGGTTTGATCGTCTTGACGACCGCCCCGTTCCTCAGTCGATGCCTTGTTTTCTGCGAAAACGCGCTCGCCGGGAAAGGCAATGCCGCTAAAGAACTGCCGAGTGAATTCGCCCGGCTCACGCGGCGTGACTTCAGTCTTTGATCCTGCTAAGTGGGAATTGTCAGCCACTTTCGGTTGCTCCGGCGTCAGACTGAGCGGTGGTGCGGGTGACTCTTCCTTGGGACAGCTGTGGGATAAGGCCGATCCGACCTTTGTCTCATAGGCGTCGCCCCTGTCTCGATATTGCTGAATCCACCTATCAACGGCTTCGTCCGCAGACCAGCGAGACACAATGTAGGCGAAACTCGCAACGTCGTACCTGCCCACATCAGCCACCGGGCCAGGAGTCTCGGGAGCCAATTGGCTGAAGGAGGTGAGTACCCACTGGACGGTAGGTTGATCCAAGGGAGCTTCCGGGCACTCGAAGATGTGGGCCAGAGCCTTTTCGCCCGTAGCCCGGTCGCGAACTGCGAAAGTCTCGACGTCGCCCCGTGTCAGCGCACGCAAGATTTCGTACCTTGATCCGAATTTCATGACCTTCGGAACGTCCCCATATTGATTGTCGCGCAGATACATCACTTCAGCAACAAATGAGAGCATCAGGAGATACGGCCGAACACCAAGCCCTACCCCAAGCCCGTCCTGACGATATCGCTCCCCGACCAGACTGCTGTCTGGCAATCATCACTGACCGACCACAAACAACAACGGTTCGTCCCTCATCGGTTGTATTCTGGTACGGGCGAATTCTTGTTCTCAGTGGGGCGTTATAGAGAGAGAATAACGGCGTCAGGTTCCCTAAGGCTCGCATACATGAAATTGCTCTCCAAGGTGGTCTGGTCGGAAGGTATGTACTTGGCTCCCCACCACTTCCAGGCGCAAAATCGCTACTTTGAGGATTCGATGCACTTCGCGACCGCCAGTCTGTGGCGGCACACGTCCGGCTTTGCCGATCTGCAGGTAGACGCCGACGCTCTCCGATCCGGAACGGTGGCACTCCTGTCCGCTCGCGGTATTTTCGAGGACGGTCTGCCCTTTGACATACCCGTCTCGGATCCCCAACCGGCATCTTTGGAGTTCGCGAGCGGGTTTCCGCCCAATGCTGAGTCGGTCACCGTTTGCTTATGTGTGCCCAAGCTCGCCTCCAATGGCGGCAACTGTACCATCGAAAACGGAGCACCCGCGTCCGGCCGTTATACCGGACTGCTTAGAGTCTTCCCCGACGAAAATACTGGACTCGATGACAAAGAGGTTCGTATCGGATTCAAGAACATGCGACTGCTGATGCAAGACGAAGTCGAATCCGGCTTGATGGTTCTTCCGGCGATAAGAGTGGTTCGCGATGGCGCCGGCCGTTTCAGCGCTGACAGTTCCTTCATGGCGCCGTCTGTCCACTTGGACGTAAACGACTCTATGCTCGGGTTGCTCAAGCGCCTGGTGGAGATTCTCGAAGAAAAGAGCGCAGCGGTCGCGCAGGAAAAAGTGCAGTCAGGAAGATTCGGGCGAAGCATGTCGGAAAGGGACGTGTCACAGTTCTGGTTCCTGCACGCGGTGAATTCGGCCCTGGCGGAGCTTCGCCATCTTCTCCTGTCGAAGCACGGGCACCCAGAAGAACTTTTCTGTGCGATGTCGAGACTGGCAGGAGCGTTGTGCACCTTTGATGTGGACGTTCATCCGCGTTCACTTCCAAAGTACGACCACATGGATCCTGGCGGCTGTTTCTGCCTCCTTGACCAACATATTCGTCGTCTTCTGGAACTCAATGTTCCGACTCAAGGCATTCTGATTCCACTAAAGCCGCTGAACCGGTACTTTTTCATGGGCGAAGTCAAAGACGAGCGGTGTCTGGGCCGGTCCAGGTGGATTCTGTCGATCTATTCGCCCATCGGCGAGGCAGATCTGATCGAAAGAACCACACAACTTGTGAAAGTGTGCTCAGCTAAGTTTGTGTCGAAGTTAGTGGAACGGGCCCTGCCCGGGCTCACACTTACACACCTCCAAATACCGCCGTCCGCCATTTCGGCTCGCGCCGATCATCAGTATTTTTCGATCAGTCGCAACGGGCCTTGCTGGGAATCGATCGTAGCGACACGTGGCGTAGGGCTGTACGTTCCAGGAGAGCTACCGTCGCCGGAAGTCGAATTGATCGTGCTGCTGGAGGCCTAACCTTAATGTCATCCACCGTATCGCCGCTCGGCAGTTACCGCAGCTCCAGTTCCGCTCTGGATCGCCCAAGCTGGAGGCTAGCGGTAGGGTTTCAAGAAGCATTCACCGCCATTGTGAGACTGCGCTACAACCGGCAGGCAGTCTCCAGCGCGGACTCCTTCCGCGCCCATGTGAAACAAACGCTGGCAATGGCGGAGCACGAAGCTGCCACCCGCGGCTGCAATCCTGCAGACATTCAGCTCGCCAAGTTTGCGGTGGTCGCCTTTCTCGACGAGTCGGTGCTGAGTTGCAAGAGTCCCGTCTTCTCAGACTGGGCACGCAAGCCACTCCAAGCCGAGCTGTACAACCACCAACTTGCCGGAGAGATCTTTTTTCAGGAGCTCCACAAGATCCTCAAGCGTAGCGACTCCTCCCAAACCGCTGACTTGCTGGAGGTGTACTGTCTGTGCCTGCTTCTTGGATTCAAGGGACAGTATGCCAGCGAGGGAGAGCTGCGCTCCCTGACTAGACAAGCCGAGGAGAAAATTCGGCGTGTACGTGGCACGATGGCGCTGTCCCCCCGTGGCGACATACCATCGGACGCCGTCCGCTTGACACAAAAGGATCGTTGGCTACGACCGCTTAAAGTCATTGCTGCCACCACCTGCTCGCTTGCCGTCGCCCTTTTCATAGTGTTCAAGCTGCTTCTCAGCACCGGCGCCGCGGCACTCTCCACATTGCTGGGACAATGGGTGGCAAACTAGGGGGCTCTATGGTCGTGTACCTGGTTACCGGCATCTTGTTGGTCCTGTACCTGGTGTTGGTGTGGTTTCTGGGTTCCTGGTTACACCTGCAAGCCCCGGATCTGTGGATTCTTCGAGGTGGCCTCGGCCTAATCGGCATTGTCGCAGCCGCAAGCTTTCTCTGGTTTTACCGCAGAGCGAAACGCTCTCAGGAAAGCGACCGGGAGGCGGCGCCGGGTGCTGGTAGCGACGATGTCAACCTTCTGGTACACGAAGCTCTAGGGGCTCTGAGGAAATCCACTTTGGGACGCGGAGCTACCCTGCGCAATCTCCCGTTGCTGTTTATTGTAGGAGAGCCGGGATCGGCCAAGACCAATGTCATCGTCCACTCCGGACTAGACCCAGAGCTGTTGGCAGGTCAGGTCTATCAGGACAACAACGTCCTCGCGACCCGATTGGCCAATATCTGGTACAGCCAGCATGCCATTCTGGTCGATCCGGCCGGCAACTTGTTACAACAGCCGGCACGCTGGCAACGCCTGGTGCAATTAGTGCGCCCAGGGCGGACCTTGAGTGCTCTCAGCAAGTCGCAGCAGGCTCCTCGCGCGGCCGTTCTTTGCTTTGACTGCGCCAGCTTTTTGCAAACGGGCGCCGGCGAAGCAATCATATCGACCGCACGCAAGCTCGGCGCCCGACTGCACGAGGTTTCTCAGACGCTGAGCATCAGCTTGCCCATCTACGTTTTGTTCACGAAGCTCGATCGCCTCCGGGGTTTTACCGAGTTTGCGCGCGTTCTGACACCTGATGAAGCATCTCAAATTCTCGGCGTGACGCTGCCCATGCGGTCGCTGGCAAGCGGGGTCTACTCAGAGGAGGAGACCAAACGGCTGACGAACGCATTCGACGAGTTGTTTTTCTCGTTGGCCGATAGGCGCCTCGAATTGTTGGCGCGAGAAAGCGACAGCGATTGCCTGGCGTCCATTTACGAATTTCCCCGTGAGCTTAGAAAACTTCGAACCCTTCTGGTGCACTTCTTAGTCGAGTTGGCCAGGCCCAGCCGGCTTATCGTCAATCCATTTCTGCGTGGCTTTTACTTTTCGGGAGTACGTCCGGTCTATGTGGAGGACGGGGTGTCTGCTGCCCCGCAACTCAGCGCTCCGGATGCCCGTTTTGACGGCGCAGCGACGCAAGTGTTCAATTCGCTTCCGGTGCAGCCGACTGCAGCGCCTGCGCGTCCCGCGGGACGTCGCAAAGTACCTCAGTGGACCTTCCTCACCCGGCTTTTCAACGACGTGATCGTTAAGGACAAGGTAGCGCTTGCCGCCAGCGGTGTGAGCTCCAGCGTAAACCTGATTCGCCGCATCGCCCTCATAGCAATCACAGCACTCAGCCTGATAGCGACTGTGGGCTTCCTGGTCTCGTATGTTGGAAATCGCGAGCTGGAGAACAACGTGCGAGCGGCGGCAGCTCAGGTCAAAACGGTTCAGCTCAGTGCGCAGCAGCTACCTTCCGTCGGTGACCTTCAAAAATTGGACAAACTTCGCGAAGAATTGAAGACGCTCGCCGCTTACGACAGCGAGGGTGTGCCGCTGCGCTTGCGCTGGTTCCTCTACGTGGGAGACAAGATTCGCCCCGACGCGAGGAGGGTCTATTTCAGCGCCTTCAAGCAACAACTCTTCGAGGATGCACAAAGCATAATTCTTGGCGACCTTCGCCAGTTGCCAGACCAACCTGGCCCTAACGATGTTTACGCGACCACGTATGACGAGCTCAAGGCACATCTCATCACCGCGCAGTTCTACGACAAGAGCACAAAGGATATTCCCGGGGAACTCATGGCTCGCCGATGGAAAGAGGCCCACAAGGTTGATCAGGACCGCGCCGAGCTCGCGCAGCGTCAGTTCCAGTACTACGCCTCCGAGCTGAAATCGGGCGATCCTGTCGGCGCCAAAGAAGACGATGCCGCCGTGGCCCACGCCCGCAGCTATCTGGGGAAGTTCGGCACCATCGAACGCTACTATCGCCCCCTCATCGATAAGGCTTCGCACGCTGCCCCAGACGCGAGTTTCTCAGTTGAGTTTCCCGACGCAAATGGAGTCGTAGTCAGCAAGTATGTCGTCAAAGGCGCCTTCACTCCGGCAGGATTTCAAGCGGTAAAGGCTGCAATCTATGACCCCGCCCACTCGCTTACCGCGGAGGAGTGGGTGCTCGGCAAAACCACCGCGACAGAGTTGAACCAGGCCACATTTCAACAGCAACTGATGCAGAGGTATCAGGATGACTTCATCAAGGAGTGGCGAGCGGTACTGCAAGGCTCGCATGTCCCCGAGTACAAAGGCCTCAATGACGCCGACAAGAAGCTCACAAGCCTGATCGGCCCGACTTCCCCGCTCCTAGAGTTGCTGTGGTTTGTTTCCAGCAACACTAATCTGGACAACGTAAGTGAGACCTTCGCCTCCGTGCAGGCCCTCGAGCCTCCCACTCCGCCCGGGACCAGGCCTGACAAATATCAGCAACCTGCAGATGCCAACTACATGCAAGCATTGGCAAGTTTGCAGCAGAGTGTCCACATCCTCTCGCAAAGCCCGACTACCCCCCCGGATGCCAGCACTACAGCGGCCGTGATGACCGCCGCCGCACAGGCAAAAGCTGCCGCGGACCTCACCGCCGGGTCGAGAGTGGACAACCGCAACCACACCGAGCGATTGACACTAGGTCTGCTGGAAGAACCGATCACCAATGTCGAGACGATGATGAAGGCGCACCCTAAGGACAACCTGAACAAAGCCGGCCAGACTCTATGCGCTCAGTTAAACCAGTTTGCTTCGAAATTTCCATTGAATCCCAAACCCGAACTCTCGCAGGAAGTGACGGTTGACGAATTCAACGGATTCTTCGCTCCGAAAACTGGGGCTTTGTGGACCTTCTACGACAAGAATGGGCTTTCGCAGTATCTGGTGAAGGAGGGCGCCCGCTACAACGCCACGCAGGCGGGCGCGGTCAAGATTACGCCTTCCTTCGTTGCCTTTTTCAACCGCATGGCGGCCGTAACCGATGCCTTCTACTCATCGAACTCCTCGACACCCCATTTCGCCTACTCCCTGACACAGCAGCCAAGTATTGTGCAAGGGCAACTGATCCTGACAATCAGCAGTTCAGCCGGCACCCAGTTACTAACAGGGGCGGGGCAGCAAAAGAAGTTCATCTGGACGGGTGTGCCAGAGGACATCAAAATCACGGCGGGCGTTCAGACCTTGCAGACGTACAGTGGCGTTTGGGCGGCGTTTCGGCTTGTGTACACAGGCTCGAAAGTCTTGCACTCGCATACCGATCTGCGTTGGGACGTACTGCAATCCGGCGGCAAACCGGTCACCATCGGCGACAAGCCCGAATTCTACTCATACACGTTGCAGACGGACGGCGGCGCCGATCCCTTTGATCTTCTGACTACGGCGGCGAGCCACTGTGAGACGCGCGTGGCACAATAGACTATTTAAGCAGGCGTTCGTACCAGGATTGTTCGACCGCGCGCACGAGCAGGCACGTTATGTTATCGTCGCTCGCTCCAGCCTTTGCTAACTCGATCAACTGATCGCAGGCTACTTCGAGATTCCCGGCGCGGCGGATTGTTTCCTGCAAATCGGTTTCTTTGACGTATCGCGAAAGCCCATCACTGCACAAAAGCAGTACGTCTCCGGAAACGAATCTGTGGTCCTGTAAATCCGGCTCGACGCTATCCTCCGCCCCCAGGGCGCGCACAATCACGTTCTGCATCTTCGAGTGCTCGGCCTCTTCCATGGTCATCAGGCCGCGACGAACCTGCTCCATTACCAGGGAGTGATCGCTAGTCAGTTGGAAGATGGAATCGCCGCGAGTGAGGTAGATGCGACTATCTCCAACATGCCCGATGGAGAATTTATTGTTGCGGCAGATCATCGCGGCAATCGTACACCCCATACCCGACCACTGCGGATTACGCGCCGAGGCGTCGCGAACGGCCTGGTTGGCCAGGCGAATCGCGTTCGCAAGCTGGTTTGCCCTGTAAGAAACCTCAAGGATTCTCTGACTGACGACCTTGGTGTTGGGCCTCCTATGGGTGTTTTGGAAATAGTCGATCACGGTGCTGACGGCAATCCTGCTGGCTTTTTCGCCGGCTGCCTGGCCGCCCATCCCGTCACACACAACGAATATCCCGAGGTTCACGTCGTAACCCAGGTTATCTTCGTTGTTGGTCCGAACCAGACCCACATCCGTCCTGCCCGCTGCTTCGATGACCGTTTTCATCCGCCCTTCATTGCGTCATATCGTAATCCCGGTGCTCTTCTTGGTAAACAGAAAGAATTGCGTTCTAGCGGAACAGGATTGGCAACCTCCAGGCTATTGATTTTCCAGACCTGCCAAGGGGTTATCGAAGTCAAATCCGAAGAGACGGGGATTCTCGCCAATGGCCGCGGCTGAGACTATGTAGAAAACATAGTCATAGGTTTCCTTTGGAATCTGGTCGCGGTGCTTTGCAAGCAGTTGCCAGAAGTTCCGCTCGCGCGGGTTCTCGGGCATGCTGCGGACAAGCGGCAATACCTGATTTTCGCCCCAGTTATAGCATGCCATCACCAGCAGCCCCGAAGCTTGGGCGTCGGTGCCGTACAGGTCGCTGATATACCGTGCTGCAGCCAGGGTCTCACGGTCCCAGTGATGGCGATCATCCGCGGGATCCGGGCGCCGGAACTCAATGAGCGGCCCTAGTTTCAAATCGTATTTCACAGCTGTTTCCGGAATGAACTGCCACATACCTTTGGCAATGCCCTTCCTCGTCATGGGACCGCTGATGTAAGGATCAAAATTGCTTTCCTGCATCGCCAGATAGAAGAACTGTGGAGGCAGGCCCTGAGCGAGAAAGTCTTTCGCAATCACCGTCGTGTAACCATGCGCGTTAGCGGTCTGCATCGCATCCTTATACCGGCTCGATGACTTCCAATATCCGATATACTTTTCAACCTCGCTGACAAAATCCGGAGGCATATTCAGTTCGCATTCGCCGAAAATTCTGGCGACTCGAATGATCAGCCGCTGCTGCTCGGTCATTTTGGAGTCATAGAAATGCAGCGAGTTGAGGAATTGGTCATAGTTCTTCTCCATTTGGCGACGGCGAGCTTCTTCCGCTCGCATTACGTCGGCCGCTCTTTGATTGTTGGAGTCATTGACCATCCGCTCCAGCTTGGCGATATCCACGTCCATCGCCTTCATCTGATAAAAAAGTGCTTCGGCAATTGCCCGCTGCTTTTTCAGTTGTTGGTGTTCATACAGCGCATACACACCGGCTCCGAGGAGGCATGCCAAGAGTACGGCAACGATTCCGGCAAAATTTCGCTTTTGCTTCTTTTGGACCTTGGCGAACGCCTGCCGGACAAACATGGTGTGCTGGCCGACCGGCTCATCGGTTCTGGTCTTGCCAAAATACCGGTCAACATACCGAGCCAAGAGGCTCTCACTGCCGGGGAGGGCGGACGCAGCCGGGTCCGGGACAACAACTGTCAGCGTAACCCGGGGACCATGGACTCCAAGCCTAATCGATGCACTCTGAACAACCGTTATGAACTTGAATTTCTGGTCTCCAACGTAGATGCCGTTGGCGCTGTTGAGATCCCGAACGCACCATGCGCCGTTCTCGAAGATGATCTCCGCATGAGCGCGGCTTACGTGATCGTCTTTTATGCAGACGGCACAGTTCTCGAGCCTCCCGATGCGGAAACTGTCGCTGAAGTCGTATTCCCGCCGCCCTCCCGCCCACTCAACAACCACTTTGAGAGGCGGTGGTGCTGGCGCATTTACGGGAGCCGCCATGAGATCGTCTTGCCCTGTGCAAAATGATTATGAGGGCAATTGAGAATCGGAAACAACACATTTGCGGGAGCTGGTCGCCGTCCCTGTCCAGAGCTCTCCGGAGGGAGCAGCCATCGTGAGCAATCTGAGAAAACGGTTGGATAGTGTCGAGGCGTCGGCAGTGCTTCACCAGCGGCCGGAGAGCGCCGGCGACACGTTCCCGCCAGACTGGAGTAAACGTTGTTCGAAATCAAGATAACCAAGATAACCATTACAACCGAATGGGAAAGCGAGGACCAGAAGACATGCAGACCAAGAAAATGAACAGCCCCAGCCACTTGGCAGCCCGGTTGTCCGCAGAACGCGAACTACTGCTGCCTCAAATAGTCGCAATGTTGCAGGACGCTGCAAGAAACGCCCGGTCCCGAGAGCTAAGACTCGCATTCGTGAAGGCCCTTGCGAGGATTTGGCGGGCACGGCCCGACTTAACGCCGAAAGTGCAAACCGGCGAGACCACTGTCACGGCCAAGGGAATCCGACGTGATCAATTGGTATGGTTGACTCCCCCTGCCCGCTGTTTTTGACGTTGATCTTATGGGAGAGGAACCCGACGACTGCGACGGGGGCTCCCTGGAAATCGCTCACGCGGTTCTTGGGCAGCGTCTTGAGATCATCCCAACTAATCTCAACGTAGTCTGTCTCAGCGTGCAGGTCTGTCCGATTCTGGTTGGCGTTCAGAGCTCGCTGGTTCGCAGCCGTCGCGTCTCCCGTTGGGCCGCAGACCTCGCTTCCGTTCTCAACCAGCGGCTCTCCGACAGCCTCTTTTGCGCCGCCATGAGCCAACGCGAATACGGCAAGAGCTTACTACGGCGACGTGGCGAGTTACTTCGTGAGATCGTGCACCCGGCTACGTCGCCAGCCTTGCAGAGTGGCCCGATCCCCAGCCCACTGCGGTCCCTTTGCTGAGGAAGCATTGGGGACACATGTTTGCCCAGCGTATCTCCCCTTTAAGCGCACCATCAACGAATAGCGCGAGGCCATCAAGGGAGGAACCGCAGACATCGCAGTGGCCAACCCCATAAGCATACTGAGCCTCCTTCGATTTAACTTCCTCCGGTTCTACCAGGGCTGCCAGCTTGTGTTCAGCCGCATCCCGAAGCTCAAGCGACCAAGAGTTACCGTCATCGTCTTGCTCGGCTGGAGATTCTTCGCCCTCTGGGCCCTCATCCAAGCCTGCCGACTCCTCAAGAAGCGAGTTATCGGGATCATTGATCTCGAACTTGTACTCGCCGTCGGAAAGGTCGAGGGTCGTCACCGCGTCGGGAAATGACTTCCCGTCTGGAACGATTGAGAGATCATCACGGTAATCTGCAAACTCGGGAGGTTTCTCCAGGTTCGGCTGTCCACGACATTGTCGTGAGGGTATCGCTACCTGTGCTTGGCCGGTAGAAGTGTCCCCCACTGCCAATCGAAAGCTGCCGTCCGTCAACGCCGACCTCCCACCAGTGATATGTTTCAATTTCACCGAACTGGTGACGAGGACTGACGACCGACACGGCGACGTTAATCTCGGTACCGGAAGTCCTGGGCAGCCGAGACCAAAGATGGAGCACCTTGGCGACGCTCACCATCTTTGCTGGACGAAGAGACTTTGCGCTGATGACTTTCCTAAGGAAGGCTTCCGCGAAACCGACGAGAACCCGATCTAATCCTGAACGAAGTAGCAACCAACCCCGCGCCAGACAACCACCCACTCAAGCACCAGTCAGAGACTACTTAAAGGAGACTAAGTGAAGAACGAGCATCAGAGTGAATCGTGGTGTGACATTAGGCAGGCAGCGTCGCACGTCAACATGTCGGTCGCATTTATGCGAAAGGCAGTGAGGGAACGGCGCATTCCATTTGTCCGCGTGGGCAGCAAGGCCCTTCGTTTTCGGCCTTCCGACTTGGACCGCTGGCTTGAAGCAAGCGGCTGCGGGGGAGAAGCCACCCATTTGCCTAAACAGTAAAGGCCGTGCGTCTGCGAAACGCGGCGGCCTTTCAAACGTTAACCCAGGGCGGAGTGCTCAAGGCTCACGTATTCAGCCCCAAGTGTACTTCGCCTCTTATTGCCCGCGCAACGCGCGGAGACGGTGAGAGATTGGAATGCAGGATGCAATAAAAGATGGCAGCGACGCCCTAGATGGACTTGTCGCGTTCACCAAGCGCTTCGTCTCGCTTTCCGAGGTGCAAGCCATTGCTGTAGCGCTCTGGATTGCGCACACACATGCCCTGGACGCAGCCGACAACACACCCTACTTGAATATCTCTAGCGCGGAGAAGCAATGCGGCAAAACTCTTCTGCAGGAGGTTTTGAGCCTGCTAGTGGCCTGTCGCAGAGTAAACGTTAGTAAGAGTATTTGCGTCTAACTGTGCATGGCCAGTGATGTGGTACTTAGCCAAGAACAGCAGTCCGAACTGTCCAGCATTGCTCAGTCCCGTTCGTTACCTGCGGGATATGTCTTTCGTGCAAAGCTTATCCTGATGCTGGCCAAAGGCGCTTCCTTCGCCACCATCCAGCAGCGCCTGCAGACCACCGCGCCTACCATCCTGCGCTGGAAACAGCGCTTCCTGGCGGCTGGGCTCAATGGTCTCGACACCTACCATCCCGGACAATTGGCCACGGTGTTGACGCCCGCTCTCAAAGCCCGCATTCTCTCCGCCACCCGCAAGAAACCCGGTGATGGTTCTACCCATTGGAGTTGCCGCAAGCTGGCAGCCTACCTGGGCATCAGTAAAGATGCCGTACATCGCGTCTGGAAAGAAGCCGGACTCAAGCCTCACCAACTGCAACGCTATATCGCCAGCGACGATCCCGACTTCGAACGTAAGGCCGCCGACATCATCGGCCTGTATCTCAACCCGCCACAGCACGCGGCCGTCTTCTGCGTCGACGAGAAGACCGCCATTCAGGCGCTCGATCGACTTGACCCCGTACTGCCGCTCTCGCCGGGACGCGCCGAGCGGCATGGATTCGAGTACTACCGCCACGGCACCCTCTCGCTGTACGCCGCCCTGGATACCGCCAGCGGACGAGTGCACGGCAAAACCGCCGCCCGCCACACCAGCCGGGAGTTCGTCGATTTCCTGCAGGAAGTGGTTGGCTTGTGTGGGCCGCGCCAGCAGATCCACATCATTCTCGACAACCTCTCGGCCCACAAAGCTCCAGCCGTTCGCCAGTTTCTCGAGCAGAATCCGCGGGTTCATTTCCACTTCACCCCCACCTACTCTTCCTGGCTCAACCAGGTCGAACTCTGGTTCGCCAAGATCGAGCGTGATGTCATCGCTCGTGGCGTCTTCCGCTCCGTCCCTGACTTGGCCCGCAAACTTCGCCGCTACATCAACGCCTATTCCGCCCATGCCAAGCCTATCCAGTGGAAGTACTCCGACCATTCACGTCGCATTCGTACTAACGATTTCTCTGCGACAGGCCACTAGTCGCGAAACCGTGGCTTACTGGAAGCGCGAGCAGGGCGGTATTAGTTCGCAGGATCGAGGCGCAACAGCCGACGTTGCTGTTAGACGAGAGCGATGCCGCATTCGCTGGCGATAGAGACTATGCGGAAGCCTTGCGCGGAGTTCTCAACTCCGGTCACGGCCGGGAAGGAGTGGTAAGTCTTTGCGTGGGCAAGGGGGCAAACATGACTTACAAAGATTTTCGAGTGTTCTGCCCCAAGGCGATAGTAGGCATCGGGAAACTGCCCGATACGGTTGCAGATCGGTCTATTCCCATTCGGATGAAACGCCGAGCGAAACCGTTGAGCGCTTCCGCCGGCGTCTGTACCAGTCTGAGGCGGCCGGGTTACGCGAATAACTCGAACAGTGTCTCACGCCGAAGGTGGAGGCCCTGCGAGGTGCTCAGGTGGAGTTGCCGGACATGCTTTCGGACCGCCAGCAGGACGGCTGCGAACCGCTCTTGGCCATAGCGGTCCTTGCTGGCGGCACTTGGCCGAACCGAGCAAGAGCGGCCCTCGTCGAGATATTCGGGGGCGAAGCGGCAGAAGATAGCTCCGTTGGAGTATGTCTACTTACAGACATCGCGAGGGTTTTCTCGGAGCTGGGAGTCGAGAGGATCTTCACGTCCGATCTTCTGCCTGCGTTGTGCGACCTGGACCCCCGTTGGATTGAGTTCAGCTATGGGAAGCCGTTGAGCGCCACGGCGCTGGCGCAGTTGCTTAAGCGCTTCGAGATTCGTCCTCGAAAGATTCGGATCGAGAACAAAACATCAGCGGGTTACCTTCGCGAGTGGTTCTTGGATGCGTGGGCCCGCTACACGCCTCGCAAACCGGAACAAGTGGAACAAGGCGCTGATTACGCGGGTGCAACGCAGTTCCTGCGACTGGAACAAAGTTCCAATGTTCCAGCCGAGCGAGTGGAAGAATCGGCAGTAACCATGCGGCTTGTTCCATCTGTTCCGCTTCAAGACCGCAGGGGACACCAAGTGGGGGGCGTCTGCTACATCCACCGGGCTAGTACGGACTGGTGGGAGTCTCCGGCGGGGAGCGGCAACTGGCTCTGTTCGAGGTGTCACCCGAATGTTGTGGCCCCATCGCAACCTGACGCTCATGGAGCGCCTCGCGTACCTACCGCGCACGACCTGGGATTCAGCTAACAGGAGTCATTATTTTGTGCTTGCCTCTATAACCTAACCTGCTAGGATAATGCCTATGAAATGTCCAATCCAGAATATCCCGCCGGTTTGCTACTGCGCGGCCTGTCGCGGTGCGGCAAAATCGAAACGCAAGGCTAAATCGTCACGCGAAAACGGAAAACTGGGCGGACGGCCCAAGGGCTCCAGAACGCAGAGAAAGGCAAAGGCACGATCTACAAGCGCAGTCGTATCTATTGGTACAAGTTCGTGTGGCAAGGTGAGACAGTCCGCGAATCCACCAAGCAGGGCAACGACAAAGTTGCGCGGCAAATGGAAGCGGCGCATCGAACCTCGCTGGCGAAGGGCGAAGTGGGGATTCGCGAGAAGAAACCCATCCTGACTCTGAGCGAGTTTAGCGAGAAGCGATTTGAGCCGTGGGCTGAGTCGATAATGTCACAGAAAACGTGGCGTGACTTCTACCGGGTGGGACTCATGGCCATCAAGGCGTATGCGCCGCTGGCGAATCTCCATCTTGACGCAATCACCAGCGAGACGATTGCCGGGTTTGCGAGCCATCGGCAAGCGAAGGGCTCACAAATAGCCTCGGTCAACGCTTCACTGCGAGTTCTCCGCAGAGTGTTGAGAATCGCCGTGGAATGGGGAGCGCTTGAAAGGTCGCCCAAGATCAGATTGCTGCCCGGCGAGCATCAAAGGGAACATGTCATAACAGCGGACGAGGAAGCGCGGTATCTCGCGACTTCGGACAGACTATTGGCCGAGGTCGCTACTGTCCTTGTGGATTCGGGCTTGCGCCCAGAGGAGTGCTACAGGCTCTTGTGGGAATCCATCACCTGGGTCAACGGTCGCTACGGAACGTTTCTGGTGACGCACGGAAAGACGAAGGCAGCACGGCGGATGCTTCCCATGACTCCAAGGGTCGGAGCACTGCTCGAAGCGCGTTGGGAGGCCGCTGGAAGGCCGCTAGAAGGCTTTGTATGGCCAGCGCCGACGAAGAGCGGGCACCTGGAGCCTTCCGCTCTCAGGAAGCAGCACGCCAAGGCACTGAAGCTTTCCCGGGTGCGCCCTTTTGTGCTCTACACGCTGCGACACACGTTCCTGACGCGGTTGGGTGAATCAGGATGCGATGCTTGGACGCTGGCGCGTATCGCGGGGCACAGTACGATTGTGATTTCTGGCCGCTATGTCCACCCCTCGGAGGACGCGGTTCTTTCGGCCATGTCGCGACTAGGTGGGCACAATTCTGGGCACAGTGAAATTTGGCCAGGGAGACTGCCGGAAGCAGACCCCTGCTATCAACTTCAATTTACGGCAGTTAGATGGTGGGCAGTGCAGGACTCGAACCTGCGACCTCCTGCTTGTAAGGCAGGCGCTCTAACCAGCTGAGCTAACCGCCCCACCGCGCGTGCGTTTGGCACAGCGGGCAACTCTTTGAGTCTAACCAGCGCGAACGCCAGGGTCAATGGACGATGCCGATGCAGATGCCTGCCTTTGAGCGGTTACAGCTTGTTGTAAACCCGCCGCTTTTGGCTACTGTCCTGCTAGAATTTTTCTGTTATGGCCTTTCCAATTGATCGCCCCCGCCGGCTGCGTCGCAGCGAAGCGATGCGCTCGTTTGTTCGCGAAACCCGCCTCAGTCCTGAAGGCTTCGTTTACCCGCTGTTCGTCTGTCCCGGTGAGGGAGTGCGCAAGGAAGTGCGCTCAATGCCGGGTGTTTACAACCTTTCCGTCGACGAGGCGGTGAAGGAGTGCAGGGAAGTCAAGGCGCTCGGCATTCCCAGCGTGATTCTCTTTGGGCTTCCGGAAGAGAAAGACGAGATGGCTACCGGCGCTTGGGAGCGCAATGGGATTGTCCAGCGCGCCGCCCGTGCGATCAAGCGCGAGGCGCCGGGCCTTCTCCTGATGGGAGACGTGTGTCTGTGCGAATACATGTCGCACGGCCACTGTGGCATTGTCGACACAACAGGTAGCAGCTATTCGAAGGCGCGCCATGAGGCCGATACGTTTGTTCGTGAGTTGGAGGCGAACGGTAAGAGAGTCGTCAAGGTGGCGGTCGGGTCGGCAACGGCCACCGAAGTCGCTGCGGCGTCGGTGGAAGACTACGAGATCATGAACGATGCCACCCTCGAGTTGCTGGCGAAGACTGCGGTTTCGCAGGCGGAAGCGGGTATGGACATCATCGCGCCCAGCGACATGATGGACGGGCGGGTTCAGGCCATTCGCGCCGGGCTGGACGAGGCCGGCTTTGAGAATGTTCCCGTGCTGTCCTATGCCGCGAAGTTCGCCAGCGGTTTCTACGGGCCGTTCCGCGAAGCGGCCGATTCGGCTCCGCACTTCGGCGACCGGCGCTCGTACCAGATGGATCCTGCCAACCTGCGCGAAGCCATGCGCGAGATCGAACTTGATCTGGACGAAGGCGCTGACATGATTATGGTGAAGCCTGCCATGCCATATCTCGACATCATCCGCGAAGCTCGCATGCGTTACGACGTGCCGTTGGCCGCCTATCAGGTCAGCGGAGAGTACGCCATGATCAAGGCCGCGGCGCTGAACGGCTGGATCGACTACGAGCGGGTCATGCTCGAGTCACTGCTGTGCATTCAGCGCGCCGGAGCGTCCATCACCCTGACTTACTTTGCCAAAGATGCCGCCAGATTACTGGGATAAAATTCCGCCGATAACCAATGCGTTTACACCACACAGGGATTGTCGTCCGCGACATCAAGTCTTACGGGGAGGCCTATGCGGCAACGCTCGGCCTGTCGGCCCGAACCGAGATTTTTTACGATCCCATACAGAAGGTGCGGGTGCAGTTTTGGGGTGGCGGCGAAGCGGAAAGCCTGATCGAGCTGATCGAACCGGCGGGCGAGGACTCACCGGTCTGGCGCTCGTGCAAGAAGGGCGGCGGGCTGGATCATCTCTGCTACGAGACGACCGACATCGAAAAGACGGTGGAGGAGTCTCTGAGCAAAGGCGGAGCGCTGGTTCGGCAGATCGCTCCGGCCGTGGCCTTTGGTGGACGCCGAATCGCCTTCGTATACTTCCTCGAGTTAGGCTTGATCGAGTTTGTGGAAATTATGCCGTAACTCCAGGCCTTCGGCCGAACCGTCCTCAGAACGCCTTGTAAACCATTTCGGGAGCAGCCTGGCGCGTTAAGAGGGTCACAGCAATCAGAACTACGGCCAACCCGGAGCTCCACGCGGCACGGGCGTACCATGCCGCGATAATGGGTGTTCCGTTCCATTGCGCGGACACGATGCGGGCGTAGATTTCCTCCCAAACTGCCAGCACAACCGTTGCAACCACGAAGATGGCAAACCAGACTTCCAGCATGGGCAGCAGTCTCAGCCGTTCATAGAAGATTCCCATCTCTTTCCATGTCGACCAGAACCACAACAGGGACCATGTGAAATAGGTGAAGGTCAAGCCCCGCGCTACTGCACGATAAACCGGTTTCGCGGCCAGTTGCCTGTAGCCCTTGCGCCCGATCGCTTTGGCCAACAGAACCTGGTAAAGCTTATTCAAGCTCATTCCCAACCCCAGCAGAAGGCCATAGAAGAGGAATTCCGAGGTCTGTCCGTGCCAAACACCGATGAGAAAGAAAGTAACGAAGTAAGCGAGCACGGCCCAGAACGGCTCCATTTTGATGGAGGGATAGCGCCGCATCAGGGTCAGCATCATGGGATTGAAGACGTAGCGCTTTAGCCAGTTGGAAAGCGTGATGTGCCACTGTCCCCAGAAGTCCAGGAAGTTTCTCGCCGAGAATGGCCGATTGAAGTTTTCGGGAAGATGGAAGCCAAGCAGTTCTCCGACCCCTATCACAATGTCGATGTACCCCGAAAAATTGCAATACAGAAAAATCGGATAGAGCCCGAACACCAGAATTCCCGAGGTGATTTTCGCAGACGGCTGTGTGGTTGTGAGCAGCACGTCCATTGCGTTATCGCGCAGTCGGGAGGCAACCAGCGCGAGGACATTGGTCTTGATCACCCCGCGGAGAATTCGTTCCGAGGAAGCCGCGATGACGCTAAAATTCAAACTGCTTCCTGCCAGTCCGGGTGAGGCCTTGAAGTCCTGATAGAGCTGGATGGGGCCGCTCACCAGGGTCGCGAAGCTGCAGGTGTAATTGAAGTAGGAGATAGGGTTGATGGGCGCGGTGATTTCGGCCGAATTCACATCGATTTGCAGATGCAAAACACGGAAGAAGATGTAAGAAAGACCGATGGTGACGTAGGCGAAGTGCAGAAACGAGGACTGGGGGAGGAACGAATACTTCTTGAGCCAGATGAAGATGGTGATGGTGGCTAGCAAAATCGGCCAGAAGGTAAAACGTCCGTAAGCGCGGACCACAAGCACACCGAGGTAGCCGAATATCAGGAACGCAACCAGCGGAATATAAGTCCTCGGCTGCAAGGAGAACGTGGCCAGGAAAGCGACATTAGCCAGCAATAGCACAAACTGCCGCCAGGTGGACGACCGGCCGACGTTGTAGGCGACAATGACCGCCAGCGAAAAGACCAGGAATGGGAAGGAAGCGTCCAAAGCCGTTCGTCCTCGTTAATGTTGGTTTCCCAGGGCCGACAGGATTGCTTTGCCGACAGTGCGATAACCCTCCGGCGTGTAATGCGCCGGGAAGGAATAGAAATATTTGTAGTTCTCGGCCGCACGCTGCGGCGGCAAGTCGGGGAACGCGGGCGTCAGGTCGATAACCTTGATACCGAGTCGCGAAGCCATGTCCAGCACGATTTTGTGCCGGGCATCGTCTTTGGCCCGAAGCGCGGGAGTGTAGTTCGCAATCCCCGGATAACGGGCTGCGTCGGGCCAGTAAACCAGCACCAGATTCCCACCCCAGCTCTTGACCTCTTCGGAACCCTCACGCAGGGCCCGTTCCAACAGCGGCGCATTCAACTCGACGGGCTTCGGAGGATGCAGCCGCGTGCGCAAGTCATATACCAGGAGTCTGACGTTTTTCAGAAGCGCGATACTTCGCAGCGTCACCAGCCAACTGTGTTCGTGTAGTTGTTCTTGAATGCCGCTCTGGACGTAAGACGCAATTGCGGTGTCCAGCGCCGGCTGCTTGTCGATGAGTTGTTGCGAGAAGTTGGGATCCTCGAGATAGCGCATTATGAAGGGCGAGTGACTCTCTATGTCCAGATAGTCGGGGGTGTGGGACTCGGAGTAGATCCAAAGCACTTCTTTGGGCTTGAGGTAGTGCAGATACTCGCGGATGGAGGCGAGAGCGAACACCGGTCCATGGCCGCCCGCGCCGAGCGTAATGGTCGAGGGAAACACCGTTCTCAACTGACCGGCAACACTGTCGGCCTGTGGGACGCACTCACCCACCGCATTGGAATCGCCTACCATCGCGACATCAACCGAGGGTTTCTGCCAGCTTCCGCGAGGGTTGGGAAAGCCATGTTCGTCGGTGGTGTAGGTCAGGTATTGTCCGCCCTCATTGCACACAACCACGAACACATGGGAGTGTCCTCCCAGAGGAATCGTGGGTTGCCCGTCCACCTTCAG
This sequence comes from uncultured Acidobacteriaceae bacterium, assembly GCA_963782505.1. Classification (GTDB taxonomy): domain Bacteria; phylum Acidobacteriota; class Terriglobia; order Terriglobales; family Acidobacteriaceae; genus CAVVDY01. Next base: position 245,717 of record CAWAKG010000017.1, on the reverse strand, counting down.
TGGGCTGTCCAGCAGCAGATAGGGATAGAACGGCGGATAGGCATCAATTCCCTGATGACGGTAATCAAGGATCGCTTCCACTCGCGTGCGCGGATCGTACTGGATACCTCCCTGTGCCGCCGCCTTACGCACCTGGCGCTGATAGGGAAGGTCGTCGTTGTACAGTACCCGCGAAACAAGTTCCGTCGCGTAAAGCCCGGCGAAGGCGCCGATCAGTACCGAAGCAACTAAGATTCGAACCGTTGGCGCCAGCGCCAGCAGCACGAGGCAGCCGGCGGCAAGCACCAGAGGCGCAATTCTCATGTAGAGCGCCTTGTGAGCAATAAAGAAATATGCGGACAACAGAACGAAGAGCGCTGCCCCAAGAATAAGAAGGGTGTTCGCCGCCAAGATCAACGGCCTGTTGGTGGTTGCCTTCTCTTGTACAGCGGTGGCAGTTGCGCTCATTTTGGGTACGGGCAGAAGAATCCCTTTGGGTTTTGGCAGCTTTCTACTGACCTTGCACCGCGACTGAGGCCCGGTTCAGGAAGCCGTCTGAACGAACGCGCATCGGACACGGCTCAACGCTCGCAGTGGCTACGTCCAACTCCCACACGGTAATGCCATCGGAACGGCGCTCCACCTCTGTAAATCCTAACTTGCTGTAGTGCTGCTCGACCAGCTTGTTTCGGTCGGTCGGCCGATAGGTGCCAATCAGCTTGCCCACGCCTCGCTCCGACGCGTGCTCCAGCATATGCCGAAGGACCATCCTCTCCACGCCTCGGCCCAGGACCCGGCAGCTCATAAGCCAGGTATCGATGTCCCAATTGCCATCCTTGGTGGGTCTGCAGATGATCACGCTGATCATGCCATTGTCACCGAAGGTGTCCGTCAGGCGAACCTGCATGGTAAAGCAGCCTGGGTCGGCCTCCATCTCGGCCACTTCGGCTTCGGTGTACCGCCGGGTCGTCAGGTTGAACTGGTTTGACTTGTTGATGAGCTGCGCGATGCGGGCGCGTCCCGTCTCGTTGAAGGGCTGGAAGCTGATCTCCATATTCAGGGACGCGAGATACTCGTTCAGATCGCCAACCTGCTTTTGCAATGCAGCGCGCCGGGCATTGCCATCGTAGTAAGCAGCGCGGCTCAGGTCCTCCTGAGAAAACGTTGGAAGCTCAAAATATCCGGCAGCGGCCAATGTCCTGGCATAAAGCGCCGGGTCTGCCGGCATCTCGGGAACCGCGATTTGCGGCAGGCCCTTGCGGACGAGGTCACGTTCAAAAGGATTGTCGTCGACGAAAACCAGCGACTCCAGCCCCAGCGCGAGTTCCTCGGAGATGGACTTGATATTGGTCGCCTTATCGCTCCAATTCGCTTGGAATACGGCGAAGTGCTCCTCGCGCAAGAGCATCTCGGGGTGCTCGCGGAAAGGCAGGCGAGCCGTTTCATCCTCGTTCTTTGAAGAGACCGCCAGCACGATGCCTCGCTCACGAAGCGACAAGCAATATCTCTGGAAAGTCAGGTAGGCTTCGCCGGCGGCATCACCTTGCGCGATTTGAATGCCCTTCAGGCCGTCGTCGCCAATTACGCCGCCCCAGAGAGTGTTGTCGAGATCCAATACCAGGCAGCGCCGGCTCTTGCCGCGCAGCGCCGCGATCATGCGGCAGACGTGGTCGGCATACAGAGGCAGGTATGCCTGGGAGAAGGGAAGCTTGGCCAGGTTCCATTCAGACGGGGAGAACCAGTTGGCAAGTCCCACCGTTTCGGCAAGGCCGGCAATATCGAGCAGGACGTCGCCGCTGTCAAGAATGGCCTCCGCCAGACCCCGGTTCACCGAATCGATCAGATTGCGCTGTGCGCCGGGAAGGACGCGATCGAGCGATCCCATGAGCAACTCCGGAGGAGCGGCCAGGTTTTGCACGATGCAGGTTGCGCCACTGTTTTGCTGAATGCCATTGCGGATTAGCTGAATGTGCCCGAGGACAGCATTCACCGAGGTGCGGGCAGCTTCGGCCTTTCCCAATGCAAGCTGCAACGGCACGCCCCGCCAATCGAGCGCTATGAGGACACCGTGTGGTTTGCCGCGATTGATCGCCGAGTCCGGGTTCAAGCTCTCTTGAACAGCCTGGTCATAGCCTGCGGCGACGCAGTCAAGGGCAATGCCGTACCTCGCAGCAGTGGCAACCAACGCAGGCACGACGAAATCCACCGTGGCGTTACTGATTACCCCAAGGCGATACTCCGACAGCGGCTCCAGCGACCTGCCTCTCGCGCGTGCCGACGAGATCACTTTTGCCAGCCGAATAAGCTGGTTTTCGTCAAGGCCGTATGAGGCTAGCGCACGGATGTTTGTGCCGAATGACTCTTGATCCTGCAAGGCGGCTCGGCACTGAGCGTTGAAATCCTCAGAGGGGCGTGGCAACCAGGCCACTTCAGAGTAGAGGGCCGACATGGTCATTTCCTGGCAGAAGCGGAAAGCTTGCTATCAATCAACTCAATCAGTTCGCCGACGTTCTCCAGCTTTCCTGCTTCGATTGCATTGAACTTGATGCCGAACTTGCGCTCCACCGTAAGCAACAGGCGGACGTGGGCCAGACTGTCCCAGCCGTCCACGTCGGCGGCACTCAGATCTGGCCGCAGCACAATGCTGTCATCATCAAAAACGTCATGAAATATATGCGTCAGAGCCGTTTGTGTTTGTTCGTTCATAGATAAGAATTTGGCTGATCGGCTGAAGGGTGAGCCCAGCCGTCATGATACACAACTGCACGGCTCGACTGTACCCGATTTCTGCTGTCGTAACCGTTCAACAGAAAAACTTCACGCCCAGAGCATGACATGAGGAAGGTATCCTAATCCGCCACTTCCAGTCGCACATCGCCGGGCGCTAATGGCTTCACAAAAACGTCGACCGCCTGCCGATAGAATTCTTGCTGGTCGGAAAGCGGTTTCCATCCCAGTTTATGTTTGGCAAGTGAGCAGTCGAGTTGGGTGACAAGAGCCGCGCTTCTCAAATCGCGGAGCGGCACCATCATGTTATTGGGCTTCCGCACGGCTTTCTTGATCAGATACCGGCTAAGCTCTGCTCCGCAAATACGCCACATGCTCCGGGGATAAAAGCGGAAATTACGCCGAGTCCTATCCCGGAGGACAGAAACAAATTCTGCGGCGGAAGGGCGAACATCTCCTGCGAGATTGAAGGTCAGGCCTTCGATATCGGGCGCATCCTTGGCCAGACAAAGCGCCCGTGCGACATCATCGACCAACACGCAGGGCAGGGGAGTCTTGCCGCGACCAAACCCAACAATGCAGATGTCGGAAACTTGTTCTCCCAGCGCCGGGTGCACCATTCTTCCACCCGGCCCCATGACCACTGCCGGGCGAGCGATCACCACCGGCAGTTTTCGGGTGCGATGCATTTCGAGAAGTTTGTTTTCGATGATGCTCTTGGCCTTGCAATAATCGCCGCGGTCCTTGCGGTCAGCTTCATTGCCCTGAGTCGCCTCGGTGACCGTTCCGGGTTTACCCAGATAGAGAGCCGCGGTGCTACTGGCGTAGATGAGACGTTTGACTCCGCTTGTCAGGCAGGTCTCGGCTACATTGATGGCCCCGGCAATGACTTCGCGCTCCCAGTCCTCCCACACGATTCCCACGGTCAGCGCCAGGTCGTACACGACGGAGGCGCCGGCAACGAGCTCGAGCATGCGAGCTTTGTCGGCGACGGCTCCAGCCTGGTATTCGATGCGAGGGTCATTGCTGCGCCGCGCACCTGAAGAACGGCTTACGACCACAACGTGACAGCCGGCCTCGGCGAGCAAGGCAGTCAGTCGCTTACCAATAAACCCAGCACCGCCAATCACCACGACTTGTTCAGACTGCGACAACCCGTTCCTCCGTCCGTTCTGCAAATGCCAGAGCGCTATCTATTGTCATTTGGCAGGCCTCCACCACCGCGGTGCCTTCCCGGCCATCAATTCGCGGCGCCTTGCCGGCGGCGAGCGCGCGGTAGAAAGCGGCAATGCTCGCCTGGAACGAAAACGTTTGTTGCTCATAGCGAGGAGCGAAGCCCACAGATCCCAGAGAATAGCTCTTCAAGTTCCGCAGATTCCTCCGCGCCAAGGCAAGCGAGTTCCTGAATCCGTTGACCATGTCGTCCAGGCGCAAGTAAGGGGTCTTCTCGATGATCTGGAGCGTATTTCGCCGCAGGTCGACGAAGGCCTGGGCGTCCTCTCCAAGCACGTGCACGGCAATCGATTGATAACGGCCGCCCACGGAAAAGCTGCACTGCGCCCCGCCGCGTTCGCAGACCAGCGAAATGTGCCAGTGCTTGAAGAAGCGCACCCCGTTGCTGAGCGTCAGCTCTCCGGAGACAGCGGTGCTGGCCTTCGTCGCGCGTCCCAACAGCCGAGTGCAGACCGAAATGGGATGGGGGCCAAGCTCGAGCATCAGGCGGTCCGTTGCGCCAAACATCCAGTGACTATGGACGCCCGTGTCGATTCCGGGCATAGGAGCGGTGAACATCACCTGTACCTGCTCGATCCCGCCGAAGCGGCAGGCGCGGATGGCATCGATCAGGTCCAGGAAGGCGGGCATGAAAACGACGTTGTGATTGACGCCGATTTGCAGACCCTCGTGCTGGGCGACAGCCTGCACTCGCCGGCACTCCTCGACGGTCATGCCAAAGGGCTTCTCGACAAACACGTGAGCGCCTGCCAGGAGACATTTCTCGGCGGCACTGGCGTGGAGATCAGGCGGCAGCAGCACGTGTACGGCGTCCGGTCTGGCCGCCTGGAGCATCGTCTCCAGGCGGTCGAAAGCTGCGGGTATGCCATACCTCTGCTGAGCCGCTTTCGCCCGAGCGCTGTCGATATCACAAATGGCGACGGTCTCAACCCATTGAGGAAGCGCGCGAAGGGCAGGGGCGTGGCCCTCAAGGATGTTGCCCGCGCCCAGGAGAGCGACGCGAAATGGCCGATTCGGTTTCACCTCGGCTGGTCGTGAAATAGTTCACCTCGTGCACTGCGGACGTGCATGGGCAGCAGTCCGACCGAAACTCGATTGTACTCAATTTCGATTGCCGGTTGAGGGAATAGGCTTGCCGAGGCGGGACTAGCCGCCCGCGATGCGTCGCTCCGGCAATCTCATTGGCGTTACGGCATCAGTGAACCCAACCAAGGGCAGGGAGGCGGAACGTAATTTTCGGCCCGTGCACGGTGCCGCGTGACTATGCGAAGCGTTTGCGCGCAGTGAATAATCCGGTGATTCCGCCTGCAATCAGCATCAAGGTTCCGGGCTCGGGGGTCAGGTACAGGAATTCCTGAACACCGGTGTCACCGTGCGCATCGAGCGGCGTCACGATCATGACGCTAGAGAAGTTGACCTTCGACAGGTCGGTGGTCTGCGCCAGGTTATACCAATACTGCGGTCCCAGCGTTCCCGGTGGCGTCGGGCCCATGTCGACGCTGGGATTGAAAATTTTCCAGATGGCAAAGTTGATATTCCCCCACTCGGGTTGGTCGCCGTCGTTGGCTTGCATCAACAAGTAGCCGGCCTCCTGATATTCCGTGAGGATGCCGAACCGCGTCTGGCTGAGATCGCCGCTGACAAGAGACGTAATGTTGGCTTGCCACGTGTCGCCGACGTTTGACTGATGATAGAAATCGTCACATATCGCGGGGATCTGAGGCCCGTTTTCAATGGTGAGGAAGTAGGGATAGGTGTATTCCCCGTTCTGGTTTTCTCCCCCTAGTCCCGCAAAACGCATTTCAACCGGGTCAGCAAATGCGGAAATCGTTGTGACGATAACGAACAGTATTGCTACGGCTAAGAACCTGCGGTTTTCCCTTGGCTCATAAATTTCTCCGGCTTGGAATGCTCCGAATGCCGATGCAAGCGAAGCTCGCTGTATCAAGAGGCAAACCTTCTGCCACGCCCGGTAGCCCGTTAAGCGCCTCAAAGGGAAGTGTTTAGTGGGGTAATCCGCCTGCCAAGGGGTTGGTGGAAAGTGCAGGACATTGCAACAATTGGGAATGGGTCGTTAGAACACTGGACGTGGATGGATGTCGTATTGACGGATCTTGTAGAGCAGCGCCTTGTAGCTGATGTTCAGCATTATTGCTGCGCGCTTGCGGTTCCATGCGGTTTTTTCGAGAGCCTTCTCGATGGCCTCCATTTCGGTCACGTTCTTGACGCTGCGCACCATCTCTTTGAGATCCGGTGGTCCGGGTTGCTGCGAAAGGGCTGCGGGCGAGTCGGAGTGGGCAGCCTCTTCTTCAAGCTCCCGGATTGCGGATTCCTCATCGCCCAACACCAGATACCGCTTGACGAAGTTCTCCAGTTGGCGAATGTTGCCGGGCCAGGAGTAGTTCTCGCAGGCTCGCAGCAGGCGAGGGGACAGCGGCAGAATGGGACAGGCATAACGTTCTGCGACGCGCAACATGAAGTGCCGCAGCATCATGGGGATTTCCTCCTTGCGCTCGCGCAGAGAGGGCATGCGCAGGACGAAACTGCTCAGGCGATAGTAAAGATCTTGGCGAAAACTCTTCTCCGCGATCGCTTCCGCCATGTTGATGTTGGTTGCCGCGAGGACTCGGACGTCGACTCTTGCGGAGTTGCGCGCACCCAGCCGGCAGAACTGTCCATCCTGCAAGACCTGAAGTAGCTTTGCCTGCAATGCCGGAGACATCTCGCCAATCTCATCCAGCAGGAGAGTGCCCCTGTTGCAGAGCTCGAACTTGCCTGGCTTTGAACGATTTGCGCCCGTGAAGGCTCCGGGTTCATAGCCAAAGAGCTCACTCTCGAGCAACTCGCTGGGAACTGCAGCGCAGTTGACCTTAAGAAAGACCCGGTTCGAGCGCGGCGAGCACTTGTGGATCAGGTGCGCCAAGACCTCTTTTCCGGTTCCGCTTTCTCCCAGCAAGAGCACCGGGAAGTCGAAGCGGGCCACTTGCATCGCCTGCGCACGTAAGCTCTGCATCTGTGGCGTGGCCGAGAAGAATAACACTCCGTTGCCCAAGTCAACCGTCTGGTCGCTTCCAGGCGGGTTGGGAGCGGAGTGCTGCAAACAGAAGCGCAGGATATCGTCCATCTCCTCTTTCTGAATTGGTTTTGCAAGGTAGTCTTGGGCACCCAGGCGCATTGCCTGCACTACCTTGCGAGTGTCCCGCACACAGGAGATCATTACGACTTTGGTGCGGGGTGAGGCTTCCCGGATCCGTTTGAGAGTTTCCAGGCCGTCCCATCCGGGCAGTACCAGGTCGAGCAGTACGGCATCTGGGGTGTTTTGCCGGACTTTTTCTATCGCCTCCTCGCCGCTGGCAGCAGTGTTCACCAGATACGAGTCGAGCTCCAATGCAGTTTGCAGGTAGCGCCGCATGCCTGGCTCATCGTCGACAACCAGAATGCGGCGAGGATTCATTGCTTTTCAGGCCTGTGTGCGTTGCGCGGAGGGTTCAGCAACACGAGGAAGGAGAACCTGCTGCCATTTCCGGGCTCGCTTTCTACCCAGATCTTGCCACCGGCGGCCTGTACGAGCTTGCGCGCAATCGCCAAACCGAGGCCGTGACCTTCGGCGCGAGATCCCGTGTGGTTCAGGCGGGAGTACTCTTCGAAGATCTCCTGCTGATACTGCGGTTCAATTCCGGGGCCGGTGTCAGCAACCGTGATCCGGCAACAGTTTGGGGCAGACAGACGACGATGACGGCGGTCAACCGGCGCCTCGTCTTTGCTTGCTCTGCGTTCCCAAAAATATGGCTCGATATGCAGCCAGACCGTACCGCAGGCAGGCGTGTACTTTAGTGCGTTGTCGAGCAAATTGGCGACCACGTGCTGCACCTTGAACCAGTCGAACCGAAATGGGGGAAGACTTTCAGCCGGCAGAAAGTAGAAGGCGACGGCCTTATCGTGAATTCGCGGCGACCACAATTCGGCGATTTCGCGAATGCAGGCGTTCATATCGCCCATTTCGTACTGCATCTCGAGACGCTCCACCTTCATCGAGGCGTAGGCCAAGAGGTTCTGCACGAAGTTTGAAAGTCGTAGCCCGTTTTCCTGTATCTCCGTCAGGACCTCGGTTTGCTTGGGCGTCAGAGGGCCAAGCTTCTTTGCAAGAAGGAGTTGCAGATATCCGGCCATGATCGACAGGGGCGTTTTCAGTTCGTGTGCCGCCGTGGCCAGCGCCTCTCGCCAATCCGACCATTGGCCGCTTTCACTCAGTAATTCCAGGGAATGTCTGTCACTGGATAAGCTCGCGCAATTGGAATAGACTGTGGGCAACGCTCTCCCCTAAACTTGACCAGTTACGCCATACAGGCGTACAAGCTCTCTCTCGACAGGGAAAGTGAAATGGTTTAGCCCTGTGTATGTCACAGCCGTCCATTTCCTGTCCCATAAAGCGCAAGGAATTGCGGTCTGCGGCGAAGGCTTTTTGCGCAGCGCCGGCAAACTCGCACGGGAGAATGAGTTGGCGTTACCTGGGCGTGAAGTGGAGTTGGCGTTTGAGTTGCTTGGAAGGTGGAGCGTAAGAGGTTGACTTGAGCAGCACGAATGGTAAGGACGAGCGCCGCAAATGGGATCGATTGCCGATCTCGGTTCCTTTCTTCATGAGGGGTAAGAAACCAAACGGAGAGGAATATTTGGAATTTGCCACGGCGCTGAACCTGTCGGCGGGAGGAGCGCTGCTGGCGACAAGACGATATTTCGATCCCGGAACCAGCCTCAAGTTGGAAGTACCCGTCTCCTTGGTCAACAAGGCGCAACTCCCACGGTCGGTTTCGTTGCTTCGGGCCACGGTCTTGCGATGTACTTCGGACCACCAATACTTCCTGTTGGGTCTGGAGTTCAGCCCGCCGCTGTTAAGCCGTCCGACGGATGAGGTACGCACTTGACGAGCTGTTGGCGAGCGGCGTGCCTCCCCAGATGAAATCATTTTCATATTGGCGTCACCTCGTGCGCCTCCTTTTAGCGATTTCGTAATCACCTTGCGCATCAGCTGTGATAGATTAATGTTCTTTGGTTCAGCGGCTTAGCGACACCGAATGCGTTTTCTTGCGACTCTGACCCGAGTGGCGCAGGAAATGCACGTCTTTGGTACGAAGTTCCGTATGCGAGGTATGGTCCCTTGGTGGCTTCGCAGACTGGCGCGAAGAACGAAGGTCTAATTGCGGCTCAGCGATTGCCTCCGGAGTCTGTGGTTTTTGGGCAGACGGCGGTGATGCGCGAAGTGCGGCGCAGACTGGAGCGCGTTGCTGCAGCCAACATTTCGGTACTGATTTCAGGAGAGAGCGGAACCGGCAAAGACATCATCGCTCGATTGTTGCACCTGTATTCTCCCTGGGCGAGCGGACCCTTCGTTAAGGTAAACTGTCCTGCGATTCCTGGCACTCTGCTGGAAAGCGAGCTTTTCGGATACGAAAGAGGCGCCTTTACGGGTGCATACGGCGCCAAACCCGGGCGGGTGGAGCTGGCGCACCGCGGGACGCTGTTCCTGGACGAGATTGCGGAACTCGATGGCATGCTCCAGGCGAAGTTGCTGCAGTTGCTACAAGATGGCCAGTTCAGCCGGATTGGGGCGGAGGAAGACAAGAAAATCGAGGTGCGGGTAGTTTGTGCCACCAATCGGCATCTGCACAACGAAATTGAGCGTGGGAGTTTTCGCCAGGACTTGTTCTATCGCATCGCGGCCATGACCATCGACCTGCCTCCGTTGCGCGAACGAGCTGTTGACGTACCGGTAATTTGTGAATACCTTCTTCAGTACTACAATGACAAGTTGAACGGAAAAGTGCCCATGCTGCGGCCGGCCCTGCTGGCCAAGATGGAGCGCTATGCGTGGCCGGGCAATATCCGCCAGCTGGAGAATCTGATCCGACGCTATGTTGTGATGGGGTCCGAAGACGTTATTCTTAGCGAACTGCTGCAGCCAGCCGAAAGTGATCTGCTGGAGGGCCTGACGTTCAACGGCCCGATTTCGTTAAAGAAGTTGACTCGTCAAACAGTGCGTAGGGTTGAAGCGAAGATCATTCTGAACGCCTTGCACGCGAACAATTGGAACCGTAAGAAAGCGGCACGGTCGCTCGACATCAGCTACCGCGCCCTGCTCTATAAGCTTAAGGATGTGGGAATACCGACGCGACGCTCCGTTTCTGCTCCCAGGCAGACCGAAAATAAAGCGCGCAAGGGTGCCGAACAGAAGGGTGAAACATGCAACGTAGTTCAAGAACAAGCTGGTTAGCAGTTCTGGTGTTCCTGCTTCTCGTGGGTCCATGGGCACTCCGGGCGAACGCCCAGGGGGGCGATTCTGCTTCTACCGCGAACCCGCCCGCGGCCAACGTGGCGACAGCGCAGCCCGCCAGTCCGGCCACTCCGGCCAGTCCCGATACTCAGGTACAGCGCGTGTCTCCTGCCAAGCCGGAAGGGTATGTAATCGGGGCGGAAGACGTCATCACGATCAACGTCTGGAAGGAGGCGGAATTGTCGCGGCAGGTGCCGGTTCGCCCCGACGGCATGATCTCGCTGCCGTTGCTGGGAGACGTCAAGGCGTCAGGGTTAACGCCGCTGCAATTAGAGGAGCAGCTCACCACCGATCTCAAGAAGTTCGTCTCCGATCCGCAGGTAACAGTGATTGTCAATGAAGTCCACAGCCTCACGTTTGACATCGTTGGCCAAGTGCAGAGGCCCGGATATTACCCTCTGACTCGCCGCATGACAATCCTGGATGCGATCGCCCTGTCGGGAGGATTCAGGGATTTTGCGAAGGTCAACAAGATTTACGTGCTCCGTACGCAAGCCAATGGGCAGCAGGCAAAGCTTCGGTTCAACTACAAGAATGTAATCAAAGGCAAGGACTCGCGAGAGAATATTGAGTTGCAGCCGCGTGACACCATAGTTGTGCCCTAAGGGGAGGACGTCATGAAACGTCGGGTGGGGCAGTGCCTTCTGTTTGTAGTCGCTACAGTGGGAGTGTCTCTGGGCGCGTGGGCGCAGGACTCGGCGCCCCCGTCGAGTTCTGTGCCCTCTTCTTCGTCGCCGTCAACTTCTCCTTCGTCGCCTTCTTTTTCGCCTTCGCAGGATTCGACGCCGACGCAGAGCCAGGGGCCGAAGCCTGAATATACGCAAGTTGATCCGGGGAAATCGCTGAACTTTCTGGGCGAGGCAATTGGGCGTTCCAACTTGAACCTGGGTATGCTTGTCCAGGCGGCCTATGACACCAATGTGGCGACTTTCGCCACGACACGCCAGCCGCAGTCGTCCTTTCTGATTGCACCGCATATCGGAATCACGCAATATCGCTCAAAACTCGGATTGAATTTGGCTTATGACGGCGGCCTGGGAATTTACTCGCAGTTGTCGAGCTCGAATGCCTACTCGCAGTCGGCCACAGGCGACATCATTTATCAGGTTTCGTCGCGCTTGCAGGCCCACGCCAGCGATCAGTATAGTTACACCGCCGATCCGTTCGGGTCGTACTACACAATAGTGGGGCAGCCGTCCCCAAGCGATCCCAACCCGAACACCTATGTACCATTTGCGATCACAAACCAGAACCAGGCTGTGCTGGATCTGGCGGACCAGTTAAACCAGTACGACACAATAACCTTAACCGGCAATCAGTCGTTTCGCCGATACAGTAACTACAGCACCAGTTACACGTTTCAGTCCGGTCTTTATAACCTGATCAGCTACTCGGGAGGGGCGAATTACTCGCACAAGATGTCGGCCCAGCTGTCGGTGGGAGGCGGGTACAACTTCACTTCTCTCGACTTTAACCATGGGCAGCAGAGGTCGGGCATCAGCGCCATTCAGGGATTCGCCAACTATCAGTTCTCACAGAGCCTCAGCATCTCGGGATGGGCCGGGCCCGAGTACATCACAGCGAAAACCATCCTTTATTTTGGCAGGCAGTATTACACCTTGCTGCAGGCCGACTGGGTGCCGGCTTTCGGTGTCAACATTGGCTGGCAGGGCTTGCGCCAGTCCTTCACCACCGGTCTTTCCAGGCAGGTCAGCGACGGAGGTGGACTGCTGGCCACAACGACGGTCTATTCCGTCAATGCCGCCTACCGGAGAAAGCTTTCTGCACGCTGGGATGGCATAGTGAGCGCGCAATACGGCAACAATGCTTCGTTTGCCGCCAGCAATTTGAACAAGCAGCTATTTCCCGATCGCAAGTACACATTGTTGACAGGACTTATTCAGTTGGATCGCCAGATAACGCCACAGTTGACGGCCCATATTGCATACAACTATGTTCGCGAAACGCAAAAGAACATTTATGTTGTAGATGCCTCGGGCGTCTTTAACGACAACCGGGTTACGGTTTTACTCCAGTACACCTGGAATCACCCATTTGGACAGTAGAAGGTAGGACATGATGCAGGAATTAGAAGAGCAGAAGTCAGCTCGCGGACTTGACGAATATTGGGCCATATTGCGCCGCCGCAAGTGGTGGATCCTCGGGCCGTTGTTCTTTGGTTGGTTGCTGGTGTTTGTGTCCGCCTGGATCATCCCGGCGCGCTACACCTCTGAGGCGGTCATCCTGATCGAAAAGCAGAAGGTGCCAGAGCACTACGTGATGGCCAATGTCGACGTGGACATGGGCGAACGCCTGGAAGCGATCACGCAGGAGGTGTTGAGCCGTACTCGCCTGCTCACCATCATCAACAAGTTCCACCTGTATCAGAGCGTTCTCACTCCCACTCCCGATGACCAGCTGAAGAAGATGCGGAGTGACATTAAGATCGATCTGATACAAACGCCGTCGACTAGCGAGAGCGGGAAGCGTGAGCTGACCGCTTTCAAGTTGCAGTACACGGCGGACGATGCTGCGGTGGCGCAGCAGGTCAACAGCAGCATGGTGTCCTACTTTATTGACGAAAACGTCAAAGCCAGCCAGGAACAGTCCGAAAGTACGACGCAATTCCTGGATTCGCAACTCAGGAACGCCGGGGAGACGCTGGCCGCGCAGGAGAACAAGCTGCGCGAATTCGAGAAAGCGCACGCGGCAGAGTTGCCGCAGCAGGTGCAGTCCAACATTCAGATGCTCAGTGGCGCCCAGCAGCAGCTGGGGGCCCTGGTCGATGCGCGCAATCGTGCGCTACAGCAGCAAGCTTACCTCACCTCCCTGGCCGCGCAATACGAGGCGGCCGGTGTTGATAACGTCCAGAGCGGAGCGCCACAATCCATCGATCAGCAAATTGAAGCTGCCAGAACCGCGCTGGCCGATCTGGAGGCCAGGTACACGCCTGATTATCCCGATGTCAAGAAGATGAAGGACACAATAGCCAAGCTGCAGCAACTCAAAGACCAGGAGTCTGGCAATGACGTAGACTCCGGCAAGTCATCGGACGGCAACGACAAGGCGGCTGCGACGACCGCCGCTGCCGGCAAGACTCCGCCCCCTGACCAAGGCGCAAAAACTGCCGGGAGTTCCCCCAGCAGTACCGATACCGACGCCAACGCCGACCTTGGCGACATCCATTCGGGAACGACCGCGTCCCAGTTATCTGCGATGGCTCCTGTGATGCAGATTCAGAGCGAACTCAAAGCCAACCGTATGGAGATCCAGAATCGCGAAAACGAAATCCGTAGCCTGCAAGCGAAGATTGCAGAGCTGCAGGGGCATCTCAGCGGTACGCCCGGAATACAAGCGGAGATGCTTAATCTCACTCGCGACTACCAGATGAGTCAGCAAGCTTATGAACTGCTGATGGCCAAGGAGAATGCCTCCTCACTGGCAACCAACCTTCAGCGGCAACAGCAGGGCGAGAACTTCCGCATCATTGACCCTCCCAGCTTGCCGGAGAAGGCATCATTCCCTGACCGTTTCAGGTTTTCACTGGCCGGCCTCGCCGTCGGGCTTGGACTGGCCGTGTTGTTCGGCGCCGGTACCGAGTACCTGGATGATCGTATTCGCAACGAACAGGACTTGGCCGAGGCCACGCCTCTGCCCATCCTGATCGAAATACCTCCGATTCGCACGGAGCGCGAAATCGCGGCTGCACGATGGAAGCCGTGGATTGCTGTGGCGGCGGCGATTCTGGTGATGATTATCATCCCCACTGGAATTTTTTACGCCTTCTACTGGGGATAGCGCATGTACAAGCAATTCTTTGGGATGAACCGGAATCCTTTCGAGATCAGTCCGGATCCCTTTTTCTATCATCCGACGCCCCGGCATAATGAGGCACTGGCCAACCTGCACTACGGAGTAGGCCGGCGGAAGGGCTTCATCGTTATTACCGGGGAAGTCGGGACGGGGAAGACCCTGCTGGTTCGTTGTCTGCTGGCCGAACTGCGCAAAGGGAACATTGCATTCGGCTATGTATTCAACCCGCTGCTGTCGACCATGGAATTTTTTCAATACATAATGGCCGACTTGGGGCTCCCTTACGCCGGGCGCAGCAAGACGGAGATACTGCTGGATCTGAACCGGTTCCTGATTCAGCGGCACGCCCGCGGGCTGATAACGGCACTGGTGGTGGACGAGGCGCAGGACCTGCGGCCGGACCTATTGGAAGAGATTCGCTTGCTCACGAATCTCGAAACGTCGCAGCAGAAACTCCTGCAGATTGTGTTGTTGGGTCAGCCGGAGTTGGAAACCTTGCTCGATTCGCCCGAGTTGCGCCAGTTAAAGCAGCGTGTTGCCCTGCGTTGCCAGCTTCTGCCGCTGGATGAGCAGCAGACGCGCTCCTACGTCTTGTCGCGTCTGGAGCGGGCTGGCGTTATGCCGGGTGCTGCGGTTTTTTCCGACGAAAGCCTGTCGACCTTATACGAATATTCGCGCGGAATCCCGCGCGTGATCAATAACTTGTGTGAAAACGCGATGGTCAGCGCTTACGCGCGCCAGCAAAAGCCGATCACTTCGGACATCATCGCGGAAGTTGCTGCCGACTTCCGCCTGACGCCGGGGTCCGGAATACCAGAAGAAACCGGCAGTACGGTGCGCGAAGGCCAGGAAAACGGAGAAAGCATGCTGCGGTCGCTTTTCCGCGCCTTGCGCACCATGGATAACGAGAATCTTGAAAAGCCCATACCGTCGAACGCCGTAAGGAGAGCCTAGTCATGAGCCGAATCTTTGATGCGTTGCAACGTTCCCAAGGAGAAAGTCCAATACCGCGTGCGGCAACGCCTAACCAACCTGCGCCAGCCGACGCGCTACCTTCGGGCGCAGATGCTTCAGCGGAAGCTGCCGCTGCTTACGAGACCGCAGCCGGCGTTCAAGCCCCTGCTGACTGGCTCTCAGTCCCTCCTGAGCGCGTTCTGCATCCTGAACCGAGACCCGAGCAACGAATTGTCACGCTCACCGACAACAAGGGAGCTGGCGCCGAGATGTTCCGCGTGCTCAGTACGCGACTGGCACATATGAAAGACAAGCGCCCGCTGTCCAAGATATTGGTGAGCAGCGCGGTGGTTGATGAGGGCAAATCGGTAGTCGCCGTCAATCTCGCCATCGCCCTGTCGCAGCGCCCGGGCGAGCGTGTTCTTCTGATGGAAGCAGACTTGCGCCGGCCCACGGCCAGCACGCTGCTTTCGTCAGCTCCCACCAAGGGGATTGCCGAGTGGCACCGGGGAGAGCTTGCTATACAGAACGCTCTTTACCGGATTGCTAATCTGCCCCTGTGGTTTCTGTCAGCCGGTAGCGGCATACATGAGCCGTTGCCGATTCTCGAATCCCTGGAATTCGCCAATATGGTGGAAGCCCTATCAGCGCACTTTGATTGGGTTGTGCTGGACTCGACGCCCATGTTGCCCATGGCCGATGCCGCCTCGCTGGCGCGACTGAGCGACGGTGTTCTGGTGGTGGTGCGTGAGGGACACACGCGGCGCAGATTGCTTAACAAGGCGCTGGATTCCATAGAGCGGAAGAAGCTATTGGGGCTGGTCCTCAACGACGCAGCGTCACAGCAGACGACATATGATCACTTTGGCGGATACGGGTACTACAGTAACAAGAAATTGGATCGCCATACGTCGCGCGAGGACCGGGGGAAAGCCGTGCCTGCATGATGCGTCGACACGGCTGGTCGCTGTTCTAGGGCCTGGTTTTATCGTGTTCGCCTTTCTTCGTGACAATTGCGGGACCGGTATCTATTATCGGTTGTGATAGGGCGTTCTCTCTCTCTTCAGTATCAAAAATGTATTCGTTGGACTCGGCCTATGCATCCTGGTCGCGATCCTCAGAATGCTGATAGTGGGTAAGTGCGGACGAAAACCTCCTGGGATCACGAAGAATGCTCAAGCTACACAAATTCCGCATAACCTTGGTGTTACTTCTGTCGCTGCCTGTCACTAGCTTATCGGCACAGCATATTTTCCCCGCCCGCGATGTAACCGAACAGGGCGACCCGATCTCCTGGTACGGTTCGCGCGCGGTATTCGTCGGCCATTACACCTGGCCCGACGGCGAACCTCTCGGTCTGTACAACGATGGAACGCCGCTGACTTCAAAGGGATTTCCAGGGGAGATTTACGGGAGGAAGATGGTGGCTCGCGCTGACTTCTCCATCAGCGCCTGTGATGCATCAGCGAACACCTGCAGCACCGGCTCACGTCTGCTGGCTGGCGGACTTCCGGACGGAACCGAAGTCAAGCTCGTCACCACGGGAACGCTTCCGGGCGGCCTGATCTCCTGGCAGCAGGATCATTCCAAGGTGTATTACATCAAGGGGTGGTCCGGTCGGAGCTTCCAGTTGTCGAACACGCCCGGTGGGCCGGCTGTCCAATTGGACAAGCGGATTCAGGGCAGTGGCGCCCATGGCATGTCATTCGCGGGATATATGCACGTCATGGTGTTTCGCGCTGGGAAGGCCATTCGCTTTACCTGCGATCCCGATACCGATGTTTGTACCACCGAGCAGCCGCATAAGCTCCTGGAGAATGCGCCTTTTTTTGTCTACTCCACCGGCAAGCTGCCGGAGGGCCTGGCCGTCGCTATGACCGGTGAGTACGTGCCGTACTGTCTTGCCTACGTGAGTCCGACGAAGTTTAAGATTCGTGTTATGCCCAGCCCGCAAAGTTCCTGCGCCTCCAATCTGCCACTGGTGGACCTGAAGAGCAAGGGCGAGGGCACGCAGTATCTTTACACGGCCTATCTCCCCGGACTTTCTGTTCCTGGGGCGGGGAGCGCCAACACGCCAATTCAGATTCAGTCCATCAAGGGCTATCCGCGCGGTACAGTGTTCTCCTGGCGCATGAATCTGTCTGTCATGCTTCCGTGGATTACCACCGATGGGCTGGGCGAGACGGAGCATCATACGATGATGCTCCCGATGTTCGCCAAGGTGCCAGCCGTAACCCCGCCAGGCGACTACCGCATCACCATCAACACTTCGGAAAATCGTGCGAGTAACCTGCATCCCAATTCGTTTCAGTACACGCTGAATGCGGTGGAATTGCCGAAGACCCCGATTTCAGATCCGTCCAGCTATCCCGCAATACCCGGAATGAAAAAGTGGGAGACCATCATGGTTTCCGACAAAGACGGGGGCGGCTCAGACTGGAGGTCGTCGCCATATCCTCGCTGCGCCAATCGCAAGTACCCGGACGCTCCGCTGGGCTGGGCGAAGCCCGATGGTTCCGTCAGCATGAAAAATACCGGTGTGCCTTATCCCGTCGGCCTAGGCGACTTTTCGCGAGTGTGGTACTACAACGACGAGACCTTCTTTAAGGTTGCCAAATACACCAACGATCCAACTTGGGCCAACTGTGGCATTTATATTGCCAATGCGATGCGCGATCAGTATCTGCTGAAGGGGCCGAACACGGTTTTTGCCTTCGCGTATTTCCCGTGGGCGTTGGTTGCAGCCTACCGCTCGACCCAGGATCCCAGCTATAAAGAGGCGGTGGTCCGTATCGCCGATGGCGGCACGGCCTATTGGGGCTGGCTTGGCGACGCTGAGATGCGCGAGCACGCTTATGCGTTCGAGCGGCGATTGGCTCGGCTCGCACTGACCGGCGAGACGGACTACAACCTGCAATACTTCGCCGAAGGCACCCTTGCCACGCTCTACGGCAACGCAACCGGCGCCCCGGACCGCTCGTTCAACCAGCCGTTTATGCTGGGTCTGGCGATGAGGCCCCTGATTCGCTGGTATCTGATCTCGCACGATGAGCGCATCCCGGTCGTGATAAAGCTGTTGCTCGACAGATTTTGGGACGAGTGGTACGACAAGCAAGCCCACCATTACTTAGCTAACCCCGAACCGGAAGGACCAAGATGCACGTCCGACTGCCAAAAGTACACTGGTAGCATCTTGAACAATCTGGTTGCACCCGCTTTCGCGTGGTACTGGAGGCTTACCGGTGACGATACCTACCGCGAGCGCGGAGACGATCTTTTCTCTCACGAATACACCGACGGAAATCCCTGGAGCGGCAAGGAATGGTCGCAGAGCTTCTACTGGAGCTGGGACTTCGTGGCATGGCGGCAAGGGAAGGAAGCTGCCTATTAAAGCGCCGTCTGCCGGGACGCGACGGCTCGATGCGAATTGTAGAAGCGCAGGAGCTTATCTCCGATGACAGCCCAGTCGTAATCGCCTGCCAGCCTTCGCCCTGCCTCAACAAGGTTCCTCCATAGCTCTGAATCAGGCGCCAATGTTACGGCACACTCCGCAAAGTCGCTGGGAGAGTCGGCAAGCAGAATGTCCGTGCCGTTCGTAACGGGGAGCCCTTCTGCGCCCAAGGTCGTGGATATGACGGGAACGCCCGCCGCCATCGCTTCCAGAATCTTCAGGCGCGTACCGCCGGCCACACGAAGCGGAACAACCGCGGCCAGCGCGTTGTGGTAGAACGGGCGAACATCGTCAACGGTGCCGGTTACGGTGATGCCGGGCTGCTCCCGCAGCTTGAGAACCTCTGCAGTAGGCTGTGCTCCAACAATGACGAGGCGGAGCTCGGGACGTTGCCGATGAATGGCAGGCCATACTTCGCGGGCAAAGAAAAGAGCAGCATCTACGTTCGCGTGATAGTGCATGGCGCCCACAAAAACCAGGTCACGCCGTAAATGTTTCGGCTCCGTTGACGGCAGGAACGACTGTACGTCTACTCCATTGGGAATGACCTCGATATGCGAGTTGAGATTGCGGCTCAGTAAGACCTGGCGCTCGCGTTCGCTGCATACGGTGTGGGTGTCGCAGACAGGTAGAAGCAGATCCTCTTGCCGGCGTAAGAGATAGGCGGTGCGTCTGGCGTACAGACGGCGCGGAAGCCCAGGGGTGTTTTCTGCATAGCGCGACATGATTTCCGACTCTACGTTGTGCCAGTCGCAGTTGAGCAAGGCGCGCGGCGCAAGCCGGCGGATGCATTCGACATAACCACGGATGTAGACGCCTTCGATCTGAATTACGTCGAATGAATTGTGCGTCAGCACTCGCTCCAGTTGCTGCATCACGAGCGGAGACATGTAGTGCAGGAGGTTTAGAGGCTGGGGACCGATGAGGCCGCGCACGATCTTGGCCGGGGTGTATCCGGCACTACGGCGGACGCGAATGACCTTAGCGTTGCCGAGTGCCTCGATGGGGTCCTCAGTCACTGGCTGGAGCTGAGTTCCGCCTTCACCCGAATCCATACCGAGATAGGTCAGCTTCGTATGGCGAGCGAGATGCAAGGCGATGTGAAAATCGCGCAAATGCGCGCCCGAGGTGACGGGCCAACAGATTCGGGTGGCAACATAGAGGACGCGCATCCGGCAGGTCTTTGGCGTGTAAAGGCGATTTTACACTGCGGCGAGTGCGCCGAATTCGCAAGCCGACGGCCAGTCTGTAACTCGTGGTAAAGTCGAGGAACCCGCTCAGCCGTGATAACAGGCAGCGCGTGTTGCAACTTCAGCCGCGCTAGAGTATCGAGCAAATAGGGTTTGCGAAGTGTGCGAAGAGGCGAGCGAGGGGTAAAATGAGTTAGTTTCGACGCAAGAAAAGGACTCGGGATTCGAAACCGTAAGCCAGCCAAAACGGGAGAACCCGGGTCATAATTCTGCAAATTCTTACTTAACTGCGCCAAAGATCGCAGTAGAGTGTGAAGTCAGGGAGGAATGCCTGCAATGCTTTCGGTGTTGATGGCGGTGTACAAAAAGGAGAAGCCCGAGTTCCTTGCTTCCTGCCTTGAAAGCATCGCCTCCCAGACCTTGAAGGCAGATCAGGTGGTCGTTGTAAAAGACGGCCCGCTGACCCCAGAACTGGATGCGGTGTTGGCGCATTTCGCGGAGCGCCTGCCGCTGCTGACACCGGCGCTCGCCTCGAACAAAGGTACTGGTGAAGCGGTGCAGCTGGGCATGTCCTATTGCATGGGTGACTTGATCGCGCGTGCCGATTCGGACGACATCTATCATCCAACGCGGTTTGAAAAGCAGGTTCAGTTTCTGGAGCAGCATCCGGAGATTGACATCGTGAGCGCTTCCGGGGCGGAGTTTGAGAGCGATCCCGAGAAGCCGTTCTGTGTGCGACGCGCTCCAGTTTCGGGGGCCCGTCTGAAGTGGTATGCGAAGTTCCGGAATCCTATCACCTATCAGTCCACGGTAGTATTTCGCAGGGGTCCCGCTGTCGAAGCGGGCGGTTACCAGCCCTGCCTCTTCTTCGAGGATTACGACTTGTGGGCGCGGATGATGATGAGGGGCTCGCAGGTCTTCAATATGCCGGAAGTGCTTGCCTATATCCGCTGCGGCGATGGCATGCTGGGACGTAGGCGGGGAATGAAATACATTCGCTCGGAGATCGATTTCTTGAAGAAAATGTATCGCATCGGGTTTCTGACCCGATTCTACTTTGTCGCTAATTTGGCGTTGCGTATCCCTTGCCGTCTGCTCCCGGAGCGATTGCTTGGGCACTTTTACTATGTGTTCTTGCGCCGGACTGTGCCGCAACAGTACGTTCTCCCCCCGACTTAGTTCATGCACGACCTAAAGCTTATCCGATCAGCCGAAAGTGAACTGGGTGTATGAGTCTACGGTTAAGTTCTCAGAGGTTTTATCTGCGGGCATGCTTTTACCTGCTTCCGGTACTCGCATTTGGAACCGCTATTTATATCCGCTTTCATAATGACGTAGAGGCCCTTCTGGACCAGGGATGGCGCTTCTATGTGGGTACCATTCTGTTCGCTTCGGTCGTGTGGGCGATCGCGGCTGAGCGCGACCACCTGTGCCAACTGGAAGATCTCTTTCACGAATACACAGGGGTTTCCAAGTGCTTATCGGCATGCGCGCAAACCTACCTAGCCATGACCTGTCTCCTGTTCTTCTACCGCCAGGAAAGTATGTCGCGTATCGCCCTGGCCGCGAGTGCGGTATTGCTGTTTGCAGCGGCGGTACTGACTCGGGTGATTTTCCGGTACCTGCTGCGCCGGAGGTTTCGTCCCGATCGCAAACTGAAAGTCCTGATCGTTGGAGCAGACCAATACGCGGCCAGCATAGCGGAGCGGCTGAATAATATTCCCCCGGTTCCCTGCGAGGTGGTGGCTTACATCGTGTTGGAAGGGCAAACCCCTGCGGTTACTGATGTCGCGCTGTTTAGGATGGAGGACATGCACAAGGGATTGCCGGTTCCGGTTGACGACGTGATCATCGCGCTTCCGCCGGAACGGCTTCATCAGCTGTCAAAAGTGATCCGGCAGCTGGGGACCCTTTCCGCTCCCGTGCGCGCAGTGCTTGACATGGGAGATGTGTCGATGTTGCGCGAGCGCTGGTTCCAGTATGGTGACCTGCAGATGCTCGACATCGCGACCACGCCGGTCGAATCGCCGTATTACTTCGTGGCAAAACGTGCTTTCGACGTTGCATTCTCGAGCTTGGCTCTTATTCTCCTGAGCCCACTCATGCTCCTGATTGCCGTGCTGGTGAAGCTGACGTCGCAGGGTCCGGTCCTTTTCAAGCAACGAAGAGTCGGCCTCAACGGGCAGGAATTTTGGATGTACAAGTTTCGTACGATGCGCCAGGGCAGTACCGTTGAGAGCGATACCCAGTGGACGACTCCCGACGATCATCGCCGAACCAGGTTCGGAGCGTTTCTGCGCAAGACGAGTCTTGATGAGCTTCCGCAGTTTTTCAACGTTCTTAAGGGCGACATGAGCGTCGTCGGACCCCGTCCCGAGCGTCCTTACTTCGTTGGCCAGTTCCTCCAGGAAATCTCCTACTACAACTCTCGCCATCGCCTGAAGGTTGGCATAACCGGATGGGCCCAGGTCAACGGCTGGAGAGGCGACACATCTATCGCGAAGCGATTTGAATTCGATCTCTACTATCTGCAGAATTGGAGTCTGTGGTTTGACCTTCGCATTGTGTGGCTGACAGTTTGGTCAGGGCTTTTCGGCAAGAACGCCTATTGAAGAAAGCCCTGCTGCAGGCTGGTCCTCAAGAAAGTTCAGTTTATCCACCGGCGAAGGCCGGCGCCCGGTCTGGGCTCTACTTAACGTCCTTCATGGCTAGCAACGACCCGTAATCGTGGCCGCTGTTATCCACGGCGCGCGCGATAACGGCGCCAAACGCATCGCGCAGCTCCGGATACCTGGCAACGATCGCCTTGATGACCGCGACGTTGTTCTGATAGGCAACAGCGTTATTCGCAGCGTCTGCTGATTGATAGCGAATTCTGAGAGCCAGGTCGTTGCCCGCCGGCACCGGCGCCAGTTCGGTGACGCGGTAGATCTTTCCACTCGCCGAGAGGTTCATCGGCGAGTCGTCGGATGGCAGATCGCCCGGCCGCACGGGCTGCATTTCATCCGCAATCTTGTCGAGCTGTGGAGTGCTGATGAAGTCCACCGGCGCCAGCAGATCCCACGCTGTCAGATAGTAGAACCACGCATCATGCAGCTGATTGGCAGTCTTGAAGTCGCGCGCCTTGCTGAGAAACCACTGCCCGTCATGTCCTCCGATCGAGGCGAGACGAGGATAATATCCCGCCAGCTTCCATGATCCGCCGATGTCCTCCAGGATCATGGTCAGTCTGATGGAACCCTTGTCGCCGGAGACCTGTTGAATGACAAGTGCGTATCGGCCGGCCGGCAGGTTGGAGATGGAGAAGCCCACTCGTTGGGATGAATTGTAGATACCGCAGTAAAAATCGGCGCGATGCAACGTGCCTTTGCTTTGCGAGGCGTCCAGAAGATAGGTGGCGGCGATTTCGGGCGTGCCTTCAGCGAAGTACTTCTTGTTGTCGACTACCGCTTGCTCGATGCTGGCGAAGTCGGCAGCAACCTGTGGAATTGCGTCTGCTTTCAACCCGGCGGCGTCACCCTGTGCCGACATGCTGAAGTAGCGCCGCGCTGCGTTCTCAATGCCAGACTTTGCGGCGACATCGAGATCAGCTCCCGAATCACAGGTCTGGGCGACTGCATTGCAGCCCAAGGCAGAGATCAAGAGAAGTACAAATCCAATCTGTGCCCGAAAGCGAGGGGAAAGTGCCAGCTTGGCTTTCACGGCCCCGATCCTCCGAAAGTGCCAAACCAAAGCTGCTTCCGAAAGTTCCTAAACTTGGGATGCGAGCCGAGCGCAGCCTGATGTTCAGCCACCCCCGCGCATTTTAGACAATAAGCTGGAAATCGCTCGGGGTAGAATAACCCTGTAAACGACGGCGCTGTCGTCGCGTCCAACTGATATGGTACGCCTTCTTCAGACGAGCGCGGTGCTGATCTGCTCGGCACTTCTGCTGTCCGCGCAGAACACACCGGCACAGGTTGCGTCCATGCCTGCTCAGACGCCGGACAACGCTGCAGTCTCGGGAACGACGGCCAGACCAAGCCAACGTCATTCCGCCAGGCGGAAGGCAAAAGAACTTGAACAACCGGTTGTCCAGACGCCGCCCCGGCCGCTTACGCCGGAAGAAATGGCCCCGGTTGCGCCAACCGTCTCCTATCAGGGGGGCGAGTTGACCATCGTGTCTAAGAACGCCACGCTAGCGCAGGTGCTCAGGTCGGTGCAGGCAAAAACCGGGGGATCATTTGACATACCTCCCACGGCGAACAACGACCGCGTGGTCGCGCAGCTTGGCCCCGGACAACCGAAAGACGTGCTGGCCAGCTTGCTCAACGGGTCGAAATTCAACTACATAATTCTGGGCGCTCCCAACGAACCGGGCTCGGTCCAGAAGCTGATTCTTACTCCGCGGACGAACGCGCCCATTACCAATACTGCGCAGAATGTGCCGGCGCAACGGCCGCCTGAACCCCAGCAAGAGGAAGACTACTCCGCGCCAGAGCCGACGCCAGTCGAGGAAAATACGGCGATCGAGAATCAGAACCAGCCGCCGCCGGGGGGCTATCGGCCGGGTTTCCCAGGCCAGCAGATGCCAACCGATGCTAACGGACAGCCTCAACAGGGCGTGAAGAGCCCCGAGCAACTGTTGCAGGAGCTCCAGCGGTTGCAGCAACAGCAGCAGCAGTACCAGCAGCAGTTGAATCCTGCGAACCAGAATCCGCAGCAGAATCCCCCCCCGACGGAACCGCAGTAGATGCTTCGGGATAGAGCTTCAGCTCGGCCGGCGCAGTGATTTCTTGGGATGGCCGGTGCGCGCTATCTGTCGACCAGGGACTTGAGCGATTCGCCATACGGGGCGCGCGCCACTCCACGCTCGGTGATGATCGCTGTGACGTAATGATGCGGTGTGACGTCGAAGGCAGGATTTTCGGCATGCACGTCGTCGGGAGCGATCTGCTTACCGGCCAGGTGGGTGACCTCTGTCGGGTCGCGTTGCTCAATCGGAATCTTGCTGCCGTCCGGGGTTCCGAGATCGATCGTGGATATAGGAGCGGCGACGTAAAAGGGAATTCCGTGCTCCTTCGCCAGGATAGAGACGGTATACGTGCCGATCTTGTTCGCAACGTCGCCATTGGCGGCGATGCGGTCAGCGCCCACAACCACTGCACCGATTCTTCCCTGACTCATTATGCTTCCAGCCATGTTGTCGGAGATCAGCGTGGTAGGGATGTTGTCTTTCATCAGCTCCCAAGCTGTCAGACGGGAACCTTGCAGAAACGGACGCGTCTCGTCGGCGAAGACGTGTAACTTCTTCCCCGCGTCGACCGCCGCACGGATTACGCCGAGTGCGGTCCCGTAGCCCGCGGTGGCCAGCGCTCCGGCGTTGCAATGTGTCAGCACTCCGCCGCTCGCGGGTAGCAGCACCGAACCGTACCGCCCCATGGCTTCATTCGCTGCGATGTCTTCCAGAAACATGCGTTGCGCTTCGGCGACGATCTCCTCCTTGATTTGTGCGGCTGGCCTTTCGCGCAATCCCGCAAACTTCTCCTGCATGCGGCGGATTGCCCAAAAGAGGTTGACGGCCGTCGGCCGGGTGGCGGCCAGAACGCGGCAGATCTCTTCGAACTCCCGGGCGAGGCCCTCTCCTGTCTGCGCCTTCGAGTTACGCACGCCGAGCGCGATTCCCATTGCCGCGGCGACTCCGATGGCCGGAGCGCCGCGAACGATCATCGTCCTTATCGCGTCAGCGACCTCTTGGTAGCTCTTGCAGGTTACATAGACTTCTTCGGTCGGCAGCTTCGTCTGGTCGATGAAGCGCACTCCGGCATCTGTCCATTCCAGCGTCTTGATTATGCTCATGCTTCTTTCGTCTGCGGAAGATGGAGTTTGATGTGCGCAGCGCGGACGTCACTGGCGGTAAACAGCGACACGAAAGGCGCCGGTGACGCCGCCTGTTCCACATTCGCGCGTCCGCCGGCTTCTTCGCGCTCCACGAGGCACATGACGCCGACGATCTCAAATCCATACTCGCGCGCGGCTGCGATGGCCTGAATGGTGGATGCGCCCGACGTGCAAACATCGTCGACGATAACCACACGGGCCGGCCTCTCGCGAAAACCTTCAATGCGTTGGCCTGTGCCATGAGCCTTCTCCGCCTTGCGCACCAGGAAGCCGTGAATCGGCTTGCTCTGCTGCGCGCTGATCACCGATGTGGCGACGACGACGGGATCGGCCCCCATCGTGAGGCCCCCGATGGCATCGGCCTCCCAACTCCTGTTTGCCAACTCTTCCAAAATGGTCTGCCCGGTCAGCCAGGCTCCATTGGCATCCAGCGTCGTCAGGCGGCAATCGACGTAGTAATCGCTGGTGCCCCCGCTCGACAATTTGAAGTTGCCCAGCCGGAACGACTTCTCAGCCAGCATTCGAAGCAGTTGTTCACGCGCGCTCGACATCGGAGTCAGGCTTTAGCTCCCCAGTTTATCCAGATGGCGAAAATGGTCACTTCCGATCCAAAGCAATACAAACAGCGTGGAATTGTATCCGGAATGCATAAGAACGCCTGCAGCTACCGAGTCGGTAACCTGGCGAACGACAGTCAACGCGAGACCCACAACGAAGATACTCAAGATAGGCGCCCATGCGTATCCCAACTGTGCGCCGTGAATTGCAGCAAACGCTGCCGCCGTCAGTATGAGACCGGGCACAATGCCCATTGCGCGGCGAAGTGTCGGGTAAAGCATTCCGCGAAAGAACAGTTCTTCCAGTACAGGTGCGACCAGTATGCCGAAGAAGGCCATCAGATAGGCGCTGGTGGCGTCGTTGAAGAACTTGTCCATCGGCAGCGACTTGGGAATCGGTAGGAAGTGCGCCAGGCCTTCAACCGTAAACGCCAGCAAAAACCCTGAGAGGTAGAAGAAGACTGCACTACGCTTTGGCCACTTCCAATGAATTGCTGTCAGAAACGGCAGGTTGCTCCGGCGGCGAACGATCCCCGCCATGAACGCGATTACCAGGGGATAGCTGGCAATCTGGGCGCCGACGACGATCAGGGGCTCTTGCGCCAGCGTCCCGAACGAGAGCTTATGAAACGCGGGTATGCTGTGAGCGATTACCAGCGCAACCGCGCTGCACAAGAAGATCGCCAGCACCGCGACGCCGGGAATTACCACTACATCCGAGATTGTCCAATAGGGAAAGGTGGGTTGCGGAGGAAGTTCCGCCAAGGGAGGCGCAGGAATCTCGTTCTCCTCGAACAGGCGCAGGTCGGGTGAAGCGGAATTCGTGCCGGACCCGTCAGTTGGCCAGCGGTCCCCTTCAGCCATTGGTGCCTGCTGGATGAGCGGCGGCTTCCTCGCTCGGTCTTGGACGCCCCGGCAACAGCTTCAATAAGGCTTGCCCTGTGTATGATTTCTTTACGCGGGCGACTTGCTCGGGAGTGCCTTGCGCCACAATGCGACCGCCTTCCTCCCCTCCCTCGGGGCCCAGATCAATGATCCAGTCGGCATTCCGGATAACATCCATGTTGTGCTCGATAATGATGACGCTGTTGCACAAATCAGTTAGACGGTGCAGAACCTCAAGTAGCTTGCTTACATCGTCGAAGTGCAGTCCCGTCGTGGGCTCGTCCAGAAGGTACAACGTTTTACCTGTTTGCCGCTTGCTCAGCTCACGTGCCAGCTTGATGCGCTGCGCTTCGCCGCCGGACAACGTCACCGCGGACTGCCCAAGATGAATATAGCCCAGCCCCACATCGACCAGCGTCTGCAGCTTCTGCTTGATCTGGGGAAAGTTCTCCAGCAAGGGCAGGGCATCCGCCACGGGCATCTCCAGTATGTCAGCGATGGAATAGCCCTTGTAGCGTACCGCCAGGGTTTCGTGGTTGTATCGCCTTCCGCCGCACACTTCGCATAAGACGTAGACATCGGGCAGGAAGTTCATCTCGATACGCCGCTCGCCCTCACCCTGACACGCCTCGCAGCGTCCGCCCGCGACATTGAAGGAGAAGCGCCCGGCCTTGTACCCGCGTTCGCGGGACTCCGGCAGCATGGCGAACAGGTCGCGGATCGCCGTGAACACCCCAGTGTACGTCGCCGGATTGGAACGCGGCGTTCTACCGATGGGCGACTGATCGATGCGGATCACCTTGTCGATGTGTTCGGTCCCGCTGATCGACTTGTGCGCCCCCGCCTCTTCCCGCGAGCCGTATAGCGCCCTCGCCAGTGCACGATACAGGATGTCGTTTACCAGGGTCGACTTGCCTGAACCCGAAACCCCCGTGACGACAGTCATGACCCCGAGAGGGAAGCTTACATCCAGGTGGTTGAGGTTGTTTTGGGCGGCGCCGAGGATCGCAATGGCGTTACCACTCGGCACCCGGCGCCCGTATCGATAGGCGACCTGCTTGACGCCGGAAATATACTGCCCGGTGAGCGAGCGCGGCTCGGACTCGATCTGCTCAGGTGTGCCGCTGGCTACCAACTCTCCGCCATGACGTCCCGCTCCTGGTCCGAGGTCGACTACGTAGTCCGCCCGGCGGATCGTGTCTTCGTCGTGCTCGACCACCAGCACCGTATTGCCCAAGTCACGAAGAGATTCCAGGGCCTCCAGCAGACGTTCATTATCGCGATGGTGCAGGCCAATGGAGGGTTCATCCAGCACATAAAGGACGCCGCGCAGACGCGAACCGATTTGGGTCGCCAGGCGGATGCGCTGGCCCTCGCCGCCACTGAGCGTTGCGGCTGAGCGATCCAGCGAGATGTAACCCAAGCCAACGGCGTTCAGAAATCCCAGGCGCTCCGCAACTTCCTTGAGAATCCGTCCGGCGATGCGGGTCTCTCGCTCATTGAGCCTGATCTGGGCAGCAGCTCCCACAGCGCGGGAAACGGGCAACGCCGTGAAATCAGCGATTGACATGCCGTTTACTTTCACCGCCAGACTCTCGGGCCGCAAACGCTTGCCGCTACAGGCAGGGCACGCGGTAGCGGACATGTGGTCCAGCAGCCACTGGCGATAGGTCTCCGAGCTGCTGTCCTCCATTGCCCGTCGCAAATAAGCGAACACGCCAAGAAAGCCGCTTTTCCGACGCTCGCCCGGCTCTGGCCCATAGAGAATCAGGTTCTGCGTTTTACGAGGAAGCTGTTCGAATGGCTTTGAGAGATCAAATCCGTAGGCCGCGGACGCGAGCTGCAAGGTGTGAATCAGGTTTTGGGACGCGGAGCCCGGGCCCAGTCCACCATCCAGCAGCGGCTTGGACCAGTCCGATACCACCTTGGCCGGGTCGAAATCATATTTGCTGCCTAGCCCATTGCACTCCGGACAGGCCCCGTACACGCTATTGAACGAAAATGATCGGGGCTCCAGCACTGGCACATTGATGCCACACTCCGGGCACGCCAGCTTGGAAGAGTACAGTCGCTCTTCGCCTTCGACGATGGCGACCAACACCAGGCCGTTGGCCAATTTCATGGCTAGTTCGACGGATTGCACCAGGCGTCGCTCAATGCCCGGCTTTACCAGGAGGCGATCGACCACCAGCTCGATAGTGTGGTTCTTGCGCTTATCGAGCTTAATTTCCTCATCCGCAATGTTGCGCAGCTCGCCATCGATACGCGCGCGCGTAAATCCTTGTTGTACAAGCTTATCCAGTTCTTTTTTAAACTCTCCCTTTCGCCCACGGACGATCGGCGCCATGATCATCACCCGCTCTTCGGGCCTCAGGTCCATAACGCGCTGCACGATCTGGTCAGCCGACTGGCGCGAGATTTCGCGTCCGCACTCAGGGCAATGGGGTACACCAACCGAGGAATACAGCAACCGAAGGTAGTCGTAGATCTCGGTGATCGTTCCCACTGTCGACCGTGGGCTGCGGCTCGTCGTCTTCTGCTCGATGGCGATAGAAGGGCTCAGTCCGTCAATGCTATCGACATCGGGCCGCTCCATTTGATCAAGAAACTGGCGAGCGTAGGCCGATAGCGTCTCCACGTATCGGCGCTGCCCTTCGGCATAGATCGTGTCGAAGGCGAGCGACGACTTACCGGAACCACTGAGGCCAGTGATGACGGTCAGCTTATTGCGGGGGATCGCAACGTCTACGTTCTTGAGATTATGCTGTCGTGCTCCACGTACAGTGATATCGGTAATTCCCATCGACTCGCTTCACTAGCGGATTTCAAGCACCGCTTCCTGCTGAGGACAAACCGGCCAAAGCCAAGCCCAATCCGGGCAAGACCCATCCGGAGTTTTGTCAGTGCCGCTCTGGAACTTTGGCGAGAAGGTGTGCGCAGCTTTACCCATGTATCCTAGTTGTTAATATCCCGGGGCGTCAACGCGCGGTAAAGTTGTGCGGTAAAGTTGCATCCAGAGTTGTAATGCTTGCGGTTCGTTGACGCCAAGTAACTGGTTTGGGGTCTAGTGGATTGACCACCCACTGCCCGGGATGAGACCTTAGTGATAACTTCCATGCTCTTATCGACATTGCTACTGCTGACGATCGTGTTTGCATTTGCGATCGGTATTACGTTGGGCCATTGGGCAATCTTCGGGATTCTGCATTTCTTCGATCCAGCCAGATTGCAGCGGAAGGAAGGGCGAGCCCACGCACTCGCCACAGCCGCCGATTGATATCAGAAGCCCAAGATCAGCTGCAACAGTGAAGCTCGGGAAGTAAAGCGGATGGGTATTCCTGCGCGTTTCCCTCGCAAAACCGGGTGAAATTGCCCTGCAATGATTCGCCTCATTCATCCCGCTTTCGTCAATATGCCTGTTGCGAAATTCTGTCGTGGTCACTGGCCCGAGCCATCTGCTGCGTAAAATCGCTACAGCAAAGGCACTAAGCGCGCGCTTCCCCCCGTTGCGAAATGCATCACGCCCAAGCGTGACCTACGTCACTGAACGGTTCCGGGCCCCAGACGACACTGGCATTACAGATGCAATAAGGTCTGTGCGGGATTTATAGCAATCGTTACGGTCATCGCCCGCGGTAATACGTTCCTCCGTCAGGAGAAGTAATGAAAAAGGTCATCTTTGCAGTTTTCTTAGTTGCACTTGCGCTGTTCCTGATTCTGCCAAATCTGTCGTGGGCCCAGTCCGACGTCTACAAGGCGAAGTGCGCCGGATGTCACGGGGCCGACGGAAAGGGAACCACGGCGGGCCAGAAGATGGGCGCGCCCTCGTTCTCTTCCGACAAGGTTCAGAAGGCTTCTGACGCTGAGCTCGCCGACTTTATTGAGAACGGCGGTCCGCAAAAGAAAGCCGCACATGCTTTTGGCAACAAAGGAGTCAGCGCGGCAGAAGCGCAAAAGCTGGCTGGCTACATAAAGACTTTGGGCAAGTAGTTTCTCCTCTCCTCCAAACTGCCCCTGGGCTGCCACCTCCGGTCGCCCAGGGGTGAGTAGGGCCACAAGGTGAACATCTGCACCGGGATTCGCCACGAAGAGTCTCGGGCACGAATCAGCGGTCCGTGCCTTTCGGGGCAAAGCTTAATCCGAAATCGGCAGCACCAGTCCAACCCCTTTTCTCCACAGATTGCATTCGTTTCGGCCTCTGAACCTCGAGGCGAGGGGCGAAGTACGCGTGTGGTCGGCTGGCGCCGCCAATCGGGGAGACCAACGAGATGAGCAAAGGAATTCTCTACGATGCGACGTTATGCATCGACTGCAAACAGTGCGAGCAGGCCTGTGCCACCGAAAATGGCTTGCCCTATAACGACAAAATTGCCGAGCAGGATTTCACCTCGGCCTATAAGTACACGACGGTGCTGGCCAAGGGCGATAAATACATGCGCCGTTTATGTATGAACTGCGACGATCCGGCCTGTGCCTCGGTCTGTCCGGTGGGAGCGCTGCAAAAGACCGCGCTTGGCCCCGTCACTTACGACAAACATAAGTGCATGGGATGCCGTTACTGCATGGCGGCCTGTCCCTTCGGCGTTCCCAAGTATCAGTGGGACAAAGCTGTTCCCGGCGTGCGCAAGTGCATCATGTGCTCGTCGCGTGTGCAGCAGGGGAAGCCAACCGCCTGTGCCGAAGCCTGCCCCACTGGAGCGACTAAGTTCGGCGACCGCGACGAGCTGCTGAAAGAGGCCCGGCAGCGCATTCAGGACAACCCGGATAAGTACCTCCACCACATCTATGGCGAAACGGAAGTTGGTGGCACCTCGATCCTGCTGCTCTCGTCGGTTGATTTCACCAACTTTGGCTACCGCGATGACCTCACCCAGAGGGCCCTTCCCATGTACACCTACCAGGTGCTGCAGCATATTCCTCAGTTCGTTCCGCTCTTTGGAACGCTGCTGGGCGGCATTTACTGGATCACGCACCGCCGGCAAGAAGTCGCTGAGGCGGAACAGGACGAGAAGAAAGGCGGCACGCAATGACCCTGCGCGATCTCCCCAAAATGCGTTTCACGTTCTGGAAGGCTGTCTTCCTGGTCATCATGGCGGCCGGTGTGTACTGCACTTATCTGCGGTTCTTTCATGGTTTGGGTGCTTCCACAAACCTGAGCGATCAGTTCCCCTGGGGCCTGTGGATCGGATTCGACGTCATGTGCGGCGTCATGCTGGCGGCCGGGGGCTTTACCCTGACCGCTGCGGTCGAGATCTTCAATATCAAGCGCTGGCATTCCATCATGCGGCCGACTATTCTCACTGCCTTCCTGGGCTACCTTCTAGTCTGCGCTGCATTGATGTTCGACCTTGGTCTGCCCTGGAACATCTGGCACCCGCTCATCATGCGCAATCCACACTCGGTGATGTTCGAGGTCGCCTATTGCGTCATGCTCTACACGACTGTGCTGGCGTTGGAATTCTCTCCCATCGTCTTCGAGCGCCTGGGATGGAAAAAGGCGCTCACCGCGGTGCGCAGCCTGATGGTGGTCTTCGTTATTCTGGGCGTAATCCTCTCCACCCTGCACCAGTCTTCGCTGGGCACGCTGTACATGATCATGCCCAACAAACTGCATCCCTTCTGGTACAGCCCGCTGCTGCCGGTGTTCTTCTTCATCTCCGCCATCGCCGTGGGACTGGCGATGATGATCTTCGAATCCTCGATGAGCGCGAAGTACTTCGGCCGCCAGATCGAGTTGCACATCCTGCGCGACATGGGACGCGTGCTCGTCGTGGTGCTGGCGATCTATGGCATCTTGCGCTTCGAAGATCTGCTGGCTCGCGGAGTCCTGCGCCAAGTATTCATTTCGGGATACGAACAGCGGTTCTTCCTGCTGGAGATTTTCCTGTCGGTGATTCTTCCTCTCACCTTGCTGCTGATTCCGAAGATTCGTGAGAGCGCGCAGGGTCTTTACCTCGCCGCAGTTCTGATCTTGCTGGGCTTCGTAACCAACCGTTTGAACGTGGCAATCACCGGCGTTGAGAACGCTGTCGGCGGCCGTTACACGCCCAAGTGGACGGAAGTCGTGATTACGGCAATGTTCGTGGCGCTGGGCTTTGCCATTTTTGGGCTGGCGGCACGCTACCTGCCAATCTTCCCCGAGGAGGAAGCTCATGCTCCGGCCGCCCCGGTGCCGGAGGAGGTTTCTGTGGAACTGGGCGAGCCTGTCCATGCCGGAGACTGACCAATTCGAGCTGGCCGGCTCCTCGCGCGATCCGGTTCCTCGCGCGTGGCGAGACGGCAACAGCATCAGCATCAGCACCAAGCTGATGGCGTCCATGTTTGTGGTCATGACCCTCATCTTCGGCTTACTGATGTACCTGACGATTGACCAGCACCGCAAGCACCTGGAAGCCGCGGCGCTGGTTAGCGCTGAACAGCAGAGCGAGGTGCTGCGTCGCAGCGCGTCGCACTACATGCTAAGAAACGATCGCAGCGGCCTGTACGAGATGATGATCAACATGGCCGACCAGCCGGGCATGGTCCGCGTGCGGATCATGAACTCGGAGGGCATGATCAGCTACTCGACCGAGCCCGACGAAGTGGGCAAAAGTGTCGATAAGGCATCCGAAGCCTGTTACAAGTGCCATGAACAATCCAAGCCGCTTTCGCTGTTGAAGCGTTCCGACCGCTTTCGTATTTACCGAGCCGAGGGCACTCGTGTGCTCGGTATCATCACCCCCATCCAGAACCAGCCGGCCTGCTCCAACGCCGCCTGTCACGCTCACCCGGCAACCACCCAAATTCTGGGCGTACTCGATACCAATCTCTCTTTGGCCAAGGTGGATCAGAGCCTTGCGCAGGACCGGCACCGCATGCTGGCCTACTTCACCGTCGCGCTTACCAGTCTGCTGGTACTTGTCGGAATATTCATCCGCAGGGTAGTGCACAACCCGCTGCGTTCGCTGCAGGCCGGGACCGAAAGAGTGGCTAAGGGTGAGATCGGAGTTCAGATTCCAGTTACCTCGAACGATGAGATTGGTGAAGTAGCACAGTCATTCAATGTAATGAGCGATCGCTTGCAGATCGCACAGGATGCGATTGAGAGCTGGGGACGTCACTTGGAGTTTCTGGTCGAGGAGAAGACCCGTGAGCTCAAGCAGGCCCACCAGCGCATGTTGCATGTAGAGAAAATGGCTACCATCGGCAAGATGGCGGCCGTGGTCGCGCATGAGATCAACAATCCGCTCTCCGGGATACTGACCTATTCGCGGCTGGTGAAGCGTTGGATCGTGAAGAGCGGAACCGATTTTCCAAAGCATGACGAAATGGTGGACTCGCTCGACATCATCGCCTCTGAGAGCAAACGCTGCGGCGACCTGGTGCAAAACCTGCTGAGCTTCTCACGCGTTTCCCCGATAAACCTCTCGTGGTGCGACCTGTCGCAAGTCATTGACCGCTGCGTGAAGCTCGTGCAGCACAAGATGGATCTGGCAGGTGTGCAGCTCAACCTCGAGCTCGCACCCGAGCTGCCGCCGGTGCATTGCGATCCCGCGCAGATCGAGCAGGTCGTGCTGGCGATGGTTATCAACGCCATCGACGCCATGCCGCAAGGTGGCAATCTCTGGATCACCACGCAACCGCAGGATGCTCAGATCGTCTTGACCGTTCGCGATGACGGCATCGGCATCCCGGAAGAGCACCTCGCCCATATTTTCGAGCCGTTCTATACGACAAAGGAATCAGGCGGCTCGGGCCTGGGCCTCGCGATCAGTCAGAACATCGTCGAGCGGCATGGAGGCAGCATCGAAGTCGACTCGGTCGTTGGCCGAGGCACGACGTTCCGGGTGCTTCTGCCGGTCGACAGCCAGAAAGGCGTTGTAAACAGGGAAGAGAACCGCAACCCAGTGGAAGTGAGGTAAGCAGCCATGGAAAAAGGCAAGCTACTGATCGTCGATGACGAATTGAGCGTACGTGATTCGCTCGCCAAGTGGTTCGGCGAAGAAGGATACGAGGTCGGCACCGCCGAAAGCGCCAGCGAAGCGCTAACGCGTGTTGCCGAGACCAACTATGACGTCGCTCTGGTCGACATCAAGATGCGAGGTACGGACGGCATCGAGCTGCAGCGGCGACTGCATGAGATCTATCCCGACATGCTGGTCATCATTATGACTGGCTATGCTTCGGTCGAGACCGCCATCGCTGCGCTGAAGAATGGGGCCTACGATTACGTGAACAAACCGCTTGATCCGGACGAGATCGCGCACCTC
The DNA here is from genome assembly GCA_963782505.1 of uncultured Acidobacteriaceae bacterium. Lineage (GTDB taxonomy): Bacteria > Acidobacteriota > Terriglobia > Terriglobales > Acidobacteriaceae > CAVVDY01. The sequence continues at coordinate 210,471 of CAWAKG010000017.1, read as the reverse complement.
ATTTCTAAAGCCATGGCTCATCGCCGCACCCAGCAGGAAAATGCTCGCCTGAAGGAAACCGTAGCGGAGATTGCGCGGCCCTCTGACATTGTGGGACAGAGCGCCGCAATGAAGCACGTGTTCGACGCTATCGAAACAGTGGCGCCCACCGATGCAACGGTACTGATTACCGGTGAGAGCGGCACCGGGAAAGAACTGGTCGCGCGCGCCGTTCACGCCGGCAGCACGCGGCGCTTCCATCCGTTGGTGGTGATTCACTGCGGCGCGCTGACGGAAACGCTGCTGGAAAGTGAGCTATTCGGCCACGAGAAAGGCGCGTTTACCGGCGCGCAGTACAGGAAAAAAGGAAAATTCGAAATCGCGGAAGGTGGAACCGTCTTTCTGGATGAAATCGGCGACATCAGCCTGAAGACCCAGACCGACCTGCTGCGTGTCCTGCAGGAGCGAGAGATTGTCCGCGTCGGCGGCAACCAGACCATCAAGGTTGACTTCCGCTGCGTGGCTGCCACCAACAAGAATCTGGACCAGCTGATCGAAGAGGGCAAGTTCCGTCCCGATCTTTATTACCGGCTCAATGTGTTCCATATCGAGCTGCCGCCGTTGCGCGAGCGGCGCGAAGACATTCCCCTGCTGGTGAATCATTTCGTGCAGAAATTTTCACGCGAGATGAACAAGAAGATCACCCGTGTCTCCCCCGTGGCCATGGGGTTGCTTCAGCAACAGCAGTGGCCCGGTAATATCCGCGAGCTGGAGAACGCAGTGGAGCGTGCCATGGTCGTCTCGCAGGAGCCCGAGCTGCGGGAGGCTGACTTCACTTTGAAATCGCGCAACGGCGCCCCCAGTTCGGAAGTGCGCAGTCTCGATGAAGTGGAGAAGGGCCACATCCTGCGTGTGCTCGAAGAGTGCGGGGGAAATCAGACGCGTGCGGCCGAGGTTTTGGGCATCGACCGCGTCACGCTGCATCATAAACTGAAAAAGTACGGCTGGAGCCGCCGCGACCGGGAGCTCGCCGCCGCCGAATCGCAATGAAAAAGCTGCAACTGTTGCCGGTGGGCAAAGTCGATCTGCGCCTGCTGGACTGGCTAGGGCAGTCTTTGCAGGAGAAATTTCGCGTAAAAACGGAGGTTCTTTCTCCTCCCCTGGATGTCGCATTCGCGCTCCACGCCGAGCGCCAGCAATATCACTCCTCGGAGATTCTCTCCGCGGTGCAGTCCTGCTTGCGCCGCGATACCTGGAAGCTGGTGGCCGTCACCAATCTGGATTTGTACATTCCGATCCTGACGTTCGTTTTCGGGGAAGCACAGATTGGAGGTCCTGCCGCGATCGTTTCCTATCACCGCCTGCGACAGGAGTTCTATGGCCTGCCGGAAGACATGGACGTGCTGGCCAACCGCCTTCTAATCGAAGCCGTACACGAACTGGGACACACGCTACGCCTGACGCACTGCGATGACTATCGCTGCGCCATGGCGGCGTCCCATTCGGTCGAGTGGATTGACATCAAGGACAGCGGTTATTGCGAATCCTGCTTGTCGCAAGTGCTGCAAGCGGCACGATAGTTTCGGACTGCCCGTTCGGGGCCACAAGTCCGGCATGTCAGACTGCCTGGCGCGCAGGCGCTTGGCGTCAGCTTCGCTTCCGCTTGGGATAGTCGCCCCAATGCCCGCTGAAAAGGTGTCCCTTGTGCTCTGACACCATGGCCGAGATGCCCATGACTCCCATGACCAGGAAGATGGCGAAGAAGACGACGGCGATCACAAGCACTGGCATAAAATCACCTCACCGACCATTGTCGGAGCAGCGTGACCATCGCTTCCGTGACCCCAATCACACAATAGTGTGAGGCTCGGCGGACGGCGCCCGGGGCGAGTGTATGCGTGAGATTGATTCCCTATACAGCTTCCAGCTGTTCGTCCAATTCGGCGAGCGAACGGCGCAGCAGCTCGGAATAGCGCTCCGTTGGTGCTGGCTTCCAGCTGGTGCAGAATTCGCTTGCGCGAAAGTTGAAGGTTGGCCTTGCGGACTTTTTCGTGAATCTCTTCCTGCGAGGCAGGCTTCGATCCATTTTGATTTGAAAGATCGGGGTTATGTTCTTCCATCTGAGCTTCTACGGACTTACTTTCCCAGCCACGTGCCATACTGCGATTATAAGTTCTCACCGCCGCCGGCGCCTGGGTGCGACAAAGTGTCCGCTTGATCCACGATTTGTCGGCAGGATCTCTAATCAGCTTCTGGTTCCCGTTTTGGAACTAGGCTCTGCCATTTTGGAGTGATAAATCGCCTCGGAGTACCCAGTTAAATGTTACTGTGGATTGTTACCACGCTTGAAAGGCCGGATTTCCGGGGTACGCATGCGGGTCCTGGTGGTCGAAGATGATGGCCCTCTGGCCACCTTCGTGAGGAAGGGCCTTGAGGCCGAACATTATGCTGTCGATACTGCTGGCGATGGGGAGCAGGCGCGGTCTATGGCGCTGGAGAGCGACTATGACATACTCATCCTCGACCTCAACCTGCCCAAACTGGACGGCATCGAGGTGTTGCGGGCGGTGCGCGCCAAGAAGCCTTGCCTGCCAGTGCTTGTACTCACAGCCCGAAGCCGCATCGAGGACCGGGTTCTGTCACTGGACTCCGGCGCCGACGACTGCCTGATCAAACCCTTCTCGTTCACGGAGCTTTCAGCCCGCGTGCGCGCTTTGTTGCGACGCGGTCCACGCACGGTGGATACCGTGCTGCAGGTCGCTGATCTGGAGCTGGATCGCGTCGAGCGCAAGGTGAAACGCGGCGGCAAGAACATTGAGTTGACCTCAAAGGAGTTCGCCCTGCTGGAGTATCTTCTGCGCAATGCCGGCCGGAGAGTCACCCGCAGCATGATCATCGAGCACGTCTGGAACCTCTCCTTCGACACCTCTACCAACATCGTCGATGTTTACGTGAACTATCTGCGCCGCAAGGTCGACGACGGGTTCACTCCGCGTCTGATTCACACCGTGCGCGGCGTGGGATACGAGCTCGGCTGCCATCTGGAGTACCGGGCGTGAGCGGCGCATCGCAGGGCAGGGAGAGCCGGCGTGACCTGCTGGCGCAGATTTTCCACCTGATCAGCCAGCCCATGACTGCGTTGCAGTGCTCTCTGGAGTTTGCCCTGAATACCCTGGAAGATCCCCACCAGTGTCGCACCTGGGTCGAGACGGCGCTGGAAAATTCCGAGCGCTTGCGCTGTAGATTGTCGCTGGCCCGCGAAATAGCGGAAGCGGCTGAGCCTGGCGATCCCGGCCGGACGGCAGAACTTCGATCCGTGCTTGAGGAGGCGCTGAGCGAAGCAGAGCCCTTCTTTCCGGGCGCCGGCGAGAGACCCCACCTGCGCTGCGATGAAATTGAAGTCTCCGGCGAGCGCTGCCGGTTGCTTCGCGCTTTTCTCCACATACTGCAGCACCTGAGCGCCGGCAATGCAATCACACCCGATAGACCTGCGATATGGGTTGAGCGCCAGGCGGAGTTGATTGAGGTGCGCTTCTTGCGATTTGTACTCCGAAGAAGTGCGAATAAGGACCAGGTCAGGTCTCAACTGGAGATCGCAAAAGAAACGTTCGAATCGGCCGGCGGCGGTTTGATCTTCTTCTGTTTTGCGGGGAACGATGCCATGGTTCGCGTCTTTTTGCGCACGCCTCAGGCGCAGCTCGATCTATACGGTGACCCAACCAGGAAGAAACCCGCGATGACTGCTATCGACACAACTGCCGTTTTTCCACAGGTATCCTGAGTAACTTCTAATCCCCCACTAATCGCCTTCTAAGCTGCCCCCTGTAGAACCTGAAACATGACCACCGCAGCGCAAAGCTTTTATACCCCCGATCCGGCCGTGATTGTGGCCAGTGCCAACGCGGCGATTCGGCAACAGATATTGGAACAATTTCATTCCTCGCGCATCCGCGCGGCGGAGGCCTTCGGCGGCGCCGATGCCATCGGCAAACTGGAGTCGAGCGAATGCCAACTGCTGCTGCTGGACGGCAGGCTGCCCGACCTCGACACCGAAGACCTGCTGCGCACCATCAACTCCCGCTTCCCGGGCATCGATGTGCTTTTGCTCGATGAGACCGGCCAGCCCCTGATACCTCAGCAGTGGCGCAGCGCTGATGCACGGCAACTGTTTCAGACAGTTTCCCGTTGGCAAGTTCCGGCGCCGCCGGAAACGGCGAGGGCAGAAGTTGCGCCGCCTGAGACCCTGCCTGGCATGATCGGCCAGTCGGCCGGCATGCATCGCGTGCAACGCATGGCCCGGCTGGTGGCGCGGCACGACACCCCCGTGCTGCTGACCGGTCCCACGGGAACCGGAAAAGAACTGGTCGCCAACGCCATTCACGAGCTGAGCGCGCGCTCGGGCAGGCGCATGGTCACCATCAACTGCGCCGCCATTCCCGAAGCGCTGCTGGAAGCCGAACTCTTTGGCTACATCCGGGGAGCGTTTACCGGGGCCGTCCAGTCGCACATGGGGCGGATTCATGCCGCGCACGGAGGCACTCTGTTTCTGGACGAGATCGGCGAAATGCCCCTGGGCATGCAGGCCAAGCTGTTGCGCTTCATCGATCGCGGCGAGATCCAGCGGTTGGGCAGTTCGGAAATGTTCCGCGTGGATGCCCGCGTGATCGCGGCGACCAACGCGGATCTGGGGGAACTGTCGCGGCAGAAGCTGTTCCGAGAAGACTTGTACTACCGGCTGGCCGTGTTCCCGATTGAGCTGCCGCCGCTGGCGCGGCGCCGCGGCGACGTACGGCTGCTCGCCGAGCACTTCGTGCAGAAGCTCACGGCTGGCCGCGGGCGCATCTCGCAAGAAGCTTTAGGGCTGCTGGAACGGCATAGCTGGCCGGGTAATGTCCGCGAATTGCAGCACGTGCTGGAACGGGCGCTGATTCTCGCCGAAGAGGGCCCGATCCAGCCCGAACATCTGGGACTGAATTGCGGCGTGGCTGCCGGCGGCCACTTCGCCTGAAAGTCGGGAAGGGAGAAGGCAACATGAGCCTCATCGACACCCCCATGATTCACACCCTCACGCGGGCGCTCGATCTGACTTCGCTGCGGCAGCGCCTGGTGAGCGAGAACATCGCCAACATCGATACCCCGGGCTATCAGACGCGTGACATCGATTTTGCCGGCGAGCTCCGGCGCGCCATCGATGAAGGCGATGCCAGCGCAGACGCGGCAACGGTGCGTACCTTGCGTGGGCTGGAGCAGCGGCCTGATGGGAACAACGTCAGCATCGACCGCGAGAGCTTGCTGATGGCTCAGAACCAGTTGCAGTTCCAGACCGGGGTGGCAGTGCTACGCACCGAGTTTAGCCGGCTGCAGCTGGCCATCAACGGAGGCAGTAACTCATGAATCTCTTCGGGCTGTTTCAGGTGAGCGGATCAGCGCTGGCGGCCGAGCGGCTGCGGGCCGAGGTGGTCACCGCCAATCTGGCGAACGCCGAAAGTACGCGCACCCCGAAAGGCGGACCGTATCGCCGCAAGGTGGCGGTCTTTGAGAGCCGGTCCGCGTCGCCGTTTCAGTTGCTCTTGGCGGGGAACGCTGCGGCATCGGGCAGCGTCGGCGCGCCGGGCGGAGTGCGGGTATCGCAGGTGGTGGAGGACGGAGCGCCCGCGGTGCGCAAGTACGAGCCCGGGCATCCCGACGCCGACGCTTCCGGCTATGTGGAGTATCCCAACATCAACCCGGTGCAGGAGGTGGTTGACCTTATGGGAGCGCAGCGGGCCTACGAGTTGAACGCCAGCGCGATTCAGGCCGCCAAGCAGATGATTCAGCAGGCGATCCAGATCCTGCGCTGAGTGCGCGGCGAGTGACACGGAGGGTAAAGCGCCATGACAGTCGATCCCCTGGGTGCAGGCCTTCGCATCCTGCCGGCAGATGTGCCGCTGAAACCGGCGGGCGGCGCCGGCACGACGGAAAAGACATTTGGCCAGCAGCTGGAGAATGCGGTGTCCGGCGTCGACCTCCAGCAGCAGGACGCGGAATCCAAGGTGAGCAGCATGCTGGCAGGTGGTGGCACGGATGTGCATGACGCCATGATTGCCGTGCAGAAGGCCGACCTGTCGTTCCAGCTCATGCTGCAGGTGCGCAACAGGGTCGTGCAGGCCTATCAGGAAATTGAGCGTATGCAGTTCTGAGAGGTTTAAGCGTGAGCGGCAACCTGACATTGGCGCAGGCGAAACAGCAGGGCCTGGAGTTCGTGCGCGGCCTAACCTGGAAGCAGCGCGCGCTGCTGGGCGGCGGAGCGCTGCTGGTGATCGGCACCCTGTACGTCTTTGTGCAACTCATTGGCACGCCGGAGTACAAGACGTTGTATTCCGGGCTGAATCCGCGCGATACCGAGTCGCTGACGGCGCAGCTCAAGAACAAGAAGATCCCCTTCCAGACCTCGCCCGACGGAACCAGCGTTCTGGTCCCTGCCGACAAGCTCGACGCCGCCCGGCTGGAGGTGGCTTCGCAGCCCCTGCCCAACAGCGGACGCATGGGCTTTGAGCTCTTTGACAAGCCCAACTGGGCGGGCAGCGATTTCAGGGAGAAGGTGAACTATCAGAGGGCGCTGGAGGCCGAACTGGAGAGGACGTTGAGCTCGATGAGCGAGGTGGAGGCGGTGCGGGTTCACTTGGTGATGCCGGCGGAATCGCTGTTCACCGAGCGGGAGCATGCCGCCAAGGCTTCCGTGATGATCAAGCTGAGCTCGGCCCACCTGCCCGAGAGGTCTGAGGCCGCCATCCGCCAGCTGGTGGCAGGGGCGGTCGATCGGCTGACGCCGGAGAACGTGGTGGTGATCGACGCCGACACTCATCTTCCCGTCGGCGGCCAGCTGGGTAGTGCAGAAGGGGACGACCACGGCCTCGATCAGGAGCTGGCCAAGCGGGTGGTGGCCACGCTGGAGCCGGTGGTTGGGGCCGAAGGCGTTCGCGCCAGCGTTCATGTGGAGCGGGATCCCACATCAGGGGAAGAGACCCGGGAGACCTATGATCCCAATTCCGCAGTCGCCATCAGTATGACTCGCAGCGAAGAGCGCCTGGGCAGCGAGTCGCTGGGCGGGGTCCCCGGCACCAGCAGCAATCTTCCCAATGCCAAGACGCCGGCAGCCGGCAAGTCCGATCCCGAGACCCACTCGACGAAGACCGAAACCGGTACCTACGCCGTGAACCGGACGGTGCGCCACACCATCGAGCCGGCGGGGCGGATCAAACGCATCGCCGCGGCGCTGCTGGTGGATGACGCCATTGAGACCGTGACGCAGAACAGTCAGCGCGTCGCGACCCGGCGCAAGCGCACGCCGGAAGAGATGAAGCAGATTGAGGATCTGGCGCGGGCGGCTCTGGGGATCGACAGCAGCCGCGGCGACCTGTTGGCCGTGGAGAACCTCTCGTTCCAGACCCTGCAGACGGAGCCTCCGCTGACCCTTACTCGCGCCCAGAGGATACAGCGCACCATGTACGGCTATTCCTGGCTGCTGCGCTATGCCGCGCTCGCGTGTCTGTTTGCCAGCGTCTATCTGCTTCTGCTGCGGCCGGTGAAGCGCCAGATGCTGGCTGCCTTCCGCGAATTACCCAAGCGGCTCAGCGCCGGCCACGCGCAGGGCGAGGTGGCCGGCGCGGCCGCCGCCAATAGCACAGCCGAGTTGGAGGACATCCTCGGCAAGCCGCTGGGCGAAGGTGATGTCACCTTCAAGAAGGTTTCCGCGCTCAAGAAGCACCTGGTGGAGAAGGTGAAAGGCGAGCCGGCCGGGGCCACCAGGCTGATCCAGAACTGGCTGCATGAAGGTGGAGTCGACTGACCATGACGCAGCCGTCCCACGCGCTTAACGGCATTCGCAAGGCCGCGGTCCTGTTGGTCCTGCTGGGAGAAGAGGCCGCCACCTCGATTTATCGCCATCTCAGCCAGGCTCAGGTGCAGCGGTTGACGCGGGAGATTGCCGAACTGGGCCGCATCGATCCTGAAATCGCGGCCAACATCCTGGAGGAGTATCACCGCCTCAGCCTGACGCAGGATTATCTGACGCAGGGCGGCAATTCCTATGCCCGCAATCTGCTGGTCAAAGCCTTCGGCGAGGATGGAGCCAAGGGACTGATGGAGCAGGTGGCGCGGGCGCAGCAGTTGAGCGCCAGCCAGCTCGACTCGCTGGAGAAGACCGATCCCCAGCAGCTGGCGCGCTTTCTCGAGGGCGAGCATCCCCAGACCATCGCCCTGATCCTGGCCCATCTGGATTCCAGGCCGGCCTCGGCCCTGCTGATGAAACTGCCTGAGCAGCTGCGCGCCGAGTCGGTCAAGCGGCTGGCGTTGCTGCGCAACTTCTCCCCCGAGATGGCGCAGAAGGTCTCGCTGGTGCTGCACAAGAAGCTGCAGTCGCTGGGCGAGCAGAGCCGCCGCGCCTATGCCGGATTTAAGGGCGTGGCCGACATGCTCAACCGGCTGGAGCCCAACACCGTGAAGTCAATCCTGGAGACCATCGAGTCGGAAGACGCAAAGCTGGCCCTGAACATCCGCAACCTTATGTTTACCTTCGACGACCTGTTGAGCGTTCCCGAGGCAGGCATCCGCGAGCTGACCTCACGGCTCGACAAGAAGGTTCTGGCGCTGGCGCTGAAGGGTGCGTCAGAAGAGGTTCGCGAGCACTTGCTCAAGACCATGTCATCGCGCGCGGTGGAGATGCTGAAGGAGGACATGGAAGTGCTGGGCCCGGTGCGAGCCCGTGATATCAGCAAGGCCCAGCAGGAGGCGATTGCCCTCGCCCGCAAGCTGGAAGAGGAAGGGAAGATCGTGCTGAAGCCGGAGACAGCAGATGAGTACATCGTGTGAAGCGGTAGCAATTGCTGAAGTTGAAAGTGTGTGGGACTTCCAATACCCCATGATCGCTCCGGCCGAGTTTCCCTCCGCTCAGGAGGCCAGCCAGGGGGAGCAGGAGATTCGTCTGCAGCGTGCCCGGTCAGCGGCCCTCGAAGCGGCCCGCCGGCAGGGCATGCGCGAAGGCGAGCAACGTGCCGCTGCCGCGATGGACCAAAAGCTGGACCAGGAGCGGCAGGCGATTGCCCAAGCCATGGCCCAGTTTGCCCGGGAGCGCCGCAGCTATTTCCGCAGGGTGGAGGCCGACGTCGTGACCCTCTCGCTGGCCATTGCGCGCAAGCTGCTGCATCGTGAGGCGCAGATCGATCCCTTGCTGCTCAGCGGTGTGGTGCGGGTCGCTCTGGAGCAGATCCAGGCGGGTTCACAGGTGGTCTTGCGCACCTCGCCTTCCCAGCAGGAGGCGTGGCAGAAGTTCCTTGACCGCTTGCCCGAGAGCCCTTGCGAGGTCACCGTGTCGGCAGACGAAGCCGTCGAGCCGGGCCGGCTGCTGCTGGAGACCACCGCAGGCAGGGTCGAGTTTGGCCTGGAAGAGAAGCTGAAGGAGATTGAGAGCGGGTTTCTCGACCTGCTCCATTGCGAGGAACCGGATGAGTCCGCTGCTGACCAGCTATCTTGACCTGGTTCGCTGCCAACCCGACCTGCGCTGGCAAGGGCGAGTGCAGCAGGTGACAGGCGGCATTCTGGAATCGGAGGGCCCGCCCTGCTGTCTGGGCGAATGTTGTGAGGCGCGCGACGCAGCCGGGCATGTTTACCCCGGCGAGGTGGTTGGCTTTCGGGGTAACTCGATGCTGATGATGCCGCTCGAGAAGCCCAGCGGCATCCGTTTCGGCGACCCGGTCTATGCCCAAGGAGTGCGCCCCCAGGTCGGCGTAGGAGAGAAGCTTCTTGGCCGGGTCATCGACGGTGCCGGGGAAGCGATGGACGGCGGCGGCCGGCTGGTGCTTCGCGAGCGGCGCGAGCTGGATGCTCCGCCTCCCACGGCTCTGGAGCGGGTTCCGATTCGCGAGCCGCTGGGCTGCGGTATTCGCGCCATCGACGGTTTTGTCGCCTGCGGGCGCGGGCAACGTGTCGGTATCTTCGGCGGCAGCGGAGTAGGCAAGAGCACGCTGATCGGCATGATGGCCCGCGGCACCGCCGCCGATCTGGCTGTGCTTGCGCTGGTCGGCGAGCGCGGACGCGAGGTGAAGGAATTTCTGGAGACACTGGGCAGAGAAGGCCGCGCCCGGTCGGTCGTGGTGGTTTCCACCTCCGACCAGTCGCCCCTGTTGCGCATTCGGGCGGCCCTGAGCGCGACTGCCATCGCAGAATACTTCTGCCAGACGGGCAGGAACGTGTTGCTGGTGGTTGACTCGCTGACCCGCTTCGCCATGGCGCAGCGCGAGATAGGACTGGCAGCGGGAGAGCCGCCGACGGCCAAGGGATATACCCCGTCAGTATTCAGTCTGCTGGCCCGGCTGGTGGAGCGTGCCGGACGCTTTGCCCGGGGAAGCATTACCGCCTTCTACACCGTGCTGATGGAGGGCGACGACCTGCAGGACCCGCTGGTCGACGCCGTCCGTTCGCTGCTGGACGGACATGTCGTGCTGGAGCGCGCCCTGGCGGCGCAGGGACAATATCCTCCGGTGGCGGTGCTCGATAGTCTGAGCCGCCTGATGCCGGCGGTGGTATCGGAGGAGCACCTGGCCCAGGCCTGCCAACTGCGCTCCTTGCTGTCAGCCTATCGCCGATCGGAGGACCTGATTCGTATTGGAGCGTACAACCGGGGAAGCGATGCGCAGCTGGACCGTGCCATCGCGTTGCTGCCCAAGATAGAAGCCTTCCTGCGGCAGACGCCGGAGGAGGTGTCCCCCGTCGAAGCCACTTTGGAGCGCTTTCTGGCGCTGGGCTGCTGATATGGCATTTCGCTTCGGCCTGGAAACCGTGCTCCGCCTGCGCCGCAGCCTGGAAGACGAGGAACGCCTGCGCCTGCAGACTCTGCTCGCCCGCCGGGCCGGGTTGGAAAGCGAGGCGCGCGCCACCCGCGAAGTTCGGACGGCATTGAATGCGGCGCTCAAAGCCGGGATGCAGGAGTCTTGCGTGTTGGGCGGAGAGTTGCAATTTGCCGCCCAGCGGATGCGGGCCTGCGAGATCCGGGCAGCCTATCTTGCGCAGTCGGCGGCTACGCTCGGTACACAGATCGAGCGGCAGCAGTCAGCCCTGCTGCAACGCCGGGTCGAACGCAAGACTCTGGAGCAGTTGCGTGATCGCCAACGGATACGTTATGAAGCCGAGGTCGAGCGCCATTGGCAGGCCCAGATAGAAGAGCTCTTCTTGTTGCGGCGAGCAAGGAGCGGTGAGCGGCAGGCACCCAGCAATTAGCACTTAGCGAGTTAGCAATTAGCAACCAAATGCTAACCGCAAAATGCTAAATGCCAGGTTCCAATTGCCAGTCGCTCACCGCTCGCTACATTTACCTTCTCTCATCTTCCCTGGCAACCCGGCTGCTCCAGCCACTGCTGGCGTGGACGCGACACTGACAACGACGGCACCATCGGCTCAGAAAGGCCCAACCCTGCCGGTGCAGTCCGGCCCGGAGGCCGGAGGCTTTCAGGCCCTGTTTGCGACGGCGGCGGGGAGTATGGCGGCTGAAGATCATGGCGGTCCAGGCGGTGCTGGTATGGCAGGCCCGCGAAAGCTCAAAGCGGAAGCATGCCAGAAGAAGACACCCGGAGACAGTACAACTGCTAAGAACGAAGGCTCCGCCGCGGGCATCGTCATGGCGCTGTTAGGGCAGACGCCTTGTGCGCCGGCATCCCTGGCCACAGCGGAAACCTGCACCGAAGGCTCGGTGGCATTCGCTCCTGCGAGCGAGCGTAATGCCGGTGACGTGAACTTTTCCGCCGGGGTGACCCTCCGGAAGGGGATGGCGGAATCGCCGGCTGAGCGCACAACGGTTAGCGTTTGGCCTCAAGCCTCGGGCAGCAACAATCTCGATTGCCCGCCGGGCGCTTCGGCAATAAACGGACCGTTTACGGGAGCCGGACCGGGCGAGCAGGGGCGGACTGCTTCCGTTTCCGACGCTGCTGCCGAGTCCGCTTCATCGCCGGAGCGATGGACTCGCGCCGCCGAAGGCAGGTTGGATTTCGCGGCGCCGGCGGGCGGGCGAAAATTTGTAAACCTGGCCGGAACCGGCTCGGGCGCGCACTTGCAAGCCCCCCCCAGATGCAGCACGCTGCGGCTGACGGAATCCAGCAGGCGGGGGCGACGTCTCCGGTCAGCACTGAGACAAGGGCGGCAGTTCCGGCTGCACCGACGATTGTGGTTGAACTCGCAGCAACGGCTCCGGAGGCAGCAAACCGTGAGGTCCCAGATTTATCGAGTGAAGCTGTGGCGCCGGAGCCCGGCGCGGCGAACCGAAGCTTGAACCGGCCACAGCCTGCCGGACCGTCGGATGATAGCAAGGCAACGAACGCAGAACCGGCCTCCAGGCCGCTGCAGGCGGCTTCAGATCCGTCATTCGCTACAGCCCACCCTATGGCAGGCGAGCACGGGAACGCGGCTTCCCGGCAGGACGCGGGGTCGCAAGACGATGGCGACTCGAGCCGGCTTTCCAACCGAGAGCACACTCCGGCCGCGCGCGACATTTCCGGAAATGTCGCTGGCCGCATGCCACTCGATAGCCAGGCGGCAGCGCCAGCTTCGCCTTCTTCCCGCGCCTGGCGCGCGCACCAACTCATCCGGCCCTGCACCGGCGGTGGCTCCCACGCCCCCGGCCCCTCCCCTGTATCCGGCGCTGGTTCTCCAGCGCATGGACAAGGCGGAGATTCGCATCGGGCTGCAAAGCGAAGGTTTTGGTGCAGTTCGGTTGCATACTACCGTCAGCGGCGATCAGGTCGGCGCCGTGGTCAGTACATCGCATCCAGGCCTGCGCGACGCACTGGTTGTGGAAGCGCCTTCGCTGGAAAAGGCCATGGCAGGCCACCGCTTTCGTCTCGACTCGGTGCAGGTAAACGGGGGAGCGCCCGACGCAGGCTTTAACGGTTTCGGAAGTAACGAACGTCAGCCGGAGGCCCGGCGGGACGCATGGCGCGGCCGCGGGCCGGCGGGCCGCGAGCAGAGCGTATTGCCCGCGTCCTCCGCTGCAGCGGACGGCTCCCACGGCGGCTACCGGCTCGACGTGCGCGTTTGAAAGGAGATTTCCATGACTAGCAATGCCGTAACCGGCTCCGCTGCCGCTGCCGCTACAGATACTGGCAGTTCGTCCACCGGGACCGGCAGCATCGATTCGATGTTCATGCAGCTGCTCATCACGCAGCTGCAGAATCAGGATCCGCTGTCGCCCATGGATCCTTCGACCTTCGTCCAGCAGCTGGCGCAGGTGACCAGCCTGGACCAGTTGACGCAGATCAACCAGCTTCTGCAGAACACCCTGGGCGGCGGCTCGACCACCACAAATTCATCTTCAGGAGGCGACTGATGCCGCAATTTTCCATACCTCTGTCCGGGCTGACTGCCAGCTCGACCGCCATGTCGACCATCGCCAACAACCTCGCAAACCTGAACACCGTGGGCTACAAGGGCAGCCACACCCAGTTCTCTGACCTGTTCTATCAGACGGTCGGCACCAATGGGGCCGGGGACCCGGTGCAGATCGGCGCCGGCACGGCGGTCAATTCCACCACGACCAGTGAGATCGCCGGCAGTATTGAGTCGACCGGGGTGCCCACCGACGTCGCCATCATGGGCGACGGATTCTTTGTCGTACAGCAGAATGGCGTCGCCGGCTATACCCGCGCCGGCAACTTCACGGTCGGCGCAGACGGCTATCTGTCGACCTCAAACGGCGGGCAAGTGATGGGCTATGCGGCGGTGAATGGCAGCATCCCTGCCGGGGCGGTTCTGCAGGCCTTGCGCATCGACAAGGGGCAGATCAACCCACCCAAGGCCACCGGGGACGCGCAGCTCACGACCAACCTCGATGCCAGCGCAGATGTCGGCACAACCTACTCCACTCCGGTGACGGTCTACGATTCGCTGGGCACGGCACATGTGCTCTCCTTCAATTTCCAGAAAACCGGCGCCAATGCCTGGTCATACAACCTTTCGATTCCGACCTCCGATCTGAGCAGCCCGGCGAACTGGTCGGCTGCGCAAGCCTATGCCGTCGGTAACCTGGTGGATCCGGGCAACGGCCACTACTATCAGTGCACAACGGCCGGGACCTCCGCCGCGGCTCCGCCGACCTGGCCGACTGACGGGTCGACGGTGACCGACGGCACGGCGACCTGGCAGGACATGGGAACCAGCCTGCCGGCGGACACGAGCACGGCCATCACGGGAGGCGCGCTCACCTTTGACACGTCAGGCAAGTTAACCTCGCCGAGCAGCGACATCACTGGCATTACCTCCCCGGCATTAGGCGATGGCGCATTGGCCCTGAACTTCACCTGGACGCTGTACGATTCCAGCGGCTCCGGTCTGCTCAGCCAGGTGGCGGCCTCGAGCACCACCTCCGCCGCACAGCAGGACGGATACGGCAGCGGCTCGCTGACCGATTACAACGTGGGTGCCGACGGCACGATCATGGGCAGCTTCAGCAACGGCCGTACCGCGGTGCTGGGGCAGATTGCGCTGGCCAACTTCGCCAACCTGCAAGGCTTGCAGCGCGACGGGGACAACAACTATTCGGCCACGCTGGCTTCCGGCGCGGCGGTGATTGGCGCTCCGGGCGCAGGAGGACGGGGAACCCTCTCCGGCGGCTCGCTCGAACTGTCGAATGTCGATATCGCGCAGGAGTTCTCAGCGCTGATTGTCGCCCAGCGTGGTTATGAGGCCAACGCCCGGACCATTACCACCTTCGACCAGATCATGCAGGACTCGATCAACCTGAAGCAGGTGTAAACAGCGGGAGGCCACCGATCGGAAGCTAAGCCACGCACGGATCACCACGAATCCGCATTCCTCCGCGCAGATCCGCCGTTGCTGACTCCGATCGGTGTTGCTTCGTGAACCTGTGCGGTTCAAGGTCTTCATATCGGCAGCCGATAGCGACCGGTGAAGCAGGTACGAAGTGAGGCGGCGCGTCTTGCGCGGGTCGTGGCCGCCTGCCCTTCGCGGTTTGAGTTTCCACAATCTCAGAGCAGTCTCATTAATCCCCTCTCATCTCCCTCTGCTTTTCTGCTTTTCGCCGCCATCGCGCGAGCTGCGAGCTCTTGCCATCACTTCCTTATCCGCTTGGGTTTCAGCGGTTTATTCGCTCTTGTGCGCGTCTGGATAGCGCGCCGTTGCTGCGAGCCGATCGGCACGGTTCTTGCAATGTCTGCATTGCGAGCAGCATCGATCGCATGGTCCTCACATGACGCAAAGCCTGCCGGCAGCAGAATCTGTTCCTGGTGAGATGCTTCCCGCAGAAGAGAAGTGGCGCCAGCTGAGCTGGCTGCCCTGTGACATCACCTTGGATCTGCCTGTTGCCAGCTTTACGGTGCGAGACCTTCTGCAACTGCGAGCGGGAGCGGTGGTTGAGACCTGCTACAGCCGCGGAGCGGAGATTCCGCTGCGCGCCAACGGCCAGTTGATTGGTTGGGCAGAGTTCGAACCCGTGGCCGATCACATTGGAGTTCGTATTACAGAGTTGATCTAGGCGGAGCAATGCATTCAGCCCTGACAAGCGAAGTAAAACGGGAACCGGTTCTTCTTTCGTTATGGGCAAGGTTTTCTCTGTTGCTGCAGCAGGTGGGGACAGGCAGCAAGTGCCGCCGCCTGCGCCTGTGTGAGAGCCTCTCGCTAGGCGAGAAACGGTTTGTCGCGGTCGTGCAATTCGAGACCCAGCAGTTTCTCATCGGCGGCGGTCCTGCCTCGGTCAGCCTGCTGGCCCGGCTGGGTGAGACGGGCGACTTCTCCGAGGTATTGACCGAGTGGTGTGAAAGGCAACGATGAGGGTGCGCAACTGCAAAGCCGGATGGCTGGTGGCGATGAGCCTGGGCAGTCTGCCTGCGGTTGCCTCGCCCGCCGCCGGCCCGGGCCTGCCCGGCATCGGATCTCCAAGCAGCGGGCTGCCCTGGACCATCGTTGTTCTTCTCACCCTGCTGACCCTGTTGCCGGCGCTGCTGCTGGCCATGACGCCCCTGCTGCGGCTGCTGGTGATCTTTCACTTTCTGCGTCAGGCGCTGGGCACGCAGTCAGTGCCGACCAACCAGACGCTGGTGGGACTGTCGCTGGTGCTGACCTTCTTCCTCATGCAGCCGGTAGGTGCGGCCATCTACCAGCAGGCGTGGGAGCCGCTGGACGCAAAACAAATCACAGTGTGGCAGGCGCTCGATCGCGGCTCGGAGCCGCTACGCCAATTCATGCTGAAGTTCGTGCGCGAGAAAGACGCAGCCCTGTTTGTGGAGCTGGCCAAGCTGCCGCCGCCGCGCTCGCCGGAGGATCTGCCTATGCGGGTGGTGGCTCCCGCCTACATGCTGTCGGAGCTGAAGGTGGCCTTTCAGATCGGCGCGGTGCTGTTTCTGCCCTTCCTGGTGATCGACCTGGTGGTGGCTTCAATCACTACCTCGATGGGCATGCTGCAACTACCGCCGGTGGTGATCTCCACTCCCATCAAGATCCTGCTGTTTGTCATGGTCGACGGCTGGAACCTGCTGGTCGGCTCGCTGATGAAGAGCTTCACGTGATGTGGCAAAAGGAGACGGCATGTCGTCGGAGATGATCGTGGCGTTGGGGCAGAAGACGCTGGAAATGGCCGTCCTGCTGGCGGCACCTCTGCTGATCGTGCTGGCGGTAGTCAGCCTGGTCATCAGCGTGGCGCAGACGCTGACCTCGTTACAGGACGCCACCATCGGCAGCGTGCCGCGCCTGCTGGCGGCGGCGGTGGCAAGCATTGTGCTCATGCCCTGGATGCTGCGCAAGCTGGGCTTGTTCACCGTGCAGCTGTTCTCCAGCTTCCGTATGTGGATGCAATAGAGCGATGGACTGGACGCTGGACAACACGGTACTGGGAATGGCTTCGGTTGGAATCCGCATCTCCGGCCTGATACTGTTTGCTCCCTTCTTCGGCAGCGACGCGGTGGCTCCCCGGATCAAGATCGGACTGGTTGTGGCCGTCACCGCCCTGCTTTATCCGGTTTGTGGGCCGCGCGGGCTGGAGTTGAGCTTTTCAGGGATTCTGCGCGTGGTGGTTGGCGAGCTGCTGGTGGGGCTGCTGATCGGGATCTGCGCGCAACTGGTCTTCGAGGCGGCGCAATTTGCCGGTCAGCTCATGGGGGTGCAGGTCGGCTTCTCGCTGGTCAACATCCTCGATCCCAACACCCAGGTCGATACCCCGGTGCTGTCGCTGTTTGCGCAGACCATCGTGACCCTGATCTTCCTGCGCTTCGGCATGCATCGCTGCTTGCTGCGCGCCATGGCGGCGAGCTTCTCTTATCTGCCGCCGGGCGCGACGACATTGACCGGCGATGTTGCGCATCGGCTTCTGGCGGCTGCGGGAGGGATATGGCTTACCGGGGTACAGATTGCCGCTCCCCTGCTGATCACGACCTTGCTGGCGGATTTTCTGATGGGCTTTCTGGGCAAGGCCTCGCCGCAGCTGCCGGTGTTGTTTCTTGGGTTGTCGGTGAAAAGCGTCGCCGGGCTGCTGGTGCTGGCGGTGGCCTTGAAGTACTGGCCGGGAATCTTCGAGCAGCAGTTCCATCATGCGGCGCGCAGCGCCGAGCAGATGCTGCACCTGGTGCATTAAGCGATGGCGCACGACGACAAGACCGAACCGGCAACTCCACGGCGGCGGCAGAAGGCGCGCGAGAAGGGACAAGTGGCGCGCAGCCGCGAGCTGCCGTCCGCGCTGGCCGGATTCGCCGCTTTGATGGTTGCTCTCTGGCTGGGTGAGAGCCAGCTGAATCTCTGGCGCAGCGCCGTGCGGCAGTGGACCGATCTCGCCTGGAGCTCCGACTTTGGCTTGTCCTCGCCGGTGCTGACGCATGCTGCACGGATGTCTCTGCTCTGGTCCCTGCCCCCGCTGGCCGTGGCTTGGGCAGTCGCCATCGGAACGTCTTTGGCGCAGGGAGGGTTTGTCTTTGCCGCCGAAGCGCTTACCCCGAAAGTCGAACGGTTGAGCCCGGCCACACGGCTACGGCAGATGTTTTCTATCGCCGGGCTGAGCGCGCCCGCCAAGTCGCTGATCCCGTTTTCCATCCTGCTCTACCTCGGAACCTCGGTGCTGGTCCGTGACGGGGAGCTGCTGGCGCGCGCTGCCGCCCTGCCGCGCATCGCGATGGCCAGCCTGCTTTACCGTGACGCGTTCGAGATCGGATGGAAATCGACTCTGACGCTGCTGCTGTGGGCGGCGGTCGATTACCTGCTGCAGCGGCGCAAGCTGGAGAGCGACCTGCGCATGTCGAAGCAGGAGATTCGCGAGGAATACAAGGAGACCGACGGACATCCCCGCATCAAGGCGCGCATACGGCGGTTGCAACGCCAGCTGCGCCGCCGCCGCATGCTGAAAGAGGTGGAGCGCGCCACCGTGGTGGTCACCAATCCCACGCACTTTGCGGTCGCCCTCGAATACACACCGGAGATGGCTGCCCCGGTAGTGGTTGCGAAAGGCTGCAACCATCTGGCGGAGAAGATGAAGCGGGTTGCCTGCTGGCACGAGATTCCGGTGCTGGAGAACAAGCCGCTGGCCCAGGCGCTGTATCGCAGCGTCGAGGTGGGCCAGGCGATTCCCGCCAAGCTCTACGTCGCCGTGGCAGAGATGCTGGCGTATCTCTATCGCGCCCAGATGCGAGCACAACAGGCAGCAGGAGGGCGAGCCTAAGCCATGGCCGAGAGCGCCAAGTCCAAGTCGCCATCGAAGTCCGCATCACTCGACTGGATTGCGCCGGTCGCGGCGGTTTCTCTGGTCTTCGTGATGCTGGTGCCGGTGCCGTCGTTTGTGCTTGACCTGTTGCTGGCCATCAGCATCACGGCATCAGTCCTGGTCTTGCTGTGCGCCTTGCACATCCTGCGCCCGGTGCAGTTCTCCGTCTTTCCCAGCCTGCTGCTGCTGCTGACGCTGTTTCGTCTGGCGCTGAATTTGGCCAGCAGCCGCCGCATTCTGTTACAGGGCAACGAAGGCGCCTCCGCCGCAGGACGGGTGATCGAGGCTTTCGGCCAGTTCGTGGTGGGCGGCAACTATGTCGTCGGCTTCGTGCTGTTTCTGGCGCTGATCGCGATCCAGTATCTGGTCGTCAGCCACGGCTCGGTGCGCACCGCCGAGGTCACGGCGCGCTTCACCCTGGACGCACTGCCCGGCAAGCAGATGGCCATCGACGCCGATCTCAATGCCGGGCTCATCGACGAGAAGCAGGCGCGGCAGCGGCGGGAGGCGGTCGGCCGCGAGGCCGAGTTCTACGGCGCGATGGACGGCGCGGCGCGCTTTAACCAGCGCGATTCACTGGCAACGGTCCTCATTACCGCGATCAATATTATCGCCGGCTTTCTGATCGGAGTCTTTCAGCTTGACATCCCCTTCCGCGATGCCTTGAAGACGTACACCATCCTTACCGTTGGCGACGGTCTGGTGACCATGATTCCGTCGCTGCTGGTCTCGGTGGCAGGCGGCATTGTGGTGACGCGCGCCTCCTCCGACGACAGTCTGGGCGGCGATGTGGGCAAGCAGTTGTTCTCCCGTGGCCGTCCGCTGTGGATTGCCGCCGGGGTGATGACCGCGCTGGCCATGATTCCCGGGCTGCCCAAGATTTCGTTTCTCGCCATCGCCGGGGGCGTGGCCCTGCTGGCGCGGCGCGCCAAAGGCGCACCGGAAGGCGACAAAGCCGATTCCGGTGCGGCCGTCGCAGGCCGCAATGCGCCGGGCTCGGCCGCCTCTCCGCCCGAGGCGCTGGAGACGCTGCTCAAACTGGACGATCTCAGCCTGGAGGTCGGCTACGGTCTGGTGCCGCTGGTGGACGCCGCGCGCGGCGGACAGCTCCTGCAACGGGTGAAGGCCCTGCGCCGCCATCTGGCGCTGCAGCTGGGGTTTGTCATTCCCCCCGTCCATATCACCGACAACCTCAAGCTCAAGCCGCGGGAGTACGTGATCAATCTGCGCGGGGTGGAGATCACGCGCTGGGAGATGCGGGACGACTGCCTGCTCGCGATCAGCTCGGAGACGGCGCCCCCTGAACTGGCAGGAACCCTCACCAACGAGCCGGCCTTCGGGGTGGCGGCGCGCTGGATTGTTCCGGCACTGCGCGAGCAGGCGCTGGCCTCCGGCTATGCCGTGGTCGATCAGACCTCGGTCCTGGCCACGCACCTGGCCGAGGTGATCAAGCAGCATGCCCATGAACTGCTCAGCCGGGCCGAAACCAAGCGGCTGCTCGATCTGCTGGGCGAAAGCCATCCCAAGCTGGTCGAGGAGCTGGTGCCCAAGCTAATGAGCCTGGGCGAGGTGCAGAAGGTGTTGCAGCAGCTGCTGCGGGAACAGGTTTCGATTCGCGACCTGGCCAGCATTCTGGAGAGCCTGCTGGACATGGCGGCCGGCAGCAAGCATCCGGTGTTGCTGGTCGAGGCGGCGCGGCAGGCGCTGGGCCGGGCCCTGGTACGGC
This sequence comes from uncultured Acidobacteriaceae bacterium, assembly GCA_963782505.1. Lineage (GTDB taxonomy): Bacteria > Acidobacteriota > Terriglobia > Terriglobales > Acidobacteriaceae > CAVVDY01. The sequence goes on along the minus strand of CAWAKG010000017.1, from coordinate 190,045 downwards.
CGCTGCTGTCGGACAACGGCGGGCTGCAGGTGGTCACCCTCGACGCCGCTATGGAAGAAGAGCTGGGCCGGGCGTTCGGCGGACAGGCGCCGGCCAGCGGCGCGTCGCTGGAGCCTTCGTTCGTGCGCCGCATTCTCGAAGGCCTGAAGAAGCTGGCGGGCGAACAGGTGCGTCTCGCCACCCCGGTTCTGCTGTGCAACACCCCGGCACGTTTTCACCTGCGCCGCATGCTGGAGCCTTTTCTTCCCAAGCTGGTGGTGCTGTCGCCGGCCGAGGTTCCGCCTGTGGTGCAGGTGCAGTCGGTAGGAATGATCCGCTGAGGAGGGAGTCATGATCGCTGCTCAAGCCTATGAAGAAATGAGCCAAAGCGGAAAGCAGTTTGACGATCTTCTGCTGGAGCAATTGCCCCAGGTGAAGTTCATCGCGCGCCGTATTCACGAGCGCCTGCCGCAGCATGTTCCGTTCGAAGACCTGGTACACGCCGGCATCGTGGGACTGATCGACGCCATGCACAAATATGACGCCAACAAAAATGTGCGCTTCGCGTCCTACGCCAAGTTCCGCATTCGCGGCGCCATCCTCGACAGCCTGCGGGAGATGGACTGGAGCCCGCGCGATCTGCGGCGCAAGGCCCGCCGCGTCGAAGAGCTGATCCAACAGTTGCAGGGACAACTCGGGCATGCCCCGTCGGAGCTGGAGCTGGCGCAGGCCATGGGCCTCTCGCTGGAGGAATTTCAGCACCTGCTGGACGAGATTCGCGGCCTCGATCTTGGCAGCCTGCAGGTGGAATCGCTGGAGGACGGGCGGGAGACCAATCTGGCGGAGATGATTGCCGGGCCCAGCGACCTCGATCCCCTGCACATTTTCCTCGAAGGCGAACGCCGGCAGATGCTGGCCAAGGCAATTGCGCAGCTTCCCCCGCGCGAGCAGCAGGTGCTGGCGCTGTACTACCAGGAAGAGCTGACCATGAAGGAGACCGGCGAGGTGTTGGGCGTGGGCGAGTCGCGGGTATCGCAGATACACTCGCTCGCCGTGGCCCGCCTGCGCTCCATCCTGGCGGAAATGGGTAAATCGCGGGCGGCAGTGGGGGCGGCGAATTCCGCCGCGGCGGGCGGGGCAATATGGAAAAGGTCCTGACCCAGGAAGAGATCGATGCCCTGTTCCGCGCCGCCTGGGGAGCGGGCAGCGGCAACGCCACGGCCGGCAGGACGCCGCAGATGGAGCGCTGGAACCTGCACGAGGCGGGGCGGCTGCGGAAAGAGCAGTTGCACTCGCTGAGCCAGCTGCACGAAAGCTTCGCTCGCAACCTGACACACTCGCTCGGCGCTTATCTGCGCGATAAGTTTGAGGTCGCGCTGGTGTCGGTCGAGCAGCTGGCCTACCGCGAATTTCTGGCGCGGGTGCCGGACGTGACCTACTGCGCCTCGTTCCAGCTGCACCCCGCCGAATGCAGCGGAGTCCTGCAGCTGGACCTGTCGCTGACTTTTCCCGTCATCGATTTGCTGCTGGGCGGCCAGGGGCGGATCGAGATCCCCAACCGCGAGGTCAGTGAGATCGAGGAGCTCATCCTGGAAGGTGTGGGCCACGTCGTCTGCCGCGAGCTGAGCGCCGTCTGGCAGCCACTGGGAGTGAGCCTGGATTTCGAGCAGCGCCAGGCCGCAGCCCAGATGTTGCGCATCATGCCGGCGCAGGAAAAGGTGCTGACGCTGAGCTTTGAAGTCACCATGCCGGTTTCGCACGGAGTACTGAACATCGCGGCGCCGGCGGTGGTGTCGAATGCATTGCTGCGCAAGCTCTCCACTGAGCTGGTATACCGCCGGCGCAGCGAAACCCCGGCCCCGCGCGCCAGCATCCGTCAGCGCCTGCTCGACTCCCCGGTGGAGTTGGTGCTGGGCACGCCCCTGCTGCCGGTGAAGCTGGGGCGCCTGCTGGCCATGCGTCCGGGACAGGTGCTGGCCTTGCATCGGCCGGTCGAGGAGCCCGGCAGCTTGCGCCTTGGCGGTCGCGACTGCTGGCTGGCGCGGCCGGTGCAGAGCGGGGCGCGCCGCCGGGCAGCGCAGTTGATGGAACGGATTGCGCAGGCGGAAGAGAAGGAGGACTGAATGGGCCACTCGCCGGTCGCGAAAATAGAGGTGTTCTTCGAGGCCTGGGCCGCCGCCCTGAGCGCGCTGGTCTCCCAGCTGAACTCCGAGACGTGGACCTCGGCCGGGACCAGCCCGGCCGACGGCTATGCCCCTTTGCTCAACCTGCGGATCAGACTGGCGCAGGGGCTGAAAGGCAGCGTTTGGCTGGCGATCAGCGCCGAAGATGCTGCCGTACTGCTGGAGATGTTTACCGGTGAAAAGGCGCAGACCTCGGGGGCCCTGGACGAGATGCAGACCGAGGCCCTGACTGAGCTGGTGAGGCAATGGGCTGGTCTGGCCGCCACTCAGCTGAAACCGGCTTTCGGAGAGGTTTCGGTCGAGGTGTCGGCGGAATCCTCCCTCCCGCCGGGCCTGGTGGCAGCTCGTCTGCTGCGGACGGCCCTCGGAGATCGCTGTCTGGCGGTGCGGGTGGATATGGACCCCGAGCTGTTTGCAATGTTCGATCGCCGCCGGACTCCGCGCGCCCAGTTGGTGCCTGAGCCGACCTCCGCCGGCCTCGAACAACTGATGCGTGAAGGAAATCTGGACCTGCTGCTCGAAGTCGAGCTGGGCGTCACACTGCGCTTCGGCAGCCGCCGCGCTCCGCTGCGCGAGGTGCTGGAGCTGTCTCCCGGAGCTGTGCTCGAACTGAACCGGGAGATCCAGGAGCCGGTCGATCTGTTGCTCAACGACCGCGTGATCGCCCGGGGCGATGTGGTGGTGGTGGACGGCAATTACGGGCTGCACATCTCGGAGGTTATCTCTCCCGAGCAGCGATTGCGCAGCTTGTAAACGCCGGATGCCGACTCTGACGAGGAGGGATTCTGTGCTTTCGCTTGCTTCGCGTATTTCCCATTCGCTGCCTGCCAATCTGGCCATTCTCTCTTTGCCGGGGTGTGCCAATCCCGGTTGCCTGCGGCCCCCCACATTGTGGCAACGCTGGTGGGCGCGGCATGAGGGCATCCGCTGCGAAGGGAGCTGGTGCTGCTCCCCCGATTGCTTTGCCGCCCTGCTGGGGCCGCGAGTGGCCAGCCTCAGCCGTGGAACGACGCGCGCTTACGCTCCCCGCCAGCGCTTTCCCCTGGGGCTGATTCTGCTGGAGCAGGGAGTGATCTCGCAGCCGGTATTGCGGGAGGCGTTGCGCCTCCAGCGGCAGGCGGGTGAAGGCCGGATTGGCGAGTGGCTGGTGCGGCTCGGGGCAGCCAGCCGGGCGGACATCACCAACGCGCTGGCGGTGCAACAGAACTGTCCGATCTTGGCCGGCGCCGCCGTCCACAACGTGTGTGCGGAAGTGCATTTTCCCGCGCCACTGATTCGCGCCTGCGGTGGAGTGCCGGTGTACTTCAACCTAAGCGCCAACTGCCTTTATCTGGGATTTGCCGGGCCCATCAACCGGGCCGTTGTGCGCGCTGCTGAACATCTTCTGCGTTGCCGCATCGAGCCCTGCATCGTCTCCGAGGACTTCCATCACTCGGCAGTCCGAGGTTGGGAAGCTGCGCTGCGCGGCGAGGCCATCTGCATTGAGCAGCGGCAGTCGGCACGAGAGATGACGCACGCCATCGCCAGCTATGCCGAGCAGGCGGAGGCCAGCTCCTGCGCCCTGGCGCGCTGTGAAGATTATCTGTGGACGCGGCTGTACGGTGACATCGCCTCGCTCGACCTTCTGTTTCGCCTGCCTGCCAAAGCAGGATTGGAGGCCCTGGGGGAAGGCCTTGCCGCATTGTCCCTCGATTAAAGGACACCGGCCCGCAGCCGATGTCATCAACAGCGTTTGCGGGCCGGCAGCGTCCCCGGGCAGAAGAGGATTGCCGGCCTTGCCTGGCCAATCGTTCGCAGCGCAGCATTGGTGACGGGGCATACATGGCAAGTATTCGGGCTTTAATCGTGGACGATTCAGCAGTGATGAGAAAGATTGTGGAGCGTTCGCTGACTGCGATGCTGGGGCCGGCCGGCTCTCCTTGTGGCGTATTGAGCGTCCGCTGTCGCCGGGAGACGGCAGCCGTGCTTGCCGGCCGCATGCTCGGAGCAGCATCCGAGGAGTTGCCACCCGACCAGGTTTGTGATGTCCTGGGCGAGATTTGCAATATGGTGGCCGGTTCGATGAAGAGCCGCCTGAGCGATGCCGGCGCCGGCTGCATGATGTCCATTCCTTCGGTCGTGCGCGGCGTCGATTACGAGGTACGTTGCCTGGCGTGCGATTGCCGCTTCAACGTGGCGATGGAATTCGACCATCAGGCCATGATTTTTCACCTGGAGTTGCAGGGCTAGCTTCGTTTTTCCTGAACCCTTTCTAATTCGCGCCCTCCCTAAGCCCTTTGTTCTAGCCTCTCACTGTTTTCCTCCTGGCACGCCTTTTGCTTAACAATCCAGCGGAGCACGTCCATGAACACCGGACTTTATGCCGCTTGCGCCGGACTGCTGGCCCGGACTCAGGCCCTGGATCTGGCGGCCAACAACTTGGCCAATGTCAATACCGGCGGCTACAAGGGGCAGGTGCCGAGCTTTGGCTCGCTGCTGGCGGGGACGCCGGAAAACTTGAGCAATACTTCGCTGCGCGCGGTGAACGAGTTTGGGGTGCTGACCAGCAGCCGGCTCGATTTGCAGCAGGGGCCGGTTGACCGCACGGGCAACGATCTGGATTTCGCGATTCAGGGGGGCGGCTACTTCGCCGTGCAGACGCCGCAGGGCGCGCGGCTGTATACCCGCAACGGCGCATTTCATATCAACGCAAAGGGACAGTTGGCTACGGCTGACGGAAGCCTGGTGTTGGGAGCGCAAGGCCCGATCCTGCTTCCACCGGGCAAGGTGGCGGTGAGCGCAAACGGCACGATCTCGGTTGACGGTGCCGTGGCGGGACAGCTTCTGGTTGTGGACTTCCCATCCGGCGCGGAGCTGACGCCGCAGGGCGCGGCCGAGTTTTCGGCGCCTGCGGGCACGGAGAGTAGCGCCAAGGATGCCAACGTGGTGCAGGGAGCGCTGGAGGGGAGCAACGTGAATGCCGTCAGCGCCGCCGTCGGACTGGTTGCCCTGCAGCGCAATATGGGCCTGTTGCAGCAGGCGCTCACGTCCTTTCACTCGGAATTCAACCGCATCGCGGCCCAGGAACTCTCGCGCATCTGAGGAGGCCTATGTTTCGTGCTCTGAACACCGCGGCAACCGGGATGGTTGCGCAACAACTGAACCTGGACAACATTGCCAACAATCTTTCCAACTCCAGCACCGCCGGCTTTCGCCGCCGCCGGGTACAGTTTCAGGACCTGCTGTACCAGAGCTCAGTCATGCCGGGGGCAGCGGCGACGCAGAATACCACAGTGGCATCCGGCCTTCAGGTCGGGCTGGGCACGCGCCCGGACGCTTCCGAGGTGATCCACGTACAGGGAGAATTCACCAGCACGGGAAACCCGCTGGACTTGGCCATCCAGGGCGAAGGCTTCTTCCAGGTGAAGATGCCGGATGGCGAGACGGCATACACCCGTGCCGGAATGTTTCACCTGGACAATCAGGGCAACATGGTGACCGCGGACGGCAATCCGCTGGATCCGGCCATCACCATACCCGCCGATGCCACCAACGTTACCATCGGCTCCGACGGCACGGTCAGCGTGACCCAGCCGGGGCAGACGCAATCGCAACAGGTCGGCACCATCCAGCTGGCCAACTTCCAGAACCCCGGCGGGCTGAACAGTGTAGGCGGCAATCTGTATCTGGCGACGACCGCCTCGGGTGATCCGATCGTGGCTAATCCCGGCGGCTCGGAAGGGCTGGGGACTTTGCAGCAGGGAATGCTGGAGCAGTCGAATGTGGATGTGGTGCAGGAATTCATTCAGATGATCCTGGCGCAGCGTTCCTATGAGGCGAATTCGCGCGTGGTTACCGCCGCGGATCAGATGCTGCAACAGCTCAACAGCCTGTCGCGCTAGGAGGAGCAATGCGGCGAACTCACCTCATCATGGTTGCGTGGTTGTTGTGCAGCCGGAATATCTCCGCTCAGACAGCAGGTCCGGCGCTGCAATCGCGGGTTGAGCGCGTGATTGTCCGCGAGTTGGGATGGAACATGTCAGATCCTGCCTTGCAGCCTCGCTTGCAGGTGCTGGCGCCGGAGCTGCGGCTGCCGGCGGAGGCACGGCTTCACGTGGCGGCGGTGCATCCCTGCGCAGGAGCGGGCACGTGGCTGCTGCGGCTGGAGTGCAGCAGGCGCGTGGAATGCCTTCCTTTTGAGGTGCGGTTGCAGATGCGCGGCCAGGACAACCGTTCGATTCCCGGAGCTGCCACAGATTCTCTCGCCGAACCCGGGAATTCGCTTGCTCCCCCAGTGGTGCGGGCCGGGCAGCGGGTGCTGTTGTCCGAAGAAGCCTCGGGCATGCATCTGAGCGCGCCGGCCATCTGTCTGCAGGCTGGCCGCCTGGGCCAGAGGATTCGCGTGCGCAATGTCGCTTCCGGCCGGGTGGTGCTGGCCCGGGTTGGGGCTGACGGTGTGACGGTGGAGGACTGATGGCGCGCCGCGGATGCATCCTGGGCGTTGTTCTGCTGGCAACCTTGTGCGCGGCCAGGCACAGCCCGCAGCCGCCCCTGCCGCAGACCTCGCTGCAACAGTTTCTGGATCGGGTGCAGGGACAGCAGATTGCGCCCCTGGTTTCACCGGGAAGCTTGTTTCCCCTGAACGGCGGCCCCCTGACCAACCTTGCCGCCGACAACAAGGCGCACGGGCTGAACGATATCGTTGTTGTCCGCATCGTCGAGAACACCCTGGCCCAGGCCTCGGGATCAGTGGCGGCGCAAAGGACCTACGCGGCGAACTCGGCCATCACCGGCGTCGGCGGCCAGAATGTGTCGTATCTAAATCCGTTAATTGCGCTTAATTCCAACAGCAATCTCAAAGGCGCAGGCACTGCCAACAGCCAGTCACAGCTGCTGACCAGCGTTGCCGGACGCGTGGTGGCAGTGCTGCCGAACGGATATCTGGTGGTCGAGGCCGAGCATCAGGTGGCCTTCAATCAGCAGAGCCAGACGCTGGTCCTGCGCGGGCTGGTACGGCCAGTCGACATCTTGCCGGATGACTCCGTGCCGTCGACCGCCTTGAGTGATCTGGAGATCGAACTGAAAGGCAAAGGTGTAGTGACCGATGCCACGCGCCAGCCCAACCTGTTCATGCGCTGGCTGTGGAAGATTGTGGGGTTCTGATGACTGCGAAGACATGGGCCAAGGCGACTCTGGTGGTGGCAGCCCTGATGGGGTGGCTGATCGCGGCAGGCAATGAGACGTCGGAGGGCGCGCGCGCCCCCATTCGCGATCTGATCACCGTCGAAGGCGTTCGTGAGAATCCTCTGATCGGCTACGGACTGGTGGTGGGACTGGCCGGTACCGGGGACCGGCGGCAGACCATGTTCAGTACCCAGACGCTGGGCAACGTCCTGCAGAAGATGGGCGTGACCATTCCGACCGCCGCGGTGAGTGTGAAGAACATCGCCGCCGTGTTCGTTACCGCCTCGCTGCCGCCGTTCGCGCGTCCCGGCACGCAGATCGACGTCACCGTGTCGTCCGTCGGCGACGCTACCAGCCTTTCCGGCGGGACCCTGCTGCTCACTCCGCTCTACGCCGCCGACGGGCAGGTATACGGCGAAGCCCAGGGCGCATTGGTGCTGGGCGGCTACTCCGCCGGCAAAGGAGGGAACGCCAAGCAGGTGAATCATCCGACGGCGGGCCGGATTCCCAACGGCGGTCTGGTGGAGCGCGATGTGGCCGTCAATCTCGCCAGCCAGGGGCGCATCGCCCTGGTGCTGCGCGATACCGACTTTCGCGTCAGCCACGATGTCGCCGATGCCATCAACGCCGAGATCGGCCGCCCCATCGCCACCGCCGTCGATGGCCGGCGTGTGGAGTTGCAGACCGGCGCGGAGGCCAATGTGCCTGCGCTGCTGGCGCGAGTGATGTCGGTCAAGGTCCAGACCCATCCCCGGGCCAAGGTCGTTGTAAGTGAGAAGACCGGAACGATCGTCATGGGCAAGGACGTTCGCCTGAGCGCGGTCTCCATTCTGCATGGCGACCTGTCGGTCGAGATCGCCACCGAGTACCAGGTCTCGCAGCCGGCCCCCTTCAGCCATCGCGGCAACACTGAGGTCGTGCCGCAAACCACGCTCGACACTCACGATGAGCAGGTACGCAAGATCGAGCTCCAGGAAGGCGCCAAGGTGGAGCAACTGGTGCACGGCTTGCAGGCCATCGGAGCGACGGCGCGCGACGTGGTTGCCATTCTGGAGGCCATCAAGGCCGCAGGTGCACTGGATGCTGATCTGGAGGTAATTTAGATGAGCGCATCCTCTATTGCGCTGCCCGCCGCCGCTGTGAGCTCGTCGCCCCCGTCCCCCAAGCTGGTAAAGGCGGCGCAGGACTTTGAAGCCATTTTGTTGTCCACCTGGCTGGACAAGCTGGAGGAAAGCTACGCCGGCGGGGACGATGCTACCGATCCGGGACACAGCACTCTGGCTGCGATGGGCACCGAGGCGATTGCCTCGGCTTTGGCCGCTCGCGGCGGCATCGGAATTGCAAAAATGCTGCTGCAACATCTCCCCAGCCACGAGGCCGACGCCGCCTCCAGCCTGACGCAAGTCACCTCTGCGGCAGCAGGATTGCAAGCAGCAGGACAGGTGAAGATGACATTAAAGTTTCCTTAGAAGTAGCCGATCAGTTAGTGGAGAACAAAGCTTCGGGCGAGGTATTGCAGCATGAAGATTGACATTAACTTCCCCAGTGCAACCATTTCTTCCGCCAACGAGCAGCAGCGGGCGCGCAGCACCGTGCACCACATGGATCCGCAGGACGGTCTGGACCCCGGGCAGATCCAGCAAGGCGGGGCAACGGCTCGGGTTTCTGCGACGGTGGGTGTTTCCCGGACAGCCGGGGTGTCGGACACAGCAGATGTTTCCGGCGTAACCCACTCGATCGGTGATCTGGCCACGCTCGTGCAATCTTCGGCGGACGTGCGCCCGGCGCGGGTGGAGGCCCTGCGCGATGCCATCAGCCAGGGCACCTACCAGGTCTCGCCCGACCGGATTGCCGCATCCATGCTCGCGCAGGCCACCAGCAAGCTACGTTGATGGGCAGTGGCGATGACGATAGACGGCATTCCCGAGACCCTCCCGCCGGTAGCGGAAATGGCCGAGCACCCTCGGTTCCGGGCAGCGGAGCCGCGGCCCGCCGTGGTACGCCGTCGCGCTGCCGCGTCGCCGGACGAAGATCCGCTGACGGAATCGGATGCGGAGGACAATCATGCTCTCGATGACCTGGCGTAGAAGACGCACGCTATGAATGTCCCACCAATGGCATCGTCTCCGGCAGACAACCTGCACGCTGACGCGCAATCGCCGGCCATACGACTGGACGCCTTGCGAACGCTTCTGCTGAACGTTGCGGAGGCGATCTGCTCCGGCGATGCTCCGCGGGTAATGGCCGCCAGCGCGCAGCTTACGGCGTTGGTGGTGAACCTGACGCCGGCATGGGGCGAGCTGTTTCCTGATGGCAAGCACACAGCCGCGATGGAATCCGAGCAACAGCGCCTACGAGTTCTGCTTCCGATGCTGGAAGCGCGAGCCCTGTGCCTCGCCGCTTTGCGCCGCTGGCGCCGTTCCCTCCGGCTGCGCCGCAGCCTGCTGGATATGCAAACCGAAGTTCCGGCCTGCGCCGGTGACGAACTTTCCCGGTGGTGTTGAATGGGATCCCTCTACAGCGCGCTTTCCATCTCGGTCGGCAGCCTTGAGGCGCAGCAGGCAGGGCTGGAGACCACGACCAACAACCTGGCCAACATGAACACCCCGGGCTACTCGCGGCAGCGCCCGATATTGCAGGAGTCCGATCCCATCGTTCAGGGCCAGCTTGCCTTCGGCAATGGGGTGTCGCTTACCGGCATCGAGAGTTTGCGCGACAGCCTGCTGAATGTGCAGATCAACAACGAGACCCAGGAGCAGTCGAAGTCGCAGGCCTATGTCGACACCATGAATCAGGTACAGCCATTGTTTCCCATGGATACCTCGGGCATTGGCGCTGCCATCAGCAGCTTCTTCCAGAGCCTCAACGGATTGGCCGCGAATCCCTCCGATTCCTCTTTGCGGCAGAGCGTGCTGGCGGCGGCCAACGATCTGGCCTCGTCCTTCAATCAGGCCGCGGGCCAGCTGAACTCGACGCGCAGCAATCTCGACCTTAATGTGCAGCAGGACGTGCAGCAGGTGAATCAGATCACGGCGCAGATCGCCGCGATCGATCGCACGCTGGCGACAACCAGCAGCAGCGGCACCGACTATGGCAGCTTCCTCGACCAGCGTGACGCGCTGGTGCAACAGCTTTCCGGGCTGATCGACGTATCCGTCCTGCAGAACGGCAGCTCGCTGACGCTCACCACGCGCCAGGGAACTGCGCTGGTGGTCGACGGGCAAAGCTTCGGCCTCCGCACCAGCCTCGATTCCAGCGACGGCACCCAGCACATCTACGCGCAGGCCGGCGACATTACCGCGCAGATCTCCGGGGGCAAGCTCGGCGGCGCGCTCGAAGCCCGCGATCAGACGATTCCCTCCATGCTCGGGCAACTCGACGCCCTCGCTTCGGCGCTGGTTACCAATCTGAACGCCGCGCATCAGCTTGGCTACGACCTCAACGGACAGCAGGGCGGAGACCTCTTCAACCCCGTCACCGGCTCCGGCGCAGCGGCGAGCATGACCGTCGCCTTCACCGATCCCAACCTTCTGGCAGCCAGCTCCGATGGCACGAGCGGCAGCAATGGCAACATCGCCAATCTCACGGCGGTCGCTACGCAGCAGGTTTCTGACGGCATGACGCCAATCCAGGCCTACGGCAACCTGGTCTTTCAGGTTGGCTCCGCCATCAGCAACGCCAGCGCCGAGCTCACCGCGAGCAACAATGTGCTTCAACAGTTACAGCAGCAGCAGCAATCGGTGAGTGGCGTCTCGCTCGATGAAGAAGCATCGAACCTGCTTCTTTACGAACGTGCCTATCAGGCTGCGGCACGCGCCGTTTCCACCGTTGACCAGATGCTACAGACCGCCATCAACATGGGGGCCCACTGATGCGCCTGACCGCCACCGAATCGACCATTCTGCTCAACGCTCTCAACGCCTCCGACCTCGCGCAGCAGAACGCGTTGCTGCAGATGACGACCGGCAAGCGCGTCAACGTTGCCGCCGACGATCCTGCGGCAGCTGCAATGCAGGTGCAGACCTCCGACCAGACCACCGGCTGCGACCAGTTTCTGCGCAGCGTTGCCAGCGTCACCGGCGAGCTGCAGACCGCCGACTCGGCGCTTAACTCCTGCGTCACCGCGTTGCAGCGCGCCATCACGCTGGGCGTGCAGGGAGGAAACGGCACGCTCTCGCAGCAGGACCGCGATGCTTTGGCCAATGAGATTCAGGGCATTTCCCAGCAGGTGCTGGGCATTGCCAATCTCAGCTACAACGGGCATTTTCTTTTCGCCGGCACCGCCGACTCGCAAACACCCTACGTGCCCGATCCCAACTCGCCGGGCGGCGTCGCCTACCAGGGCAACGACCAGACCAACCAGATCGAAGTCGAGCAGGGCCACACCGTAGCGATGAACCTTCCCGGCTCGCAGCTGTTCTCCGCAACCGGCGCCAACGTCTTCGAGGCGCTCTCCGATCTGGCGGCCGCCTTGCAGAGCGGCACCGGCATCGACACCGCAACCGAGTCGGTTCGCTCCGCCTTTGACCAGCTCACTACCAGCCGCGTCTTCTACGGCTCGACCGTCAGCCAGCTAGACTCCGACCAGACCTTTCTCCAGAGCGAGAAGCTGCAACTGCAGCAGACCACCAACGACAACATCGGCGTCGATATGAACGTCGCTGCCACCAACCTCGTCAACGCCAATAACGCCCGCAACGCCGCCCTCGCCGCCGCCGCCCAGACCAGCAACCTGAGCCTGCTGGATTACCTGGGGAAGAGCCAGTAGCCGGCAGTTAGCACTTGGTATTTGGCACTTAGCCTTTTAGCTCCAGGATGACCATCAACTGCCCGGGAAGACTGTTCTTCGCCCTCGGTATCTTCCGCTGAAAGCTGGTAGGCTAGAGACGGCGACTGGGGAGCGCAACTCATTGTTTTTGCGCTGCTTCGTTGACAGGGGCGGCGTCGCTGGTCTATTCTTAGACCTTTGATAGCTCTTTGGTAGTCCTGCGTCTGCCCGTCTAGACGTTCTTTGCGCGTTCAGCGCCACCGAACTCAGCGGCTCTTTCGCGGTTTTCATACATCTGGGAGATTGCAAGATGTCAACGTATTTCCCCAAAGGGGAAATTGCGCGTAAGTGGTATGTTGTCGACGCCTCGGGCCAAACACTGGGCCGGTTGGCGAGTCGTGTGGCGCGCATCCTCGCGGGCAAAGATAGCCCCAAGTACACGCCGTTCATCGATACCGGCGATCACGTGATCGTCATCAATGCCGATAAGGTTCGTGTTACCGGCATGAAGTCCGACGACAAGGTCTATTACCACGTGACCGGCTTTCCCGGCGGCATTCGCGCGGAAGAATATAAGAAGCGCCTGGCCCGCAAGCCGGAGCAGGTGGTGGAAGCGGCCATCGTCGGCATGCTGCCCCACACCAAGCTGGGCCGCGCCATGGCCAAGAAGCTGAAGGTTTACAAGGGCGACCAGCATCCGCACGTGGCCCAGAAGCCGGAAGCGATCGCGGCGGTGGTTTAGATTTCCGACTCCCACCCGGCCAACAGCCGGCCGGATGGGGCACCCAAATCAGTTATCCGTGACTACGAAGTTGGATTTGGCCGTCACTGAGAACTGACAACTGATAGCTGGCAACTTAGAGAGAATTGATGGCAGAACTGGTTCAGTATTACGGTACGGGACGCCGCAAGTCGAGCGTGGCGCGCGTGTTTTTGCGCCCCGGCAGCGGCGGCTTCACAGTTAACGGCAAGCCGTTCGATGTGTACTTCGTGACGGAAGCCCAGCGCACCATGGCAAAGTCTCCGCTGGTCCTTACGGAGACGGCGGGCACGTTCAACATCGTGGTCAGCACGAAAGGCGGCGGCGTGAACGGGCAGGCCGGCGCAGTGCGCATGGGAGTGGCTCGCGCACTGCAGGAGTTCAATCCGGAACTGCGCCCCAAGCTGAAGGCGGAAGGCTTCCTGCGCCGCGATGCGCGCGGCAAGGAACGCAAGAAGTACGGCCAGAAGGGCGCGCGTAAGCGGTTCCAGTTCAGCAAGAGATAGTTTTCAGTTGTCGGTTGTCAGTTGTCAGCAAAGACGACGGACAGCCAACGACGGACCATTCTTTCCCTTGTGGTTCCGGGGGGCGAGAGTTAGGTGGCAAGAGGCAGTCAGCGGTTATCGGGAAGGACGTCAGCCGCATTCGCGAACTGACAACCGACAACTGGCAACTGACCACTGCAGGTAACAACCGGAACGAATTTCCCGCACCCAGAGACGGGGCGGGGTACGGGAAGTAATCCCGGACGACCGGACGGTTCTTACTGTCGCCAGACACGGGCGAAAAGAGTGGGGCCACCGCCGCGAGGGATGGACCGCCAATCGGAGGAAATTTGGCAAATATCACCATGAAGGAGTTGCTCGAAGCGGGCGTTCACTTCGGGCATCAGACGAAGCGATGGAACCCGAAGATGAAGGAGTACATCTTCGGCGAGCGCAACGGAATTTACATCATCGACCTGCAGAAGACGCTGAAGATGTTTAAGGAAGCGTCGAAATTCGTGACCGAAATGGCCGCGCAGGGCAAGCTGGTGCTCTTCGTCGGCACCAAGCGCCAGGCGCAGGATGCCATTGCCGAAGAGGCGAACCGTTGCGGCATGTTCTACGTCAACTCGCGCTGGCTGGGCGGACTGCTGACCAACTGGGTGACGGTGCAGAAATCGGTGAAGCGGCTGAAAGAGCTCGATGACATGGCCACGGATGGCCGCTACGACTTGCTGCCGAAGAAGGAAGTCATCAAGCTGGAGCGCGAGCGCAAGCATCTGCAGGCCAATTTGGCCGGCATCAAGAACCTGAACCGCTTGCCCGACACCATCTTCGTGATCGACTCCAACAAAGAGCAGATTGCGGTGAAGGAAGCGCGCAAGCTGGGCATTCCGGTCGTCGCTGTTGTCGACACGAATTGCGACCCGACGGAAGTGGATTACGTCATCCCGGGCAATGACGACGCGCTGCGCGCGATTCGCCTGTTTGCCTCGAAGATTGCCGACTCCGTGGTGGAAGGTTCGCAGGCGGCGACCGACAAGGAAGGCGCCGAGATGGCTGCCGGCGTCAGTTACGCTGAAGGCGCGGAAGAAGTCGCTGCCAGCGCTCCGGAAGGCGAAGGCGCGGAAGGCGAAGCGCCTGGCCTGGACGCCAGCGAGCTGGAAGAAGTGAGCATGGAAGAAGTGCTGGGCAAGGGCGGACGCCGCGCAGCTTCCGACTCACGCCTATAAAGACAGCGGTAGAGGTTCGAATGTTTTCGTGACCCGCGCTGGCCGACGGCGCGGGTTTTGTGTAGGACAGGCTTTTGGCTGTTAGCTCTTGGCATTTGGCAAGATGGCTGATCTGAGACGCTGAGCTATTCAGCAACATCCAAAGCCGTGGGGGCCAATTGAGCCCGCCTGCTTCAAATCTCTGGCCATGAGCCAAAAGCTAAGGGCCAATAGCCAGACATCAAGGTCGACGCACAAGATAAGGACTACTACGAAATGAGCACTACATCCGTGAACATCAATGCTGCACAGGTCAAGGAACTTCGCGACAAGACCAATGCTCCCATGATGGCCTGCAAGCAGGCGCTGACGGAAGCCAACGGCAACGTCGAGGACGCCATCGTCATTCTGCGCAAGAAGGGCGTTGCGACCGCGGCGAAGAAGGCCACACGCGTGACCAGTGAAGGCTCGGTGGCCAGCTACATCCACGCCGGAGGAAAGATCGGCGTGCTGGTGGAAGTGAACTGCGAGAGCGATTTCGTGGCCCGTACCGACGACTTCAAGAACCTGGTGCACGACGTCGCGATGCACATCGCGGCGACCGATCCGCGCTTCATCCGCAAGGAAGATGTCTCGCCGGAGGCCTTCGAGAAAGAGAAGGAGATCTATCGCGCGCAGGCTGCCGAGACCGGCAAGCCGGCTCCGGTGATTGAGAAGATCGTCGAAGGTAAGATGAGTAAGTTCTACGAGGAGGTCTGCCTGTATGAGCAACCCTTCATCAAGGACCAGACCATCACCGTGTCCCAGCTCATCGCTTCGATCATCGGCAATCTGGGCGAGAACATCTCGGTCAAGCGCTTCGCCCGCTTCAAGGTGGGTGATGTCGGCGAGACCGTCGCCGTCAGCAAACGCAGGAACAGGCAGCCGAGTAGGCTCGGCTGAATCTCAACGGACACATTGGGCGGGACAAGTTCCCGCCTTTTTATTTTGGGGCGGCCCGCAATGCGGCAAGAATTTCGGCGCCATACCGTTCTGCTTTGATCGGTCCGATCCCGGAAATACTGAGCAGACCAGCGATGTTCGTCGGCGCGCGGCGCGCCACTTCGCGCAAGGTAGAGTTGTGCATCACCGCGAAGCTGATGGTCTTGTCGCGCTTGGCCAGCTTGCTTCGAACTTCGCGGAGGGCTTCGTAGCGAGCCTCGGCAGCGGGGTCGAGCGGTTCATCCGAGTTCGCGGCTTTGCCCTTGCGCTGCCTGCGCGGACGTGAATCGAACGACTTCTCCGGCGGCCGTTTCACCTCCCCTCGGCACACGTCGCAGCCGCAGTTGCTGATTCGCTCCTGCTGCCCGAAGTATTTGAGGATGTTCCAGCGCCGGCAGTATCTCGATTTAGCGTAGAGCATCATGGCTTCCAGCTTGCGCGCGGCGTTGGCCTGTAGCTGGCCGATCTCGTGCGATTTGAGCTGCTCATTATTCTCGCCGATCTTCCGGATGAAGAACTCCTGAATCCCGAAGTCGCGGGGCGAATGGTACAGAACGCAATGCGAGGTCAGGCCATCGCGGCCGGCGCGGCCGGCTTCCTGATAGTAAGCTTCGACGCTGCCCGGCAGGTTGTAATGCAGCACGAAGCGGATGTCCGGCTTGTTGATGCCCATCCCGAAGGCATTGGTGGCCACGATGACCGCACCCGGTGTGTGCATGAAGCGTTCCTGGCTGGTCTTGCGCTGCGGTTGCTCCATGCCGGCGTGATAGCCGCAGATGGTGCGGTCGGGAAACTTCTGTTGCAACAGCGCCGTGAGTTCTTCCACAGTTTTGCGTGTCGCGCAGTAGATGATGCCGGTGCCGCGCACCAGCGGCAGGCCGTGCAGCAAGGCTTCGTCCTTCTCCCCATCATTGCGAAAAAAACGGGCGGCATAGCGCAGGTTGGGCCGGTCGAATCCGGTGACGTGCAACTTCGGCGAGCGCAGCTTCAGGAAGCTTGCAATGTCGCTGCGGACCTGTGGCGTCGCGGTCGCAGTGAGCGCGATGGTCACAGGTAATCCGAGTGCCTCGCGAATCTCGGCCAGACGCATGTACTCGGGGCGGAAGTCGTGTCCCCAGAAGCTGACGCAATGCGCCTCGTCGACCACGAAAAGCCGCGGCTGAAGCTGCGGCAGCAGAGCGCGAAAGGAGGGGCGGCGAAGCGCTCGGGAGCGATGTAGAGAACGCCCTCGAAGCCGGCGCGCAGGCAGTTCAAGACTTCACGCTGCCTGGTGGATTCTTGTGAGCTATTCAGAATTAACGAAGGAATGCCAAGGTCCCCAAGCTGTCTCACCTGATCGGCCATGAGTGCGATCAGCGGCGAAACGACGATCGTCAGTCCGCCAAGCGCGACTGCCGGAAGCTGATAACAGAGACTCTTGCCGGCTCCGGTCGGCATTACGCAAACAACATCGTGCCCGGCAAGCACGTCGTCGATCACCTCGCGCTGGCGCGGGCGAAAGTGCGTCAGGCGAAACCGCTGCCTCAGTAGCTGGTCGACACTTTGCATTGGTACCGAGGTTGTAGGCTGGCTGACCACTTCCTTCAGTTTATGGCTCGGTCCGAGCGTTCCGGCCAGAAATTTTGTGTTGCCGCTTGAGGCGCTGCGGAAGGCGGTACCTTTTCGAAACCGGAGGGCAACCGGTGGCCGCCTTGTTGCAACCCGCCTGCTAAACTGTGTGCAGCCTCGTAAGTACCTGCTGAACGAATGCCGACTCCTGCTTACAAACGAATCCTGCTGAAACTCTCCGGTGAGGCGCTGGCTGCGGGCCAGGGCTTCGGTGTCGACAACACACGTGTGCACGAGATCGCGGCCGAGATCGCCGAAGTGCACGCACTTGGCGTCGAGATCGCCATCGTGGTTGGAGGCGGAAACTTCTTTCGCGGCGTAGCCGAGCAGGCCAAGACCATGGACCGCGTATCGGCCGATCACATGGGCATGCTGGCCACGGTGATCAATGCGCTCGCACTGCAGGATGCGCTGGAGAAGCAAAGCGTGTGGACCCGCGTGATGTCGGCCATCGAGATGAACCAGGTCGCCGAGCCGTTCATTCGCCGCCGCGCCATTCGCCATCTCGAGAAGGGTCGGGTGGTCGTCTTCGCCGCCGGCACGGGCAATCCGTACTTCTCCACCGACACCGCCGCTTCACTCCGCGCCATGGAGATCAAGGCCGATGCCATCCTGAAGGCCACGAAGGTCGATGGCATCTACTCCGACGATCCCGTGCTGGTGAAGGACGCGACCATGTTCGAGACCATTGGTTACATGGATATCCTGCGCCTCGGACTGCGGGTGATGGACGCCACCGCCATCGCCATGTGCCGCGAGAACAATCTGCCGATCGTCGTCTTTAACCTCAACCAGCGGGGCAACATCGCCCGGGTCGCCATGGGTGAGAAAGTCGGTTCGCTGGTGAACCAGGGCTAGAGCAATTGCCCGTTGTCAGTTTCGGTTCTGGGTACACGCCATCTCTCCCTTTTTGTCATCCGGTCTGTAACGACGTTGGCGTTGTCAAGGCAGACGGGGGGCGCCGGCGCGCAGGAGATGCGCTACTTCGCTCGATTAGAAAACCGAATGGCTGCGATCAGGGCTCGTCTCCCATCTAGCGGCGAGGCTGGCTTCGCCACCCACCTGTTCGGCCGCGGGGCCAGGAAAAATCGATGGCATGCTCGGCACAGCTAAAGCAGTGCCCCTTCAAGCCGGCTCGGTAGTGGGTCAGTCTGCTTTCTCCCGGTAGTGCTTTCTCCCCACATGCTTTCTCCCCACAGTGTTGTTGCAACCAGAAAATGTCGTATCAACTGCAACCAGACTTTGTCACCCCCTGTGGTTTAGGTAACGGCCGCTAAAGCAGGGCGGCCGGAGAGGTTGTAGATGCGGGGCATCGGGGTTTTTCTTTTCTGCGCAGTGGTGCGGGGCGCAGGGCGGCGATCGGGGACTTCGGCCAGAGGCAGAGGCTGGGCATAGAGCAGACGGTCACCGCGATAGACGCGCAGGGTCCCGTCCAGTTGATGGGAGAGTTCGACGGTTTCTCCGGCGTAGCCGCGAGCGCGGGGCAAGGGCGGCAGGGCGATGGAGTGCTCGCCTAAGGTGACGGTATGGTCGGCGGCGACGACGCGTTCGTAGCGCAGGGCCACGCAGCGGGCGAGATCGAAGCCGCGGGGCAAGCGGCGAAACTGGCCAGCTGGCTGGGCGGCGGGGCGGGCAAAGCGCTGGTTATAGTCGGCGCAGAAGCGCTGGAGCACGGCATTGGCCTGCTCCAAGGTGGTGGCGCCGGCGAGGCGGAGTTCGCTGACCAGCCGGTCCTGGCAGGTGCGCCAGGCGCGTTCGATGCGGCCCTTGGCCTGGGGCGAGTAGGCGGGGATTTGCTCGATGCCGAGGGCTTCCAGGGCGCGTCCCAGCTGGGTGGGCGATTGTTTTCCCGCGAGCTGTTCGGCGACGGTCCAGTGGGAATCGTTACGCTGGAAGATGCTGTGGCGGTCGCGGTAGAGGCTGAGCGGGATGCCATGGGTGGTGATCATGGCCTGCAAGGCGCGGAGATAACCGAGAGTATTTTCGGCTTCCAGTTGGAAGTGAGCCGCCAGGATCTGGCTGGTAGCGTCATCCTGAAAGCCGATCAGGGTGAGCTGGGGACCGCGGTCTTCGAGCCAGCGATGGCGGCTGGCATCGGTGAGCGCCATCATGCCGAAGCAGGGGCGGGGCGGCCGGCGGGAGCGATACTTGGCGGGCCGACGCTTCTGCGGAGAGGGCAGTTTGGCGGCCCGCAAGATGCGGCGCACGGTTTCGCGGCTGAGGGCGAGGTTCTCCTCGGCCTGAAGTTTTTCGGCGAGATGGGAATCATTGAAACCCTGATACTTGCCGCGGGCCAGGCTTACGATCAACTGCTTCTGGGGAAGAGAAACGGCCCAGGGCATGGCGCGTCCGCAATTGCCGTGCTTCACCCAGGCGATGTCATCCGGCTGATAACGCCGTTTGAGCCGCTGTACCTGGCGCTCGCTCAATTGCAGCAGACGGGAGGCTTCGCGTACGCTCAGCCTCCCGCCCGCTGCATTCTCAATCACTTTCACCCGTTGAAACTCTTTCTGAGTCATCGCCACCATCCTTACAGGGTGACAAAGTCTCGTTGCAGTTATGGGGTGACATTATCTTGGAGCATCTACATGCTTTCTCCCCACAGTTGGCTCTTTCCACGCCGCCCATTTATTCTGAAGAACTCTTCATCTCTCTGATCTCCCGGTGTCCATGTCTGAAGCGCGGCGGCTAAAACTCTGGCGAATGCGTGTGCTGATGTTGCTGGCCGTCATCGGCCCAGGCTTCATCACCGCCAATGTCGACAACGACGCCGGCGGGATCTACACCTACTCGGCGGCAGGCGCGCTGTTCGGCTACACCCTGCTGTGGGTGATGATCCCCATGACCGTCGCGCTGGTCGTGGTGCAGGAGATGTCGGCGCGTATGGGCGCGGTTACCGGCAAGGGGCTGAGCGATCTCATCCGCGAAGAGTATGGCTTCCGCATTACGTTTTTCATGATGCTGGGCCTCATCATCACCAACTTCGGCAACGTGGTGGCCGAGTTCGCCGGCATCGCCAGCAGCCTGCAGCTGTTTCACGTCTCGCGCTACATCAGCGTGCCGATTGCGGCCGTCCTGGTGTGGCTGCTGGTAGTGAAGGGCAGCTACAAGAGCGTGGAGAAGGTGTTTCTCGCCGCGTCGTTCTTCTATTTCGCCTACATCATCGCCGGAGTACTGGCCGGGCCGAGCTGGCGTGAAGCTTTCGTGGCGACCTTCAAGCCGCCGCATCACCAGGCGTTTCGCGATGTGTCGTATCTCTACATGGTGATCGGACTGGTGGGTACGACCATCGCTCCATGGATGCAGTTCTATCTGCAATCGTCGATCGTGGAGAAGGGAATTACCGCGCACCAGTACCGGACTTCGCGCTGGGACGTCATCCTCGGCTGCCTCTTCACCGACATTGTGGCGTGGTTCATTGTTGTGGCCTGCGCAGCCACGCTGTGGATGCATGGCATTCATCAGCTCCGCGACGCCGCCGATGCCGCGCAGGCGCTACGCCCGCTGGCGGGAGAATATGCCTACATTCTTTTCGCCGCCGGGCTGTTCAACGCTTCGCTGTTCGCGGCTTCGATCCTGCCGCTGTCGACCGCCTACACCGTGTGCGAAGGGCTGGGCCTCGAGTCAGGGCTGGACCAGAAGTTCACCGATGCAAAGGTCTTCTATTGGCTCTATACGCTGCTGCTGATTGCCGGTGGCGGCGTGATTCTGTTGCCCAACATTCCGCTGGTGAAGATCAGCATCTTGTCGCAGGTGGTAAACGGAATTGTGCTGCCGTTCGTGCTCATCTTCATGCTGCTGCTCATCAACAAGAGCGAGCTCATGGGCAAGCACGTGAACGGCACATGGTTCAACGCGATTGCCTGGGCCACGACGGTCATCATGATCGTGCTGACGGTGGCGTGGCTCTGGATGGGCGGAGGCGCGGGGTAATTACAGTGGCCAGTGGCAGGGAAGAAGGCGTCAGGTATTGGGTATCAGTCATGCGCTGTCAGGCATCAAGCTTTCGGTAGCAGCTATCAACTTCCGGATAGCAGACATCATTTGGGCGGCGAACGTCCGATGCCGTAAGCACGAAATAGCTTGGCCCAGCATCCAGGCCTTCCTTTGGCCGGAATGCTGGGGTGGGCGCTGTTTATGATCCTGAGCCCTGTAGGGGGCGGCATATTCCGACAATGCGCGTCGCGCCGCCGTGTCAAGTGCGATTCCCGCCGATAACAAACTCCAGGTGATGAAATGCAGGTGGCCGTTGAGGTGGCCTAGGCCAAGACTCAGGAGGGGTGCGCCCATGCAAGCCTTCGTGCGTTTGGCTTGCATGGGGGTCTTGTGGATTGTGCGACCAGATTCGACCTTCTAGGATACTTCTCAACCAAGTGCAACAAAAGCCAAAATCCCCGCCCACAACCGAAGGTTGGACGGGCCACCCTCGGGTGTCTTAACTACTCACAATGCTTGGCTGGGCCGCGCGCCATGCTTCTCGTAAGCAATTGACAATAATAACTTTACATAAAATACGCTCAAAAGTCGCTGCCTCAAAAAATGATGTGGGGGTGGAGATTTACTTGACATGTAGGTAGCGTCGTGCTACCTTAATAAGCGTGTGATGAAGAAGCCAAGTTATGGCCTTGACCTCATAAAAGGTCTCATGAAAGACGGCTGTTGGATTGCGACGGTAGCAGCACAGGACGCCGCGTTGGAGCTGGGCTTTGACGAAGAGGACATCCTCGATTGCATTGTTAATTATCTGGAAGAAACGCATTTTTACAAAACCATGGAGTCGGAGAAGAAGGCGGGATTGATGCAGGATGTTTATCACATCACATACCAGGGCCAACGACTCTATGTAAAGCTGCAAGTCTCAGGGGACGCAGTTGTCATTTCGTTTAAAGAGTTGGACTAGGGGAGGACCAATGAATTGCATAATTTGTGCAGAGCCCGCAGTTGAAATGAAAGAAGTCAAGAAGGCGCGATACCGTGGCGAGACGGTTGAGGTCCCAAGTGCATTCTTTCGATGCGGGTCTTGCGGGGAGGAATTCGTTACACCGGAGCAGATGCGCGCCAATGTTCGCGCCGTAAGGAACGACGTACGCAAGAAATACGGGTTACTCGCGCCCGAGAAGATCGCTGACATACGGCACAAATTGCGGCTTACCCAAAGCGAACTCGAAGACGTACTTGGTACTGGACCTAAGGTAGTAGTCCGATGGGAGAGCGGAAAGGTGATCCAAGGCCCGGGTCACGATAATATGCTCCGGTTGCTTGACTGTGAGCCCTCGATATTGGAGTACCTGCGTCAGATCCAGCAGCTTCGATCAAACGAGCGAGAAGAATACAATTCTTCCCAGATCGCGGCAGGAAGTCGGCTCGTCTGTGGTGTTTAGACGGCACCGAGAGACTTAAGGACGAATCAGTAACGTTCATATTTACCAAGGAAACAGCGGTTCGCCAGTGATGGTAAGCACTGATTTGCTGAACATGGGCGGTTACCATCTTCTCGGCGTCGTGAGCGGGTACTACTATGAGAATGAGGATTTTAACCTCGAAATCGCGACGACGGTCAAGGGAAAGGGCCCGGTGCCCCGGGTTCGCCCTTCGGTTGGGCTAACCCGGGAAACGTTTCCGTTAACCGACAGTTGATGGCTGACAGCCTCTCAAGGTAACCTCCTATCCCCCTGATTTCCCGCCTACTAGCTTCCTGGCTTGTCACTCGGTAACGTGTCGCACGTCCTAGCACGTGCCTTATAGATTGAGCTAGCATCCATCCCAGATTCGGGGAGGGGGAGGGTGTGGGAAAAGCCGCTGTTTGCTATTGGCTTTTCGCCTTTGGCTCATTCCTTCCCACTCCAAAAGTTCGTCACTACCTCAAGCTCCTTCCGCCGCAAACCGCACTCGAGAACCAAAAGCCGCAGAGCAACCAGCATCCGGCCAACAGCCAAAAGCCAACGGCCAAGTGCCGCCTTTTCAATATTTTGCCTGCAACTCCTACGGGCTCAAGATTTTACAGACAATTTTTTCCGCCGCCCCAATGGAATCAAGATTTTACGGGTATCCCTACCGGGGGGCTGTTGGCCATTGGCTACTGGCTTTTGGCCAGACGTTCCGGAAGCCAACTGCCAGAGGCCAAGAGCGAAAAGCGAACAAGAGCAGATCCCTCGCCCGCTGCCGCGGGCTCGGGATGACAATTCATAACTACGGAGCACTTATTCCATGACTCGACACTGTGAACATATCAAGACCAATGGCCGCTTCTGCGGATCGCCTGCCATGCGCGATCGCAACTACTGCTTCTTTCACCTGAACCACATTGGGCGGCGCCTGCGCGTCGAGCGCTATGCCTCGTTTGGCCTGCCATGCCCGCCCATTGAGTTGCCGTTATTAGAAGACGCCGCATCCATCCAGCTTGCGCTGATGCAGGTGACCGAGGCGCTGCTGCACGGCACGCTCGACGTCAAGCGCGGCGGGCTGGTGCTCTATGCGCTGCAGACCGCCAGCAGCAACCTGCGCAACATGGCCAAAGAGGCAGCCGAAGAGACTAACGTTGCCGTATGCAATCGCTACGACAGCTTTGAAGAGGACTACGAGCTGGGCGACAGCGCCGACTGCGGGTGGACGAAGCCGCCATGGAACAAGCTGCCCAGGCCGAGCGGGCGTCGCAAGTGAGTCCTACAGTGTTGGATAAGGCCGATGGCCAGGTTACCGGCCCTGCCGGCGATGCGCCCAGGCGGGAAGTCTCCGAAATCGCCCGCCTCATCGATGAAGCGCACGTCAAGGGGTTCATGTTCGCCAAAGCTAGCTGCGTGCTGCGCACCGGCCCCGGCAGCGAAGACGGCCCGCTCCTGGTGAGCGACCGCGAAGTGGAGGATGCGCGCGTACGCATTCCGCTGGTGCTCACGCCGGTGCAGTATCAGCAGGCCAGGATGTCCATCGTAGAGTACGAAAAAGACAACAACATCGATGGCAACCATCCCGAGGGCCGCAAGCCCGTACCGCAGCGGGCGGCAAAGAGCCAGAGGGTGTTCCTCCGTAAGCCGCCTGCATCGGTAGGAGCCGAAGCAAGCGAGTCCATCTCGGACAGCAGGGTTCCCGATGGCGAGTTGGCATTGCTCTCAGTGGGCGAGGAGTAGCCACCGTTTAACTACTCCTCAGCCAGGCGGCGTCAGTGTGCGTGGAGGGGGACGCCTTGCAGTGTCGGGGTTGGGGGAAACTGTTTGTGACGTCGCTTGTGCATTGTGGGACTACCGGAAAACTGCTTCGCTCCAGGTAGCCCACATTTGCACGCTTGGGGTAAGCGGCGGTTAGGCCGCTTGGTTGTTCTGGGACAACCATGCGCCTGATCGGATGTGGGGAGCAATGGCCGGGAGGTGACTTTCTGGTACCTTTTAGGTAACCGTGTAAATTATTGATTAGAAGGGTATTAGCGACTGAAGGGAGCGGCGCTGGCCGGCTTCTTTGTGTGCTAAACTGCTGCCATTGGCGAGGATGGGAATGAGTTTGATCCGCAAGATGCTGTTCACCGACCTGCTACAGGGCATGAGGGTTACGTTTCGCAACCAGCACCCCAAAGAGACCTATACCGAGCAGTATCCCTTGCAGCGGCCGCAGGTGGCGGAGCGCTTTCGCGGGGCGCCGCGGCTGAACGTCAATCCTGAGACCGACGAGTCGCTGTGCATTGCCTGTGACCTGTGCGCGCTGGCGTGTCCCGAGAACCTGATCATCGTCGGCAGCGAGCGCAATGAGAAGACGCGGCGCAAGGAGCTGACCGAGTTTACCTATGACCTGAGCCGGTGCATGTTCTGCGGCCTGTGTGAAGATGCCTGTCCGGTCGACGCGCTGGAGCTGACGCAGGACTTCGAGATGGCCAACTACAGCCGCGAGGGGCTGATCTGGAACCGCGAGACCCTGGAGAAAGGCCCCGAGCCGAAGATCTATCCGCGGTGAAAGTCGCTGCCTCCTGTGACCTGCCGTGATGCCCAATAGGGCAAGGCGTTTTCTTTCGGCTGATATCGATATCTATGTCCCAATTTACGAAGATTGCCCAGAAGTCTGAACTGCCCGAGGTCGACGCTGCTGCCGAGTTCACCGTGGGCGAACGCACCATCTGCATCGCCAACGTCAACGGCGAATACTGCGCGCTCGACAACGTCTGTCCGCATGAAGGAGGCCCTCTCGGCCTGGGCTACGTCGACGGATCGAAGATCGTCTGCCCTTGGCACGGCTGGGAGATCGAAGCCAAAACCGGCGTTGCGGAGAATGGTCAGGCTAGCATTCCGGTTTACGATCTCCGCATCGAAGGCGATGACGTGCTCGTGGCTGTCTGAGGGGCGAGGCTGCCTAGCCTTTCCGGGAGATGATTACGTGGATGGCTTTGGGAGTACACACATGGACTACGCACTCGTAGCCAAGTTGCACCAGATCGCAGCCGGCGAAGAATGGCTCGCCGGTCCCGAGCAAAATGGGTGATATGGCGAGGTGCATCTCGTCGATAAGTCGGGCTTGCAAGAACTGCTGGATGGTCGCGACGCCTCCTCCGATCCGAATGTCTGTTCCGTTGGCGGCGGCGGATGCCCGCTCCAGCGTGGCGTGAATGCCTTGGGTAACAAAGTGGAAGGTGGTTCCTCCCTGCATCGGAAGGTCGGGGCGTTCGTGGTGGGTCAGCACGAACACCGGCGTATGGTAAGGAGGATCGTCGCCCCACCAGCCTTTCCAGCTTTCGTCAGGCCAGGGGCCTCGCACCGGGCCAAACATATTGCGGCCGATGATCCAGGCGCCGATGTTTTCGAAGCCGCGTGCAGCAAAATCATCGTCCGGCCCGGTTGTTCCATCATCCTGGCCAAACATGCGCCGGATGGTGCGCGTCGAAAACATCCAATCGTGCAGTGCTATTCCCCCTGCGCCGAGCGGGTTCTCGCGGCTTTGGTTCGGCCCTGCGCCATATCCATCCAGGGAAATACCAAACGCATGAACTCTGACTTTGGGCATGGAAACTGGGTCACGACTCAGGCTTGACGATCGCTTGCGAGGAGAGCATAACATGCGGCCCCACCCCAATCGTTACGAACTTTCCCGCGTATGCTTCCGTATCATCTGCAAGTGGGCGGCTTGCGGCGTGCGTTTTTCCTTGCCGCGCAACGCTCCAGAAACTGATACTCTCGTCCTCCGAAGGAGTTTGCATGCGATTTCTGGCACTGGCTCTGTGCCTCGTGTTTTCCTCCCATATGTTTGCTTCTGACAACCTCGACGCCCGCCGTAAGCAGTTAAACGACCTGATCGCGGAATACTGGGAATATAACCTGAAGATCAACCCGGTCTTTGCCTCGATCATCGGCGACAAGCGCTACAACGATCAGCTGGGCGACACTTCTGCCGACTTCCTGAAGAAGGACGCGGCCAAAGAGCGCGAATATCTGGCGCACTTCGAGGCCATCGACACCAGCGGCTTTCCGCAGCAGGAGAGGCTGAACCAGGAGCTGGAGATTCGCGACATCAAGCGCGGCCTTGGCTACTACGAGCTGAAGATGTGGGAGATGCCGGTCAGCCAGATCAGCGGCATTCACATCGAGGCGCCGCAGTTGGTAACCATTCTCTCCTTCAAGACGGTGAAGGACTACACCGACTATATCTCGCGCATGCACCAGTTGCCGCGCGTGATGAACGAGACCATGGACAACATGCGCCTGGGCATGGCCGACGGCATGATGCCGCCGAAGTTCCTGCTGGAGAAGGTTGTCGACCAGGCGAACGAAATCGCGACCGCGCCGCCCGACAAGTCTCCATTCGCCCAGCCCTTCGAGAAGTTCCCCGACGACTTCTCCGAAGCCGACAAGGCCCGGCTGAAGAAAGACGGTTTGGCGGCGATTGAGAATGAAATCAATCCCGCGTACGCCAACTTCGCGAAGTTCGTGAAGGACGACTACGCGCCCAAGGGACGCACTGAAGTTGGCATCTGGGCGCTGCCTAGTGGAGATGCCATCTACCGCTTCCTGGTGCGCGAGTCGACCACGACCGACGTCGATCCAGGGAAGATTCACGAGATCGGTTTGCAGCAGGTTGCCGAGATCGAGAAGCAGCAGCTGGCCATCGCCCAGAAGCTTGGCTATAAGGACGTGAAGAGTTTGGCCGCGTCCATCACCTCCAATCCCAAACTGCATGCCCAGTCGCGCGAGCAGATCCTCGATCTCTACCGTAAATACATTGGACAAATGGATCCCAAGCTGCCCGAGCTGTTTGGCCATCTTGCCCAAGGCCAAGCTGATCGTTATGCCGGACGAACCATATCGTGAGAAGGACGCCTCTGCGGCCGAGTATGTTCCCGGCACGCCGGACGGGTCGCGGCCTGGCCACGTCATGGTGAACACCAGCGATCCTGAAAAGCGGCTCACCATTAACATGGAGTCGACGGCGTATCACGAGGGAGTGCCCGGCCACCACCTTCAGATGTCGATAGCGCAGGAGGTGGGTACACTACCGCCTTTCCGCCAGCACGGCTTCTGGGGAGCCTATATTGAAGGTTGGGCGCTTTATTCCGAGCGCCTTGGCAAAGAGGTCGGTTTCTACCAGGATCCCGTACAACGACTACGGCAGGCTGCAGGATGAGATGCTGCGCGCCATCCGCCTCGTAGTCGATACCGGGCTTCACTACAAGCATTGGACGCGCGAGCAAGTGGTGCAGTACTTCCACGACCACACCAGTGAAGATGAGCCCAACGTGCAGTCGGAGACCAATCGCTACATCTCATGGCCGGGACAGGCGCTGTCCTACAAAATGGGACAGTTGGAAATTCTCGACCTGCGCGCCCGCGCCCAGAAGGAACTCGGCAGCAAATTCGATATTCGCCAGTTCCACGATGAGATACTGGATTCCGGTGCGTTGCCCTTGGATGTGCTGGAGGAACAAGTAGACGAGTGGATCGCGCAGAAGAAGGCGGCGAAGTAGGGAACCCTTATGTCTTTTTACGATTACAAGGCGAAGCTGAACAACGGCCGCCTCAAAAAGCTGAGCGATTACCGCGGTCAGGTGCTATTGATCGTGAACACCGCCAGCCAGTGCGGCTTTACGCCACAGTACAAAGGCCTGCAGGAACTTTATGCAAAATACAAGGACCGCGGCTTCGCGGTATTGGGCTTTCCCTGCGACCAGTTTGGTCATCAGGAACCGGGCGATGACGATGAGATCAAGTCGTTTTGCGAGATGAACTACGGCGTCGAGTTTCCGCTGTTCGCCAAGATCGATGTCAACGGCGGGAATGCTGATCCCCTATACAAGTTTCTAAAGAGCGAAAAAGGCGGGCTGCTGGGCGATGCCATCAAGTGGAACTTCACCAAGTTCTTGATTGACAAAGAGGGCAACGTAGTGGAGCGCTACGCTCCGATGACAACGCCTGACCGCATCGCTGGCGACATAGAAAAAGAGCTGGCGCGCTAGGCTCCAGCTCTGCGTCACGAAAATCCCAGGCGCACAAGTCCTTTGCTTATTGCACGACTTGGCGCCGCTCGGCATCCGGAACCAGAAACGATCAGGGCCAGCTTCTCGGCTGGCCCTGCTTCGTAATATCTGTTACTTGCAAAACTACCCTATGGATACTATCGGGGTATAGAGATTCTGCATCCTATATGCGCGGTAAGACCATGAATTCGCCTGCAATTGATACACAATTTTGCCGGCGAGATCGACCTCCGTCACTAATGTCATCTGATTATTGGGGTCAGCCGATGCTCCGTTGTCATAGCTGGAGTAAATGCCATCAGAAGCGGCCAGCAAGTCGGCACTGCCCAAAGCCCCGGAGAATGCACCAAGATCTGCCTGGGTCAGGAGATAGACCGTCCGGTTGTGCCTCGCTCACTAACATCATCATACCCCGGCTATTTCCCATGTCACCACACTGGACGTATCGCGTATTGCCGTCATCGAAAACCGTCATGACGCCCATTCCGAGCGGTGAACCGGACTGAAACGTCGCATCGTGTTGGTGAGTGAACCAAGGAAAAACCATTGGGTCGCCGCAAGTCTGCGTTGGGCGGATTCACGATGGTGAAGTCACCGTACGGACCCATCCTCCAAAGGATGCTGCCGTCTCCCAGACCGTTCTGGTAATTCACCTTGATCACATAGTCCTGAGCACGTTGCGACAGAAGAATGTTGCCGTCGGCTGTCAACTGTGCCGAGTTGGTGTGTAGCCAATCGTTGGCTTGGGTAAACTTGTTGTTAAAGATACGGACAACCGCCCGCACCGTGAGTGCAGGTATCGTCCAGCGTAGCTTCTCGGCTATGGTCTTCGTGGGCAAATGAGTCCCAGGCCCATACTAACTGCAGATTGTGGTCCAGGATCAAGATCATGTCGCCGATAATGTCGACTGGATCTTGCTCTGTACCTCCCTGGTACTGGGTCGACACCACGTCGCGCGAACCCAGTATCATGATGTTGCCATTGGGTAAGACGACGGGTTTCATGAAAATTGAAATCATTTATGGGTCGGTAACCCATGTTACCAACTGCTCATTGATTCTTTGGGAAGTAGTTCGCAGAACGAGATTTCCTGCTAAGTCATATTCGGTAAAAATGGTGTGGTCATCCGGAAACGCAAACATGTAACCGCCGGGTTCGATGCGAGTCGTCCACAGACGATGCCGGAAGGTACCAAATCACGTTCTCCGTACAGATCCGTTGCAGTTGGGTAATCGTTGACTCTTCCAGTGGGAAAGAACTGAAGCAGGATCCACCGGATACTCGGCATCATGCTGCGTCGGAGGAACATTCACCGTGAACTGGGGCATTGGGAAGTTCGCCGGCAACGGGCCGGTAAGGAACGACAGATCTGGCCCCTGCAGCAAAGAAATCGGGACCAATTTCCTCCCAATGCATCAGATATAGCGTTGAAGGCAACATTCCAGCGACATAGAAGTTGGCGCTGCTCTGTGAGCACGGCACCGAATTGGTTGTACTTGAGACATTCGAACCCGATTGGCGAAACCGCACCAGCAGCGTATGGCCGGATTGACATGGCGGGCCACTGAATAGTGCTACTAGCGGATGAGAGGTAGGATGTACAGCCGATCCGCCGGGCATGCGTCACCCAAGGCAAAATGAACGTACTGTTAGGCAACTGGCGCGTAAACCACAAAAGGCAGTTGTGTGACGTCACGGACGGTCACAATGAACTGGTATGCGCCTTCTACGGTGTGGGGCACCCAGGTAAATGAGTTGGACTTATTAAAATCGCTCACAATCTGAATCTGGTTCTGGAACGACACGGAAAAGCGATATTCGTAAATGTGTCCCTGTCGCCCATTTTGGACAGCTGCAGTCCAGACAATGCTGGTGCCAAGGAACTGTGGGCTGTCGACGCTCGGTGTAAGAGTGATTGTTACCGAATCAGGCACTTTTGGAGCGGCCAATGTAGCGGCCGAACTCCCCGCAGTAAACATGCTCACGAAGAACAGGATTGAGACAGCTAGACGCAACGTACGCACCACGACTACCTCCAGCGGAAAGCCGCAAGGGCCAAAGTTGACGAACCATGGTCCAACCGGCGCCTGTGAAGAACAACGAACCGGCGGCGGCAGGCCACCTTAAATTTAAGTTTTGATCAGCCGACGTAAAGGAGGGTAACGTCGAACATTTTTAACAGTGCCTGCGAGCGTAACTGCTTGTCAAGCAGAAATTCGACGTCAGAAGATGCTGAAAGTTGAGATCGTGCTGTTTTCTTTTGAATAATTCCATTCCGAAGGCGCGATCCGGAAAATTATTTGTCGCCTTCTTTCGCAATAGCCGTGGGGCGACAGTTCTGTACTTCAGGATTCAGCCTCGGGTCAATTATTCCGGCGACCCTGCTGCGTTCACAATAACCCAAACTCTGCGATGCCGGTTTGTGTTCCCACGTACACTCGGCCGTTGGCGATCATCGGCGTGATGAACTTATTGCCCGGACCGAACTGATCGCGCGACCCCGCCTGATTACTGTTGTAGAGCTCCTGTGTCAGGTCGAGCGCGTTGTAGGCATGCAGCACGGCCGGTGAGCTGTTCTCGATGGCCCACAATATGCCGCCCTGTGCGAAGTTCGCCGAGATACTGGGCGTCGCGCCGGGATAAGTGAACGTCTTGCTCGTCTGGCTGCTCGGAGAAGACGCCAATTTGCCATTCACAATAGGAAATGCCTTGATGTGATCGCTGGTTCCACCAAAGTAGACCGTATTGTGAAAGTACGCAGGCATAGACCAGGCGCCATTGGGCAAGACGCCGGTCAACTGCTGGTAAAGATTATTGTTGTTGTTGGGATTCCACTTACCCATGTTGTCGCGATTGGCGACATAGACGTTCCCATCTTTGCCCGCTCCTATAACCAGATGGAGCCGCTTGTTGGCCGACACGGAGATATCGGGAAGCACCAGCGCCCCGCCAGATCCAAGGTCAGTGTCGGCGTTCGACTCCTGCACGGTGTTGTACATGTTGAAGTAGTCGGTCACTGTGAGTGGACCCGAACCGGACACCTTCACCATAGCGTTACCGTAGTCACCGTTGACAGGGAAGCCGTTGCCGTCCAGCGTGGTGTCGAAGACGCCATTCGCGTCAAGGAAGTAGATGTTGCCCTGATCATCTGCGGCGATTCCGGCGCCCACCTGCCAGATCGCGCCGCCATAGGCGTTGGGTGTGAAGTTCAGAACGGAAAGCTGCTGGAGCGTCGAGGCACTGTACTGCATCATCCAGCCGGTATACGGCCGCTCGTCGCAGTGCGAGGTGAACGCCAGGTAGATGTTACCGTTGAGCTCGAGCAGTCCGGCACGCTCGGCGTAATACTTCGGATCAAAGACTATAAAGCCGTTCTGGTGGTTGTCGCCGTTGCCGGGATACTTGGCCTGGATTTCGACCGGGCCGCCGAATAGTTCAGCACCGGTCGTGAGATCGAGCGCGTGCAGACGATGGTGATAGCCGCCGTTGGCGTCCTTCGACATGGCGACAAAGTAAATCGCGCCATTCGGCTGCTGATTGCGGTCGATCACCGGCGTATTGGTGATGCCGATCTCCGGAGAAATCTGCCCGCAACCGAACACAGCTTCGCTGGTGGTTTCGCCCTGCAGTAGCGCCGTGGTCTTCCAGAGCTGGGTGCCGGTGTCCGCATCGAAGGCGTAGATGCTGTCGTGCTCGGAAACAACATAGAGCACGTTATGGTCTACGTCGTTGATGAGGACGTTGGAGGCGTACAGCGGCTCAGCATCGACTTTCCCGTCGGTGGAGAGAAAGTTGACCTTGCCGAAAGTGGCCGAATTCACGTTTGCGGGCGTCAGCGTCGTCTCCAGCGGCATCAGTCCTGTGCGCATGATGTCGTCGTGATAGGTCAGCACATTGATCGGCTCGGCGGAAGCGGCGATGCGCTTCTGCGCTGCCAGGGTAGTGAGGAAGAACAAGGGAACAAGCAGAGTGGAGACAACGGTTTTGTAGCTGGGCATTGGGAACACTCCGAAAGCACTCGATCGAACGAGTTTAATGCAGCGGATGTAGGGGTTCGCCGAAAGTTTGCCCGGCCGCGAAATTTTTACAAGCTGGCAATCTCCAACGAGGTTCGGCTGGCCAGTAAGTGCCAGACTTCTGGTTACGGATGGAGTTCTGACTATAATCAAGCGATGGACGAACAGGATTTCCGCCGCCATTCCGACGCCAGTCTCGAAGCCCTGAAGCGCAGCCTCTATGAAGCCGAGGGCGAAGCCGATTTCGAAGTCGAGGAGAACGCTGGCGCGCTGCACATCACTTTTGAAGAGCCGTCCGGGCAAGTTCATCATCTCGCCCAACGCTCCCGCGCGCCAAATCTGGATTTCAGCTTTGTCGACCAGCTTCAAGCTCGACTGGTCGGAGCAGAAGCAGGATTTCGAGCTGACTAAAAGCGGGGAGGCGATCAAGCAACTCATGAGCCGCTTGATCAACGAGCAGTTGGGGGAAGAGGCGATCCGGCTGAAGTAAAGCCGCTGTTCGCTCCTCGCTTGAATGGAGGACAGATCAACCAGGGGTTCACACGGATGAACACTGATGAGAGAGAAAGAGCAGCCGCGGATTGACGCGCATGAACGCAGATCACAGAGAAGAGAAAGAAGAATTGTGCGCGACCCTGGGGGCCCGAGCTTAGTCTTGCGAATATACATCGCGTATAGGCCCTCTTTAGCATCCGCGCTTCTCCGCGCAAATCCGCGGCTAGTACGGTTCTTGCCTTTTCTTGCGAACAGCCAACGGCCAATAGCGGGTTGGATGCAGCAGTTTTGTCAAACTGATTCGGCGACAGCTCTTCGATTACACTTCTAGATGTGAGGATCGCACTCGGGCAGATCAATACCACTATCGGTGATTTCGCCGGAAACTCTGCAAAGATTGTTGAATACGCCACTCGCGCCCGCCAGGGCGGGGCCGAACTGGTGTTGTTTCCCGAGCTTTCGATTTGCGGCTATCCGCCGCGTGACCTGGTCGAGCGTCCCTGGTTCGTCGAGCGTAATCGCGAGACCGCCGAGGAAATTGCCTGCCAGACGGAAGGCATCGCGGTCATCGCCGGGCTGGTGACGCCGACGAACGAGGGCACCGGCAAATCGGTCTACAACTCGGCGGCGTTGCTGCGTGATGGCAAGGTGGCATTCATCCAGTCGAAGCGCTTGCTGCCGACCTATGACGTCTTCGACGAGATGCGCAACTTCGCTCCAGCCGATTCGCAACGGCTGTTTCCGCTTGGCGGCGAGCAGATGGCGCTCACCATTTGTGAGGACGCCTGGAACGACAAGAATTTCTGGGACCGCCGACTGTATGGCGTCGATCCGGTCGAGGACCTGATGCGCGCCGGAGGGCAGGTCCTGCTGAACATATCGGCCTCGCCCTTCTATCTGTGCAAGCGGGAACTGCGCCGCAATATGCTGGCAGCCATTGCTCGCCAATATAAGGTACCGGTTTCGATGGTGAATCAGGTTGGCGGCAACGACAGCCTGGTGTTCGACGGCTCCAGCCTTGTCCTGGCTCCGGACGGCAACGTCATCGCACGGGCCAAATCGTTCGAAGAGGACCTGATCTTTTTCGACACGGTTTCTCTCGAAGGTACGCTGCATGACCGCGATGAGAGTGAAGAGGGCAGCGCGTATGCCGCGCTGGTGTTGGGCACGCGCGACTACGTTCGCAAGTGCGGCTTCAAACGGGTCGTGCTCGGGCTGAGCGGAGGCATCGACTCAGCGCTTACCGCCTGCATTGCGGTAGACGCGCTCGGTGCGGAGAACGTGATGGGCGTCGCCATGCCGGGCCCATATTCGTCGCCAGGCAGCATCGACGATGCAGCGGCACTGGCGAAGATGCTGGGCATTCACTACGAGCTGATTCGGATCGACGACATTTTCGCTTCCTACCTGGCTGGACTGAAGGCCGCATTCGAGAACCGCCCGCCTGACGTGGCGGAAGAGAATATTCAGGCGCGCATTCGCGGATCGCTGGTGATGGCGCTGTCGAACAAGCTCGGCTCGATGGTCCTGACCACTGGCAACAAGTCCGAGCTGGGCGTGGGCTACTGTACGCTATACGGGGACATGTGTGGGGGCCTGGCAGTAATCTCCGACGTGCCGAAGACGCTGGTGTATCGCCTGGCGCGCTACGTCAATCGAAACGGAGAACGGATTCCGGAGTCGACGATCGAGAAGCCACCTTCGGCAGAGCTGCGTCCCGGGCAGAAGGATAGCGACTCGCTTCCGCCCTACGAGATCCTCGACACCGTACTGGTCGACTACGTGGAGGACAACAAGCCGCCGCACCAGATTGCGGTGGAACATGGTTATGATCCGCAGCTGGTGAGCGGCATCGCCCGCATGGTCGATCGCAGTGAGTACAAGCGTCAGCAGGCCGCGCCCGGCTTGAAGATTACGGAGAAGGCATTCGGCTTCGGGCGGCGTTATCCCATCGCGGCAAGAACGGATGGGTAGTGCGCAAACTTAGCAATCGTGAAAGGTACAGATGAAATTTGTCTCGCGTCTAATCGTTCTCATTAGTCTTCTTTTGGCCGGATTGGGCCTCCCTGCTCAAACCCACAGCGATTCTTCCGCCAATCTGCCCAGCGAAGCTACTGTGAATGACTTTTTGAAGCACATGTTTGGCTGGAACGACAACCTGGCATGGCACGTGGTAAGCATCAAGCCGTCGGAGGCGCCCGGCATCGCGGAGGTTACCGTGGTCTTCAACACTCCCGACGGCCAGGCGGTGCAGCGCATCTATGTCACGCCTGACGAACGCTATGCCTTCTCGGGCGATCTTGTCCCCTTCGGCTCCGACCCCTTCGCCGCGGCGCGCGCCGACTTGAAGAATGCCACTGGCCCGGTACGGGGCGCAGCCGATGCCAAAGTCACTATCGTCGAGTTCGGCGATCTGGAGTGCCCTGCCTGCAAGAAGGCGCAGGAGAACCTGAACAAGCTAATGAGCGAAGAGCCCAAGGCCAGGTTGGTCTTTCAGAACTTTCCGCTGGAGCAAATCCACAAGTGGTCGTTGCTGGCGGCCAAGTATGTGGACTGTCTGGGCCATCAGAACAACGAGGCGGTGTGGAAGTTCATCGGCACCACCTATGACCACCAGAGCGAGATCAACGAACAGAACGTCGAGCAGATGCTGAAAGGTTACGTCAAGGATTCCGGCGGCGACCCTGCCGCGGTGAGCGCTTGTGCGGCCAATCCGGACACCGAGAAGCGCGTGCGCGAGTCGATTGCGCTGGGCGAGAAGCTGAACGTCACCAGCACACCGACCTTCTTCATTAACGGGCGCAAGGTCTCCAATTTTCTCAACACGCCGTATGAAGCAGTCAAGGCGATGGTGGATTACGATTTGAAGTAACTAACAGCTAGCAACTTGCTGCAACCAGAAGTGCTCTCAAATTGGTTGTGAGAGGGAATGGCTTCAGCCGCGCCGCAAAGCCGGCCTCAAGAGTAACCATGCTGGAAATTAAACTCATCCTTTGTCCCATTGATTTCTCAGAGTTCTCGGTAATGGCATATTGCCATGCCCTTTCACTGGCCAAGCACTATCGTGCCTCGCTGGTCGCGTTGCACATAGTAGAGCTGTGGCAACATCCTTCCGTGAGCTTTGTGGTCTCTGCAGAACTCTATGACGAGTACTCCCAGGAACTTCGTGAGAAAGCCAAGGAGCAGTTGCAAGAGTTTGTGAAGAACTACACCCGCGATGAGATTCAGCCGGAACTCATTGTGGACGTAGGGACAGCACCGGACTGTATTCTGTCGTTTGCGGAAGCGCAGAAAACAGATCTTATCGTCATGGGGACGCACGGCAGGCGAGGGTATGACCGTCTGATGCTAGGGTCGGCGACCGACCGAGTGATGCGCACGGCTCCCTGCCCGGTGTTGGCAGTGAATAAGCCCCCGCGCGACTCCATGGCCGCCGGTAAAGGGCAAAGCTACGTCCACCGCCTGAGCCGAATCCTTTTCTGTGCGGATTTCTCCGAGCATTCCGGGCGGGCGTTGAAATCTGCCATCTCTGCGACAGAGGAGTACGACGCCGAGCTTACCTTGCTGCACGTGGTGGAGGAGGTCCCAACCCCGGCCAAGATGGAAGGGGCCATAGCGGCAGCGACGGCGCAACTCGATAAACTGATTCCGCAGGGGCAACACAAGGCCCTCAAGACTAAGACCGC
Organism: uncultured Acidobacteriaceae bacterium; assembly: GCA_963782505.1. Lineage (GTDB taxonomy): Bacteria > Acidobacteriota > Terriglobia > Terriglobales > Acidobacteriaceae > CAVVDY01. The sequence goes on along the minus strand of CAWAKG010000017.1, from coordinate 153,266 downwards.
GGTGCGCATCGGAAAGCCGTATCAGCAAATCATTGACTTCGCTCTGGAAGAGCAAATCGACATGGTGACTATGGGAGTGCGTGGCCGTGGCGCTCTGGATCTAGCCGTGTTTGGTTCGACAACCTATCGGGTAATACAGCTGGGCCCCTGCCCTGTTCTCGTTCAGGCCTAGACCGTTAGACCTCGGTTATTTCGAATAAGTGCTAAGTGCTAGCTGCCAGTTGCTAGCTCTCCTAATGCCCCATCGGTAACGAAATCGCGACCGACTCCTGCACCGGCAGGCGCAGGATGTGTGGGGTTATGACGATCAGCAGGTCGGCGTCGTTGACGTTCTTGTCGTGCTCGGAAGCGCCCCAGGTCAACCCAGGCACGCGGCTGAGGAACGGCCAGCCATTCACCATTCTCAGGTCCGACTCCGACATGATGCCGCCGATCACGCTCGACTCTCCCGCCGGAACGGTGATGCTGCCGGAGTACTGGCGATTATTAATGATGGGAATGCCGTTCACCGAGCTTGCTCCCAGCGAGCGCAGTTGCAGTTCCAGCTTCATGCTGACGGTGGAGTCGATGTGAATCGCAGGCGTGACCTTCAGGGTGAGGCCGAGGTCCTCGTAATTGACTGAGGGCACCGGCGCGATATAGCTGCCGTTGCCGATCACGCTGGCAATCGCCTGCGTGTTATAGATGGGAGCGAAGGTGGCGTTGACGACGGGATAGCGCTCGCCGACCAGCAGGCTCGTTAGCTGGTTCTGGGAAGCGCGCAACTGGGCATTCTCCAGGTTCTTCACATCGGAAGTATTCAGGTTGAAGGTGTAGCCAATCGAAGACGTAGCATTTTTGCCTGAAAATGAAGTCGTGGAATTCAGGCCCATGAACGACAGCCCGCCGCCAAATGTCGCGAACGGTTGCATATTCAGCAGCGAATTAGTGCTGGAGTTCGCCAGTTGGCCGAGCAGCGCCTGGATGGCAGTTGAGTTTGCCTGATTGATTCCTCCCGAAGCAATCAACTGATTAATAAGATTCTGCGCGCCCAAGCCGAGCCCGGCGATGAGCTGAGGACTGATGTTGAACAAGGTGAACTGCGTGGGCAAGTTCGCCCCCAGCTGCCGCAGCAGGCTCTGGCTGAGTTGATAGACGCGCACGTCGAGCAGCACTTCAGGGCGCGCCTGAACAAGGTTCTCGAGCAACTGGGTCGCGGCTTCGATCTCAGGCAGCGAAGCGCGGATGATGATGGCGCGCTCGGTCTGGTCGGGTTGAATGAAGCGCAGTTCCAGCACGATGCGTAGCACGTTGACCAGCTCCACCAGGTCCTGTGCGGTGAGCACGTCAGGCAGGTAGAAGGTGCGGATCGACATGCGCTCAAAGGTGCTGCGGTTCTGCGCGGTATCGGCAATCACCAGGATCGCCTTGGGCGCAAGCGCCACCCAGAAAGTCTTTGTAACGGCGGTGGCCGCCTCCATCGCCGTCGCGAAGTTGACGTCTTCGATGTCGAAGCGGGTGTGAATGCTCTTTACTGAGTCGTCGAACTCCACCGTGATGCCGTAGGCCTTGCCAATCGCGGTCATCAGGGAACGCGCATCACCGCGGAAATGGAGGTCGTGATGCGACCGGCTGGGCTGCAGCAGGATCTCGTCCGAGCTGTCGGCGATAAACAGCTTGCCATCCGACGGGTTGCGCCAAACCGATTCCTTCAATCGCTGGGCGGCGAACTGGTTGTGCGGGTCGAATTGCAGAGCCCGGCGAAATTCCGCCATGGCGACGATTTCCTTTTGTTCGCCCAGCGCCTTGTTGCCTCGCCGAATGGCATCCATGGCCAGCTCTTCGCGGGTGATCTCGCGAGCGGTAACGTAGTCCACGCTATGCGGGTTGAGCTGGGCCGCCTGCTCGAACTTGTCGAAGGCCTCTTCCAGCTTGCCTGCGTTCTTCAGCTTCAGGCCTGACTCAAAGGAGTGTTTGGCCTCTGCCAGGTCCTGGGGCGACTCGGGAGTGACAATGACTGTCTGTGTCGGCTGGGAGGCAGACGCTTCGCTCACGGCCGGTTGCGACTCTGACGCAGTAGGAGTGGACTGTGCGGGCGTGCTGGCCGGCTGCTGCGCGGGCAGGGAAGCGGCGAGCAGGAGGAAGATCAGAAGCCCGGAAATAACACGCATCAGCAAACAGATTCCAAGACAGACGGTTGAAAACTATCGCCAACGGAAAAGCGCACGCAGATTGGACGATGCCAATGCGTGACGGCAAACCGCACATCGCAAATCCGTCCCATCCTAGCGCAAGCGAAAAAGAATGGGACGCCCGATCGGGACAATTTACTTGCCTTTGATCGAAAGCAGCTCGACCTCAAAGACCAGCGTCGAGTCGGGCCCGATGGCATTACCGGCGCCTTTGCTGCCATAGGCAAGGTCAGGCGGAAGGACGATCTGCCACTTGGAGCCGACCGGCATCAGCTGCAGCGCTTCAGTCCATCCTTTGATGACCTGGTTCACGCCGAAGGTCGCCGGCTCGCCCCGCTTGAAGGAACTGTCAAACTCGGTCCCGTCGACCAGGGTCCCGCGATAGTTGCAGGTCACCGTGTCTGTAGCCGCCGGCTTGGGGCCGGTGCCCGCTTGCAGGATCTTGTATTGCAGGCCGCTGGGCAGCGTCACCACGCCTTCCTTGGCCTTGTTGGCAGCCTGGAAGGCCTCGCCGGCTTTCTTGTTGGCTTCGCCCGCGCGTTGCATCTCTTCCTGCTTACGGGCGACTACCTGCTCTCGTAGCTTGCCCATGGCTTCCTGCATTTCGGCATCGCTCATCTGGCTCTTGGCGCCGGTCATCGCGTCTTTCAAACCTTGCGCGACGATGTTGGGATCGACATCCAGGCCGTCGCTCTTCAGGTTGTTCCCGATGTTCTCCCCGATGGCATAGCTTTGCTTTTCTTTGTCGGTCTTGAAAGCTGACGACTGCCCGTTGCCACTTGCAGACGAAGAACCCGCAGCGGTGCCCGGCTTGGTTGTGGTTGAGGGTTGCTGGGCCCATGCACCGATCGAAAAGAACAGAGCGATGCCAAGGCAGGAAAGTGCTGCAAGAGGTTTGTGCATAGCTTTGATTGTCGCACAGGCTTCCAATTTCCCCCGGCCGCGAGACTATCAGCAGGAAAGAAAAATAAGTGGTTAGAAAGCCTTTAAGGAGCGACGACGCAAGAGGACGATAAGTCAACAGTTTGCGCGTGGTCCCTTTGACCAGCATGGCAACATACTTGCACGCACGCTATGACTGTGGCGGCGCAATTGCGATATTCCAGAGCGCGCCGGCCGGAGGTAAGCATATGTCGCTGGCAGGTATTGCGAGTAGCACTCTGATGAACTACCGAGGCGAGTCGGTCCAGAGCAACCGGCAGAAGTGGCAACAGGAGTTTCAACAGCTAGGGCAGGATCTGCAATCCGGGGATTTATCGGCAGCGCAATCGGACTTTACAGCGCTGCAGCAGCTCAGTCCGCAGATCAACGCGACCGCATCGGCTCAGAGCAGCGGTCCACTGGCGCAGGCTTTCAGCCAGCTCGGCACGGACTTGCAGGCGGGTAACACAACGGCCGCCCAGCAGGATTATTCCAACGTTCAGCAGCAAATGGCCAGCCGGACTGCGCGCGGCCACCATCACCATCGCAGCGGCGGCGGCGATCTCACCCAGTTGGTTCAGCAGCTAGGGCAGGCGCTTCAGGCCGGGAACTTGAGTGGCGCTCAGCAGGCATACACCAGCTTGCAGCAGCAGGTGCAGCTCCTGGGGGAAGCGGACACGTCACAATCACAATCGGGGAGCGTAGCTGTTACCGCGTAACGGCAATGGTTCGCCGGCAAGGCGAATTATTGGCGTCCCAGAGTGACGGCCAGCACGCGGGCCGGACCTCCCAATTCGCAACGCAGTAGGGCGCTCGAGCCCTCGGGGAGGTATTGCAGGTCGCGAAAGTGTTCCAGCTTGCGCGCTCCCTGGCTGGGAGAGATCAATTCGATGGCCTCTTCGTACGGTGATCCGATGACGGCGGGGCCGGCGATTTCGGCTTGGGAGCCGGAGCTGAGGGTAATCAGCTCCGCGCAAATTGCATGGCCGGAGTACAGCCGTGCAAGGTGTACTCCGGCGACACTGGTGAAGCCCGGCCCCGCGCGGCGAAGCTTCTCCGTCGCAGGCAACAACTCGAAGATCATGTTGCGAAACGGCGCGTCGGCCAGGTTCTCGACCACGTGTTCCAGGCCCGCCGGAGCGAAGTCGCAATAGTCGGGGAAGTAGCTGTGCAACTCGGCATCGCCGTTGCGCGGCGCGCTGACGATTTCCGCTTCGCCTGCTACATACAGAAGATAGGGCAGCCCGTGCAGGTGGCACAGTGTGCTCTGGTGCGGGCCGATTTCAACCGCATAGGCGCGGACATAATCGTTGGCCACCACCAGATGATGGTGGGGCTCGTCGGCGACGGCAAGCACGTTCTCGCAGGACTGGCGATGGCTTGAGTTCATCATTTTCTTGGGATGCAAATTCGCTGACCGCGATGCCGAGAGCATAGCAACATTTACAAAACGCCGCTAATCCGTGCATGGCGACTGCTCGACCGCGCTAATCTGGTGATAGACTGTTGATGGCGCAAAACCCCTCCGGCTGCCGTAGCCGGACCAAACTTCCTAAATTCGGGACGTGGCTCAGCCTGGTAGAGCACTCGCTTGGGGTGCGAGGGGTCGGCAGTTCAAATCTGCCCGTCCCGACCATTTCAGCTTTCAGTTCTCAGCCGTCTGCTATCAGACCCCAGTTTGTAAATACCGGTTTACCAACCGCGAGCCCTGGCAAATCTCTGGCAACTGTCAAAGCCGGCCAATCAGCTCTGAGCCGCCCGGCGACCTAGGGTCTCCCTCTCCGGACTCGCAGCACCTTTGGCTGAGACAGTCGTCACATCCAGGCCCTTGCCGGCATCGTTAGAATTGCCTCGGGCATGCTGGAGAATCTCAACCTCAAGAAGAAGCTCTCGGCGGAAGAGTACAAGCGCATTGTCCCCGCATTGCAGGCGCGGCTCTACGATCTGGAAAAAGCCTGCTGGGACAACGGCATTCCCACGGTGATCGTCTTCGAGGGCTGGGACGCGTCGGGAAAGGGAACGACCATCCGGGCGCTGACGCAACGGCTCGATCCCCGCGGATTCAAGCTCTATCCCATCACTGCGCCGCGCACCTACGAGCAGCAGCGGCCCTGGCTGTGGCGCTTTTGGTTGAAGGTGCCCAATCGCGGCGAGATGGTCATCTTTGACCACAGCTGGTATGGACGCGTGCTGCAGGAGCGCGTCGAGCATGTCACTCCCCAGAAGGCCGTCCAGCAGGCGTTTCGCGACATCATCGACTTCGAGCGCATGCTGGCCGACGACGGCACGGTGATCCTGAAGTTCTTCCTGCACATCAGCAAGAAAGAGCAGCACCGGCGTTTCGACGCGCTCGCGTCCGATCCGCTGGAGGCGTGGCGTGTCACCAAAGAGGATTGGGCGCGGCACAAAAAGTACGGCCAGTATCTCGCCGCCGCCGAGGAGATGCTGGAGCTGACCGAGTCGGAATACGCTCCCTGGACGATTGTGGAAGCGACCTCGAAGTCGTATACCCGGAAGCGGGTTTTCGAGACCATTACCAGCGCGCTGGAGAAGAGCCTCGGGCCGAAGGCGCCGCCGCGGACCGATGTCGCGGCCGACTTCTCGCGCGATGCCGAGTTGCGCAAAGCCATGGACAACCTGACGCGAGGAGGCGCCTGATGCTGGAGACCATTGACCTCACGCGCGCCCTCGATCGCCCCAGCTATGTCCGCGAGATCACGCGACGCCAGATCCAACTGCGCGAGCTGGGCTACCAGATTTATTTGCAGAAGCGGCCGGTCATCCTCGTCTTCGAGGGTTGGGACGCGGCGGGCAAAGGCGGCGTGATCAAGCGCATCACCGAAAAGCTCGACCCGCGCGGTTACGTCGTCTATCCCATCAGCACTCCGCACGGCGAAGACAAGACGCGGCATTACCTGTACCGCTTCTGGCGGCGCCTGCCGGAGCGCGGCCAGATCGCCATCTTCGACCGCTCCTGGTACGGCCGTGTCCTGGTCGAGCGCGTGGAAGGCTTCGCCGCCGAAGCTGAGTGGCAACGCGGCTACAAGGAGATCAACTCCTTCGAGCGCCAGTTGCGCGAGTTCGGCACGATCCTGGTGAAGTTCTGGATCCACATCTCGCGCGAGGAGCAACTGCGCCGCTTCGAAGAGCGGAAGGCCATCGGCTACAAAGAGTGGAAGCTGACCGAGGAAGACTGGCGCAACCGCGAGAAGTGGTCGGCTTACGAGGACGCCGTGGAGCAGATGCTGGTGAAGACCAGTACGGCGACCGCTTCGTGGACCTTGGTCGAAGGCAACGATAAGTACTGGGCACGAACGAAAGTTCTGGCGAAACTGGTCAAGGTTCTCTCAATCGAGATGGGCTATCAGCCCGCCGATCCTCTGCTCAAAGAGGAAGCCGCCAAGGCGCGTCAAAAGGGCAAGCGCGGGAAGCGCGGCTAGCGTCGCCGCCAGCTCGGTATGGGTTCCTTCGTTCCCTATGGCCGCTCTCGGTCGGCGCCGTGAGATCGAGGCAGTTCCCCCCATGTCCGTCACATCCCCCGTGTGATGAACGGACTTGTGCGCTTCTTGGTGAGGGCTACACTTAGGCTGGTTAGACGTTCACGAGTCGCAGGCAGTCGCCCGGCACTCCCGGCCAAGGCAAGAAGGAGCGCCTCGCTGAAGCGACTCTGGCGTCGATGCCATGGGGGGTTTATATGCCGCTCAATCAGCTTCGCGCTTTTCTTGACGAACACCACATTCGCTATGTAGTCATCTCTCACTCCAAAGCCTACACAGCTCAAGGAATCGCCGCCTTGGCCCACATCTCGGGAAAGGAACTGGCCAAGACGGTGATCCTCAAACTCGACGGATTACTGGGAATGGCCGTGCTGCCGGCTTCATACCAGGTCGACCTTGCGGCCATCAAGGCCGCTACCGGCGTGCAGGTCGCTGAGCTTGCCAGCGAGTACGAATTCAAGCAGCACTTTCCCGATTGCGAAACCGGCGCCATGCCGCCATTCGGCAACTTGTACGGCATCCCGGTCTATGTCGATGAAACGCTGACCGAGGACAAGGAAATCGCTTTCAATGCCGGATCCCACAACGAGCTGATTCGCCTGTCCTACGACGATTTTGAGCAACTGGTGAAACCGCTGGTGCTGAATTTTTCTTCTGCTCGCAAAGCACAGCACCACGACAGGGTTCCGGTGTAGAACAGCGAGGCTCCGGACGCGAAGTTGATTGCACAGGGAATCTGTCTGCTTGGAACAACTCACCGGCCCGCATCAATCCTGCGCTGCGTGCTCGCCGGACGGTGCAGTTGCGTCTAAGGCGAGCGGCCTGCGACGGCGAAAAACGCGGCGGTCTATGCCGGCTACCAACCTCACCTCTACAGCAATTCTTCTCTGAATCTACGGACATTGCCTGATTCGGCGATCCTGCGCAGAGCGATAAGTTGGGTCTGTGACACACGAGTGCGGCCTCCGCAGGCCCACTCCTCGGAGACATTATGGAAAGCTCTCCTTCCGCTGCCGCCGCCGCAGTCTCAAAGCGCGCGGCCATGTATATCGCCGCCGTCCTGATTGCCGGCGGCACGCTTGTTGGTTATGGCGTTCATGAGCACCACGTTTCGCAAAACCTGGCGGCGCAGAATGAGCAACTGACGGCTGAACTCAACACCGCAAGCGGCCAGATCAACGCCACGCGCAGCCAGATCGACGATCTGACCGCAAAGGTCAATGCGCTGGCTTCACAGCCTCCTCCGCCTCCACCCCCGGTCGAAAGCCCCCGTGCGTTGAAGCGCGGCCGGAGCACGGATATCCGCCTCAAACAACTCCAGGCGCAAGTTGATGCCCAGGGCAAGGCGATTGATAAAACTCGTGCTGACCTGGCCGACACACAGGGCGATCTTGCCAACACCCGCAGCGATCTCACTGACACGCGCGGCGATCTGGCCAACACCCGGACTGAGCTGACCGGATCGATTGCACGCACTCACGACGAGCTCGTCCTGCTGCAGAAGAAGGGAGAGCGAAATTATTACGAGTTTGACATACCGAAATCCAGGCAGTTCCAGCGCGAGGGGCCATTCGCAATCCGCCTGAAGAAAGCTAATGAGAAGCACCAGTACGCCGACCTGGAACTGACCGTGGACGATCGCAACCTGTCCCAGAAGCACGTTAATCTCTACCAGCCGGTGATGTTCTATACGCCGGATGCCTCACAACCTGCCGAGGTCGTGCTCAACAGCATCAGCAAAGACCACATTCATGGGTACGTGAGCGCGCCGAAGTATCGGCAGTCGGAGCTGGCCGCAATTCCGAGCCCTGGTGCTGGCACTACACACAGCTCGGTTCAGGCGACGGCGAGCCCCGGCACCCAGACTCCCTCGCGGGAGAAGTTGTCGTCTCCCCAGTAGTTGCGGCTATATCCTGTGGGTGATCGTTTGCGAGGTGGTGATTAGAGCTTCGCCCGCGTTGGTGCACCGAGGTTATCGCGGCTGCTGCGCCATTGCACTGAGCACCGGGGATAAACGCGACTGCGGGTTGGAAGGCATCTGGAGTTCTCCGTATTGACAGCGGTGACTGAGGCCAACCACAATGTAGAAGTCCTTGCGTTACGATTGAAGTACGCGCCGCCGGCGCCCTGAGGAATTTCCCCAGATCCTTTAACCGAATTGCAGATCGACGGATCGCCTGATGGGCGCTCGCTAAAATGTAAAGATTTTCAGCGGTGGCCGTTCGAGTGTCTTCCAAAGCTGATCGAAATCCGAAGTATACCTGTAGTCCAACGACTGGCTTTCGACTATGACGAGTCAAGGCCAACAAGCTCATAACCGAATTGGAGAAGTCATGAAGTCGGGAATTGTGTTGTTTGTTCTTATTGCCGGGTCCTTGTGTAGTGCGCAGCTACAAACCCCTCCCCGCGAATTGGTGTTTCGCGCCGGATATGATGATGGGCCCGCCCTGGTTAACTTCCAGTTAAAAGACCAACTCCGACTTTTTGGGCTGACGCAGAACGGTACCCTGCAGTACGTCATCTGGCAGTGTGACAGCGGCTCCTCGAGCATGCAGATTGCCCGCCGGCGTGCCGGCGAAGTTCAGGTCATCACGCCGCTGCTGGTTCCGGCCCTCGTGGGCACGGTCTCCGGTACCATCGCTTGCGCCAGTTGGGACGGCAACAATCGAACCTGGGAAGGCAATTCGGTGCCGTGCAGCAAAATTGGTCCCGTTGGGCTCGCCATCGGCGACACTCTGGAGACAACTGACAATCCCGCCGCCGACGGAGTATCCAAGTCATGCACAGCGTATGTAGTGGTGGAATGAAGAAGGTCGCGCTGGTCTTCTTACTTGCCTTTATGGCGTGGCCGGCTCTTCTGTCGGCTACGAACTATAGCTGTAGCGGTTCCGGAATCAGAAACTGGCACACTGCCACCGACTGGACGCCGAACGGCATCCCGGCAGCCGGAGACACAGTAACGATCCCTTCCGGCTGCACGATGCGGTGCGAATCCAATCAGACCTGCACCGCAGGCAAGGCTCGCGAATCCCGCCACAACCGACCTGACGATTCAGGCTGGGGGCACCTTCACCGTCCTCACCAGCGCCAACGTCGACATGCGAGGCTCGGTTTCGCTGCTGGGCGAGCTGGATATCTTTGGCGGAACCTTTGCCCTCGATCCTGCCGCTGCCAGCGGCAGCGTCACTTACGCTATCGATGGTGGAACTTCCAGCGGCCAGGAGAACTTGAAGATTTGCAGCGAGTCGACCTGTAGCTTAAACGCCGGGTTTCTCGGCATCCTCACGTGCAAGCAGGGCGCCGCCGGATCGTGCCAGATTCGGCACACCTCGCAACAGGGCATCGGCCTCAATGTGCTGGGCAGCCATGGCCAGATGAGCAACTTCGGCACCGCGTCGATGCCTGCCATTTCGTTAGTCGATGGAACCCTGCCGCAGACGGGCGGATTCGTCCTGAAGAACGGTTTCAGCGTCCACAAGAACGGCGTGCTCAGGGTCGACTACGAGAGTGCGACACTGAACCTGACATTCGATCAGGTTTCGTTCGATACCCTGGTTGACGTTAACGGGAGTTCGAACGGCCACACGTTCCTCGACCTGATCAGCCTGGTTACACCGACCAGCGGAGACCGCAGCTTCCAGGCGACCTGCTCTAGCACCAACGGCAATCAGGCAACAATCTATTTTTACGTAGTCAACGAGTCCCTGGGCGACAGCACCCATCCTGGATTAGTGGCTTACAACTGCACCATCTTCAAGGGCCTGCACGCAGGCACCTTCCAGAATGTACTCAGCGTGATCGACCGCGCCGCCATCACCGGTACCGCCCTGGCTACGGCGTACAACGCGGACGCGACATTCCAGAACTGGGTGATCTACAACCACACTCCTAACCAGCACAGCATTGTTGGGCTGGGCCTGAACGGTGGCGGTACCTCCAATACCTACAAGGGAATCCTATTTGATGGCGACGGATTTTCCGGCTACGACACCGGCGACGACTATCAGGACTTCGGCACCTACAGCGCCAGCTACGGGCTGCACATCAATGCCAGCGGTACCACCTTCACCCTGGGATCTTCGCCAAACCAGAGGGTGTCGCTGGACCACGAGACCGTCGATTACTCCTACGGTGGCGCCCTTTGTGAGAGCAGCTGTCTGCCCACGATGTTCCAGAAATGGAGCAACTCGATATTCGTTCACCCGGCGGCACTATTAAGCCCGGAGTACCTGGGCGATGACGGCATGCACAACAATCCGGCATATAACTATCAGAACCGCCAGACCGCAAACAGCTCTGCCACCGACAACAATGTCTTCTGGCAGATGCCGGGATCGGGCGACCCCGGCGCTGACCCGGCGAAGCTCGTCCACATCCAGCTCAACCTTGGATCGACGCCAAGCTGGGTGGCGATGTCGGCCCCCGAAACCAGCATGGTGCAAAACCAGCCATCGACGGCCAGCGGCCTGACCGTGACGTGCACCAACTGCTTCACCAACGCGCAAGCCAAAGACTACATTGTCGACGTAACTCAGGTTCCCCGTACCTATGGCGTTATCCAGACGGTGCTCAATGCCAATCAGGCCGTCCTGTATAGCGGCATCCCTCACTACAACAACGGCGACCACGTCGATGTCCGGCCCAGCTACTTCGCCACCAACGGACAGTATGGGGTGGACTGGGGCTCGCACGACCAGCACACCAATCCCGGCTTCCAGGACACCACGCGCACGGTTTGCAGTTGGTGGAGGCAGCAGGTTGGAAGCCGTGTGAACTGCAGTTGGCCCAGCGGCAACAGTTACACCGCTTCTGCCGGAACCAACAGCACAAGAATCGTCGACACTTCCGTGAACTTTAACGCCATGGGGGTCAAGGACCGGCAGGACGTGGTCATTGTCTACAGTCCCGGTTGGGGCTTTATTGGTTCGGCTATCGTCCTCGAACACAGTCCCACGTCCCTCAGGTTGATGGGGCCAATCAACGGAATTGCCGCGGGAGACCACTTCAGCTTCATCACGGCGCCGCAGAACCTGGGACAAGCCATCGTTCAGCTCTACGGCTTCGACGTAAATGGCAATCAGGTGACGCCGCCGTCCTGGGTTAACACCAACATCGTGCAGAACATCCAGTCGTATGTCCAGCAGGGATATGCACCTACGAACTCGGCGCTGTTCCACGCCGGCAGCGATGGCAAGACAATCGGGGCAGTCGAAGTTATGCCAAACAATGCTGCCATCATGGTGACGACAAACTGAAATCTTCGGTGGGAAGAAGTTCGTAGCTTAGAGGCGGCAATCCAAAGCGGGGTGCCGCCTCCTTTTGTCGAAATGACGAGAATTGGCGGTTCGTGTCGAAAATGATCTTCGGTCTTGACAGAGGGCCGTTCGCGGTCGAAAATGTTCGCGGCTTAGCGTATCCGCGTCCCGACTGAGGCCTAGGGCCGGCGAATTTGGCGCGGATGCCCGTTCGTCGTTGTGTGCGAGGCGACGAGAACCTAAAACAGGCCGCAACGAAGGAGGAGTCTATGCGCCGGTTTATTCTGTTGTTTTTTGTGCTCACCGTGTGCCTGAGCGCTTGTGCCGCTTGGGCTGCTGACACTGGCATGCTGTACGCGATGAACGACAGCAACAACACGCTGTACTCAATCAATCCCAACACATACGCCCTGACAGTGATCGGGTACACAGGCATAGGTACCGGCGATTTCGGCGACCTGGCTTACAACCCGAACAGCAACACCGCTTACTGGGTTCCTGGTCGTGGCAACGACAATCTCTACACCATCAACCTGCAGACCGGTGCGGCCACCCTGGTGGGCGCGCACGGTATCGACGACATGTTTTCCCTGGCTTATGACACCGCCACTAGCACGCTCTATGGCGAGTCGAGCAACGGCAACTTCTACAGCATTAACACCACAAACGCCGCGGCCACCCTCCTCGGCAGCAATAGCGTGTACCCGGGCGGCATGACCTACCGCGCCGACACCAACCAGCTGGTTCTGCTCGGGGCCGGCTCGGCGCAATTCTGGCAGCTTAACCCTGCGAATGGACTGTCGACGCTTCTTGGAGGCAGCGGCTTCGTCAATGACAACGGCTTGACTTGGGATCCGGCACAGGGCAAGTTCTTCGTTGACGATTGGAGCAGCAATCTGTACACCGGAGATCCCAACACGTACGCCCTGACTCAGGTCGCGGGGCTTCCGGCTGCGTTCGACGGAATCATCTACACGTCCGGCGTTCCCGAGCCCGGGACCATCATGCTGCTGGGCAGCGGAATTGTCGGCCTGGCCACCAGGCTGCGCCGCAAGAAGTAAGCGTGCGATAGTTCTGTGCGATTCAAGCCGGAGCGCTAAGCTTCGGCTTCTTTATTTTGCAACAACCCTCTTGCCGGTCCCTCCGGCGCTTTGACTTCGCTCTGATCACTGCTGGGCGTAGCCGCACCCGCACGCAGGATTTACGGAATCGAGAACAGCTTCCAGCCGTCCGCCTGGAGATTGAAGATGAAGTCGATCAGGCCCACGCCGGCGCAGTGCTCGTTCTTGATCTCGGCAACCAGGACTGCCTGACGTACGCCGTTGCGTGTTGTCTCCGTCGAGGCGGTACGCACCTTCTTGGTTTGGGTCAGCAGCTCGCGGTAGGAGCAGTCTCGCACATTGCTATTGTCCAGGTGAATTTCCGACTGTATGCAGGAAGAGTCGAACAGTTTGCAGTAGAGTCCGCCCTGTTGGTTCATCTGTTCATTAACCTCTTCCCAGCTCATGTGCTCCGCCTTGGGCCCGACGTTCACCCCTCCACCGGAGACGTAAGACATAAACTTGCCTGTATCGCCGGAGCGAATAGCCGCGAAGAAGTCTCTTTCGAGGTCCTTGACATCAGTTGATTGTGAGCCATGAGCCGGCGAGCCCGAAGCCGCGGAGGGGTTACTTTGACCCGCGAGCAGCAATACCCAAAGCCAGCAGACCAACGCCGCTGTCAAAGCAAACTTAGGGGTAAAGAGCTTCACCTGCTCTCTCCTGTTCTTTGGGAACGCGATTTCTTCGCCCCCGGCTTTCGCTCGGAAGCGGTCTTCTTCGATGCATTGCGCAACTTGGCAGACGACGCCTTTCCGGCGGCTGCTTCTAATTCTGCCTGCCGTCTCTTCGGAAGCCGCTCCCAGACCAGACGATAGGACTCAGCCAGCAACTCCCGCAGCTCTGCATCCGGCAGCGTGTTGAGCTGTTCCAGCGCGACCCACTGCGCCCGCGCCATGTAGGGGGCGGGCTTCACTCCGTCGCGCTCGCAAAGCTCGGCAAAGTTTTCCGGCGAGCACTTGAACGACAGCCGCACCGGCGCCACCTCGAGTGGCGTCACGGCAAACAGCTTGCTGTCGAGCTTGAAGCACAGATCGCATCCCCACTGCACGTTCTCCGTCGCGTGGGGAAATGACAGGCAGTACTTTCGCAGGCCGTCGATGTCCATGGTTCGATTCGACAGTGTATCGCAGGCGGGAAACTGGGTGGCGCATACGGACGGCTGGAACTGTTTATGAGTTACTCTATCCGCCGGGCGCGAGGTAGAGCCGGGATTTGGCCCGGCGTTCCGGCGCGTTTTCAAGATCCGGAGCCGGCTTTAAGCCGGCGACACAAAAACGCACTCAGGACACACCAAGATTTAAACCGCCGGCTAGGGCGCGGGGGCAGGTTGGGTCTGGGCGAGAGCCCGGGTATCCAGACGAGGCTGGCGCTGCACCAGCACCCGCTCTCCCGGCTTGACATAGCCAAGCTGCTCCCGGGCTTCTTTCTCGATGGCTTTGGGATCGCTTTGCAGGGCCATCACCCGCTCCTGCAACTCCTGGTGACGCTGGTTTTCGTCCAGGATCTCCTGCTGCAGCCGCTGGTACTCCGCCCGCTTCGCCTTGTAGACGATCATGCCGTTGGGCCCATAAACGGCTTTGTAGCCTGCGGCGGCCACCAGCCCGAGAAAACACAGGGTCAGCAAGGCGCGACGTAGACGTTGCAGCCACTTTCCGGCAATTGTTACGGTAAAGCTCAAAGCAACTCCCAGTCCCAGTGAACGTCGGCTGCAACTTATGGTCAAGCGAACGAAAGGCGAAGCAACGCAGGAGGAATCAAGTTCGCCATAGAGTTGCGAAGTTCATTAACTGAAGTTGGGGCTTGTTCGTGGCGAAGGATGGTGCTTCGCTGACCGTAGAATTGTTCCGTACGAGATCATCGGCGAGGAGCTAACAATGGCCGAAGCGCGAATCGTCCTGACCACCGTGGGAGAACAGCAGCGCGCGGAAGACTTTGCTGCGGCATTAGTCGAGCGAAGGCTGGCGGCGTGCGTCAACATCATGGGGCCTATCCGGTCCATCTACCGCTGGAAAGGCAAGGTCGAGCGCGAAAACGAATTCTTACTCATCATCAAAACCACGAGCGAGCAGGCAGCCCGCATGGAGACGATCTTCAAGGAATTGCATCCCTATGAGCTACCGGAAAGAATTGAACTAGCGCTTGAAGGAGGCAGCGAGGCGTACCTGGCCTGGATTGCCGGGGAAGTGCAGGGTGAGTGAGTACTGCATTGAACGAGCGCAGCTTTAGCTGCGCCGTCATCCAGCCTCGTCCGATGGCGTCTCCTGGTCGAATGTGTCTCGAAAAGGATCGGTCGGATGGTCTCGAACCCGGGTGGGGATTCGTGGTTTTGAATCCAGAAGTTTAGGGGATGACCCAACAAAAACTCCACCCCGGCAAACGAAGCCGGAATGGGGCACCCGCAGGCAGGCTATGCTGGTTTCCGGCCGGTGGCGCAAATCCAGCCTTTGCCTTTGTTCTCGAAGACCTGCACTTCGGCGAAGCCGGCGCCTTCGAACAATTCGCGATGCTCCTCCGCGGTGAGAAGCGTCATGCCGGTAAGCGAGGTGTACTTTTCGGCGACCGTTCCCACCAGGCTGTTCGATCCCTTATAGACCTCCGCGAGGAGAAGCAGGCTTCCGCCCGGTTTCAGGACCCGGAGAACTTCCCGCACGTCAGCCGGCAGGTCGGGCCAGTAGAAATGCGTTTCCACTGCGGTGACCAGATTGAATTGGTTAGCGGGAAAGGGAAGCTGCGACACTGCGCCTTGTTGGATCTCGACCCGCGAGGCGGTAATGGCGCGTGCATTGGTTCGCCGGGCTGCGGCGACGCTCTCTTCGGAATGATCGATGCCGTAGACCTTGCCCTGGCTCGCAAGGGCGGCCAGCTTGCTGATCGTTCGTCCACCCCCACATCCGGCATCGAGGATGGTGTCCCAATCGCCGATCGAGAGGTGCGACAGTCCCCAGTTGGTTAGCTGGGAGTGCTGCACATTCATCTCCCAAAGAATTATGCGGCCCAGCCAACCGGAAGGCTTTCGGCATTGATCAAGCAACATGCTCCGCTTCGTCACCCCAGAACCTCGCTCACGACCTCCATCCCTGCTGTCCAACCAACGGCACAAAACGGCATAACTCACGGGGAGCGGTAACCAACTCGCCATTCATTTTGCGAATGAGCTGGACCTGCTGCTCGGTGCGCGTGCCCATGGGAACCACAAGGCGGCCGCCTTCTGCGAGCTGATCCAGCAGATTCTGAGGGGCCGCCGGCGCCGCGGCCGCTACGAGTATCTTGTTGAATGGCGCGTGCTCGGGCAGGCCCAGCGATCCATCGCCCTCCACCGCGTGAATGTTGTGGTAACCGAGCCGGGCCAGAATCTGCTGCGCCTGACGTGCGAGCTCGGGAATTCTCTCCATCGTCCAGACCTCAGCGGCAAGTTCGGCCAGCACCGCGGCCTCGTATCCCGTTCCAGTACCAACTTCGAGAACGCGGTCGTCCGGGCTGACTTCGAGGGCCTCGACCATGGAAGCCACGATGTAAGGCTGCGATACAGTTTGCCCGGCGTCGATGGGCAGCGGGTGGTCGCCATAGGCATCGGCGAGACTATTGGCACGGGCGAATTCCTCGCGCGGCACCTTGGCCATCGCTGCCAGCACTCGCTCATCGCGGAGGCCACGGGCACGCAGCTGCTCGTAGACCATGCGCAAGCGCTCCTCTGCGGCACCGGCGGGGGCGTCCCTTTGCAGCCAATCGGCGGTCACGCTTACTTTCTACCGCCGGGCGATGTCTTTGTCACGTGCAAGATGGGCCCTACTTCTTGCGCTTGCGGATCAGCAGGTCGAAGCTGACCACCCCGTTCTCGTCGCGTTCGGCGGTAATGGTGTAGTCACGCGCGATGTTGTATTCCAGCTCGAGCACCTGCTGTGCCGATCGCGAGAGATTCGTGATGTAAGTGATGGTCACGTTACTGGAAACCTGCTGCTCTACGGTGAGCCGGGCGTTGGGATTGTAGTCGGGACCGCCGCCCACGGCCGGATTGATTCGGATAGCGCTCACTCCGAACAGGCGGGAGACGCGGTTAGCGACAAGCTGGTTGATCGCCGCGCCGATAACGGCGTTCCCTGCGGCTTCTCCAATGCTTCCACCCGAAGCAGACGCCAGACCACTTTCCTGCTGCGTACGGCCCAGGGTGAGCAAAGAGATGATGTCTTCGCTGGAAAGCGGTGGGTCGGAACGGTACGTGGTCGACAGCCGTTCCAGGGTGCCATGCAATCCGATCGTGATGTCGTAATCCTGGACACGGGTCTTGGCTTCGACATCGATGCTCGGGTCGATGCGTACGGGGCTGGCGAAGGTCAGGTCTCCGCGCTCCAGAAAATATTTCTGGCCGTTGATCTTGATGTCGCCCTGCGCGATGTTGACCCTGCCAAGCAGGATGGGATTCAGCGCCGTTCCCTTGAGGCGGAGATCCGCATCGCCTGCCAGCTTTGCGACGGAGGTTTGCACCGTCAATTCGGGCGCCGACCGCACGTGAACGTCGAAGTGCAGGTTGTTTAGCGGCGAGGCGGCATTCGGCACCGGCGTGGATGTATTGGCGAACGCAGCGGCAAGATCCGCAGTGGGAATCTGCGCGAACCGGGTGATGGTGATGTCTCCCGAAACCGTGGCGTTCTTGAGCGTGCCCTGCAGCTTCAGTTGCTGATTGGCCGTGATGCTGATGCCGGAGTAGCGGAAGCGGATGTCGCGGCCCTGCGATGTGATATTGACCGCCACGCCATTGGCATAGCCGATGTAGCCGGCAAACTCGACGATCCCGCCGCCGACACGCCCGGTAAGTTTTTCGATCTCCAGACGGCTTTGATTGAACACCAGATTTCCGTTGAGGTCGGAGAGAGCGGCTGGCAGGTCGATATCAGACAAAACTACGTTGGCGATCTGTACGGTTCCGGTGATGACAGGAACAGATTGCGTTCCATCGATACGGACATCGAGCAGGGCTTTGCCGCTGGAGGTCAGGTCCGGATTCCAGGTTTGCAGCAGGGCCGCGTTTACCGAACCATCCGCCCGCAACTGCAGCCGCTGGTCTCCATCGATCGCCACGCTGCCCGTGACATTGAGCCGGGTGTCCGCGCTGGTCATCGCGAAGCGCTTCACCGTCAACGTCTCGTTGGCGAGAGATACCTGGAGGGGACCATCGTTCTGCACCGGAACGTTTTCCATCCCCACATGGAAGTCGTCGATGGTCAACGCGCCGGTAAGCTGCCGGGGTTCGCGCAATGGTCCCGACACATGGATCTTTCCATCCATGCCGGAATGAGCAGTGATTCTGCCCTTGAGCTCCTCGCCGAGGAATGGATCGATGTCGAGGTCCTTGAATTGCACGTCGAGAATGCCGGGCAGTTCGCCGCGCATGCCGACTGTTCCGTCGAGCGTCAGGACTGCACTGCGGAAGTCTGAGCGGCCGGTGATGACCATCTCCTGCCCGTGGGTGGCGGCATCTAGTTTCAGGTCGCCGACGTGCTCGTCATTAAGCACGAGCTTGGTGACCTTTAGATGCGCGTCGATTACCGGATTCTGGAGCGTACCTGATGCGTGCGCTTTTAGCTCAACCGTTCCCGCGGTGCTCAGCCGCGCCAGTTGCAGCTCCGGAACTTTAGCCAGTTGCACGTCGTTGCTGTGCAGGTTGGCGAGCATCTGATGCGTGCTCAAGTTGTAAGAGCCCGCGCCCGCTAGCGTGCCTCCCGGCGCCTTGAGGACAGCGTCCGTGATCTGAAGCGTGTCGTTCTCCAGGCTGGCGTCGGCGGTAAGCGATTCGATCGGCCGTCCATAGGCGGTGGCCTTGGTCAGGGCGAACGAGCCGTGGCCGTGCGGCTTGGCCTTGGTGCCCGACGCCTGGACCGTGAGGTTGGCCTGGCCGGTCACGGGATAATCGGTGCCTGCAATCTGCTGTAAGGCGGATACGTCCCCATGCTGGATGGCAGCGTGGAGCTGAAACGTCGAGTCATCCACCCAGTCGCCTTGCTCAAGCGAGGCCGAGCCATCGAAGTTGAGCGTGGTTCCCGATGAGGTCACGACCGCATGATGCAGGGCGACGCTGGACGAGGAGTAGACCACGTCGCCGGCAAGCGAATCGATGTGAATCTTTCGCGGCTGAGGCGATGCATTTGCCGCACTCGTCGCAGCCGTGTAGAGGTACGTGAAATGGCTGGCCTGCAGGTGGCCGGCGATCTCCGGAGCTCGCAGGCTGCCGTCGATGGTTCCGTGGAAGCTTGCCTGACCGGAAAGTTGAGCCGGCACCGGCGACTGGCCGAGGGCGTTGAGGACTTCATCGATCTCCTCGAGGTCATTGGTCTGCAGGCTGACATTCAAGCTTGTTGCCCGCGATCCGATGCGGCCGGAGGCGTCGATCTGGGTGGCGCTTGTGGAGAGTTGCAGGGGATGAAGCTCCAGCGTACCGGCGCCCAATTCGTAGGATCCATGTACCGTGCCCGACAGCGGAAGCTGGTCGCTCGCCGGCTGTGTGGGTGCACTTATGTCGAGCGCGAAGTCAGCTATGCCGCGTGCCGGAGAGCCTTTCCATCTCAAGTCGAGTACGCCCCCCGCGTTGCCGGCAAGCTTCAGCTTCTCGAGCGGCACGGCACGAGTGGAGAGCGCTGTGGTGACCGCGGCCACCGACAGCCCGGCAAGCGTTAGGTGCGCCTGGCCCATCGGAGGCGTTGCGTTGCTGAGCTCAGCGTTCCCTCGCACCTCGCCATCGAGCATGCGCCCCGCAAGATCAGTCAACTTGAAGCCCGCGCCGTTGGCCTGGAAGTTGCCACCCAGACTCGCATCCCGAAGTTGCGCCCCATCGCCTGCGTAGTCCACATTGCGCAGAGCAAATTTTCCCGAGGTCGAGTATTGTGCCGCGCTGTACGTCCCGCTCCCGAAGAACGTCGCCGTGCCCCTGCGCATGCCGCCGACACGTGCGATTGCCGCTGCCTGCGGCAGATCAACCTGCGCGGAATAATCGACGCGAGTTTCAGGATTGTCAAAGTCATTGACTGTACCGTGTAACTCCAGCGACGAATTCTGCGATTGCAACCTCAGTTGCCTGATCTGGGCGCGATTCTGCCAGACGCTGAACTCCGCCTGCGAGACCACTGCTATCTCGCGATAGTCCTGGTACTTGGCTACCATCTTCCCCACACTGAGGGTGCCGTCGTAGCGGCGGTCGCTTCGGTCGAAGGTGGCCCCGGCGGCGACGTCGCTGGCCAGGAAGTCGAACGGAATCTTCTGCTCATTGACCTGAAGCACTCCGTCGCGAACTTCAGTGCGCGCGATGGCCAGATCGAATAACCGCTGCACCGCACTCGTCGTGCTCTTTTCCTTTGGCTCAGGCAGGTTGCTCTTGCCGTCTTTGCCGACGATAAGGTGAATCTGCGGGCTATCGATTCCGACGTACGTGAGATCAATCCGGCGGCCGAGCAGGGAAATCATGTGCGCGCCCACGCGCAGCTTCGCCACATGTGCCAGCGGCGCCTCGGCCGAAGGCTCCAGTCCGTGGATAGTGAGGTTGTCGGCTTCGAACTCCAGCCGCGAGAGATTCCAATGGAACGACCCCAGCTCCACCCGTCCGCCGGTGGCGTTTTCAATCGCAGCGACAACTTTCTCGCGAACCAGGTTGGCGAACTGCGGGCTGCGCAGATACCAGGCCAGCCCGAGGGCGCAGGCGAGCAGAAAAACGCCGGCCAGCAGTGTCACCAGGAGGCGCCGCCGCATTCTTCCTCGGGGTTGCTGACCCGCTTCGCCTTGGGCCGGCGTGTTCGTTACTGGCCTCCTTCGGAACTTCCGGCTGCCAGCCCGGCGTTTACGGGAAGCGGAACAAGCGTCTGAATGTGCGACTGCTGGCGCAGGTTATGCAGCCAGGTGTCGAGCATCTGGTCCATGTGCTGTTGTACCAGCAGCTCCCGGATACGAGGCTCGACTTCGCTGAGCGGCATGACGCGCGACCCGGTCTGCTGCAAGTCGGGAACAAGCTGTGCCTTGTAGTAGGCCGCCACTTCGGAATCCTGTATGCGAACATTGGGGCGCAGTTGCACGTCGATGAAATTCATCACCTGCACCTCTTCTTTCAGGTGTGCCGCGAGGATGGCCTCCGTAAGTGCATAGGACCGCATCAACTCCTGCCAGTTGGCATCGTCTTTGCCGGCAGGAAATTTTTTCCGCAACTTGGCGATGTCGGCGGCGACTTCATCATCGGACGGCCGCAACGCCCGGGTATCGACCATCTGCGCATTCAGCAGTTCACGGTCGATCAGGCGCTGCAGCGCGGCCGCGCGCTCTGCTTGCGACACCTCGGTAAGCTTCTTCTGGTGCATGAAGGCTTCGAAGCGGACCGCTTCATCCCAGTCGCTGCGCAGTACCGGCTTGCGATTCACGGTAGCGACCACGCCGTCGATGAGATCGGCGGCAAGGCTGTGCGGAGCAAGACCCAGGAGAAGAGCGCCGCCGAGAATGATGACAATATGTTTTCGCATCAGAAAGTTTGTCCAATACTGAAAAAGAAGTTGATGTGACGCAACGCGGTGACCCTGTCCTCTTCGCGAATGGGGTAACGCGTCGGATTGATGTTGTACGACAAGTCCAGCCTCACCGGCCCGATGGGCGTTTTGTACCGTACGCCCATGCCGACGGCCTGCGGGTTGTAGCTGAAGTTACAGGGATTGGTACTCGAGGGCGCAGCGCAGTCCGCCAGCGAAGGCTGATTGAAGCGAACGATTCCGCTGAGAATCTCATTCGCGCTGCTGAACACGTTGCCCATATCGTGGAAGAAGACGAACCCGACGCCGCTGCTGATCATGGGAAGCCGCACCGGAGGCGTGCGCAGTTCCAGGTTGTTGACGAAGAGCCCTTGTCCTCCAATGGGATATCCGCTGTCGGGGTCACGCGGACCGGCCTGGTTGATGGAGAAGCCTCGCAGGGAATTGCTGCCGCCGGCGAAGAACAGCTCAGGCAGAGGGATGGCGGTGGCCGGGTTGCCGGTTCCGTAAAAATTTGTGCCGTAAGGGCGCTCAATGCCGATTTGCGTCCGGCGCGCCAGCACCCAACCCTTGTGGATCGGGTAGTAGCTCGCGTTGTCGAGCAGTACGCGCCCGAAGTTCGATTCCGAGCCGAGAGCGCTGGTCGCGAGACCAAGATCCATCGCCGTATAGCTGCCACGGGTGGAGTCGATGGGGTTGTCGCGCCTGTCGCGAATATAGGTGAAGCTAGGTATCGCCAGCAGCACGGGCTGCGAGTAAAGCGGAATCAGGTTGGGATCGATCACCAGGCTATTGGGATCGACGCGCACGCGCTGATAGCTTATGCGATACAGCATGGTGGTGAAGCGGTTGTATCGATCCTCCACCTGAACACTGCCTTCGAGCCGCTCGGAAGCGAACGTGTTCACATCGGCCGTGTTGTCGTAAAAGGCGGTGAGCGTGACGCGCCAGTTTTCGCGGCGCAGCAGCCTTGGCGCCTCGTAGCCGATCAGCCCGCGCCGCGTCAGCAGGCCCAGGCGTCCGCGCATGGTCAGCGTCTGGTCTTTGCCGAACATGTTCAGGCGCGTGATCTCCAGTACGCCGTTCGGACTGACACCGGTCCGCCCCTGCGGATTGCTGGTGCTGGGCAGATTGCCGGTCGCGAACTCGATGCCGCCGCCGTAGCGGAAGGTCCAGCGCTTGGCCTCCGCCAGGTCAAACAAAACGTCCTTCTCCGGCTCTTCGCCGTCGGGATTCTGTACTGCAGCGTTGGCCGCGTTGAAGAGGCCTAGGTTGTACAGGCGCCGCTGCGAGTTGATCATCGCTGCCTGGCTGAGCGGATCGCCGGCATGAATGCGCATTTGCCGGTCGACGATGTAGGGGCGGGTATACTCCAGGCCGGTCACGACCACCCTATTGACGTCAACCTCGCCGCCTTCGCTGATCTTGTAGACGAGATTTACGCGCAGCGGATCGCTGGCGGCCGGCGTTGGCACCGCCTCGAACTGCACATCGGGGAAGCCGTTGTTGTAATAGAACAGCGTGATAGCGTCTCGGTCGCTGATGAGATTGGCCTCGCTATAGGGCTGGCCGGGCAGGTTGGTGATGAACACGTCCAGCGTGCTCTGCTCGAAGCTCTGATTGCCGCTGATCTCCAGGCTTCCGACCCGCGTCTGCCGGCCTTCGTCGATCTTGATCCCTACCGCGATGTCGCCCTTCTTGCCGCCGTAATCGTCGATCAGGCCGCCATCGACCTTCACTGCCGGGAACCCGTTGTTCCGGTAGAGGTTCTTGATGGCCGCGATATCGTCCGACAGCATCTTCTGGCTGAAGCGGCCATTCAACTCCACCCAGCTCGACGGAGTAATGGTCAGGCGCTCCCGAATCGTCGAGGTAGTGAAATACTTGTTTCCGGTGATTTCGATTGCCGCGAGCTTTTGGCGCTCGCCGGGATTAACGTTGTAGACGATGTCGACTTGGTCGTTCTCTTTGTCTTCTTTGCGGGAGACGTCGACCTGTGCGTCGAAGTATCCGCGGGTCTGCATGTAATTACGCAGGTTGCGGCGTCCTTCGTTGAGCAGGTCTTCGTCGACCGCGTTTTCCTGATAGACCGGCACCAGCTTCTTGAGCTCGCGCTTGCTGACTTTGGCTCCTTGGGCGGTGATCACCACCCGCGCGCCTTCGTCCACGGAGAAGGCATAGTCCAGCGTGTTGTCCAGCTCGTGATAGTCACGGCTGGCGAGCTGGACCAGCGCTTCGAGGTGGTTGTTCTTCTGGTAATAGTTGCGCAACCGTTCAAGCGCGCGCGAAAGATGGTCCATGCTGACTTTCTTACCGGGCTTCAGCTTCGTGATCTTCTGGATGCGCGACGGGTCGAGGCCGGTGTCATCGTGGATCGTGACCCTGCCCACACGCGCCACCGGACCCTGGTCCACCAGGAAGGTGACGTCCATCTGCCGTGTGTCGTTGTGCGGCGTCAAGCGATAGGTGACGGTCGACTGGCAATAACCGTTGTCGGCCAGCACCTTCTGCATGCGCGGCAGCGCGCTACGGACGTCGTCTTCGACAAACAGCTCGCCCAGATCGAGGCGGCTCGCATTCACCAGGTCGCTGGGCCGCGGCACATGGCTCGTGATGCCTTCTACCCGAATCTGGCCGTTGAAGTAGTTCTCCACCCCCATGAACGTCAGCGCGACGCCGTTGGGCACCGTCTCAGCTTCGACATCGAGCGCCGCGAAGCGCCCGGTTGCGTACAGGATTTTCAAGCTCTGCTGGAGTGGGTCCTTCTCCAGCGGTTGATCCACCTGGAGCGTCATCAGCCGGCGCAGCATGGCAGGGTTGGTTCCGGAGATGCCGCGAAAGTCGATTTGCCGGACGATCTTGTTTTCGTAGCGGGAAAGAGCGCTGATGTCGTAAGACGGTGACGCCTCGGCATTACTTGTCTGGCCTGGCGCCTGGGTGGATTGCGCTCGCACCGAGGCGGCCGGCGCCAGCAGCAGCACAGCGCATAGAGCGAGCCGGAACCGAGCTGCGAGCACTGGCTTAGTAGACATTACCCTCTTCAAAAGTGCAGACAATCAGGTTTCGGAATGGGGTGCCCGAGGGCCATGAATGCATGCTTAAGCCGGGAAGCGGTATCAGCCGTGCCCCCGGTGAACCTGAAGTGTAGTCCCTATAATAAACAAGCGGGCGCGTGGAAGGCAGGCCGATTCGTGGATTTGGCAGAGCGATATTCGCGACAGATTCTCTTCTCCCCGATTGGCGCGGAAGGGCAGAAAAAACTCGCGGCAGCTCGAGTCGCCATCGTCGGTTGCGGAGCCACGGGCTCGGCATTGTCATCGCTGCTCGCCCGAGCCGGTATCGGCTATCTGCGCCTCATCGATCGCGATTACGTCGAGCCCAGCAATCTTCAGCGGCAGTTGCTGTTCGATGAAATTGACGCTGCCGAAAGCCTGCCCAAAGCGATCGCAGCAGCCCGGAAGCTGGCTGCTTTCAATTCTGAAATCGTTATCGAGCCACATCCTGTCGATTTAACCCCGGGATGCGCGCCAGAGTTGCTCGGCGGCGTCGACGTCATCCTCGACGGCACCGATAACTTTGAGACGCGATACCTTATCAACGACTTCGCTGTGAGCGTGGGAGTGCCGTGGGTTTACGCCGCCGCGGTCGGCAGCTATGGCGTAACCATGACAGTGCTGCCGGGCGAGACCGCGTGCCTGGCCTGCATCTTTCCCGACTCACCGCGCGGCATGGTGGAGACCTGCGACACCTCGGGGATCCTCAACTCCGCAGTCAACCTGGTGGCTTCCATCGCTGCGACTGAGGCGATGAAGCTGGCCATCGGTGCGCGCGACAGACTTCATCGCACACTGCTCTCTTACGATGTGTGGTCGAACGAACATGCGGCCATCAGTACTGCCCGGCCGCGTCCCGACTGCCGCGCCTGTCAGCAGCATGACTTCATCCACCTGGCAGGGAAGGGCGCCCGCACATCACCCTGTGCGGACGAAACTCGGTGCAGATCCACGAGCGCCGCCGGCCAATCGACTTCGACGAGATGACCCGCCGCCTGAATCCTCATGGCACCGTCCGCCACAATGACTTTGTGCTGAAATTCTGGCGCGATCCCTACGAGATGACGCTCTTTCCCGACGGCCGGGCCATCATCAAGGGCACGACCGACACGGCGGTGGCGCGCAGCCTCTACGCGCGCTTCGTGGGCTCCTAGCCTGACTTGTGCAACTTCCGCTGACACTTCTGTTATCTTGCACATTGCAACTCAGGACCTGAGGACCTTTCATGTCAGATGCCACAGCGGTGATCGACACCCGCCCCGAGCCCAGCAAGTTCTTTCGCTGGCTGGTGCTGCTCGTGGTCAGCATTCCGATCTTCGGTAATTATTACGTCTACGACTGCGTTGAGCCAATAGCAGACCTGCTTTCCAAGCAGTTGCACTTTTCCGACAGCAACATCGGTCTGCTGCAGGGCATTTACAGTGCCCCGAACGTGATCATGGTGCTGATCGGGGGCTTGATCGTCGACCGCCTGGGCACACGCCGCGCCCTGCTGTTGTTCGCCAGCATCTGCCTGATCGGATCGGTGGTAACCGTTACGGCGCCGCATCTCTACGTTATGGCGACCGGGCGGCTCATCTTTGGCCTGGGCGCGGAGTCGCTCATCGTCGCGGTCACGACCGCGGTCGCGAAGTGGTTCCGTGGCAAAGAGCTAAGCTTCGCCTTCGGCATTAACCTGATGCTGGCGCGATTCGGCACTCTGTTGGCCCAGACTTCCCCAACCTGGGCTAAGGCGGCCTATGCAAGCTGGCGTACGCCGCTGCTGATCGCGGTCGGCTTCGCTGCAGTTTCGTTCCTCGGAGCGGTTCTGTACTGGATTCTGGAAGCCTATTCCGAGCGGACATACGCCTTAGGCGAGGGCTCGACCGACAAGGTAGTTCTAAAAGACATCTTCAAGTTCGGGGTGTCGTACTGGTACATCGTCGCGCTGTGCATCGTCTTCTACTCGGCAATCTTCCCGTTTGAAACCTTCGGTATCAAGTTCTTCATGGATGCCCATGGGGCCTCTCGCCAACTGGGCGGAAACCTGCTCGGGATGCTGACGCTGTTCACCATGTTTGGCACCCCATTGTTCGGGTTCTTCGTTGACCGGATCGGCAAGCGCGCGTTGCTCATGATGTTCGGTTCGGTCCTGCTGATCCCGGTCTACCTGATGATGGGCTACACCAGCGTGAGCCTCTACATTCCGATGGGGATGATGGGCTTTGCCTTCGCCCTGATCCCGGCTGTGATGTGGCCGTCGGTGGCCTACATTGTGGGACAGGAGAAACTCGGCACCGCCTACGGTCTGATGACGATGATTCAGAATATCGGGCTGTTCGGCTTCAATGTGCTGATCGGATGGGCCAACGATCATGCCGGCGCCAGCGCCGCAAATCCGCAGGGCTACCGGCTGGGAATGGAGATCTTCTCGGTCCTCGGATTCCTGGGGTTGACCTTCGCGTTCCTGCTGCGCCAGCGCGAACTCGGCCCGCATGGCCACGGACTGGAGACGATCACCACGGCGACACACGCGGCCTAGTGACCGAGCTTACGAACCAAGCACCTGGTCGCAGTCGGGCAGATGCGAGAACGCGGCGCGCACCACGGCCCGCTCCTCTGCGGTTGGGTTGAGCTTCTGCATCAGCCGGCACGCCTGCTTCCACGTGGATTCGTGCGAGCCGGTCTCGGCACGCGCCATCGCCACCGCCGCTCTGTAAAGCCGCGCAGCCTCCGCATAGTTCTTCATGAGCAGAAAGACCTCGCCCACAGTGGCGGTCTTCCAGTAGTCGCCTTGGGTCGGCTAGCTTCCGACGATCTGCTGCACGCGCCCCGCCAGCTTTCCAGCCTTGTCGATGTCCTCGGGAGTACCCAGAAGGACGCTCTTTGACGCTGCGTTTATGCCGGTGTAGTAATCGTCGGTAGCGCCCTCGAAGGCCTCCGCGTAGAGGTCACGCGACTGCTGCAGGTCGGACAGGTCCTTGGACTTGTCGTACCGGTCCATCCATGTACGCCCATAGATGCCAAGCGTCTCAGGGTCCTTCTCCCCGCTCTTATATAAGGCCCCCAGGAGTTGCTGCGCCTTGCGCAGATCATCGCCTGTGCCCCGGCGGGCCAGCGCCAAGGCGCGCAGTTGCTGTGGACGGATGGCACGCGGAAACTGCTGCTCCGTTTTTTCCAGCATGGCGATCGCGTCATCGTTCCGCTTCAGCTTGATCAGGCCTTCGGCGGCCTTACAGGCGAGAGCCGACGACGTTTGCCACGTCAGGCCGCCTTTCTCGAAGAGCTGATTCAGCAGATCAGGGTCCTTGTTAAAGATGGCGGCATCGATCTCCGCTGCCGCTTCTTTAGCGAGTGCATCCTGCTCGGCCGCAAAGTGGGCGGCTTCGTCGGAGAGCGGCTGGCCGACAATGGCATGCAGCAAGCGCAGCAACTCACCACCGTTCGGGCCGTCGGGATAGGAGCTGAAGTCGAAGAACACTCGCCTACGGGCAAAGACCGGAAGCAGCGAAGCGTCCAGGCGTACAGGCACAAAGCAGAATCCCGGCTTCTCTGTGCTCTGGTCTTCCATTGTCTCGTATTCGCGGCGGACCCAATCGGAGTCAGCACTGGCAGAAGACCACACGAGAATGCCCGCCTGGCTGCGCGACAGGCCATCCTCAAGCGTCCTGATGAGTTCGGCGCCCCCCTGCAACACCACCTGATCCAGGAAAACGTTGAATCCCTGCTGGTGCAGGACATCGTAGAGGTTCAGCACCCAGATGCGATTGACCGATCTGTAGGAGAGGAATACATTCCATTTGTCATCGCCCGTAAGAGGGCGCGGTTTGGGAGCCAGTCTCAACCAATCTGCTGCTACCGACATGGGTGCACTCTCCTTGGAGTATAGCCGCCTGCGCCTGGCGCAGTCGCTTGTTCACCAGCTAATGTAGCCCAGGTTGGTCCGCTGTGCCTGTTAATTGTGATGCCGGATCAGCGATGGTGGAAGCCGGTGTCTACAGCTCTCGCCGCCCGTCGATGGCCTTCTGCATGGTGACCTCGTCGGCGTACTCGATGTCGCTGCCCGCCGGAACGCCCGTGGCGATGCGCGTGACCTTCACGCCCGAAGCCTTGAACAGTCGCGAGAGGTAAGTCGCCGTGGCCTCGCCTTCGACGGTGGGATTGGTGGCAAGAATCAATTCATCGACATCACCCGACTCGACCCGGCGCCCCAGGTTGGCAATGCGCAACTGCTCCGGTCCAACACCGTGCAGCGGCGACAGCGCGCCATGCAGCACGTGATACACGCCGTTGTAGTTGCGGATCTTTTCGATCGCCGCGATGTTGGTGGGCTCTTCCACCACGCACACCAGTCGCTGATTGCGAGTTGGGCTGCTGCAATAGACGCACGGATCGACGTCGGTAATGTTGTTGCACACCGAGCACAGATGCAGACTGGCCTTTACCTCGCGGACGGCGTCGGCAAGCAGTTCAGCGTCTTCATCGCTGGAGCGCAGAATGTGAAAAGCAAAGCGTTGCGCGGTCTTGCTACCGACGCCGGGAAGCTTCTTCAGTTCTTCGATGAGTCGAGCCATGGGCTCGGCGAAACGTGACACGCGAGCTCCTTACAGTCCCGGCAGGCCCATGCTGCCGAACATTCCGCCCAGGCTGGACTTCAGCGCATCGTCCACCTTCTGCGAAGCCTGATTCACGGCAGCGATGATCAGGTCCTGCAGCATCTCGATGTCACCCGACTTCACGACTTCTTCTTCAATAACGACACTGAGGAGCAGTTTCTGCCCGTTCATTTTGATGGTTACGCTGCCGCCGCCCGACGATGCGTCGACGACGATTTGCTGCATTTTTTCCTGGAGCTTCTCGGCCTGCTGCCGCGCCTGCGCCAGCATGTCCTGCAAATTGAAATTGCCCATCTGTGCCCCTTAGCTACGATCTTTGAGATCGATGACCGTGCGAATCTCGGCGCCGAACACTTCCTGCATACGCTTCACGACGGGATCGGCCTGCGCCCGGCTGCGCGCACTGCCGCCGTTGCTGCTTCCATTGGACTGGCGCGGTGCGGATGCCGCCGCCGTGAAGTGAGCCCCACCGGGTTCCATCTTGAAGCGCAGCGGCCTGCCGGCTGCCCGCGATAGCGCATTGTGGATGACGCGCTTCGGACCTTCTCCGAGTGCGAGGTCAATCATCGCCGGCGACAGGCCGACCTTCACCAGAACTTCCACGCCGCGCAGCGACCACTCACCCTGCTGCAGATTGTGCGCCAGCACCTGCTGCCCGGAGTTCTCCAGCGCAGAGAGAACCGCGTCGCGCAGCGCTTCCACCGTTTCGCCTTGCTCGCCTTCATTGGGGGCGGCCGGCTCCGCTTCAATGGCGACCGCGGTTGCCGTCGCAATGCTCGTCGCGCTGGGGGCTTCGCTCTTCATCTCCGATTTGCGGCTGCGATCCGACTCGAACGGAGACGGCTTGCTGAACGGCGTAGTCGGCTCGGTCCTGGAACTTGCGGCTTCGGAAGAATGCGTGCTTGTCGATCGCGATGGCGATGCTGCAGGCCGAGACGAAGGCAGGGAAGAAGAACCCCCTCGCGTCGGCGCTCCTGGCGGTTTTGCAGCTT
Organism: uncultured Acidobacteriaceae bacterium; assembly: GCA_963782505.1. Taxonomy (GTDB): domain Bacteria; phylum Acidobacteriota; class Terriglobia; order Terriglobales; family Acidobacteriaceae; genus CAVVDY01. The sequence continues at coordinate 123,187 of CAWAKG010000017.1, read as the reverse complement.
CGCCGCTGAGCAATTCCTCCAGCGGCAGCAGCCGCTGCGCGTGCACTAGCTTCAGCAGCCCGAGCTCCAGGTGGAAGCGCTGCTCCTGCTTGTAGCTGAGGTCGCTGTGCGTCCGCAGCATGATTTGCAGGAAGCGCGCCAGGTCTTCCTCGCTGAAAGCCTCAGCCACACGCGCCACCCGCTCGCGCTCGTCAGTGGAAATCTGTAAGACATGAGAATCCTTGCCCGCGACCTTGGCGACCATCAGGTTGCGCAGGAAGCGAACCATCTGCCGCGCGAAGTGTTGCGCGCTCTGGCCTTCGACCAGCACCTTGTCGACGATGCGCAGAACATCCTGGCTTGAATCGGCGGCTACGGCGTTCATCGCTTCTTCCAGAATTTCCGACGAGACACTGCCGACCAATCCGCGCACGACATCGGCGCTGAGCGTCGTTCCGCAGCAGGCAATAGCCTGGTCCATGATGCTGAGCGCGTCGCGCATCGAGCCATCACCCACCTCAGCCAGCATCGACAGCGCGGCATCGTCGGCAGCGATCCCCTCCTGCCTGGCGATGTCGCGCAATTGCTGCACGATCTCGTCGAAGCGCACCGCATGAAAGCTGAAGTGCTGGCAGCGCGAGCGGATGGTCTGCGGAATGTCCTCCGGCTGCGTCGTGGCCATCATGAAGACGACGTGGCCGGGCGGCTCCTCCAGCGTCTTCAGCAGCGCGTTGAACGCGGCATCGGTAATCTGGTGAGCTTCGTCAAGGATCCAGATCTTGTAGCGGTCGCGCGCCGGACGATAGCGCGCAGCATCGCGCAGCTCGCGGATCTCGTCGATGCCGCGATTGGTCGCCGCATCGATCTCGATCACGTCCACCGAGTTGCCCGCACGAATCTCGCGGCAGGAGTCGCACACGCCGCAAGGCTCAGAGACGGGATGGTCCTGCGACCGGCAATTCAACGCCATCGCCAGAATGCGTGCGATCGTGGTTTTCCCGATTCCGCGATGCCCGCTGAAGATGTAGCCGTGGGCGATGCGGCCTTGCTCGATCGCGTTCTTCAGGGTGCGGGTGACGTGCTCCTGCCCAATGACTTCGGAAAATTTCTGCGGCCGGTATTTACGGGCAAGGACCTGGTAGCTCATGGAAGGAAGGTTTGATTATAAGGCGCGCGGGCTGTGGATAGGGGGCTATCAATTCTTTGCCAACGCGCCGCCATTCGCTTTCGACCGCAGCGAGCGCTTGGCTGCTTTTCTCTGTTGCTCGCGCTTCTTGGCCGCGCGGGCCTTCTGTTTCTTCAGTTCCTGCGGCGAGTACATGCTGCCCCGGCACTTCCTGCTGCCGCAGCGGCAGGGAGCCTCGTCGTCGCCGTCATACAGCCAGTAGTCGTACGTGAGTTCCTCGCCCGCCTTGATGTTGCGGATGGCAGTGATGTAAACGCGGCCGTCGCTCTCGTCTGTCTCGCAGTTCGGATCGCAGGAATGGTTCACGAACATGGCCATGCCGTGTCCGTCAATCACCACGTCGCCTTTGCCAATTCCGAAGAGGTAGGTGAAGGGCCGGCCCTCGTAGCGCAGGTCGCCTTCGTCTTTGGTGATGCGCTCGCCTTCGTATTCCAGCAGACGAGTGCCCTTGGCCACCGGCTGCAATGCAAAACAACCGGCGGCGTGAATATCCGATGAGCGAATGATCAGGCGGGGATGGATAGGGGCTCTCCTAGAGCTTGCAGTATAACGCAGCCACGGAAACAGAGATTTCAAGCGCGACTGCCGTTTTGAAGCGATGCAGCGCAGCTATTAGGGAAGCCCTGATCAAGTCCGGCTTTTTGAAGGGGACGGCCTTCAGGCTGTCCGAAAGGCCCGCCAAATCACTTCGTCTTTTAGCCGCTGAGGGACCCCGTAGGGACTCAATCAGAGCTTCCCTGGTTGGGCCGGCGCGCGGCTATCTTTGCCAATCCAAGCGGTCCTCAGCCCGCAAGCGCCAGCCTTGAACATGCAATGTGTTCGCGCGTCACAGAAAAGTAGTGCCAGGGGAGTTCACAATCGCTGCACAATTGCGTATCGTGGTAAATCGTTCGACATCTGGAGGCGTTTTCATGGTTCATCTCATCGTGCGCCACAAAGTGGCGGATTACGGCAAGTGGAAGCAGACGTTCGACTCACATCTGAATCATCGCATGGCTGCAGGCGAGACCGGATTTCGGGTGTTCCAGTCCATCGACGACCCGCGCGACGTCACCGTGCTGACCGATTGGGAGAGCACGGAGAGCGCGCGCCGCTTCATGCAATCGGACGATCTGCGCAAGGCCATGCAGAGCGCCGGCGTTGTCGGCACTCCCGACGTGAACTACGTGCAGGACTCGCTGAGCGTGCGCCGAACATCCGCGGACTGAACGTGTACCCGAGCGCTGCCTGCCCCGGGCGCCGGACTGTCCGCATCTGCGTCGAGATTGCGGGCCGTTCTGTCAAGCATTTTTTGTTTTCTTGTGCTCGCAGCCACTTTGCACAGGTTCCTTTGGAGAATCGTTGACAAAGCTGCGCGAGCAACTACAATACCGCCTACTTACTCCGAAACAGGTTGAGAACAACAGACGTGACAGAGTCGGAAATAACTAATAACGTACTCCTCGAAACCGATTTTCCCGAACTCACTCTTTACGCAAGCGGTAAGGTGCGCGACATTTATAAAGTCGATACTGAGCACCTGCTGTTCGTCGCCACCGATCGCATCTCCGCGTTCGATTACGTACTGGCGACCGGCATTCCGCAGAAGGGAAGAGTTCTCACCCAGCTTTCGCTGTTCTGGTTCGATTTCCTCAAGGACATCGTGGCCAACCACGCCGTGACGGCCGACGTTGCCAAGTATCCGCCGGAGCTGCAGCCGTATGCCGCCCAGCTTCGCGGGCGCTCGATGCTGGTGATCCGGGCGAGCATGGTGAGCATTGAGTGCGTGGTGCGCGGCTACCTGAGCGGCTCGGGCTGGAAGGAGTACAAGAACAGCGGCGCGGTCTGTGGCATCAAGCTGCCTTCCGGCCTGAAGGAATCGGACAAGCTGCCGGAACCCATCTTTACGCCGGCGACGAAAGCCGTCAGCGGTCATGACGAAAACATCTCTTTCGACGAGATGGTGAAGCTCGCGGGCCGCGAGTTGAGCGAGCAGCTGCGCGACCTGAGCCTGAAGGTCTACACCGCCGCGCGTGACTATGCCGAGACCAGGGGCATCATCATCGCCGATACCAAATTCGAGTTTGGCCGGACACCAAAGGGGCTGGTGCTGGCCGACGAAGTGCTGACCCCTGACTCTTCGCGCTTCTGGCCGGCCGACAAGTATCAGCCTGGCGGAGCGCAGGAGTCATTCGACAAGCAGTATGTGCGGGATTATCTGGAATCCATCAAGTGGAACAAGCAGCCGCCGGCGCCGGGCCTCCCGCCGGAGGTTGCGCAGAAAACGAGTGAAAAGTACATCGAGGCCTACACCCGGCTGACGGGACGGCCCTTGCCGGATTAGGGCCGCCACATCATGGTAATGGGTCTCTCCATCCTGGATTGGGGATTCGTTTTCGTGGTGGCGTTTTCGGTTCTGATGGCGGTGAGCCAGGGCTTTTTCTACGAGCTGTTCGCGCTGTCGGGTGCGGTGGTTGGTTATCTGGTGGCGGCGTGGGAATACCCGCGCGTGGCTACATGGTATCTGCGCTACATGAGCTCCGGATGGGCGTCTGACATCGCGGGGTTCCTGACGGTTTTTGTTGTCTTTGCAGTGCTGGGCAGTGTCGTGGGACGCATCGCCCGCTGGGCGGTCAAGGGAATCGGGTTACGGTGGTTTGATCGTGTCCTGGGAGGATTATTTGGAGCGCTACGCGGTATCGCGGTTTGTACCGTCGTGGTGCTGGCCCTGGCGTCGTTCACTCCTACTTCTTCCTATTTGCAGCAGTCGCGCGTTGCGCCGTTCCTGCTGGTGACGGGACGCGGGCTCATATGGGCTGCCCCCGCCGAGTTGCGGCAGCGCTTTCGCGACGGCTGGAACCTGCTGCGTACGGTTCCCGAGCATGTTGAAGACCGCCGCGGAACGATGTGAGGTTTTTCGCGGCGGTACGAGCGGCAACAGCCAGTTTCAAGGTGAATGCATTCATGAGAGAGGCGTCGTGAAAGATCAATTGGAAGCTCTGATCATGCAGATGTACAAGAGCGGCATTCTTTACAGCGAGGCAGTCCGGGAGTTCAAGAAGAAATTCATTCTCACCGTGCTGCAGGAGAACAAAGGCAATCAATGCAAGGCCGCGCGCCAGCTCGGAATGCATCGCAATACCCTCAGCCGCACCATCGGCGAACTCGGGCTCGATATCAAGGCCCTGCGCAGCGGCACGCGCCGTCCGCCGCGCAGCGCGCATCCTTACAACATCGAAAAGCGCGCTGTCCGCTAGCCTGGATCGCTGAGTTTTTCTCTGCTCCATTGCCAAGGGCTACCGAAGTGTGGCCTTTCCCGGCGACAACTCTGCATTCTCGGCCGGGAAACGGTAGCATAGAAGTTTCGACATCGCGAGGGAACCATGGCCGATCTGCGCACCAGTGTTGACGACGAGCGTTTACGCGAAGAATTCAACCAGTGGGCCGAGCAGGGCAAAGGCGAGGAAATGGAGCACCACCACATCTCCATCACCCGGCAGACGCTCGCGCTGATGCAGCTCAAGCCCGGCGATAAGGTCCTCGATCTCGGTTGCGGCGCGGGATGGGCAAGCCGCCTGATGGCGAAAGCGGTCGACGATCCCGAAAAGCCGGGGCAGGTGATCGGGCTCGATGTCTCGGACGAGATGATTCGTCGCGCGCGTTCCGCCTCGAAAGACTTCGACAACCTGATGTTCGTCGTCGGCTCGGCGCAGGCGATTCCGTGGGAAGAGAACTTCTTCACCAAGGTGCTATCAGTCGAATCATTTTATTACTACGCCGATCAGGAGCGCGCGCTGGCCGAGCTGTTTCGCGTGATGGCGCCGCTGGGCGAGCTGTACATCCTCATCAATCTCTACCGCGATAATCATTACTCGCTGCGCTGGGTCGAGGAGCTGAAGGTCCCTGTGCAGGTGCGCTCGGAGCAGGAGTATATCGACCTGCTCAAAGCGCACACCTTTGAAGAGGTGCGCGCGGTGCGCGTGCCCGATCTCACGCCCACCCCGGACGAATACACCGGCCGCTGGTTCCAGAACGCCCAGGAGCTGCGCGACTTCAAGCGCATCGGCGCGTTGCTGCTGATCGCGCGCAAGCCAAACTTCCGCGTGCCTCCGCCGGCGGTGCAAGTGTATTGACCGACCAACGTTCCCATTGGCTTCACGCCTGCTGGACAGACAGGGGCGCCGGTTGAGCAGGCTGGTGGGGAACACTGGTCTTTACCGCAAACGACAGCAGGTACAAGCCGGTCAGCACATCCGCCAGCAGCATGGGCGGAAAACAGATGCGTTGGAACAACGCGTGATGTTCGGGGAATATCAAGCTGGCGAAATACAGTACGACCCAGATAAGTGCGGCCAATACACCCAGCACCGACAGCGCTCGCGGAATATAGCTCGATTTGAAGAACAGGTAAACGAACAGCAGCGAGCCTATGCCGAAGCAGATGCCGCCGAGATTTTCCGTCGTACTCGCGACAGTTCGTACCAGGTCGCCGAATGCCTGCGCGGTGGCGATCCCCGCTGCATCGGGTTGCACGGACAGGTAAAGATGCAATCGCACGAAGCTGCACATCCGCACTACCAGTGCCAGAAATGAATCCGCCAAGCTGAAGATCATTGCAAGCTGAGCGAGGAAACTGTCGACAGCATGGAGGGTTGCATTCAAAGAAAAGGCGAGCACGGCGCTGCCTAAGCTCACAATCACCGCAGCCGAGAGCGCCACTCGATACAACCGCTCCGAGGCTGCGATTCGCCTCCCCGTTTCTACGAAGTTGCCATTTCCCGCGACCCGGGAGAGGATAACGCCGCTGCCGAGAGCAACCATGATCACCGCGAGATAAAGGAAGCCGGCTAGTCTCGCATACGTTCGTTGAGTTCTTGCCACTCCGGCGATCTGCGATTCCGATTGCATTCTATCCTGCTTCCGGCAGCGGGCTGCCCAGGTCATCTTTAGGGCCCGGGTTCCGACTTATAGTACGTCAGCCTACAAAAAAAGTTCGGCGGAGAACAGTGCTCCGGAACTTTTCTCGGACCCCTCCGTATCTCACCTCGTACGGGGAGCTGCTCATGATTCAACTTGAAAACCTCACCAAGGAATACGACGAGGTCACGGCCGTTCGTGACGTCTCGATCGAGATACCCGAAGGCGAGATCTACGGCCTGATTGGCCCCAACGGCGCTGGCAAAACCACCATGCTGCGCATGTGCTCGGGACTACTTCCGCCGACCTCCGGGCGCGTCTTCGTCAACGGTATCGACGTTCAGCACGACCTGGAGCAGGCGCAGTCGCAGATCGGCTATCTCGCCGACTTCTTCTCCGTCTACGACGACCTCAAGGTGTGGGAGTACCTCGACTATTTCGCGCGCTCCTACAAACTCGACTCGACTCTCGTCCCTGAGCGTGTGAACGAGGTCATCGCCGAGATCGGCCTCGAGGTGAAGCGCGACTCGATGATCAAGGGCCTGTCGCGCGGTATGAAGCAGCGGCTGGGCATTGGCCGCGCCGTAATTCACCGGCCCAAGGTGCTGCTGCTCGATGAGCCGGCATCAGGTCTCGATCCCAAAGCGCGCTTCGAGCTGCGCCAGCTTCTGAAGCGGCTGCGCGATCAGGGTGCGACCATCGTGGTCTCTTCGCACATCCTGCCTGATCTGGAAGATTTCAGCACCTCGATCGGCGTCATGGAGCGCGGCGTTATGTTGCGCAGCGGCCAGGTAAAGGAGTTGCGCCAGGAAGTTGAACCGGACGATGCGCGGACCATCCAGATCCGCTGGGTCGGCCCCGCGATGCCCGTTGCTGAGCTGTTACGCGCCCACGGCCTGCTGCAACGCGCCGTGTTGCAGGAGCACGAAGGCGCGTTCCCCTTCCAGGGTGACGACGAGGCGCTGAGCGGGTTGCTGTCGGAGATGACGGCCGCCGGCCTGCGGCTCACCGGCTTCCATGAAGTGAGGCAGTCCGTCGAAGAACTCTACCTCAAACTCTCCCACGGGCAGGTGATGTGATGATCACGCGTAATCCCGAACTTTTGCGTTATGTACGCTCCGAGCTGCGGCCGGCGCGCGTCGCCGTCATCATGCTTTCGGCGCTGGGCGGTGCTCTGCTGATGGCGCTCTTCATCTTTCAGAACAGTCACCCGCAGGAGCTGGGCCCCGACTACTGGCGCAGCGTGCACGGCGCAATCTTCCTTGCGGCGTCCATGATCCTTCTGCTGTGGAGCCTGCTGAACGTGTCGCAATCGGTGGTGAGCGAGAGGACGCATCGCACCTTCGACTTCTGGCGTACGACGCGGCTGTCGCCGCTGACCTTGGCGCTGGGAAAGCTCTTCGGCGCGCCGCTGGGGCCGTGGCTGCTCTATGCGACCACGTTGCCCGTGCTTTTGTTCACCGGCATGATGGCGCATTTCCGTTTGTCGGCTATCGTGGGCTCCTATCTGGTGGTGGCGCTCTTCAATGTGGCGCTGAACGCGATTGCGCTTTGTGGCTCTGCACGGGCGCAGGATTCACGCCGCGCGACCCTCTTTATGCTGTTGGCTGTGATTGGGCTTTTGCCTATGCTCAACGTCAGCATCGGCAGCCATGACGGTGCGATGGGCGTAAGCGCCTGGTCCGCGTTGAATCCCGGGGCGGCCATGGGCGCCTGGCTGGACGGAAGCATGCTCCGCGTATCGCTGTTCGGCTTGGCCGTGCCTTCACTGCTGGTCACCGTCCTGCTCTCACTGGCTATCATTGCCTGGTGCCTGGTGGCGTTGGTGCGCTGCATCAAGTTTGAGCCGGACCAGATTTCGCTCTTCTCGCCGGTGCAGGTAGTCGGGGTCTCCGCTTCGATCCTTTGCTTCGTCTATGCCGCGTTTCGGCCCATCGGCCCATCCGTCATGGCGCCGAACTATGTCTCGGACGAGATGGAGACCGCTCGGATAACGTTGCAGACTCTCATAGCCAGCGGGATTGGTGCAGCGATCGCCTGCTTGTACTTCACGGTGAATGCCACGCTGCTGACGCGTGACAATCTGCGGCAACAGTTGCGCAAGCGCGCTCCGATCGATGTCGCGCTGCGCGTGATCGCTCCCTGGATCGCGACCGGAATCATTTCTCTATTCGCGGCGGTGTTTGCGCTGCTTGGCTATCGGCACATGTACACCGGTAGCACGCCGCAATGGTTCAGCGTGATCGCGATGTATCTAAGCGTCATGGCCTATGTGGCTCGTGATGGCATGTTCCTGCAATGGATGGTGAGCCAGAAAGTGAAGGCTCCAGTGTTGAAGGGATCGGCGCTGCTGATTTGTTACTACGCCGCGTCGTTCATCGTATCGGCTGTCATGGCAGGACCCGAGAACATGGCTCAAATGCTGCGCTGGCTGGTGCCGTACATTTCCGTCCCGGCACAACCGGAGACGGCCCCGAGCTGGATGATCGTGCCTCTGCTCATTCCGCCGATCGCGACCGCCGCGCTGCTCGCCGTGGGCGTCTTTCGCAACATCCGGCGGACCGGGCAGCTGGCAACCGCGCTGGTGAGTGCGTAGGCTGGGGTCAGCTATCAGGTATCCAGTGTCAGGGATTACCGAACACCTGAAGCTCGATGCGTGAAACCAGCCCAACAAGTTGCTGGGTTCAGTCGACCGGCCCCTTAACTAGGAAGCTTCCAGCTAAGGGGGCCTTCCTCTTCTCTGTTGTTGCGGCTCAGCATCGCGGCTGATCACTGATACCTGAGGCCCGGCAGCTGACATCGACGGCTTCTTACCTCGGCCCGATATGCGTGCTGCCGTTCACGTTGCTCAGGGCGATTCGCGTGCCGCCACTCCCCAGCGTTCCGGTCAGCCGCCGGCTCATGAACTTGCTTTCTACCTGCATCGGAAAGTCCGTCTTGATGTTGCCGTTCACACTCGACGCCGAGACATCCGCATTCGGTGACGATGGCAAGAGTAGATTGATAGCGCCATTCACGGCGCTGATCTTGACTTCGCTGACGTTATTCAGAGTGCGGTATTCAACGTCGCTCGATCCATTGACCGTCGAAAACGTGGCCCGGCCCGCGAGATCATGGGCGGTGAGCTTGCCATTCACCAGGTTGGCATTAACCTCACCTGATACTTGAGAAATTGCCAGATTCCCATTGACTAAACTGACCTTGTCGACTTCGGCTCCAGGCGGTATATGCAACGTGTAGTGAACCGAGGCCGGCTCATTGTTGCTGCGTCCCTCCGGATAGCGGGTGCGAATCTCGACGGCGTCACCGCTGCCTTCCACTTCGATCTTGGCTTCCTTCAGCCTCTGCTGGTCCCGTGCCGACTTCACCGCATCGATCTGGACTTCATTCCTCTGCCAGCCTGTGATCTCGACGTTCCCGTTGACGTTCTCCAGCGATACACGGCCATTGGCGTTAAGCGGAACGGTCTTGTGAAATTCCTCGGTTATATTCGCACCACTAACCGCCTGAGCCGATGGCGCTAGGATCATCGCGATCAGCGCTGCAAATACGGCTCCACGAGCTTTGAGTTGTGAGGCGATATCTCCCGACATACAGCCCTCCTTGTCGCGGTTAGACGAAGGCAAAGAAACAGAGTTAGTGCGGTTCGTCCCGGCAAACGAACTAAGTAATTAGTCCGTAAAGCGATAGCGCACCAGGTCGTACAGCGCGAGCCAGCCGTCCTTCCAGCTGATCTTCTTGCCCTCGGCGTAAGTGCGCCCGTGATAGACGATGGGCACTTCATAGATGCGCGCGCTGAGTTTGGCCACCTTCACCGTCATCTCCGTCTCGACACTGAAGCGGTCCGAGCGCAGATTCATTTTCTCGAGCAGGTCGCGGCGGAAGACCTTGTAGCACGCCGTGACGTCGTGAATATTGATCCCCGTCAGCGCGTTGCAGACCAGCGAAAACAAGCGGTTCACCGTATAGCGGTAAAAACGCGGCACGCGGTGCGAGCCATTGTGGAATCGGTTCCCGAAGACGGCGTCAGCGTGGCCCTCCAGAATGGGCTTGAGCAGCAGCGGGTAGTCGGCGGGATCGTACTCCAGATCGGCGTCCTGGATGAGTACAAGATCGCCAGTGCAATTTTCCAGCCCGGTGCGCACACCGGCGCCTTTGCCGCGGTTCACGTCATGCAGCACCAGGCGCACGGTATTTCGTCCACCCTCGCTAAGGAGATGTTCGAGGTCGGCCTGTTGCAGGAATTCGCGCGTGCCATCGGTCGAGCAGTCGTCAATAATGACGAGCTCTTTGTGCAGGCTGACGGGTTGCGCCGCCACCCGCTGCAAAAGCTTCATCACCGTTTTGCGTTCGTTGTAGACCGGAATGATGACCGAGAGCGTGTGGAAGGTCGGCAGAACATCGCTCTCGTCAGGCTGCGAGGACTCTTGCGGGCTATCGAGTGAAAGACGCGGTCTGGCTTCCGTGACCAAATAGACTCCCAGGATCAGCAACTCCGGCTCAATCGGATGCCGGTAGCGGGGATGAGGAAATGCGAAATAGTAAACCAGCGGGTAGAAAATCATCAAGCTGGCAAAGAGAAATCCCCCGTGTATTCGCCGCTTCAGCGCCAGCAGGAGTCCGCCGATGGCGAGCAGGGTAGAGGCCAGAAACAGCGAAGGCTTGAGCTGTTCGAGGATGTCGACGAGCCAGTCTCTTGTCGTGCCATCGTCTCGAAAGATGACAGAGTGGAAGGTGCGCGCGGCCCATTTTTCATGGTGTTCTGCCATCCATTCGGGAATGCTTGTTGCGGAAGGTATGTCGGTCCAGAAGTAAATGAACTTGCGAAAGCTGATGAGCGCGAACTTTCGCGGATGATCGACAATCCACTGCCTGGCCAACTGCGCCTGTTCGACAGAATAAGCCGCCTCGCCTTGCTGCACATACTCTTCAAACAGGAGAGGGTTCTGGCTTGGGTGATACAGGCCGACCCATATGCCTTCAGCGAGCGGATTGTTGCCGCAACGAAACTCCACGCCAACGTTGTCACGGACAAACACCGGCTTGTGAAAGACCTCGTAATCGCGCACCAGCCACGGCATCAGCGTCAGCCAAAAGACCGCCGCACCGGCCGTCGCGGGGAGAAAGAAACCCAGCTTGCGGCGATACAGGCGATACGCCAACCATATTCCGGAGAAGGGAAGGAAGGAAAGCGCGGAAGTGTTCGTCAAGCCAATCACGCCCCACAGCAGGCCATAGCCGAACCACGACGAGAACCGGCGATCGCCCTCCATCTCCAGCGTCAGCATGAAGACCAGCGTCAAAAGCAGCGCGGTCAGGCTGGTCTCCCAAACCCAACGCACGGCCCAATAGACGATGTAGGGAAACAGCGCCCAGATCCAGCCCGACCAGAAGGCCACGCGTTCGTTGAACACTCGCCGCGCAATACGCACGATGGGCCAGCAGGTCAGCGCTCCACAGACGCTGTTGAAGACCAGCAGGGCGATGGCCGCTGCGTGCGTATAAATGCCGAAGAGGCGAAATGACAAGGCTACGATGTACGGATAGACCGGCGCTGTCCATGCCGATGGGCCGGTGTCGCCCCCGAACGGCGAAGCGAAGCCGTGACCGGTCGCGATGGAATAGGCGATGCGGCCGATCTCCCAGCCAAAAGAAAAATTGTCGTCGTTGGTGCGGAAGCGATACGAGTGCGCGAGCAGGATGTACAAAATGCGCACCGTGAGTCCCGCCAGAATCATCCACGCGACGGTATGCGATGTGATTTGCCGGCGCGATGCCGTTGGCGCCTCGAATTGGGCCGGAGTGGTGACCGGCTGCTCGTGCAACTGCATGTAGTGTGAATTTTACATTTCGCCGTCGCTTGGCCGGCCGGCGGGAATCACGGGCATCAACGCGAAGCTGAAAGTGCATTGCATCGGGCCGGGTGGCAGCCGCTCGAATCTGGATGGCTGAATCTCTCACTCGCGCAGCCCATCCAATCGGTATTCTTATCTGTCCCGGAATGAAGACGCGATGAAGATCGGAATCACCTGTTATCCCACCTATGGCGGCAGCGGTGTGGTCGCAACCGAACTGGGACTGGAACTGGCGCAACGCGGCCACGACATTCACTTCATCTCGTATTCGCAGCCCATCCGCCTGACCGAGCCGCTGCCTAACATCCGCTATCACGAGGTCGAGGTCTCGCGCTATCCGCTGTTCGAATATCCGCCCTACGATCTTGCTCTGGCCACGCGCATGGCGGAGGTCGCAGAAATCTACGACCTCGACCTGCTGCACGTTCACTATGCGATTCCGCATTCGGTAAGCGCAATGCTGGCGCGCCAGATGCTGGCCTGCGACCATCGCCGCCAGGGGCGCAAGCTGCCGTTTGTGACCACTCTGCACGGAACCGACATCACGCTGGTGGGCGCCGATCCTTCGTATCTGCCGATTACCCGCTTCTCCATTGAACAGAGCGATGGTGTCACGTCAATCTCGAAGTATCTTAAGGAACGAACCGTAGAAGTCTTTGATGTGCAGACGCCGATCAAGGTGATTCCGAACTTCGTCAACTGCGACCTGTACCATCGCACCGACGAAGTGATGCAGAAGCGCTCGGAATACGCCTCGCCCGACGAGAGGCTTCTGGTGCACCTGTCCAACTTCCGACCGGTGAAGCGCCTGACCGATGTGATTGAGATCTTTGATCGCGTGCTGCGGGAAATTCCCGCCCGGTTACTGATGATCGGCGATGGTCCCGAGCGCTCGCGCGCCGAATGGCTGGCGGTGGAGAAGGGAATCCACAAGCAGGTCGACTTTCTGGGCAAGCAGGACCGCATCCATGAGAAGCTGCCGCTGGCCGACGTGTTGCTATTGCCAAGCGAGCTGGAATCGTTCGGACTCGCTGCGCTCGAAGCCATGGCCTGCGAGGTGGTGCCCATCGCGACCAATGCGGGCGGCGTGCCGGAAGTGATCGACCACGGCAAGACCGGGTTCCTCGCCGATGTGGGCGACGTAGAAACCATGGCGCGCTATGCCATCGAAGTCCTGAGCGACGAAACCAAGCTGCGCGAGATGGGGCAGCGCGCCCGGCAGAGCGCTCAGGCGCGGTTTTGCGCCAGCCGCATCATTCCCAAGTATGAGGATTTCTATCGCGAAGTGCTGGAGCGCGCCTCGTAAATTGCGCCGGCCACCGACCCGCCCATCTCTTCCGCTTGCAAGATTGGCAACATCAGCCGGACAAGCGTGCCGCTGCCAGGCTGGCTTTCGACGTTGATCTCCGCCGTATCTCCATATACGACTTGCAGCCGCTCGGAGACATTCAGCATTCCAATCCCGGTGCCGGAGCTTTCTCCCGAAGCTACCATTCCCACGCCGTCGTCCTCCACCTCAAGGATCACGCGCTGCGCCGTACAGCGGCTGCGGATGTAGATGTTGCCGCCGTCGATCTTGTCGGCGAGCCCATGCTTGATGGCGTTTTCCACCAGCGGCTGGAGAATCATGCTGGGTACATGGTGACTTAGCGACGCAGGATCCAACTCTTTATGGACGCGCAGCTTGTCGCGGCCAAAGCGCACCACTTCGATGTCGAGATAGTCGTCGAGAAATTCGATCTCTTCCTTCAGCGGCACGAAGGCATCGCCCTTGCGCAGCAGGCGGCGCAGGATGTTCCCCAGCTTGACGATCATCTCGCGCGCCGAATCGGGATCGCCGCGCACCAGCGAGGCCACGGAGTTCAGCGTGTTGAACAGGAAGTGCGGATTGATCTGGCTCTGCAGCGCCGCCATACGCGCCTGCAACAGCAGGCGCTCCTGCTGCTCCAGCTTCATCTCAATGCGAACGTTATTAAGCACCTTGAGAGGGATGGCGACCGTCATCACCGTGCCGGCATAGATGGCGAGCTCGACGGCCCAGTTTGGGGAATCGAGCGCAAACAGGCGCCGCGGCCAGGTGCGGTGAAGATGAATGCGAAAGAATTCCAGGCCAATGATCAGGATGAAGAATGAGGTCTGCCAGTCGATGAACGAGCGTCGTATGCTGCGCCGGACCCACTGCCAGATGCTGAGATCGAACAGCGGCGAGAACGACCAGATGGCTTCGCGCTCAGAGGAGAGATGGCGCAGCAGTCCGGCCAGCACGCCGGCAAGCACATTCACCGGTAACGACAGCCATTCGTGCGCGATCAGCATTGAGGGCAGCGAAACGAGCCCACCGCCCAGCAGCCCGACCAGGCGGCCGCCGATGACGCCCATCAGGATTGAGCCTTCGAAGGCTATGTCCGCCGCGTAGAAGTTGCGCACCCACCAGCGCACCAGCACGCCCAGCGCCAGCGGAGTGCTGACGATCAGCACAATCTCAAGCTTCTCGCCCAGTGTGCGCTCTTCGCGGAAGAGCAACACGCGGAAACGCCGCGCCCGCACCAGCACGCTGCTGATGGCCGCAGCAACGCCCAGCCGTATCAGCAGCGTGACGAGAATGAGCTTCTGGTCCATTCAGGTATCAGGTTTCAGATTTCAGATCTCTATAAACATCTGTCATCCTGAGCGAGGACGCCGAGCCAAACGAGGGGGACGAGTCGAAGGACCCCTATGTTTTCGAAGCACTCGACCTCAGCCCTTCCGCAGCTTCCACAATCGCCCGCTCGGCCCGGTCCGTGTCGGGCGCGCCGCCCTGCGCCATGTCTTTGTTGCCGCCGCCGCGCGTGCCCAGCTTGGCCAGCAGCTGCTTCATCAGGCCGCCCATGTCGTAGGGCAGGCCGGAGCTCTGCGCGAAGACCAGCGACGGTTGCGATCCTCCGCAACTGAGTAAAGCTACCGACTGTCCCGCGCGCGCGATCTTCTGCGCCAGCATCCTGATGAATGCCAGGTCGCGATCCGCAAAGTATTGCACCACCAGCTTCGCGCCCGATGAAAGTTCAGTTGCGGATTGCAGGAACTTTCCCGCCTGCAATTCCGCCACTTCTTCCAGCAGCTTCGACTGCACTTTTTGCGCCGCTTTCGCCTCGTCGAGCACCTTGCGCGCCTGCTGTGGCAGCTCGTAGACGTGCGTGGAGAACACGGCGGCAGCCTCGGTCAGCGTCGTGAAGTCGCGCCGCGCAGTTGCCACCGCCCGCAGGCCGCAGACGAACTCAACCCGCACACCCTGCCGGACCTTTTCCGTCTTACGAAGCAGGACCGAGCCGATCTGCCCGGTGCTGCGCACGTGCGTCCCGCCACAGGCGTTCAGGTCGAAGTTGGCGATGTCTATCAGGCGCAGTTTTTCGCGGTCGGCCGCTGGAATCTTGCGCACGCCCATGGCGCGGGCTTCATCGGGAGTGGCGAAGCGAATCTCCACTGGCCGGTCTTCGAAGATGATTTCGTTGGACAACTTCTCGGCGGCGGCGAGCTGCGCCGGGGTAACCGCATCAGTCGCGAGATCGATGGTGCAGCTCTCGTCGCCCATATGGAACGAGACGGTCGCAAAGTCGTAGAGCTGCTCGAACGCCGCCGACAATACGTGCTGGCCCGAGTGCTGCTGGCGGTGATCGTGCGACGACGTTCCGCGTCGATCGCGCCCTCGATCACGTCGCCCGCCGCAAGCTTCGACGCGTCTTCCACGTAGTGCAGCACCTCGCCGGTGGCCTCGTCCTCTTCGACGTTGATCACGCGAATCTCCGGCTTGTCGCTCGGCAGGAAACAATCCTAGCCATCCGGTGTCGAAGGGCTGGCCGCCGCTGGTGGGGTAGAACGCGGAGCGGTCAAGCACGACTGCCGTGCCGTTCGCCGTCGCGCGCACGTCAAGCACGTGGGCTTCGAAGATCTGTAGGAACGGATCGGTGTAATACAGGCGCTCGGTCATCGGTTTAGAAAAGGATACACTCGCGCATTGCCGTCACCGCGCCCATCTGTTACCTTCTCTCGCACACGATGGCCAACGCCCCAACGTCCCGCGCAGGCGAGTTCCGACCGATGGCACGCCGTCACCGCCGGATTTCTGGGCTGGACGCTCGACGCCTTCGACTTCTTTGTCGTCATCTTCCTGCTCGATATCCTGGCCGAGCACTTTCACGTGCGCAAGGCCGACATCGTCCTCAGCATTACCGCGACCCTCGCGATGCGCCCTTTTGGTGCGCTGATGTTCGGCATGATGGCCGACCGCTACGGCCGCCGCCGCCCGCTGATGGCGAACGTCATTTTCTTTTCCGTCATCGAGCTGCTCTGCGGCTTCGCGCCCAACTTTACGGTCTTCTTCATCCTGCGGATGCTGTTCGGCATCGGCATGGGCGGCGAGTGGGGCGTAGGCGCATCGCTTGCCATGGAGCACGCGCCGGTTCGCTGGCGCGGCGTGCTGTCCGGGATCCTGCAAAGCGGCTACGCCATCGGCTACCTGCTGGCAGCGGTCGCAGCCCGCGTAATTCTGCCGAGCTTCTCTCCGGACTTCGGCTGGCGCGCCATGTTCTGGGCCGGAGCGCTTCCCGCCCTGCTGGCGCTCTACATCCGCACCAAGGTCCCTGAGTCGGAGGCGTGGGAGCAGCATCGCGTGGCGCGCACCATTGATGGCCCGCGCATCGCCTGGCAGCACAAAGGGCTGGCGCTGTACATGATCGCGCTCATGTTCCTGATGAACTGCCTGTCGCACGGCTCGCAGGATTTGTATCCCGACTTCCTGAAGCACCAGCACGGCATCTTGCGCGAATGTCGTCGCCTACATCACCATCTTCTATAACCTCGGAGCGCTGACCGGGGCCGTCATCTTCGGACTGATGTCGGAGAAGCTGGGCCGCCGCTACAGCATGTTGGCTGCGCTGGTTGTGTCGCTGGCCATCATGCCCGCGTGGGCCTTCGGCAGCGGAACTTTGCTGCTGGCGATGGCGGCGTTTGTCATGCAGGTTGGCGTGCAAGGCGCGTGGGGAATCATTCCTGTCCACCTGAACGAACTCTCGCCACATGCGGTACGCGGATTGCTGCCCGGGTTTACCTATCAGATTGGAATTCTGCTCGCTGCTTCGACCCCGACGGTGGAGTTTGCTCTGCGCGATCGCCTGGGCTACGCTTGGGCGCTGACCTCATTTGAACTGGTGGTGATCGCCGGGCTGGCGCTGTTGCTGATCTTCGGCAAGGAAAACCACGGGAGAAGCTTCTTCGCCGAAAAGCCGGCGACTACTTCTCGAATTTGAGTGGAACAGCGTCTTCGGGCTTTAGATTTGTCAGCGAGAGCGTGACCGCTTTCATGTCAGGCCAAGTACTAATTTGCAGATCGTCCCCCGTAAGAGAGAAAAGGATGTCACCAGTGTAGTTCTGCAGGTTGTAGAAGCTGTGGTTGCGCCTCGACCAGAAGATAATGGGCGCATTCATCGGCGAGTGCCCACCAGAATTCCGCATTCGCAATACAAAGAAGTCTGAATCGGGCGTCCATTGCGCGGCGTCCACGCCATACCCGTGCTCGCCATCGTCGGACGAAAAGTCGTAAGCAAAAGATCGCTTTCCATCAGCGCTCTGCACGTCAACTGTGCTCTCGGCGCGCTCGTTTCCTTTCTCCTTGCCGCTCGGAATGACCTTGGCTACGAACGTTCGATCAGGAGAGACGTAAACGTCAGCCTTAGGCGCTGCTGCTTTGCTTCGTGCTGATGTCGCTGTGCTAAGAACGACAGAAAAGAGAAGAAAGAAAATGGAGCGGGAGACGGGGATCGAACCCGCGACCAACGGCTTGGGAAGCCGTGACTCTACCACTGAGTTACTCCCGAAAAACGGTTTGTTTTGGGGCAGGCTCAGACGCCTTCAAACGCCTTAACTTTGGAAGCCGTGACTCTACCACTGAGTTACTCCCGCTTGAGATGGCCCAGACGTGCATGAGTTTAACACCGGGCGCAAACCCCGAGCAAAGCGTCAGCACACTTCGCGGCCCATTTCTTGGAGGCGCAGAGTGCGAGAGCGGTAAGAGCTTAGCCCGTAAGGGCGACTCAGCTTAGCCCGGCGCGGAGCCGGAGGCGCAGCGCTGGGTGCACGCTGGGCTAAGACTAAGTCCTCCGCCTTGCGGACTCGCTGGCAGCCGTCAGGCGGGCTGCTCCTGTTCCAGCACTCTTGAGGTGGCTGTCGGTCGTCTTAGGCTCATTGACTCCACGGTCTAAGCCACTGCAGGTTTCGGTTTCGTTTCTGGCTGGAGGAGCGGACGCGGTCTCGCGCGGTAGTGTGGCCATAAAACATCGACCACGGACATAGCAGACGTCACCGAGAAAGCGCTGCTCCTGACCTATTCTTCCCGGTGTTCCCGGTGTAAACCGCTGTTATGAGGCGGCATCCCCGCAGTTGCGGGCCGTCGCTGCTACGTTCTAGACTCACTGGTCGGCAAACACGGGCCCTTCCTGTGCCTCTATCATGGTCTTGACCTCACGCGTCCTTCGTATATCACTCGCCAGCATAGTTGCCGGAGTGCTGATCGGAATTGTCGGAGGACTGTTCCAGGCACTGCTCATCGCGGCCGAGCGGTGGCGGGACATGCTGATCGTGTGGGCCCACGGCTCGCCATATGTGGGATGGCTGGCGCCGCTCACGCTGGGGTTGATCGGTGCGCTGGTGGCACGCTACCTGGTGGTCCGCTTCGCACCGGAAGCTGAAGGCAGCGGCGTGCAGCGCGTGGAGGCTGTCTTTGCGGGCGAGGTCAAGCCGGCCGGTCCGGCGGTTTTGCCGGTCAAGTTTGTTGGCGGCTTGCTCGCGATCGGCTCCGGCCTGGCGCTGGGCCGCGAAGGCCCGACGGTCCAAATGGGCTCCTCGCTCGCCATACTGACCTCGCGCCTGCTTATGAAGACTGGCGAAGACGTCAGGGTGCTGGAGGCGGCGGGAGCTGGCGCCGGACTGGCCGTGGCCTTCAACGCTCCCATCGCCGGTTCCATCTTCGTATTTGAAGAGCTGACTCTGCGCTTCACGCCGATGCTGGTGGTGGCAACGTTTGCCGCGGCCACGGTCGCGGTGTGGGTCGTGCGGTTGATGCTGGGCAATCACTTCGACTTCACGGTGATGCCCCTCAATCTGAATCCGGTTTATCCCCTGTGGCCATTTGTCGGATTGGGATTGCTGCTGGGTGCTCTGGGCGCTTTGTACAACTGGACCCTGGTTCGTCTGCTGCGCCGGCTGGATAAGTTCTCCATGCGAACCTCAGTGTGGCGAGCAGGGCTGATTGGGGCGGCGATCGGAGTGATTGGCTGGTTTGCACCTCGCCTGGTGGGCGGCGGCGATAGCTTGACGCAGGCGATACTTTTGGGGCACCGGGCGATCCCGTTGTTGGCTATTATTTTTGTGCTGCGCTTTCTCATTGGTTCGGGATCGTACGCGGCGGGCACGCCAGGAGGCCTGTTCGCGCCGCTGCTGCTGTTGGGGGCCTCGTTCGGTGCGCTGTTTGGCGGGCTGCTCAACATCGTCCATCCGCATTTGGGTATCTCTCCGGTTGCTTTCGCCGTAGCAGGAATGGCAACCGTATTCTCAGCGGCAGTCCGCGCCCCGATCACCGGAATCGTGCTCATCGTCGAGATGACTGGCCTCGGCAACATAACCCTGGGCATGCTGTGCGCTTCGCTGGTAGCGATCGTGGTAGCCATGCTGCTCGACACCAAACCAATCTATGAGAGCCTGAAGGAGCGTATGCGCGAACAAGAGGCGAAGAGAGAACAAGCAGTCGCGGCGGAGGCGAGCGCTTCCTCTGGCTAAAACCAGAAGTATCTAAGCCATCTCATTAATGGCGAGGCAGAATCCCTCCGGGGCTAAAGCCCAACATTTCGTCGCTCTTTACGGCACGGCTGAAGCGGTGCCCTTGCAAACGCAATTTATGAGATAGCTGATAGCTTCCGGTTGAGGCATCGGCTGCCGCCTTCCGGGTTGTGCCTTTGCATTGCTTGCGCGAGAATGGCTGCAATGTCTCTTCGAGGGTTGCTGCGTTGAAACGTTCTGCGATCGTTTTTCTGTTCGTCTCGCTCTGCTTACCACAACTTGGCTTGGCGCAAGCCACTCCTGCCTTTGACGGCAAGAGCTGGTGGGAGTACGTCAAAGTCCTCGCCGACGACAACATGGAAGGTCGCGAAACCGGCAGTCCGGGATTGCAGCGCGCCTCAGCATATGTTGTCGATCAGCTGAAGAAAGACGGGCTCCAGCCTGCGGGCAGCAAAGGCTACTACCAGCCGGTGAAGCTCGTCAGCCGGCAGATCGACGAGTCCGCTTCGAGCCTGGCGCTGGTGCGTGACGGCAAACCGCAGAAGGTCACGCTCGGGGACGAAGCTATGTTCAGCACGCGCGTCGACCTCGCTCCCGAGACCGACGCACAACTGGTGTTCGTCGGCTACGGGCTGAACGTGCCGGAGAAGAACTACAACGATTACGCTGGGCTGAGCGTGAAGGGCAAGGTCGCCGTGATCTTCAGCGGCTCGCCCGAGGACATGTCAGCGGCGCTGGCGTCGCACTATCAGTCCTCGACGGAGCGCGCGAAAGAGCTGCGCGCAGCCGGGGCGGTCGGCTACATCATTATTCCCAATCCCGCGGCCATGGACATTCCCTGGAGCCGCATGAAGCTGGCGCGCACTCGCCCGAGCATGTCGCTGGCCGACCCGATGTTCAACGACTGGAAGGGAATTGGCCTGGCGGTGACGTGGAACCCGGAATTCGCCGAGGAACTCTTCGACGGATCAGGGCACAGGTTTGCTGATATTGAAGTGCTGGGCAAAGAGCGCAAGCCCCTGCCGACGTTTCCGCTCACTGTGAGCATCCAGGCGAAGACCAAGCTCATTACGAAGAAGGTGGCATCGGCGAACATCGTGGCCAAGCTGCCGGGATCCGATGCACACCTGGCGGCGCAGTATGTGGTGCTGTCCGCGCACCTCGACCACCTTGGCATCGGCGAGCCGATTAACGGCGACAAGATTTACAACGGCGCGATGGACAACGCCGCGGGCTCGGCGCTGGTGCTCGACATTGCCAACCGGCTGCACGCCGGCGGCGTGAAGACCAAACGCTCGCTGTTGTTCCTGTTCCTGACGGCGGAAGAGAAAGGACTGCTCGGGTCACGGTACTTCGCCAGCAAACCCACGGTGCCGAAGAAAGACATCGTCGCCGATCTGAACACCGACATGTTCCTGCCGATCATCCCGCTGAAGCTCGTGACCGTGTACGGCCTCGACGAATCGACCCTCGGCGAAGACGCGCGCGAGGCAGCGAAGAAGAACGACGTCGAGGTGCAGGCCGATCCCGAGCCGCTGCGCAACATATTTATACGCAGCGATCAATATAGTTTCATCAAGCAGGGCGTGCCGTCGCTGGCCATGAAGGTGGGCTACACCAAGGGCAGTCCGGAGGAAGCCACGGCGATGAAGTGGCTGCACGAGCGCTATCACGCCCCTTCGGACGACTTGCAGCAGCCGGTGGACCTGAGTGCGGCGGGCAAGTTCGAGGACATCATGACCGATATCGCGCTGGAAGTCGCCAACGCCCCTCAGCCGCCAAGCTGGAACAGCAACAGCTTCTTCCGGCGCTTCGCGGAAGAGAAGTGAGCGCCGGTATCGGGTTTCGGCGTCGGGTATCGGGATCGTGCGCGCCGAGGAGCCGGAGAATCTGTCCGTCGGACTTTTCTCTGGTCGGGCGCAACTTTCGGTTGGCGAGTGCGTTGACGTAGGCAGACGAAGTGGCGCATGGGGTCACCTGTAGGGAGTCTCGGCCAGAGCTCCCAACGGCGGGTGGCCCCTTTTATGGCTGTGGGACGAATCGGCGCGAAAAAACCGCGTGGTAACCTACGATGAAGAGGGCTAAGAAAATGGCAATGCTCGATTGGTCCCAATGCCCCGCGGTGGAAAGCGTCCCCGGCAAGGTGAGCGGCGCATGGGTGTTCAAGAACACCCGTATGCCGGTTTCCACAGTTTTCGAGAACCTCGAATCCGGCGCGAGTATCGAGGAAATCATGGAGTGGTTCGACGTGACGCGGGAGCAGATCGTCGCCGTGCTCGAGTTTGCGGCCCGCAGTCTCGAAGCTCCGCCGCCCGCTGCCCATTCGGTAACGTCCGCTGATGCGCATTCTCTTTGATCAGGGCACGCCCGCGCCGCTTATCCCGTTCCTCGGAGGCCACGCCGTGACCAAGGCAAAGGATGCCGGGTGGGACAAGCTCGCTAACGGGGAGTTACTGAAAGCCGCCGAGGAAGCCGGATTTGAAGTATTCTTGACGACCGACAAGAATATAGCGGCGCAGCAGAATTTGCAGACGCGCACAATTGCAATTGTAGTGCTGGGAAATTCGCAATGGCGTATCGTGCAACGTCACGTTCGGAAGATCGCTGCCACCGTGAATGCCGCAACACCCGGCAGTTATTCCGAGGTGAACATACCTTTCTGATAACGTCCCTGAGTGCGTTTCGGAATCCCTGCCTGGCATGAAACCACCGAAACGCAGAGGGTTATCCCGCCCCCTTCTTAGAACTGACGGCGCGGCAGTCGAAGGATCCCCATATCAGCGAAACGCCTACGCCAGGGCCAGCTTCTCGCGGATGTCCAGCCCCGCGCTGCGCAGCAGCTTCTCGACAGCATCATCGGTGAGGCGGGTGGCGTCGTATTCCACCAGGATGGTCTTTTCTTTTTCGTTCATCCGCACGCGGCGGATGCCGTACACATCGTTGAACTGCGCCATGGCCGCCATCTCGCTCTCCCCGGGCGTCATGCCATAGCGAAACATCACGTCCACAGTCGTCATCACAACCTCCGAATAAAGGTGTAAGAATGAGGTAAGGAGCAGCTTATCAGGCGCGATGAGCGACACCGATACAAATTCGCAGGTCTCGACAAATACCACCGTGCTCGACCCGGTTTGCGGCATGACCGTTGACCCGGCCAAGGCGCGTGGGCGGGCACAGCACAATGGCGAACCCTATTACTTCTGTTCGCCGGGATGCATGCACAAGTTCGTCTCCGACCCGGGCAAATATCTTTCGGCGTCCTATAAGCCGGGTGGAATGCACAACGAAGCGCCGACGCAGATGGGCGCGGTCTGCAAGATCGAGCGCGACCCGGTCTGTGGCATGAGTGTCGACCCCGCGAAGGCGGCAGCCTCCATCGAGCACGCCGGCAAGCTCTATCAGTTCTGCTGCAAGGGATGCGCCGAGAAGTTCCAGGCCGATCCGCAGAAGTATCTCGCGCCAACGCACAAGCCGGGCGGCATGGGAGCGAGCACGGTAGTCACCATCGGCGGAGCGACGCCCGGCCTCGCTCGGCAGCCTGAGAGGCAAGCTGCCGCATCAGCGGCAAAACCGGTGCCTGCGACTCCCGCCGGCACTGTGTGGGTCTGCCCCATGTGTCCCGAGGTGCGCGAGTCGAAGCCCGTGCCGTGTCCCAAGTGCGGCATGGCGCTGGAGCCGGAAACGCCCGTCGCCACTGCGACTCGCACCGAGTGGACCTGCCCCATGCATCCCGAGATCGTGCGCCCGGAGCCGGGTTTCTGCCCGATCTGCGGCATGGCGCTGGAGCCGCGCACCGTCGCCGCCGAGGAAGAAAATCCTGAGCTGCGTGACATGACGCGCCGCTTCTCGTGGAGCGTCGTACTTGGCATCCCGCTACTCGCGCTGGCCATGTTGCCGATGATGTTGCGGATGCTGCCGCACGTCGGGCCGCTGATGAACGCGGTGTCGCCGCGCTTGGGCTCATGGATCGAGTTCGCGCTC
Organism: uncultured Acidobacteriaceae bacterium; assembly: GCA_963782505.1. Classification (GTDB taxonomy): domain Bacteria; phylum Acidobacteriota; class Terriglobia; order Terriglobales; family Acidobacteriaceae; genus CAVVDY01. The sequence goes on along the minus strand of CAWAKG010000017.1, from coordinate 99,484 downwards.
GCAACTCCGATCGTCCTCTGGGCCGGATGGCCGTTCTTCCAACGCGGCTGGGCCTCGGTGAAGCACCGCAGCCCGAACATGTTCACCCTCATCGCGCTCGGTGTGGGCGTGGCCTACATCTATAGTGCGGTCGCGACCACCCTCCCGCAAATTTTCCCCGACACCATGCGCACGCACGGCGGCCAGCCGGAGGTCTACTTCGAAGCCGCGGCGGCCATCATCGCCCTCGTGTTGCTGGGCCAGGTCCTCGAACTGAAAGCCCGCAGCCGCACCGGCTAGGCCATCCGCGCGCTGCTCGATCTCTCTCCAAAGCTGGCGCGCATCATGCAGGACGACGGCAGCGAGTACGATGTTCCGCTCGACCAGGTGAAGGCCGGTGACAAGCTGCGCGTGCGTCCGGGCGAGAAGATTCCTACGGACGGTACGGTGATCGATGGCCTCAGCGCGGTCGACGAGTCGATGATCACCGGCGAGCCCATCCCGGTCGAGAAGCGCATGGGCGACAAGGTGATCGGCGCAACCGTCAATGGCACGGGATGGCTGCTGATGCGCGCCGAGCGTGTCGGCAGCGACACCATGCTGGCGCAGATCGTGCAGATGGTAAGCGCCGCACAGCGCAGCCGCGCGCCTATTCAGCGGCTCGCCGATCGCGTGGCCGCCTTCTTCGTGCCGGCGGTGCTGACCGTTTCGGTCGTGACATTTGTTGTCTGGCTGATCTACGGCCCCGAGCCGCGACTGGCCAACGCTGTGGTCAACGCCGTCGCAGTGCTCATCATCGCCTGCCCATGCGCGCTGGGGCTCGCCACGCCGATGGCGATCATGGTGGGCACAGGCCGCGCCGCGCGTGCAGGGGTCCTCATCAAGAACGCCGAGGCGCTTGAGACGTTCGACAAGGTCACGACCATCGCGCTCGACAAGACAGGCACGCTCACACAGGGCAAGCCCGAGTTGCAGGAGGTCGTCGCCTTCAGCGGCGAGACCGAAGAGAGCATCGTCAAGCTCGTCGCCAGCCTGGAGCGCGGCAGCGAGCATCCGCTGGGCGCGGCCATCGTCGAAGCGGCGCTTGCCAACCGTGTTCAGCTTATCCCGGCCGACGGCTTCCGCTCGCTCACCGGCAAAGGCGTCATCGGCGTAGTTGGCGGACACGAAGTCGCCGCCGGAAATGATCGCCTTCTGGAAGAACTCGGCATTTTCCTGGATGAGTCCGCCGATGCGAACAAAAATCCCGATTGTCATCCTGAGCGCAGTGAGGCGCAGCCGAACGGAGTCGAAGGACATCTATTTCATCAAAATGTACGGGTGCCCCATGTGAGCCCTTCCGTTGGGCCCACGTGGGATGAGGAACGGTCGCCTGACGACATCACTTCCGTGAAAGACGAATCCCGGGTGCCCCATCCTTTCCCATCTGTTGGGAAAGGGTGGGATGACGAACGGTCGCCTCAGGATGATCAGGTGCCCCAGGTTCGCCCATCCTCTGGGCTAACCTGGGTGCGCGAACGCGCAGACGCCCTTCGCCGCGACGGCCAGACCGTCGTCTACGCCGTGGTCGATGGCCGGCCCTCAGGGCTGCTGGGCATCGCTGATCCCATCAAACCCGAAGCACTCGAGGCGGTACGCGACCTTCAGCGCGCGGGACTGCGCGTGGTCATGCTCACCGGCGACAACGAAACCACCGCGCAAGCGGTCGCGCGCAAGCTGGGCATCACGCGACTTCTTCGCCGGAGTGCTGGCCGATCACAAGGCCGATGTCATCAAGAAGCTCCAGGGGCAGGGAACTACGGTCGCGATGGCGGGCGACGGCATCAACGACGCTCCCGCGCTGGCGCAGGCGAACGTGGGCGTCGCCATGGCTACCGGCACCGACGTTGCCATGGAGAGCGCGGGCATCACGCTGCTCAAAGGAGACCTGCGCGCCCTGGTACGCGCCCGCCGCCTCAGCCACGCCGTCATGCGCAACATCAAGCAGAACCTCTTCTTCGCCTTTGTCTATAACTCGGTCGGAGTCCCTATCGCCGCCGGCATCCTCTATCCCAAATTCGGTCTTCTTTTATCTCCCATCATCGCCGCCGCAGCCATGAGCTTCAGCAGCGTGTCAGTGATTACGAACGCGCTTAGGTTGAGAAGGGTGAAGCTGTAGGGAGGGGTTTGTTTCGTTTTGGGGAGCCGTACAGGTAATGATCGTGTTCGCTTGCTCCATCCTGGGGCAGGCGCTCAAAAACTTCCGGCGACAGGGTCTGCATCCGCTTGGAAACAACTTCCCATACGGGCCAGTTGGATTTTTCCTGCGCTGCGGGTAGCTCGGACTGGGCGTACTGCTCGGCAAGCCGTTGCAGCCAGGCATCGACAGTCAGACCCTCCTCCGCGGCTCGCGCCTGCAAGGCGGCTGCCTGCTCGTCCGACAATTGAATGGTCACAGTCACGGGCAATACCCCGTCTTCTAAAGCATAAGCCGAGAAAGGCTCCATGTCATCAGGGCGGGTTGATCGAGCCTTTCGCGTCGGCTCCCACCCGATCCTCAACTGGGCAGACAAGGGGGAGACACCTGCAGCTCGAATCGAAGAGAAGCACGACGTACACGTTCACGCTATAAACGAAACCCCACATTTGCCAACCGAGTGTCTAGTCCCAGGACATGCTTTCCAAAGTGTCTCGGGACATCCTTTACAGTTGTTGTATAGAACTCAGTCTGCCAGCCAGCGGTTCACGATCGTGGACCGCTGGCTGGCGAAGTCGAGTTCCCGGATCAGGGTGCGACAGTAATACACCTGCACCCGTTCTTCGATTCGTATCAGCTGCACCCGTTCGCCGCGCAGGGCACGGTTAATCTGCCACTTGTGCCCGCCCACATCGAGTTTGCCCTGGCAGTCCACCTTCAGCACCCACGCTCCCGGCTCATACTCATAGGCCACCGGATGGGGATCGTAGCGGCGCGCACTCGCATGCCAGCAACTGGCCGGCGTCGCCATCCCCAGCGCCTCGTGCGGTCGCACCTGGTTGTGCTCCCAGCGGTACTCATCCAGCCATTGCTGCCCCAGTGCCTCGCCCCCGACTCGCCGATCCACCGCCCGCTGTAAGCAACCGTGAAAGCGCTCCACTTTACCTTGCGTCTGCGGATGCCGTATCCCGCTCCAGTGCAACTGGATCCCTTGCCGCATCAGCCACAGCGATAAGTTCGTCAGGCCTCCACCCGAACGCATGCTCCACCACGGCGTGCCGTGATCCATCAGCATCGCTTCCGGCACCCCGCACTGCGTGAAGGCCCCTTCCAGTTGCTCGCGTACTGCTTCGCCGCGTAGACTTTCCATCGCCCGCAACGCAATCAGGTAGCGGCTGTGGTCGTCGAGAACCGACAGCGGCCCGGTCTCGTCGGCCCGCCGCAGCGGACCCTTGAAGTCCATCTGCCACAGCTCATTGGGCTGGCTGCGTTCGAAACGCTGCACCGCCGCGGCATGCCGATCCTGCTCCCGCACCAGACCCTGCCGCAGCAGAATACGATGGATGGTGCTGCGGGTCAGTCCCAGCCCCGCGCGCGCCAACAGCACCTGCAGCTTGCGCGCACCCCAGTCGGGATACTGCCGCCGCAGCTCGACCACCTGCGCCTCCAACCCCGCGGGCGTCTGCGTCGGCCGATGCTGTGGCGCGCGGCTGCGTTCGGCGATGCCGCCGATCCCCTGCTCCCGATAGCGTTGCAGCCACAACCGACCGGTCGGCCGGGAAACGTTGAACTCCTCACATAGCGCCGACAACGACTTCTCCCGCCGCGACGCCGCTACCACGAACTGCACCCGCTGCTCACGTACATCCATCGTCTTCCAAGGCATCCTGTCTTACTCCCGCCCTTGCTAGGCTCGCGCGGGAGTGTAAAGGATGTCCCGGGACATTGTGGAAAGGATGTCATGAGACTGAACAAACCGAAGGCAAATGTGGGCCACCCGACAGTACCGCCGCTGACCCGGCTTCGTTCTGTTGTGTGATAAGATGCCGTCCTGCTGCAAGCGTCCTAAGTGAGGGCAGGTGTGTGCCGCGCCGCTCCGCGCAGCCTGCGTTGTTGGGACTAAACAGGAGATGGGTATGCGAACCTTTGCACAAAAGCCGAGTGAACCGCAAACGCACGTATCTCCAGGCAGTGCTCGGTCTAAGACCACGGAACCCGGCTCACAGCGTCAGGCAGATCTTGACGTGCATGCGCAGCGCGCAATCTGGAGTCAAGCGATGCAACGCTTGTCTGAGGGACGGACAGCGAGGCCGGATGCTTCGGTTCCTACGGGCGATTGCGTCGCAGAAAACTTATCGCGAAATCCAGCATTAGCCCTTCGAAACGGGCCACTTGAGCACTCAACGCTCACACCTCCGTCGCAGGGTTCGGGATCCACTGCCGTCGACGCCGGACAAGAGCTGGAGGGCCCCATCGGTGAAAACGGGACTCCAACGCAAACCCCGACACCAACGCCGACACCAACTCCAACGCAAACCCCGACGCCAACACCGACCCCGACGCCAACACCAAAACCAACACCAGCACCAACGCCGACACCGACACCAGCGCCGACGCCAGCACCAACGCCGACACCAACGCCAACGCCAACGCCGCCAGCCCCCACCATAGCCAGTGCAACCGTGAAGGCGGCCCCGTCGGGAGCCGCCAATACCCGCACACGGGTAGGCGTCGGCGAGCAGGTCGACTTTACTGGTAGCGCGGCTGGAACCTGGAGCGCCAGCATAGGAACGACCACGGGGGCGAGATCATCGACGTTTCGTTGGGCAGCGCCCGCAACAACCTCGGACACGACCGCGACTATCACTCTCACCGTCGGTACGCAAACCGCCACTAAGACGATAACGGTCGTCCCACCCAGTTCGATCTCGATGAGGAACGTCGGCAGCCATTCGACGTTGGTTGGGGCTGGCGGGGCTTGTATGTTAACCGAGGTGACCTTCGGTCCCACCGACGTCTGTCTGGGAGCGATTCAGTGGCTCGAGGTGCCCGGACCGGGCTCCGGCATCAGCGGCTTCTTCACAAAGTACAGTGCAACGACGCTTCACCATAACCCGAACTCTTACTACGCGCTCGTCAATGACAGCAATGTTATGGAAGCGGGACCACACAACGCCGCAAACGACCATTGCGCTTGGCATTCGACGGCTGGTCCCTACTCGGATGGGGCATACCATTGGGACATACCCAACCGATACATCCTTGACGGAGAAAGCACGTCCAGTGGCCGCAATTTCACCACAACAACCCAGACCTTCACCATGAATGCCGCCGGTACCATGACCATCACCAAAGCGGGCGCCTCCACATGAGTGGAGTCGCGGAGCGGCGAGCGGGAGGCCAGGTGTTTGGCTTGGATCAATGGTTTGGCTGACTCGGTGCTTAGGCTTTGTGGGGAGCCGCTGTGCTCCCCCTAGCCTGAGCAACAAACAAGAACTCATCACTACCTGAATGGATGAAGAGCCCCATCACAATTCGCCTGCTGGCCGCCCCCACTCAGTTGTCCATGAGCGAGCGTGATCGCTTCCGCATTGGCCTCGTCGCAACTAACACATCGGACGAAGCGGTTGACCCGCATCTGTACGCGACCCAACTCCTGGTCAACGGGGAGCCGTCCCCGGCCTTCGACCTGGCACTGGGCAACAGCGTGGTGCCCGCAAAGTGGGACCTCTTGCCGCCGGGCGATACCACACCAGCGATCGAGTGGCCGCTCGGCGCTGCCCTGTTCCCCGAGCCGGGCCAGTACGTTCTGCTTCTTCGTTTCGAATGGGATGGGTGGACTCCCGTGGAGTCGTCCGCCACGGTCACCGTCACTATGTAAGCTACATTGCCCCACTCATCCGTTCGGTTCGGGATGAGCGGGACCTACGAAGGGGGAACCTCCCGGACACACCTCGACCAATCCCCGGCCCGCGCTGGGCTGGAGTTTGCTACGATCCTTCCGTAGCGGCACATTGCAGTTACAAGCCACCGAGCACGCACGGTTACTTTCGTACCATCGCGGCGTCGGTTTTCTGGTGATTCCGAGCCTCGCAATATCTACAGTCACTAGAGGCGGCCTGGATAGTGCCGCCCGCGCATCGCGAATAGCGTAAAGCGCATCGCGCGGCCCCCTTCGACTCCGCTCAGGGCAGGCTTCAACCTTCGGTTGGTTGGGCGGGGATTTTCGTCCTGGCGCGTGGCTAGCTTCGCCACCGCGAAGCTATGCCGCCACTGGATGTGGCTGGGTGTTTTCCTAGGCGTTCTTTTCGGGGCGCCCCTGAGCTCTACCCCGGGCTCACAGCATCCCGCAGTGCGCGGCCAGTCTCCGGTAAATTTCGGCCCCGAGAACCATCTGAAACCTTCGAAAAGGGGCTCGAAGTGGGCAAGAAGTGCCCTCAAACCATCCCCAAACTGCCCTCAATTTGCCCTCGACACGAGGCAGTACGAGGGCTGTTGGCGGCCTCCTCTGTCGCGATAGGGGCCGAAACAGGGCCGATCAGAGGCAAGAAAAGTGGAGAAAAACCGCAGTTCCACAGGGGTTCCACGGGTTTTCGATGGCGTTTCACCCCAAAATTTGGCGGCAAGGCGGGCGGGTGGCGCGGACGCGCATCCGAACAGCCATCACACTCTCCGGCACAACCAAGGGTGGCCCGTCCAACCTTCCGTTGATTGAGGGGGCGTCCTTGGTCACGACAAGTTTGCCAGACGAACCTATGCCGCCGCCGACGCGTATCCCCATTCCAGGAACCTCTGCGACCTTCGTAACCCCGGCGCCGCACCGGTTGCGTGCGGATCGCTTCAACAACTCATAAACTCGCTTCGAGGAGAGCGGAGAGGTGTTGCTCGTCGCCCGCAGCCTGTCCTGGGCTCGTCGAGGGCTCTCCTTCCGTCGGCTCAGTTGGGGGACAAGTCCTTTGATATCAGGATTTTGCTTGTAAGTCTCACGGGCTCACGATTTTGGCGGGGAAAATTTTCGCCGGGTCAATGGAATCAAGATTTTACGAGCCATGTCAGAGGGGGTTCCGCCAAAATTCCGGGCAATCGGCCGCGTCGGAGGTCGTTGGGGCTTCGACACTGTTTCCAGTTTGACACCACCCCAGCAAAGGACTAGGCTTGAGCCTGAGTGAGTTGTCTCTTTCCTCTTTCAGATCCCCTGAACTAAGTCAGCCTATCTGAAGTCCTCCTCTCTTAGCGCACCTGCCAGCAGGAGGCTTATGTTCGCACGCAATGTGGCATTTTCTTTGAAGCCCAGCGCCCTGGGCCCTCCTCTCCAACTGGCCAATAACTAAAGGAACAGCTCGGTGTGAGGTCATGATGATGATTTGTCCTGAGTGCAAGAGTGAAATGTCGAAAAAGTGGCAAGCCAGAAGCGCCGGCGAGATAGGTGCACTTTCCGGCCTGGTGTGGTCATGCGGTGTGTGCGGACGTCAGCTCACCCTGGCTGATATGAAATCGCATGCCCAGACAGAGCACAAGACAGAGAACAAGCCGGCAGGTGCTGTACTGACGGTGCCACGACTGGTATCTGCACTGACGCCGTGGGCTCCTAGAGGCGCAAAGCTAAACTGAGGTTGAAATGTACTCAAGAATTGTGAAATGGATGTGCGTGGCCGCCCTGGTTTTGGCCGCCGCTGTGACATTGCACGGAGTTCCGCAGATTCTGCTTCAATTAGTAGTCTGCGGCGGAGCTGTGTTCGTGATGCTGGAAGCATTCCGCAGCCAGAAGTACCTGTGGGCGGCAGCCTTTGCGCTGATTGCTCTCTATTTCAATCCTGTTGTTCCATTTGAGCTCTCGCGGGTGGCGGCGCTCCCCATACAGCTTGCTGCGGCGGCTGCCTTCCTGGCGTGTGTGCGCTATGTCAAGCCCGCGCCGAAGATGTCGCTGGCGACCATTACCGATCTGCCGGCGCGCGGTGAGTCACTATAGGGCGAGGTCATTCCGAGTAGCTTCGCATGGTCTGATAAACAATTTCGCCCAGCTTGCTCATGTATTCAGGCGACTTCCTTCCACAAATCGATTCGAATCGGCGGCATAAGTTCTCCTATGGATAGCGGTCGGGCATCTATATGCTGCATCCCAACTCGAGATTTCAACTTTTTCGTGATCTGAGTCACGTTTTACACCCGGCGAAGGGGGCTGAGAGCGGCTAGAATAAGTCCGAGTGTTGGAGCTGCACATGAAAAAGCCCGTCGCGGCCAAACCTGCCCCTGCATCCAGTAACAAATCTGCCTCTGCATTAATGGACGCGAAGATCAAGGAACTTGTTGACTGGCGCGGGAAGATGCTGGCGAAAGTGCGCCAAATCATACACGAGGCAGACCCCGAGATCGTCGAAGAGTGGAAGTGGGCCAGGGCGACCTCGCCGGGGACTCCCGTCTTCTCCCACGGCGGCATCGTCTGCACGGGAGAGACGTACAAGAACGTCGTCAAGATGACCTTTGCCAAGGGAGCGGCGTTGCCGGACCCTTCCCGTCTATTCAACTCCAGCCTCGAGGGGAATGTCAGGCGCGCCATCGACATCCGCGAAGGCGATAGCATCGATGAGGCAGCCTTGAAGGACCTCATCCGTGCTGCCGTGGCGCTCAATCTCAAGGGCAAGAGCAAGCCAAAGCCCAAGAGTTCAAGGTAAGTCCGGCTGATAGCTGATAGCTCTAACTCACGCCGACTTCTTCGTTGTGCGTTTCTCGTATTCGTTGCGAATCTTTTCATAACGGAGCGAGAGTACGGCCAGCTCCGCGTCGGAGAGCTTCTCGATGTCGATCATCTGGTTCTGGGCGGTGCTGATGGCGTGTATCAGTTCGTTCAGCTTCAAATTGATGGCGCGCGCGTCACGGTTTTGCGTGTTCTGAATCAGGAAAACCATCAGGAAGGTCACGATGGTCGTGCCGGTGTTAATGATGAGCTGCCAGGTATCGGAGTAGTGAAAGACGGGGCCCGTCATCGCCCATACGACGATGACGGAAAGGGCGCCGGCGAAGGCCCACCGAGAACCCAGGTAAGTGGAAGCCAGCGAAGAAAACTGGCCAAACCAGTCCGCCGGAGCCTTCTTTGCCCGTCGCCGCTTAGCGGGCGATCCGTTAGCAGGCTTGCTCATAAGCTACGCCGGTTTGCGGGAGCCCGCTATCAGCACCACGGCGCCAACCGCGCAAAGCACGCCGCCAACTGCGGGCGAGAGTTTCTGGTTGTGGTGAGTCGTGATGCCGATGGAAGTATCTCCCACCTTAGCTTCGTGAGTATTACTGTGTGGAATAGGCACGAAAAAAGCTAATATGCCCAGGGCCAGGACGATGAGTCCGATTAGAGTTAAAGATCGCATTCTTCTCCTTAAGGCGGACGGGGCTGTCCACTTCTACCGGCCGATTTAGCCAGGCACGATGGAAATCAAAAGTACTCCCGCACTTTGAACCATACTGAAGTATTTTGGTTGTACTTGCGGAGTCGCAGGTGTGGTTATCTCCGTCGAGGCAACCGTCGAGGCGTGCCGCTCATTCCCGAACCGCGCTGCTGCCGCCCAGTGCGTATCTGTCCCTGTTCTTACCTTTGCAGGGTGGATCCGGAGTCTGCACAAGAATAACTAAGCGATGCGAAGCTCAGGTTCCCACCTTGCTTCGCTCACTCGTAGTGCAGCGCCTTGACCGGCGCGAGTCGCATCGCGCCGGGATATAGCCGGCGAGCATGCTTATGCCCGAAGGCCCTGCGCGAAACGGCGTGTAGATGGCGGGCTTGTATCGCCTGTGCTAGACTTTGCGGCTGCTTCGGAGGAGTAACTCGTAGCAGGGAAGGAGAGAGCGGCATGAGTTCTTCAGAACAGATAAAGAGGCCGGCCGCCGAATCGGGCCTGGCACGTTTTGGGCTGAGGCTGGCCGAGTGGAGCGAGCGTTGGTTTCCCGATCCGCTGGTCTTCGCCCTGCTCGGAATCCTGTTCGTGTTTCTCATCGGCCTGTGCCTGCGCCAGCCGCCCGGTAAACTCGCGGTGCAGGGCGTGAAGAACTTCTGGACGCTGGTGCCCTTCACCATGCAGATGGTGATGATCATCATCGGCGGCTACGTAGTTGCCACCACTCCGCTGGTGAATCGGCTGATCGTGGCGCTGGCGCGCGTGCCGAAGACGGGGCGCGGAGCCATTGCGATGATCGCGCTGTTCTCGATGCTGACGTCGCTCATCTCCTGGGGGTTGAGCCTGATCTTCAGCGGGCTGCTGACACGCGAGATGGCGCGGCGAGTGAAAGGCATGGACTACCGCGCGGCAGGAGCGGCGGCGTACCTGGGACTGGGAGCGACGTGGGCGCTGGGGCTGTCGTCATCGGCTGCCATGCTGATGGCCACCAAGAGCGCGATTCCTCCGGCGCTGTTCGCCGTGTCGGGCATTATCCCACTGCGTCAGACATTGTTTCTGCCGCAAAGCCTTGCGCTGGCGGCGGTGCTGGTGGTGGTGTCGGTGGTGATCGCGTACTTCTCCGCGCCTTCGGAGAAAAACGCGCGCACCGCGGAGCAGTTTGGCATAACCGAAGACGTCAGACCGCCCAACGGCGGAGCGGCGCACCAAGCCGGGCGAGTGGCTGGAGTACAGTCCGCTGCTGACAATCTTTGTCGGCGCGCTGATGCTCTGGTATCTGATCGACTTCTTTCGCAGCTCGCCGCAGGGCGCGCTGGCAGCGCTCGACCTGAATACCTACAACCTCATCTTTATTACCGTTGGGCTGCTGCTGCACTGGAAGCCGCGCAACTTCGTTCGTGCCGTGGCCGACGCCGTGCCTGCAACGGGCGGCGTGCTCATCCAGTTTCCTTTCTATGCCGTGATCTTCGGAATGATCGTGGGCACGGGCATTTCGACATGGCTGGCCGACCTGTTCGCGCGCGTCACCACGCATGGGACCTATCCGCTGCTGGTGGCGCTGTACTCGGCGATCCTGGGGACGTTTGTGCCGTCGGGCGGCAGCAAGTGGGTGATCGAAGCACCGTATGTGTTGCAGGCGGCCAATCTGCATCAGGTGCATCTGGGATGGGTGGTGCAGATTTACAACGCAGCCGAGGCGCTGCCGAATCTGGTCAATCCGTTCTGGATGCTTCCGCTGCTCGGTCTGCTGAAACTAAAGGCGCGCGACCTGGTGGGCTATACCGTTCTACAGATGATGCTGCACATTCCGATCGTGTTTTTCCTGTGCTGGCTGTTTGCGCGGTATATGGTCTATGTACCGCCGGTGAAATGAGCGGGAGGAGTCGCAGGCTTATCGATATTTCTCCTCTAAGATTGACCAAAGCACGACCCCGGAGATGATGCCACCAAGCAGGCAAAGTCCGAGAAGCCAGGCAAACATGGCTCGTGGGTACGCTTGCAAGGTGAGCAGGATCAGGGCGCTGAAGGCCAGGAACATGGCGCCGCCAAAGGTCAACACGCCATAGCGCCAGACAAAACTTACCGGGCCCCGTCGCATTAGTTCCAGCCGGCGTTGGTGCTGTTCTTCGGGGGTGCCCCGTGCGTTCCTGTAGAACCCGAGTCCGACTGCGACGCCGGCGGCGAGCCAGAACGCCAGACTCACTAGAATCACAGTCAGGCCTGGGTACTTTGTCCATCGGTAGAACCACCAATTGATGGCGCAAAGCATAGGAATGCCCCACGCAATTAGTCCGACCCGTACAACAAAGTTTCACTTGCCGCGGGCGGCTGCGCGCCGCATGAAATGCTCCAGCCGTAGATTGATGGTTTGAATCATAACAAGCTCTTTGAAGGGTCCCACCCGCTGATGAATTCAGCGGGTGAGATGAGACAACGCTCTAGTGCACTACATTGACTACCGAGCAGTTACTGCTCTGGAATTGGCGTCCCCGTCCGAATAGTCACTGACGCTGATGTAGTATTGTCCAGACTCAAGCCCGCTGGGCAGCAAGAAGGACATGAGCTTGCTGTCGCCATCGCCGCTGACGATACTCGCAGCCGAAGTGCTGGCCAAGTTGAAACCGTGGCATTCTGTGCTCAGCCCGATGACAACCCTCGTTGGGTCAATGTTTCCTTCCGGGAATTCAGAGCCACTGAGGGCAACATAGGTAACTCCAGCGGCACCATCGGAAGGCATGGTCAGCGATTCTAGTCTGATTCTGACAAGATTCTGGTTTTTCTTCTTGGTGAAGACATATGCGGCACCCTGCCTAAGTTTGACATCCTTTCCAGTCGGAGCGCCGGGGGCGCCAACTAGCATCGTGGCTCCGTCACTAGAAAGGGAGACGGACCAGCCGAAGAGGTTTTCGTTCGCCTGGTCGTCCGGAGTCAATTCTGAATCCTCTGTCATGTCCTTCCACTTCCCCGCTTTTTGTGTGAAGAAGTATGTCGAACCGGTCGTCTTTCCGGTCTTAGTGACGGGCAGGGTCCCACGTGGAGCTCCAACCAATACCAAGCTCCCATTCGTGGACACGCTTGCGCCGAAGAAGTCATCCTGTTTGCGGTTCGAGGCGGTTAATTCGGCTGTGGGCTGGTAAAATTTAAAAGCGCCTTGGTCCGGCCATGGCCCTACGAAGATATACGCAGCTCCCGTGTTCAAGTTTTTCTTCGGGTTCTTCGGATCTTTGGTCTTGGCATAATAAGCGCCAACCACTGCGGTACTGCCGTTGAGAGACACGGAGGTACCAAATCTGCACTTCCCGCACCCGCCCAACCTTGATGTTTCAGATGTACTCACCCAGCCACCCTTGGCAGGTTGAAGGTACACGTCGACCATGCCAGACCCTCTACCCCAAGTCGGGTTTCCGGCCATTATGACGTTCTTGCTGATGGACACCGACGCGCCAAGGGTGTCCTCCTCCGCCGAAAGCCGCTGGGTAAGCTGAGCAGTTTCGGTAACCGGGGCTGCCACCGCGCCCCACCCGCCAGCTGGCGGCGGGAACACGAATACCTTGCCTCCATTTACAAGGCCTTTGCCCCCAGATGCCTTCTGGGCACCTACTACGATCGTATCCTGCGAGATAGATACAGAGAATCCTAATTTGTCACCCACCACCGGAGCACTTGAAACCAGTTCGGCAGTTTCGGTCTTCGGCCAGTTGCCGCCCCGGGGCTTTACGAACACATAAGCTTTCCCCGCGCCGCCGGCTCCGGGAGCGCCGATTACTATGGTTGCGCCATCTATTGCTACCGAGGTACCGAAGAGGTCGCCCGCAGCGGGTTTGCTTTCATTGAGTTTGCTCTCGGTCCAAGTGCCCTTGGTTAGTTCGAAGACGTAGACCGTCCCTGTCTTACCCCCTGCATTTGGCGCACCAACCACCACAACAAGACCATCTGAACTCACAGCAATCGATTTCCCGAAGAGGTCTCCATCCTTCCCGTCTGACGCCGTGAGCTTGGTTTGTACAAACGCGTCACCGGCTACGAGCATGATGGAAGCGAACAACACGCCTAGAAAGCACGCCGCGCGTGAGAGGCGCCGACAGCCGGAGAATCCGCCAGGTAGGTGTTTGGTATCACCAAAATTCAAATCCGCTTTCATACAAGCCTCCTTCGGTCATAGTTGTGGCGGCAGTTGCTTCAGGTGCGGGTAGTGGGTCACCGCTGCACTACTACCCGCTAGAGACAGGTATCACCTCCGTCTCCAATAGAAAGCGCAATATCTAGGATCGTTCGTTAAGGAACCCCGCCAATCTCTGCTCGCGCGGCACAAAGAACAATTCCTGCACGTTATCGAGCGACAAGCAGGAGGTTCCCACACGGAAGCCGCAGAGGATGGCGTTGTCAGAGAAAACCGGCGAGAAGCCAGGATGCTCATCAAGGAATCGGGCGAGATCATCTGACCGCTGAATCTGCGTGGCGTTCTCGGTTTTCATTGCCATCCTCTGTTGCTTCCTGAGGAGGAAGCGTCTTTCTAGTAGCGGGCCATCGGTGTGCGGTCCCGATTTGCCGCGTCGTGGGCCACAGAATGCGGCACGCCAGTTTGAGACGCAATGCCCGGCGGATGACTTGTTTGTGCCTTGGAGATGCCCGTCTAATTGATTGAAAGTAGACGACGTAAGGAGGAAGCTGCGCGAGCAAGGAATGGAGTGTTGGCACAAAAATGGCGTAATAAACCCCGCGCAATCTTTGGCACTGTCGGCAGATTCTGGAGGAACGCGACCCACTAAAGTGTAGGCTTCTGCGTCTTCGAGGCGAATCTCGATACTGACGGACTTCGCAAGCTCAGAACCATCGTTAGACTACGACTGCAACGCTTCAACTTAATTGTTTTGCTCGCGCACCACGCCAAAGGCCTGACGGCTAATTGCTAGTCGCTCGGAATAGGAAGGCCCCGCATTTCTGCGAGGCCTTTCGTCTTGCAAGCTTCAGCTGACAGCTGATAGCTGGCGGCTGACAGCTTGTTTTAGTACATTCCGCCCATGCCGCCGCCGCCGTGAGGCATGGCCGGTTCCTTCTTCTCTTCCGGAATCTCGGAAACCAGGGCTTCGGTGGTCAGCATCAGCGACGCGATGGAGCCCGCGTTCTGCAACGCCGTGCGGGTCACCTTGGTCGGATCGATGACGCCGGCCTTGACCAGGTCTTCGAACTTGTTGCTCTGGGCGTTGTAGCCAAAGTTGTTCTCCTTCGACTCGCGAATGCGGCCGACAACCACCGCGCCTTCCTCACCGGCATTGCCGACGATCTGGCGCAGCGGCTCTTCGAGCGCGCGGCGGACGATGTTTCCGCCGATCTTCTCGTCGCCTTCCAGCTTGAGCGCATCGATGGCATCAGCGCAGCGCATAAGCGCCACGCCGCCTCCGGGCACGATGCCTTCCTCCACCGCAGCGCGGGTGGCATGCATCGCGTCCTCGACGCGGGCCTTCTTCTCCTTCATTTCGGTTTCGGTGGCTGCGCCGACCTTGATCACGGCAACGCCGCCGACCAGCTTCGCCAGCCGCTCCTGCAACTTCTCGCGGTCGTAGTCGCTGGTGGTCTTCTCGATCTGGCCGCGAATTTCCTTTACCCGGCCTTCGATCTCGCCGGCCTTGCCTTTACCTTCGACGATGGTGGTGTTGTCCTTGTCGATGGTGACCTTCTTGGCCTGGCCGAGATCGCTCATCTGAACGTTCTCCAGCTTGATGCCGAGGTCTTCGGTGATGGCCTTGCCACCGGTGAGGATTGCGATGTCCTGCAGCATGGCCTTGCGGCGATCGCCGAAGCCAGGCGCCTTGACGGCAGCAACGTTCAGCGTGCCGCGCAGCTTGTTCACGACCAGCGTGGCGAGCGCTTCGCCTTCCACGTCCTCAGCGATGATCACCAGCGGGCGGCCGCCCTTGGCGATCGACTCGAGCAGCGGGAGCAGGTCCTTCATCGAGGAGATCTTCTTCTCGTGGATCAGGATGTAGGGGTTCTCCAGCACCGCTTCCATGCGCTCGGGATCGGTGACGAAGTAGGGCGACAGGTAGCCGCGGTCGAACTGCATACCTTCAACGACGTCGAGCTGGGTCTCCATCGTCTTGGCCTCTTCCACGGTGATGACGCCGTCCTTGCCGACCTTCTTCATGGCCTCGGCAATGATCCTGCCGATGGTCTCGTCGTTGTTGGCCGAGATGGTGCCGACCTGGGCGATCATCTCGCCGGAAACCTTCTGCGACAGCTTGTCGAGCGCGCTGCCCTGGTACTTGCCGTCTTCATCAGCCACGCCGCAAACCGCGATCACGGCCTTCTCGATGCCGCGCTTCAGCGCCATCGGGTTTGCACCCGCGGCAACTGTTTTTACGCCTTCGCGATAGATGGCCTGTGCCAGAACCGTCGCGGTGGTAGTGCCGTCGCCGGCAACATCAGAGGTCTTGGAGGCGACTTCGCGCACCATCTGCGCGCCCATGTTCTCGAGCGGGTCCTTCAGCTCGATTTCCTTGGCCACGGTGACGCCGTCTTTGGTGATGAGCGGCGAACCGAACTTCTTCTCGATGACCACGTTGCGGCCCTTGGGACCGAGCGTGACTTTCACTGCGTCGGCTAGAATATTCACGCCGTGCAGAATCGCCTGACGCGACTCCTCACCATGCAGAATCTGTTTTGCCATTGCTTATAATCTCCTTAATGTTTAGCTGCCAGCTACCCGCCGCCAGCTACCAGTAATCTCGGCCGTCAGCTCTCAGCTGTCAGCCATCAGTAAATTCTCCAAACCTTCGGCGCCGTGGATCAGCGGCGAGAGCCTACTTGTGAGCCGGGACGGGCTTCGAGGCGCCTTCCAGGATGCCGAGCACTTCTTCCTCGCGCATGATCAGGAAGTCTTCGCCGTCGATCTTGATTTCGGTTCCGGCGTACTTGCCGAACAGAACGCGATCGCCTGCCTTCACATCCAACGGGAAGGTCTCGCCTTTGTCGTTGGTCTTGCCGCGGCCGACAGAAATCACTTCGCCTTCCTGCGGCTTGTCTTTCGCCGAGTCAGGAATAATGATGCCGCCACGGGTGGTTTCAGCCTCTTCTACACGACGTACCACAATGCGGTCATGCAGGGGAGTCAGCTTGGTAGCCATTCGTGAAACTCCTTTCAGTTCAATGGGTCAATTGGATTGCAGTGGGTGCTTGCCGGCTCACGTCCAAACACGCTGCTGGTGGCCGACAATGCACATGAAATCTTGGGATTAGGTCCCTTGCTAGCGGTGAGCGTAACGGCTGTTAGCACTCAATGCCAACGAGTGCTAATCATAGCGGGGTTGGGGCATGGCTGTCAAGTCCACTTCGACAGAGCACGGAAAAGGGCACTCGAGTCCGGGCCCCGAATTGGGATTCCAGCCTTCGGATTGGTATGACGCGGGAGTGCCGCTTGAATCGGGGAAAACGATTCCAACGATGCCCGTTTTGGGACCTGGCGATTCAGTCCCCCACCAGCATTTCTTCGTGCATTGCAGTGGCCGGGACTAGAATGAGGGTGCAAGGATTTGGTCGTTCGTGCCGAGAGGACACACGCGCGGCGTTTCGTCGTCGAAAATTCTCTTTTCGTAGCAAGCCGTAAGCGGGATAATCAAAAGGTTACCTGGGGTGCTACTGTGCTATTGCTCCGTAGTGGTGATTCTTCGGATTGCAATCGCTGCAAGGGTCTGGCTGTTTGTGCACTGCTGCTCGTATTAATCCTGCCATCCGCGCTCACAGCCCAGAAGCCCTCGCCTGGCTCGACCGGGAACCAGACCATCACCGCCCAGGTAAACGCGCTGAAGATGACGCCGCTGTCCTTGCGGCCTCCCGTGGCACTTCCGCCGGACGAAGTCGCGACGCAGGGTTCGTCAGCCGTAAATACGCCGGTCAGGAGCCCGCTCGCCTCCAGCGCACCTACGCCGGCGATGGCCGCAGCTCCTCCCCATGTTCCGGCAAAGTCGGTGGTTCCCAGCGCGAGTGCGCCGCCGGAGCCACTGAAGCCGAAGTACAATGTGAGCCTGATTGGGCAGCGGGAGGTTGGCAACGGACTGAACTTCTACTCTCTCGACCGCGAGATGGCGCTGGGCAGAGATCTGTCCAGGCAGGTGGAAGCAACCTCCAAGCTGGTCACCGATCCCGTGGTTACCGAGTACATCAACCGTATCGGGCAGAACCTGGTGCGCAATTCCGATGCGCGGGTGCCGTTCACGATCAAGGTGATCGATAACGGAGAGGTCAACGCCTTTGCGCTGCCTGGCGGATTTTTCTACGTGGACAGCGGGCTGATCCTCGCCGCCGACAATGAGGCCGAGCTGGCCGGCGTCATGGCGCACGAGATCGCGCACGTTGCCGCCCGCCATGCCACCAGGAACATGACCAAGTCGGAGATCTGGAACCTGGCCTCGATCCCGCTGATGTTCGTCGGAGGGCCGGCAGGCTACGCGATTGCCGAGATCGCCAGCATCGCCGTGCCCATGACATTCCTGAAGTTTTCGCGTGACGCCGAGCGCGAGGCCGACCTGCTGGGCCTCGAATATGACTACGCTGCCGGCTACGATCCGCAGGCGTTTGTGCAGTTCTTTGAGAAGCTGAATGCCGACGAAAAGAAGAAGCACAGCCGGCTGGCAAAGATGTTTTCCACCCATCCCATGAACGCTGACCGGGTTGAGGCGGCGCAGAATGAGATTCGCGAGTACCTTCCGGACCGCGACGCTTACGTTGTGGATACCAGCGAGTTCGAGCAGGTGAAGGCACGGCTGATGGCCCTGGACAACACGCAGCATCTGAGCACCGCTGACAGCCGGCGTCCCGTGCTGCTGAAACGCACCGAGGGCAGCGATACCAACTCCGATGGAAGCAGCTCGTCCGGCAAAACCTCGGATGATCCTAATCGGCCGACGCTGAAGCGGGCTCCACAACAGTAGAGCGGGTATCAGCCCGCGCGGTGCTATGCTGGTGGCGTTAATTTCGCGAAGGCCAATCCTCATGCCCGCCAAGCGTGCTGCCAGTTCGACCATGCTACAGAGCCGGGTGGATGATCACCCCGCGATTTCCGTGCAGGACGTGCGCGAGGCGCAGTCGCTCTTTCACAGTCATCTGCGGCGGGTTGGCCTGAAGCAGACCGCGCAACGGGATGTCATTCTGAGAACGTTCCTGGACACCCGCGAGCACCTCTCAACCGATGAACTCTACCGTCTTATCAAGAAGAAGGACGCCGGGATCGGCTTCACCACGGTCTACCGCACGCTGAAGCTGCTGGCCGAGTGCGGGCTCGCCAGCGAAGTCGCCTTCAACGACGGCATCACGCGCTATGAGGCGGTATATAACCGGCGCAGTCACCATCACATGGTGTGCACCGAATGCGGCCGCTCGGTGGAGTTCTTCTCGCCCGAGATCGAACGCATCGAGCAGGAGATCGGCCGCGCCAATCACTACCGCACCACGCGCCACACCTTCCAGATCTACGGCGTCTGTGAAGCGTGCCAGAAGAAGCGTCCGGCGCTGGCAGCCTCGAGGTAAATCGCGGCTACCTGGCGAAGTAGCCGGTCTTGGCCCGGATCTGCACGCCATCGACTTTCGGGCGGATGACAATCTTGCGGAAGCTGTCGTCTTTCGCCTTGTTGGTCGGGTAGTATCCCACTTCGTAGGACGAGCGCAACTCTTCAGCGATCTGCTGGAAGTAGACGTCAGGCGCAGTCTTCTCGGCGTCGATGTGCAGCCCGCCGGTCTCCTTCGCGATGCGGTCCATTACGCTGATGCCGTATTTGTTGCGGGCCGTAAGCTTTCCGTGGTTCGTCTCGGTGTAGCGAATGGTGTAGATGGGAACGTTCGCGGCCTGCGCGGTCTCGATCGTGGTCATCATGTTGTGGGAACTGGAATTGTCTTCGCCATCGCTGAAGATGAGGATCGCCTTGCGGCCTTCGGCGCCGGCGAGCTTTTCGGTCACGCTGTAGTAAATCGAATCGTAGAAGGCGGTACCAAGGTCGCGGTCCTCCTTTGGCCCAAGTTCAGGCAGTCGGCCCTTACCCTTGCCGGCTTGCTCATAGCCATCAAGAATCTGCTGGGCCGAGTTGGTGTAGTCGCTCGCCAGCCTGAGGTGGTTCCCGAAGTACACGAGAAAGACGCGGTCCTGCGGCCGGAGCATTTCGCGCAGAAACACTTCCAGGTCCTTTTTGTGCTGCTTGCCGAAGTGGTCCTGGCTGCCGCTGGCGTCCACGATCAGGGCGAGGGTCAACGGAAGGTCAGTGCTCTTGGCAAAGAATTCGATCTTCTGCGGAACCGCGTCTTCGAACAACTCGATGTCGTCACGAGTCAGCGTTCCGACCTCCTTGCCCTGGGAGTCCTGCGCCGAGAAGGCAACATCAACGAGATTTACACTCACGCTGATCTGCGTCTGGGCCGCCGCGTTGCCGGCCAACATTGCCAACGCCAGCATGCTCAGCCAGAGCCGCCTTTGCATCAGGAGCGTTTTTCCACTTCGTACCGTCGTCAGAGCCATGGCGCCATTCAGCCCGCGATGCGTTGTCTCCACTTGCGCACATTGACGCCCATGATCAGCAGCCAAAAGCAGAAGGACAGCTCGCCTATAAATGATGGAATGAGTATGAAGGGAAACAACAGGTCCGCCAGTCCCGGCGAGAGAATCAGCGCGAAGCTGTTGATCAGGTAGCATATGCCGGCAATCGCCATCAGCACTCCAATCAGCTTCGGCAGATAGCCGGAACGAAAGATGAGGTACCCGACCACGATACAAAAGCAGCCAAAGAAGATGAGGCTCAAACCGAAGCCGTATCCATGCGCGCGAATGGTCAGGCGCGCCAGCGTATCGAGCTGCTCCGGCGTGAACACTTTGAGATAGGGATCGGAGCCTAGCGGGAATAAAGGCTGGATCAAATACATGGTGATCGCCCCTTCGGTCGTGATCGACATGATCCCGAAGATCATGGCCAGCAGGGAAATCTCCCGGCTGACCGGACGCAACAACAGGTATTCGACCATCAACAGCCCGACGCCGCAGACCAGCAGGACCATCTCGCCGGCGATGTGCGCGCGCCACAGCGACTCATGGGCCAGGATGTTGGCGGCGGTCGTGATGGCGTCGCCCGAGACGATCAGTTTCTGGCGGACAAAGGCCTCACCCCATAGTCCGACGACGATGATCACCAGATAGAGAAAGCCTCCGGTTCTGGCGTAGATCTGCGGTGATGCTTCGATGCTGCGCTGTGACATACTTCTTTGTCCTCCAGGGCCGCGGTTATCTGCCGTCGCCGGCTGCCTGCTCCTGCCAGCGTTTAACATTCACACCCTTGATCAGGAGCCACAGTGTCAGCCCACCCTCGCCGGGAAGTCCGGTGAACATAGTGAACGATGAGACACGGTGAGCCAGGGGTGGCCACAGGAAGGTCAGCCAGCCGATTCCTGCGATCGCCATAAGAATGCCCACAATCCTTGGCAGAAAAGTCGACCGAAATATCAGGTAACCGATCAGAAGACAATAGAAACCAAAGAACACCATCCCGGTGGCATAGGCAATGCCGCTCATCTTGAGAAGCATGAAGCTCAGCCCTTGCAGTTGCTCCGGGCTGAAGAGTTGGGCGTAGGGCGCTCCCGCCAGTAGGTTCAACGGCGCCAGCTCGACGGCGCAGCTGACGGCTCCCATAGCGCAGCCAACGAGGCTCAGAAAGGCAGCAATCAACGAAGCAGTCCGGTTCACTGGCTTGAACAAACGGTAGAAAAGAGCGGTGATGGCCACGTACAAGGCGGTGCCCATGAGGTTCAATACGCTGCTCAGGCGCAATAAATTTTCATGGGAGAGAATGTTGCCGGCGGTAGCTGCCGGATCACTTGCAACGATGAGCCGCCCTTCGAGCATGACCGCCGCGATTCCAGCCACTATACTCAGCAGATATAGAACGCCTGCCAGTCTTGCGTGCGGACGCGGCAAGGCGTCACGAGAGACAGAGTAAGCACTCGTGTCAGAAAGGTTCATGCTGATCCTCCGCAGGCGGTTGGCAAGGCTGGTTCCGGTCGCAGCGTGATACGCAAAGCGCCGGAATTTAGTTCCGAACAGTGAAGCATTCGTGACGACCCCGGCTGCGCCGGCCTTGTTATACTGGGGAACACATGGGCATCGTCAAAAACATCGCCGCCATCGCCAAGGGCATGAGCATCACCTTCCGCGAAATGTTCCGGCCGACCATTGTGGAAAACTACCCCGACGGGCCGGGGCCGCTGCGTGGCGCCGTGTTTCAGGAGCGCTTCCGCGGCATGCACGTATTGCAGCGCGACGAGAACGGGCTGGAGAAGTGCGTGGCGTGCTTCCTGTGCGCAGCGGCTTGCCCTTCGAACTGCATCTACATCGAAGCGGCCGAGAATACCGAAACCCATCGCATCAGCGGCGCCGAGCGCTACGCCAAGGTTTACAACATCGACTACAACCGCTGCATCTTCTGCGGCTACTGCGTCGAGGCCTGCCCAACCGACGCCATCACCCACGGCCACGGATTCGAGCTGGCCACCTTCAACGCCAGCAACCTGGTCTATCGCAAGGAGCAGTTGCTGGCCGGGACGCCCGCACACATTGGAGCGAACGCCGTCTTCAATATCGAAGGAACGGGGCGACTGCATCCGTTGGATAGGGTGGTTCCGAAGAAGAGTTAAAGTATCAAGAGGCATTGAAGGCACGGCTGCGGCCGTGCTTTTTCGTGTGCAGGTCGCTCACCACGGAGGCACGGCGTACACGGACGTTCTTGACTGGCATCGCCTGTCCGCTTGTCATCCTGAGCGTAGCGAAGGACCTGCTGTCCGCTTGAATCGGAGAGAACTCCGACTATGGAAAGGACTTCCACTGCACACGAAAGCAGGTTCTTCACTTCGTTCAGGATGACAAATCAGAATTCAGGTCCCAGTGCTCCGTGCCCTCTGTGTCCTCCGTGGTGAAAAGTTATGATCACGCGCAACTCATCTTCGACGTGGCGAAATCGCACTCCCGAATGGTGGGCGCGGGCGGGCATCCTCGTGCAACTCGTCATTCTGCTCCGCACCATCGCCGAGTTCTATCGCCTGCGCCATTACTACGGGGCGGCTGCTGCCTTGGTTCGCTACGAGCCATATCTTGGCGGCCTGCTGATCGACGCGGCGCTATGCCTGGTCGCCGTCGCGCTGCTGTTCTGGCGCAAGCCACGCGCTGCCGCCCTCACCTGCGCCGCAACGATCCTTGTACTGCTAGCGTATAAGATTATTGCTATCGGCTGAACGCCAGTACCAGTGGTCCCGCGCGGTTACTCATTGATCGAGTTGAAGCCCGCCCTATCTGCCCACCAATTTCCGGCGGAAAGCAGCGGCCACCGCCAGTCCAGAACCTGAGCCGAGCAGGA
Organism: uncultured Acidobacteriaceae bacterium; assembly: GCA_963782505.1. Classification (GTDB taxonomy): domain Bacteria; phylum Acidobacteriota; class Terriglobia; order Terriglobales; family Acidobacteriaceae; genus CAVVDY01. Next base: position 76,790 of record CAWAKG010000017.1, on the reverse strand, counting down.
TCAGACTTGAGGGTTCGGGTACCCCCGCGGCAATACTCATCCCCGAAAGGAAAGCGGTGTGATCGCCGCTGTTGTTGATTCCCATGAACTCCAACGTATGATCTCCCCCGCTACTGACGGTGAACGAGGCGGACTCGAGCGTGAAGGGCGTAAAACTTGCCAAAGCCCAGGTACCAATCACGCTTCCATCGATTAACGCCTCAACCGTCTGGTTACCATCGAAGCCGTTTCCGGAGTATCTCGAGCCCAGGTAGAAGCTCAGGGTGTAACTACCCGGGGAAAAGCCGCTAATGTCTTGCGACACTGACGGGTTGCTCACTGACGAACCGCTCTCTAAGAATACAGCCTGGGTGAAGGGTAGCCCGTCGAAGGGCGGCGGGTTGAAGTTGGTATTAGGACCGGTCAGGCCCGGGCCGTACCAGTATTGATCATGCGTCGTACTCAGTGTCCATCCAAAGCCGGGAGCCGAATTAAAATCCTGAGCAACATTACCGCAGCCACCCGTGCCTTGGTAAGCGTAGTTGCCGCCACAGGTGATGAGCACGGCGCCGAAGTTCGGATTCACAATGACGGGGTCCGCAAGGGCCGCGGGAGCCGCCAGTACAAATGTCCAAATGAGGAGACATCCTATTAGACGAGTAGACATGATTTGCCTCCAATAAGCTTGAAGTAAGAAACTCGTTTTCATGACGCCTCTGCCCGCGACTAGCTCAACCACCTCCGGCGAACCGCGACCCCAACGCCCGCCAAACCCGAGCCGAGCAGGACGAGGCTGGAGGGCTCGGGAATGAATGAGTACAGGCCGCTGGAAAAAGACTGAAAGACCCCCTCGTTGTTGGCGTTGGTGAAGTTAGCGCCAAAGAAAGGTGAGTTGAAGAACTGCTCGTTGTTGATCTGCGTGCCCACTGCGTTCAGGCCGAAAGTGTTGCTATTGAAAGACCGGTCGGTCCCTGAATCTTTCGCCGTGACCGACACATCATTGGGCACGACCGCGAACCAGTAGGTCCCGGCTGGCAATTCGACGTTCATGCCCTCCACCAGGTTCTGGTACTCGGTGTAGCCGAAAGCGCCGCGGCCAGTCGGGGTGTTGGTAACGGAACCCGTACCGGAAGCGATCATGGTGCCACCGTTGCCCTCCGATACTCCGGAGCGGATCTCCCAATAGCCGGTGGTCGGATGGTTTGTGCTCAGGTTGTTGGTGAACATGCCGTTGATGTTGATTCCACCGCCGGATACGACAAAGTTCTGATAAGTTGCCGCCCCATAGGGATTGCCACCAACGATGTAGTCGTTCTCATTCGACAGGCCATTGGCGTTTGGGTTGTTCGGATCGAAATCACCGCCATAAAAAAACACGGCATCCGCCCACAGCGGACTGGCGGCCAGGAGTAGAAGAAGCAGCATTGCTAGATATCTCATAAGTTCCTCCTTGGACTTATCTGCCAAGTTGCCGTCGCACCGCGACCGCGGCTCCCATCAGGCCCGTGCCGAGCATGAGCAGGCTGGAGGGCTCGGGAATAAAGTCATCCGTTACGCCACCCGAGAACAGCGGAAAGTCGCCAAAGTAATCGGCATTGGTGAAGCTCGCCCCGAAGTGCGCAGAGTTGAAATACTGCTGGTCCTTGATAAAAGTCCCATGGCCATTCAGGCCGAAGGTGTTGCTGTTGAAGGAGCGGCCGTCCTGGTCAGGAGCTTGAGGCACCACCGCATACCAGTACGTACCGGGATCCAGCGGTATGAAGTAACTTCCGATATCTACGTAGTTCTGGTATTCGGTATAGCCAAAGCCGCTGCGGCCGGTGGGCGTCACCTGGTCGACGGAGGTGCCGGAGGCAATAATCGTTCCTCCATTGCCCTCCGATACACCCTTGCGCAGCTCCCAGTAGGCGGTCTGCGGGACGATGTTCATCAGGTTGTTGGTCCAGAACCCGGTGACCCAGGCACCTCCGGAGCCCACCACGAAGTTTTCATAGGTGGCAGCGCCGTAGGGATTGCCGCCGACGTTTGCGTCGTTCTCGTTCGCCAGAGAATCGGCCAAGGGGTTGTTCGGATCGAAATCACCGGTGTAGCTGGCCCCCCATAGCGGGCTGGCGGCCAGGACAAGAAGAAGTAGCATGGCCAGATATTTCATAAGTTCCTCCCGAGACTATCTAAAGAAGCGCCGGCGCGCGGCGGCGGCAGCGCCCAGCAGTCCCGTGCCGAGCATGAGGAAAGTGGAGGGCTCGGGCAGCCAGTTGTACACGCCGCTGGAAAAAGTCTGGAAGACGCCTACGTTGTCTGCGTTGGTGAAGTTCGCGCCGAAGAAGGAGCTGTTGAAGTACTGCTGGTTGCTGTACTGGGTTCCTATCGAATTCAGGCCGAAAGTGTTGCTGTTGTACGAACGGCCGTCCTGATTGGGAGCATTGGGCACCACCGCGAACCAATAGGTACCGGGAGGCAGGGTAACGGGCAAGGGGGTGCAGTTCGGCCAGTTGGTGCCGCAACCAACCAGGTCGTTGTACTCGGTGAAGCCGAAGCCGCTGCGACCGGTCGGGGTCTGGGCGAAACTGTCCCCACTGCCGGTTCCGGAAGCGATCAGGGTTCCGCCGTTTCCTTCCGAAACACCCGAGCGGATTTCCCAATAGGCGGACGTCGGGTTCAGCTGGCTCAGATTGTTGGTGAACAGGCCACTGACAGTGGTGTTGTAGGTGCTGATAACAAAGTTCTCGTAGGTGGCCGCGCCATAAGGAATACCGCCGACGATGGCGTCGTTCTCGTTTGCCAAGCCGTTAGCGTTCGGATTGTTGGGATCGAAGTCGCCGCCGTAAAACAACACCACGTCGGCCCAGAGCGGGCTGGCGACCAGGAGAAGAAGAAGTAGCATAGCCAGATATTTCATAAGTTCCTCCTTGAGCTATTTGCAAATATGGCGGCGCGCGGCCGCCGCGACGCCGAGCAGTCCCGTGCCGAGCATGAGCAGACCGGAAGGCTCCGGTATGCCGGAGGACTGAGACAGGCCGCAGGCCTCCCCTTCACTACAGAAGGTCAAAACCCCGCTGGAAAACGTCTGGAACACGCCTTCGTTGTTGGCGTTGGTGAAGATCGCTCCGAAGAACGCGGAGTTGAAGAACTGTTCGTTGTTGGTCTGGGTACCAACCGAGTTCAGGCCAAACGCATTGCTGTTGAACGAACGGCTAGCGCAGGTCGTACAGACGGGAACAACCGCAAACCAGTAGGTTCCGGCCGGCAGGTTGACATCTACGCCATCAACTTCGTTGTGATACTCGGAGTAGCCGAAACCACTGCGACCGGTCGTAGTCACGGTGTCGATGCCCGAACCGGAGGCGATGAGGGTGCCGCCATTGCCCTCGGAGACGCCCTTGCGGATCTCCCAGTACGCATTGAGGTGGCCGGTGACAGTGGGAAAGGTCGTGCGGTACGACATCAGATCGTTGGTGAACATGCCGCTGATGGCGACATAGTCGCCCGAACCAACAACGAAGTTCTGGTATGTGGCAGCGCCGTAGGGATTGCCGCCGACGATGGCATCGTTCTCGTTGGCCAGACCATTCGCGTTTGGATTGTTCGGGTCAAAGTCGCCGCCATAGAAGTAGCAGTTCGGGCCGCACTGGGCCCAGAGCGGCGTCGCCGCCAGGGTGAGAAGCAACACGAGTGCGATTCGCTTCATGATTTCCTCCGTCGAATCAGCTGAACCACCGCCGCCGAGCAGCGGCCGCGACGCCCATCAGACCGGTGCCGAGCATCACCAGACTGGAAGGTTCGGGAATGTCGGCGGCCCCACCGAGGCCGCAGGAACCACCGCAGTAGAAACCCAGCACGCCGCTCGAAAACGTCTGGAAGACGCCTTCGTTGTTCGCGTTGGTGAAGTTGGCGCCGAAAAACGCTGAATCGAAGTACTGCTGATTGGGGATCTGCGTACGGACGCTGTTCAACCCGAAGGTATTGCTGTTGAACGAACGGCAGCCCTGTCCCGGTGCCTGGGGAACAACCGTAAACCAATAGATACCGTCCGCGAGCAAGACCTGCAGATTCCCGGCCGTGTCGGTGTACTCTGTGTAGCCAAAGCCGCTGCGCCCAGTGGGAGTGTGTGACCAATTGCCGCCAGAAGCGGTGCCGGAACCGACCAGCGTGCCACCGTTGCCCTCGGAGACGCCCGTGCGAATTTCCCAGTAGCCGCTGGAGGGCGTCAGGGTACTCAGGTTGTTGCTGAACAGGCCAGAGACATACACGCTGCCACGGCGGCTTTGACACTTGGCGGTCGCACAAATACTTCCGACGACGAAGTTCTGATACGTGGCAGCACCATACGGATTGCCGCCGACGATGGCGTCGTTCTCGTTAGACAGACCATTCGCGTTTGGATTGTTCGGGTCGAAATCACCGCCATAGAAGTACGTGACCTGGGCCCACAGCGGCGTCGCCGCCAGGGTCAGGAGAAGGACTACTGTTAGGGTCTTCATTGGATTTCCTCTTTCTACGGCTGCGTGGGCGAGCAGCCTGCTACAGGGCGCAAGTGTCAAGAAAAGAGTGTGTCAAGGAGGGCGCAAAGTTCTGACAGGAGAAATCTAGTTCCGCGCTAAAGGAGGGTCAACGCAGAAGTCGGCGCTCGGTTTCGAAACCGAGAGGCGAGTGCCATATTGGGAAATACGCCCTTCAGCGCCGGCAGTGGTCCTCACGTGCGAATGACAGAATTCGCTTTTCTCCGTGACCTCTGTGTCTCTGTGGTGGATCTTTCTTGCGTAGCCAAAAGCCAAGAGCAAAAAGCCAAAGGCCATCATCAAATCTGCGATACTAAATAGACCTGCATGAGCGACTTCCTCAAAGCCATACAGGAACGCGTCGTCATCTATGACGGCGCCATGGGAACCAACATCCAGCTTCGACCTTGCGGTCGACGACTTCTGGGGCAAAGAAGGCTACAACGATGTGCTGGTGCTCAGCCGGCCCGACCTGATTGTCGACATCCATTCGGCGTACTTCGACGCCGGCGCCGATGTGGTGGAGACCAATACCTTCAGCTCCACGCGCATCGTGATGGCCGAGTACGACATGCAGAACAAGTTCACGAGGTGAATCTGGCCGCGGCGAAGCTGGCGCGCGAGGTCGCCGCGAGCTACTCATCCAACGGCCGCAAGCGCTTCGTCGCCGGATCGATGGGCCCGACCACCAAGCTGCCTTCGCTGGGACACATCGGCTTCGACGCATGGCCGCCGCCTACACCGAGCAGGCGATCGCGCTGATCGACGGCGGCGTCGATGTCCTGCTGCTCGAGACTTGTCAGGACATTTTGCAGGCCAAGGCTGGGCTGGTCGGCATCTTCGATGCGCTGAAGAAGACCGGCAAAAACATTCCGGTGCAGGTCCAGGTCACGCTGGAAGCGACCGGGACGATGCTGCTGGGCACCGAGATCGGCGCGGCGCTCACCACGCTGGAGATGTTCGACGTTGCCATCATCGGCATGAACTGCGCCACCGGCCCGAAGGAGATGAACGACGGCGTTCGCTATCTGGGAGCGAATTCGCCGCGAGCCGGTTTCCGTGCTGCCCAATGCCGGGCTGCCGCAGAACGTCGGCGGCCACGCCGTGTACGCGCTGCAAGCCGCAGGAGCTGGCCGAATATCACAAGCAGTTCATTACCGAGTACGGCGTGCGCCTGGTCGGCGGCTGCTGCGGCACGCACGCACGAGCACATCAAGGCCGTCGCCGACGCCTGCGCCAATCTCGAACCCGCCCGGCGCGACGTGAAGTTAATCGCCGCCGCCGCTAGTGCGTACTCCATGGTCCCGCTCGATCTCGATCCCAAGCCGCTGGTCGTGGCCGAGGAGATGAACACCACCACGCGCGTCGAGCATTTCAAGAACATGGTCCGCAACCAGGACTATGACGGCATCCTCACCCTGGCCAAGAAGCTGGTGAACGAAGGCTCGCACATGCTCGACCTGTGCTGCGCCATCGTGGGCGAAGACGAGAAAGCCTACATCAGCAACATTTTGGAAAAGATTGCCACGCGTGTGCCCGCGCCCATCACCGTCGACTCCACCGAAGCCGACGTGATCGAAGAAGCGCTGAAGCGCATTCCGGGCAAGGCCATCATCAACTCCATCAACCTGGAGGATGGCGAGAAGCGCACCGCGAAAGTTCTGCCGATGGCCAAGCGCTACGGCGCGGCGGTCATCGCGCTCACCATCGACGAAGATGGCATGGCGCTGACCTGGCAGAAGAAGCTGGCCATCGCCAAGCGCATCTTCGATCTGGCGGTGAACAAGTACGGCATCCGGCCGTGCGATTTGATTTTCGATGCGCTAACCCTGCCCATCTCTACCGGCCAGGAAGACTATCGCACCGCCGGCATCGAGACGCTGAAAGCGGTGAAGGCGATCAAGACCGAGCTGCCGGAGGTGAAGACGATTCTCGGCGTCAGCAATATTTCGTTCGGACTGAATGTTTATTCGCGGCGCATTCTGAATAGCGTTTTCATGCACGAGGCGGTGGACCACGGGCTCGACATGGCCATCGTGAACTACAGCAAGATTTATCCGCTGTACAAGATTCCCGAGGCCGAAGTCGATCTGGCGCGCAAGCTGATTTTCTACGATCAGTCCAACGGCGATCCGCTGCAGGTTTATATGAACCACTTCGCCGGGACCAAGGGCAAGCAGGAGACGACCACCGCGCACGTCGACACGCTGTCGGTCGAAGACAAGCTGAAGTGGGCGATCATCAACGGCGAAAAGTCGTGGGCGACGGCGCGAATAAGAAGTTGCTGAACGAGATTCTGGAAGAGGCGCTGGTCAACTACACGCCGCTCGACCTGATCAACAACATTCTGCTCGACGGCATGAGCACGGTCGGCGATCTGTTCGGCGCGCGCAAGATGCAGCTGCCCTCGGTGCTTGACTCGGCCGGCGTGATGAAGGCCGCCGTCGCCTATCTTGAGCCGAAGATGGAGAAGAAGGCGGGCAGCCAGAAGGCGACCATCGTGCTGGCCACGGTGAAGGGCGACGTCCACGACATCGGCAAGAACCTGGTCGACATCATCCTGACCAATAACGGCTATCGGGTGGTGAATCTCGGCATCAAGCAGCCGTCGGACTCGATCATCAAAGCCGCTGATGAGAAAGCCGATGCCATCGGGCTCAGCGGCTTGCTGGTGAAGTCGACGCTGGAGATGAAGTACGTGGTGCAGGACCTGCATCACCAGAAGCTGGAGTTCCCGGTGATCTGCGGCGGCGCGGCGCTCACACGCAAGTACGTGGAAGACGATCTGCGCCGCGAATACAACGGCGGCATCTTCTACGCCGACGATGCTTTTGCCGGGCTGCACATCATGGAAGACCTGGCCTCGCCGAACGGCGCACGCGAGAAGCGCATCGCCGAAGGCAAAGGTGAAGGAATTCGCCGCGCGGCCATAGCCGGCGCAGGAGACGGCGGCGACGGCACGAGCCCAACATCGAAATTCCAGTGCGCCGAATATTCCGCAGCCGCCGTTCTGGGGTCCGCGTGCTGAAGGCCGCCGACTTTGACCTGCGCGAGATCTTCCAGTACATCAATGAGACTGCGCTGTTCAAGAATCAGTGGCAGCTCAAGACGGCCTCGCAGGAAGATTACGCGCGCCTGGTCGAGACCAAGTATCGCGGCCATCCTGAACGACCTGGAAGAAGAAGTGATCGCCGCCGGCTGGTTCGATCCGAAAATTGTCTATGGCTACTTCGGCGCGCAGGGCGACGGCAACGACCTGGTCGTCTACAACCTGCCCGAAGGCTGGAAGCAGGGCGACCCGATTCCGACGAGAAGCGTTGCGCTTCACCTTCCCGCGTCAGCGCGAAGGCCGCGGCCTGTGCATCTCCGACTTCCTGCTCTCGAAGAGCAGCGGCAAGATGGACGTGCTGGCGATGTCGTGCGTCACCATTGGCGATAAGGCCTCGCACGAGACGCAGAAGCTGTTCGAGGGCGGCGAGTACACGAAGTATTTCTACCTGCACGGCCTGAGCGTGGAAACCGCCGAGGCGCTGGCCGAGCTATCGCACAAGGAATTCGCCAGGAATTGGGAATCGCCGGCGAAGACGCGCCGCACATCCGCGACCTGTTCCATCAGAAGTATCGCGGCTCGCGCTATTCGTTCGGCTATCCCGCCTGTCCGAATCTCGAGGACCAGACCAAGCTGTTCGCGCTGCTGCATCCCGACGAGAACTATCGGCGTGCATCTGACCACCGGCTTCCTGCTGGACCCGGAGCAGAGCACCTCGGCCATCATCGTGCATCATCCCGCGGCGAAGTACTTCGTGGTGTGAAGCACGAAGGGCGTGCCATGATAGCCCAGCGTGGAGCGAAGCGGAACGCTGGGTGAGCTGCGCCCATAAATATTTCAGAGCCGGCTTCAGCCGGCGGCACCTCTTCTGGGTGGAGCGCGCCTTCAGGCGTGCATTCGAAAAGGAGATCTCAAGCGACGAGCTTTAGCCACTGAGGTAATTCCTCGGAGTCACCTCAGCGGCTGAAGCCACCCGTCACCTCGGCACTTCACCTGCACCGCTGAAGCGGTGCTCCACCCAAACCATGTGCCGTCCGCGAGGGACTCCGGTTTTCATTTACCTACCCCACCCACAATTCCATGATCGTCATCACGAGCGAAGACGAGAGATCCTCTTTTGTCGCCCGTGCGACGCAATTCTCATATGCAATCTAGCGGGGGACACGAGAGCAGTCCCTGGCGCCAGGCAGAAGGCGCTCGTGATGACAAACGTGGAATGGGACCCAGGACTTGAAAAGGTTTCCTGCCTTGTGCTAGGTTACATGTAACCTCAACCCCAAGGAAAACACACATGGCAACTCGGACTTCATCCAACTCTTCTCGTGACAAGGTCCGCGCCCATCGCAAGCGGCTGCGCCAGCAGGGACTGCGGCCCATCCAGATTTGGGTGCCGGACATGTCCTCGCCGGCCTTCGTGAAAGAGGCGCGTCGGCAGTCCCGGGCTATCGCCAGGAGTCCACACGCGGCTGACGACCAGGCCTTTATCGACGCCCTTGCCGATTGGGACGCGAGTTGAAGCGCGGCGAGATCTGGACTGTGGCCGGAGGCAAGTACCATGCCGGCAAGCCCCGTCCCGTCGTAATTGTTCAGGATGATCGTTTCGATAAAACCGATTCGATTACAGTTTGCGCATTCACAACTGACCCCACGGACGCCCCGTTGTTCCGGTTGTCTGTCTCGCCGAGCGAAGACAATGGACTGCGCGCGGTCTGCCGATTGATGGTGGACAAGATCACGACCGTGCCCAAATCGAAGGTCCGCACACGAATCGGTCGTCTTGCCGATGAAGACATTGTGCGGCTCAATCGGGCAATGCTGGTCTTTCTCGGCATGCCTTCTCCCGCGAAGAAGTAATATGCAGCTCCACATCTTCGCCCGCTTTCGCGCCAAGCCGGGCAATGAGAATGCCGTCGAGGCCGCGCTGCACAAGGTCGTTCCTCCCACGCGCGCTGAAGCAGGCTGTCTGGGCATCAATACCTTTCGCGCGACTCGCGATCCGTTGCTCTTCTATCTTCATTCGCGTTGGGTGGATGAGGCGGCGTTCGATCTGCATGCGACCTTGCCACACACGGTCAAGTTCATCGAGACGGTGCAGCCGCTGATTGAGCATGAGCTGGATGTAACACGGGCGACGTTGATGGAGCAAGCCGGATTCGTGGTGCGAGCGAACAGCAGGTCCTTCGCTCCGCTCAGGATGACAGGAGCAGTTTTATCTGGCGGCTGGCAGCTTCTGTTCTCATACCTGAAACCTGATACCCAGTCCGACAGCTATCCCGCGTTATACTGACTCCTACTGGTATACCCGTGAGCTCGCAGGAAAAAACGTTTTACATCGAGACCTTTGGTTGTCAGATCAACTTCCACGACTCGGAGAAGGTCGTGGGCTCGCTCATTTCACAGGGTTACCGCCAAGTCCAGACCGAGGAAGATGCCGATCTCATCTTCTATAACACCTGCTCGATTCGCGATAAGGCCGAGCAGAAGGTCTTCCACCGCCTGGCCGATTTCAAGAAGCTGAAGGCCAAGGGCAAGCAGTTTGGCGTGCTGGGCTGCGTCGCCCAGCAGGAGGGCGAGAAGATTTTCGAGCGGGCGCCGCCAGTGTCACCGGCGGCCGGCTCGGCTTCATATCGCAACCTGCCCGAGATGCTGGTGCGGATCGAAGCCGGAGCAAACGCGCGTCACCGGACTTGATGACCGCGAGACCGATCAGACTTTCGAAACCGAGTTCACGCGCGCACCAAACCTCATCGCGGATACATCACCATCATCGAAGGCTGCGACAAGTTCTGTGCTTATTGGTGAGTCGGTGCCGTATAACCGCGGCAAAGAGCGCAGCCGGACATCGCAATCGGTGCTGGAAGAAGCCCGCCGCATGGCCGACGCCGGCTACACTGACATTCAACTGCTTGGGCAGAATGTGAATTCGTATCGCGATCCGCAGGGAAGACGAGCTTCGCAGAATTGCTGGCCAGCGTTGGCGAGCTAGCAGGCATCCGCCGTGTGCGCTTTACCACGTCCCATCCGCGCGACTTCACCAAAGACATCATCGACGCCATCGACTCGGTGCCTACGCTTTGCGATCACGTGCACCTGCCAATACACACAGAGCGGCTCATCGCGCGTGCTGCAGTCCATGTTCCGCGACTACACGCGGAGCAGTACCTGGAGCGTATTGGCTGGATGAAGGCCGCGCGCAACCGCGACATCAGCATCACTACCGACATGATTGCCGGCTTTCCGGGCGAAACCGAAGAAGAGTTCGGTGAGACCCTGAGTTTGTTGACCGAAGTCGGCTATGACGGCGTCTTCTCGTTCAAGTATTCGCCTCGCCCGAATACGCCGGCACTGCAATATGCTCACTCGATTCCCGATGGCGAAAAGTCGCGGCGGCTGCAGATTCTTCAAGAGCATCAGCGAGAAATCCAGCGGATAAGCTACCGGCGGCACCGGGGAGCCGTCTTAGAAGTAATGGTTGAAGGGAAGAACGCCGGTCGCGGACAGATTATCGGACGCACGTCACAGAATAAGACATTGAACTTCACCGGCGGAGACCAATCGGAACCTAAGACCGGCGACTATGCGAATGTTCAGGTGACGCAGGGTTTCCCGAATAGCTTGCTGGGGGAGATGGTGAGTTGATGTAGTCCCGCCCCGGCAAAGGAAACCGGGATGGGGGACCCGGAGTTCCGGCACGAGCGAAGGGGTAGAAGGGAAGAGGGGGGGGGGGGGGCGATCCGGAATAAGGTCAGGGAGGGATCACGATGGAAGTGGAGATGAAAATTCGCGGATTGATGATGGATCCGGTGACCAACATGCCCATCGTGATTCTGAAGGAGGCGGGCAGCGACACCGTGTTGCCGATCTGGGTCGGTATGTTCGAGGCGAACGCCATCGCGCTGGAGATCGAAAGGGTGACCACGCCGCGGCCCATGACCCACGATCTGCTGAAGAACCTGCTGATCGGGCTTGAAACAACGGTCAGAAAGTGGTTGTGACCGAATTGCGGGAAAACACCTTCTTCGCCGTGATCTGGCTCGACCACAACGGAGAGATTATCAGCATTGATTCCCGGCCCTCGGATGCGTTGGCGCTCGCCCTGCGCATGGATTGTCCCATCTACGTCGCGGAAGAAGTCCTGAAGAGCAGCAAGCTGGCCACGACGGTCACCGACCAGGTACTCAGCGAGGAGCTTCGCAAGTACCTTCGAGAACCTTGGCGAAGACGATCTCGGGCGCTACAAGTGGACGCCATGCCCGATCCAGCTGAACAACTACAACGTCTTTACCTTGCTGGGTTTGAACTGCATACCTTCGAGCGCTACCCGAATGCCGTCGGTGTCCTGCGTGACGGCTGCATTGCGCTTCTGCGAGCGACTCAAGCTGGCCTGACTATAATCGGTGCACCGGGATGGCGTATGGGCGAAGTTCTTGGCGTGCTGGTGGAGAAGGATGGGCGCCAGGTCTTCCAGGCTCAAGCCGAGGTCGTGGAAGCCACGCCTGAGCGCCTGGCCGCGCTAGAGAAATTCCGGGAAGACTTGGAGGAGCAGCTCACTTCTACCGCATAGTGAGGATCACCAGATGGTCTCTACGCCGTATCGCGCGAACTGGCGATCGGCGGTGAGGATCGGTATTGCCTCTTCAATTGCCTGGGCCAGCAAAATACGATCGAAGGATCTCGGTGATGCATGGGCAAGGCGTCGATCCGAAGAACGTGCCGAAGCGTTACGGGAAGCAGGAGTACGGCTGTGGTCCGAATCTGTTCCGATAAGTACACGGCAGCGGGCTTGGTAAGATCAGTTTGCCGCGTTGTGCCTTGATGATGATCTCCCAATCGCTCGCGACGCTCAGAAGAGCTTCATTTGTCGGCTCAGAGAATAGTCTTGCTGCCTTGCGCGAAAGTTTGGAATCGGCGGTGATTGCCCAGAGAAAAGCTGGGTATCCAGAAGGAATCTCACCTATAGAATTCCTCTTCAAATTCCGGCCAAGGATCATTGAAATCATCCGGTACCACGATTTGTCCCTTTGCCGTTCCCAGGCGGCGGAGAGTCTTTTTCTCCGCCACCGGAACCAGTTTCGCAACCGGCTTACCGGCCCGGGCGATCACGACTTCCTCTCCGGCCTCCACTTTCGCAAGCAGTTTGGAGAAGTGAGTCTTGGCCTCGTGAATGTTGAATTTCATAGCGCCATAGTAGACTAAGGAGTGGACTAAGGTCTAGCGGAGCTTTTACCGGCTGGCGCAGCAAGCTGGGGTGGGTATCTCGCTATAATCACAGCCGAGGATCACATGGTCAGTACTATAGTTCCGGTCGAGGTATATCTCCGATCCAGCTTTGAGCCCGACGCCGAGTATGTCGACGGCGAGATCGAGGCAGAGACCTGTGGGCGAATACGATCACGCTACCTGGCAGGAAGCGCTGCTGGCATACTTTCGAGAACACAAGGTTGAATGGAATGTCCGGGCGAAACCTGAGCTTCGGCTCCAGGTAGCCGAACCCCGTTTCCGCGTGCCCGACGTGACGGTACTGGATCGCGATCAGCCGATCGAGCAGATCGTTACTCATCCGCCTATTGCAGTCTTCGAAATCCTTTCGCCTGACGACGTCATGGCTCGAATGCTCACCAAGCTGTCCGACTACGAGCGCATGGGAATCCAGGGGATTTTCGTGATCGATCCGAAGGGAAGCAATTACCGCTTCGCCAGCGGCAGCCTTACGCCGATTCCACTCGGCCTCACGGCTTGCGGGCGATTGACCATCAACTTTGAGGAAATCGAGAGCCTGCCGGATTAGAGGCGCTTGGCGAGGCGCATTTCCGCGCGCGGCACGCGAGTTAACATAATACTTGTTATCGGACATTACGGCCGTAAGCGGAATGTGCACTAGAGGCGAATCGGTGCTCCAGGCGACAACGGCTTCACAGCACCAGAACGTGGGCAACGTGATCCGGCCCAGCCAGGGTTGCAATGCTGCGGTCTAATGTGACGAGCTGACCCTTCTTGCTCACCGCCAAGGCCAGCAGATAGGCGTCTGTGACCTGCTGGTGACCAACCAACCTCCTGCCAAACAAGTCCGCGGCAGCAGTTATCGGCAAGTCATCCGGCCAGAATTGGTGGCCGGCCGACTGAGTAAGACCTGCAAGCAATGCGAGCGCCTCGTCGACATCAGGAGTTACGGCGAAGAATGCGGGGTTGGAGACAATCCTGGTAAATCCCGCCTGCGTGAGTGGGCAACTTGCCCAGCCTTGCCCCCTCTGTGTCATACCAGTGGCTTACTTTCTGATGCGCGACATGGGCGGGTGCGCAAGCGCAATCAGCACATTGACATCGAGCAGCCTTACCAACCTTCTGCCTCAAACTTTTTCACCCACTCAGTCGTAATTCTCTGCTTGGTCTTTGGCAAATCGAAAACCGGCCGACCGTTCACGTACTTAATCCGCGGCTGGCGGCGCACATTTCGGACGATCAGCTCTCCAATCGCCTTGCTCAGCGACAGATTGCGGCTTTCGGCATATTGGCGGGCAATTGCCTCGGCCTCATCATCAAGGGTGACTGTGGTTCGCATGGATCAATTCTACATCAGTCCGAACCAGAAGCGATGCGCATATGATCTAACCTCACCACAATTCCTATATCAGCACCACCTTGGGATGGAACAGTGTTCCCGCCACCCGGCTGGCGAGGCAAATCATCTCGGTCTGATCGGCGAAGACCTTCACCCACTTGGAGCGCGACATCTCGGGCAGGTTCACGCTGCGCCCGGTACGGATACGGCCGACCGCTTCCTCATCGGCGGTTACCGACGGAATCTCCGGCAGCAGCCTCCGCGGATGGACCATCAGCTCATCGATCCGGCCGTCTCTCGCGCACTGCGCTATCTCCTCCAGCGTGTGTGCCTGCGCGAGCTCGAACTCCGCCACCGCGGTCCGACGCAGACTGGCGAGGTGAGCTCCGCAGCCCAGCTTCTGTCCCAGCTCATGCGCCAGGCTGCGGACGTAGGTCCCGACGAGACGCGGCACGCGAAGGACAATTCCAGGCCGATCATTCCCTGACTTCGAACTCGAACACCTCGACCGCAACCGGCTTCAGCTCAACTTCCTATTTGCGTCGCGCCAGCTTGTAAGCCGGAACGCCCTTGATCTTCTTGGCCGAGAACGGCGGCGGGGCCTGCAGCAACGGCCCGGGAATTTCTGAGCAGTGCCTTCATTGCTCAAGTGACACTTGAACATTCTGCTCGGGCCCGATTGCCTCGCCGTCGGCATCGTAGGTGTCGGTCGAAATGCCCAGCCGAATCGTTCCTTCGTAGCGTTTCTGCGAGCCGGAATAAAACTGGCTTAGCCGCGTCATGTTGCCGATCACCAGAGGCAAAACGCCGGTCGCCATGGGATCGAGCGTGCCCAGGTGACCGATCGAGCGCTCGCCCAGTAGCTTGCGGCAACGGGCGACTACATCATGCGAGGTCCATCCCGCGGGCTTGTCGACGACGATCACACCGTTCAGTGCCATGCTTCTGGTATCGTGTATGTTTAGGAAGATTCGGTCAAATGCGCCGTCTGCTTTCCCGCACGGGCAGCCACGCGGATGAACCCGCGACTCTTCTATGATCCCGCTGAAAGATGACGCTCCACGCGTTACCACGCCCTACGTCACCTACACGCTGATCGCGGTGAACACGCTGGTATTTCTGCTGGAGATGTGGATTGGGTTGGGCGGGGAGCAGCAACTAGACCGCTTCATCTTTCAGTTCGGGATGGTGCCGGCGAGGTTCGCCGTCGTGCTGTTCAACCAGGGATATGTTCCCTGGAACCTCGTGTATCAGCTTGGCACGCTACGTGCCGGCAGCGGCGGCGTTCGTTCCCGTGTTCACGTCCATGTTCCTGCACGGCTCGTGGCTGCACCTGATCTTCAATATGCTTGCGCTGTGGATCTTCGGCGACAATGTCGAAGACTATGCCGGGCACTTTCGCTATCTCTTGCTGTATCTTCTCAGCGGACTGGCAGCGGCGGCACTGCACACGTTTTTCAACTTCTCGTCGACCGTACCCACGGTTGGAGCATCCGGCGCGATAGCCGGCGTGATGGGCGCCTACTTCGTACTCTATCCGCGCGCCAAGGTGCTTACGCTGGTTCCCTTCTTCTTTGTGTTTTTTGTGTGGCTTCCCGCGTGGATTGTCCTGGGCTTTTTCTTTATCACCCAGTTCCTGAGCGGCGCAGCGACGTCGATCGTCGCCCACAGCGGCGGATCAACGGGCATCGCCTTTTGGGCGCATGTTGGAGGATTCCTCGGCGGCATGTTCCTGGTCAAGCTCTTCCCTGTCCGGCTCCGCCGCTATCACTACAGTTGAGGCTCGCTGCCCGCCGCTGGCACAAAAAAGCCGCTCCGAAGAGCGGCTTGGGTTGATCAAGTTATGTGAAACTTAGAACAGCTTGCGGCGGATCACGCCAGCCAGACCGAGCACGCCCGTGCCCAGCATGACCAGAGTGCCCGGCTCCGGAACCGTAGTGCCGATCAGCGTGAACGCCGAATCATAGGAGATCGGGCCGTGCTGGTTGAAGTAGTCCTGATAGCCTTTTCCATCGCCGCCGGTGCCGGTCGCCCAGCCCCACTGCGGCGGGAAGGAAAGATCGGGAACCACCGAGAGCCAGTACGGAATGCCGGACAGTTCCTGGAAGCTCAAGCCGGTGATGTCGTAGGTGTAGATGTTGCCGTTGAGTTGAGTCTCGCCACCAGTACCGGAAATGTGCGTGGTGTGCTGCAAGGTTCCCGGAATGCCGCCGTTGTCAAAGTAAACGTTAACTGTCCAGCCGGTGATCGTGCCCTGCTGGTCGGGATTGAAGTATCCCCCCGTGAACTGAACTTCGTTGATGGTGTAAAGGCCGCCAGGGCTGATGTTCCAGTTATCGTAGGTAGTGGCGAAGTTGCCGAAACCGCCCTGGCTAGTGTCGTTTTGCGAGGCATTCAGCTGACCTAGATTATCGTACGACTGGCTGTACAGCACGGCTGCATACACCGGAGCTGACAGGACAACCGCCAAAAGCGCGGCCAGCAAGACGAATTTGCTACGACCAAACCTCATGTTTCCTCCTGATGTCGAAACGCCGTCCCGCACGAATGTCTGCGAGGCGTACGAAGAACTTAAATTCCCCGGTACAACAGTGCTTCAATTCTGGCGCGAACCAACCTGGAAACCACGTGGTCGCTAAGGTTACTCCATCTCGCCCGGATTTGTCGAGTATCAGTTCGGTTAAAACGACGGCCCGCATTGATAACGAAGTAGATAACCAGGCAATCGCCTCCTCCCCTGGCTCTGCAGGAGTAGCGCAAGTGACAAAAGCAAAAGCCGCCCGAAGGCGGCTTTTGAAGGAAGCGTTTGTTTGGGCTAGAACAGCTTGCGGCGAATGGCGCCGGCCAGACCGAGCACGCCCGTGCCCAGCATGACCAAGGTACCCGGCTCAGGAACGCTGGATCCAATCAGTGTGAAGGCCTCGTCGCTAGCCAACTGGCTGCGGTTGCCGAAGAAGTCCTGGTAGGAGACGCCATCACCCTGCGCGGAGGTCGCCCAGCCCCACTGCGGCGGGAAGGCGAGATCAGGAACCACTGCCAGCCAGTACTTGACCCCGGCGAGTTCAGAGAAGTTCAGGCCCGATACGTCATACGAGTAAGCGGGGAAACCGTTATAGTTACCGAGGAAGGTCTCGTTGCCGGTGCCTGCGATGTGCGTGGTGTACTGCTGCGTGCCCGGCTGGCCGGCGTTGTCAAAGTAGATGCTGATGGTCCAGCCGGTGATGTTGCCCTGCTGATTGGGGTTGAAGTACCCGCCAGTCCACTGAATTTCGTTGATGTTGTAGTTGCCGCCGTTGACGGTGAAGTTGTCGTATGTGGTTGCGAAATTTCCGAAGCCGCCAACATCGTTCTGAGACGCTTCGGCATTGCCGGTCTGATCGAACGTCTGGGTGTACAGCACATTCGCTGCGAACGCCGGGGCAGACAAAACAAGGGCGCAGAGGGCTGCGAGCAAGACCGCTTTGGTACGACTAAACTTCATGTTTCCTCCTGTTGAAATCAAACCGTCTCCAGCCGGTGCACCAGCCGGATGTACGGAAGCTGGGCTATCTCACGAAACATATCCCGCTTGCCCACACTTCGGGAGCGGAACAGGCACGGAAAGTTAAGTTACCTGATTTTCAGTCGATTGTCGAGTATCTTCAGGATCAAAAATTTCTGAGCGGGTGCTTACTAAATGGGTAACACAAGGGCGTCGTAGACAGGCTGTTGTCTATGAGAGCGGAATTGACCCGCAAAAGTTGGATTTACTATTGCTTTCGTTGAAATAGAGAGCCTTGATTTAGTTACTAAATATTTACACGGCGATGAGACAGAAAGAAAGCTCCTGCTGGCGATTCCGGCAAAGGCGTAGCGTTCCACAGCGGAGGAGCGCGCCCTCAATATGACTTTTGGGCATGGCCTCGGATTCCGGTAAATTCGCGCGCCAGGGCCTGCAGAACTCAACCGTCAGGAATGGGCCGAGAGCCACTCCGGCCCGCCTGGGCATGGGCCCCGCGCCCTTGAATGGCCCAACCAAACTCCTGACTTTGATAGCTCTCCTTGACCTTCTCCCGCAGGTCAGCTTAAATCATTGATTCGGTTCAAGGAGCAGCGAATGCGTATTGCCTTTCTCGGTCTGGGCATTATGGGCCGCCCAATGGCCATCAATCTAGTGAAAACAGGGCATGAAGTCTGTGTCTGGAACCGTACTGCGCGCCAGCATGTCGACGGCGCAAAGACTGCCGTTTCCCCGGCCGATGCGGCCAGGGAGTGCGAAGTCGTCTGGTTGTGCGTGGCGGATACTGCCGCCGTAGAGCGCGTCATGTTCGGCGCCGATGGTGTCGAGCAGTCCCTGCACGAAGGCATGATCGTGGTGGACTCCAGCACCATCTCGCCTTCGGCTACGACGAGATTTGCGGAACGCATTGCCGCCAAGGGCGTGCAGTGGGTGGACGCGCCTGTCACCGGTTCCAAGATCGGCGCCGAGAACGCCCAGCTCATCTTCATTGTCGGCGGCACGCCGGAGGCTGTCGAGTTCCTGCAGCCGCTGTTCAAAGCGATGGGCAAGATCGCCATCCACATGGGAGGCACCGGCAAGGGGCAGTCCGCGAAGATCTGCATGAACCTGCAAATCGCCATGATCTACGAAGGCTTCGCCGAAGGCATGACTCTGGCGCGCAAGCTTGGTGTCGAGCCGCAGATGATGGTTGAGCTGATCCAGGCTTCGATGATCAAGTCCGGCGTTACCGACTACAAAATTCCCTTTGTGCTCCGCCACGACTACTCGCCCAACTTCCCTCTTCGGCTCATGCACAAGGACATTCACCTGCTTCTCGACACGGCGAAAGAGATGCGGGTGAAGCTGCCTGCGTTGGAGACGGTTGACGAAATCTACGAGCTTTCCAGCGAGGAAGGCTGGGACGACCTCGATTACGCCGCGACGATTCAGTTGCTGGAGAAGTGGGCGGGGCTGAGCAAGTAGAGGATGCAGCGGAGGAGCGGCCGCTTAGTTGGTCCGCTCTTTGAGCTTTTCTTCCACCACAGACAAGCGCTCGGAAATACGCAGCTGATATTCCAGGTTGTCGAATCGTTTTTCGAGATATTGCTTCAGATCGTGGATTCTGTCATTAAACGCGACTGAGCGGTCGTCAATTTGCCGGCCCAGGGCCGTGGTTTGGATATCGAGCTTGCGCTCTACGGACGCAATCTGGATATCGAGCTTGCGTTCCAAGGCTTCCAGCCGCTCTTTGATAGCGCGTAATTCGGGAGCGAGGAAGTCTTGTAAGACACCGCGCACATCTTCGACGACGCTCATAGGTTGCAGTTTATCCCTAAGGCGGCCGGCAAATCCAACCGAATCGGAACGGGGGATCAACTCGCACGGCCGCTGTCCACCACGTAAACCTTGTTGGGATTGCCC
Source organism: uncultured Acidobacteriaceae bacterium (assembly GCA_963782505.1). Taxonomy (GTDB): domain Bacteria; phylum Acidobacteriota; class Terriglobia; order Terriglobales; family Acidobacteriaceae; genus CAVVDY01. Next base: position 57,303 of record CAWAKG010000017.1, on the reverse strand, counting down.
GGTTCAATGGCATTCTTGTCGAAGCTCGCCTTGATGCGACGGCGCAGCTCGCGGCTGATGTCGAACTGCGCGCCCGGCAGCGTCTTGACCAGCAAGAGGTACTCGATCTCATCGCCGTTGACGCGGTCGATCCCTGGCACGTCGGGCTCGGCCACGATCTGTTTTTCAAATCTGGGATCGTGCGCCACGCCGAGCGCAACTTCCCTGAGCAGGCTGATCACGCGATCGCTGTCCGCCTTGTAGCTGACGGATATCTTCATCGCCAGTTGCGTCCAGTCGCGGGTAAGATTGCTGACGATGGTGATCTGGCCGCTGGGAACCGTGTGGACCGTCCCGTCGGCATCGCGCAGGGTCGTACGCCGCAGGGTCAAGCCCTCCACAACACCCTGCACGCCTGCGATCTTGACCGTGTCGCCGATGTCGTACTGGTTCTCGATCAGGATGAAGAAGCCATTGATGAAGTCCTTGACCAGGGTTTGTGCGCCGAACCCTATGGCGAGTCCGGCAATGCCCGCGCTGGCCAGCAGCGGCTCAACTTTAACGTTGAGCTGGGTCAGGATCTGCATGGTCGCCAGGAAGCCGATAATGAAAACGCCGACGCTGTAAATGACGCTGGAGAGCGTGCGCAACTGCTGGGCGCGCACCGCCGACGGCAGCGCCTGACTCGATCCCAGATCGCTCAAGTGACGTGACACGACCTTGAGGAGCCGGGCAAGAACGAATGACACGATGATGATGGCGAGAATGCGCGGCGCCTGATGGCGCAGAAATTCCCAGCCATCGTCACGCCAATCGCTGAGTACCTGCGTAAGGTCGTGAGGATCGGCCAGCAGCGAAACCGAGAACAGCAGCGCGCGGCAAGGCATTCGTGGCGCGATTATAGCAATCGCCGCCGCTCTGCTCGTCCCGATACAGAATACTTCTCTGCCCTACTGTTTATGGGGCGCCGGCGTCGGCGACGAACCTCCCACGTTGACGGTGACGCTGGACGTCGCGCGCCCGAAGCTGTTGGTTGCGGTCAAGGTGTAGGTGGTGGTGACCGCCGGCTCGACCTTCACCGAGTGGCCCACAACTACCCCTACGCCCGAAATGATGATGTAGCCGGGATCAGTCACGCTCCACGAGAGCGTTACGGGCGTTCCCGGACCGGCGGAAGGGCTGGCGACAAATCCATTCACCATCGGCGGACCCTTGGGAAAATGCTGGTCGGTGTAAATGGGAAAGACCGGCATCATCTCGAAGTCGGCGGTGGTGATGCGCTTGATCTTGGCCAGGTCGTCGTTGTTCCAGCGCGAATCAGGCGCTCCGGAGATGTACATATCGATGCCGTTATCGACCAGGATCATCCCGTAATGCTTCAGGGCTCGCAGGATCACCTGCACCTGGGGAGAGAATCCCGAGATGTCGTAATCGGCCCGCAAGCGAAAGCGCACGCCCATGGGCGGGGCGATGGGATCTTTCGACATGTCGGCCGGGTGATGCGCGGGAGGAGTAAACACGTTTCCGCTATGCAGCAGGGTGAAGGCGAGAGCGTGCCGGATCTCGCCGGACTCCACCTCGTCATAGCGCACCAGGCCGACGAACTCCGGCACCCCGGCGGCGTTGGCCGAAGTCCAAGTCCACGGGCGCTGGTCGTCGCCCTTCAGCATGTCGTAGTAAGCTGCCGTGCTCGTCTTCCAGGTGCCATCTGGCTGCGCGAAACCTTGCCACAGGTCGTACTCGCGACAGGTGTCGCGATCCAGTGCGATGATATGCCGGTCGGTGCCCGGATCGGGTTTGGGCGCGCCCTGCATGGGTGTGTCCAGTGGAATTGGCATGGGTCCGGGATCGCTCTCCGTCGGGTACAGGGTGCTCTCCACCGGTATGGGTTTCTGGCCGCTTACCACCACGTATGGAATCCCAAGGATGTGCCCTTGCCACATTCCGGAGCCGAAGTCCGGATGCAGGCCAACCGGGCCGATGAAGTTCATCACCGCTTTCGAGCGAGGGTCCACCGGCCAGTTGGAGATGTCGATGTTCCACAAGCTGTCGTCGCTCAGGGGGCGATAGCCGTTAAGATTGGCGCCAACTCCCAGATTCATCTTCGAGCAGGGTGATTCGACGGCCGAGGCCGTGAGGGACAAGGCAACTACTACGAAAAGCACAGTCTTCGATGACAAGAAGCGTCCTCCGACGGAAAGCAATCTTCGCCAAGCAAGCTTTGATCCAAGTCCAGCTTTGAAGGGGACGGCCTTCAGGCCGTCCGCAAGTTCCGCCAAATCATTCGGGCTGTAGCCGCTGACGGGACCTCGCCGGGACCTAATCAGAGTTTCCCTAACTATAATCGTAACGTCATGAACCGCTTCTTTCACGCTTGTCCGATGGTCAGGCTTGCTTTGTTCTGCGTGATGCTTCTGATGGTGCTGAGGGCGCCGCAAGTGCGGGCGCAGGTAATACAGCAACCGGTCGACTCCAGCCAGCAACCCGGCGTGGAGCCTCAGCTCAATGCCGATCCTGAGACGAGAAAAATTCAGCAGGAGATGCAGAAGCAGCGTAATCTTCAGCGCGAGCAGGAGATCAAGCAGGACACCGACAAGCTGCTGGAGCTTGCGACCCAGTTAAAGGCGTATGTAGATAAGACGAACGAAAACATCATCTCGCTGGACGTGATTCGCAAGGCCGATGAGATTGAGAAGCTGGCGAAGAGCGTGAAAGAGAAGATGAAGCAGTAGGAGCAGCATGCGCAAGCCATTCGCCGCCGGTGCAGAGCCACAGTCGGAGGCGCTCCTGTTTCTATCTGCGCGCGGGTCGCGTTGCGCGAACATAGCAAAACCCCGGGGGCGAGGACAGCGATTTCTGGAAATTGGGAAGTCATTTCAGGGCAGCGTTGGAAAGTTCTACGTCAAGTCAAGCTCCTCCCGACCCGAGGCGTTCGACCTATGGGTGCGGGAGTAGCCCCTCTGGAGTAGTTCCATATCGGTCAAGTGATAGTCGCGTGCTATCTCCTCGTAAGAGCCTTCCGATGTCTCGCCGTCGGATGTCTCCAAGGTGAAGCGCTTGCCTGCATCATCCGCTGGTCGGACAAACATCTTGAAGGACTTCGCTTCAGGGCCCTTCGTTTCATAAAAAGCATAGGCAATTGCATTGGGCTTAACGCCGGTGGCCGTACCCGTGATTTGCTCCTGTGGTTCAAGTGCAGTATCGCCAGCAGGCGAGGAAGCTCTGCGCGTACCCTGTGGCCTTCTCTCCGGGAAAACCGGTTTGGGACCGAGCGGAGGCGGCTTGAGGTGGGCTCCATGCAATTCGCGAAGAAGGTCTTCATATTGCTCCTCGCTGTAGGGTTCTCCCTTTAAATCAGTGCCGATTCGGCTTTGTAACCAGGTGGGAAGAGCCGAGTTCCAATCACCGGCTCGAAGCACTGGGATAAACTTGGCCTGCAAGATATTCTGTGCCAACTTGCTGGTAATGATCATGGCTTCGTAGCCAACTCCGCCTATTCGCTCATTTGCTTTCCTGGCGTAGTCTGGGGTGCATACAATCAGGACAAAATTGCTTTTAGTGACACTTGTCTCCATGAAGTACGTCTTGTCCTGCCCTTTACGAAGGTGCCATCGATCGAGAATGACATTTACGCCGCCCTGGGCTTGCAATCGTTCTGCAATCTGAAGCACCCATTCCTTGTGTTCCTCGCTGTCGTAGGAATACGAGATGAAGACGGTTGGGCGCCCGTCGTCAACGGCCCCGGGACCTGCAACTGGAGCCGATTTCGGTGTGGACGCCTCTCTCGCCATGGACATACCTTCTTCTGTGACGGAAAACCAACCTGATCCGCTCGGATCGACAAGATAACCTTCGTTAACGAGCTTTGTCCATGGGCCTCCCAGCAAATGAGTTATGATGGGAATCTTCTCGTGCTGCTCGAAATCTCTAGCAAGTCCGTAGGAATCACCCGGAAGCAGTAGGTTGTGTTTGTTGAATCCGCTGGAACCCATCTGCGGTATTAGCACTACCATTCTGCGAAGAAGTAGCATGGCCTGCTCATCTATCGGCAACGCCTTGAGTTCGGCTAGCGTTTTGACAACAGAAGCGATGGTAAAGGGTGTCGTCTGTGGCATAGGGTGTGTCGATGCTGCGATTGAAACATTCCCGCTCGCCTTCATTTTAAGCTCGCGAAGCCGATTGGCTGCTTCCCGGCGGAGGGCGTTAGCGTCGCGATCCAGCTTTCTGGCGTGCTCAGCCTGAACAGCGGCGACGTTAGGACCCCTAACTTCGGGCGGCAGGACTAGAGACTTTGGCCCGCTCGCTAGTTGGGCAATCTCCTGCAACATCTCCCGCTCGACGATGGCATCCACCACAACGCCACATTTTTCAAGCGCGTCGAGGTAGCTCTTTATGGTCGCCTCAATCCGCGTGCGGAACGCATATACCGCGGCGTCGCTGTACGCTATGGGTATGCCCGCGGAATTGTTCCTTTTCTGTGCTTCCCATACCAGCTTTTGCTTATGAGCGTTCAACTCATCGCGCAGCCTGTCGCCGGTTTCCACCATCAGCTCATGCAGATGACGCTTGAACTCGTCGGTGAGTGGTGGCATGAAAGTAGTTTAACCGCTTCCCACCCGGGCAAGATCGTCCCGAACGGCACACCCGGCAATTAGCACCTGGCAATTAGCAATCATTCGGGGCCGAGTCAGCGCTCAGAACAGAAAAAGGGATGTATGCCGCCATACATCCCTCACGCTTATCTGTTGCTTCAGGTCCTACACTTCCGACTTGACGATCCTCATTCCGTAGAACGAGCGATACACGAAGGTGAACGAGATCAGGAAGAAGACCACCGCCAGAATGTGGCTGAGTCCGGTGCCGTTGGTTTGCAGGCTCACCGCCAGCTCCACCGCCAGCAGGCCGAACAGGGTGGTGAACTTGATGATCGGGTTCATGGCCACCGACGAGGTGTCCTTGAACGGATCGCCCACTGTATCGCCCACTACCGTCGCGTCATGCAGGGCAGTTCCCTTCTGCTTCAGCTCGACCTCGACGATCTTCTTGGCGTTGTCCCAGGCGCCGCCGGCGTTGGCCATGAACATCGCCTGGTATAGGCCAAAGGTTGCTATGGAGATCAGGTAGCCGATAAAGAAGAAGGGCTCGATGAACGCGAACGACAGCGTGACGAAGAACACAGCCAGGAAGATGTTGAACATGCCCTTCTGCGCGTACTGCGTGCAGATCTGCACGACCTTCTTGCTGTCGCTGACCGAAGCCTTCTCGACTCCTTCCAACCGGATGTTGGCTTTGATGAATTCGACGGCGCGATACGCCCCGGTGGTGACGGCCTGCATCGACGCCCCGGTAAACCAGTAAATGATCGCGCCGCCGCTGACTAATCCCAACACAAACGGCGCGTGCAGCAGCGACAGTTTGCTTACGTCCTCCGAGAGCCCATGAGTCAGCGCCATGATGATGGAGAAGATCATGGTGGTTGCGCCGACCACGGCAGTTCCAATCAGCACCGGCTTGGCGGTTGCCTTGAAGGTGTTGCCTGCGCCGTCATTCTCTTCCAGCATGTGCTTGGCGCGCTCGAAGTTCACATCGACGTTGTACTCGCGCTTCAGGTCGGACGCGACGTTCGGTTCCTGCTCGATCAACGAAAGCTCGTACACCGACTGCGCATTGTCCGTCACCGGGCCGTAGGAGTCGACCGCGATGGTCACCGGGCCCATTCCCAGGAAGCCGAAGGCCACCAGGCCAAAGGCGAACACGGCAGGCGCAAGCATCAAAGCGCCGAGTCCCATGGTGCTGACGTAGGAGCCGATGGCCATGAGCGCAACCATGGTAAAGCCGAGGTAGTAGCAGGAGAAGTTGCCCGCCACCAAGCCCGACAGAATGTCGAGTGATGCCCCACCCTCCTCCGCCGAAGTCACGACTTCCTTCACGTGTCCTGACGTGACCGAAGTAAACACCTTCACCAGTTCGGGAATCACTGCGCCTGCCAGCGTGCCGCAACTGATGATGGTCGCCAGCTTCCACCACTGCGTGCCGTCGCTTCCGAGCACCGGCACAATGAGATACGAAACGACAAAGGTCAGAACGATGGAGATGATCGAAGTGATCCAGACCAGCGACGTCAGAGGCGCTTCGAAGTTCATCTCGTCCGAATTGCCATAGCGCGCCTTGGCCACGGCTTCGTTCAGGAAGTATGCAACCGTGCTGGAGATCAGCATCATGACGCGCATGACGAAGATCCACACCAGCAGTTGGACCTGCACGGTCGGATCTTTTACGCCGAGCAGGATGAACGTAATCAGCGCGACGCCCGTCACGCCGTAGGTTTCGAAGCCGTCAGCGCTCGGTCCAACCGAATCGCCTGCGTTGTCACCGGTGCAGTCGGCGATCACGCCCGGGTTGCGCGCATCGTCTTCCTTGATCTTGAAGACGATCTTCATCAGGTCGGAGCCGATATCGGCAATCTTGGTAAAGATGCCGCCGGCGATACGCAGCGCAGCCGCGCCCAGCGATTCGCCGATGGCAAAGCCGATGAAGCACTGGCCGGCGTAATCGGCGGGAACAAACAGCAGAATAAACAACATGATGAGCAGCTCGACCGAGATGAGCATCATGCCGATCGACATTCCGGCTTTGAGTGGGATGGCGTAGAGCGGATACGGCTTGCCGCGCAAACTGGCGAACGCGGTACGCGAGTTGGCGAAGGTATTCACGCGGATGCCGAACCAGGCCACGCCGTAGCTGCCGCAGATTCCGAGGACGCTGAACAGCAGGATGATCGGCAGCGTTACCGCGACCGGCTTTCCCGGCACCGGCGCCAGCCATCCGAAGTAGGCCACGATGATGACCGCGATAAACGCCCACAGGATGAGGATGAACTTGCCCTGGGTCTGCAGGTACGTTTTGCAGGTCTCATAGATCAGCTCGGAAATTTCGCGCATGGCGCGGTGTACGGGCATGTTCTTAAGTTGCATGTAAATCGCCAGCCCGAACAGCAATCCGAAGAAACAAAAAGCGATGCCGATGAGCAGCAGGTTGTGCCCGTTTATCCCCAGAAAGTTGACCGAGGACAAGTCGGGCAGCTTCAGGGTGGCCTCGCCCGAAGGCTCGCCAGCGGGCTGCGCGAACACCGCGGAGGCGTTCAACAGAAGTACGGTTAAGATCGCGCCCAAAGCCGTTGCCGGGCGTTTTACGAGTGAGAGTTGCCGAGTGGCGGCGAGCCAGTTTTGCATATAAGTTCTCCCATGGGCTGCGGGGTGCGCCCACGTCTGGTAATGATTGCCGTTTCGCTCTTCCACGATTCTCCGCAGACAGCGTTCCTATGATTCGTTTACCGCCAGCAGGCAGGGCTCGCGAGTTCTCTTCCCCGTGTGGAAGGCAACGTCGCTGTACCTGCTGGAATCCCGGGAACGCGCTTCCACTTCAAGACAGAAGTGCTGAGGTTTGGCCGCGTCGGGAAAACACCCGTGGCCGGACCTTTCCGGCCCAGCTTGCGAGCATATTACAGAGCGGTTTCTTATAACATTTTGAGTGAAACCGGGTCAATTGCAGCGGTCACAGAGCGCCGGTAACCCAAGTTTTTCACCGCGGATTCACGGCAGGAGACGGAGGTCCTTGTTTGACAGCAATCCCCTCCGTCTCCTCTGTGCCTAGTGGTGATCCCGCCGTTTTGCGCAAAATTGTCGATTGAGCTCCTCATCCTGTACATTGCTTTGGACAGCCCACCTGCGCATGACAGCAAAAGACAAGATCCGTGAACTGCTCGCGCTGGCCAACATCAAGCTCAACGGTCCCGACCCGTGGGACCTGCAGGTACACGACGAGCGCTTTTACCAGCGTGCGCTGAGCCACGCCTCGATGGGCGTCGGCGAGGCGTACGTGGATGGCTGGTGGGATGTGCCGCAACTCGATGAGTTCTTCTACCGCATCCACCGCGCGGACCTGGTCAAACATGTCAGGTCGACCGAGCTTCTGTGGCTGGGCGTGAGGAGCGCGCTGTTCAACCTGCAAAAGAAATCATCCTCGAAACAGGTTGCGCGCCAGCATTACGATATCGGCAACGATCTCTATCGCGTGATGCTTGACAACAACATGCAATACACCTGCGCCTACTGGAAGGACGCCGACAACCTCGACAAAGCGCAGGAGAACAAGCTGCACCTCATCTGCCGCAAGCTGCGCCTGGAGCCCGGCATGCGCGTGCTGGAGCTGGGCGCCGGTTTCTGCGGGCTGGCGCGCTTCATGGCCAGGGAGTACGGCTGTGATGTCGTGGCCTACAACATCTCGAAAGAACAGGTGAAGTTTGGGCGTGAGTTTTGCCGCGGACTGCCGGTTCGCGTCGAGGAGAAGGACTACCGCGAGGCCCTTCACGAAGATGGACGGTTCGACCGAGTGGCCGCCATCGGGCTGTGCGAGCACATTGGCTACAGGAACTACCGCTCGTTCTTCGAGCTGGTGCGGGCAAAGCTGAAGGTCAGCGGATTATTTATGCTGCACACCATTGGCGGCAATCGCTCGCGTACCTCGACCGATCCATGGGTCGATAAATACATCTTCCCGAATGGAATGCTGCCGTCCATCGCCCAGCTTGGCCGGGCGATGGAGAACCTGTTTGTCATGGAGGACTGGCACAATTTCGGGCCGGACTACATGAAGACACTGCTGGCCTGGTACAAAAACTTCGAGACGCGCTACTGCACGCTCGACAAGCAACGTTACGATCAGCGCTTCTTCCGCATGTGGAGACTGTACCTGATGATGTCGGCCGCATCGTTTCGCGCCCGCCGGATGCAGTTGTGGCAGATCGTGCTCAGTACCGGCGAGATTCCGGGTTACGACCCGGTGCGGTGATGGAAGCAGTGGTCCGTTGCCGGTGGTCAGAAAAGAAGCTGCCAGCCACCAGCTAAAGCCCGGTACGGCGTGTGATGATAGCCCAGGATGGAGCCGAAGGCAGAGTCCTGGGTACGAGCGGACTGGAAACCCCGAGTTCCCCCGAGGGCGGCATAAACCGATCGCATGACCCCACCCTCTATCGCCGCAACGGACGCTAATCAAGCCGGTTACAAACAGCGCCGCGACAAGCTCGTCCGTGAGCTGCAGGCCTCGGCCGGGCAGAGCGTCGGCCTGAATAAATCTACCTCGAATCTGTTCCGGGCCCGCGCCGAAGGAGCCAAGCGCCGCATTGATGTGCGCGACTTCAACCATGTCTTGAAGATCGACGCCGATGTCCTGATCGCCGACGTCGAAGGTATGACTACCTACGAAGAGCTGGCCGATGAGACGCTGAAATTCAACTTGCTGCCGACGGTTGTTCCGCAATTGAAGACCATCACCATCGGCGGAGCGGTGAGCGGACTGGGCATCGAGTCGTCGTCGTTCAAGTACGGGCTGGTGCACGAGACGGTAGAGGAGCTGGAGGTGCTGCTGGCGGACGGTTCGACCTTAGTCTGCTCGTCCACGCAGAATTCCGACCTCTTCCACGGATTTCCAAATTCTTATGGGACATTGGGTTATGTCCTGCGGCTTAAAGTTAAACTTGTGCCGACGAAGCAGAATGTCAGGCTCACCTACCGCCGCTTCAGCGACCACGCCAAACTCTTCGCCGAGCTGAATGCGATTTGCTCCGGCGGCCGGTTCGATTTTGTTGACGGCGTCGTATTCGGGAGCGACGAGGCGTATATCGTCACCGGCGAGTTCACCGATTCAGCGCCCTACACCAGCGACTACACCTATCGCAAGATCTTCTATCAATCCATACGCCGGCGGGAGACGGACTATCTGACCGCGAAAGACTACATCTGGCGATGGGACACGGACTGGTTCTGGTGCTCGGAGGTCTTTCACGCGCAGAATCCGTTGGTGCGCGCGCTGGCCGGCAGGCGGCTGCTGAATTCGCGAACCTACCAGCTCATCATGCGGCTGTCGCGCCGGTTGCCGGTGCGCTCGAACTCCGAGTCGGTGATTCAGGACGTGGACATTCCCATCGATCATGCGCCCGAGTTTCTCGACTTCCTGCTGCATGAGATCGGCATACTTCCCATCTGGCTGTGTCCGTTCAAGAGCTACGATCCGGGCGTCATCTACACGCTCTGCTCCGTCGATCCGCATACGCTCTATGTGAATTTCGGCTTCTGGGACATGCTGCCCAAGGCGGGCAGCGACGGCTTCTACAACCGCAAGATTGAGACGAAAGCGCTTGAGCTGCACGGTGTGAAGGGGCTTTATTCAAGCGCCTACTACGACGAGGAGACGTTCTGGAGCATCTACGACCGGAAGAGTTATGAGGCGCTGAAGCAGAAGTACGATCCGAACCATCGCTTTCGCAACCTGTACGAAAAGACGGTGCTGAAAATGTAAACGGCGACGATGAGGCGTCGGCTCCGGCAACTGGAGCGGCGAGCGCGCTTACACGTGCCGCCGCTTGATCAGCCCTTCCCTGTCCAGCGACTGTTCAATCGCTTCCCAAACCCGCGGGCTGGGACTCTCCATCGGAACCAGCAGTTTGGCGCACTCCGCTATGTAGCGCAAGTCCGCTACCAGGTCAGAGCAGACAGGGCAGGTTTCCAGATGCTGCTGCTGCTCCGGGGTCCCGCCACCATCGATGATGTAGGGCAGAACCTTTTGAAGTTCGACACAGTTCATTCTCGTCTCCCCGGACTCCCTGCGAATCCCCCCTAATTCTCCACTGACAATCTGGTCGCGGCGAAATGCCGGCCTACCCCTCGCAGGAACCCGTTACGTCCCATTCAGCCCGGCTTCCGCGCAGCCCTTTCCGCCCGGCTCAACTTCAATAAGTCGCGCAGCTTCATGCGGGCCTTGTGGAGCTGTGATTTGCTGTTGCCGATGGAACAACCCAGCATCTCGGCAATTTCGTTGTGCTCATATCCTTCCACATCGTGCAGCACGAAAACAATGCGATATCCCGGCGGCAGGCCTTCAATGGCGCGCTCCAGATTGACACGGTCGATGCATCCGGCAAGCACCATGTCCCGGGCGCCTATATCCTTCCTCGGACCGTCCTCCTGCTGCGGCTCCATCGTTTCTTCCAGAGACACCTCGGCAAGCCCCTTCTTGCGCAGCCGCATGAGAACGACATTGACCGTCAGGCGATGCAACCAGGTCGAGAAGGCCGATTCACCGCGAAACGTTCCGATCTTGCGATAAAGCTGCAGGAACGCCTCCTGGGTAAGGTCTTCCGCCTCGGCAACATTGCCGGTCATGCGCAGCGTCAGCGAGTACACCCGCCGCTTGTGCATGCCATACAGCATCTCGAAGCACTCGGCATCGCCGTCTTTCGCGCGCGCAATCGCCTCCGCCTCGGTAATGCCGGGAGCCAGGATTTTTCTCGCGGTCGCCAAACTTCCTACTCCATGAATCTCACTCTTCGATGCCATCCGTGACGCCGCCGGTTGCTTAAAGCGCGCAGTATTTGGAAAAGAGGCCAGAAACCTTGCGTTTAGCCAGGAACTATCTCATAAATAAATCGTTTGTATCAGGGCACGGCACCCGCCGGGCCGTAATCGGCAAGTAATTGTCTTGGGCTTCAGCCCTGCGCGCCCGGTTTTGCAGGGGCTGAAGCCCGGACATCTTTTACGCCTGTTCGGCACGCCTGAAAGGCGTGCCCTGATACAAGGCAGACCGATGTATGAGATGACTGATGGCTTCCAGGGATGATGGGATGACAGCTCAATGAGGAGCGACAACCTCCAAATCCAGGAGCGAAATCGAGAGTGGCGCTTAACGTCCTGTAACAGGATATTCGTGTCGAGAAGGATAGCCATCTACTCGCCGCGATTGCCGTAGATGGAGTCGCGGCTAATCCCCTCGTCGGAAAGCAGAGGTGTGTCGGTTCGGTGGCTGCTCGTCCAGGCCTCGAACCTTTCTTGCCAATCATCGTCATCCGGACCGGCATTGGGCGCGGGCTGCTTCTCCAATTGCTGTTGAACACTCTTTACGCCGATTTCAACAACATCCTCCGCCGTCCGGACCAATCCCGCCTTAATCGCTTGCCCGATGACGCGCTCCTGCTCGGGATTCAATTCAATAGTCACGCTGACGATCCTGCCCCTTCGCATTCAAACGATATCCCCGCACGATAGCTGAGTCAAACCTGAGTGTCGGCGGTAGTGGGCCAGTTTGGTTGTCATCCCGAGCGAGCCTCTTCTGCGAAGCGAGGGATCCAGGCGTGCCGATTCGCGCCGCCGCGTGAAAGGCACGCATCCATATTCAAACTGACCTACCGTCTCGGCCTTATGTGCGCCGCGAGCTTATTGCTCGGGACAGCCTTTGACGCAGTGCGCTTACCGTTCTTGTTCACTGCGTTCTGGTAGGCCGCTTCTGCGGCCGTCTTCAATATCCCGCTCGTGGCTTTCGGCAGACACACAATGGTGGAACCCTTACGTCCCCAGGCTTCCGCGGCGGGCGAGAAGACCAGCGGATGGTCGTGCATGAACTCGGCTTGCTGCTCTGGGCTGAGCTGCACCATGCCACTAGTCTGGTCCGGATAGCCGAGCGTGGCGAAGATTCTTCCACCTATCCGAAAGTCGGGATGGGCGTGATGGGCACGCTCTTCCGTGCCGGGAAAGCTGAGGACAAGTTTGCGGAATTCATTGGCGGTCATGAAATATGACTCCGTATCTCCGTTTGCAAGCTGACCAGTTTGCGCCTGATGTCAACATCTTCCTTCCCGCGCCGCGGGACGGCGCAACTTAGCCCAGCGTGGAGTCCGCCGTCCGGCGGACGGAACGCTGGGTTGTTGTGAGGTGGGCTCCGAGCCCCGGCCGGGGCTCCTACCCACTGCCCGTGCTACCCAGCACTGCGTCGGCTTCGCCGCCTTCGTGCTGGGCTAAACTGATTGCCCTTGAGGGCTGGATACTGCATCGCCGGAGCCTGGTCGCAGACAAACTACCATCGCTGGCCAGCGGCGATTCGACCTCAACCTCGGGTGTCCAACTCATGCCTGATGTTGGCTTGCGTGGTATCCCGCACGCTTCAATGCGCCCCGGCTTTCATGCGCCGATCCATCTCCTCGGGCGAAACATCTTCAACGTGGGTGGAGATCCACCACTGATTACCTTGCTTGTCTTCGACGCCGCCGCTGCGGTCGCCGTAGGCCTGGGTCGCCATCTCGCGGACGACTTTAGCTCCCGCTGCCAGAGCCTTCTTGTAGACGGCGTCACAATCGGGCACGTAAAGCACGAACATGCCGGGCTTGGGATGCCATTCATCGCGCGCCTGGCCGATCATGATCATCGAGTCGCCGATCTTCATCTCGGCGTGGCGAACATTGCCCTGATCATCGTTCATTCGGTAAGTGAGCTGACCGTCGAACGCCTGCTGGATGAAGTTGATCAAAGTCTGCGCGTCGTCCACCGTAAGGTACGGTACAACGCTGTGGAAGCCATCGGGAATCGGTTTTACTGCCATGTTGCTCTCCTCTTTGTTGTCGGCGATTGGCCTTTAGCTTTTGGCCTTTGGCTCTTCGTATTTGCTAATTGCCAATGGCCAACGGCTTAGGGCCGGTGACATTCACTCGCCGCCGGTTTCGCTGTAATGGTCATGATTCTGAGCCCAAATGCCAGCCGCCGTCTTGTAAAAATCTGACCTCAGTCGAGTACGGGGACGTGGTTCAGATGTGGCGTGCGGTGCGCGAGGTAGGCGGCGGGCGTCAGTCCGCAGAAGCTGCGGAAATCGTGGGTGAAATGCGGCTGGTCGTAGTATCCGCAGCGCAGCGCCAGGTCGGCCCACTCCACCGACTTGCTGGTGGCAATCGAAGTAATCACCCGCTGGAACCGCCGTACGCGCAGGAAGCGTTTGGGCGTGAGTCCAACTTCATCGGCAAAGAGCTGATTGAAATGCCGCTGGCTATAGCCGATGCGGTCCAGCACGCTTGACAGCGGTTGTGCCAACGAGCCGCACAGAAATTGCTCGGTTGCGTACTTCACGGCCGGGTGCCGCTCGAGCGGCCGCGCGATTCGCGACAACAGCCACCGCTCAGTAGCGGCAAATTTCTCCCCCGGAGTGGGGCTTTCCAACAACTGGTCGCGCAGATGTCTTACCTCTGGACCGAAGATGTCCTCCAGCGAGAGACACTGGTCATCAAGTTCTCCGGCGGGCACCGGCAGGAACGGAAAAGCGCCGCCCGGCTTGAATTGAATGCCGAGCGTAGTCACCATGCTGGCCGTGTCGGTGACCATGAAGGTCGTACGCGCGCCGCAGATGACCTGTCCCGGGATTCGGCTATACGCAGCATGGGGGCCATACATGCGAATGTCTTCGCTTGCCAGATTGAAGACGATGGTCATGCTGCCGTCGGGCAGCAGCCGTTCGCGGGTGTGTGGCTGAAGATACCCGTCCCAAAACCAGAGCACCTTGACGAAATCGGACAAGGGCGCGCGCGGGATGTAGTGTGCCGCGATCATGGCAGCCTCGAAGCCAAGTGCCGGGTATTCTACTGCGTTTTGACACCCGCTTGCTGCCCAGACGTTGCCTGGGCCGGCAGGCGCGGAACTTAGTGCGCCATGGTTGGTCCGCCCCGTCGGCGGACCTTCGCCATGGTGAATGCGATGGGAGCGCAGACGAAGCAAAGCGCCGCCAGATAGCGGAAGTCGTCGACAAAGGAAAACAATGTCGACTGCGCTCCTAATATTCGATTCAATATTGCCAGGGCCTGGCGCGAGGCCGTAGCGGGATCGGCATGCTGTGACAGATATGCGGTCAGGGCGTGCAGCTGGTCCTGAAAGACGCGACTGTACTGGGCGAGGTCGTGCGACATTTCATCGCGATGCACCTGCTCATGCCGCGCCAGCAGCGTATTGACCACCGAGATGCCGATGCTGCCTCCGACGTTGCGCATCAGGTTGTAGAGACCGCTGGCATTGCCGATCTCTTCGTTGCGCAGCGTTCCCATGGTGGCAGTTGCCAGCGGGACGAAAATCAGGCTCATGAAGGCGCCGGTCAGGATGATCGGCCAGAACAGCGACCACTGCCCGATTTGCAGGGTGGCCTCGCCGATCCACAGCGTGCAGAGGCCGGCGCCAATAAAGCCGGTGCAAACCAGATAGCGATTGTCGATCCTGCCGGTGAGGATTCCTATCACCGGCATGAAGAACAGCGCACCCAGGCCGCGAGGCGCCACCGCCAATCCCGCGGCCAATGCCGTGTAGCCAAGCAGCTCCTGGAAAAAGAGCGGCAGGATCGTAATCAAGGCGTAGACCACAGCCCCGAAAAGGAAGATGAGGACGCACCCCATCAGGAAGTTTCGGTTCTTGAAAATTCGCAGGTCGACCAGCGGCTTGTCGTGGGTCAGCTCGCGCACTAAGAAAGCGACCAGCGCGACGACAAGAATCACGACACCCCAGCGAATCCAGGTCGCTCCGAACCAATCGTCTTCCTGCCCCTTGTCGAGGATGATCTGCAGCGCGCCCAGCCAGATTGCCAGCAGGCCCAGACCCAGGCCGTCGAGCCGTCCGGGCTTGGCATTCTTCACGTAGGGCGGATCTTCGACGAAGCGCGCGATCAGGATTATCGCGAGAATTCCAACGGGAATGTTGATGTAAAACGCCCAGCGCCAGGAGTAGGTTTCGGTCAACCAGCCGCCGAGCGTCGGCCCCAGCACCGGCGCCACCACCACGCCCAACGCGAATGCTGACATTGCAAGACCGCGCTTTTCCGGCGGAAAGCTTTCCAGCAGGATCGCCTGTGATAGAGGCTGTAGCGCGCCGCCTCCCGCGCCCTGCAAGGCGCGCGCAACGAGGATGAAGCCGAGACTACTGGCGGAGCCGCAGAAGAACGACGAAACCGTGAAGATGACGATGCAGGCGATCAGGAATCGCTTGCGTCCGAACTTTAGGGAGAACCAGCCGCTAGCCGGGAGGATGATGGCGTTGGCCACCAGGTAGCTGGTCAGCACCCAGGTGGCTTCGTCGTTGGTGGCCGAGACGCTGCCCGCGATGTACGGCAGCGCCACGGCCGCGATGGAGGTGTCGAGCACCTCCATGAACGTCGCCAGCATGACCGCGATGGCGATGATCCACGGGTTGGTCTCCGGCCGGGCGACAGTGATCGCCCCCATGGTTTGTGCGCTAGCTGCCAATTCCCCTTTACCCTGTCGAGTTGTGAAAGCTTACACGGGAGGCGGGACACACGCCAATAGTGCCAAGCGGCATCTCCGCAACCCTGAGATGCGATTTAGATGACGGACAGGGCGAGTTGGAATGTGAGATTACGGAGTGAAGTTGCAAAAATAAAGATGAGCCGAGGTTCCGTCCCCGCTGAGGACGGCATTTCTAAGCCCAGCGTCTTAACGCGGTGTCAGGGGCACTTGAAGATCCCAGAAGCCGCCGTCCGCATGATTTACATTCGAGACATGCATCTCGAAATCAACGGCGACGGCAAGCAGTTTGCCGATGGCCTGTCGCTGGCGGGCCTGATTGACGAGCTCGGCATGAAAGCCGATCGCGTTGCCGTTGAGTTGAACCGCGAAATCGTTCCCCGCGCCTTGTGGGCCGAGACCGTGCTGCACGATGGCGACAAGCTGGAGATCGTGCACTTCGTGGGCGGAGGATGAGCCCGGAGGGCGTGTGATGATAGCCCAGCACGGGGCCGAAGGCGGAGTGCTGGGTAGAGGCTTTTTTGTCTCTCCTCTGTGCCCTCCGTGTTCTCCGTGGTGATGTTTCTTTGGCCCGCATCAGCAGATTGCGAACAATCCCACAGCTTTGTGAAACCTGCATGAACACTGCCTGCGGCGTGGTTGACATGCTCGTTATCGGCCAATAGACTCAAAAGGTTGTCCGGTTCAATCGCCACGCTTTCTGAGCGGCGTCGCCTCATGCCCGATACTTACTTCGCACGCTATCTGCCGTTGCTGATCCACATCTGCATCGCCGGTGCACTGGCGTGTGCGATGGTTCTGCTGTCATGGTTCATCGGGCAGCACAAGTTCAACAAATCCAAGATGTCGCAATACGAATGCGGCATGACGCCGGTAGGCGATGCGCGGCAGCGGTTCTCGGTGAAGTTCTATCTGGTCGCGATGCTTTTCATCCTGTTCGACGTTGAAGCCATCTTCCTCTACCCCTGGGCGGTGATCTTCAAGGACCTCAGGATGTTCGGCTTCTGGGAGATGCTGGTGTACATCGCTATCGTGCTGGTGGGTTACTGGTACATCGTGAAAAAGGGCGTCATCGACTGGAACCGCCAGTCGAAGGCGGAGAGGATCTGACGATGCCCTGGCCTCCCGCAATCACGGACGTCGAGGTACTGAAGCACAAGCCGGAACTGGAAGCCCTGCTGGCCTGGAACTCCGGCGCGGTGCAAGGCGCCAAGTTTGACCGCAATGAGCTGACGATTTACATCGAGCGCACCTCGCTTCGCGACGCCTGCCGAACGCTCAAAGACAACGTGCAGTTGAAATACAACGCTCTTATGGATGTGACCTGCGTGGACTGGTATCCCAACAATCCGCGCTTCGAGGTCGTCTATCACCTGTTCTCGACCTCGACGAAGAAGCGCGTGCGGCTGAAGGTTAAGCTTTCCGACGACGATCCCCGGGTGGACTCGCTGACCCCGATCTGGCCCAGCGCCAATTTCTTCGAGCGCGAAGTTTTCGACCTCTTCGGCATCCGCTTTAACGAGCATCCCAACCTGAAGCGCATCATGATGCCTGAGGGCTGGAACGGCCACCCGCTGCGCAAGGACTATCCGGTTGAGGGCTACCGCTGATGCCTGAAACCATCGCACGCCCGCCGGTACTGGATTCTACCGAAGACCGCACCATGATTTTGAACATGGGGCCGCAGCATCCGTCGACGCACGGCGTGCTTCGCCTCATGCTGGAGATCGACGGCGAGACCATCGTCCGCATCCTGCCCGACATCGGCTACCTGCATACCGGCATCGAGAAGACCTGCGAGGCCAAGTTCTATCAGCAGGTCGTACCGATGACCGACCGCATCGACTATCTCGCCCCCATGACCAACAACCTGGCCTACTGCCTGGCAGTGGAGAAGTTGCTGGGGATCGAGATTCCGCCGCGGGCGCAGTGGATTCGCGTGATGCTGAACGAGCTGACGCGCATCAATTCTCACCTGGTTTGGCTGGGCACGCACGCCATGGACATCGGCGCCATGACGGTGTTCCTGTACTGCTTCCGCGAACGCGAAGACATTCTGCGGCTTTTCGAAGCAGTCTCGGGTCAACGCATGATGACCTCGTACTTCCGCATCGGCGGGCTGGCGCTGGAGCCGCCGCTGGGCTTCTTCGACCGCGTTAAGAAGTTTATTGACCACTTCCCTGCCGACATAGATGAGTACGAAGGGCTGTTGACCGGCAATCCCATCTTTGTGAATCGCATCAAAGGCGTCGGGCATATCTCGGCCGAGGACTGCCTGGCGCTGGGCGGCACCGGGCCGACCCTGCGGGCCAGTGGAATTGATGTCGATCTGAGGCGCGACAATCCGTACTCTGGCTACGAGAACTTCAAGTTCAACGTGCCGGTATCGAATGACGGCGACGTGTTCGCGCGATACATAGTGCGGGTGCAGGAGCTGCGCGAGTCGCAAAAGATGGTGGTGCAGGCGCTGGAAGGCCTGCCGGAAGGACGCATCAAGGCTGACGCTCCCAAGGTCGTACTGCCCGATCGCGAGAAGATGAAGACGGAGATGGAGGCCCTCATCTATCACTTTAAGATCGTGACCGAAGGCTTCACGGTTCCCGAGGGCGAGGTTTACATGCCCATCGAATCGCCGCGCGGCGAGATGGGCTACTACGTGGTGAGCGACGGCACAGCGAAGCCGTATCGCGTGCACATGCGTTCGCCGTCATTCGCCAACTTGCAGACGCTGGGCAAGATGTGCGAAGGGCGCCTGATCGCAGACGTAGTGGCGGCGATTGGGTCGATTGACATCATTCTGGGAGACGTGGACAGGTAGGAAAGAAGCAACTAGCAGCTAGCAATTAGTGAAAACCAGATCTTGCGAGTTGCGAACAAGTACTGATCGCGAACACGCCAGCGCCGTAGGCGCGACAGAGCTTAGCCCAGCGCTTCAGCGCTGGGTAGGCGGAGTTTAGGTGACTCGAGTCCCGTAGGGACGGAACAAGTTTTCGGGGGGGATGCTGAAAACCCCCACCCCGGCAAACGAAGCCGGGATGGGGCACTTGGATGTCGTCATCACCGATTCCGGCCAATAGCCAAGAGCTAAGAGCCAAAAGCGAACAGATATGGCAACAACAACACAGAGCGCGGCGATTGATCAGAAGCGCGAAATGTTGCGCCATACGCTGGCGACGCTCGCCTATCGTGGCGGCAAGGCGTTGCGCGGCGCCCCGGCGGATTTCGCCGAACTTCGCATTGCTGAGGGTTCGCGCACCCCGGGAGAAATTCTGGCGCACCTGGGAGATTTGCTGGACTGGGCGCTGTCCATGGCCGAGGGTAACCAGCGCTGGCAGAATTCGGCGCCGCTGAAGTGGGAAGAGGGAGTGCAGCGCTTTCATGCCGGCTTGCAGGCGTTCGATGATTATCTGGCGTCGAGCGCGCCGCTGGCGGTGAGCGCTGACTCCTTGTTTCAAGGTCCAGTTGCCGATGCACTGACGCATATCGGACAGATCGCCTACCTGCGCCGGGTGGCGGAATGTCCGGTGAAGGGCGAGAACTATTTCAAGGCCGAGATTGTTGCCGGCCGCGTGGGCCCGGAGCAGGCCGCGCCGAAGCGGGAGTTTTGAGTAAGGCCGCTTTTGGCTATTGGCTTTTGGCCTTTAGCCAGAAATCGTCGCCAGCGAGTCTGGCTAAGCGCCAAAGGCTAAGAGCCACTAGCGAACATGAAATTCTCTGACCAACTTGAACAGCGCTTTGCGGACATGATCACGCATTATCCGACCAAGCGATCCGTGCTTGTCCCGATGCTTCTGTATATACAGGACGAGGTGGGTGAGCTGAACGACGAAGCGATCCATGAGATCGCGCAGCGCGTTGACCTGTCGGACCTGGAGGTGCGCAACGTCATTACCTATTACTCGATGCTGCGCACGCATCGCATCGGCAAATACAACTTGCAGATTTGCACGAACGTAAGCTGCCTGCTGCGCGGCGCTGACGTCCTGTTTGACCATTGCAAGAAGAAGCTGGGCATTGGCCACAAGGAGTCGACGCCCGACGGCCTCTTTCATCTGGAAGAGGTCGAGTGCATTGGCGCATGCTCGTGGGCTCCGGCGATGATGTTGAATTACGACTATCACGAGAACTTGACGCCGGAGAAGCTCGACGAGTTGATTGACGGAATGAAGAAAGCAACTAGCAGCTAGCAACTAGCAATTAGTCAAGCCAAGCGTGCGACCCTCGGCTTAGGAGAAAGAGTGAAGGACTTTAGAAGGTTAACGGTTTGGGAGAGGGCACACGCATTGACGCTTGAGGTCTATAGAATCACCGCGAAGTTTCCACGCGAAGAGCTATTTGGAATCACGAGTCAGATGCGGAGAAGCAGTTCATCGATAGCTGCCAATATTGCCGAAGGCTGCGGTCGTACGGGCAATGGAGAATTTCACAAGTTTCTGAATACTGCCGCTGGTTCTTCGGTTGAACTCGAGTACTTTGTGCTTTTATCGAGAGATCTAGGGCTTCTCTCGACTGAAACATACGAGAAGCTCCAACCAGACGTCCTCGAAGTGCAGCGGATGCTCGCGTCGCTGATACGAAGAGTCGACACTGCTCGAAGGTCAAAACTAATTGCTAGTTGCTAATTGCTAGTTGCTTTTTTATGGCTTACTTAGTTTTCCATCCCGATGAAGTCAAGGTCGTCTCCAAGCGCTTTGGTATGGGCGCGACCAACCTCGACCGCTACCTCGAGCTCGACGGCTATAAGGCGCTGCAAAAGGCGCTGACCATGGAGCCGGACGCGATCATCAACGAAGTGAAGACGTCGAACCTGCGTGGCCGCGGCGGCGCCGGCTTCCCGACGGGCTTGAAGTGGTCGTTCGTTCCCAAGCAGTCGGCCAAGCCGAAATACGTGCTGTGCAACGGTGACGAGAGTGAGCCCGGTACCTGCAAAGACCGCCTCATCTTCGAGCACGATCCGCACGCGATCATTGAAGGCGTGATGATCGCAGCCCTGGCGGTGGGAGCCAAGACCGGCTACATCTATCTGCGCGGCGAGTATCGCTATCTGGTCAAGGTCATGGAAAAAGCCGTGGCCGACGCCTACGCGCGCGGCTTCATCGGCAAGAACTTCATGGGATCAGGCCGCGACCTTGATGTTCATGTGCACTCCGGCGCGGGCGCCTATGAAGTTGGAGAAGAGTCGGCGCTGATGGAATCGCTCGAGGGCAAGCGCGGCGTGCCGCGCATCAAGCCTCCCTTCCCTGCCGTGGTAGGACTGTGGGGCGGCCCGACCGTCATCAACAATGTCGAGACGCTGGCCAGTGTTCCGCACATCATGCTGGGTGGCGGGCAATGGTTCGCCGATCTGGGCACGCCGAAGAACGGCGGCACCCACCTGGTCAGCATCAGCGGCAATGTCGAGAAGCCGGGGGTTTACGAACTTCCGCTGGGATACAACTTCAAGAAAGCTGATCTACGACGTTGCCGGCGGCATTGAGGGTGGGCGCAAGCTCAAGGCAGTGGTGCCCGGCGGGTCGTCGGTGCCGATTCTCAAGCCGGACGAGATCGATTACCCGTTCGACTATGACGGCATGGCCAAGGCCGGCTCGATGATGGGTTCCAGCGCAGTCATCGTTCTCGACGAGACGAAGTGCATCGTGAAGTTTGCTCTGCGCGTGATGAAGTTCTATCAGCACGAAAGCTGCGGCTGGTGCATTCCGTGCCGTGAAGGAACAGATTGGCTGAAGAAGACGCTGATCCGGTTTCACTCGGGCGGCGGCGTGGCGAAGGACATCGACAACATGAAGTACCTGGCCGAAAACATGCTGGGCCGGACGTTTTGCCCGCTGGGCGATGCGGCGGCGATGCCCATGATTTCGTACATACAAAAGTTTCGGGAAGAGTTCGAGGCGCATTTGGACGGCAAGCCGTGCCCGTATGAGCACGCCGCGGAGTTGGTGACCGCGTAGCCGAGTGCGACCGCAGGACCTAATGCGGATTCTGGAAGCCGATGGCTGGTAAAAAACTGGGCAGAAGGGCAGTCATATGCATTTTCGTCATCCGGTGAAACCAGGCCTCCTCATTGTGCCAATGCACACCGGGAAGGAAATCGGCAAAGGATTGCTTCACAGTATTCTGAAAAAGGCAGGTCTGAAATGAGGCGAGAATATCTGGTGGTTTACGAGAAGGGCCAAACGAACTGGAGCGCTTTCTCGCCGGACATTCCCGGATGTGGTTCGCTTGGCGATACCTTGGATGATACGCGCGCGAACATGCGCGAAGCGATGGAGTTATACCTGAGCGAGATAGCGAGAGCCGGGGAGCTACTGCCGAATGCGACCGCGACCACCGTAGATTTTCACGAATTCGATCCAGACCATCAGATGAAACAATATGTAGTCGAGTGGCTGGCTGTGCCGCTTCCAGAGCCGGCTTTCTCCAAAACGCCTGCGCACGCGGCCTGACGATCAATTGCTAGTTACTAGTTGCTAGTTGCTTTCTTATGGCTAACGTAACCCTCACTGTCGATGGCAAAAAGCTCACCGTTCCCGCGGGGACGCTGCTCATTGAAGCCTGCAAGAGCACGGGCATTCACGTGCCTTCGTTCTGCTATTACCCCGGACTTTCGCTGCAGGGCGCCTGCCGCATGTGCCTGGTGGAAATCGAAAAGATGCCCAAGCTCCAGACCGCGTGCACCACGGTGGTCAGCGAGGGCATGGCGGTCACCACCGAGAGCGACAAGATCAAGCAGGCGCGCAAGTCGATGATCGAGCTGCTGCTGGGCAACCATCCACTGGACTGCCCGGTATGCGATGCCGGCGGCGAATGCGAGCTGCAGGACATGACCTTCACCTACGGCGCGGCCGAGTCGAAGTACATGGAGCTGAAGAACCACCGCGAAGAGCAGCAGTGGTCGCCGGTGGTTTATTTCGACCGTCCGCGCTGCATCCTGTGCTATCGCTGCATCCGTGTTTGCGGCGAGGGCATGGACGTGTGGGCACTGGGCATCCAGAATCGCGGATCGAGTTCCATCATCGCTCCTAATAAAGAAGATCATCTGGAGTGCGAAGAGTGCGGCATGTGTATCGACATCTGCCCGGTCGGCGCGCTGACTTCAGGCGCCTATCGCTATAAGACGCGCCCGTGGGAGATGAAGCATGTCGGCACCGTCTGCACGCATTGCGGTGACGGCTGCAAGACCACGCTGGGCGTTCGCCGCGCCGACACCGGCATGCAGATCGTGCGCGGCGACAATCGCGACAAGAGCGGCATCAACGGCGACTTCCTGTGTATCAAGGGCCGCTACGCTTTCGACTTCGCGCACAACGACGACCGGCTGAGCAAGCCGCTGATCAAGCGCGACGGCCAGTTTGTTCCCTCGACGTGGGAGGAGGCGTTCGAGCTGATCGCTTCAAAGTTTAAGGAAGTCTTAACTAAGGACGGCCCCGGCGCCGTCGGCGTCATCGGATCGAACCGCACTACAAACGAAGAAAACTACCTGCTGCAGAAGTTTGCCCGGCTGACGCTGGGGACCAACAACATCGACCACCATCGCACCGCTGACTTCCCTGCTTTCGCCTCGGCGCTGGCGGGCAAGGAAAATGCGACCGCGTCACTGCGCGAGATCGGTGAGGCGCCGGCGATTCTGCTCATCGGCAACGATCCCACCGAGCAGCATCCGCTGCTGGCCTGGCAGATTCGCACCAACGTGCGCCTGCACCGCGCGCGCGTCTACGTGGTGAATTCGCATCCCATCAAGCTGCGCCGCCAGGCGGCTACGTTTGCCCAGATCGCCGCGGGATCGGAAGGCAGCTTCGTACAGTTCCTCGCGGGTAACGATGCCGCGGCGGATGCGCTCATCTCTTCCGAGCTTACGCGCGATGCCCTCAACGGCTTGCGCGAAAAGATCAAAGGCGAGAAGCCGCTGGTGATCGTGTTCGGCTCCGAGTTGCGTGGGGCGGACATCAAGGCGCTGGCTGATTTCGGACTGGCGCAGGGCGCGAAGTTCGCCTGCCTTGGCGATTATGCCAACTCGCGCGGCGCTGCCGACATGGGACTGTATCCCGACCTGTTGCCGGGCTACGCGCCGGTCAGCTCGGCCACACACTATCACGAAGAGTGGCTGGACGAGATTCCCAATCAGCCGGGCATGAACCTGCTCCAGATGATGGATGCTGCCAAGGCGGGCAAGCTGAAGGCGCTGTACATTGTCGGCTCAAATCCACTGGCGCGCTACAGTATCGATCCCTTTGTGTTGCAGAACACCTTTACCGTCGTCCAGGACATGTTCCTGACGGACACGGCACGGGTCGCGGACGTCGTCCTGCCAGTCGCGAACGCCTACGAGAAAACGGGAACCATCACCAACACCTACGGTGATTTGCAGATGGCGAAGAAGGGCGGCGACTTCTCTGCCGTGCGCACTGACTTTGAGTGCATCGTGCGCATCGCCAACACCATGGGCTATGACG
The DNA here is from genome assembly GCA_963782505.1 of uncultured Acidobacteriaceae bacterium. GTDB lineage: Bacteria > Acidobacteriota > Terriglobia > Terriglobales > Acidobacteriaceae > CAVVDY01. The sequence continues at coordinate 32,763 of CAWAKG010000017.1, read as the reverse complement.
TGCGCAAGCTGGTGCCCTTCGGCCGTGAAGGCACGCGCGCCGACATGGGACAGTCGCGCGGAGCGCAATCGGGCGAGTCGGACCGTCACGCCGTATGGCTTGCGTCGCATAACCTGGAACCGAAGATGAGCCCGGTCGACCCCATCGCCATGCTGGATGAAATTCAGCGGCTGGTGCCGGGCTATGACATCTCGCGGCTGGGATTGCTGGCCGGACAGGACGAGCATACGCAGTTGGTGCAGATCACCGGCGCGACCGGCACCGGACATCCCGAGCTGGTTCGGCCGTCGAATGACACGTTGTTTACCTCGGGCACGCTGGGCCGGTATTCGGCCACGCTCAATACGGTGATGGAGCGCTATAGCGGTGTGCCGGCGGACAAGGAAGTGGCGGCGGATTGATTCCGTGGCGCGGCCACGGAGCTTTTGGCTTTGGGCATTTGGCTCTTGGCCAGAGTCTCTAGGACTTCCGGCCAAAAGCCAAGAGCCAAAAGCCAAGGGCGAACGGTAACAGTAGTACCTAAATTGAAACGACCCTGCTAATGAGCATCGGACTCTTCATTCTCGTCTCGCTGATCAAGATCGTGATAGCGCTGTTTGTGTTGCTTACGGCGGTGGCTTATACCACGCTGGCCGAACGCAAGGTGGTCGCGCATATCCAGAACCGCTGGGGACCGTCGCGCGTGGGGCCTTTCGGCATCTGGCAGCCGCTCGCCGACGGCTTAAAGTTTATCTTTAAGGAAGACCTCACACCTCCCTACGTACACAAGCCTTTATACCTGCTGGCGCCGATCCTGTCTCTGACCGTTGCACTGACTGCGATCGCGGTCATCCCGATTGGCCCTTGGGTAACGATCGGTTCGGTCCACACGCCGTTGCAAATTGCAGACGTCAACATCGGGCTGCTGGTAATCCTCGGCCTCACCTCAATCGGCGTCTACGGCATCGCGCTGGCAGGATGGTCGTCGAACAGCAAATACTCCATGCTGGGGAGCCTGCGCGCTTCGGCGCAGATGGTGAGTTACGAAATTGCCCTTGGCCTGTCGCTCATCGGAGTATTGATCTACGCCGGCAGCTTCAGCCTGCGCGATATCGTCGTTGCGCAGCAAGGCACGTGGCTGGGCTTCATTCCCAAGTGGAACATCTTTACCGGCCAGATCGTGGCGTTCTTTATTTACATCACAGCGGCTTATGCGGAGACCAACCGCATTCCGTTTGACCTGGCGGAGGCGGAGACCGAGCTGGTGGCCGGCTATCACACCGAGTACAGCTCCATGAAGTTCGCCATGTTCTTCATGGCGGAATACGCCAACATGTTCACGGTTGCCTGCCTGGCGACGGTGCTTTTCCTGGGCGGATGGTCGGGGCCGGTGTTCGGTCCACCGATCTTGCAGGCGATACTGCCGGTCGTGTGGTTTGTAGTGAAGGTCCTGGCTTTTATCTTTGTTTACATCTGGGTCCGCGGCACGCTGCCGCGCTTCCGGTATGACCAGTTGATGGCATTTGGGTGGAAGTTTCTTTTGCCGCTGGCGCTGGCGAACATTATCGTCACCAGCCTGGTGGTGGCGTTGAAGTAGGGCTCTTGGCAATTGGCTGTTGGCTCTTGGCCGGACGGCTGGAGGATCAGTGAGAAATCACGAGGATCTTGAAGTTTGGCAAGCGGCACATGCCCTGACCATTGAAGTCTACCGACTGACCGAGACATTTCCCCGTGCCGAAGTATTCGGGCTCACGTCTCAGATTCGTCGATCTGCTGCATCAATCGGCGCGAATCTCGCGGAGGGTTGCGGACGTTGGGGTGAAGCAGAACTCGCACGGTTCGTTCAAATTGCCATGGGTTCAGCCAGTGAGTTACAGAACCACCTGCGATTAGCTAAGGACCTCGGGTTAATCGGCGCAGATGATTATCAGACGAATCTTAAGGCACTTACCAGCATTCGGAAGATGTTGACGGCGTTCCTGCAGACGCTTCGCCGTGCGAAGAGGCCTTATGATTCCACAGCCGAAGCGATGCAATCGGTAGATTCCGGCCAATAGCCAAGAGCTAATAGCCAAAAGCGGAAACTCATGCTGCATCTTGTACTTTTCTTCATCTTCGCAGCGGTTTGCGTCGGCGGGGCGATCAACCTGCTGGTGCAGCGGCACCCCATCGACAGCGCGCTGTCGCTGATCGTAGTGATGGGCTCGCTGGCCCTGCTCTACCTGTTACTGGGCGCCGAGTTCGTAGCCGCGGTGCAGGTCATCGTTTACGCGGGCGCGGTCATGGTGTTGTTTGTTTTCACCATCATGCTGCTCAACGCCGGCGCAGAAGAGCGAACGCCCCATGCCAGCCGCGTTGCCACCATGCTGGGCGTGCCGGGGCTGATCATCGGCCTGGGAGTGGTTGCCGCCGTGGTCAGCCGCATGACGGGGCTGGACCGCATCGGCATCGGCGGCCCGCAGGTCATGAACGGCACCGAGGCGTTTGGCGCGCCGCAGCGCATCGCGCACCTTCTGTTCCGAGACTTCCTGCTGCCCTTTGAAGTCACTTCGATCCTGATCCTGATCGCGATCATGGGCGCGGTCGTGCTGGCCCGGAGGGAGGAGGAATAGATGGTACCTCTGTCGTACTACCTGATTCTGAGCGCGATTCTGTTCGCCTGCGGGGTGGCGGGATTTCTTATCAAACGCAACATCATCACCATCTTCATGTCGATTGAGCTGATGCTCAATGCCGTGAACCTGACCTTCGTCGCCTTTGCGGCGCAATTGCAACAGCTCAGCGGCCAGGTGTTCGTATTTTTTGTCATGGTGGTCGCCGCGGCTGAAGCGGCAGTTGGATTGGCAATCATTATCTCTGTCTTCCGTACGCGCGAAACGCTGAATGTGGATCGCGTGAACTTGCTTAAGCTATGAGCCTTCATCTCTGGATCATCCCGGTGTTGCCCCTGGCCGGCGCCGCCATCAACGGGCTGCTGGGTGGCAAGCGCTTTTCCAAGGCGATGGTGAACACGATCGCGCTGGGCTCGACGGCGATCGCGTTCGCTTATGCGGTCTGGGTCGCGATACAGTTCTTCGGGCTGCCTGCCGGCCAGGTTCCCTACGTCGAGCACCACATGGCGTGGATCGCTGCCGGCGGCTTCTCGGCGGAATTTGGCTTCTGGCTCGACCAGTTATCGCTAGTGATGCTGCTGGTCGTTACCGGAGTCGGCTTTGTCATCCACATCTTCTCCGTCGGCTACATGGCGGAAGACGCCGGGTACTGCCGATACTTCGCCTATCTGAACCTGTTCATGTTCTTCATGCTCACGCTGGTGCTGGCGAACAATTACCTGCTGATGTTCGTGGGCTGGGAAGGCGTGGGCCTGGCGTCGTACCTGCTGATCGGCTTCTGGTTCCTGAAGCAATCGGCAGCGAATGCCGGCAAGAAGGCGTTCATCACCAATCGCGTCGGCGACTTCGGATTTCTGATCGCCCTCTTTCTGCTCATCAAGCACTTCGGCACGCTCGACTATGACAGGGTGTTCACAGCCGTCTCCGGGCTCGGAGTGGAGGCGACTACCGGCGTGCTGACTGCGGTCGGCTTGCTGATGCTGATGGGCGCGACCGGCAAGTCGGCGCAGATTCCCTTGTATGTCTGGCTGCCGGACGCGATGGAAGGCCCCACGCCGGTCTCGGCGCTCATCCACGCTGCGACCATGGTGACCGCCGGCGTTTACATGGTGTGCCGCTCGCACGCCATCTTCGACCGCGCACCGAATGCGGCGCTGGCAGTTGCGGTGATCGGAACATTGACCGCCATCTTCGCTGCGTCCATCGGTATCGTGCAGACCGACATCAAGAAGGTGCTGGCCTACTCCACCGTCTCGCAGCTGGGCTACATGTTCATGGGTGCGGGCGTCATGGCCTATGGCGCGGGCATCTTCCACCTGATGACCCACGCCTTCTTCAAGGGCTGCCTGTTCCTTTGCTCAGGCTCGATCATTCACTCCCTGGGCGGCGAGCAGGACATGCGCTACATGGGCGGCCTGCGCAAGTACATGCCGTGGACCTTCCTGGCCATGAGCTCGGCGACCTTTGCTATCGCGGGCCTGCCCCCGTTTGCGGCGTTCTTCTCGAAAGACGCGATCCTGTGGCAGACGTGGGCGAGCGGTCAGCACGTTCTGTGGCTCATCGGCATCATTGCCGCCGGCATGACGTCGTTCTACATGTTCCGGCTGTGGTTCCTGACTTTCTTCGGCGAATATCGCGGTCCGAATCCGGCGACCGCCGGACATGCACATGGCGGCGGCCACGGTCATGGCGGCACGCCGCATGAGAGCCCATGGGTGATGGTGGTGCCGCTGATCATCCTGGGCACGCTGTCGCTGATCGGCGGCTGGATCGGCATTCCCCATTCGCTCGGTGGCTCAGATCACTTCGAGCATTTCCTTGATCCGGTATTCGCAAAGTACGCGCCGCCAGTGGGCGGATACGTCAGCGCCCACGTCAGCAGCGAGCAGGTTGCAGCGAACGAGGCCCGGCAGCACGACGAGGAGACGACCGAGCTGGCATTCATGGGAATTTCCGTCGGGGTTGCTGTCATTGGCTTCCTCGGCGCCTGGTATCTCTACTACAAGCGCACCGATCTTCCGGCGAAGATGGCGGAAAGCGCGGGCGGGCTGTACCGGCTAGTGCTCGACAAATACCGCATCGACGAGTTGTACGGAGCGGTGATCATTCACCCGCTCATCTTGCTTTCGACCAATGTCTTCTGGAAGGGCATCGACCAGGGCCTGATTGACGGCGCGGTGGATGAGAGCGCGGCTGGAGCGCTCGACGTCTCGGATGCCATGCGGCACATGCAGTCGGGCAACATTCGCTCCTATGCCGGCTGGGTAGCAGCGGGCGCGGCGGCGGTAATCATGTTCATGGTGTGGCGAGGTCTGCGATGAACTTCGTCAACCACAACGTCGTCACCATCGTCATTTTCCTGCCGCTGGCCGGGGCCCTGCTGCTGCTGGTGTTCCCCCGCCGGCCGCGCGACATTCGCTACTTTGCGCTGGCGGTTTCGATCATCACCTTTCTTGCCTCGCTTCATCTGCCCTGGCACTTCACGCGCGGAGCTGACGGCTTCCAGTACGAGCAGAACATTCCGTGGATTGCTCATCCCAACATCCACTATCACCTGGGCGTTGACGGCATCTCCATCTGGCTGGTGGTGCTGACCACGTTCCTGATGCCGATGTGCGTGCTGATTTCGTGGAAGTCGATCAACGAGCGGGTCAAGGAATTCTTCATCCTGATGCTGGTGCTGGAGACGGCGATGATCGGCGTTTTCGTCGCCCTCGATCTTTTCCTCTTCTACTTCTTCTGGGAAGCCACGCTCATTCCGATGGCGCTCATCATCGGCATGTACGGCCACGGGCGGCGGATCTATGCCGCGGTGAAGTTCTTCCTGTACACCATGATCGCGTCGGTGTTCATGCTGGCTGCGCTGCTGTGGTTGTACGCGCATACCGGCACCTTCGACTTCATTGAAATACAGCGCGCGATTCAGGCGGGCCTGGTTCCCGGATTCGATGCGGCTGCGAAGTGGCTCTTCCTGGGATTTTTCGTCGCCTTCGCGGTGAAGGTGCCGCTCTTCCCGCTGCACACCTGGCTGCCGGATGCGCACGTCGAAGCTCCGACTGCGGGTTCCGTCATGCTGGCGGGCGTGCTGCTGAAGATGGGCGCCTACGGTCTGCTGCGCTTCAACGTTGGACTCTTCCCGCAGCAGGCGAAGGACAATGCGGGATGGATTGTCGCGCTGGCCATCATCGGCATTATTTATGGCGCGCTGGTGGCCATGATTCAGCCCAACATCAAGCGGCTGATCGCCTACACCTCGGTCAGCCACCTCGGGTTCGTCGTGCTCGGCATCTTCAGCTTTACGCAGATGGGGGTTGACGGCGCCGTCTACCAGATGCTGAATCATGGCGTCTCGACCGGGGCGCTGTTCATGCTGCTGGGCATGATCTACGACCGCCGCCACACCTACGACATTCACGAGTATGGCGGACTGGCGACGCCGATGCCGACCTACGCCACCTTCTTCACCTTCATCATGCTTTCCTCCGTCGGCCTGCCGCTGCTGAATGGCTTCGTCGGCGAGTTCCTGGTGCTGAGCGGGACCTTCCAGGCGAAGCAGCTGTGGGGAATCCTTGCCGCTACCGGCGTGATCTGGAGCGCCTGCTACCTGTTCTGGATGTATCAGCGCGTCTTCCAGGGAGCCGTGACCAACCCGGCCAATGCGAAGCTGCGCGACCTTGACGTGCGCGAGCAAATCTCGTTGTGGCCGCTGGCAACCGCGGCGCTGGTCATGGGAGTGGCGCCGATGCTGTGGCTGCACTCGATTGATCCATCGGTCTCGGCAGCGCTGAAGCAGTTCAATGGCGCGATTCAGGTGTCGGCCTCTGCTGCTGTGCATACTCCTCGAGCTCTCATGGCGGTGTTCGGACGATGATCCCAACTGTCGATTACATTCGGATCCTGCCCGAGCTGGTGCTGACCATTTTCGGCATGATCATCATGCTGGTCGATGCGGCGCTTCCCCCGAAAAGCAGCAAGAAAAACCTGGGCGTGATTGCTCTGGTGGGAGTGCTTGCCGGGCTGGTTGCGGCGGCCATTCAGGCGCAGAACTACGGCGACGCCTTCTTCAACATGGTGCGGGTCGACGCCTTCAGTGTCTTCTTTCATTTCGTGATCCTGCTCATCGCCCTGGTCGTGATTCTGGCGTCGTTCGATTATCTGGAAGTGCAGCACATTTACTCCGGCGAATACTACGGGCTGGTCCTGTTCGGCACCGTCGGCATGATGCTGATGTCGTCGGCGATCGAACTGGTGCTCATCTTCATCGCGCTGGAAATCTCCTCCATCTCGACCTACATCCTCGCCGGCTTCAGGAAACGCGTGGCGGAAAGCGGCGAGTCGTCGCTGAAATACTTCCTGCTGGGATCGTTCGCCACTGCCTTCTTCCTCTACGGCGTGGCGATGGTTTTCGGCGCCACCGGGACGACCAACATCTACGACGTAGCACAGGTCCTGCACGGCCAGCCTTCGTTGCTGGTGTATCTCGCAGTGGCGATGATGTTCGTCGGCCTGGGGTTCAAGGTGGGGTCGGCGCCCTTCCATGTCTGGACGCCCGATGTGTACGAAGGCTCGCCCGCCCCGGTGGTGGCGTTGATGTCGACCGGACCAAAGGCCGCGGCGTTTGCGGTCCTGCTGCGCGTGTTATTTGCTTCGGGCGCGCCGGGATGGTTCTGGATGGTCTGGGTGTCGGCGGCGCTGTCGATGACAATTGGGAACATCGGCGCGCTGGTGCAGCAGAACATCAAGCGGCTGCTGGCATACTCGTCCATCGCCCACGCCGGATACATACTGGTTGCCTTCGCCGCCGCACAGCAGACAGGAATCTCGGCGGCTATCTTCTACACGGCTTCTTATGCGGCGATGAATGTTGGCGCGTTCATCATCGTCGCCCATCTTGCTTCCCGCGGCGAGCGCTACGTCACGCTCGACGACTACGCCGGCCTGGGACGCAGATCACCGGCGCTGGCTGCCATCCTCACGATCTTCCTGCTCTCGCTGATTGGTATCCCCATCACCGGCGGATTCTTCGCCAAGTTCTACGTCTTCTCGGCGGCGTTGCAAGCCAATCTCGTGGGACTGACCATCATCGGCGTCATCAACAGCGCTATCGCTGCGTACTACTATTTGCGCGTCATCGTCTACATGTACATGCGCGACGAGCGCATGGAGCCGCCCGTGGCGAGGATTCCCGCAGGCCTTGGCGTCGGATTGGCAATCACCGCGATTGCCACCATCTACCTCGGCGTGCTGCCGGCACGCGTACTCGGCTTCGCTCTGCGCGGTGCCCAGGACCTGCTGAAATAGAGGCGAACAGTTTCATTGTGTCGTCCCCGGGGGACTCGCGTGGAGAGAATTCCGCTTTCCCACCGCTGAAGCGGTGGGCTTTCTTATTGTCGAGTTCGCTGGATTGCAAAGAGGCATGCTGAGGGCAGAATCCTCCGGGATAATCGTCGGCCGGGGGCAAGCCGCAAACCGCAATTAGTATTAGGTTGAGTAGGCTGAGGACGGACTATTTACTTCCCCACGTGATTGGTGTCGTTCCAGAGGCGAATCACCGGCTCGGAGAGATCGTGTTCGTAGCTCAACTGGCTGAGACTGGCCGTGCTCAGCAGAAACAACCGTGCGGCGCCGGGATCGAGGCCCAACCAGCGGGCGGTGATCACACGCAAAATATGCCCACTGGAAAACAGCAGCACATTTCCCTGCACTGCGCGGAGGCGTTGCACGACCCTGTCGGCGCGGGCGCCGATTTGCGCAACCGACTCGCCGCCGGGAAAGCCATCGCGGAACAACTGCCAGTCCGGCCTGATCGCATGGATCTGCGCACTGGTGAGCCCTTCGTATTGCCCATAGTTCCACTCCACCAGGTCGGGATCAATCTCCGCCACTGAACCGAAGCCTGCCAGCTCACAAGTCTTCCTGGCGCGTTGCAGCGGACTGGCGTAGACCTTCGCAAACGTCAGCCCCTTGAGGCGCTCGCCAAGGCTTCTGGCGTTTTGCTCGCCATGTTCGGTGAGCGGAAGGTCGGTGGTTCCAGTGTGCTGGCCGGAAAGGCTCCAGGCGGTTTCCCCATGACGGGCGAGGTAGACGATGGGCAGTTCAACGCTCATGGGCGCTCCGAAAGGTTGTGCTTCTCGCGAACCGCGCGGTCGCTTGCGCGGCGTCGGTCTGGGCAGAGTAACACGAACTACAACGGTTGCGAAGCTATTGGAAATTTTCGCACGAAGCGAATGTTAAAGATGTGCTTCAAACGTGCATTTGTTCCGCAATCGCAACGCCGTCCACCACGGCTGCCATTACTTATGTCGTGTATCTTGGAGACGGCAGGAGGCAACGGAATGTACGAGGCACGGGCGATCTGGACCGACAAAGAGCGTTTTCTCGGCGAAGCAAGCAGCGGGCACGCGGTTGTCATGGATGCCGGTGAGCCCAAGACGGCCAGCACGCCCATCGAGATGGTACTGATTGCGCTCTGCGGTTGCACGGCGAGCGACGTGGTCGGCATCCTGCGCAAGAGGCGCGAGCTGTTCACCAGCCTTGAAGTTCGCGCCGAAGCCGAGCGCTCCACGGATTTTCCCAAGGTCTTTACCAGCATCAAGCTGATCTACCGCGTCGGCGGCAAGGTTTCGCGGGAGGGCATGGAGCGGGCCGTGCAGCTGTCGAAGGAGAAGTACTGCTCCGTGTCGGCCATGCTGCAGAGGACGGCCAAGATCGAGTTTGTTATTGAGTATGACGAGGTAGTGGGGGCGTGAGCCTGACTCCCTCGTCGGCCTGAACGCCTCCTCGGGATGACAAATATAAACGCCTCAGCACGACGCACCTGAAAGGTGCGCCCCTTCAAAGCTATATTCCAGCGAATTTTTCGGCAGCCTGCGAGGTCGTGTCCTGACGCGAATCCTCGCCAACGAGAGGTTTTGCGCAGCCTGAAAGGGCTACACGAAACTTTTTCCCCATTGGTGGCGTCTCACCAGGCAGTCCCTTGCCGTACCATACGCGTATCGGGAAGTGGAGGATGGTTGTATGCCTCGGCCCACCAAGCTGGGAGTGACGATCCAAAGCTGCGGCGCCATTATCTGGCTCGCCAGTTGGATCGTGCCCAAACCGCTTCGCAGCGAGTGGAGGGCGCTCTGGCGAATCAGGACCTGGCATTGGGCCAACTTCCTTGCTGAGACGAGGTCGCTGGATGCCGGCAACTGCACTGACCCTGATGCGGAGTTGCTGGGCCGCTTTTCCGGAAGCCTTTTGGATTCGCTTTGACCGGGAGCGATTCCGCGCCCGCAAGCGGCGAATCCTGCGTTCCCCCGGCGCCTGTCTCGCCGCCTGCTTCCTGCTTGCCGGTGGCCTGCTCCTCGCTGCCGGCTTTGTTCCTTCCACCAGTTCTCTGTTCTCCAAGTCAGTGTCTCAGCCGGATCGCGTCGCCGTAGTCAGCTTTAAGGGAAAGTATGTTCGCATCCGCAGCGAGACGCTGCTCTACCTTGGCTCGATCTGGAGAGACGCCCCGCAGGCCTCGCAGCTGGCTTTGTACTCCTGGGGCCAGAGCCGGCTGGCCGACGACTGGAGCGAGGTTCCCGTCATAGAATCTCGCGTAGCTCCCGACTTCTTCGAGTTGCTTGGAGTCCATGCCGAACTGGGGCGGCTGCCACAGGCAGGAGAAGGCTTCGCATGCGCCAATTGCGCTGTATTGAGCCATGACTTCTGGCAGGTCCACTTCCGCGGTGATCGAAACGTGCTCGGCCGCCGAATTGAACTGGATGGCCGCCCGCTGATCGTGATTGGCGTTCTGCCTCGGGCCTTCGAGCTGCCGGCGTCGTCAACATCCGTCTGGACTGTCCTTGACGATGCGACTTTACGTTTCAGCAACTTCATGAGCCGGGTGGGCGCGGTGGCCCGCTTGCGTCCGGGCGACACACCCGGTCAACTGCAGAGCGACCTGATCGACCGCAGCGAAAATGCCGGTTACCGCTTCGTCCAGGCCCCGATGCAGGTGGTTTCTCTGCGAAGCCAGTCGCGGGCGCTGCTGTGGACGTATGTCACGTTTCTGGTGCTTGCCTTGGCGTGTGCGGCCTGGATTGCGTGGCTGCTGCGCGCAGCGGCAGGAGGGTTCGGCCCGGTCCTGCTCAAAGGCCGCAAGCGAATCCGCTGGTGGGCTTTCTTCCTGGCCAAGTCAGCCGCACTAACGGCGGCAACCTATCTGCTGGTGTGGCTGGTGGTTCACGGTCTGCTGGGATGGGTAGGCCGTACTGTGTATCCCATGGCAGACGAAGTTGCATTCTGGACGTTTCTGCCGCTGGCCGTTGCGGTGCTCAGCTGGTCAATTGCCGATCAGCAGAAGCGCTGCCGCGTATGTCTGCGCCGCCTGACGATGCCGGTGGATGTGGGCCGCCCCGGCAGCGTGCTGCTGAACTTCGCGGGTACGGAGATGGTTTGCGAAGACGGCCACGGCATGCTCTACGTTCCCGAGTCGGAATCGAACTCTCTGGAACGCGATCGCTGGCGTACCCTGGATGAAAGCTGGGCAGAACTCTTTCGCGCCGGGTAAGGTCCTAAGCGGGCGTCAGGTGCTCCCTATCGCGGACCGCTTGGAGCGCAAACGCACGTTGCAGCGCGATGGAAAGATCCGCCACGCTGAACGGCTTGGTTAGAAATGAGTTCTCCCGGCTGAGCATCTCGCGGCGCAGTGCGTTGTCTTCGGTATAACCCGACATAAACAGGAAGCGAATACCCGGATTGAGACGTGTGAGTCTGCTCCAGAGCTCCTGTCCGCTCATGCGAGGCATCACAAGGTCGGTCAGCACCAGATCGATCTTGCCTTTGCCCTGGGTGAAGACTTCGACAGCTTCGATACCGTCGGCAGCCTGCAATACCTGGTACCCAAGCTGTTGCAGGCACTCGCAGAGATTCTGCCGGATTTCCACCTCATCTTCCACGACCAGGATGCGCTTATCGCCGGAGACTGTCAGGAACTCGGATCTCTCCGCCGGCATCTCCTGCTGCGTGTCGCTGACCGGAAAGTACAGCTTGAAGGTGGTCCCGTGGCCCGGCTCGCTGTAGACCCATATGTAGCCGCCGCTTTGTTTCACGATGCCATAGACGATCGACAATCCCAGGCCGGTGCCCTTGCCGACCTCCTTGGTGGTGAAGAACGGATCGAAGATGCGTGGCAGGATTGTGCTGTCGATGCCTGTACCGCTGTCCGTCACGGCCAGCATCACATACTTACCGGGCTGTACCGGGCCGTGGTTCCTGGCGTAACTGGCATCCAGCTCGACGTTCTGGGTCCCAAGCTCCAGCAATCCCCCCTGCGGCATGGCATCGCGCGCGTTGATGGCGAGGTTCATGATGATCTGCGCCAGCTGGTCGGGATCCAGCCGCGTGTTGCGAAGCTCCTGGTCAAAATGGGTCACCAACTCGATGTCTTCCCCAATGGTGCGGCGCAAAAGCTGCAAGGTATGGGTCACCACCGCATTAAGATTGACCGTGCGGATCTGCAGCACCTGCTGGCGGCCCAAGGCCAGCAACTGGCGTGTCAGGGCGGCGGCCCGATCAGCGGCGTTCAGCACTTGCAGCAAGGGCTTACTGAGCGGGCTGTCCAGGGTGACCTTGCCTAACATCAATTCCGTCGATAGCCGGATGACGACCAGAATGTTGTTGAAGTCATGGGCAATGCCGCCTGCCAGTCTGCCGACGGCTTCCAGCTTCTGCACCTGGCGAACCTGCTGTTCCAGGGTGCTGTGTTCGGTGATGTCCTCGATGTAGGCATCGAGCAGATCGGACTTCCCCTCGGCATTACTTCGGAGAACCCCCCAGGCTCGAACGCGAATGGGCTTGCGGTCTTTGCGGAGGAGCGTCACTTCGAAGGGGTTCAGACGCCCTGTTCTCCTCAGCAAACTCAGCATTCGTTCCCGGTCCTTGTGATCGTCATACAGCTGCGTGGAGAGCTTCAACGCGAGCATCTCTTCCCGGGTGTAGCCTCCGAGCATCTCGGCCAGCGCAGGATTGAAATCCTCGAAGCAGTCCTTCTCCAGAGACGATCGACAGATGCCAAAGGGCGCGTTGTCGATCATTGACTTCAAGGCCGCCTGCGACTGGCGCAAGGCCTTCTCAGCTTCGATCTGGGAGGTAACGTCCTGGGCCAGCACCAGTTCCCGCAAGCTACCGTGGTAGGGAAAACGAAATGCGCGAATTTCAACCTGCAATTCGCGTCCATCCTTGCGGCGGTGGGTCCACACACCGCGGAAGCCGTAGCCCTGCTCCTGTTCGCGAAATTCTGTAATGAAGTGCTCGTGTTCTTCCGGAGCACGAAGATCGAGCGCGGTGAGGCGGAGAAATTCCTCCCGGGTGTAGCCGTACTGCCGCAGGGCCGCGTCGTTGACATCGCTCATTGCAAGAGTGTCGCAATCGAAAATCAACATTGGACAAGGATTGGAGTCAAACAACAGGTGGAAGCGCTGCTCGGACTGTAGCGCAGTGATAGCGTCCTGCTTCAACTGCGCATTCAGCCACTGGAGTTCGCGATTGGCCGCTTCCAGTTCACGGCCGCGGCTCTCGCTTTTCTGGATCATCCAGACGGCGAGGCCTGCCGCCACCCCAGCCACAATCGACACCAGCCACGGCACCAGCCGGAGCAGATCATCTGTGATTCCCGGTACTTCCGGAATTTCGCGCTTTATGAGTGAGATCGCCCCCACGCCGGCGGCCAAGACCGCGAGCCCAGTCAACACGGGCAGCCACATCTGCCAAACCCTCCCGGCAGCTCGATCAAGGCCGTCCTTCGACGAATGCATAGGCAGTTTCCGTCTCGCAACCACCGGGGCGCGCTGCTGCGCCGGCCGCCCGTGGAGCGGGTTTCAGAGGAGGGTCCCCGATACCCTAACTGCTCTGGGCCGGCATTTCTGTGACCCACGGCACAAATAGCGCAAACAAGAATCACAAAGCCAGGCAAGATTTGAAAAGCTTTGAGGCGACAACCGGCCTATGCTCCCTTGAGCACCAGCTGCTCGGCCGGGGAGAAGGCGTGAGAGCGGATCATGAGCGTACTCAGCAGCGAAGTCAGCCCTGAAGAAGCCAGGATCATGGCAATCACCACGAACTGATAGATCGCAGCGTACAGAGGATCGGACCCGGACAACAACATGCCCGTCATCAGGCCCGGTATCCACACAATTCCCAGCGAGCGCAGGTTATCGATGGCGGGAATCAGCGAGGCGTGGATGCTCGACTCGGCATAGCGCGCAACCGTGTCGGGCGGCGCTGCTCCCAGCGCCAGAGCAGTTTCAATCTCTCCGGCATGAGACAGCACCTCGGACCGGAAACGGTTTAGCGCCAGCCCATTGGTATTCATGGCATTGGCGATGATCATGCTGCCCACCGGGATCAGCGAAGTGATGGCGGTGTCGATCACGCCTGCCCACGTCATGATGGCGGTCACCGAACCGGCCCCGGCGGCGATCGCCAGCGTCGAAACTTTGCGGGCCCCGGGGATGTTCTTCGCTCGCCGGGCTGAGATCGACCCCGCCGTCACCAGCATTCCGGCCAGCAGAAAGACGCTCGACCAGCGTGGCGCTTTGAGAAGAAGAGTGAGCACCGAGCCCACAATCACTATCTGTACAAGTCCGCGCAGCAAAGCGATGGAGGTGTCGCTTTCCAGGTGGATGTTGCGCCGGCGGGCGAGAAGAACGACCGCCAGAGCCAGTACCGAAGCAATCGCAGCCTGTGCCAGGCCGAGCGAGACTTGGGTGTGAAAGATCGCTTTAAGCACGCAACACCTCCTCGGGTTTTCCCATGTGCGTCAGGCTTCCCCGCTCCATCGCGCCTACCCGGTCGCAGATACGCCGCGCCTGCTCGCGATCGTGCGTTACCAGGACGAAGGTAGCGGAGGTAGCGGTGGCAAGCTCGCGAATCAACTGCTCCACGCCGAGCTTCGCATCTTCGTCGAGAGCCGAGGTTGGCTCGTCCAGCAACAGCATCTCCGGCTGATTGGCCAGCGCGCGCGCCAAGGACACGCGTTGCTGCTCGCCACCCGAAAGATTGGCGACGTCCCTGCCGGCAAAGCCGTCAAGCCCTACCTGCTGCAACAGCAAGTCAACGGTTTCGCTGGACAACGTCTCACCCTGTTGGTGCGGGCCGAATTGAAGGTTGGAGGCCACGTCCCCGGGAAACAGGAATGGCCGCTGTGTCACCATCCCCAGGCGCCGCCGCAGCTCACGCGGCAGAAGATTCTTGTAGTCGGTGCCGTCGAGGTAGACCGTGCCGCCGGTCGGCTCGTCGAGCCGGTTGAGCAGGCGAAGCAGAGAGCTTTTGCCGGAGCCGCTGGCGCCGACAATCCCCAGCAGTTCGCCGCGAAACACCTCGAGTGAAACATCGTTCACGATAGCGACGCCGTCTGCGATGCGGCTTAGATGCTCAGTGCGCAGGATTACACGAGAAGGCGCTGCCGGATCCATGGCGGTCACGCGCTGAGATGTCCGTAGAAAATCTTGGTCTCGTAGAGCAGTTTCACATGGCCGTCCTGGGCATACTTCGCAAACAGCTCGGGCAGCTCGGCGAGCATCGCTTCTGCCTGCGGTCCTTCCCGCGGAATGTATGAGGACGAGAGCAACCGGCCGCGCAGGCCGTCGAAGTCCAGGCGTTGCTCCGCCTCCAGCGAGATCAGCTTGACCTGCTGTGGAGCGAAGAATTCGGCCATGATTTCAGGATTGCCCACGTGCCGGTGCGCCACATCCTTATAGTCGATCGCATAGCGCTGGAGGAACTCTTCGTAGTCGCGCAGAAACGGGGTGGCATTCAGGCTGCGGTCGTGCCAGATCACCACGACCCAGCCCTGGGGGCTGAGAATGCGGGCGAATTCCGCGCGCGCCGCCTGCGGCGGGAACCAATGGAAGGCCTGGCCGGCGAGAACGAAATCGACGCTGGCATCGGCCAGTCCGGTGGACTCGGCCGCCCCGTCGCGCATCTCAAAATTGGGGAAGGCCGCCAGAAACTGCACGCCGGCCTCTCTCATCTCGCGATTGGGCTCGATGCCGATGACGCGGTTGCCATTGTTCAGGAATGGCTCGGCAGAGAAGCCTGTTCCGCAGCCCACATCAGCGATCAGGTGTCGCGGAGTCAAGCCGCATGCCGCCGCCAGGGCATCCACAATCTCGCGCTGATAGCGAGGCCGGTACCTCAGATAATCGTCTACGCGGTCAGAAAAGCGGTGCTTGGAATCGCGAAGTGCTTCAGCCATCACATGCTATCTTAGCGTGATCGATGAAGCGCCGAGTACCGGGAAAACTCGCATCGAGTGCCTCTCCGATGGCGAGTGCGATCGCTGCGCTGATCCGGCAGATTCCGCGCGGCCGGGTCAGCACCTACGGCGACGTGGCCAAAGCCGCCGGATATCCGCGCTGTGCGCGCCATGTCGCCAGGGTTCTGAACCAGGTCAAAGGACTTCCCTGGCAACGCGTGTTGGGGTCAGGCGGAAGGATTTCCCTTCCCGGAGAGCTCGGGCTGGAGCAACGCTTTCTGCTGGAGGCGGAGGGCGTCCGATTTCGCGGCCGGAAAGTTGACCTCAAATCCCACGCGCACAAGTTTGCAGTGCGGCCAAAGGCCCGTCGCCAATCGTCCTGAGTACCCAGAAAGTAGCACGCGCTGTTCTGAAGTTTTCAGTCACGCGTGTTGGTGCCTGTCTTACAATCGAAAATAGCTACTTGATCATGATGAATTCGGGCCCGCTGCGGTTGACACTGTTGTTAGTGGTTGCGCTGGTTTCGACTGCGTCATTGGCGCAGCGCACAGCGATGCACGACCATCATGTGTTTCATCGCGCTTCCGGCCCGTCCCAGAACAGCAGATCGATTTCCCCAGCCAGCGGTTCCGCCGCACACGCCAATCCGAAGCCGGTTAAGGCCAAGGTCAAGCCGGCAACTTGATCGAGAAGAGTCCCCAGCGTTGGCTTTGACCGAGGGCCGTAAGGCGCAACCGGGTATCCTGATGGTTGACCCTTTGGTGACGTAAGCGTCTGATTTATTGGGCAGATATGTTAAGGCCAACAGAGCGCAAATGACCTTCGGATGAATTTTGGGTCTTTTTTTGTTGAATGAGACGTAAGAGCGGGCTATGATACCAAGTTTTGGAATGGGCCCCCGTAACCCCAAAACGTCCCCGGAAAGCGTGCCCTGGGCCAAGAACTAGAGTCATTTACACCGTACTCGGAATCTAATAGGGAGTGTCCTTGAACCTACGTAGGTGTGCGCCTGCGAGGCATGTGTCATTCAAAACTTCATTCGCAAGGCAGGTAAACAACTAAACCTATGGCAAAGCGACGCGGCAATCCTAACTGGGGTAAGCCTGAGCCGATCGGGCCCGTAGTCCCGACCATCACCGAGTTTGAGCAGGTGGTAAAGGAATTCAAGCTTCAACCCGATCAATACATCCGTTCGACGCGCTTGCGTGAGTGGGCGCGCAAGAACAAGAACTCCAAGTACATTCCGGAGCCTCTGCTGGAAGCTTGGGGATTCGAAATCGAATCGACGCTGTAAACTCCTCCTTTCCTGGAAAGGGCCGCGTTGCGGCCCTTTTTGCACGTCTACCTGCCGGTCCGACGTGCCGGACTCGCTTCCCGGTGCCAAGTTCATCAACAATTGACCTTGACTGCATTTCCCCCTGCTCTATGATGGTCGAAACATTTTCCCCCAAGGTTGTTCTGGGAAGCAGCTTTGAAAGACTCGTTCACGTCCCTGGAAGTCGCGAAATTGGCCGGCATCACGCTGCGCCAACTGCAATGGTGGGATGAGCAGGATATCGTTGCCCCTTCGCGCCTCGGCCATCGGCGTATCTACACTCTGGACGATCTGGCAGAAATCGCAATCATCTGTGATTTGCGGCGGCGCGGATTTTCGCTGCAGAAGATTCGCCGCGTCGTAAGCTTTCTTCAAAAGGAGTTGGGACGGCGGCTGGTGGAGACCGTCAGTGCCGGCGGTGAATACCATCTCCTCACCGACGGCTGCCATATCTACCTGGAAGATTCCGCCCGAGGTGTTGTTAACCTGCTGAAAAATTCTCGCCAGCCGATGTTATCCGTGTGCCTGAGCGATACCATTCAGCGGGTGTGCGGAGAGCTCCGCTATACCCGAAAGCGCAGCGCCCGGGTTGCTCATCTGGCGGCCGCAAGCAAGGCGTCTTGAAAGTAAGTCCGGGTTCAACCCGTCCAAGGAGGGCACATGATCGCAGAACTGAGCGTGCTGAATGAGTGGATCCCCGAACAGATGGAGCCTGGAACAATCTTCGTGCTGGAAAACGCCGGTGAAATGGGCGAAAAAGAAGACCCCTATTGGGCAGTCCTGGCATGTCCCAGCTGCGGTCAGCTCGGTCTGGTGACGCGCAAGCAAATCGCCGGCTTGCTGCCGATTATCTGCGGCTCAGAAAAGTGCTCGGCTCAGTTCTTCATCCGTGACGAGGAGATTGTCGCTCGAAAGCCGAGCTAAGCCAGACCCTCACTAGTTTCGTCGAACACCCGGCAGCCCCTTAGCTGGCGCGGCGGCCTCTGCCCCCAACGTTGAGCGCACCCTCTTCCGCCAGTACCTCACGAATCGCAGCTTTGAGTTCTTCGCGGCCTTGCTTGTCGAAGCTGACCGCGATCGGCTTGCTGGCCTCGCCGAAATACAGGCTGGTGTGCGGGAACGGTATCTCGATCCCCGCACGATCGAACTCCTTCTTGATGCGGCGGTTCATTTCGCGGCCCACGTCCCATTGCTTGATCGGCAGCGTCTTGATTCGCACCTTCACGATTACCGCTGAATCGGCGAACTTGTCGACGCCAAGGACCTCAAGCGGTTCCAGGATGTAGCTGCTGTAGGGTTCTTCTTTCTGCATCCGGGCGGCGATTCCCTTCAGCACCTCGACAACATGATCGGTGTCTTCCTTATAGGCAACGCCGACATCGAACACGTAGTACGAATACCCGTGCGTCATATTCGCCAGCGTCGTAATCGAGCCGTTAGGAAAGATGTATACGGTTCCATCAAGGCCGCGCAGCACAATAGTGCGCAGGTTGATCTGCTCGACCAGGCCGCCCGTGCCATTGACGACGGCCACGTCGTTGACGTGCACCTGGTCCTCCAGAAGCAGGAACACTCCGGAAATAACGTCGCGCACCAGGTTCTGAGCGCCGAAGCCGACAGCCAGGCCAACCACTCCAGCACCTGCCAAAATAGGACCGATGTTGAAGCCCGCCTGTTTCAGCACCATGATGACCGCAACCGTCCAAACCGCTACGGCCATGGTCTTGCGAAACACGCTGCTCAGTGTGGCCGCCCGCTTTTCCAGCTCCAGGTTGGAGCCGGCCCGACTGATCCGCTGCACGATGCGCTGCCGCAAGCGCGGTACGGTCCCTTCGATAATTCGCGTGATCACATAAGCAACGATGAGGATTACAGCGATACGAAGAGCGTGAGCGGCCGCCGGATAGAGGTTGGCCTGAAATCGATCATGTAGCTGCTGAAAAAACTTCATCATCCTTCCTTCGTATGGAATTCACTCCTTTTTTGGTTTGATGGGGTTGCGGCTTGCTGCCTTCGCGAGGAGCGTAGTTAAAAGATGTAGTACACAATATAACTATATCATATACAACTATTTACTGTGTTTAGATGAAGTAACACTTTATGAACACCAGCGGCCTGGTCAGCGGGCCCGCAGCTTGCCCTGGGCAGTGACCGGGATCTGCTCCACAATCTCGATGCCGAATCCTTCCAGTCCTGCCACTTTGCGGGGATGGTTGGTGAGCAAGCGGATCCGGCGGAGATTCAAGTCGGAAAGAATCTGTGCCCCTATGCCTATTTCTCTTTGCGTGCGCCGCTGATTTTCCGGCAACGTGGGCAGCCGCTGCTCGTGATGAAACTGGATGGTGTACCGGTCGAGCAGCCGCTCAACGGAATAGCCCTTGGAAGTCTGGTGCAGGTAGACGAGCGCGCCCTCACCCTCTTCCGCAATGCGGCGCATGGCGGCGTCAATGGTATTGCGGCACTCGCACCAGACGGCGCCAAACACGTCTCCCACCAGGCAATGGGTGTGCATGCGAACCAGCACCGGCTTATCGCCGGCATGTTCCACGTCGCCGCGGACCAGGGCGATATGCGAGTCGCCGTTGATCTCCGACTCGTAGGCGATCATGCGAAATTCGCCGTAGGCCGTCGGCACCAGCGCTTCCGCCAGGCGCCGCACATAGCGTTCATGCGCCATGCGATAGCGGATGAGTTCCGCGACGGTCAGCATCTTGAGGTCGTGCTGGCGGCAGAACTCGGCTAACTGCGGCACCCTCGCCATGGTGCCGTCGTCATTCATGATCTCGCAGATCACCCCCGCGGGAACCATCCCTGCCAGGCGCGCCAGATCGACGGAAGCTTCCGTCTGGCCGGCGCGCACCAGCACGCCACCTTTGCGCGCCTGTAGCGGAAACACATGTCCGGGCCGCGCGAGATCGTTAGGCCTGGTAGCCGGATCGATGGCTACCCGGATTGTCTGTGCACGGTCAAAGGCCGAGATGCCGGTCGTGACCCCCTCTTTGGCGTCGATGGATTCGGTAAACGCGGTGCCGAAGTTCGAGGTGTTCTCCGCCGACATCGGACCAAGCCGGAGATAGTCCAGGCGCTCTTCCGTCATGGCCAGGCACACCAGCCCGCGGCCGTACTTGGCCATGAAGTTAATGGCCTCAGGCGTGATCTTCTCGGCCGCCATGGTGAGATCGCCTTCGTTTTCGCGATCCTCATCGTCGATGACGATAATCATTCGCCCGGCGCGGATTTCGCTGAGCGCGGTCTCAACGTCGCAAAACGGTGCTTGCAGCGTCATAGGGTTGTACTACTGGAGATTGTAGCAATGGGAGCGCATCCCTATCTTAAGCAAGATCGCCACCATGAGCCACGCGCTGGTGTCGGTCAACGTGGCACGAGCATCATCGCAAACTGCCTTAAAAACTCATGAACTTGAAGGGGCTTGGCTCTCGCAATCTTAGGCGAGCATGGCTGACGGATGAAGGGCGGTAATGCTGCCGTAGCGCTCGAAGTCCTCGGCGTTGAACGTGAGGACGCTCTCAACACCGTGGACGGACATGACGGCCACGAGCCGCGCGTCATAGACCTTGACACCTTGTACACGGTGAACCTGCACGAGGCCTTTCCACGCGGGGTAAATGGCCGCAACGTCCGGTAACAACATAAGTAAACGTTCGATCTCGCTGACCTCCTGAAGCACCTCATCGTGTGTGAGCCCTAACCCGTTACGGTCAGCGGGCCTGGTAGCGACATTCCAAAACTCAGCAATATTCTGTGGGCAAACGAAAAGCGAGTGGTTATCGCGCATCAGTCTCGCAACGGAATTTGTAGCTTGGGAACACAGTGGGTGGGTAGGTTGGGCACTGCGTAAGAGAACATTCGTGTCAACGAGGATGCGCATCAATCGTCGCGGCCTTCATAAATGCCCTCGCGACTGACGGCGTAATCCGACAGGAGAACTGTATGACGGTGCCGCGCCGACCACGCCTCAAAGGCGGAGGCTCGCTCCTCAGCTGACAGTCTCTTTTCGGATGGTGTGAGGACCGTGCTCTCCACAATAGAAAGGACGTACTCTTCAACCGTCATGCCGCTGGCATGGGCCCGTGCCACGATTCCGGCTTCGATTGCAGGTGAGAGATGGAGGGTGACAGTCATCGACTTAATTCCCTTGTTGAATAAGAGTAAGACATCAACGGTAGCATGTCATCTCTTTTACCCAACGATGGCGGTTGCTGCGCGCCTGTATAAGCTTAGCAACGAGCGAATCACCCACCTCACGCAGATGACGACCACCACCAGCAGCAACGCCACTACGATTGCCGCAAGGTATGGATGCTGAGTCGCCACCCAGGTCAGCGATATCGCTCCCACATCTTCGCCGAAGCTCAACGCCATATTGGAAACCGGCTCGGGAGACGGTGTGACGGCTGCACGTACCGCGGTCTTGCCGCCATGCGCAGCGAAGGCAATCGCCGCTCCCATCAGCGTGCAGGCCAGTTGCATCTGCGGCGAAAGATGGGAGGTCGCCGCGTAGGCCACGTACGCCGCCACGGGAACGCGTACAAAGGTGTGCAGCGCATTCCAGAGCAGGTCAAACACCGGAATCTTGTCGGCGACGAATTCCAGCGCGAACATCGCCAGACACACGCCGATAATCCACCACGAGGCGACGATCTGAAGTCCCGGCGGAAGCTGCACCATGCCGGCGCGCGAAAGCAGCCCCAGCGCCCCGACCGTCGCGTAGACGTTCAGGCCGGCGGCGAAGCTGGTGCCCGCGATCATGGCGACGGTCTGGTCGGAATTCAACTGAATCATGGCGCCTTCACGCCCACTACAGAGCAGCAGGCCGACAACTTACGTCACTGGCCTTTGTGAGCTTCTTCCTTTTCGCCTGCGGTGGCGCATCTCAATATAAGGTATACCGCTCTTTCGGAGGCCGATCTTGCAGCCCTTTCATCATCACGTCGTCATATGCACACAGCAGAAAGCGGAAAACGTCACCTGCTGCGCTGCCGCGGGTTCCTTCTCCATCCTGGACGCTGTCTACGGTGAACTCGGCGCAGCAGGCTTGTCGGATGACGTCATCGTCTCCACCTGCGGCTGTCTCGGCTTGTGCGACAGCGGCCCGGTCATGATCGTGTATCCGGAAGGGACCTGGTATGTGAAGCTCACGCCGGCGGATGTGAAAGAAATCGTGGCCTCGCACATCGCGCAGGGCAAGCCCGTCACGCGTCTTGTACGCGACGACTACGCGGCCATGCGCGAGGAAATTCTCGACCATCGCCAGAAGTACTTCGCCATGGTCAAAGCGAAAGACACTGCCGGAGTTTTGCCCGACGACCTGTTTGAAACGATCCGCGCCTTTATGCCCAGCCGCGTGATCCTTACTGCGCTCGAGCTGGACGTCTTCACCGCGCTGCGCGATGGGTGCAATGCCGGCGACCTGGCGGAGCGAATTGCCGCCGATCCGCGTGGTACCGGGATGCTGCTCAACGCGCTGGTCAGCCTGGGCCTGCTTCAGAAAGAGAACGGAACCTTCCGCAACACAGCAACGGCCGCTCGCTTCCTCACCGAGGGCTCTCGCGACAGCGCACGCCAGGCGCAACTGCACACGGCGAACATGTGGAGCGCTGGTCGCACCTGACCGAGTCGGTAAAGACCGGCCGCCCGGCTCCCGCGGCTGGGGATGATGAGTATGTGGGCACGTTCATTGCAGCCATGGACCACAGTGCGCGCGGGCGGGTTCGCGCCATCACGCAAGCCCTGCAACTCAACGGTACGCGGCGCATGCTCGATCTCGGCGGAGGCTCGGGCGCCTATTCCATTGCGTTTGCCAAGGCCTTGCCGGAGTTGCGCGCCGAGATCGTGGACCTGCCGGAAGTCGTTCACATTACCCAGCAGCACATTGCCAATGCCGGCCTCTCCGACCGCATCATGGTTCGCCCCGGGGACATGCTTACGGCGAAGCTGCCGGCGCAGAGCTACGATCTGGTGCTGCTCTCTTCGATCTGCCACATGTTCTCGCCTGGCGAAAACCGCGCACTGTTCGCTCGGGCGCACGCCGCGCTCGCTCCGAAGGGCCGAATCGCCATCGCCGACTTCATTGTCGATCCCGGCAAGGCCTCGCCTCGCAGCGCAACTCTGTTCGCGCTGAATATGCTCGTCGCCACTCACGGCGGCGCCACCTATAGCGAGCCGGAATACGATACCTGGCTTCAGGCCGCGGGCTTCGCTGAGGTCAAGCGCATACGCATACCAGGACCGATCAACCTCATCGTGGCCCAGGCCGGGTAGGCGCGTTCATACCCTTTGCACTTTCGTGCTTAGCAACATTCAGGCAACCCGTTCGCCTGCGCGAGCATAGTATCGTCACGGAGGTGAATCATCTTGCACAGCCCTGTATGTGTCTTGCCGCCGAAGGTGTTGCCGTGAGCGGCGGCGATCCAGGTTCTCGGATCGCGAATGCTGTAATCCTGATCCGCATCCTTGTTGGCTGGGTATTCGTGTCCGAAGGCATCCAGAAGTTTCTCTTTCCCGCGCAGCTAGGCGCGGGGCGCTTCGCGAGGATCGGCATCCCTCTGCCCCAGGTCATGGCGCCGTTCGTCGGTGCGGTCGAGGTCATATTCGGAGCCCTGGTGATTGTCGGTCTCTTCACCCGCATGGCGGCGATCCCGTTGCTGGGCGTGATTGTGACAGCGATCGTCACCACCAAATTGCCGATGCTGCACCAGAGCGGCCTCTGGAGTATGTTGCACGAGGCGCGAACCGACTTCAGTATGCTACTGGGATTGTTATTCCTGTTGATCGTGGGCGGTGGCGGCTTTGCGCTCGACCGTTTGCGAGGCGACGTCTCCTAGGGTGTTCGCCAGGGCAAACTTTCAGTCCCACAGTTTGGTATGGGGTAGAGCAGGAAGATGCAAGAGATGGCGCGCCCTGAGAGATTCGAACTCCCGACCTACTGATTCGTAGTCAGTCGCTCTATCCAGCTGAGCTAAGGGCGCGCATTACAGTGCGGCCTCATGAGTATACCAAATTCGACAGGTCCTCCGGACAGCGCGCCGCCAAACCCATTGCCAGTCTCGTCCCCCTCACCACGCGGGTTTGCCATCCTTGAAACGCAGGGTTACCGTGTCGCCACCCTTTGCCACTTCGCGCGCCAAAATCAGGTCAGCGCCGTCCTGCTTGACCTTCGAGCCCGTGACCTCGACTTCGTCTCCCGGGCTGAAAGTTACCCCCATTTCGTCCAGGAAACTCTTCGGGCAGAGATATACCTGAACCTTTTCTTCGCCACTCTTGATCACCAGATAGGCCGCGCTGCTCCCACCTGTAGGAGGTATGAGCTTCAACTCTTCAACAGATCCCTTGATCTTGGTTTCCGTGGCGGGGTCGTATTTGGGTGGCGACTGCGCAAACGCGGGAAGCACCAACAAAGAAAGCGCGGCGAGTTTGAGCAGATGCCTGCGCACGGGGCCGCGCAGACTCATGGGCTGGCCCTCCATGCCGCGAATGTTAGGCTTCCCGCGGTGCGCGCGCAAGGAAAGAATCGCGCGGACGTACCGGCTACCTGTCCACCGCCTTCACGTCGTCCATCAGGAAGAACAGACCCTCGGCCCATGTTGGATGGATGTACACCGCGCCTTTCAGCAGGGTATACGGCATCATCCGCCAGCATGAGGGTGTAAAGGATGTGGACCGTCTCGCCGCCGTCGCCTGACAAGATGCTCGCGCCGAGGATGCGATCGTTGGTGGCATCGACGATGATCTTCATCAGCCCGGCGGTTTCGTCGCGCTCGTAGGCGCGGGCTACCATTGACATTGGAACCTTGCCGACCTTCAGCTTGTAACCTTTCGCGCGAGCTTCCTTCTCGGTCATACCGACGCCGCCCAGTTGCGGATCGGTGAAGACACAATACGGAACAATTCGCGAGGCGATGCTGAGGTTCCTTCCCTTCAATCAGGTTGCCGTAAATGATCTGAAAGTCGTTGTAGGAAATGTGGGTGAAGGCCGGACCGCCTTTCACGTCACCCAGCGCCCAAATGCCGGGAACATTGGTCTCGAGCCTGTCATTGACCTTGATCGTCCCGTCGTTCCTGGTCGCAACACCAGCGTTATCGAGCGCGAGGTCTTCCGTATTGGCACGCCGGCCGGTGGCCACCAGAAGATGCGAGCCAGTGACGGACAACGTACCACTTCCCTGCTCGACCGTCGCGACGATTTGGCCATCTTTCTTCTCCACCTTCGTCGTCTTCGCCTTGAGCAGAAACTTGATGCCTTCCGCCGCCAGCGCCCTTTGCAGCTCGGCTGTGACCTCGGGCTCTTCACGTGGAAGAATCCGTTCGCCATCCTGAACAACCGTAACTTCGCTGCCGAAGCGGCGAAACATCTGGCTGAACTCAAGCCCAATGTAGCCGCCGCCAAGAACCATGAGATGTTCGGGCACCGTCGTCAACTGCATGATGGTTTCGTTGGTCAGGTAGTTGACCGAGTCCAGCCCCGAAATGGGTGGAATGACCGCCCGCGCTCCCGTGTCGATGAAGATGCGCTTGCCTTGCAGCAGACTGATCGCCAACTTTGATCTCATGGGGCGCGGTGAATTGCGCGACGCCGCGATAGAGATGCAGGTTAGGCCGGCTGTCAATCGACTTCTGCTGACCCTGGCGCTTGGATTGGACCAATTCGTCCTTCTGGGCGACGATCTTCGCCAGATCCACACTGACATCATGAGTCCGAACGCCCCAGCGGGCGGCATCGCGCGCGTAGTGGGCCACCAGCGCACGATGCACCATGGTTTTGGTTGGCGTGCATCCGGTATTGATGCAGGTACCGCCGAGATACTTCTTCTCAATCAGTGCGACCGTCCAGCCGTGATCGGCCAGCCTCGCGGCCAGCGGATTTCCACCTTGCCCGCTGCCGATGATGATCGCGTCGTATTTCATAGGTCAGCCTCCTTTGCCGGAAGGCTATCGCGGAGAAACGAGAAAGTAGGCCAGGCCGATCGCGACCAGGTCTTCCGGAATGGCGATGACAATGTCCTTCACCTTGAGACCGCTGACCAGAGCCTTGCGCGCGTGGTAGCCGCCGTATGTGCCAATCAGGGCTCCGATGATGCCCATGCAGGCCCCGACCGCCAGAGACGCGCCGCCGAGACGGCCGAGGCAGGCGCCGGAGAGGCCTCCGGTAATGATGCGAGCGATCAACTGTTGCGGAACGGTTCGCGCCGGGGTCTTGGGTAGTTGGTCGGTGACGTACTCGACGCATGCGACGAGGGTGAAGATAATGACCGCGATCTTCGATCCCATGAACGCCAGTGGCGTGCCTTCCAGATGGATCCATCCCAGGTGCGCCGCCCAACTCACCAACGCCGGGGCCGTGAACGCGCGAAGTCCAGCCACGATTCCAATACAGAGCGCAGAGACAAAGACATTCATCAGAAATCTCCTTGTTGTCGATTGTGTTGCGAAGGGCCCCGTTGATCTTTGGCTTTGGATTCTTCCGGTCGGTGGAAGGACTTTTATATTTCTCAGGTGAGGTTCTAATCCTGTGGGATACGCAGCCAGGCCCAAATCTTCAAGGCTTGGCTTGCGTTCCCGCTCCGCCTGACGCCATCACGGTTTTTATCAATTCCAGTTGCTGGTCGGCGACTTCGCGGGGCAGCGGCGTATAGGCCAGCGCCGAGCATTCTTTCTGGCCGTCGCTGAGAATCCACTGCACCAGAGCCAGCAACGCCGCCCGCTTTGCCGGATTGCTGATCTGCTGCGGCAGAATGAGCCACGTATAAGTTGCGATCGGGTACGCTCCCTTACGTGAGGCGTTGGTGATAGAGGTGGGCACTCCCGTGGATGCCAGCTTGGTGTCCTTTGCCGCTTCGGCGACGCTGTCCAGGTTGGCGCGAACGAACACCCCCGAGCTGTTGCGAACCGAGCCGAATGCCAGTTGCTGGCGGATGGCATAGACCAGCTCGACATATCCAATGGAGTTCGGCGTCTTCTCCACAGCGGAGGTCACTCCCGCATTTCCGTCCGCTCCTGTGCCGACGGGCCAGTTCAGTTGGAAGGCCGCACCCAGCTTGTCTCTCCACTCGGAGCTTACCTTCGAGAGGTAGTCGCTGAAGGTATAGGTGGTGCCGCTGCCGTCAGAGCGATGGATGACGGCGATGCCGGCGTCAGGAAGATCGATGCCCCGGTTCCACCGGCGAATTTCAGGGTCATTCCACTTTGTGATCTTGCCGAGATAAATCCCTGCCAGAATTTCCGGCGTGAATCGCAGATCCTCGGAGAGTCCGGGCAGGTTGTAGGCGGGGACAACGGCTCCCAAAACGGCCGGTATGCGCCAATAGCCGGTGCCAAGCTTCAGGTCGCGAACATCCGGTGAGGAAGCATCTGACGTCGCAAAGTCGGCCTCTCCCTTTTGCAGCATCTTAATTCCAGCCTCGGAGCCCACCGCATCGTAATTGAATTGCACCTCGGGGTTCCCCAAATGGAAGGACTGGAACCACTTGAGGTATAGCGGCGCGGGAAATGTTGCGCCTGCACCATGCAGATTTGCCGGAGCCAGGTGCATAGCCGGCATGCTCACGAAGGGATCGGCGGTCTTCTCGCGGGCCGCGATCATCGCCTTGACCAGGTTGCCGGCGAGCTCATCGGCGATGTTCGTCCAGATGAGCTTGTATGGCGTGGCCATATACGACCAGAGCGTAGAGCCATCGCGCCCTGTCACTTCAACTGCGAGGAATCCGCTGTATATGGCCTGGCGATTGTTATTGGGAGAACGCCAGTTGGTCGCCTCATAGTTCTTGATCCAGACTTCGCCCGAGCCGCTTACCAATGCGTCAGCCGCGTTCTTGTCATCCACGATCTTGTAGCCGCCGGTTTTCTCCAACCGCTTGATGAGATCGTCGCGGAGCAGTTCATCGGTCTTGCCGGGACCGAAGGAGTCGACATACAAGGTCTTCACTTGCTGCAACGTCTGCGCGGTCTGCGCCGGCATCGGCAAAACGCAACACACGAAGCACAGAACGGCCCAGCCATTTCTTCGCGATGGCGAATGCGGCATGCTTTGAAAGCGGCGCGGCGTTCACTGGCTACAGCTCCACGTGGAAGCGGAACGACGGCACGAAGACCGGCCCGCGAACGGTGTTGTATCCGGGATGCACGATCACTTGCACGTCCGGCCCGAGAAACAGTCCGCGCCAGATGTGCGCCGTATAGTATGTCTCCATCAGGTTCTCTCTGGCATAGGCGAGCTTGCCATCGCCGAGCATCAGGCCAAGCCCGCCGTAGCCTAGATATCGGGCATGCTCGCTGGTGATGCCATTGGAGGCGAACGCGATTCCCGCGCGGTCGTAGCGCCGGCCCCACATTCGTCCGGTTGCACCGATCCCGCCTGAGAAAACCTGGTCAACCTCGGTAAACGACCACGACTCGGTCTTGCCGTTGTTCCAGCCGAAACGCCCGTAGAGGACAAGATACCTGTTCAACACCTGCTCGAAGTTGACGCCGAAACCGTATTTCGTCGTTACCCACTGCGGATGATCGCCGAGGTCGGGCGTCGAAACCTGGCCGTTCAGATACTGCTCGTTCGCGTACTGATAGATTCCCATGTTGCCGTTGTTGATATACGACAGCACACGGATGATACCGTCCTTCTTCTTGAGGAAGCCTTTATGCAGCTCAAACTCCCATGTCGATGTGTTTGCCTTGCGCAGGTTCCACTCCAGGTTGTCACCCAGGTTCGGGCCCGGAAAAAGCGCCTCGGCAAAACGGAGGCCCCATAACGGGCTTTGGTATTCGGTGTAGACACCCCAGGTGTAGCCACGAGGGTCGGCGGTAAAGTCCCAGCCTCCGTTCTGGTCCACACTCCAATTCATGAATTGCAGGTGGCTGTCGCTGCCCACTGCGTTGGTGTCGAAGAAATCCGTCACCGAGAACTTGCCGATGCGAATCTCCAGCCGCCGCGTCGGCAACTCACCAAAGGTCGATAACGGATTGCGCGCATTCTCCGTCTTGGTTGGGCTCAGCGGAATAACAGCATGAAACATGACCCGAGCCAGGTACGGCGCAGCCGTCAGGTCGGCCTCCTTCACCGAATCCAGGTCGGGGAATCCGGCGATGCCGTGCACCTGGCTCAAGCCCAGTCCGCTGGCCGACTCCACATCTGCCAGCAGCTCCATCGAATTATTGATCTGGAAGCCGGTGTACAACGCCATCACCCGCGAGCTGGTCGATTCATATATCGGCTTGAAGCTTTGCGGCCCGGAGTACTCCGTATAGAAAGGCGCATTGGCCTGGAAGATGAAGTTCATCTGCCCGGAAATCCAATAGCGCCCTTCCGGATGAGGAAACATGGTGGGAACCGATTCCCCGGCCTCCTCCGGCTCAGGCTTTTGCCCGGACGTGATGTCTGGAAACTGGGCGACAACTGGGACGGCCAGCACCATCACCAGCAGCAAAGGCCCCAACCACCGTGGCTTGCCGAGGCAGCGGCCGACGAGACGGTATCTCGACCCTCTATAACTCTGGCTGGCTGAGCTTCAAGCTTTCAAAGCTAGCGAAAAGACGGCACTTAGCGGTGTTAAATTCGCATGAATGCCGGGCCCGCCTGTTACCGGCAAGCAAAACATGCGGTTCTGAAATCTCAAGCCCGGCCTGCTGGAATCTCCAGCAGCAGGCAGCTATTCCCTGCGGTGCGGCGTATGTTAACTACCTTGAGCGATGGCACGATGAGATCGGCCAGTTCGAGCTGTTCGTATGCGTATGTGGTGGAAACGCCCACGACCTGCGCGCCTGCTGCCTTGGCTGAACGGATTCCTGAAGGCGCGTCCTCGAAGACCAGGCATTCGCCCGCCGCCACTCCTAGCGCCGCCGCGCCTGCGAGGTAAGGCTCGGGATGAGGCTTGCCCATGGCGACCTCGTCGGCGGTGATCATGGTCGCCGGAACCGGCAGTCCGGCAACTCGGAGCCGCTTGGTCGCCAACCTGCGTGTTCCGGAGGTGACGATCGTGTAGTTCGCGGCCGGGAGCACGTCCAGAAGCTCGCTTGAACCAGGCAACAGCCGAAGGCCGTCGGTGTCGTCAAGCTCCATCTGCTCAACCTTCCGCAGCTCGCGTTCGGAGTCCAGATGTGGCGCGACCGTACGGATGGTCTCGATGGCTTTCTGCCCATGCGCTACATGGACGACGTAGGCGGGATCAAGCCCATGCTCCTCCGCCCAGCTGGTCCACACCCGCGTGACGCAAGGCGTGGAATCGACCAACACTCCATCCAGGTCAAACAGCACGGCTTGGCAAGTGAAGATTGGCATCACGGCCAATTTCGCAAAGGCCGCTGATTGGTGGCAAGGCTCAACTCGCGAGCGCCGCGATCTCGTTAAAGTCGATCTGGCAGTGTCCCACCGTCCTCGGCTTCTGGACGATCTCCAGGTTCCCTGCCTCATAAAAGTAAGATTCGCGGCCTGGATCGATAACAAAGATAGCTTCGATTCCCATCTGCTGGTAATCAGCCAGCTTGATCAAGATGCGCTTCACAGTATCTTCGGGCGACAGTATCTCGAAAACCATCAGCGGAGCATGCGTGATGATCTGTTCTCGCGGTGCATCGGCCTTTAGTACCGTGACGTCTGGCACTCGATAGCGGGTCGGAGAGACCTGTACCCGCAATTCAGGGTACGCGTTTACGCCTCCACTCCGGATGCCGACGGAGATACGCCAGGAGTGCTCACTGCCATGCTGCGTGGTCCAGTTCACCCATCGGCCTCTCCTCGATCACCCCATCCACGTATTCGGCATCAGGCTCGTAAGAGGACCGGAGATACACCTCAATCGGAACTGTGGTTGCCGTCGCCATCCCAACCATGATAACGCTGCCGGCCGTACCTTATCGTTGGCATCTGCCTCAAAGCCGATAACTGACATCCCAAACCGGGGCGAATGAGGCAGTGATACGCAACCCACGCTTTTCCCTGAACGAATCTCCACCCGCATCGCATATAGTGAGTTCATGCCTTCGATTGCACTCTCCCAGCTGCTCGGCGCGACGGTCTATGACCGCTCAGGATCGTCAGCGGGCAAAGTGCGCGAAGTCGCCATCTCCCCTCAGGAAGACGCCACCCGCATCTCGGGCGTAGTGGTGAAGACCCGCTTCGGCGATCGCCTGCTCAACCCCAAAGCCATCAGCTCCATCAATGGCGGTTTGCGGATCGGCACGCTGGCGACGGAGTGGTCGCCGTACGGCAATGGCGAGGGCCTGCTGCTGTTGGGCCGCGATCTGCTCGACCAGCAGATCATCGACGTGCATGGCCGCAAGGTTGTGCGGGTCAACGATATCGACATCCATGAGGAAGTCGGCCACGAACAGATCATCCTGAAGCTGGCTGCGGTGGACGTGGGCGCTCGCGGCGCGATTCGCCGCCTGCTGAAAGGGATCGTCCCAGCCGGACCGCTGCATGCGCTGCTGGCGAAGGTCCCGCCACGAATGATTCCCTGGGAGTTCGTCGACCTGATCGAAACCGACCCGGCGCGACGGGTGAAGCTGAAGATCTCGCTCGACCGCCTGGCGACGCTCCATCCCGCCGACATTGCCGACATCGTCGAAGACCTTGCTCCCGCCGAGCGCGAAGCTGTCTTTGAGACGCTCGATGAAGAGGTCGCCGCTCAAACGCTGGAGGAGATCGATCCCAAGCTCCAGGTGGCGATTCTCAGCTCGCTCGATTCCGACCGCGCGGCTGACATCGTCGAGGAGATGGATCCTGACGCCGCCGCCGACGTACTGGCTGATATGCCTCCGGCGGAGACCCAGGAAATCCTCACCGAGATGGAGCCCGAGGAGCGCGCCGAGGTCTCCGAGTTGATGGCCTTCCAGGAGAACACGGCTGCCGGGCGCATGACGACGGAATACATGGCGCTGAAGCCGGGCGCGAAGGTAGCCGACGCCATCGAGATGCTGCGCAACTTCGAAGGCGGCCTGGAAAGCATGAGCACCATCTACATCATCGGCGAACGCGACAAGCTGCTGGGAGCGGTACCCCTGGCCAAGATCGTACTTGCTCCCGCCGACACACCTCTGATGCTGCTGAGCACTCGCTTCATGCCCACCATCCATCCCGGCGCCAACGAGAAAGAGGTAGCGGAGATGTTCGACAAGTACAATCTACTGACGTTGCCTGTAATTGACGACGAAGCCCGCCTCACCGGCGTCATCACCGCTGATGACGTGATCAATATGCTGCGGGAGAAGTTGTAGTGGAAGGCGCCCGGAGCGCGCCATTCTTTTTCCCGGCCTGAAAGCCTGCCCTGTGCTTATCGAAGGGGCGGGAACCACCCAGAACCCCAGCCCCAGCCGCTCTGTCCTGGCCTGCGCGTGACTAGGAATGCAATGCGTCGAGCTTCTTCCACAGAGGACCGAGAGGAATCTCAGCCGCCGGAGTTGCGATCATAAAGCTCTCAACCGGCTGCCATCCGCCCTGGCTACAGTCATAGGCTTTGCGGCGCATGGGGTCAATTACCCAGATGTTGGCAACGCCCATCGCACGGTAATCGTCCAGGCGCGCCTGATAGCGAGAAACACGGTCCTCGGGTGAAAGTACCTCGACTACCGCGACGGCCGGCTTCGTCGGGACAGCCTCATAGGGGATTCCGACCGGAAGAATGGCG
>CAWAKG010000016.1:0-305390 GCA_963782505.1 uncultured Acidobacteriaceae bacterium | reverse complement strand
TGGATGAACCGCGAGCTCTGACTCGAGCCCACATCCTCAAACCGGCACGAAAGTTGCATGCAAAAAACCGCGGATAAGGGCCACTTTGAAGGCGTTTCGAGGCCGAAAAAACGCGACATCGGCCTGCTTTAGTTAGCTCCCGTGTAGCTCACTCGCCAGATGGAGTTCGAGCCGTCGTCACTGACCAGCAGCGACCCGTCGGGGGCGACGGTTATGCCCACGGGCCGACCCCAGACCTGACCGTTGGGCAAGACAAAGCCGGTCAGGAAGTCATCGTACTCGCCGGTTGCATGGCCGGTCTGGTGCAGCGGAATTCGTATCACTTCGTAGCCGGTGCGCGGATCGCGGTTCCACGATCCATGCTGTGATGCGAAGATGTCGCCGTGATATTCCGCGGGAAATTGTTTGCCTTCGTAGAACGTCAACTGCAACGACGCGTTATGCGCCTGGAGAAGTACGTCGGGCACGATGACCTTCGACTTCAACTCAGGATGCGCACCCTTCAGCCGCGGATCGGGATTGCCGCCGATGTAGAAGTACGGCCACCCGTAGAAGCCGCCTTCCTGCACATGCGTAATGTAGTCAGGCACCAGATTGTTGCCGAGCCCGTCGCGCTCGTTGACCGAGCACCATAGCTCACCCGTCGTGGGATTGATTGCCAATCCGCCACCGGCATTGCGAATACCCGATGCATAAATATGCATGTTCTTGCCGTCGGGGTCCATCAGCAGAATGTCGGCGCGGTTCTTCTCGTCAGGATGGGTGTCGGGATCGTCGACGTTGGAAGCCGATCCTACGCCGACGAACAACTGCTTCCCGTCTTGCGAGAAGACCAGGTCGCGCGTCCAGTGGTTGCCGCCGGCGGGAAGGTCAGCAATCTTCTCCGGCGTGCCGCTTGCCTTCAGATCGCCATTCTTGTAGGCGAAGCGCACGATGGAATCCGTGTTGCCGATGTAGATGTACTGCGGACTCTCTCCCGGCGGATAGAACGCAATGCCGTAAGGACGATTCAGTCCGCTGACGAAGGTCTCCGTCTGCTTTGGTTTGCCGTCGGCGCCGATGCCGCGAAACACTTTGATGTCGCCGCCGTGGCTCTCGGCAACGAAGATGTCGCCGTTGGGCGCCGTCAGCATTTTGCGCGGCTCATCGAGGCCGGTGGCGAAGAGTTCAACCTTGAACCCCGCCGGCGCGATGGGCAGAACGTTAGCGGGACGGTCAACGATCCGCGCTCCGTTCACCGCCGACTTGGTTGCAAAGGGGGCAGGCAAGTCCTGCGCGGTGATCTTGTGCGTTGTGCCTGGTTTCTCGGAGCGGTAGTCGGTAAAGGGGGCTTGCGGCGAAGGTGAATTTCTGGCCCTATCCTGCGCTGACGTGCACGAACCGCAGCCAAGTAAAACGGAGAGCACACCCACAACTGCGTAGATACGTACCCTGTTCATCCAGAGTTACCTCGATCGACAGTGAGGGGCGCGGGGCTGATCCATCGCAGCCTCAACGTCTCAAAAAGGTTAGATGTTCGGCATCAAATAAGGCACCTTTCGGCCCGTCGTCAACCGCCTGAAACCGCAATGTCCATTTGCGGACAAAAGCCTCACGCTCCGGACGGTGCCGGATCTGACGTCTAACCTAAGCGACTGAAACACAGGCCGGTTGCCGTTCAGACGTTGGCAATCGATCTGCACCATGCCATGGCAAACCGATGACAGACTTGAATCCCAAACCGCGTGTTCTCGTTGCCGAGGACCAGGAGCATGTGCGGGAGGCGCTCGCCATGCTGTTGCGCGGCGACGGCTACGAAGTTGAGTTGTGCTCGTCGCCGCAGGAGGCGATCTCCGCCGCCAAAAGGCAGATGCCGGAAATCACCCTGCTCGACATGAATTATCAGCGGGACAGCACGTCGGGCATCGAAGGGCTGGAGCTTATCGAATGCCTGCGCAGCCTGGAGAGCACGCTCCCCATCATCGCGCTGACGGGTTGGGGAAATGTTGAACTGGCGGTGCGCGCGATGAAGGCCGGTGCCAACGACTTTATCGAGAAGCCATGGCGTAACCAGTCGTTGCTGGAGAAGGTCAACTTGCTGACCGAGCGCGCTCGTGCGGCCCGGTCTTCGCAAATGATCTCGGAGTTCGAGCGCCAGGACGCGCAGAAGTTGCAGACGCGGATCGTGCCGGCGCGACATATCGTCGTCGGCGAGGTCGAGGTCTATGGTGAAAGCGTGCCCGCGGGAACCGTGGGCGGTGACTACTTTGGCGTGTGGCAGCCGGCGCCGGACTCGCTCCACCTTTGTATCGCTGACGTTTCGGGCAAAGGCACGCCGGGAGCATTGATCGCGGCGATGCTGTACGCATCGGTCAGCACGCTCTCCGGTTCGGCCAGCAGCCCCGACCTGATTTTGCGCGAGGTCGAGCACCTGTTGCGCGAGCAGCTAAGCGACAGCCATTACGTCACCATCGTCTATGCTGCCATCGACCTGAATTTGCGCACGCTGTCGTATGTCAACGCCGGGCATTGTCCGCCTTACGTGCTTCGTGCCGATGGCCCCGTCGAGTGCCTGGAGGCGACTCGAGCCGTTCTAGGTCTCGGCCTTCAGGACGGCTTCGAGGCGAAGCGTGTTCGCTTGCGACCCGGTGACCGCCTCGCGCTCTATACCGACGGCATTACCGAAGCCGCCGATGCCGGCGGCGCCGAGTTTGGGCCGGACCGGCTTGTCGAAGCCCTGCGTCGCACGCACGCACTGAATCCGAAGGAGCAACATGCTTCGGTGGTCCAGCAGGCGCGAGCGCATGCCAACGGCAACTTCAGCGACGATGCCACACTCCTGGTGGCCTCCATCGCCAAGCCCACAACAGCTCCTGCCGGCGATTGAGCGACTGCGGATCGTCCCCACTTGAAATCTGACAACGCGAAACTTGAAACTGTTGTGGATGCGACGCGACTTCGATGTGATCGTTCTGGGCGGCGGCGCGGCCGGGCTGATGTGCGCCATCGAGGCCGGCAAGCGCGGCCGGCGTGTGGCCGTGCTGGAGCACGCAGACCGCATCGGCAAGAAAATCCTGATCTCCGGCGGCGGGCGCTGCAACTTCACCAACCTGCACTGCCGGCCCGAGAACTTCATCTCCGTCAACCCGCACTTCTGCAAGTCGGCACTGGCGCGATACACGCCGGCTGATTTCATCGAACTGGTCCGCAAACATGGCATCCCATATCACGAGAAGAAGCTGGGGCAGCTCTTCTGCGACGGCTCAGCGCGTGAGATTGTTTGCATGCTGGAGCGCGAGTGTGCCGACGCAGGTGTGACCATCTTCACGAACGTGAAGGTCAGCGAAGTGGGCCACAGCGGCGGCTTTGAGGTCATTGCTGGAGACGCCGCCTTCCATGCTCCCGCGCTCGTCATTGCGACCGGAGGGTTATCGATACCGAAGATCGGCGCGACGTCATTTGGTTATGATGTCGCGCGGCAATTTGGGCTCAGGATCGAACCATGCCATCCGGCGCTGGTTCCACTACTCTGGGATGCAGAGAGCCAACAGCAATATGGCGCGTTGGCGGGAGTCTCAGCGGAGGTGATCGCTTCCGCTGACGGCCGGCGCTTTCGCGAGAAGATGCTGTTCACCCATCGCGGGCTGAGCGGTCCGGCCATCCTGCAAGCCTCCTCGTATTGGCAGCCGGGCAGCGCGATCACGCTTGATCTTGCGCCCGACCGGGAGCCGCTCGCGACCGTTCGCGCATCGGCCACGCACCGGGACGTTGCCGCGATCCGGAATGCGTTGCGCGCTGTGCTTCCCGCTCGCCTTGCCGATACCTGGCTGGAGCAGCACCCTCCTCAGCGCCTGACCAATGCTGCGCTGGATGAGCTAGCCGCTGCGCTGCATCAATGGGCCATCACTCCTGCCGGTACCGAAGGGTACGACAAAGCCGAGGTCACCGCTGGTGGCGTGGACACCAACGAGCTCTCGGCGAAGACGATGGAGGCGCGCAAGGTTCCGGGGCTGTACTTCATTGGTGAGGTGGTTGACGTGACCGGGCACCTTGGCGGCTTCAACTTCCAGTGGGCCTGGGCGTCGGGGTTTGTTGCCGGGCAGGCCGTGTAGAGCATTCTCTGTTTTCGTGTGACCCGGTGGAGCGGGCCTTCACGCCCGCCTTCGCCTGCCGTTCCAAAGCCAGGGTTGTGCATCCCGCTACATTTGCAGCGGGATGCACAACCTAAACAGGATTGAGCGTTAGCGCGGCGCTGAAAGCGCCGCTCTACCCGTACATACCAGATCTCAAACCGCTCTAGCCCACCCCAGACCGAGTGACTCGTTGTAAACTGCTGGAACACCTCTGTTCACCTGATTACCACACCGGAGAGCCGTGAGCGACGCAGCCGATCTGATTGTCGACATACGTGGCCTGAAGAAGACCTACGCGGGGAAAGTTCCGGTCGAGGCGGTGAAGGGAATCGACCTGACGGTGCGGCGCGGGGAACTCTTCGGCTTGCTTGGACCGAACGGAGCCGGCAAGACCACCACGATCAGCATCAGCACGACGCGCGCTCTGCCGACCGGCGGCACGGTGAAAATCGCGGGCATCGACGTGGTCGCGCATCCTGCGGAAGCGCGCCGCTACATGGGCGTGGTGACGCAGTTCAACACCCTCGACCGCCAGTGCACGGTCTTCGAGAATGTCTACTTTCACTGCCGCTACTTCGGGATGAGCCATGCCCAGTCGGCCGCAAAGGCGGATGAACTCATCGAGCTGTTCAAACTGACGGAGCGCGCGAAATCGAATGTCGCGCAGCTCTCGGGCGGACTGGCTCAGCGGGTACAGATCGCGCGAGCCATCGCCCACAACCCGGAGGTCCTGTTCCTCGATGAGCCCAGCGCCGGACTCGATCCGCAGACACGTCTGGCATTGTGGGACATCATTCGCGAGCTGCGACAACGTGGGATCACCATCGTCCTGACAACCCATTACATGGAAGAGGCCGACGCGCTGTGCGAGCGGGTGGCGATTATCGATCACGGCAAGATTCTGGTTTGCGACGAGCCGGGCAGGCTCAAGAGCAGCGTAGGCGCGCAAAAGGTCTTCGAACTGCATCTGGCAGGCGGGCAGTCCGACGGGCTGGCGGCCCGTCTGCGGCAACTGCCGGGAGTGAACGAAGTGGAAACCTCGGCCGACGGCTTGCGGCTATTTACCGATGGCCGCGCCGGCCTGCTGCCCGAAATTGTGGGCGTCACCGGCGATGGCCTGGAGGACGTGAAAGTCAGCGAGACCAGCCTGGAAACCGTGTTTATCAAGCTGACAGGGAGGGAGCTGCGTGACTGATTCCGGAATCAGGTGGCGGGCGTTCTGGGGCCTGTTTCTGCGTGATCTTACGGTGCTGCGCCGGCAGTTCGTCGCCTTCCTCATTCGCACGATTATGAACCCGCTGCTGTTCGTGTTCGTGTTCACCTATTTGTTTCCCAAGATCGGCCAGGGCTTTCAGAGCAGCGCGGGCGCGAGCTTCGGGACGCTGATTCTGCCCGGCCTGCTGGCCATCGGCATCTTCATTCAGGGAATCATGGCGACCGCTCTGCCGCTCTCCATGGAGATTGGCGCCACGCGCGAGATTCACGACCGGGTGATGTCGCCGCTGCCGGTTAGCTGGGTGGCCATCCAGAAGATCGTGTTCAGCGCCGTCCAGAGCATTCTGGCTGCGGTAGTGATCTTTCCGCTGGTGTACTTCATTCCGGTCAATCCGGTGGAGATTCACATTTCTAGCTGGCCGATGCTGATTGCGGTCATTCTGCTGGCAAGTCTGGTGTCGGGCGCAGTCGGGCTGACGATTGGAACCACGGTGCAGCCGCAGCACATCGCGCTGATGTTCGGCATCATCGTGGTGCCGGTGACGTTTCTGGGCTGCGTCTACTACCCGTGGGCGATGATGCACACTGTGCGCTGGCTGCAGATCCTGGTGCTGATCAACCCTGTGGTCTACATGAGCGAAGGCCTGCGCACGACGCTCACGCCGTCGCTGCCACACATGCCCGCGTGGGTGACGCTCGTCGCGCTGACGGTGAGCCTGGTCGTGCTGAGCTGGGTGGGGATCAAAGGCTTTCTGCGGCGGGTGCTGAGCTGAGGCGTCCACGAATTGCCCGGGGTAGAGCGGACCTTCAGTTCCGCGTTCAGGCTGTCTAAAGACCCAGGGTTGCCGACGGCTGCCATGTGGCAGCAGCCGGCAGCCCCTTTTGAGAGCGGCATGGTGAACGCGGCGCTGAAGAGGCTGTTACGAAACTCCTGATTGAATGACGACGATGGGACAAACCGCACGTCCGTCCCGTAGGGACAGCGGAGTGCCCAGGGCTTCAGCGCCGGGAGGGCATAAGTGGGAAATCCCGAGTCCGCTTCAGCGGACGGCACAGGTTTCGTAACAGCCACTGAATTGCCGTTTTACCCCAGGTTCGTGGCAACAACAATTCAGGAACGTCTGTAAAAGTTTGCGATAATGAGAAAAGTCGGAGCTGATAGGCTCCGGCATCGCGCCTGGGGCCGTAGCTCAATTGGATAGAGCATCAGCCTTCTAAGCTGAGGGTTGCTGGTTCGATCCCAGCCGGCCCTACCATAATCCCGATCCCGATCGTTGATTGCACAAGAGGTCCCTCGCCGTTCGCTTCGCTCAGGGTGGGGATTTCGGTACGCGGCTCACCACCTCTCTTTCCGCTCGGTGTCACGCCGCGCAAACGCCTCAAGTTCGATCCCAGCCGGGCCTGCCGGATTTCTCAATCAGTTAGTGTGCCGGCGCCGTTCTGTGCGTCCGATTGCGGTGAAAACTGCGGGCACAAGGAATCGAACCTTCAACCTGCTGATTAAGAGCCGTCCATGCTCATGGCACCCAGTCTTCATTACTCCTCTGGATCCTGCTTGGATTTCTTCTCCGCGGAACCCTGCCGGTCGCGCTTGTAGGCCGCGGCAAACTGCTCGAAAGCCGCCCGGCTTGACAGGCCGGCGATGAGTTTGTGCCGGTCGTCTTCGTCGAGGTTCTGTCGCATTACCTCGGCCCGAATCCTGCCCAGATGTTCCACCCATGGGCCGTACTCCGGCCCGAACTCCAGCTCCAATTCCTGGCGCAACCGCCGCGCGAGCGACGGGCTCTGTCCGGCCGTCGAAATCGCAATCTGCAGAGGGCCGCGACGCACCACCGAGGGATAGAAGAAGTCGCAGTGCTCCGGATCGTCGACGACGTTGCAGAGTACACCCCGTTGCCGGCAGGCGCTAAACACGGCTTCGTTGGTACGATTGGAGTTGGTGGCGGCCACTGCCAGCGTTGCACCAGCGACGTCCTCCGCTGAAAACTCGCGTCGCTCCCACCTCAGATTTCCGGCGTTCGCCTGCCGCCGGATCCAGTCGTCGCCATGGGGCGCAATTACAACGACGGTGGCGCCCGCTCGGAGCAGCCCGGCAGCTTTGCCCGCTGCGACCCTGCCTGCGCCGACAACAACACACCTACAACCGGCTAGCTTCAGGAAAATGGGGAATAGTGACATTGAGTAGCCTCGCTCCGTTTTATACATTTATTGCTATCGCGGTAGTCGTTACTTCATGCCGAGTGGGGAATATCGAACGCCAGGCAAACTCCAGCCATTATCGATGCTGTTCCTGCAGCCATACACGTCCTATCACGCTCCTGCAGTCCAACTCTCACGTCTCGACGTGATAAGGGTCACCGCAATAGCTGCCCTCGTCCAGTGATATTGAGTTCAGGGAAGGTTAGCGCTTCCGCGGCTGGAAGGAAGCTTGCCATTGAGCCGAAGTTTCGTAGATCCGCACGGAGCCGCTTCGCCCACTCCACAATTTAACTCGCGTTCGGTAAGGAGACGTCCTCATGGCTGATGAGAGTAACGGGAAGCCGAAGACGGAGCTGCTCGACGAGCTTGAGAAGGGCCCCTGGCCCAGCTTCGTCAAAGAAATCAAGTCTGCCTGCCAAACCAGCGATGCTCCCAAAGACCTTTTGGGACAACTGGAACTCTCTTACAGGGAAAAGAAAGGCCACTGGAAACATGGTGGCCTGGTCGGCGTGTTGGGATACGGCGGCGGGGTGATTGGCCGCTACAGCGACGTCGGCGAGCAGTTTCCCAAGATCGCGCATTTCCATACGCTGCGCGTGAATCATCCGGCGGGATGGTTCTATACCAGCGACGCGTTGCGCACCATCTGCGACATCTGGGAGAAGCACGGCTCGGGCTTGACCAACATGCACGGCTCGACCGGCGACATCATTCTGCTGGGCACAACTACAGATCAGCTGGAGCCTACGTTCCAGGAACTGGCGCAGGCGGGGTTTGACCTGGGCGGCTCAGGCTCAGACATGCGCACGCCGTCATGCTGCGTCGGGCAGGCGCGTTGCGAGTGGGCATGTTACGACACGATGAAGCTGTGCTACGACCTGACCATGAACTACCAGGACGAGTTGCACCGTCCTGCGTTCCCCTACAAGTTCAAGATCAAGTGTGCCGGCTGTCCCAACGACTGCGTAGCCTCGGCGGCGCGCGCTGACCTTTCGGTGATTGGCACGTGGAAGGACGACATTCAGGTGGACGAGGCCGAAGTGGCCAAGTATGTCGCGGCCGGCGTCGATATCGGGAAGGACATTTGCGAGCTGTGTCCCACCAGGAGTTTCCTGTGGGACGGCAGGAAGGTCACCGTCCAGAACCACGAATGCGTGCACTGCATGCACTGCATCAACGTGATGCCGAAAGCGCTGCGGCCGGGCAAAGAGCGCGGCGCGGTAATCATGATCGGCTCCAAGGCGCCCATCATGCAGGGAGCGCTGCTCTCCTCCGTGCTCATTCCTTTTGTTCCGGCCGAGGAGCTGGAGGACACGCTGAAAGAGTTGATCAGCCGCATCTGGGAGTTCTGGGACGAATACGGCAAGAACCGCGAGCGGGTGGGCGAAATGATTCAGCGCGTCGGCATGCCGGCATTCCTCGACGGCATTGGGCTCGACCCGGTGCCGGAGATGGTGTCCGCGCCCAGAGATAACCCCTACATCTACTTCCAGATTGCCCAGGGAGGTGACAAATGAGCGCAACCGCACAGCAACCCCGACTGACCGACATTGGCCCGCCACGTTATGACAAGTTCCTGCCGCCGATGGTGAAGAAGAACTACGGGCAGTGGAAGTATCACGAGAAGCTGGCTCCGGGCGTGCTCTGCCACGTAGCGGAGTCGGGCGACCGGCTGTACACGGTGCGCGCCGGCACGCCGCGTCTGACCAGCATCCAGACCCTGCGCTTCTTCGCCGATCTGGCGGACAAGTATTGCGGCGGCTATCTGCGCTTCACCAGCCGCAACAACATCGAGTTTCTGCTGGAAGACAAGACGAAGATCGAGCCGCTGAAGAAGGAGCTGACGGAGGCCGGCTTCCCGGTCGGCGGGCACCAACAATTCCATCAGCAACATCGTGCACACGCAGGGCTGGGTGCATTGTCACTCGGCGGCGACGGACGCCTCGGGAATCGTGAAGGCGGTGATGGACGCCCTGTGCGAGCACTTTACGCACGAAGACCTGCCCGCCAAGCTGCGCATCGCGCTGGCCTGCTGCCTGAACATGTGCGGGGCGGTGCACTGCTCCGACATCGCCATCCTGGGCATCCATCGCACGCCGCCGAAGATCAAGCACGATCTGCTGCCGCGCGTCTGCGAGGTGCCGACGCTGATCTCCTCCTGCCCGACGGGCGCCATCCGGCCGGCGACGGTGGACGGCAAGAACTCGGTGGAAGTCATCGAAGAGCAGTGCATGTTTTGCGGCAACTGCTACACGGTTTGCCCGGCCATGCCCCTGGCCGATCCGGAAAACGACGGGCTGTCCATCTGGGTCGGCGGCAAGGTGAGCAACGCGCGCAGCGCGCCGAAATTCTCCAAGCTGGCGATACCGTTCCTGCCCAACAATCCGCCGCGCTGGCCGGAAGTGGTGGACGCGGTGACGACCATCGTCAAGGTATATGCCGAGCATGCACGCAAGTATGAACGGCTGGGCGAGTGGATCGAGCGGGTCGGCTGGCCACGTTTCTTCCAACTGACCGGGTTTGAGTTCACCCGCTACCACATTGACGACTTCAAGCATGCGGGCCTGACGTTTGCCCGCTCGGCGCACGTCCGCTACTGAGGACCTGGCAAGGAGCTGCTATGGCAACTTTAA
Source organism: uncultured Acidobacteriaceae bacterium (assembly GCA_963782505.1). Classification (GTDB taxonomy): domain Bacteria; phylum Acidobacteriota; class Terriglobia; order Terriglobales; family Acidobacteriaceae; genus CAVVDY01. The sequence continues at coordinate 295,231 of CAWAKG010000016.1, read as the reverse complement.
CGAAACCGGTTGCGAGCCAGGCGACCGAGAACCTGGAAGAACTTAAGACCATCTTGCGGCGCTGGCAGGAGATCGAGCAGGAGAGCATCGCGCAGACGACGGCCATCATCGCCAAGACCCACAATCCTCTGATCCAGCTGGTGATGGAGATCATTCGCCAGGACTCGGCCATGCACAAGCGGGTGCAGCAGGCGATTCTGGACAGCGTGGAGAAACAGGCATTCAGTCTGAGTCCGGAAGAGCTGGGCGAAGTGTGGGACATGATCGAGCAGCACGCTGCCACGGAAAAGGAAACCATCGAGCTGGCGGAGAAGGCACGCAAGAACTGCCGGCTGTTCGTGCAGCGGCATCTTCTGACCTACCTGACCGAGGACGAGCAGAAGCATGATCGGCTGCTGAATCAGCTGGAGGACTTCAAGCGCAACCTGTATCCGTACGCGTGAGGGCCGGGCGATGGGGCTGTTCAAGGACGTTAAGAAACCGGTGATCAAGGCGGCGACAGGGGGCGGGGACATCAGCCCCCTGCGGCCGCGCTACATTGCCAAGTCGCCACCTTGCGCCGGGCACTGTCCCAACGGCAATGAGATTCGCGAGCTGCTGACCACGATTGCGCAGGCCGAAGCGTATGGCCGCACGAACGAGCAGGCCTTTGAGCAGGTGTGGCAGCGGCTGGCGGAGCGCAATCCGTTTCCCGCCGTTTGCGGGAGGGTGTGTCCGCATCCCTGCGAGGACGTCTGCAACCGCACGGCGAAGGATGGCGGGGTCTCGGTGAACGCCGTCGAGCGCTTCCTCGGGGACTTCGGCATCAGCAAAGGCCTGAAACTTGCGAAACTGAGCAACGATACACACAGCCAGAAGGTGGCCGTGGTGGGGGCCGGGCCGGCGGGTTTGTCGTGCGCCTATCAACTAGCGCGGCGGGGCTATCCGGTTACCGTCTTCGAAGCCTTCCCGCAGCCCGGCGGGATGCTGCGCTACGGCATTCCCCGGTACCGGCTGCCGCGCGAGGTCCTGGACGCGGAGATCGGGCGCATCCTCGAGCTGGGTGTCGAGCTGAAGTGCGATTGCATCGTTGGCCGCGACCTGACCATGGCCGAGCTGCGCCAGCAATATCAGGCGGTATTCGTCGGCATCGGGGCGCAGAACAGTCTGCGGCTCAACATTCCCGGGGAAAACGCTGCCAACGTTTTCGGCGGGACGGAGTTTCTGAACCTGGTCAATCGCGGCGAAAAGGTTGAGCCGGGCGAGAAGGTGATCGTGATCGGCGGCGGCGATAGCGCGATCGATGCTGCTCGCGTGAGCCGGCGGCTGGGCGCCGAGGTCACGCTGCTCTACCGCCGCACGCGCGCGGAGATGCCAGCGGCAGCCTCGGAGATCGAAGGCGCTATCGAAGAAGGCGTGAAAATCGAGTTTCTCGCCGCGCCAGTGGAAGTGCTGCAACAGAACGGGCGCGCCGTCGCGCTGCGCTCCATTCGCATGAAGCTGGGCGAGCCGGATGCTTCGGGCCGCCCGCGGCCGGTGCCGATCGAAGGCAGCGAGTTTAAGCTGCCGGTGTCGGCCATCATTGCCGCCATCAGCCAGGAGCCGGACTTCTGCGGCTTCGACGACCTGCATTCCGGAAAGGATTGGATCAAGACCGGCGATTTCGGGGCGACCTCGGTCGAGGGTGTCTACGCGGGAGGCGACGACACCGCGCTCGGGCTGGTGACCATCGCCATCGCTCAGGGCCGCTTCGCCGCCGAAGCCATCGATGCACGGTTCCGCGGCGTTCCGTTGGAGAAGCCTGCCACGCCCGCGCTGATCGAGAAAGACAAGGTCCATCTCGACTGGTACAAGGCCGCGCCGCGCCACGAGCGGGGCCATGTCGCGGTGGCGGAACGCGAGCCGGATACCGAGGTTGAGCTGGGCTTGACGGAAGCTGAGGTCATCGAGGAAGCCAGGCGTTGCCTGTCCTGCGGGATGTGCATGGATTGCGAGACCTGCTGGATGTATTGCAGCAACAACTGCTTCGTGCGCCTTCCCAAGGGCGAACATTACAAAGTGAAACTGGAGTTGTGTAACGGCTGCAAGAAATGCGCCGAGGCGTGTCCTTGCGGCTATATCGAAATGAACTGATCAGGAGGTCAGAACTGTGCCGACATTCGCAGTACACGGAACAAGCTACGACGTCGATGAGGACGGGTTCCTGCAGCAGCCTGAGTTGTGGAACGAAGATGTAGCAAAAGACTTTGCCGAGTCAGAAGCCATCACGGAGCTGACCGACGCGCACTGGAAGATCATCAACTACATTCGCAACTATTACGTGCAGTTCGGCATTGCTCCCATGATCCGGAAGCTGTGCAAGGAAACGGGCTTCTCGCTCAAGGAGATCTATAACCTGTTTCCCTCCGGTCCCGCCAAGGGAGCCTGCAAGCTGGCGGGGCTGCCGAAGCCGACGGGTTGCGTCTAGGTTCCGATGAGTGCACACGGGCCCATCCTGGAAAAGTGGATTGCGGAGACGATGGCCTCGTATCCGCCGGCGGTGGTCCCGTTTCTTGCCGGGGAAAGCGATCCCTTCCGCAACCCTGTGGGCCATACGGTGCGCCAAAGCCTGACCACTCTTTTCGAGCAGTTGCTCGGGGAGATGGACGCTGAATGTCTTGGCCTGGCGCTTGACTCCATTGTTCGCCTGCGGGCGGTTCAGGACCTCTCGCCGAGCCATGCGGTTGGGTTCGTGTTCTCGCTGAAGCCGATTCTGCGCGAGCTTGCTCCTGAAGAAGACCAGATCGCGCTTGCCGGTCGCATCGACCGCCTGGCACTGATGGCTTTCGACAAATACACGCAATGCCGCGAGCAATTGGCGGAGATTCGGATCAGCGAGTGGCGGCGGCGCGTGGTTGCGCAGCACGCTGCCGGTTGAGGAGATCAACGGCTACTCGAGGTAGCCATGCTATGAACGTCCTCGCTTCATTGATTGCAGTCCTGCTGCTGGTGCTGGCGGGTGCACTGGCCGGGCAGGGAAGCGCCGGGCGTTTCTTCGTCGCAATCGTCATCCCTTACACTGCGGCGGCAGTTTTTCTGATCGGCTTTTGCTATCGGGTATTGCGCTGGGCGTGGACGCCGGTGCCGTTTCGAATCCCCACCACTTGCGGGCAGGAGAAGTCGCTGCCCTGGATCAAGCGAAATCCGCTCGATAGTCCTTTCAGCACCTGGGGCGTGCTGGGGCGCATGGCGCTCGAAGTGCTGACGTTTCGTTCGCTGTTTCGCAATAACCGGGCGAAGTTGTACCAGGGGCGGCTGGTCTTCGGCGAGAACAAGTATCTTTGGCTCGGCTCGCTCGCATTCCACTGGGCGCTGTTGATCGTGTTGCTGCGGCATCTGCGGCTGCTGATCGAGCCGGTGCCCGGTTTTGTTCTTGCCCTGCAACGGGTGGATGGCTTCTTTCAGGTCACCACTCCCGATCTGTACGCGACAGACGTCATTCTGCTTGCCGGACTGTTGTACCTGTTGGTGCGGCGACTGCGCGATCCGCTGGTGCGTTACGTGTCGCTGTTCACCGATTACCTGGCACTCTTCCTGCTGCTTGGTATCGCGATCTCCGGCGTGCTGATGCGCTACGTTCTGCGCGCTGACATCACCAGCGTGAAGCAGTTCGCCCTCGGTTTGGCGACGTTTCATCCCGTCCTGCCGGCGGGCTTGACGCCGGCCGTATTCGCTCATCTGCTGCTGGTGAGCGTGCTGGCAGCGTACTTCCCGTTTAGCAAGCTCATGCACGTGGGCGGGGTCTTCCTGAGCCCGACCCGCAACCTGGCGAACAACAATCGCGCGGTGCGCTATATCAACCCCTGGAACTATCCGGTAAAGACCCATACCTACGCGGAATGGGAGGAGGAGTTCCGGGACAAGATCGAGGCGGCGGGACTGCCACTCGAGGCCGAGGAAGATGTCGCAACCGTTACTGCAGATTGAACCGGCGGCTCCGAAGGGCGACTGGCGCGATCCCCATGTCGACTTTCACAAGGGTGTCTTCTGCTACGGCGCATTGCCGAAGAACCTGAAGTATCTCGGCCTGCCGAACCCGCGGGACTGGCAGCCCTTCGATGCCGACTGGAAGTTGCCGCCGGACTGGAAGCGCATTCTTATCGACGGAATGCGCGAGCGGCTGAAGAAGTATCGCTCCTTCCGCCTGTTCATGGACATCTGCGTGCGCTGTGGCGCCTGCGCCGATAAGTGCCACTTCTTCGTCGGCTCCGGCGACCCGAAGAACATGCCCGTTTTGCGCGCGGAGCTGATGCGATCTGTCTATCGCCGCTACTTCACGCTGACCGGGCGCATCTTCGGCAGCCTGGCGGGTGGGCGCGAGCTGACCGAGGACGTCGTCAAGGAATGGTTCTATTACTTCTATCAATGCACTGAGTGCCGGCGCTGCTCGGTGTTCTGCCCTTACGGCATCGACACGGCCGAGATCACGATGATGGGCCGCGAGTTGTTGACCCTGATCGGCTGCAACATCAACTGGGTGCTGGAGCCGGTCGCCAACTGCTTCCGCACCGGCAACCACCTCGGGATTCAACCGCACGGATTCAAGGACAGCATTGATTTCGCCGCGGACGAAGCCAGGGAGATCACCGGACTGCCAATCGAAGTGCCCATCAACCGCAAGGGCGCGGAGATTCTCTTCGTGATGCCTTCGGCCGATTATTTCGGCACGCCGCATTACTACACCCTGCTTGGCTATCTGATGCTGTTTCACGAGATTGGACTGGATTACACGGTCAGTGCGTTTGCCTCCGAGGGCGGAAACTTCGGGCTGTTCACCTCGCACGAGATGATGAAGCGGCTCAACGCCAAGATTTATGACGAGGCTCGTCGGCTGGGCGTGAAGTGGATCCTGGGCGGCGAGTGCGGGCACATGTGGCGCGTCCTGCACCAATACATGGACACCATGAACGGCCCGGCGGATTTCCTGGAGGTTCCGGTCTCGCCCGTCACGAAGACGGTTTTCGAGAATGCGCGCTCGACAAAGATGGTGCACATCTGCGAGTTCACTGCGGACCTCATCCACCAGGGCAGGCTGAAGCTCGACCCCAGCCGTAACGACAAGTGGAAGGTCACCTTCCACGACTCCTGCAATCCCGCGCGCGGCATGGGGCTGCTGGAAGAGCCGCGCTACATCCTTAATAACGTTTGCAACTATTTCCATGAGATGCCGGAGAACACCATCCGAGAGCAGACCTTCTGCTGCGGCAGTGGCTCCGGCCTGGGCACGGACGAGAACCTGGAGATGCGCCTGCGCGGCGGCTTCCCGCGGGCCAACGCGGTCAAGTACGTCAAGCAGAAGCACGGCGTGAACCTGCTCGCCTGCATCTGCGCCATCGACAAGGCCACGCTGCCCGCACTGATGGACTACTGGGTCGGCGACGTCGAGGTCGCCGGAGTGCACGAACTGCTGGGCAACGCGCTGGTGATGACAGGCGCGAAAGAGCGCACGTCGGATTTACGTGGCGAGCCCCTCGTTACAGAGCAGCAGCCAGAGGAGGCGGTCCATGCGTGATCGCCCGCTGATTCTCGCCGGACTTCTGCTGTTCGTGGGCGTGTTTACATTCCCGGTGTGGCATGGGCTGGCCAAAAGGACGCCGCCTGACGCTCCGGCCATCAAGCTTCCTGTCAACCAAAAGCAGTGTGTCGCGCCCGTCGCCTATATGCGCGACTCGCACATGCAGTTGCTGATCGACTGGCGCGAGCAGGTCGTGCGCGACGACCAGCGGCAGTTTCACGCCTTCAACGGCAAGGTCTACGACAAGAGCCTTACGCGCACCTGCCTGGAGCAATGCCATACCAACCGGGCCGAGTTCTGCGACCGCTGCCATAACTACGCCGGCGTCTCCAGTCCGTATTGCTGGGACTGCCATAACAATCCGCCGCAGATGATGGCCAGGAGCCAGAGTCCCCGACAAGTCCCGCCGTCGGACTTGGCGGGGTGGAGGAGAGCGCCATGAAGATCACGCGCAAGGATTTTCTGCTGCTCTCCGGTCTGACGCTGGCAGGTATCGCCGGAGGCAAGGCGGTACGCGCCGTCTCCGATGCAGTTGAGACGCCAGCCGCTCCGGCAACGAAGACCAAGCGCTGGGGCATGGTCGTCGATTTGCAGAAGTGCCGGCAGGATGCGGGGTGCAAGGACTGCATTCAGGCTTGCAACAAGGCGCACAACGTTCCGCAGATCTCCGATCCCGCGCATGAAGTGAAGTGGATCTGGAACGAGCCGTTCGAGACGGTTTTCCCGCAGGCGCAAACGGATTACACGCGGCAGGAGTACAAAGGCCTTCCTACGCCGTTGCTGTGCAACCACTGCGCGAACCCGCCCTGCACCCGCGTTTGCCCTACGCAGGCCACGTGGAAGCGCCCGGAGGACGGCATCGTGATGATGGACTTCCATCGCTGCATCGGTTGCCGGTACTGCATGGCAGCGTGTCCGTATGGTTCGCGCAGCTTCAACTGGCAGGATCCCAGGCCGGCAATTGCGGTGATCAATCCCGATTTTCCGACGCGTACCAAGGGCGTGGTGGAGAAGTGCAACTTCTGCGAAGAACGGCTGGCGAAGGGGAACCAGCCCGCTTGCGTAGAAGCCTGCGCGGAGCAGGTGATGGTATTTGGAGATTTGTCGGATCCCGACTCGGAGCCGCGAAAGCTGCTGCGCGCCCGTTTCGCCATGCAGCGTGAACCCGAGCTGGGCACCGGGCCATCGGTCTTCTATTTGGTGTGAAGCATGTTCATGTTGGAAAAAGCGATGGTGGGCGGCCGCAGGTACTGGGAGTGGGTGGGCTTTCTCCTGCTGCTGATCGCCGCCGGAGGCGCCTGTTACCTCGACCAGCTCAGGAACGGACTCGCCATCACCGGACTTGGCCGGGACGTTAGCTGGGGACTGTACATCGCGCAGTTCACGTTCTTTGTCGGCATTGCGGCTTCCGCCGTGATGGTCGTGCTTCCTTATTACCTGCACGACGTGCACGAGTTCCGCCGCGTCACCATCCTCGGTGAGCTGCTGGCGGTTTCGGCAGTCACGATGTGCATGCTGTTCATCGTGGTCGACATGGGGCAGCCGGCGCGGGTGCTCAACGTGCTGCTTTACCCGACGCTGCATTCCATCATGTTCTGGGACATGGTCTCACTCGGCGGCTATCTCCTGCTGAATGCCGTGATCTCGGTCGTGATGTTGAGCTCGGAGCGCAACGACTTGCCGCCGCCGCGCTGGATCAGGCCCGTCATCCTGCTTTCGATTCCGTGGGCCGTCAGCATCCACACTGTCACCGCTTTCCTGTACAGCGGGCTTCCGGGCCGGACCTTCTGGCTGACAGCGATTCTCGCCCCGCGCTTTCTGGCGTCGGCGTTTGCAGCGGGACCGTCGCTGCTCATCCTGCTCTGCCTGCTTCTGCGGCGGCTCACGAACTTCGATGTAGGCCGGGAAGCGCTGCGCAAACTCGGCATCATCGTCGCCTATGCCATGGCGATCAACGTCTTCTTCGTGCTGCTGGAAATGTTTACTGCTTTCTACAGCGGAATTCCGCGCGACGTCGAGTCCTTCCGCTTCCTGTTCGCCGGCCTGGACGGAGACCGTCAGATGGTGCCCTGGATGTGGACGTCCGTAGTAGCGGCCTGCGTCTCGCTGGTGCTGCTGCTCGTTCCCAAGCTGCGCGAACGCGAATCGCTGCTGGCGGCGGCGGCCGTACTGGTATTCGGCTCGCTGTGGATCGAAAAAGGTTTGGGTCTGATCCTTGGCGGCTTCGTGCCTTCGCCGCTCGGGGCCGTCCCCCGTTATTCGCCCACCGCTCCCGAGTGGGGCATTGTGGCGGGAGTGTGGGCCATTGGAGCTCTGTTGATCACCGTGTTCTACAAGATCACGGTCACTATTCGTGAACCGAGGTGAACGTATGCCAACCCTGATGGAATCACCGCCAACAACTGCGGCGCCGGTCAGAGCGCCGGCTTCACCACCACCGCCGAAACCATGGCTGACGGAAGACTGGCTTTCGGTGTGGATTGGACTTCTTGTCTTCGTCCTCTCGCTGGGCTTGCTGGCCGGCATGGACATGCTGGGGTGGGCGGTCACCACCTCGGTGTGGACTGCGCCGGGCAAAGCGCTGGCGCCTGCTTCCAAGACCTATGCCAATCTGCCGGGCTTGATCTCTCTGCTTCTTACGTACCTGGCGATGCTGGGCGTGCTGCTGGCCGGGGCCAAAGCTCTCGGCGCAAATGTCAAGCGCTTCGCCCAGGGCTTTACCGTTATTTTTGCCCTCAGCTATGCCTGCTGGTTCATCGGCAGCTGGGCGTATATCGCGGCTACTCCCGACAAGCGCGCCGCCCTGCATCTTCCGTGGTCGTTGAACCTGACCAACGAATCGGGCTTCATTGTGGCGCTGCTGGCCGGACTCGTAGTCGGCAACTTCATGCCTGGACTTTCGGCGTGGCTGAAAGAGGCGGTACGTCCTGAACTCTACATCAAGACGGCCATCGTTATCCTGGGCGGCTATCTTGGCGTCACCGCACTTGCCCAGCGCCAGCTGGCATCCGCCATGATCTTCCAGGGTCTGTGCGCGATTGTCTGCGCGTACCTGATTTTCTGGCCCATCGTGTACTACGTCGCCCGCCGCTACTTCGGGTTCAGCCGCGAATGGGCAGCGCCCCTGGCCTCGGGCATTTCCATCTGCGGTGTTTCTGCCGCCATCGCAACCGGAGGTGCGATTCGCGCCCGCCCGGTCGTTCCCGTCATGGTGTCATCACTGGTGGTGGTCTTCGCCGTGGTGGAGTTACTAATCCTGCCCTTTGCCGCGCAACACTTCCTGGCCGGCAGCCCGATGGTGGCCGGCGCATGGATGGGCCTGTCCGTCAAAACCGACGGCGCAGCAGTCGCGAGCGGCGCCATAGCCGAGTCGCTGATTCGAGCCAAAGCCGCTGCCAGCGGCATCAACTACCAGCCCGGCTGGATCATGGGCGCCGCCACCACCGTCAAGGTGTTCATCGACATCATGATTGGCGTGTGGGCGTTCGTGCTGGCCTGGGTGTGGACGGCAAAGATCGAGCATCGCACCGACCGGAAGGTCAGCGCCATTGAGATCTGGCAACGCTTCCCCAAGTTCGTTCTGGGCTATGTTGCCACGTTCCTTTTAGTGCTCGCTCTCGGAGCGATGCTTCCCGCGCTCCTGCCGAAGATCAAGGCCTCGATGGGGCAAGCCAATGTCTTCCGTGGCATTTTCTTCGTCCTGACCTTCTTCACGATCGGAGTCATGTCGAACTTCCGCAAACTGTGGCAGGAAGGAATTGCCAAACTGGCCGCAGTTTATGTGCTTTGTCTGTTTGGCTACATCATTTGGGTCGGCCTGCTGATCTCCTGGCTTTTCTTCCATGGGATGCTGCCGCCCATCGTGAAAGGATAAGCCATGCCGGAACCAGTAATTGGCGAAGAAATCCGCAAGATGGAGAGCGAGTATGAACCGTTGCTTCCCATCGAAAACAAACTGATTTGGTACACCTTCTTTACCGGGATCGTTTTATGCGTGGTCCTGGTGCTGCTCAGCCACGTCTTTAAATAGAGCGAGGGACCGATGTCGAAGGTGGGCAAAGTCTATCTCGTTGGCGCCGGCCCGGGTGATCCCGATCTGTTGACCATCCGGGCCGTGCAACGCATCAGCATCGGAGACGTGATCGTCTATGACCGCCTGATTCAGCAGGGAGTGCTTGCCCTGGCCAAAGCTTCTGCAGAGAAGATTTATATGGGCAAGCCTCCTGGGCACCACTCCCGCCAGGACGAAATCCACGCCCTGCTGGTGCAAAAGGCCCGCGAAGGGAAAGCCGTCGTTCGACTGAAGGGAGGAGATCCGTTTCTCTTCGGCCGCGGCGGTGAGGAAGTTGAGTACCTGGCGGAACACGGCATTCCGTTTGAAGTTATACCCGGCGTGTCGGCCTGCCTCTCCGCGCCGCTGAGCGCGAACATCGCGGTAACTCACCGGGACGCTTCGTCATCGGTGGCCATCGTCACCGGCCATTGCGCCGTTGGCCACGTGGACCACACCGATTGGCGTGCATTGGCCAAGATCGACACGCTTGTCTTCCTGATGGGCGTACACAATGTTGGTGCCATAGCGCGCAACCTTGTCGATGCCGGCCTTCCAGCCGACACTCCGGCAGCCATGATTCAGATGGCGTACTGGGACGGCGAACATGTGGTCACGGCCACGCTCGAAACCATCGCCGATGAAATCCATCGGCAAGGCATCGAGCCGCCCGCGACGCTGGTGGTCGGTGAAGTGGTGCGTTTGCGCGAGAACCTGCAGAGGCTGATTGCCGAGCACTCCGAGCCCCTGGTTCACGAACAAGAAGAGGTATGTGTATGACTGATGTAGCGGCAGTTTCCGTTGAAACTCTAGCCGAAGAAATGTTTCAGCTCGTGGCGGAATGCGCGGGCAAGAAGAACCTGAAGGCCCATGACCTGACGAAGGCCATGATCGAGAAGCATGGCGAGCAGGCCTGTAGCAAGGAAGACTGCAAGAAAGCGATCCGCATGCTTATTGATTCCGGCCGCTGTATCTACAGCTATCTTGGAGGCTCGTTCATTCAGCTTCCGCCGAAGGAAGCAAGCGGCCAAACGCAATAGAGGGCGGCCATGAGTTTAGCGCGTACCATGCCGCGCCTGATGATCGCAGGCATCTCGGGCGGCGCCGGCAAGACCCTGGTTTCCATGGGCCTGCTGCTCCTGTTGCGGCGGGCGGGTGTCGAGGTGCGCGCGTTCAAGAAAGGTCCTGACTACATTGACGCAGCCTGGCTCACATGGGCCTCCGGTGGGCCGGCCCGCAATCTTGACACCTATCTCATGGGCCCTGACGGTGTGCGCTCGTCGTTCTTGCAGCACGGCAGCACCGAGGGGATCAACCTGATCGAAGCCAATCGCGGGCTGTTTGACGGCTTCGATGTCCAAGGTACGCACAGCAGCGCAGTGCTGGCTGAGGCCCTGGCTGCTCCGGTGGTGCTGGTGGTCAACGCTACGAAGATGACGCGCAGCGCTGCTGCCGTTGTGCTGGGATGCCAGAAACTCGATCCGAACCTGTCCCTCCGCGGCGTCATCCTGAACAACGTGAACGGCCGAAGGCATGAGCAAGTGCTGCGTGCTTCTATCGAATCGATCTGCGGAGTGCCGGTGGTGGGAGCTATTCCTAAAGGCACGACGAATCCCGTCCCCGAGCGGCACCTGGGACTGATGCCGCCGTCAGAACATTCCGGCATGTCGCAGATTGAGACCGCTCTGCTGCGGCTTGTCGAGGGAAAGATCGACCTGGATGCCATAATTTCAATTGCCCGCAATGCGCCCGCACTTGCCGGCATCGCCCAGCCATCGGCTTCTCTGCCGGACGGTCATGGATTGAAGATCGGGTGCCTTAAGGACTCCGCCTTCAGCTTCTACTATCCCGAAAACCTTGAGCAGATCGAGCAGTCGGGGGCTGAGTTGGTTTCGATTTCATCCCTCGAAGCGGCGCAATTGGCGGAGGACCTGAATGCCCTCTACATCGGCGGTGGCTTTCCGGAAACTCACGCCGAGGCGCTGGCAGCGAATCAGTCGATGCTGCGCTCGATCCGCAACGCCGCAGAAGCGGGGATGCCCATCTACGCGGAGTGCGGAGGGCTAATACTGCTCGCGCGAACCCTCACGTGGAAGGGCACGCGTTACAACATGGCAGGTGTGTTTCCCCTCGATGTCGAGGTCTTCGATACCGCGCAAGGCCACGGCTACGTCGAGTTGATGGTGGATAAAGCCAATCCGTTTTTCCCCGTGGGAACCACTCTGCGCGGGCATGAGTTTCATTATTCGCGAATTGTGCCGCTGGCCGAGAGCGGCGCGACCGCGTGCGAAGTCAAGCGCGGAACGGGATGCTCGAACGGCCGCGATGCTCTGCTCGTGAATAACGTCTGGGCCAGCTATACCCACCTGCACGCTGTGGCTACGCCCGAATGGGTGCAAGGCTTGCTTGCCGCCGCCGCAAAGTTTGCCGTCCAGCCGTTGTAGGTTTAACGCAAGCCCTGACGTTGGCCTGAAGGCCGGCTCTACCGTGATTGGGCCGGCCTTGCGAGCATTGTCGCCCTGCTCAGTTCTTTCCTATGTTCGGCGGAGGCAGCACCACGCTCCCACGACCCAGTCCATAGTGCGTGAGAATCAGATCACGGGAATTCAGAATTTCGGGATTTTCCTTGTGACACCAGGCGCAGCGGGTCATCTCGGGCTTGTTCTTCTCTTTCGCTTTCTGTATGTGGCAGCCGATGCACAGCCGGTGCATAGCATCGGTGTAGGCAACGGCCTGGTATTGCTTGATCTTGATCGTAGCCTCGGCGGGAACCAGGTTCTTGTGACACTTGTCGCAATGCACAGCCGTGGCCGCCGTCCGCACCTGCCCGGAAGGATGGCACTGATAGCATGCAAGCCGCGCGCCGTTGGGAGAAGCATGCCAGTCGTGCCGGAACGAGTCAGTGGCGACATACATTTGGTAGTGGCAGCGGGAGCAGGCCGTCGCCTCGTCGCGCGGGTAGTTCATGTGGTGGCACTTGACGCACGACTGCTTGCCTCCCTCACGCTTCTCGTGCTCGGCGTGCTTGAATGAGACGCCGAGACCATCCAGGTTGCCGTCGATGAAGAGAATGTCTCCGCCGCGGGCCTGGTGAACGGGCACGAGCTCGATGCCGCGGACTCTCCGCCGGCTGCACACGCAGGAAGCCGAATCCGAACGCCGCCGCAACAATGAATGCCATCGAGTACACGGTCCGTGATGCGACTCCGGGTACTCCCAGCCAGGTATTGCCGACAGGATCGAACTCCGGCAGCTTCGTCGGGTCCTCGTCGGGATCAGCGGGCCGTTGCTCCCAGACTTTGAAGTGCTCGACGATGAAGATGAACGTAAGAACGGCTCCCGCGACCACGCCAACGCTGATGGCAACTTCCATCCACGACGGCAGGTAGAACGCGCCTTCCGGCCGCAGGTGGGCCAGGCCGCCGACGTCAATGCGATTCAGCACCACACCGAAGACCGCCAGCGAGGCAGCGGCCGATTGACCTTCGCGACTCTGACGCAAGCGGCGAATGGAGAACAACACGATGGGCACGATTGCCATCAGCAGAACCTCTGCCCAGAACAACGCAGTGCGCCATCCCGGAACGAAGATCGCACCGATGCGATGGCGAACCAACAGATCACCGAATCGCACAGCCAAGTAAAGCAGCAGGACCCAGCAGCAAGCGCGGCCGAGCCCGGCCAGAACTTCGGATTCCGGTTTGCGGCGGTACAGATACGCCGTGACATGGCTTTCAAACATCACCATCGCTAGGCCGAGCGCGATTGCCGAGATGAGGAACAGAATGGGCAGAATCGGCGAGTACCAAAGCGGAGCCAGCCGGTACGGCATGATGAGGAACAATGACCCCAGCGACGACTGATGCAACGTCGACAGCCCGACTCCAAGGATCACGAGCGGCAGGCGGAACTTGAGCAGCCTGGCGCGAACTTTGGCAAGGCGTGGGAACTCCTCGGCGGGTACGGGCAGGAATTCCAGCGTGAGTACCAGGAGGTACAGCATTACGCACCAGCCGACTTCGAACAGCGGCGAATGCGGGTTCCAGAACACCGTCATGTGCCAGATGTTCCAGGGCAGACCAAGGTCGAACAGCAACGCGATGGCAACCGCAATGTAGCCGAGGAACGCGGTCAGCACGGCAGGACGAACGACAGCGTGAAAACGCTCGAGGCGGAAGATGTAGACCGTCGCCGTAACGATGAAGCCGCCCGCCGCCAAGGCCACCCCGCTCATCACGTCAAAGCCGATCCAAAAGCCCCAGGGATTAGCGTCGGACAGGTTGGTGCTTACGCCCAGCCCAAGCAGAAAACGGGAAACCGCTACCGACGCTGCCAGGCCGAGCAGCAGCCAAAGGACGAATTTCAAAGTGCGAACTCTATTCATCCTTTTCGTCCTCGCGCTTATGCATGCGCCGGTCAATGATCCAGCTGACGCCGCCCATCAAGGCCAGTACCGAGCAAAACGCAAACGGCACCGCCTCCATGGCATGCGCCGTGGTTGAAGGCAAAGGAGTGGTGCCCAGCCCCTCCTCGTTGCTCAGGAACGAGAGATCGACGTTGGAAATGTAGAGAACCGAGTTTCCGCCTACGTCCTGCTCGCCCCACACTTTGTCGATATACATTCCGGGATTGTCGCGAATGCGGCGGTGGGCTTCATCGAGAAGCTGATCGCGGTCCCCGAAGATAGTCGCCTTGGTTGGACAAGCTTCAGTACAGGCCGGCTGCTGACCTACGATGATGCGGTCGTAGCACAGAATGCATTTGCGAACGTAGGGTATGGCAGTCTGCCAGTCGTAGCGCGGAATTCCGTAGGGGCAAGCCATCATGCAGTAGCGGCATCCCATGCACTTGGCGCTGTCATAGACCACTGCGCCAATTGGCGTCTTCTGTAAGGCGCTGACCGGGCAGGCGGAGGCACAGGCCGGCTCCAGGCAATGCCGGCATTGTTTGCGGATATAGGTCTGGCGCGGGCCGTCGACAATCGCCGTCCAATTTCGCGCTGAGAGGCCATCGCCCAACATCCAGCGGCGGGGCATGTCAGCGGCAAGATGGTTCTGCGTCTTGCAGGCCGACACGCACAACTGGCAGCCAATGCATTTCGTAGTGTCGGTAAGAATCGCGGCCTTCATTGCGCAACTACCTCATCGGTCGGCGGGGGTGGAGTCAGCCTGGAATCCTTCAGCCACACCGGGCGGCCGGCGTAGCCCAGCGTTGCCGCCACGCGGTCGCCCGCGCCCGCAGGAAATTTCCACGCCACCGCGGTGACGATCTGCGAGAGTGGCGCGAGAACGCAGTGCGCGATCTTGGTGAAGGGAATCATTACCAGGATCAGGTCCGCCGCATAGACGTGAAGCAGCATTGCCGCCTGGTAGCCCTTCGGGCCGACGGGAAGATTCGAGCAAATGTAGCCGGTGATAAACGGCACCATCAGCAGCGGCGGCCAGGCGATGTCCTGCCAGCGGCTCAGCTTGCGAGAATCCGCGTTCGCTACCCTGCCGATGAAAAGTCCGAGCCCTGTAACCACGAACGAGTAAGGTGAAATCGTTGGACACAACTTGCGGCAACATCGGCCACGCCAGCCCGATTGAGCGCTTCCACAAAAGCACATGCGCCGCCAGGAACAGCGGCACCAGCAACAGGCCCACATGAAATAAGAGCGACAGCGTGCTGTAAACCGGGCGCGCTCGCCACAGCCGCTTGATCGGAAACAGCCAAGCGATCGACTGCCGCCTTACTTCGCTCCAATTGACGATCTTGTCCGGATTGTGGCGATAGGCTTCAATCACTCCGGTAATCGTGAGGAGGAAAATCCGCACCAGCCCGAGCAACATCAGGGAAAACGCGATGCGGAAGAGCGGGCCACGTCCGAAATGAATCCAAGCGTCCACTGGCTGTACCTCGCCTCAGTCGAAGTCGATCGCCTTGTAGAGCAGGTCGTGCAGGCCGACAATCTGGCAATCGACGCCATGCTCTTCCATCAGCTCGCGAAGCTGCTTCTTGCAGTTGGCGCACGGGGCAACGCAGTACTTGGCACCGGTCGCACGAATCTGCTCTGCCTTAACCTTGCCGCCGACCAGCATCCGATAGGGCTTGATCTCATCAAGGGAAACCGACCCGCCACCGCCGCCGCAGCAGATGTTGTCGCGCCGGTTGGGCGTCATCTCGACGTAATCACTACAGAAGGCATTGAGAAGCTCACGCGGCTGCTCCACGATCCAGCCGGTTCGCGAAAGATTGCACGGGTCGTGGTAGGTAACGCGCTCGGTCATCGCCCCCGGCTTCAGTTTCAGACGGCCCTGTTTCCACGCCCGGTGCGTGTACTCCATGATGTTGACGACCGGCAGCGCCTGTCTGACCTCCGCAGAATGTCGGGTAGAAGAACTTGGCCACGCGCGAGGCGTGCCCGCACTCGCCGATCAATATCTTGCGTGCTTCCAGGCGTTGGGCCTCCGCCTGAATTTTCTGGAGCGCGTGCTCCAGTATCTGGTCGTTGTAGAACAGCCCGTAATTGATGCCATCAAAGTACTGCGTGCCAATCGTCCATTTGTCGCCGGTGGCGCGAAACACGGCGGCATTGCCCATAAGCGTTTCGGCTTCCATCAGGAAATCGGACACCGCGGGAAAGAAGAGATACTCCGCTCCTTGCTGGTCGATGGGAAAGGAAGCCTCAACGCCGATGCTGTCCCTGATCTCTTCGGAGAGAAACTCGACAGTGTCCAGCAGCGCGGCGACAGGCACGGCCGAGGTATTGCCGCTGGCGCCGGCGAGTTGTTCGCGAACGCTCACCGCCAGCGCGCGCGGGACGATGCCGATTTCGGACAGGATGTAACGGCCGAGATGAGTCAGCAGCGCGTGATCGATCCCCATCGGGCACTCGAAGTGGCAGCGGCGGCAGGCGGTGCAGTTGTAGAAGGAGTCCGCCATCTGCTGAATCGACTCGTCGGACAATCCGGGATCGTCGAGAATGCGGGCGCGCAGGATTCCGGAGAGAGTGAAGTGGCGCCGATACACCGACAGCAGTAGCTCAGAGCGATAGCAGGGGACATCCGTAGGATCTCCGGTCGCCATGTGGATCTGGCATTTCACGGTGCAGCGCGCACATTTGGCGTTCACCCGGACGTAGTGGTCCAGCGCCAGACGATAATTTGTATGTTTCAGGATGGCGGCGAACGCCTGAAGGAAGCGCTTTGGCCGGTCGGTTACGTCAGTGTCCTCGACGTGGTAGCGGACGGGCAGCCGTTGCCTGCGAACGACCTCGGGTTTCCTGGACGAGGCGAATGCCTGACGGCGTTCTTCCGTAGTCAGTAGCTGCATGCGTCCTCTTGGGTTCGACACGCGGAATCCGGCGACTGCTCCTGGCAGAACCCCTTCAAATAAAGCGTAACTTCGGACTGCAAGCCCGCGATGTGATGACCATCACGCCGTACGGTTAACTCACCCGGGGATATCGGCTTGCCTGTAAACAATCCGAAGATCGATCGCGGAAGGCTGCCGCCGGTTGAAACTCCTTTCGCTGGACCAATAGCACCAGCGCGTCCACGCAATCGGGATCGAGGCGGACTTCTTCTCCTCCATCACCCTTTGCAGGTTTCGCAGTTGGCAGATTCGCCGTCGTCTTTTGGGGCTTGCGGCCTCTACTGCTGGGCGATTGCTTTTTCGAACCCAGCCGGGCCTACCAGGCTAGGCGATAGTTGATCGCAGAAGAGGTCCCTCGCGAAGCTCGGGATTTCGGCTGGCGGCTCAGACATCGTCCAGGGCGCCTCAAGTTCGAACCCAGCGGGCCTACCTCTTCTTGATCAGTTAGGTCGAAGACGCGCTAGCACGCCCAGCAGCTCACGATCGCGAGGCGTCCTCAGTCATGGAGCAGGAATTCATGTTCTGCGGCGAATTCCATGAACTTCTCTATGCAATCCCGGGCACCCATGCACTCGTAACCTATAACCTGAGAAGGTTCGGGCCCCGAACTGCTGACGGCTCCATCCGGATACAGGTCGAAGCTCAAAGTGAAAGTATCATAGCTGTCATTGTGAAACCGGATCCGGTAGAGGCCAGTCTTCACCGAATAATTACCGGTAAAGCGGCGGATCGTTATGTAGATCAGGCACTCAACATAAAAGTCGCCCGGAGTATATCGAAAGTCGAATGGCTGCCTAGAACCGTCTTCGCCTCGAAAGTAGTATCCTTCCTGCCGAATCTTCTCCAAGACTTTTACGATCGGGGCGAGTGCTTTGACGTTGTTTCTGTGCACTATTTCGGAACTTCGTTGTGAACTGTCGGCCCTTTGTTTCAACCGCTGTCGTGCGTTTCTAAGATGCGCGGCGATATCCATTCTCTGCTCCGTATTCGGATATTCTACAAAGGCGAGCCGGGCCTACCAGATTTCTTCGCTAAGGTACCGGAACAATCTCCAGCTGCCGTGCATGGCACTCGCGTACCGCGTCGCCGCAACTCCGGTACTGCAAGTCCTTCGTCAGGCAGACATCGACTCCGATGAATTCCCGTTTGCTGCAGGAGACGCGGAAGGAATCCGCCGACGCGCCATTGGCAGAGGCGAACTGCTGCTCAATCTCGTTGGGACTAGCCTGAATGGCTTGCCCCGGATGTTGGTATTCGGCGGGAACCTTCAGCTCCCGGAAGGCTCGCTGCATGAGCGCGAAGTACTCTCGCGGGGCCAGCCCGCTGCAGGTGCCGTGCGATGGCCCACTCATGCTCTATCAGTCCGCGTTCGGGCATAATCGGCAGCATCTGGCGAATGACGTCGTAGGTGACGGGATTCGCGACCGCGCAGCTTACGGGATAGGTGCTGTCGTTGTTCTGCGGCCATAGCCCGTGGACGACGAATCCGTAATGCCTTGAAGGATCACATTCGCCTGCGCTGCCGTTTTCATGGCTGGCGCAGAACTGCGGCGCCCACGACAGCGCGAGCACATAGAAGTCGAATTTGCTTGTAACGGGGCCGGCGTCGATGGTTGCGTCAGGTTCGGACTCGGATTGAGTCGCAGCCGAGGCAGCACCCGAGCTGCGGTGCGGCTGAGGCGAAGGACTGCGAAACGGCTCGGCATTGCGGGGTGGTTCCAGCGACTTGGCCTCTTTACGGCTGCACGCAGCCAGTGCCAGCACCGCCAGCACGAGCAGCGCGCACCCGAGCATGTACCTCTTCACTAGCAGTCTCTTCATCGCGCCTTTCACTTTACAAATTTCGGCTGCCTGCCTTCGGCCCAGGGATCGTAGATTTGGGAGAAGATCTCGCGGTTGGCGATCGTAGGATGAGACCACAACCACACTTCGGCAAACTTGCCGACGTAAGGATAGTCCAGCGAGCGCTCGCCCAGAATCTGAAACGCTTCCGCGGCGGTGCGCTGCGAATCAGGAACCAGGGCGTGAATCACCTCCAGGCCGTAAATATCGGCCTCGTGCTCGATGTGGCGCGAGAAGGTATTGGATACCGGATCGGCGGCAAACGAGAGCACGTAGAAGATGAGCAGCAGCATGGGGGCAGAGGCAAAATCGCTGAGGCCGCGAATACCCCACGCGTCGCCATTGCGCCGCACCAGCCAATTCGCCAGGCGGTAGGAGCAGTAGAGCAGGACCAGCAGCATAACCTCGGCGAACACAAAGCCCTTCATCAGATGGCCAAGCACATAGTGGCCCATCTCGTGGCCGAAGACGAAGAGGATCTGCGGCGTGCTGAGGTGGCGCATCGTCGTGTCCCACACCACGACGCGCTTGCTGGAGCCAAATCCCGTCACGTAGGCATTCAGTTCGTTGGTCTTCTCGCTGGCCTTCATCTCGAACATGCGCGACGGCGGAATCTCCATGCCCGCGCGATGAACGACGCGCTCGATCTGTTCGAGCAGGTCGGCGTGGTTCTCCGTGAGCGGCCCGAACTTGTTGAACAGGGGATCGATCAGGATTGGCTGAATGAAGATGGAGAACAGCAGGAACGGTATGGTCGCCAGCCAGAAGTAGAACCACCAGCGGCGTGGGCTTCGGCGTAGCACTCCGTAGAGCACCCAGGCGAGGATCACCGCGGCAATCAAGCCGATCGCGAGACCCTTTGCCCAATCGCCAAACCACGAGCTCCACTGCTGCACGGACAACCCGTACTCCAGACTGACGTGCTGGCGATAAACACCGAAGGGAAGCTGCAACACCTCCAACGTGACCAGGAAGAGCGCAATGACCACGGCCGCGCGCACCAGCCAGAATCGCGACACGCGCTCGGCAAGGTCGCGCAGGCGCGCGCCGAAGCGAGTGCGCAGCATCAGCCACAGCACCAGGAAGAGATAGACGGTGGTAACAAAGTAGAGCGAGACATCGATGCGGTAGAGCGCATACGCCTGCGCCAGTTTGTCAGGCGGCAAAGTGTAATGCAGAAGGCCGCTTGCCTGCGTCGTTGCGCTTGGGGCTTTGGTGTCACCCAACAGCGCGAGGCTTAGCCCATGGATGGCGTGCATCATGGCAGGAAAGCGGAGTGTAGCACGCCAGGGGCGGTCCGAGCATAACCTGCTCCCGGCCACTCCGCAGCAAATTGTTGCCATGCAATGCAGACTATAATTCCAACGTAATGAGTGCCTTGCAGAATTTTCATTGACTTTCGTCAGCCGCGAGTTAACATGTAAGTATCACCTCCGATCCAATTCAGGATCGAATGGGCCTGAGGTCAAGGAAACTGTCACCGCTCCTTGGCAACAGGCCCATTTTAGTTGTATGTTGCTGTTCTATTTCTTTCCGGCGGATTGGATCTTGCTGAGCATCTCCTTCGCCGGAGCCTGATACGGTCCCTTGATAGCGGCGGCTCTCTCCAACGCGGCAACGGACTCGGCCTTGCGGTTCTCCTTGGCCGCTGCGTAGCCGAGGTAATAGAGCGCTACCTGCTGATCGGGCGGATCGCTCTGCAACTGCGTGACCGCAGTCTTCAGCTCGGTCACGGCGTTCGAGGTCCGCCCGCGATTCAGGTCAGCCCGGCCAAGCGCGGTGTGCGCAATGCCGGCATAGGACTTCAGCGTCGAGTCGCCGGGATCGGCACCGGTGAGCTTGAGCGCCTTCTCGGCATACTCCTGCGCTTTCGCTGCCGTCTTGGCCTCGCCGGCATAGGAGCCCGCCAGCATCAGCAATGTAGGAATGCTGTCGGGATCGGCCGCCAGCGTCTTCTCACCATAGGCCTGCAAACGCTGCGGCTGGTTGAGCTGCTGCAAGCTGTACATGGCAATCTGGGCTACCTGCGGCTCGAAGCGCGACTTGGGGAAGGCCGGCGTGTACTTCTCGATGAAGTTCATGCGCTGGTTGAGGTCCTGCTCGGCGACAATGGCGTTGTAGGCGGCGTTCTCCAGAAACTCGTACTCCGGCTTCGCCGCGAACTGCTGCTCGGTGATGCGGTTATTCCAGTCGGCAGCGCTGACATCGGGCGGCTTCGGCTGTTGCAGGATCGAGTGGTACACCTCAGCGCCTTTCAGAGCATATTCGATGATCTTGGCGTTGTCCTTCATCGCCATGGCGACATTGGTGTCGGCCACGATGAGGTCCAGGTCGTTGGGATAGTCCTGCAAAGCCTTGTCGCCCCATTCCATGGCTTTGGCGTTGTCGCCCGCGGCCAGATACTGCTGCGACAGTTGCCACTCCGCATAGGCTACCGCCGGCTTGTTCGATGAGTACTTCTGGATGAAGTCCTCGTAAGCGGCCTCGCGCTTGGCGGCATCGGGCTCGGTAGCAATCGCCGAGAGCGCGTTGTCTTCGGGAGTTCCGGCGGGAATGCTGATACGGGTGTTCTGGCCGAAGGCTGGAAAGAGGGACAGAGCGACGATGGCGATCGACACAAATTGCGCAAGACGCATGCCACACCTCCGCTTCGCGTCAGGGCCTGAGCTGTGTGCCTGCGCGGAGTATCTGTTTTCGAGGGAATACTAACGCCATTCCGGTCGGGAGGCTATGAGTTTGAGCACACAGTGCGGTGAGCTTGGGCGGGTGGCCAAGTTGCCGTCTGTTGGCAAATGTGGGATTCGAGGAGCGAGCTGCGGAGCAGCGGCGGCGTAGTTAGCCCAGGGCGCGAGCCCGGGGTAGAGAATCGATGAGACCCTCAGACCGCGTAGCGGCCCACATCATTGCGGGACGATTCCAGGCCGCTACGCGGCCTGCCCGTTTGTTTCCGGCCCTAACCTCGGGCTTGCGCCCGGGGCTCAAATCGAAGTCGCCGCTTCGCGGCTCAAGTGAAACTTGGTAGAAGGCGCTCCCACCAGGACGCGAGCCTGGTCAATTTGTTGGACGAGAGCGCAGCTTCAGCCGCGCCTATCGAGTTTTTCGCCGGGACGGAACTCATAGCAGGCTGTAAGTTCCATCCCGTGGCGTCTTGGAAGCGCGAGGACGCGGGCCTGAAGGGCTGCTCTACCCAGTGGGTCAAAAGGTAGTTAGGTTGCGCTTACTACTGGCAGTGTTCGCTGTCGACTACAATGTCGCGGGCGTCGACGTAGTGGTGCGCGCCGCCGTCCTTGCGTTCCGTCATGGTTGGATGCATCACATCGCCGGTAACGGTGACTTTCTGCCCAACGTAATGGTTCAGGTAAAGATACTCTGTTTCGTTCACTCCCCAGGTTTGGCCGTTGCTGTCGTGGATCATGTACTCCTTGGCGACAGGACCCTGCTGCAGGCAGCCCGTTACTTCAATTGTCTTTCCGTATGCCATGTGGGACGATGCCGCATAGGCCGGGGCCAATCCCAGTGTAAGTACCACAGCAAACGCTGCCAGCCACACACCGATAGTCGTTTTCATGATGAGCCTCCAGGAAGCGATCTGCAGGTCGCTTCGTCGTTATGCAAATTGGGTTGTTTGAGTTGCATTGCTTTGGTTAGTTACTGGTGTGATTCATCTGACCAGCTCATTCGTTGCTTGCGACAACAGAACGCACAGGAGCGTTGTCGTTTCCAGCGAGCTTTGTCGGGAAAAGCATTTCACCACCCAGGACAAGGAGGACGCGGAGGAATGCAGGGGCTTTAGGCATTGCGAAATTCGAGAGACTCTTTGGCGACACCGGAACAGCAGGTCCCTCGCGGCTAAAGCCGCTCGGAATAATGAAAATAGCGGGCTCATCGGCGCGACTAAAAGTCGTGCGCTGATACAAAGCAAGCAAAGCCGCCAGCGCCCCGCTCAGCGCCTGCCTTGTTTTTTTTGGGCGACGACCAGCCCGCGCGGCGTGGGCAGCAGCACGACGGAGATGAGTCCTTCGGCTTCGAGCTTGAGAGCGGCCTCGCGCACCTGCTTGAGGTGCGAGCTGGCGTCGTGCATCAGGATCAGGCCGAAGGGCGAAATCTGCGGCAGATAGCGGCGGACTTCCTGCTCGCGAATGGGCATGTCGCTGTCGCTGAAGAAGAGGTCGATCGCGCCGTCGACCTTCATCTCCAGACTGGATTCATTGCGCAGGTCGATGAGGTCGCGGAATTCGGAGGCGTCGATCTTTTCTCTCGGCGGCGGCAAAAACCTGGGGATCGTATTCGCAACTGATGATGCGGCCGAAGCCGTTGAGGCGCAGGGCTTCGGCGATCCACAAGGTGCTCACGCCCATAAATGTGCCGGTCTCGACTACGAGATTGGGCTTAACGGTGGTGACAAGTGTGCGGAGGAACTCCAGAACTTCGAGCTCGGCGGTCATGGAGTCGAACATGCTCCAGCGCTCGGGGTGAGGACATTCGGGCGTGGGGCGATGGTACTCGGGCACCAGCGCGCCGGCTCGTTCCTTGGCCTGGCGCATGATGCGGTGTTCCTGCTTTTCTTTCTTCCTGAACAGACGCAGAGTTCGAGCCTTTCGAATGATTGTTGTGCCGCGCCGCGTTTTGGCGCAAAGCCGATTATAGGGGTTGTGCCTGCGGGATCCAGGCCGCTACGCGGCTTGAGCTGGTTTATCGCATGCTCTGTCCGGGCCTGCGACCGGGGCTAGCAACGCAGTCGCCGCTCCGCAGCACGTGTGCCGCGGTGTTGGTCGGCGTAGCCGGGCTGGGACTTAATGCCTGAGCAGCTCGCCTGGCAGGCCAAGCTGCAACTTTCTCATTCGAAGATCGAGCCGCCAATTCGAGACGATTTTCTTGGCCTCTTCCAGGAGATCCGGCAGCCGGCTTTGTATCTCCCCGGAGAGCCCCATACCGACAGCAAAGGAAGATCCGGTCATGGTCAGGCTCAACGCCGATGGCGCTCGGCCATAGAGCAGCCTGGCTGCGGTAAGCAACGCGCGGGGAGTGCAACGGTGGGTGAGGCGAATGGTCTCCCCGTCGGGAGCCAGACTTTCCCTGATGATCTCGCCGGGAGGCCAGCCCTCCGCCGCGTCGATAAAGAGCACAAACTGCGCCTGCGAGACATCTTCGGCCAACTCAAGTGTGAGCTGCGATGTTGCCAGAACGCGGACTCCTGCCTGATCGCAGTAGAACTCCTGAAGGGCGTGGGCAGCGTGAACGCCGATGGCGTCGTCGCTGCGCAACGTGCTGCCGTATCCGAGGATGAGGATGGCGGGCACTCTAGTTGCTCCGAAGCTCGTCGAGGAGTGGTCCGTCGCTGGAGCGCGGCTCCACAAGCAGCGCGGCCTCAAGGATTCCGAGTAAGGCCCCCGGCCGGCCGCTGTATCGCGCGAAGCTTTGGTCGATGTAGGCTTTTTCGGCCAGAGCGAGCGAGGTTAGCAATGGCACGTGCAGGACACTCCTTTCCATTGCAGAAGGCCAGCACTTCCGCGAAGCAGGTCGAGCTTCGCATTTGCCGGAGGAACGATCGATTGCGTTCTTCCGAACCGTTACGGCTCACTTCTGTCTAGAGAGTGTCCTGAATGGAGCAACCGCGCAGTGAGGGGCATCACCTCGAAACGTGATTCCCAACGTGCTTTCCCGAATTAAATATGGGAAAGTCGAAACCGCTGATCGCTCGCTTACAATCGTCGGCTCGCGATGCCAAAACCAAAGAGACTACGAGGCGCAGATGACACTGCGCCTCTTCAAAGGTCCCTCTAGTGGGTGGGGATCTGTACCAATTCTTTGCGGTAGGGGAGGAAGTTGCCGCGCGGCATGTACTCGGGTAGCGTGCCCAGGTACATGGCGGTCTCGTCGCAGGCGTGCAGGCGCGGGCACTTCAGGCAGTCCTTGTGGATCTTGTCGGGCAGGGCCTCCTTGTCGACGGCCTGAAAGCCCATCTTGCCGAAGAAGTCGGGAATGCGTGTAAACAGGCAAACACAGGTCACGCTCTGGCGCTCGGCCTCGGCCAGCAGCGCATCGATCAGCACACGACCCGCGCCTTTTCCTTTTGCCGTGGAAGTGATGGTGATGGAGCGAACCTCGGCCAGATGCATGCCGTAGAGATGGAGCGCGCCACAGCCGATGATCTCGCCCTTATGCTCAACCACCACAAAGTCGCGAATGTTCTCGCAGATCTCCGAGAGGGAACGCGGCAACAGCGTGCCGTCGGGTACGTGGACCTTGATCAACTGCTCGATGGCAAATGCGTCGGGCAGGGTTGCGTTACGCGCATACATGGGCAACTCCTACAATGGGGTATAGTCTTGCTTTCAATTTCTGCAATGCCGCTTTCACTTGCTGCGGCGCGGTGCCTCCTGGCACGTCGTGTACTTTCAGAACCTCTGACAATGTCAGAGCACAGTAGAACCCAGCATCGGCTGTGATGCCGCAGCGGGCGAGCTCCGCGGTAGACAACTGCTCCAGCTCGCAGCCTTTCTCGACGCATAACTGCACGGCCTTTCCGATCAGCTCATGCGCCTTGCGGAAGGCCACGCCCTGGCGGACGAGATAGGCTGTTGCGGCCAGCGCGTTCATAAACCCGCCGCCTGCGGCTTGCTGCATCCGTCCGTAGTTGAAGGTGACGGTGACGAGATAACCCGTCGCGACCCGTAACATGCTCGCCACCTGTTCGGCCGCAGAGACAACTGGTTGTTGGGTCTCCTGCATGTCCTTGTTGTAGGCCAGGGGCAGACCCTTCATGGTGAGCAACAAACCGGTTGCATCAGCGACGACCTTGCCGGCCTTGCCGCGAATCAGCTCCATGGCGTCGGGATTCTTCTTCTGCGGCATCGCGCTGCTGCCGGTGGAATACTGCTCCGGCAGCTTGACGAAGCCGAACTCGGTCGTTGCATACAGGATCTGCTCTTCCGCCCAGCGGCTCAGGTGCAGCGCAATGAGCGACAGAGCTTGCGTGAACTCCAGCGCAAAGTCGCGATCGCTGGTGGCGTCAATGCTATTGGCAGTCGGCGCGGCAAAGCCGAGCTCGTCCGCGATCATCTGGCGATCCAGCGGCAGAATCGTCCCCGCCACGGCGCCTGAGCCCAGCGGGCAAACATTGAGCCGCACGCGGCAATCGGCCAGTCGATCGAGATCGCGCAGGAACATCTCGACATAAGCCAGCAGCCAGTGCGCCACGAGCACGGGCTCGGCGCGCTGCAAATGCGTATATGCCGGCATGGCAGCCTCGCCGGCTGCCTCCGCCTGCTTCACGAACTCGCCCACAAACTCGCCGAGTTGCTGCGATATGGTGTCGATCTGCGTGCGGACATACAGGCGCAGATCGGTGGCGATTTGCTCATTCCGGCTGCGGCCGGTGTGCAGCTTGTAGCCAACTTCGCCGGCAAGCTGCACCAGCCGCGTTTCGACGTAATGATGCACGTCCTCGATGGAAGGATCGTCAGCCGAGGGCACGCCTTCGGCTGCGATGTGGTCGAGCGCGCTCAGCGTGGCCTCGAGCTCGGCCGCTGTCAGGACACCAGCCCTGGCTAGCGCGGACGCGTGGGCTTTGCTGGCCGCAACTTCGTACGGCAGCAGGATGCGGTCGAAAGGAAACGACCGCTGCCACTGCTCGAATTCAGCATCCGGCTGCTGCTGGAAGCGGCCCGACCACATCTTCACTGTGCCACCTCGGAACGTACTGCGCCGTCTTCCTCGATTGCGGCGCTGCTTACGCCGAATTTCCGTACATTCGACTTCACCAGTGCACGCGAGCGCGCCGGCAGGCCCAGGATGCGGATGAAACCTTCCGCGTCCTTCTGGTTGTAACTGGCGCCCATGGTGAAGCTGGCGACATCCGGGCGATACAGCGACGACTTGGACTTGCGCCCTGCGACGTCAATGTTGCCCTTGTACAACGCAAGCGTGATCGTGCCATTCACGTCGGCCTGCGAACTTGCAACGAACGCCTGGAGCGATTCGCGCAGCGGCGTGAACCACAGACCGAAGTACACCACCTCGGCATACTTGAGGCCGATGTACTGCTTGAAGTGCATCAGGTCGCGGTCGAGGCACAGCGCCTCCAGTTCGCGATGCGCGGTGAGCAGCAGCGTGCCGCCCGGAGTCTCATAACAGCCACGCGACTTCATGCCGACGAAGCGGTTTTCGACCAGGTCGACGCGGCCGATCGCGTTGCGCGCGCCGATTTCGTTCAGTACTTCGACGATGGCGACCGGATCCATCTGCACTCCGTTCACGGCAACCGGCACGCCCTGCTGGAACTCGATTGAAACCTTCTCGACCGCGTCGGGAGCGTCCTGCGGCGACTTGGTCCATGTCCAAGTGGTGGGAAGAGGAGCGTTGTTGGGATCTTCCAACTCGCCGCCCTCGTGGCTCACATGCAGTAGGTTGCGATCGCGGCTGTGTATCTTCTCGCGGCTGGCAGCAACGGGAATACCGTGCGCCTCGGCGTAGTCGAGGCAGTCCTCACGCGAGACCAGGTTCCACTCACGCCACGGCGCGATGACCTTCAGCTCCGGAGCCAATGCCTGGAAAGCGTGCTCGAAGCGCACCTGGTCGTTGCCCTTGCCGGTACAGCCGTGCGCAACCGCGGTCGCGCCTTCCTTTAGCGCAGTGAGCACTTGATACTTGGCGATGATCGGTCGGGCGAGAGAAGTGCCGAGCAGGTATTTGTGCTCGTATACCGCGCCCGCCTGGATCGCCGGAAAGACGTAGCCGGTCAGAAACTCCTGGCGCAGGTCATCGACGATGACTTTGCTCGCGCCAGTCTTGTAAGCCTTCTGGACGACTGCGTCGAGGTCGTCCCCCTGGCCGACGTCGGCCACGTAGGCGATGACGTCGTAGGCATAGTGTTCCTTCAGCCATGGAATGATGATGGAGGTATCGAGACCTCCGGAATAAGCAAGTACGACCTTCTCACGCATGTGCGCTCCTCGGGGGGAAGCGGTGCGAACCGGCTTCCAGCAACAGGACCAGGATGGCCTTTTGAATGTGCAGGCGGTTTTCCGCCTGATCGAATACAACAGAACGCGGCGAGTCGATGACCGATGCCGCTACTTCGTCTCCGCGATGCGCCGGCAGGCAGTGCATGAACACGGCGTGCTTGGCGGCTTGCGAGAACAGCTTGCGATTCACCTGAAAGGGCGCGAAGATCTGCTGCCGCTCGGCGGCTTCGCTCTCCTGCCCCATACTGGCCCACACGTCGGTGTAAACGGCGTCGGCGCCAGTCACGGCTTCGATCGCGTTGTTGGTGATGACGATCTTCGATCCGGTGAGCGTCGCCAGGTCCTTGGCATCTTCAACGATGGATGCATTCGGCTCGTAGCCCTGCGGGGTCCCCACAGAGATCGATGCGCCAAGGCTGGCCGCAGCCAGCAGCAGCGAATGCGCGACATTGTTGCCGTCGCCGACATAGGCGAGATGCAGACCTCTAAGCTCGCCGAAGTGCTCACGCAGCGTCAGCATGTCGGCCATCGCCTGGCAGGGATGCTCCAGTTCGCTCAGGGCGTTGATCACCGGAATCGAAGCATGCGTCGCCATCGACGTAACCGTCTCGTGCGCAAACGTGCGCAGTACCACGCCATCGACCCAGCGCTCCAGGTTGTGCGCGATGTCGCTGAGCGGCTCGCGCGCGCCTAGGCGCGAGGCAGTCTGGTCGACGAAGAACGACGTGCCGCCCAGGCTGTTCATCCCGGCTTCAAACGTCAGCCGCGTACGCAGGGATGGCTTCTCGAAGAACAGCACGATCTGCTTGCCGTCGAGCGTGCCGCGAAAATCCGCCGGGCGCGCCTTCATGGCGGCGGCGAGTTCCAGCGAGCAGGCGAGCTCGTCAGGAAGAAAATCGGTAATGGAAACCAGGTCGCGTCCGGTAACACCACGCTGTGCGTAAGTGCTCGGGCTTGCGCCTGCAGGGAACGTTGTAGCAATCATGTCGAACCTCCTTTGGGTTGCGACTTAAGAAACAAAAAGCACAAATGCGGCAGCCATACTGCCTGCCGTTAAAACGCTAAGTTGCGATGGGAAAATCAGGGCTGAGGCGCCCCCTGAGTTAGCCAAGAGAAGGCGAACCGGGGGCACCTGCAGCATCAACGTCGCTCGAGCGCGCGGTCAAAGGTCAGGCGCACATACTCCTCAGCGGTCATCTTCAGCGAAGAGAGACGCTCGGCGAGAGTCTTCGCGACTTGCGCCTCGAAACTTGAAACTCGAAACCGCTTCAAGCCACGACCTCCGTGCCGTACTCAATCGGATGGGTAAAGAACCCTGGCAAAACTTCAGCCTGAGTGGCAGGAAGAATCCGCACCCGGGCTACACCTTTCTTCAACGCCTTCGTACAGGCTTCCAGTTTGGGCAGCATGCCGCCGCTGACGGTCGCGTCGGCAACCATCTGCCCGATGGCATCGACCTCCAGCCAGCGCAGCACCGTGCCGTCGGCATCCTTCACGCCGGCGACGTCGGTCAGGTAGACCAGGGCATGGGCGCCGCAGGCGATGGCGCACGCCGAAGCCATGGCGTCGGCGTTGACGTTGTAGTATTCGCCGTCGTTTCCCAGCGCCAGACTCGACACAACAGGTACGATGCCTGCCGACCATAGCCGCTCGATCCACTGCGAATCGACGGAAACGATCTCGCCTACGAAGCCCAGGTCGGGTTGACGTTTCTTCGCGGCGCGGAAGATGCGCAGATCGCCTCCGCAGATGCCGATCGACGGCTGTCCCGCGGCGCCGATCGCGGCCACCAGTTGCTTGTTCAACTGGCCTGCGAGCACCATCATCGCCACATCTCGCGTCTGTTCATCGGTAACGCGAAGGCCGTTGACAAATGAGGTTTCGCATCCAAGCTGCTTCAGGGTCCGGCTCAGTGCCGCGCCGCCGCCGTGCACGATCACCAGCTTGTGCTCCTCCTTACACAACCTGGGGATCGTCTTAGCGAACTTGTTCACCAGCTCCTTGTTGTCGAGCGCCGCGCCACCGATTTTCACGACGAGCTTCACTGCAGCCCCTCCTTCTCGTCGAATCCGAACATCAGGTTCATGTTCTGAACCGCCTGTCCGGCCGCGCCCTTCAACAGGTTGTCAATGCACGACACCAGCACCGCCCGTGTGCCATCCGGCGAGAGCGAAAAGCCGATATCGCAGAAATTCGTGTTCAGAGAAAACTTGATCTGCGGCAGACGCGCTGCGCCAAAGACGCGCACCCACGGCTTGCCCGCGTAGAAGCTGCGCAGACACTGCTCCAGCTCACAGGCCGAAGCGGGCTTGGCCAGCTTCACGTAAATCGTCGACAAGATGCCACGCGGAATGGGCAGCAGATGCGGTGTGAACTGCAATGAACCGCCGTTCAACCCAAGCTGCTCCAGCATCTCGCCGGTATGGCGATGTCCAAAAACGCTGTACGCGCTGAAGTCACCATCAACTTCCACAAAATGCGTCTTCGACGAGGGCGTCTTGCCTGCTCCCGACACGCCCGACTTCGAATCGCAGATGATCCCGTGTTCGATGTCGACGTACCCGGCGCGTATCCACGGCGCGAGCGCCAGGATGATCGACGTCGGATAGCAGCCGGGATTTGCCAGGAGCTCGGCGCCCTTAATCTCATCCGCGTGCAGTTCCGGCAGTCCATACACTGCGTGGCTGTCGAGCTCTGCCGCCGCCTTCGCATCCGCGTCGTTGAAGGTGTACACCGCGCGGTTGGCAGCGTTTTTCAGACGCCACGCTCCGCTCAGGTCCACCACGCGAAAGCCGGCCGCGACCATCTCGGGTGCGAGCTCGCGCGAGAACTCGTGCGGCGTGGCAAAGAACACGCAATCCACGGCCGCGTTCTTCATCCGCTGCAGCGAAAAGCTCTCGAACGGGAACCCGCCGTTGCCCGCAATCTGCGGATAAGCCTCGCTCAGGTCGGCATAACCGCCGCTCTCGCCGTTGCGCTTAAACAGCAGCGGCTTCTTCGCATGCGGATGCCGCGCCAGCAGGCGCACCAGCTCAAAGCCGGAGTATCCGGTGGCGCCAAAGAGCGCGGGTTGTATGGCGGTGTTCATCAACAAAAATCCACCACAGAGGCACAGAGACATAGAGCAGCTTGATTTTGTGTTTTTCCCGGTGACCCTGTGTCTCTGTGGTTCATTTGGTCTGAATTGCCTCTCACCGAAAATAGGCGCGAATTCTCGCGGCCACCTTCTCTGCCTGTTTCGCGTCGGGAGCGATCACCAGAATCGTGTCATCGCCGCCGATTGTTCCCACCACCTCGTCCCATTCCTCGGCGTCAATCGCCGCCGAAACCGGCTGCGCGCTGCCTGCGCTGGTCTTCACCACGACCAGGTTTTGCGCCGTGACCGCGTCGTATACGAACTCGCGAATCAGGCGCTCGACCGAGGGAAGAAACGCGTTTTCCGTCTCGTCCTGCGGCAGCTTGTAACCCTCGGGCGTCTTCACCAGCCGCAGCTCGTGAATATCGCGCGAGAGTGTCGCCTGCGTTACCCGATGTCCCTGCCGGTACAGTTTGCGCCGCATCTCGTCCTGGTTGGAGATCTCCTGATTTCCCACCAGGTCCCGGATGGCGGCATGGCGCGACAGCTTCGACATTCCAATAAATATACAGCTAAATGTATATTTATTCTATTGGACGATGATGTCAAGCAAAAGTTGCGGCAAAACGCCCAAGAGTTTTCGCGCAATGAAAGCTGCTGTCGGGGGCTGGAAGCCTTCAGGCGAGGGTGGCCAAGAAGCGCTGCGTAAAGCGATGAACGTCGCTGTAAGTGTTGTACAGCGGTACCGGCGCGATGCGCAGGATGTCCGGCTCGCGCCAGTCGCAGATGATGCCTTCGCCAATCAGGCGCTCTAAGACCGCGCGGCCGTTTTGAGCAATGCGTATGGATAGTTGCGCTCCGCGCTGCTGCGGGTCGCGCGGCGTGATGACGGTGAACTCATTCGATCTGTCCTGATCGAGCAGAAACTCCAGGTAGCCGGTCAGAGAGATGCTTTTCCTGCGAAGCTGCTTGATGTCTGCGGCAGCGAAAATCTCCAATGACGCGCGCAGCGGAGCCAGTGCCATGATTGGCGGATTACTCAACTGCCACCCTTCAGCGCCCGGCATCGGTTGGAAGTCGCGTCCCATCTTGAAGCGCGTGTCCTGATCGTGCCCCCACCAGCCCGCGAGGCGAGGCAAGCTCCAGTCACGCGCATGCCGCTCGTGGACGAAACATCCGCCCGTGCATCCTGGCCCGCTGTTCAGATACTTGTAGGTACACCACACGGCGAA
Organism: uncultured Acidobacteriaceae bacterium; assembly: GCA_963782505.1. Classification (GTDB taxonomy): domain Bacteria; phylum Acidobacteriota; class Terriglobia; order Terriglobales; family Acidobacteriaceae; genus CAVVDY01. Next base: position 263,175 of record CAWAKG010000016.1, on the reverse strand, counting down.
GTCGACATTCCAATCGTGCAGCTTGACCGGGACGTTCCCCGCGGCATGAGCGAGATCGAAGGCCACCACACATCCTTGTGCGTGTCCGGCGCGCGTAACCGCCTCCATGTCGAAGAGTTGCCCGGTCGCGTAGTTGACACCGCCCAGCATGACGAGCGCGATCGACGGGCCTTCCCGCTCCAGTAACGCTTCGATGTCTTCTTGCCGGATTGTTGCTTCGGAGGCTCGCGGCTTCAGCTCAATCAGCGATTGCGCTGGATCGAATCCATGAAAGCGAATCTGCGAATCGACTGCGTACCGGTCCGAGGGAAACGCTCCTGCTTCGATGACAATCTTGAGGCGCTGCGGCGTGGGGCGATAGAACGAGACCATCATCAGGTGAAGGTTGGCGGTCAGCGAGTTCATCACGACGACTTCACTAGGCTGAGCGCCGACGACGCGCGCCATGTTCTCACTCAGCAATCGGTGATACGGCATCCAGGGTTGGTGTCCGTGAAAGTGCGCTTCGACACCCAGCTTTGCCCAGTCGTCGAGCTCCTGCTCGATGTACTCTCGCGCGCGCTTGGGCTGGAGTCCGAGCGAGTGTCCACAGAGATAGATTGAGGGGCCGCCGTCCGGCGCCGGCGGGATATGAAATTGATCGCGGAAAGACGCCAGCGGATCGCGCGCGTCCATCCCGGCGGCGAAGGCGGCGGAGGTATCGAAGCCCACGGTCGCCATCTACACTCCTGCCAGCGGCGTGAGCTCACGCTGGACCAGCGTTTCCGCCTTGTTCCAGTCGAGATCTTCGACGCGTTGCACCGAATCGCAAAGCTCGCCCAGCATGCGGTCCTGAATCGCTCCCCGCGTTGCCGCGACCGAGTATGGCGTCCGATGGAAGGTCACCATAGCGTACTTGGGAACGAAGCGCCCGGGATAGCGCTTCTCCAATTCAAGCTCGACCTTTTTACGGAAGAGGAAGCGCGGATCGGCGACGCGGTCGCGCATCTCGACAAAGTTCTCGATGGCCAGGTCCGCGATGGCGTCAGTGTCAGCTTTGCGCGATTTCTCGAAGGCTGAGAACAGGGTTGGCCAATCGGGGCCATGGCGATCGAGGAGCGCAAGGAGGTATGTGCAGTCTTCAAAGGCGCAGTTCATGCCTTGACCAAAGAACGGCACGATGGCGTGAGCCGCGTCGCCGAGCAACAACGCCTTGCCGTCAACATGCCAGGGAGAGCATTTTATGGTGACCATCGCGCCGGTCGGATTAACAAAGAAGTTGTCGGCGAGACCCGGCATCAGGCGCAGGGCATCGGGGAATTGCGACTCGAAGAAGGAAAGCATCTTGGCTTCCGTATCAAGCGCTGCGAAGCTGATTTCGCCTTCGAACGGCAGGAACAAAATGCACCCGAACGTGCCGTCGATGTTGGGCAAGGCAATCAGCATGAATGTACCGCGCGGCCAAATGTGCAGTGCGTGGGCTTCCATGGCGTGATTGCCGCCAGGCGCCGCGGGGATGGTCAGCTCCTTGTAACCGTAGTCGAGATACTGCTGCGAGAAGTTGAAGCGCGGCAGCTTCAACATTTCATTACGAATGGCGGAAGCCGCTCCGTCTGTGCCAATCACGAGATCAGAGGCAATCGATCTCTCTTCACCGGTTTCTTCGCTTCGCAGATGGACATCGCCGGTTCGCAGATCGAACCCCGTGCAACGCTCGTTGAAGTGGATCGCCACGCCGCTCTTCTCTGCCGCGTTCATCAGAGCAATATTCAGGTCGGCGCGCGAGATCGAGTTGATGACCTCGGTCTCGTCTTTGCCATACCGCATGAACGTAAGCTTGCCGGCGACCGAGTGCATCATGCGCCCACGCATCGGGATGATAATGTTCTCGACGTCGTACCACAGCCCGGCTTCTTGCAGAGCGTGAATGCCGCGGGTGGAGAGCGCGAGGTTGATAGAGCGGCCAGCGCTGATGAGCACCCGACGCATGTCGGGCCGCCGTTCGTACAACCGAACGGGGAAGCCGCGCTGTACCAGGGAAATCGCAAGCAACGGACCTGTGAGTCCGGACCCGATCAGAGTGACGTGGCTGCGCTCCGGGTTCATGCGTGGCTGGGATGTGTCTGCGGCTGATGAAGCATGGTGCGAGCCTCCCAGAGTTCGGGGAACAGGCGCTTGCCGAGCGTTGTACGAAGGTAGGCGGAGCCTTCCGATCCTCCCGTGCCGCGGCGCGCGCCGATAATGCGCTCGACCACCTGAATGTGGCGAAGGCGCCAGGCCACCACGAGTTCGTCAAACTCGGTCAGGCGCTCGCAGAGGTCGATCCAGTCACGATAGTTGCGCTCGTCTTCGTAGACACTGCGTATGGCTTCGGCACGGTGTTGGAAACGCTCTTCTTCAGAGGCGCCGGCGGGCAGGGCAGGGAGCTTGCCGATGGTGGCGAGCGCGTCGAAAAACACATCGTGGAGCGAGGGTGCGTGCAGTCTTTGCTCCAGGCGAGCATGGGCTTCGGGATCGTGCGCGTGATGCCGGAGGAGCTTCTCGTCCTTCAGTCCGCAGAGAAATTCGATTTCGCGGAACTGCTCCGACTGAAAGCCGCTGGCCGGCTCCAGCTTCTCGCGAAATATCATGAAGTGCGTCGGCAACATGGTTTCGAGAATGGTGAACTGTGACACGAGTACGCGCATGATTTCGGTGCAGCGGCGCAGCAGGCGTGCCGCTTCATAGACCTGGTCACGCCACTGCCGCGACACGGCCGCCAGGCTTTCGACCACCGCATCCAGGTCGTGCAGCAGCTCTTTGAACCATAATTCATAGGTCTGGTGAATGATGATGAACAGCAGCTCATCGTGCGTCGGCGGAGACGAGAGCTGGTTTTGCAGCCTCAGCAGATCGGGCACACGCAGGTAGGAGCTGTAGTTCAGCAGGCCGTTCGAGGGCGAGTCACTCGTATCGCCAGGCCGGCCCATCGGACAGCCGGAGTTCTCGATCACTGCAGGCGGACGTACCACAATGTCAGGCTCGGTTTCGTGTAAGCCAAGTCCGAAAAACTCAGCAGCATTGCCGGCCAGCAGTTTTGCCTTCGCCAGCGAGGACAGCGCGCTCTGGCGAATCAAGTCGCCGATATGCTCTTCGCCGAGAGGGTAGGGATAGTCCGACCCCAGCATCACGCGATCTTCGCCCATCACATCGACGAGCAGCTTCAGAGAGTGTTGATCGAAAACTGCGGAATCAACGGCGAAACGATCTACGTAATGCACGGGCGAAAACTCTGCTCCGCCGCGGGCGAGGGGCTGATGCTCCCAGGCATTCTGCATGCGGCCGAGCAGGAAGGCAAAGCTGCCGCCGCCATGGGCGAAGCAGATCTTCAGCGACTTGGGCAGGCGATCGAAGGCGCCGCTGAGCACGAGAGCTGCGATTGCGAGTTGCGTCTCGGCCGGCATGGCGACCGTCCAAGGCATCATGTACTTCGGCATGCGCTCCGGCGCCATCATGTCCCAGGGATGCACAAGGACGGCAGCGCCGACGTCCGCGCAATGATGCAGAAAGGTGATGATGCCGGGATCGTCCAGATTCTTCGGCCCGACGTGATTGCCGATCTGCACGCCGACGTGCCCGGCCTTCATGCAGCGCGTCAGCTCGGCGCAGGAGGCATCGATGTTCTGTAACGGTACCTGGCAGAGCGCTTTCAGCCGGCCATTGCCACGGCTGCACAATTCCAGCCCGGCGTCGTTAAACACTTGCGCAACTGTCAGGGCATGCTCGGCGGGACGCTGATAAGCGAAGAGCACCGGCGTGGCGGAGATGATCTGCAAGTCGACGCCCTGCTGGTTCAGTTCCTCGATCCGGACCGCCATGTCCCAGCAGGATTGTCCGATAAGCCGGAACTCGCGGTCTCCGACCATGACCATGCTTTGGCCATTGCCGAAGTGTTTCAGCCATGGCCATTCAGGCGTGCCGAAGCGCTCTGCGAAGTCGGGCCAGGATTCAGGGAAGAAGTGGGAGTGGATGTCGATGGTCAGCATTCTTCAAGACCTCCCGGGATGGACCGTGCCGCAAGTCTTACAACGTCGGAGGTCTTCGCTGCTGTAGAACTGGTCGAACAACGGTGGAAGGTCTTTCACGATGCTCTTTAGCCGGACCTCGGCGCGGTGTACCAGGTTGTGGCAGTTCGGGCAGTACCACTCGAAGGCGTCAACGCTTCCCTCGGGGCGCGGCATCTCGATGACCAGCCCGATGGTGTCAGCCAGCCGCTGTGGCGAGTGGCGCATGTGCTTGGGCAGAAGGAACACCTCTCCTTCACGGATGGGAATCTCTTTGGGGGGGGTTCCTGGCGCTTCCATGATGCGCAGGAAGATGTCGCCCTTGAGCTGGTAGAAAAATTCCTCAGTGGGATCGTCGTGATAGTCGCGGCGCTGGTTGGGCCCGCCAACCACCGTAACCATGAACTCGCCGTCCTCCCACACTTGGGCATTGCCGACCGGCGGCTTGAGCTTGTCGCGGTTCTCGTCGATCCACTTTTGCAGGTTGAAAGCTCTCAGCGAGCTGATGGACGCCATCGTTATTTCTTCTCCCTGGCAGGCTTATAGGCAATCGCCTTCATCTCAATGAGCAGATGCGGATGCGGCAACTGGTGTACCGCCACGGTGGTCCGCGCCGGGCCCTGGTGATCGAAGTACTCGCCATAGACCTCGTTGTATCCGGCGAAGTCGTTCATGTTTACCAGGAACGTTGAAATTTCGGCGAGGTCCTTCAACTCCGCACCGGCGGTAGACAGAATGTCGCGTATGTTTTCGATCACGGCGCGAGTCTGCGCGCGAATGTCGAGGTGCGTGGCGCCAAACTCATCTACATCGGCGCCGTCAATGGTGTTGTCGGCACGGCGCGAGCTCGTGCCCGACACGAACAGAAAATCACCCGCGCGCTTAACGTGAGGGAACCGCCCGCGCGGCTTCGCCTTGCCCTCCACGACCGTGGCTTTCATTCCATCACGAGTAGGCACTACTTAACTCCTCATCAAAGTCGAACGCAAATGTTGTTCAGCTCGGAGTAGAAATTCAGCGAATGCATGCCGCCTTCGCGACCAATGCCCGAAAGTCCAACTCCGCCGAAAGGCGTCCGCAGGTCGCGCAAGAACCAGCAATTGACCCAGGTGATCCCCACATTCATTTGCCGCGCTACCCGGTGCGCGCGCTTCAGGTCGTTGGTCCAGATCGATGCCGCCAGACCGTACTCGGTGTCATTGGCCATCGCGACGGCTTCCTCTTCCTGGTCGAACGGCGCGATGTGACATACCGGGCCGAAGATCTCCTCTCTCACGCAAGGTGACGACTCGGGCAACCCGGTGAGGATCGTGGGCTGAATGTAGAAGCCGTTGTCGCGCGCATCCCCAAATTCGGGAACCCCGCCACCGGTAACAATGGTGGCTCCCAGCTCTCGCGCGATCCGGAAGTACGATAGCACTTTTTCCCGGTGCGTTTTAGAGATCAGCGGTCCCAAATTCGTTGCCTTGTCGGCAGGCCAGCCGATGTAAAGGCTCTCTGCTTTTTCCTTCATCGCCGAAACGAACCAATCGTAAATCGGGCGCTCGACATAGACGCGCTCGGCACACAGACACACCTGGCCCGTGTTGAGGAATACGGCGTCGCTCATTTGCCGGATGGTTTCGTCGCGATCACAGTCGCCAAACACAATGGCGGCGTTCTTGCCGCCCAGTTCGAAGGAAACCGGCTTCACGCCCGGCGCGCAGGCTTTCATGATGGCTGCGCCGGTGCGCGACTCGCCCGTGAAGGTGATCGCGTTGATCCCGGCATGGCTCACGAGATGCTCGCCGGTTGAGCCTTCGCCGAAGCCATGCACAAGGTTGAAGACGCCGCTTGGCACGCCGGCATCGCGCATAACCTCGGCGAGCAAGGTGGCGCTTGCAGGTGTTTCTTCCGATGGCTTCACAACCACGGCGTTGCCGCAGGCCAATGCCGGGGCGACCTTCCAGGTGAGCAGCAGGATTGGCAAATTCCACGGAGTGATAATGCCGACTACGCCGATCGGCTTGCGCACTGCGTAGTTCAGCGCATGATTGCCATCGGGAGTTTCGGTCTCGAAGGCTTCGAGCGAAGCCGCTTTGATTATCTCGGCGAAGACGCGAAAGTTTGCCGCAGCACGAGGAACGTCAAGCCGCGAGGCTAGCGCGATGGGCTTTCCGGTGTCAGCAGATTCCGCCCGGACAAATTCGTGGAAGCGCGCCTCGATGCCGTCCGCAATCTTGTAAAGAAGCGCCGCACGCTGGCGCACTCCGTAGCTGCCCCACTCACCTCGGAGCGCTTTACGAGCCGCGGTGACGGCTGCATCGACGACCTCGGGCCCAGCCTCCGCGACGCGCGCGATGAGGCTGCCGTCGGCGGGATTGATATCGTCAAACTCCCGGTTGCTGGAGACAAATTGCCCGTCTACGAAGTTGCTGAGTATCGTTGTGGGTGCGCCGCTAAGTTTCGTTGCCACTCTTCTCCGCCATCATTTAGTAATGTCCCGATATGGCAATCTAAAACTATTTCGTCATAAATACATCCTTGCGCGGGAATTTCTCAAACACGGACGCGTCTTGAGAGAAGTTCGTGGCAAGAATATCGGTCGGGTTCCCGGCAATCCACTGCGACAGATCAATCGTCTGGTAGTGGCCGCTATTGAAGACGATGAGAATTCGTGCCTTCTCGACCCCAACATTTTCGATGGAGTGCCCAAAGCCTTGCGGGATATAGCCAACGTCTCCCTGATTGAGGGTCTCTTCGCGCCAGCGGCCTCGCGAGCCAAACAGAGTGACATTAAATTGACCGTTCAGGATGTATTGCCACTCAGCGGCATTGGGATGCCAATGCAGTTCCCGCAGTGCTCCGGGATCCATCTCCAGCACGACGCCGGTCATGGTTGTGGAGATGGGGAATTGAGAGCCATCCACTCGCCACTCCAGACCGCCGTTGAAGATTTCGAAGGGCTTCTGGGAGAGCAAGCTGTACTTGTGGGTGAGGGCAGGCGGTTTCCAGCCCTGGAGCGGCGGAGCGGGAACAGCGGGTGGAATCTTGCCCTTGGCGAAATAGACTTCGCCTTTCGGAAAATGCTCGAAGGTTTCGGGTGGAAGCCCGAAATTCTTGGCCAGCAGCCTCGGTGGCGCAAGGCCAATCCAGTCGCTGATGCTGAAGGTGCCGAACTCGGAAAAGTAGCCGTTGTCGAAGACGAGGATGAAGTGGCACGGCTTGTCGCCCAGGGTCTCGATAACATGGCCGTGGCCGCGCGGGAAATACCAGATATCTCCCGGCTCAAAGTCGTTGGTCTCGCAGCAGCCGAGAGGATCGATGACCGTGGTGCGCACCCGGCCTTCGGTGACGAGGGCCCACTCTGCGGCGGTGGCGTGCCAGTGAAGCTCGCGCATCACGCCCGGCTCCATGCGCATGGAGACGCCGGCCAGCCCCTTGGATATCGGTAACTGCTCCACCGTAGCCTCTTTGCCATAGCTGCCCTCCAGCACACGTCCTTCGGATTGTTCCAGTTCAAACTTGAAGGTTGGGAGCTCCTGGCCCGAAGTTACGGGATCGGGAAGGTTGTTCTGGAAGCTGCTGTGGCCGCCTTCGGAACTAATAGGAACCGAGAGGGTAAACACGATTTCTCCTGTCCGGCGGCGCTACGCACAGCGAGTTGCTGCGCGCGCACGCACGCTGCTCACTATTTTGGATTGGGGAAAATGGAGCCTAAGTAAGTTAGCCGCTGGCACTTTGAAGCGCAAGTGAAAAGGTCATCGCGCCTGACACATGGCTGGCCTGTCGCAATTCAAATGGCTTTTATCGACAAGCCCCGAGCAGGACAGCGGGTATTGCCATTACCTTGCGCGGACGGCCCAGCCAAGCATGAGAAGGCCGCTGGCTGCTACCCAGCTACCCGTCACTCGTACGGCGATCCGTGCCCACTCGGCACGCAGGCGAACGACGAATGCCGCCGCGAGCGCGACCAGCACAAACACGCCGAACACCAGTCCCAATAGAGCTATAGCGGCATCGGTGGAGGTGCCCATGCCGGTGCCGTTCAGATAGCCGTGATAGAGGCCGAGCAGTGCAGCGATTCCGGTGGTGAGACGCAAAGAAATCCTGGCGTTGGCGGCCAGCAAGATCCCCAGCAGCAGGAACCAGGCCGCAGCGATGAACGGATGCGGATTGGCCGCCACTGCGCTGAGGCCAATCAGTCCTCCCAGCAGCCATGCGGTGGGAATGGTGAAAAGAGCCCGGCGTCCGTAAGTTGCCCCGCGCAAACCAGCCAAAAATGCGAGCGCGACCACAGGAATGAAGTCCTCGGGGCTCAGGAGGAAGTGCATCAGGCCGTCGTAGATGGGGCCCATCCCGGTCGTGTTGAGGTGCGCCTCAGCCGGAAGAGCGCCCATGATCAGCACGAAGAAGACGAAGGCGTACAGCGGTAGGCGGGATGGTTTGCACCGGTTCATGCAATCGCCTTCCACATGAAGAACGCGCCGCCGACGGCGACTAAGGCTCCGGCAAAACGCAAGGCCCTTTTTCCCCAGTCCCATTTGTGGACCGTGCCGATACCGATGCCAACCGCGTGCAGACACCCGGTCGCAATGACAAAGCCGATCGAATAGAGCATGGCGCTCTGCCCCGGAGGGAGTTCGGCCCCGTGAGCGTATCCGTGGAAGATGGCAAAAAAGCCGACCAGCGCGGCAGCGAAGCCGAGCGGCGGGCGGATTTCAAACAGGATGACAGCTCCCAGCAAGATTGCCGAAAGAGCGATTCCGTATTCGGTCCCTGGGAGTGGCACGCCCATCAAGCCGAGCATCCCGCCCATCGCCATCACCATGGGAAAGGCCACTGGCAGCAACCAAATGGCGGGCGCGCCAAGCTGAGCACCCCAAAGTCCTACAGCTACCATGGCCAGCACATGGTCAAGTCCCGAGATCGGATGATAGAAGCCGGTTAGAAAACCGGTGGCCTGGCCCTTCTGCGGATGGGCGAAGGCGGCTTCAGCAGAAAGAAATATGACTACAACCAAGGTCATCACGCGCGTCATGAAAGGCGACTGCGGTGATCTCATCGTGTTCCTCCAAGCAGAATGCCAATCCGCTGAATCGCCCAGAATGCGCCCAGACTGCCGACCGTATACCCCGGCAGGGCCTCCACCCATCGCGGCCAGCGAACTTCGAGTATGCGGAACGAGCGCTCCAGCGCCAGAATCAGCCCGATGAAGGCGAGCTGCCCGAGCTCTACGCCGACGTTGAAGCTCACCAAAGCAAGTGGCAGCTCGTGCCGTGGAAGTCCGGCGCTGGTCAGCGCGCTGGCGAATCCAAAGCCGTGCAATAAGCCGAATGCGAAAGCGACGACCCAGGGATGGCGGATCGTGAAGCTGGTCTCGCCGCGCCAGGAGCGCACGATCTCAGGGCCGAGAAACAGGATGCTGAGGGCGATCGCGGCGTTGAGCGGAACGGCCGGAACGGAAGCATAGCCTAGAGTGGCGATCGCAAGCGTGATGCTATGTGCGACGGTGAACGCGGTGACCGTCTTGAGCAGCATCCAACGATTTTTCACGATCAGCAGCAGCCCAAGCACGAAGAGCATGTGGTCGGCGCCGAAGAGAATGTGGCGTATGCCCTGGACGATGTAAGTGCCGACCACCCCCAGCCATGTTTGTGAGGCGGCAATCTCCACCCAGGCTTGCGAAGGATGGACAATCGTCGTCCACTTGCGGCCGTCCAGCATCTCGACCCGCACCAGCACGTCGGTGATGGTCAGTTGCAGTCCGGGGAACTCGATGCGCTTGCCTGCGAGACCTTGAGGGCCGGCGTCGATCCAACGGCGCTCGACGAAAGAGTCTGACAACTCCTGCACGGCAGGCTCTCGCAAGTTTTTGACGTCGTCGGGAAGCTTCAACAACACCGGCAGGCGCATACCGGCAAGGACCGGTGTGCGCCACAACACGCTGAATTGGTTGGGCGCGGTTTCTTTGACTTCGAGATAAGCGGGACGCGCCTCGTGCGCCGAGACAACCGAAGCCGACATCGCGACGAAAAGCAACAGAATGAAAGCAATCCCAAAGCGCCCCCTCGCGGACTGAAGTCCGATCGAGTTAATAAACATCGTGGGCTTAGCGGCACGCCGAAAGGCCTGCCCCTTCAAAACGCGATGTCTCACAGCGGACCCTCACCGGATGAGGTCGGAACTTTTGTCTTCGGAGGAGGAACCGGGGCCTGAGCGGCTTCCTTGTCGGGTGGAGCCGGCAGCAGCACAGTGTACTTGGCCCGCATTTCCGCGTAAGCCTTCTGCCAGGCTTGTTGCTTCTGTGCGGCGAGCCAGGCCGTCTTCACGTCCGCTTCCATCTCCTCAAAAGCGGGGATGCGGCCAGGAATGACGGTATCGACAAACACCAGATGCCATCCGTAGCCGGACTCAACCGGACCCTGCCACGATCCCGGCTTCAACTTCTCGACCGCCACCGCAAAGGGCGGCCCGAACTCCTTGGCAATCGCGCTGGGCGTGCGGTCGCCATAGTAATCCTGGAACATGAAGCGGTCACCCATCGACGCAGCGAGCTTGGAATCCTCGGGCTGGCCGGCGATTTTGGCCAGTGCTTTTGCGGCATCGTCGTGCGCGTTCTTGCCGCGTTGGTCAGGCGAGAAATAAAGGTGGCGGAAGCTATAGCGGCTGGGCAGAGCAAACTTGCTAGTGTTCTTTTCGAACCAGGCCTTCAGTTCGGCGGTAGAAGGCTCGTGCGCGGCCGCAACATCCTCGGAGAGGAACTCCATCTTCTGCGCCATGCGGCGCTTGACGATCTCGTCGTCTTTGTCCAAACCCATTGCCAGGCCTTCGCGATAAAGGACCTCCTCGCGGACTTTGTCTTCCACCATGGCCTGGAATTCTTGCTCGGTTGGCGGACGATGCCACTGAGACTGGAAGTACATGTCCATCTGGCGCAGTTCGTCGAGGCTGAGAACGATTTGTTTCGACGATTCGATTCCGATGCGGCCACGATGCATATAGGCGTAAAGCCCAAACAGCACAGCGCCAATCAGCAGAAAGTGCAGCAGGGGCTCGCGCAGCCAGCGCGTCAGGACTGGGAAAAAAGAATGTTGCGGTACAGATTCCGGGAATGTGTCCTGTCCATCCGGCACAATTTCTACTGAGGCTTCACTCATTCAACAACACAACTCCTAAGGTTTTGCCGGCGAGTACCAAATGGGCGACGTCCACGCGCGCTGCTGTACTGACGCCGGTACATTCGGATTTGGGGGCAGGTTGAGCTTCGCGGCCCAATAAGTAGACCAGCGTGGCGTGGGAATTTCGAGCACACGGGCATAGTAGGTTGCGTACGCCGTGGGATCGAAGGACGGATCGGTCCACTCGCCGATCAACTCGGTCGCGCCGATTGAGTTGCTGTAGGTGGCCGTCTTCACGTCAACTGTGTTGCCTACGGTAGGGACCTTGCCGGTTTTCGGATCGGGCTTGCGGTCTCCACTCCATACCACGTCGTAGATCTTCTCCTGACTCTTACCGTTCTTGGTCGAAATTTTGATGATCTGAATGCGATCGAGATTGCCGCTTTCGGGGTCCTTAACCGCGTGAACGACAAAGGTGGGAGCCGCCGCTCCTGATGGTGCTGTGAGGTCGCCGCCCATGGGCACGCCGCCATCGTAAGCGGCCTTCACCCAATCCCCTTGTTTGGTCAAGTCTTTGGGATAATTCCAACCGGCAAACATTCGGACCTTAATCCGCGCGCCCGAAGTGCCAAAGGTCTCTTTGCGCTTGAAGGCCGCAAAGATGGCTTCGCGGGTGTTCTCCTCGGCCCAGACGCCGGTGAGGCCTCCGGAGCTGAGGGCGGTCGGTGGCTCGCCAACAACCGATTCCGTGGCGGTGACGACAGTCCGAGGATCGCTGTCTTGGTTTCCGTGCGAGCCGGGGTAATTGTCGGGCTCGGTCGAAGTTATGCCGGAATGAAAGTCAGTTCCCGCCTCGATGCCATATTTGAAAGGGTTGACACCCAGTTTTTGCTGGAGTTCCTGGCCTACGCCATAGGCCTGGCGCAAGAAGCTTCCGGTAGCCGACTTCGCTTTCGACTTTCCGTCGAGGAGATACACAAACATCTCGAAGTTGGCGAATTCGTCGGTGGGTGACAGCGCCGGACTGGTGTCGGTCTGACCTTTGGCCTGAATAATTTCGGCGAGGGGCTCGTTGGCCATGCGGCGCTCGGCGTAATCGCGGGTCAGCGGTTTGCCTGACAGGTCCTTCGTGCTGAACATGAGGCCGTTGCTGATGTTGCCGTTGTGCGGAACAGCAATTACGTCCAAGCCGAGCTTGCGCTGGGCTTCGAGATAGCGCCAGAGGTCTTCGGGATCGACCGACTCGAAGGCGGTGTAGGGAATGTCGGGGCCCTTGCCTTTGAAGATCACGCAACGATGCAGGTTCTGCGCCTGCGGCATGGAGGTCCATTCGAAGCCGATGAAGGTGGTGAACTTTCCGGGCTGGTAGTACTTGTCGGCGGCGGCGGAATAGGCTTGCCATGTGGAGCGCAGCACTTCGGGCCGATTGAACTCCGCAATCGGCTTGTTGACCATGGTAGAGCCGAGCAATTTGTGGAACGCCGCGCCACTGACCTTGGGATCGGTGCTGGTCATGGTGGTGAACCACTCGGTTTTGGCGAAGGGGCCGTTGGGGTTGATGGATTCGCGGACGGTACCGAGATATTCGGCGTGGTCGGTAACGGCAAGGAAGTCGAGAGGGGCGTTACGCTTCTGCGGCTTGCCCATGTATTCCACGGTCTCGCCCATCGCATACTTGTACGAATCCTCAGGGGTGGTTCTGGTCCCGAAGGCGAAGGCATCCATGGAATAGCCCGTATGCAGATGCAGATCGCCGAAGTAGGCGTTCTTCAGCGGGTTACGTGCCGGGCGCGCGTCCGTGGCCTGTGAGGCGGCGGGCGAGTTGCTGCCTGACTCGGCGGTTTTTGCGCGGTCGCTTTCCTTGCTCTTACAACCGGTCAGAATCGAAAGAAGTACAGCAAGGCCAAACAACGCAGTCAACGTCTGTTTCAACGGCAGCACCTCAGGTGGGGAGTTCCATCAGCCTATCAGACGGATCAAATGTTGCAGCATTCCGCATAAGTTGTAGCCAACGCCAATAAATGAAAGTGCCACTATTTTCCCGGACTCTTTCTTTCCCGCCGGCCGGCAAGCCACAATGGTGCAGCTTCGAAAGAGCAGAAGCGGCTAGGGCCTTCCCTTATGGCTTAATAACCCGACCCTCTCAATCATGCCGAACAGAAAAGCGGTAGTTAGCCCGAACAGCAGCCATCCGTTTAGCGCCTCCATCGCTCCCATGAGCTGCCAGTGGTTCTCCAGAAATAGATTCTCGTGTCCGTAGCTTGTCATCGCGCTTAGCGAATACAGCATCGCAGTCCGTGAGTCTGGCAAAGCCCCGACAAGCAGGTAGGCGGACCCCCAAATGCTGGCCTCCAACGCGTGGAGGCTGGTGGCCAACAACGTTGTGGCGCCCATGACCGCCACGAACGTAGCCATGGGATGGCGGCGCTCTACCTTACCGCTGGACACGCAACCGACACCTCGGCCTAAAAGCCCGAGTCCTAAGACATGGATGATCACGGTCGTGATGATCAGAGGCAAACCCCATGCCCAGTTGCCGGTCCAAGCCATCTGAGGTTCGGTCACGAAGCTGATCTCTGCTTGGGGGATAATCATCGACGCCTCAACCACGAGCCGCCCAGAAGAACGGTCAGCATTGCATGAAGGGCAACTCCGGGCCACAAGAGCGGCCCGACCGCTTTGCCGCCTACGCCGACGAAGATGAGGTAAAGCATAGCCAGCACACTGTAGGTCAGCATTCCATAGAGCTGCTGAACGGCGGGGCTGCCGGGCCAGCAGGCGACGCCCAGACCAATCAGGGCAATGCCGGCCAGGCGGCTCATGATCACGCCCACTCCGCTGATTTCTGCTGCAAACAATGCCCTGGCGGCGATTAGCGGATACGCGAGCACGATGACGCCTGTGGCCGCTTCGCCCAGGCTTGCGATTACCAATAGCAGCTTCATTGACATTCACCAGCGATGGCTGGTGAGATCCGCGGCGCGCGTCCTGACGTCCTCACCGAGAAAGTCTCCTATTTCTTGCTCTGCGCATGCTGATCGAAGAATGCATTCACACCGTTATCGATTTTCTGCATTGCCTCTCCGCCCAGTTTCTCAATCAGTTCCCGCCGGTGCTCGTCGCGGATGGCCTGGAACTTTTGCTGCTGCTCTTGATTGAGGAGAGGCGTAAGTTTGGCGTCGACTTCGTCGCTGATTTGCTTCAACTGCTCCAACTTGTCTAGCGGCTTGAGCGAGGTGTTCTTCTTCAGCGCCTTGAGCTTCGGAATGATCTCTCCCTGCAGGAAGGGGAGAATCTGCTGCCTTTGCTCTTCCGTTAGCCCCAGCTCAATGGAGAACTGGTTGAGCATAGCCATCAGCGGATTGACCACAAACTGTGGCGAAGGAATCATCTCGTAGTTGGCGTAACCGAATTCATTGCTGCGGGCACCGTAATACGTGTCGCCCAGCTTATAGATGGTGACCGAGTAGGGATCCTGCTGGACCTTGGTTATTAACTTGCCGCCTTCGATCTTGTAGGGCGTCGTGATCCCCTGATAGCCGTTGCGTATCGGATTGCCGACATCGCTCGGCAGGGTGGAATCGGAACTCAGGTGCCATGCGTTGGTGTCGCCGTCGGGCGTGTAGCTGACGCTGAACTGCTCGCCGGTGACGTTATTGCGCACCCAGAAGGCCTTGCCCACGATTAAAGCTTTCAGTTGCGCATCACCCAACGCGGTTGCCCCTTTTGCCTTGAGGTCGGCGACGGTCATGCCGGCAGGCGCGGCTTTGCGCGCCTCGGCGCTCGGTGTGTACCAGATGGGTGAGGTCCAGGCGCGTTCCTGTCCGGTGAGCGGAACCACGCTCGGCGGAGTAAGCCCGTTCTTGACTGCCTGAATCAGCGTCCAACGCGGAGTGGGAATCTCCAGCACCCGGGCGTAGTAGAAGGCGTGCAGGCTGGCGTTGAACTCCGGATCGGTCCAGACGGTCTTAAGTTCCGTCGAACCCACGTCGTTGGTGTAGGTGGCCTTTTCGAGGTCCACGGTGCTCTTGATGGGAGGAACCTTGCCCGTCCACTTGTTGGGCTTGCGGTCGCCCGACCAGGCCACGTCGAAGATCTTCTCGAAGCTCTGGCCGTTCTGCGTCCAGCCCTTAATGACCTGGATGCGGTCAAGGTTGGCCGAGCTCGGGTCTTTCACTGCCCATATAACAAACGTCGGGGCCGTACCCTTTCCTCCTGAAGGCATCGCGAGGAGGTCCGAGCCCATGGGGACCCCGTTCGTGTAGGACTGATGCACCCAATCTTTGGCGTCGAAGATGCTCTTGCTGTAGTTCCACCCGCCGAAGAAGCGCACCTTGATGTGCGGGCCGCTAACGCCGAAGGTCTCCTTGCGGTACATGGCGTCCCAGATGGATTCGCGGGTGTTTTCCTCAGCCCACACACCGGTAAGGCCGCCGGGATTTTCGTAGCGCACGTCCAAGGTGCCGAAGGCCAGCACTCCAGCGAAGCGCCGGTCCACGGTGCCGTCGATTTGGGCGTGACCGCCGTAGAAGTTGTCCTGGCGATAGGGGCTGCCGGTGTTGTGCGAGTCGGAGCCCGCGGCCATGCCGAATTTGTACGGGTTATAGCCGCGCACGTCCTGCATGGCGATGCCGTCTTTGTAAGCCTGGCGGGCAAAGCTGCCTTGAATGTGATCGATGCGGCCACCAGTGGCGGGCTGACCCAGCAGGCCGCCAGCGAAGATCTCGTAACTGGCGTACTCATCGGTGGGTGAGAGCAGGGGGTGGGTCTCGGATGCACCCTTGATTTGCTTGATCTCGACCAGGCGCTCGTTGAGGTCGCGGTCGGCAGCCCAGGCAGCATCGATGGGACGTCCGAAGCTGTCCAGGTCAACGGGATACATCCAGCCGTCGCTCAAATTGGCGTTGTGCGAGATGGCCAGCAACTGGTTGCCCGCCTTACGCTGTGCGTCCATCCATTTCCAGAGGTCTTCGGGGTGGTAGGAATCCAGCGCGCTGTAGGGCATCTCCGGTATGTGGGTACAGTCCCGGAAGAAGATGTTGCGGTGCAGGTTGCGAAAGTTGGGCATGGAAGTCCATTCGTAAGAACAGAACGCCGTGAATTTGCCGGGGTGGTTGTTTTCATCGGCGATCTTGACGTTCTCCTTCCAAATACTGCCCGCCACCTCGGGACTCATGAAGGCCTTCACCGGGGCCCCGGCCATTAGGTTCACGAGATAGGTGAAGGTCTTCTGAACGTCCGCCTGGTTATTCGGATCCTGGAGAATGAGCGGCTGCGCCTCAGGTAATTTGCTTACGTAGGAGCCGGGCGTGTTCGCTGCTTTGGTCACGCCCACATATTCCGAGTGGTCAGTGACGCCCATGAAGTCCATGGGGGTGTCGATCTTGATGTCGTAGCCCATGGGGTGCTTGATGGTCTGGCCCTGGGCATACTTGAGCGCGTCGTCCGGGCCGGTGATCCGGTTGCCCATCAGCCAGGCGTCCACCGACCAACTGGTATGAATGTGCTCCTCACCGAAGTAGGCGTTACGGTCAGGGTTGCGCTCGACGCGTTCCTCCGCCGGAGGCTGCGCACCAGTTTGAGCCGTCTGCGATGGTGCCTCCGATTTCTTGCAGGAAACCAGCATGCCGACGCCGAGCAATGCCAACAGCACGAAGATCCATCGCGCTAGGTTCGTTTTCATATTTGCCTCTCTACTCCCAGGGGTCCACGCCGAGTGCGAGCCAGTCAGATGCGCAATTTGTAGCCTAAGACAAAGCCAGAAAAAGCCTACACTTAGAACTCTGGGCTCGCGTACTGCAAAAGTGCTAGTCGAGAACTCTTTTTACCTAGAATATTAACCTCGAATTGAATCCCCTCCGCGCGACTCTTTCTCACTCAGCCTAGTGACCCAGGTCACAGAGTCCTGGTTCATCAGTGAGTAAAGTAGCAAGGGCCCCCAGATTACTCGTTCAGCAGAATCGGGGCCAGGGAATTAGCTGCTTTGTCTTCTGCACTGGTTGGTTATGGATACCGTCTGACGGCTCCTGCCCGGCGGTTGGAGCGCTACGAATTTTCTTCTCTCGAGCCGCAGGCTGATGAAGTCGTGATCGCGGTCGTCGGCTGCGGCGTCTGCCACACCGATGTCGGCTTTGCTTGCGACGGCGTTCCCACCCGTGCTCCGCTGCCGCTCACGCTAGGGCACGAAATCTCCGGCAGTGTGGTTGCCGCCGGCGAACGCGTCCGCGAGTGGGAGGGGCGCGATGTTGTTGTTCCCGCGGTTATTCCTTGCGGGGATTGCGCTCCTTGCCGCGCCGCTCAGCCGAGCATCTGTCGCCGGCAGTTTATGCCTGGCAACGATGGTGATGGCGGCTTCGCTACCCATGTTCGGGTTCCGGCGCGAGGACTTTGTGCGGTTCCGCCAGATCTGCCTGGCGGGATGACACTCGATCTTCTGTCCGTTGTGGCCGACGCCGTTACCACGCCCTATGAAGCGATACGCCGCTCCGGGTTGGGAGCCAACGATGTTGCCGTATTTGTCGGTGTCGGCGGCGTAGGCGGATTCGGCGTACAGATCGCAGCGGCTTTGGGCGCCGCCGTCATTGCCGTCGATGTCGACCGAAGCAGGCTCGATTTGGCTGGTCAACACGGTGCGTCGCTCGGCTTGGACGCGAGTTCCGTAAACGAAAAAGAATTGAAGGCCGCCGTGCGAGCGTTCGTAAAGGAATCAGGCCGCAAGGGAATCGGCCTGAAGATCTTCGAGACTAGCGGCACCCCGGCAGGCCAGACTACCGCATTTGGGCTGCTCGATCCCGGAGGCTATCTGGCCGTGGTTGGCTTCACGCCTAAGAAGGTGGAACTGCGCCTGTCCAACCTGATGGCCCTGGATGCCACTGCGCGCGGCAATTGGGGCTGTCCCCCGGAACAATATCCGGACGCACTGGCCCTGGTGCTGAATGGGAAGGTGGTCCTCGAGCCCTATGTTGAGCTGCATTCGCTGGACGAGGCCCCTGCTGTGCTGGAAGCCGTGGCGCGGCATGAAATTCGCAAGCGCGCGATTCTCGTTCCGAAAGCCAAGGCCGCGCAGCAGCAACCGTAATAACTAAGGAGACAAGCGTGCACGATCACAACCTGATTGAATCCTTTCCCACGCGTTCGATTCTGGTGGAACAGCGGGCGGTAAAAGATCGCGCCGGCGCGCCGGTCGAGAGCCTGCACAACGTCTGGATAACACTAAACAATCCGTCGGAGCTCAATGCCTACACGACGGACATGGTGAAAGAGATCATCCTGGCGCTGCGAGCGGCGAGCAATGATCGTGCGGCCGTTGCGGTGGTGCTGACGGGTGCGGGTTCGCGCGCGTTCTGTACCGGCGGCAACACACGCGAGTACGCTGAGAACTACGCTGGCCATCCCGGTGAATACCGGCAGTACATGCGCCTGTTCAACGACATGGTCACCGCGGTGTTGCAATGCGACAAGCCGGTCATATGTCGCGTCAACGGTATGCGTGTAGGCGGCGGTCAGGAAGTGGGTATGGCGTGCGACTTCTCGGTCGCCAGCGACCTGGCGGTCTTCAGCCAGGCTGGCCCGCGGCATGGCTCCGCACCTGATGGCGGTTCGACCGATTTCCTGCCCCTGTTCGTCGGCATGGAACGGGCAATGTTCAGCGGCACACTGTGCCAGCAGTGGAGCGCTCATCGCTTCTATTGGCTGGGAGGCTTGACGCAGATTGTCCCGGCGCTGAAGGTGGACGGGAAATGGACGGCGAATCCGCTCGTCATTAGCGATCGCGTTCTGGACGAATACGGGCGGCTGGTCATTGGAGACTACAAGGGCGGCGCAGAGCGCGAGGCAGGGAAGTCTCTGCTGGCGAAAGGAACTGTCGATCTGAGTCTGCTGGATGAGGCGGTGGAATCACTGTCCACGCACCTGCTTTATACCATGCCGGATTGCCTCATTAAGACAATCGAAAGCCTACGCAAGCACAAGCTGGAACACTGGGACCGCAACCGCGAGACCAATCGCGCCTGGCTCTCGCTCAACATGATGACCGAAGCGCGCGCCGGCTTCCGCGCCTTTCACTACGGCACGAAAGACCAGCGCGAGGTGGATTTTGTCCTGCTGCGGCGGAGACTGGCGGAGGGCGCCTCGTGGAGCGAAAAGCTGATCGAGGAGATCGCTCCCTGGACGGCGCAGGCCTCGGACAAGGCAAAATGATGGACGCTCGCAGCATAGCGGAGCCGAAACTTGAGCCCGGGGAGCCGGGGCGTGACCTGGCGAGACTGATCGAATACGCGCAGGGGCTTGATCGACGACCTCGAGTTGAAAGCAGTGCATGCATGGAAAGACGCCTCACCCGGCCGCAAGGTCATCGGACACATGCCGATCTACGTTCCCCGCGAGCTGATTCACGCCGCAGGTATGCTGCCGGTCGGGATTATGGGCGCGGGCGAACGCCTCGAGATCATCCGCGGGGACGCCTACTTCCAGAGCTATATCTGCCATATTCCACGCAGCACCATCGAACTTGCTCTCAGCCGCCGCCTCGATGTGCTGGATGGAATGTTGTTTCCCTCCATCTGCGACGTGATTCGCAACCTCTCCGGCATGTGGAGACTGCTTTTTCCCGAGCGCTACGTCCGCTATGTGGACTTGCCGCAGAATTTTGACTCGAACGTGGGCGGGTTGTTTTGGCGGCAAGAACTGGAAGCGTTGCGCGACGATTTCGTCCGGCTGGCGGGCCAGCCGATTTCTGATGATGCCCTGAGAAGCAGCATCGCCGTTTATAACGAAAATCGCGCTGCGATTCGCGAGTTGTATCAGGCTCGCAGCCTGAGGCCGTGGTTCTTTCCGATAGCGGAGGTTTATCCGATCCTGCGGGCGGGGAATGTACTTCCTCCGGAGGAGCACACCGAATTGCTGGGGCAATACTTGCGGCTTGCGCAAATGCAAACCGACCGGCACGAACGCGATCAGAGCCGTGTAGTTCTGGTGGGAATGTTTTGCGAACAGCCTCCGCTCGGCCTGCTGCTTACGCTGGAGCGCGCGGGCTGCTTTATTGTGGATGATGATCTGCTGCTCGGGCTGCGATGGATCATCGGAGACGTTTCGACCGACGGCGATCCGTTGCAGGCCCTGGTGGAGGCGTTTCTCACGCAGAGCGCCGAGACCGCCGTCCGCTACCTGCCCGAGGGAGAGCGCGGACGGTCGCTGGTGGAATCAGTCCGTCGCAACCACGCTGATGGCGTGGTCTTTTGCGCGCCCAGCTTTTGTGATCCCGCGCTGCTGGAGCAGCCCATGCTTGTGGCGCAACTCGAACGCGAAGGCATCCCGCACACGCAATTCAAATATAGCGAGGACACCGGCCAGTTTGCTGTCATTCGCGAGCAGGTGGGGACGTTCTCCGATTCCATTCGGCTGTGGAGTGAAGCATGACGGTCGCGCATCGCAAGGTCGCCGAAGAGGTCAGCAAAGAGCGCAGCATGCTGCTGCAAAAGCAGATGATTGCCGGCCACTACAGCTGAGCTCTCGCGCGCCCCGCAGACGGGCCGCAAGGTTGTGTATACCTTCGTTCCCGGCAACCTCACCGAGCTGCTGCGCTCGTTCAATCTGCTGCCGGTGCTACCCGAAATCAACGCGCTGCAGTCCGGCATGAGGAAGTTGTCGGGCGATTACATCGCAGAAGCGGAGAAGCACGGGCACAGCGAAGACGTCTGCACGTATGTGAAGTGCGATATCGGGATGCTGAAGAAGGGCAATATCGGCCCCACCGGCGAGCGGCTGCCTCCGCCTGACCTGCTGCTGCTTTCCTACACCGGCTGCTTCACCTTCATGAAGTGGTTCGAGCTGTTGCGCCAGGAATACGACTGCCCGGTCGCCATGCTGCACGTTCCGTATCAGTCGGAAGGCCGCATTCTGCCGCATCATGTCGACTACATCGTGCAGCAACTGCGCACCGAGGTGATCCCCAAGCTCGAACAAGTAAGTGGACTCCGCTACGACGAAGACCGGCTGCGCGAGGCGCTAAGGCTATCGGCGCAGGCCGAAGATGATCTGGTCTGGGTGTTGGAATCGGCCAAGCACGTGCCTTCTCCGATCGACGCTTACTTCGGCGGCGTGTACTACATCGGGCCGATGTTCACCGCGTTTCGTGGTACCCCTGAGGGAGTCGCCGTACTACCGCACCTTGCGCGAAGAGGTAGAGGCGCGGCTGCGCGATGGCTTGGGGCCGCTAACGCCGGATGGAGCGCAGGGGAAAGAACGCTACCGGCTGGTGGTGGAAGGTCCGCCGAATTGGACCAGCTTCCGCGAGTTCTGGAAGATGTTTCACGAAGAAGGCGCAGTGATTGTGGCCAGCAGCTATACCAAGGTTGGAGGGCTGTACGACTTAGGCTTTCGTCACGATGCCGCGCGCCCGCTGGAGACACTGGCCGAGTACTGCATGGGGTGTTACACGAACCTCGGACTGCCCACGCGCGTCGATCTGCTGGAGCGCTACATCCGCGAGTACCACGCCGATGGCTTCATGATCAACAGCATCAAGAGCTGCAACTCCTTCAGCGTGGGACAGCTCCTCATGCTGCGCCAGCTCGAGCAAAGAACCGGAGTCCCAGGCGGCTTCATCGAAAGCGACCTGGTAGACCCTCGTTACTTCTCTGCTGCCAATATCAAGAACCGAATTGAGAGCTATCTCCAGATGCTGGACCAGCGGCGCGCGGGGGTGAACGCATGAGCGCGCTACGCATCCACATCGGCATTGACCTTGGCTCCACGACGACAAAGGCGGTTGTGTTGAACGATGCGGGCGAGGTAATCGGCCGGGGCATCACCAACACCCGCAGTAACTACGACGTGGCCTGTCAGGTAGTGCGCGAGGAAGCTCTAGTGCGCACCCGCTTCACGCTTATCCGGCAGGCCATCAGCGGCGATCCGGCCTTGGCTGAAGTCGAGAAAGCCTTCCTGTCTCGCTTTGGCGCGGAACTTCCGTTTCCGGCAGCATCTCGACCAGCTCGCCAACTCTGCGCGACGCGCTGCACCACATTGCGCATGACCCGCGCCACCGCCATCACGCTAAGGAGCTGAACCGCGCTATCGACAGCATCATGGATGGCATGGTCGACAGCGCGGCAGGCCACTTCAGCGAGCTGGCGGTTCGCAAGAGCGACTTCTTTCGCGACGTTGCGACGGCGGACTACATGCAACTGGCGGAAGCAAAACAGCGATCCTGCCGGAATCAGCTTCGACCTGCTGTGTGGATTGTTCGACGCCGCCATCCTCGTAGTGGAGAACGCAACCGCCCGCACCGAGCTTCGATACCCAGCTACGGGACGCGCTGGAGCGTACTCTCGCAGGCGGAGCGTCTCGTCTTGCAAGGGACGGCTCACAGAACTGCGCGCGGCGGTCGAGACGACCTGCGCCACCGAGATCGTCGAAGCGAACACCGTCGGCACGGGTTATGGCCGGCAGCGATTGCCCTTTCCGAAGGAACAGATTCGCAGTGAGATTCTCTGTCACGGGCTGGGAGCGCACGCCATGTTTCCCAATACCCGCACTGTGCTGGACATCGGAGGGCAGGACACCAAGGCGATCCAGGTGGATGCTGACGGGCTGGTGGTCAGCTTCCAGATGAATGATCGCTGTGCGGCGGGGTGCGGGCGATATCTGGGATATATCGCTGACGAGATGAACCTGGCCTTGCACGAGCTGGGACCACTGGCGCAGCAAAGCCAATGCCGGGTGAAGATCAACAGCACGTGCACGGTCTTCGCCGGCGCCGAGTTGCGCGAGCGCCTTTCGCTGGGCCAGCGGCGCGAGGACATACTTGCCGGTCTGCATCGGGCTGTAATTTTGCGGGCCATGTCGCTGCTGGCGCGCTCGGGAGGCGTGAAGGACGAATTCACCTTTACTGGCGGCGTGGCGCGAAATCCGGCGGCGGTGGCCGCTCTGCGTGAGTTGGTGAAGGAGAATTACGGCGAGCGGGTGCTCAACATTTCAGCCGATTCGATTTACACCGGCGCTCTGGGAGCGGCATTATTTGCGCTGCGCGGCGCGGAGGCCAACGCATGACCCTGTCTGCCGCACTCGTGCGAGGAATCGCTCAACGGAGCAGCAGATCACCGCCGGAGTAGACGTTGGCTCCAGCGCGGTGAAGATCGCCGTGCTGCTTTCGAACCGCGGTAGCGACGCCGAAGGTCCTTGCGCTGCTCACCGAACGCATACGGCGCCGCGAGTTGCGCAAGGTCGTGAATGAAGGATATGAGGAAGCTCTCCGCCAGGCGGGCGTGGCTGCGAACGAAGTCTGCTACGTCGCCAGCACCGGCGAAGGGGAGTTGGTGGACTTTCGCCGAGGACACTTCTACGGAATGACGACTCACTCCCGGGGCGCCATTTTTCTGATGCCGGAGGTGCGCGCCGTGCTTGATGTAGGCGCGCTACATGCGCGCGCCATGCGCATTGACCAGCGCAGCCGCGTTCTAGCCTATCGCATGACCAGCCAATGCGCTTCCGGCTCCGGGCAGTTTCTGGAAAACGTGGCGCGCTACATGGGCATCACCTTGGAAGATGTCGGACCTTTGTCAAGCAAGGCAGGCAATCCACAGGCGGTAAGCAGTATCTGCGCGGTGCTGGCGGAGACCGACGTGATCAACATGGTGAGCCGGGGCATCTCTCCTTCCGACATTCTCAAAGGCATACATCTATCGATGGCTGGTCGCTACCTGAAGTTGTTGCGCGCGATCGATGTGCATGGGCCGGTAGCGATCACGGGCGGACTGTCGGCCGACATTGGCTTGGCGCAGGCTCTGCGAGAAAAGGCACAGGAGGACGGCCTGGACATTGAGGTTCGGACCCATCCGCACGCCATCTATGCGGGAGCTCTGGGAGCTGCCCTGTGGGGAGCGTACCGACATCGCACGCTATCGAAACCCGCGGGGATTACAGCATGACGGCCAGCCACGAACTAGCTGGTAAGGCCGCTCTAGTCACCGGCGGCTGCGGTGGAATCGGCAGCGCGATTGTTTGCAGTTTGCAGCAAGCGGGCGCGGCAGCGGCATCGCTCGACCTCGCGCCGCCGCCGGAGGACGAGCTTCCCTGGCTGCAGTGTGATGTGCGCAGCGATGAATCCGTTCAATCTGCTGTGCAGCAATTCTTTCAGCAACATGGACGGCTCGACATTCTGGTCCATGCTGCTGGGATCTCGCGTGAGGCAGTAGTGTGGAAGCTCGCGGTCGAAGACTGGGACAGGATCCAGGCAGTGAATCTGCGTGGAGCTTTTCTGGTGCTGCGGCACGCGATTCCACTGATGCGTCAGGGTGGCGGTGGGCGAATTGTGTTGATCGGCTCCATCAACGGCTCGCGAGGAAAATTCGGTACTTCGGCGTACTCCGCGAGCAAAGCCGGGCTGCTCGGTTTGGCCAAGAGTGTGGCGCGCGAGACGGGGCGATTCGGGATTACGGTGAATGTGATAGAGCCGGGCTGGGTGCGCACGCGCCTGACTGAGGCGTTGCCGGCCGATGTTCGCCGGGCCGCCGAGGCGGAAAGCCTGCTCGGGACCCTGCTCGACGTTGCCGACATCTCAGCGGCAACCCTCTTTTTATGCGGTCCGGGCGGCAGCCGGATGACGGGCCAGATTCTGCGCGTCGATGCGGGCCAATTCCTGGGAGGAGTGTAGGCGGGAGGTAAGCCATGTTGACGAAGAATGAAGAAGAAGCCGGCGTGCTGGAGACCGATGCCATTCTTGTGCGCACCATGCGCGCAGATGATTTGAACGCCGTGGTGGAAATTGATGCCGCTGCCACCGGGCGCCGCCGTCCGCGGTATTTTGAAATCATGTTGCAGCGCGCGGTGACGTTGGCCAGCTTGCAGATCTCGTTAGTGGCGGAGTTGGAAAACCAGGTTGTCGGCTTCGCCATCGGATCGCTTTACTACGGCGAATATGGGGTGTTGGAGCCTTCCGCTTCTATCGACGCGATTACCGTCGACCCGCGCTGGCGCGGCAAGAAGGTTGGCCGGGCACTCATGCGCCAGTTGCGGCTCAATCTGGCCGCATTGCGTATTAGTACCGTGAGGACCGAGGTTTCCTGGGGCGACTTCGGTCTCCTTGGTTTTTTCCGCAGTCAGGGCTTTCATCCTTCGGACAGACTGTGTCTGGAGTGTGCTTTGGACCCGACGCAGTCGGAGGATTAAGAAATGTCTATGAAGAAGCTTGCTAAGAGTAAGAAAACACCGGTTCGCAAGACCGCCAAATCTTCCGCGCACAAGTCCGTTGCGCCAGTGCGGTGTTCCCGTTGCGGACGCAAAGCAGCTGCGGAAGACAAGTTTTGTGCTGAGTGTGGACTCTTCCTGCGCGATGCGTTCCTCGATCACAGGATTTTGCACGCGCTCGTCGAGGAAAAGGACGGCAACAGCCGTGAGGCCCGCCAGCAGTTGGAGCGCTTATTACAATCCGAACCGGACAACGCGCTGGCAAACCACATACTGGGTACCTTCTATTTTCACCAGGGCACGCTTGACCTGGCGATCGAGCGCTACGAAAACGCCATCGCCCTGGCCCCCACGTTCTTGCTGGCGCACTACGATCTGGGCGTTGCCTGGTACCATCACGGAAACATGCCGCAGGCCATCCGCGCCTTCCGGCAATGTCTGGAAATCGATCCCAATTACAATGCCGCGCATTATCGTCTGGCCGTGTCACTCTTCCATGCCGGCGAACTGGAAGAAGCTCTCAATCACTTTCAGCAGTCGATCGCGCTTACTCCGGAATATCTGATGGCGCACTATCACATTGGGGTCATTCACGAGCGTCGCGGAGAAACGGCTGCCGCCGAGCGCGAGTTCCGTCGCAGCCTGGATGAAAGCATTGGCGAAGTGAGCAGCCTGTTTCACCTGGCCTTAATTCGCCGCGCTGCGGGCGACACGGCAGGAGCGGACGAACTGCTGCAGCGTGCCCGGGAGTTCGGCAAAGCTCAAAGTGCCAAATCTTAACCGCGGGAGGACAGCATGAGCTCAGGCGAACAAAGCGATCTTATCTACGACTGGGCGGAAGCCGGCCCGCGCAACCCGCACTATCCGGGCCACGTCATGCTCGATGACGAGACGCTGCGCGACGGTCTGCAGAGTCCTTCGGTGACCGACCCTTCGCTGGAGACGAAGGTCGAAATCCTTCACTTGATGGAAAGCCTGGGCATTGAGACCGCCGATGTGGGCCTGCCGGGCGCGGGCCCGCACCAGCGCGAAGCGGTGCTGCGGTTGTGCCGCGAGATTTCCGAGCAGCGGCTGAGTATCCGTCCCAACTGCGCTGCGCGAACTCTGATGGTGGACATTCAACCAATTGCCGAAGTAACGCAACTCACCGGAGTGCCCATTGAAGCCTGCGTCTTTATCGGCAGCAGTCCCATTCGGCAGTATGCGGAGGAATGGGAGTTGTCGGACATCCTCCGCTACACGCGCGAGGCGATTCGCTTTGCGGTGCGGGAAGGCTTGGACGTAATGTATGTCACCGAAGACACCGTGCGCTCTTCTCCCGAGCACCTGCGCGTTCTGTTCGCGGCCGCTATTGAAGCGGGAGCGAAGCGGCTGTGCCTGTGTGACACCTGCGGCGCTGCCGTCCCGCAAGGTGTGTGGAACCTGGTCTCATGGGTAAGAGAGGTGCTGAAAGAACTAGGGGCCGACGCCGGCATTGACTGGCACGGGCACCGTGATCGCGGTCTCGATCTGGCCAATAGCCTGGCGGCGGCCGAGGCCGGCGCTACACGGGTTCACGGGACGGCGCTCGGGGTCGGCGAGCGCGTCGGCAACACTCCCATCGAGCAGCTACTGGTGAACATGAAGCTGCTGGGGATGCGCGACGACGATCTGTCGCGCTTGCCGGAATACGTGCGGGTCGTGTCGGAAGCCACTGGAGTTCCCATGCCGATCAACATGCCAATCGTGGGCCGCGATGCCTTTCGCACGGCCACCGGCGTCCACGCCTCAGCCGTAATCAAGGCAAAGAAGAAAGGCGAGTCATGGCTAGCTGACAGGGTCTATTCGGGAGTGCCGGCAGCATGGATCGGCAGGACACAAGAGATCGAAATCGGACACATGTCGGGCAATTCCAATGTCGTGTATTACCTTGCCTCCAGAGGTCTTCCCGCCACTCCCGAGATTGTGGCTGCCATACTTGATTTGGCCAAGCAGACCAGCCGGGTCTTGACCGAGCCGGAAATCCTGGATGTTATACATACGATGAGTTCCTAACCCAGCTACGCCTCAGGCCGACCAGGCGCCAGCACCTGGCGTAGCGTATCTCAAACCGCGACAGTTTCGCCCGTTTTGTCTGAGCTCTTGCTCACAAGGGCCCTAAGAGCCGAGCCCAGGCCTTACCAAGTCCTATTTCGAAAGGCATATCGACGACCGTCAGGCATGGATTGAAGAGTAGATGCGCGGGTTGTCGAGCACTAACTGTGATTCTCTGAAACAGGGCCGGCTTGCGTCTTTCGGGGCGCGTCTTGCACACACCGAAAGCCGAGGTGATTGGTGCCGGTGCTCACCTCGCCTTTGCCCCGTGTGCCAACGATGTAGCGCGAGCAGTATTGGTCGGTGCAGAGGAACGATCCCCCGCGATGGACCTTCTTCGGCTGGTTCGGTTCCGCGGGATCGTAGGACGAAGCAGGCCCTTGAGGATTGCGCGCAACCTCTCCGATTGCCGCTAGCTGCTGATAGTAATCCGGACGATACCAGTCGCTGATCCATTGCCAAACGTTGCCGGCCATATCGTAAAGGCCGTAGCCATTTGCCGGGTACTGCGCAACTGGGGCTATCCCCGCGTATCCGTCAGCACCGGTGTCCTGGTCAGGAAAATGTCCTTGATGTGTGTTGGCCATCCACTTGCCGTTAGGACGGAAGGAATCGCCCCAGACGAAAGGCTTGCCGGTCAGGCCGCCGCGGGCAGCAAACTCCCATTCCGCCTCAGTTGGCAGCCGTTTTCCGGCCCATTTGGCATAGGCCTCAGCGTCCGCGTAGGCAATGTGAACCACGGGATAGTTGCCTTTGCCCTTGATATCGCTGCCTGGGCCTAGCGGATGACGCCAGTTGGCGCCACGTACATAGCTCCACCACTGGAAGTGATCGTTGAGCGATACGGGATGATCGGGCGGGGAGAAAACAACGGAGCCTGCCACGAGATTTTCCGGCGGCGCCCCGGGAAAGTCCTCCGCACGGGGCTTCTTCTCAGCGATGGTGACGTATCCGGTGGCTATTACGAACTTGGCGAACTGCGCATTGGTAACGTCCGTCTTGTCCATGAAAAAGCCGTCCACATAGACACGATGGATGGGACGCGCATCTTCGGTCGCTTTCATGCCGACCTCATCCATGTCGGGCGGATCGTTCGCCCCCATGGAGAATTCGCCGCCAGGGATCCAGACCATGCCCTCAGGCGCAGGGCCGGGAGCCGGTGCGGAATTGGCTTTCGTCGGCAGGAACCTGGCCGCAGTTCCAACTGGACCCTGGATCTGAGCTTCCGATTTCTCAGCGTGCTGCGAATATACGACGGTCGCCAAGGCGCCAGCCACTATCACTGCCGCAACAACAAACCATCGCCATGATCTGGCGCTGCGGACCCGCTCATGCGCCGTCTTCATCGAGGTCTTTGCCTGGCTCGATCGCTGCTGCCTGGTTTTCTTCATGCGTCACTTGACAACTAACTTATCACCCTTGACTGCACTGAAGTGGTGCGGAACGTTGGAGGGGCCGAAGAGGTGAGATTTGCAACGGATGAGGCTCTGTGGGAAGCGTAGACCTGTAACTCCTTTGCGAAGCCCCCAGAAAGGAACAACCACGGAGTTTCACAACTGGGCACGGACCAGAAGGAGCAGCGCCCAATGCTCCTTGATCCATGTACAGCGTGTACGTCCGTGGTTGAGATTTCAGCAGCAGCCTATTTCGACCCCAGCGATCTCCGGTTTGCCGAAAGCTTCCTGCGGAATGGGTGCGCCGTGCAGCGTTGCCCAGCAGCGTCGCCCGGCTTCAAACAGCACGATCACGACGCCTACGATAAAGATCAGCATCAGCAAGGAATCCAGGTAACCCTGGAATTGCTTTCCGGGAGTGTGCGCCAGCGGCCAATAAATGGTCCTAATCGACAGCACGCCCGCGGTCAGTGTCGTCACTCCGACGAAAGCCATCGGGACCGCAGTTACCCAGGCGTATTTCACCTTGCCCATATTCACCAGGAACGTGGTCGTGACCGCAAGCGCAATTGTCGCCAGCAACTGATTGCCGGTTCCGAACAGCGGCCATAGGGTGGAGATGTTTCCCGTCCATATCAGATATCCCCACGCGAAGACAACGACCGCAGAGGTCACGAGGTTGCCCGGCAGCCATGCGGTGTTGGTAAACGGCTTGTGTACTCTGCCCAGCAACTCGTGCATGACGTAGCGCGCTACGCGGGTACCGGTATCGACCGTGGTCAAGATAAACAACGCCTCGAACATGATGGCATAGTGATACCAGTAGCCGGTGAGCGTCGCCATTCCCGGCAGTCCTTTGAAGATCTGCGCCATGCCGATGGCCAGGGATACCGCTCCGCCAGTACGGCCGGCAAGCTGTTCGCCGACTTCCTTCGAGAACATGTCGAGGTTGACGGTATGCATGCCCAGCTTGGCGAAAACCGCCGGCGCAGTATTGATGGCGAAGTAATCGCCCGGGAACATGGAAGTGGCGGCAATCAGCGCCAGCACCGCAACCAGGCCTTCGCACATCATTGCGCCGTAACCGATGAACCGCGCATCGGTTTCCTTCCACAGCATCTTCGGGGTTGTTCCCGAAGACACCAGCGCATGGAATCCGGAGATCGCGCCGCAAGCGATGGTCACAAAGAGGAACGGAAACAGCTTTCCTTTGATGATAGGCCCGCCGCCGTGCACGAACTGCGTAATCATGGGGAACTGAATATTAGGATGGACAATGAACACGCCGATGACGAGCAGCGCGATCGTTCCCAGTTTCATGTAGGTCGAGAGATAATCGCGGGGTTCGAGCAGCAGCCACACGGGCAAAACCGACGCGACGAAGCCGTAGATGGCCATCAGCAGCGTGATCTGGTGGCCACGTAAAGGTCGAGTGAGTGAGCGTAAGGTGATGCGGCAAACCATCGTCCGGCGATCACTGCGGCGATCAGGAGAACCACGCCCACCGCGCTGGGGCCCGCGATCTTTATTTGTCCGGGCGAGCTCTTGAACATGTACAGACCCATGACGATCGCAATCGGGATGGTCCAGCCGATGGTAAACACACCCCACGGGCTGTTAGCCAGTGCGTTCACCACCACCACGCCCAATCCTGCCAGCGTCACCAGCAGGATGAACAGCAGCGCGATCATGGTCACCAGTCCGGCGCCGTGTCCAATTTCGGTGCGCGCTACATCGGCCAGCGATTTGCCTTTGTGTCGCACCGAAGCAACCAGTACGGTGAAATCGTGTACACAACCGGCCAGCACTGCACCGATCAGGATCCAAAGGAATCCGGGCGCGAATCCAAATTGCGCCGCCAGAGTCGGCCCAACCAGCGGACCAGCGCCGGCGATGGCGGCGAAGTGATGCCCGAACAAAACCCACTTCGGTGACGGCACGTAGTTGTGGCCGTCTTCGTAGGTGTGGGCGGGAGTGGTGCGGCGGTCATCGAGCACCAACACCTTGGCAGCAATGAACGCGCTGTAATAACGATAGGCCAGCGCAAACACGCACAGTGTTCCCAGCATGATTGGAAACGTGTTCATGAGAAAGCCTCCTGAAGACCACGTTGCATTCACAAGGTAGCGTGCCAGGCACTCTGCCTGGCCAGGCTGTTAGTCCGGGGCGCGTGCGCCAGAACAATATAATGCTTCCTCTGTCGCCGGCGTAACATTTTCTTAATCTTTCGAGAGCCTGGCATCAGCTGAGACCGACCAGGGCCGGGAGGGCGACACTTGCAGGGATCATTCGAGGTCGGAGGTCCAAGGAGGCACATGAACAAGGTCTTGCTGTTGGGTCTGGCGTTGGCGGCTGCGGCTTCGCTGCAAGCGGCGGGGAGGGCCCAAACCGAAACTGCTGCGACAAGTTCCGGAAAAGGCTCCGTGAGCGCAGAGATCCAGGGTTGTTTGCGGCGGTCGCAGGGACAGTACATCCTGGTTGACAAAGACAATACGTTTCAACGCTTGTCGAACTATCGAGGGCTCAAGCAGTTGGTCGGACACGAAGTCAGGTTAACCGGCAAACCAGAGATGAGGACCATCGACACGACACCGGCGGGCGGTGCTTCGAGCTCCATAGAGCAGCGGTACTTCCAGGTGAAGAGTGCTGTCAACGTTTCACCCAACTGCGCGGGCTATCCTGAGTAGTTCAGGAATTCAGGGCGCCAGCTATTTGCCGTCTGGCAAGCACAGCATACCGGAGCACAATCGTACGGTTGGCTAAGGCACACGTAACCTGTCGATCCGGCAACAAGTCTGGCGGAGACACCCGCTTACGAGTCTCCCCGCCAAATTGCGCCGCAACTGGAGACCAAGCCTGCCAACTGCGCGGGCCTGCTAGAAGGTGAACACCGGGCCGAACTCTGTGCGCCAGTCGGTCCAGGTGCAGGTCGGTTTTCCTGCTACCAGGGTTGTGCACTTTCCCTGGTCATTTTCAACCGCGTAGCTCTGATACTGACTCTCTTCAAAGCCGAACTGTACATAGTTGTTCAGCTTGTAGAAAACCGTGAGAGCCTTCAGAGTGCTCTTGATCGGTCCGGCCCCCTTGGCGCCCACATCCTTGGCTTTCAGGAAGTCGGAAGCGTTGGACGCATCGATGCCGTACTCCAGATAAGCTTGCCAACCGGCATTGCGCCCCTTGGGATCGGCATTAAACCAGCGCGACAGCGGCATGCCAACCTGCACAAACCCGCCGTAGTCGCGAACCGGCTTCTGCGGAGCTACCACACCGGCGCCGTTTGCGTTGGTACCGAAGGTGATCGTCGAAGCGCCATCAACCGAGGTTCCAGTTGCCAACCCGGTAAGGCCTCCGCTGTAGGTGTAAACCGAATTGAGCTGATCGCCAAAAAAGAAGCGCATATCAGCTCCCATGTATCCGCTGGCCACTACGGTTACCCATCGGGTAGGTAATGACACGGCTACCTGGTTTCCATAACCGGGCGTGGTGACATCTACGCCGGTCGGGAAGTCGGCCTTGTAAGCCGCCGGTACCGCTGATCCGAGCACGGTAGCTTGACGATGGGTGTAGAACCCGCTCCATAGAATCTGAGCAGGCACCACGCCGGGAGCCTTGTCTAACTGGAACTCCAGCACAGTTCTGGCTTCCAGTTCCGGCGCGCCGTAATCCGCCCCCTGACGTTCGCCGTAGCCGAGCTGATTGCCCAGCCCGTTGACAAACGAGCAGTTCGTTGCTGTGTCTAGTTTGGTGATGGTACAGGTAACGCTGTCCGCAGGAACGATGCCTTCGCTGGGCATCATGATCGCGAATTCCGGTGTGAACTTGAAATTGCGCGATCCACCCAGCTTCTGCACCAGGCCAAATCTGAACTGCGGGGAACGCTCGTAAATGTTGCCCCAATACGCGCCAAAGAACGTCGTTTCGAACAGGTTCATCAACGCGCTCGAGCCGAAGATGGTCCAATCCTGGCCAGCTTCGAAGAACACATCCGTCTTGTCGCTGGCCGCATAGTCAATGCGTCCGTAGGCAAGTCTTAACTGCAACGCATTGCTGCGAATGCTGGAGACGTTGCGGTTATCGACGCGGCTGAAGTTGCCTTCATAATCCGCTTCAATCTGGCCCGTGATGGTCATCTTTCCAGATGCATCGGGCCACTCGAAACGGGTACCCATGCGGGTGGCACGGGCCTTGAGGTGAAATTCCGGATTCTTGTTCGGCCCTGTATCCGAGTTCAGGAATCCTGGAACGATGAAATCATCGCCGCGCGGATCGCTCGTGTCATAGGCCATCGTCGCCTTGATGAACCCATACGGACGCATCTTCACCCCGCCCAGGGAAATTCCTTCGACGCTGTTCTTTGCCGGAGGACCGACAGGAAGTACGCGCAATGGAGCAATCGCCGGGACCACGGTCGGCCCCGAAGCTTCTTTCGGCTTGGGAGGACCGGTTTGGCTCGGCGTTGCCATCTGCGCATTGAGCGGCGCCCCTTCGGGCAGATTCGCATCAGCCAGTACGTGTTCGCCATCAGCGGAAGCAAACGCCGCCTGCATCGAGGCGACATCCGAATCGCTGATTAGACCTTTTTGCTTGAGCAGGAGAAGAAGCTGCTGAGTACCGGCCGACCCGGTTGCGGAACTCAGGCTTGCAGCTTCTCCCGAGGTAAGAATGCCTTTGCTGACCAACAGGTTCAGCAGAACGGCATTGACGTTCGTTGCAGTGCCCAGACTCGCTCCGTTTGGAGCAGGATCTGGCGCAGCGGCAACCCCTCCATCCGGTGCCGCCGGACCTTCCGGATTCGCAGCAGACATAACTGATGGGTTCCAGAAGACTACGGCAAGCAGGAGTGACAACAACCCCAACGATCGGAATAGATCGCGCATTTTGCCTCCAGATTGGGCGCATCGGTTAGCCTGGTAAGTTTCTGCGCCGTCCTTCGGGGTCGGTGCACAAACTGACTGCAGACTTGGCCTTGGCCAAAGAATGTATGTGTTGCCTGACCATGCAGCCAGTTACACGGCTCACCGATGCGTGTGAGGTCTGTCACAAAATATTCACAAAGTCTTGTTGAACGCGGGTTCTCTTGTCTCTGGTCAGGGGGTGCGCAAGCTAACTGGCAACCCGTGAAGCGAATGCCGTAGGTTTCCTGAATACCACAAAAGTGGCAGAACCTAGTAATATTTCATAGCTTGAACGACATTTCATATACACTCAGCCCAGACAATGTGCTCG
This sequence comes from uncultured Acidobacteriaceae bacterium, assembly GCA_963782505.1. Classification (GTDB taxonomy): domain Bacteria; phylum Acidobacteriota; class Terriglobia; order Terriglobales; family Acidobacteriaceae; genus CAVVDY01. The sequence continues at coordinate 229,176 of CAWAKG010000016.1, read as the reverse complement.
ACGGTCTCGGCCCTCGGCTCCTTATATCTGCTTTAACTAGATACTCCTACTCCAAACATTCGCGACCTCAGGGTTGTCAGTTAGTTGACACGAAGGGAGCGCGATGCTAATGTCTGCGCTCAAGCAAACAAAGCTGAAGCGCGCGATTGGCCAGGAAGTAACGACTTACCCCGGGCTCGTATGATTAGTGGTGGGAAGCAAGGCCCAAGGTCGAATCCGTCACTCATTCGCAGGTTGGCGCTCGCTATTTCTCGAACCCCTCGTCGTCCCGGTACACCACCAAAGTGCCTTAACGGCTTCTGGAAGACCGCAGCCATTTGTCTGGCGTTGATCGTTTGTGTCACCGGTTCGAGCGCCGCCGCCCAGTTCCCAACCATGACAACCCTGACCGTGAAACCGAACAGGGTGCTGGTGGGGCAGGTTGTAACCATGACTTCGAGTACGTGTTTCGTTGCCGGAGACACCTGCGCCGGCCCCGTCAATGCCGGGACTGTGACTTTCTTCAGCGATACACAGCCGCTGGCGATAATGCAGGTCAAGAAGTCAGACGGGACGGCGATGCTAATGACGCGGCTTCCGCCGGGAAGCCACACGCTCACCGCACAATACAATGGCACCAACATGTTTCAGCCGAGCCCCTCGATGCCGCAGATGCTGATGGTCAATGGCACGGAACCCACGATCAGCACGCTCAGCGCGGTGCCGCACGGCAGCAACTACGACTTCACACTGAACGTGTTCGGCTTCGGCTATCCTGCGCCCACGGGAACCGCCAGCCTGGACGAGTTGCAAGTCCCGCCCATTCATCTCGGCGACTTCACGTTAGCTGCGCCGGGAGCGGTGTCCATGCAAGCTGAGCAGGCTACCCGGTGAGATCCATGGGAGGCCCCTGTTTCGGAATTGCCGTTTGGGGACTTCAACGGCGACGGCATTCCTGACATGGTGCTCTCCAGCGCTGGAACCTCCTTCGTCTTACCTAGGCATCGGCGACGGGACCTTCGGCTCGGCCGACGTGCTATTGACGGGCAGCAGCGCATCCTGGCAACTCGTTGTGGGAGACTTCAACGGCGGACGGCAACCTGGACATTGCCGTTTGCATGCCAGCGGGCAGGCGTTGGACGTGCTCTTCGGCAACGGCGACGGGACATTCGGGCCGAGCACGGCCTACGCCGGTTGGAGGACGACGCAATGGCCTCGCAGTAGGAGACTTCAATAACGATGGAAAGCCCGATTTCGCGGCCGCAGTACCAATACCATTACCTTCATTGGCTGCTGACAACAATGGTGACGGCACATTCACGGCACAGCCCACGATGCAGACTTGGCTGCTCGAGCGGCGGCCTTCGCGGTGGGCGATTTCAATGGCGACGGAAACCTTGACGTCGCCATTTCCGGGCAACCGAGCAACACGATCGCTGGCTGCCGGGCACCGGCAATGGAGGTTTAGGCACCCAGATCAGGTACCAGCGACGGTGCCGCCGATCCGTTTACGTTGATCACCGTCGCGGACTTCAATGCACGATGGCAAGCTGGACCTGGCTGTCGCAGCCACCACTGCCGACGGTACGGGCAGTCTGCTCTTGGCAATGGCGATGGCACCTTCCAACCGCAGAAAGACCTCGCAGTGGGTATCGGCCATCACTGGCTTGGTCGATGGCGGATTGGAATGGCGATAATATCCCCGACCTCGCAGTCTCGAATATCGGGGCAGATGTCTCACCATGAGCATACTTCTTGGAATTTCGGGGACGGGATCGTTTCGAGCCACGGCAGGCAGTTCCCTAACGTGGCTGTGCCTTCTCATTTGATCACCTCCGCCGACTTAATGGAGACGGTGTTCCCGATATCGTTGGCTCTAGCGCGTCTGAACCCGGAATTCGGCGTCTTACTCGCCGGAACTGCGACCACCTCGACGCTGAGCAACATCCCGGTGCTGGGCCAAGGTACACAGACAGTGCAGAGCACCTACTCGCCCAATACCCAGTTCTACAGCGGTGGAACCTCGAACAGTCTGCAACTCACCGGCACGCAACTGGCGACGACGACTGCGGTGACTGTCGACATCAATCCCAGCCAGTACCTGCAGCAAGTCACGTTCACTGCGACCGTGACTGCACCGAACAACGGCAGCCCGACAGGAACTGTCAATTTTTCGAGCGACGAACAAGGAGCTCTTTGCAACGCCGTCCCCCTGACTAAGATCAGCGGCGGGAGTGTTGCCACCTGTCTGGTTTCGTTAAACGTTGTCGGAAGTCACTTAATAACCGCTGCCTACAGCGGCGACAACAATTACTTGCCGAGTTCGGGCGCTCTGATCCAGATTGTGAACCGGGCGACGACAACCACAGCTCTGGCGGCCAATCCGCCGAACCAGCAAGTCTTTGGGCAGCCGGTCACGATTACGGCTACGGTTACGGGGGCCTTCGGCGGAGTTCCGACGGGCACGATCGACCTTATCGAGAGCAACCATTCGGTCAATCTTTGTCTGGCAGTGCAGCTTGTCAACGGTATTGCGACCTGCCAGACGTCGGCACTGCCGGAGGGCCAAGATAGCATTCTGGCAAACTATGGTGGCGATAGCAATTTTGGCGGCAGCAATATGTCCCTGCCGTACAAGATTGTCGGGGCGAACTCCGCGACTACTCTTTCCCTCAACCCGCCGTCGCCGATCGTCGCGGGCCAGGTCGAGACGCTGACCGCCACGGTTACCAGCGGCAGCCAGCCGGTTACCTCCGGTACGGTGACGTTTTTCAATGGCACCCAGCCGCTGGGAACAGTGCAAATCGCGATCTACGGCGGGGCGGCGACGGCGACACTGAGAACCAGGTTCGCGCCGGGAAGCGACACGCTGACGGCTCAATACAACGGCACCAATTCTTATGGGCAGAGCACTTCGGCGCCGCAACCGCTGATCGTCACCGGAACCGAACCGACGATCAGCACGCTTGCTGCGACACCCAACGGCGGCAATTACGATTTCACTTTGTCGGTCTTCGGGTTGGGCTTTGCCGCTCCGACTGGAACAGCAAATTTGGACGAGAGGTCGTTGAACATCCATCTCGGCGACTTCTCGCTCCTCGCGCCGGGAACCGTTGCGTTCCAGGCTCCGGTGACCTACCCGGCCGGCAACTACAACTCGGCGATCGCAGCCGGAGATTTCAACGGCGACGGCATTCCCGATCTAGCCGTCTCAAACACCAATGACAACACCGTAAGTGTTTTCCTGGGAAAAGGTGACGGGACGTTCGGCGCTCAAGTGACCGTGCCGGTCGACTCAGCGCCATTCGGTATTGTGGCGGGCGATTTCAACTCCGATGGCAAACTCGACCTCGCGGTGGCGACCGATACCGGGAGTGGGGTCGATATTTTGCTGGGCAACGGCGACGGCACGTTTCAGCCAAAGCAGCTATACCCTTTCGCGAATGCCACTGGCTTGGCAGTCGGGGATTTCAACGGAGATGGTTTCCCTGATCTTGTGGTAATCAACACAAATTCCGTAGGGTTGCTGCTGAATAGTGGAAATGGAACATTCTCCTCGGGAGGGACAATTCAGATCGGAACCTTCCTTCAATCTCCCGCGGTCGGTGACTTCAATAGCGACGGGAACCTTGATGTGGCAGTTCTCGACTATTCCGGCAATGACGTGATTGTCCTGCTGGGCGATGGCACGGGCGGTTTCTTCTATTACCCGATGACGTTTCCTGTGGGGACGAAGCCTTTCGGACTCGCAGTCGGCGATCTTAACCAGGATGGCCGACTGGATCTCGCTGTTTCGAACAGCTCTGACAACTCTGTCAGCGTACTCCTCGGAAGCGGGGACGGAACCTTCCAGCCGCAACAGACCTATCCCGTGGGACAAAGCCCAACCGGAGTAGCTATTGCTGACTGGAATGGCGACGGAATTCCAGATTTGGCGATAGCCAATTTCAGCTTGAGCACCGTAAGCATTCTGTTGGGCAGCGGCGATGGTACCTTTCAGACGCAGCAGGTCTTCGCGGCAGCAAGGCAGCCCGCAAGCCTGATCGCTCTCGATCTGAATGGCGACGGCTTTCCTGACTTGGCCACTCCAAACGAGGCGTTCAACAGCGTCGGTGTTCTACTCGGCGGAACCGCCACCCATGCGCAACTGACCAACATCGCTGTCCCCGGCCAGGGGCAAGAAACCGTGCAGGCCACCTACTCGCCGGATGCCAACGCTGCGCTTTACACAGGCAGCATGTCCAATGTCGTAACCCTGACGGGGAGCCCGAACTCCACGGTAACGGCGCTGACCGCAGACTTCAATCCCAGCGGGATTACGGAAGCTGTGACCTTCACGGCACCGGTGCAGGGCGCTAGCGGCAGTCCGACTGGAACCGTAACGTTCACGGCGGATGGAATGAATCTCTGCGTCGCCGTTCCGCTGCAGCCCTTGACGAACGCCGGCTTCGCGACCTGCATGACGTCGAACCTCGCATTTGGCCCTCACACCATCGTCGCCACCTATAGCGGTGACAGCCTCTACCTGCCGAGCATGTCGATGCCGCTGACGGAGACGATCCAGAAGATCTCAAACTACATAGTGACGCTTACCGTACAGGCCCAGAACCAGGGCAGCAGCATATTAGTGACTGCCTCAGTCGAGCCGCGGCATTGTGATTTGATCTGCGTACCACCGGCGCAGGTGGTGCCGACCGGGACCGTTACCTTTGGGCCAAGTCAGCAAGACCTGACCAGCCTTGGCTCAGCGCAGCTCAATAGCCAGGCGATGGCGAGCGTAACCGTCACCAACCCCGGCGCTCTTTCGGTCATCTATGCACAGTACCTCGGAGACGCGAATTTTATCCCAGTAATTTCTAATCCGCAGGATTCGGTTTCTCCTCCCCTGGTGGTGCAAAGCGTGACTACCACCCCAGGCGCTGTCTTGTCGGTAGCCTTGGACCTGACAGTAGACTTCCCGCCGGGTACAAACTACTTCAAGCAAATAACCTGCAACGCTCCGATCGTGCTGGGAATTACCTGTACTCCGAATCCCGCGATCATTACCAGCAATGCCCAAGCCAATGTGGAGATAACGACGTCAGGGAGTATTTCCTACCTGAGAACACCTGGAACTTCTGGTAGAGATGTGTATCGGGTGCTGGCGCTTGCGACACAACTCGGCCTCCCAGCGGTCGTTTGGTTGGGGTTTGCGTTTGGTCCTAAGCGGCGCAGGAAAAGCATTACCGGAATTCTGCTGTTGCTGCTGGCTTGCTCGCCGATTGTTATGACGAGCTGCGGCGGTTTCGCTCCGGCAGTTCCTCCGGGCGGCTCCAGCAATGCAACTCCGCCCGGGACTTATTTCATTACCGGGACAGCCACACTCTATAAAAAAGCCGCGGCACAAGCCGGCGGAAACTTGCAGATCGGCACGCCACAGAGCTTTTTGATTCAGTTGTTAGTTAAATAGTAGTTAGTGGCAACTTGCAGGCTAGTTTAGCTGATTGGTTTACTGGGCCTTTCATAGGAGACCTTCCGTGCGCCGGAGATTCTGGGTTGGGACACTAGCATTGTTGATGTTCGCGACGGTTGCCGGGCGAGCACAGGACAAAGCACTCCTCACCGGCGACGTGGTCAACGATCAGGACCAGCCGATGGCCGGTGTTCTGGTTACGCTCCGGAACGATCAACTCGGCGTGCAAAAGACCTTCACCACCGAGAGTGACGGCACCTACGTCTTCGCCTTCGTCGGTCCAGCGGATGGTTATCGCATTGTGGCCACAGACGCCAATGGCGATATCTTTGCTCCGGGCGAGGTACAACTCACCGTTCAGGTTGGCGAACACCGCTACATCTTGCCATCGTTCATTGAAGAGCCGAAGAAAGCTGCGATGCCGTTTTCCCCGTCCTCTCCCGCTCCCGTGAGCAGGCCCGTGGTCGTCGCCGTCCGGAGCCATGCAGCCAGCGACCCATCCTGGTCCCTGGCGACGGTCGTTCCGGGAAGTCATATGACTCGTGCCGCGCTGCGGGCAGCTTCATTTCAGATTCTTCCCCACAGCAGGTTGGGATATTTTGACGCGCTGCCTGGCGCCGGTCCGCAAGTCCCGCAATCGCAAACCGGAGGACAGGGCAGCGGGAGTCCGTCAGGGGCGTCTGGTCCAGGCTCGCCGCGGGTTCTGGGCAGCCAGGGGCCTCTGGTGTTGGAGAACCTCTCCACCGCGATGAGTGACGTCATCACCAGTGCGCGATTGCGCACCCTGCCTCTGTATAACCGTAACTTCCTGGCGCTCGGGCTTCTCGCTTCCAGCACCTTCAATGTGCCTGCGGGATCGGTATTGCAGGGAGCGACCTTCGGAGTATCAGGTCAACGCCCAACTTCCAATGATTTCCTGATGGATGGAATGGACAATGTAGCTTCGGGCAACAATCAAGCTATACCTTTCCAGGTCAACGATGCTATCCAGGAATTTCGCGTCGTTTATGCTACTCCGGACGCTCAGTATGGCCGCTCGACCGGCGGTGTAGTCAACGTAGTAACACAGCGAGGAACCAATAAGTTTCACGGTAGTATGTTTGGCTTCTTCGGTTCCGATAGCCTCAATGCCGCTTCACCTATCTCCGTCTATGGCGGCAGCGGCTTCGATCAAGCTGCGGCGTATGCAGGTGCTTATGTTCCGACCGGCCCTCAAAGCATAGGGTTGGCTACGGATGTGTACCTGCCGCAAACCTATAACCAGTACGCGGCGACGGCGCAGGCGCAAGGATTGCCCTGCACAACCCCGGGAGCTACGAAGGGCAGCGGCGATTGTTATCAGGCATTTAATCCGGCGTCCATCCTGTCCGGCCACAATAGTTTCACTCAACCGTTTTCGTCTCAGCAGTTTGGAGCGCGCGCCGGAGGCGAGTTTCTGAAAAAGTGGTATTGGTTTGGAGACTACGAAGGGACCCGTATCAATAATCCCAATCCTATCTTCGACCGCGTGCCGACGGCGTTTGACCTGAGCCGCGAGCAGGCCCTTTTTCCCCAGGGGAACCAGAGCGCAAAGATCGCACATGACCTGCTATCGCTGTATCCGCAGCCGAATGTAGTTGGCGTTCCGGGAGCGCTCGAGTTTTATCAAGGACAGGCCCCGAACTATACCAATGTTGACAACTACATGCTTCGCTTTGACTTCAACCAGTCGGCAAAGTCCGAGTGGTCTTTTCGTTACAACATTCAGGACCTGCACCAGCTTCACGACGATAGCCTTCCGGCGTCGTCTGTCTATCCGGGAAATGGCTCTAATCGCAGCGTTCTAAACCAGAACCTGGCTTTGACCTTCACGCATTCCTTTTCCGACAAGCTGATCAATGAAGCCCGGGTGGGGTTTACCCGCTTTCAGGTAATCGAGACCCCACAGGACCAGAATTTCAACGCCGCCGCTGTCGGGCTTTCGTCAGGACCATTGAGTACCTTCCTGTTGGGCGGCCTGGATACCCAATACAGCGGCGCTAAGCCCGGCGTGGATGGCGCATTGGGTGGATGGGCCGACTCGGCATGGATACCTTCCGCATCGCAGAACCCACCCAGCAGCTCGCCCTTGATATCTCCGTCGACCGACGGATTGTTCCCCTTTCCACGGTTGGGAGCCCCTCTGGATTCGCCGGGGCAGCGTCGTGACACCGCGGGTGAATACCTGGATAATATTTCGCTTATTCGTGGCCGGCACTCCATCAAGTTTGGAGTTGAATTCCGCAATCTGCAAGACATTTTCATTAATGATGCGTTCAGCCGCGGCATGGTGGTATCGGGCAATATTGGAGAGTTCGACAGCGATAGCGAAGGCTGCAACTTGCCCGGCTGTGTCGTGCCGGCGTTCACCAATCCATCGTTCGACTATTCACTCAAGCAACAAGCGCCTTATCGTGGCGAGTTTAACTCCTATGTCGCAGCCGGATATGTACAAGATACCTGGAGAATAAAGAGTCATTTTGCGATGAACCTTGGCCTTCGCTATGAGTATTTCTCGCCGCCAAAGGAAGCCAACGATCAAATCTGGAACTACGATCCGGCGGCCAATGGGCTGGTGCAAGAGGGTCGCTCGCAGGTGGTCGATCCGTTCGGCTATCCCTGCAGCACCGGATTCGGCGCAGCAGCATTTATCTATCCGGCGGTGCCGCTTTACCTGCCATGGCGTTGCCAAACCACCGGGAACGGGAGCTTCCTGCATGCCAATACTGCGCAATTCGAGCCCCGTATCGGCGTACTGTGGTCGAATGCCGACTCCTCCACCGTTATCCGGGCGGGGTTCGGCATCTTCTATGATCAGCTTCCCACCAGCCAGATTGCGCGGCTGATGTTCAATCGCCCGACGCAGCTCAACATACGAACTCCGCAGGCCGTTTATGGGCAGAACTTTAATAGCTTCTACTGCGGTTCGGCAGTGCTCGGCCAGACCCCCGGGCAATGTGGCTTTGGGAATACCAGCCTCAACGGTTTAAATCTCGGCACAGCAGCTTACCAGGCGGCGGCAGAGCCATTCGGCATCAGTGCAGTCGATGCCAATCGCATGAATAGCCCGCAGAGCCGGCAGGTCAGCTTTTCGGTGCAACATCTGTTTGACCCCAAGCTATCCTTTCAAATCGGATATGTCGGCAATTTCATGAGGCAGCTCTCCACAGTAACCAATACCGGATTCAACAATGAATGGTTCTGCACGAATTCTGCGGGCGCGCCATATCCAAATATGCCGGCGAGTAATGCTTCCAATTGCGATAGCTTCAGCTATTTCCCAATCTTCACGCTCGCCGATCGCGGCTACGGCAACTACAACGCGCTGGTGTTGCAATTACGGACAAGCGGCTGGCATGGCTTTGAGGCTGGAGCATCCTATACCTGGTCGAAGGCTCTCGACAATGCTTCGCAGTCCGATTTCTCCCTGATTCCTACGTCTCTATTTACACAACTCTATGGATTTCAGTTCTACGGGCTAGGTAATCCTAGTGTGTTTGGCTTAGGCAATACCACTCAATTTTCCAATTCGAGCATACCAATTACTCCGGGCGCGTATACCCAAAATGTGGCGGCGCTGACAGGGCTGCTTAGCGAAGGGGTAACCACAACCGGAGCAGGGCAGATGATTGCCACGCCGTATACGGTACCGCAGGATCCCAACAATTTCCTGCGCAATGACTATGGGCGGTCAGACCTGAATATCACGAACCGCCTTGTCGCGGACTTCGCCTGGAATGTTCCCTGGAAGCGGCGCTCGCTCTACTTGGGAGGATGGAGCCTGAGCGGCATCTTCACCGCGCAGAGCGGGCAGCCGTTCAGCGTGTTCGCAGGCCCGCTGGTCGGAGAGCTTACACAACGCGCGAACATTAATGGCACGCTTGGCACCAGCGGCAACCCCAACCAGTATTTCAGCAACCCGGGAGCGATTAGCAGCCCGGCTGAGGCTTGCGCCCAGAGTGCTCCGTCGAATTCCTGGTATGTGCAGGGCCAGGTTTTGTTCAACGGAACGGCAGGTTCGCCGTGCATCGGCAATTCGGCCCGCAACCAGTTTACCGGTCCGGCATATGTCGATCTCGATTTGGCCATCCAAAAGGCATTCAAGCCTACGGAGCGCACCGAGTTGATATTTCGTAGCGAGTTCTACAACATGCTCAATCGGGCGAACTACTACAATCCCATCAGCTCATACTCACTGGACGCGGTCTCGCCGAATCCGCAGTTCGGAGAAATCAAGTCGGCGCACAATCCGCGGCAGATCCAATTGGCCGTTCGCATGAACTGGTAGTTGCGGGCCCCAGCCGCTTTCGCAAGACTCAGTAGATTGATGGCTTGATTGCCATGCAATTCGAAAAACACCTGTTCATCAGCTACGCGCACCTCGACAATCTGCCTCTCACCGAACAGCAGCAGGGGTGGGTGACCAAGCTCCATACCTCGCTTTCGGCCATGCTGAGCATGAGGCTGGGCCGCAAAGCTGAAATCTGGCGCGATGTGAAGCTTGCCGGCAACGACGTCTTCGCCGACGAGATCGTTGACCAGTTTCCCAAAACTGCTTTGCTGGTTTCCGTGGTAACACCGCGCTACGTCGAGTCGGAATGGTGTAGCCGCGAAGCCTGGGAATTTGTCAAGAAGGCTGAGGCCAATGGCGGGCTGCTGGTGGACAACAAAGCACGAATATTCAAGGTGATCAAGATTCCGGCGGACCGCGAAGATCGCCTGCCCGACGTGATGAAGATGTCGCTGGGCTACCCGTTCTATGTTCTCGATGAGCAGCAGACGCCTCTGGAACTGGACTCAGTCTACGGCCAGGAGTACGCGGAGAAGTACAACCTGAAGGTCGCCAAGCTGGCGTTCGACATCGCGCAGCTGATCAAGGAGATTGAGAAGCGGCAGGCGACGGCGGAAGCGACAGACGCCACATCCAGCGCCTCCAAGCCTACGGTCTACCTGGCCGAGTGCAGCTACGACCGGCGGGACGCACGCGAAGCGCTTCAGGCGGAATTGCAGCTTAATGGCTATGGGGTATTGCCGGAGACAAAGCTGCCGATAGAAGAAGATGCGTATGTGTCCGTAGTGCGGAAGTTGCTGGAGCGCTGCCAGCTTTCGATTCACCTGGTGGGCGCGAAGTACGGAGTTGTTCCCGATGGCCCGAGCGACAAGTCGGTGGTCGTTTTGCAGAACGAATTAGCAATTGCGCGCTGCCAGCAAGCTCCGCTGGCGCGCATCATCTGGCTGCCTGAAGGTACGACTTCACCCTTGCCGCAACAACAGCAGTTCATTGACGCGCTGTTGAAAGATGCCGGCCAGCAGGTTGGGGCCGATCTGATTACCGCCGATATCGAGAGCCTGAAGTTGGTAATGCATTCCGCGCTGAAGAAGATTGAAGCGGCAGCTGCGGCCGCCGCAAAGGCTGCCAGTGCGATTGCCAGCGGAGCTACGGCCGGGCAGCCGGCATCTGAGGTGGGCAGGAAGCTGGTTTACATCCTTTGCGATGAGCGCGACCGTAAAGCCACCATCCCGCTGCGTAAATTTCTCAAGCAGAACGGTATCGACTCGCAAATTCCGGTATTCGAGGGTGATGCCGCCACTGTTCGCCAGGCCCACCAAGACATGCTGGCGCAGTGCGACGGCCTGATGGTTTTTTACGGCGCCGGCGATGAAGCCTGGAAGCGTTCCATCGACAGCGACCTGCGCAAGTTGCCGGCTTATCGCGGCGCGAAGCCCATACTGGCCAACTACACCTATCTCGCCGGGCCCAGCACCGCCGACAAAACCGATCTGATCGACCTGGAAGAGCCGAACCTGATCAATGCCTTGAGCGCTTTCTCCGACACGCTGTTCGATCCCTTTCTGAAGCAGCTCGCGGGAGGCGCTCCGTGAGCAGCGAAGCCACTGTACAGATGAAACTGGCAAACCCATTCCCGGGGCTGCGGCCGTTTCGGGAAGAGGAAGAACACCTCTTCTTCGGGCGCGAAAGCCAGGTCGACACCATGATCGACAAACTCACCGTGAGCCGCTTCCTCGCCGTTGTCGGCACCTCAGGCAGCGGCAAGTCGTCACTGGTGAACTGCGGACTGAAACCGGCGCTGCGGCGAGGCTTGATGACCCGCGCGGGCTCGCACTGGCGCATGGCGCAGTTTCGGCCGGGTGGAGAGCCGATTAAGGCCCTGGCCCACGCGCTGGCCCAGCCGGGAGTTCTGTTGGAGAATCCCGACTTCGAGGGCGCCAGCTTCGACGAGATGATCGAGGCAACGCTGCTGATGAGCAATCTCGGCTTGGTGGACATCTATGAGCAGTGCCAGGTTGAAGCTGGAACCAATCTGCTGCTCGTCGTCGACCAGTTCGAAGAGCTGTTCCGCTTCAAGGCGTCGCAAACTTCTCGGTCAAGTTCCGGCCGCGATGAAAAGGCCACCGCGCTGGTGAACCTTCTGCTGGGGGCGGCGCAATCGCAGCACCCGATCTACGTTGTGCTCACCATGCGCTCCGATTTTCTCGGAGACAGTGCGCAGTTCGAGGGTTTGCCGGAGGCGATCAATCGGGGAGAGTATCTCGTGCCCCGGATGACCCGCGAGGAGCGCAAGAACGCCATCCTCGGGCCGGTGCGCGTCGGCGGCGGCGACCTCAGTCCTGTGCTGCTCACCCGTCTGCTGAACGACGTCGGCGATAACCCCGACCAGCTTTCCATCATGCAACATGCGCTGAATCGGACCTGGTCGCGATGGCAGTATGAGGGCAACGGCGAAGGCTGTATGTCGCTGGAGCATTACGAAGCCATCGGGACCATGACGCATGCGCTCGATCAGCATGCCGAGAAGGCATTTTCCGAACTGCCTGACGAGCGCGCGCGAACCATCTGCAAGAAAGTGTTCCAGGCGCTCACCGACAAAGGAACGGACGTGCGCGGCGTGCGACGGCCCACGCGGTTCTGGGAGTTATGCGCCATCGCCGAAGCCAGTCCGGATGAAGTCACGACAGTAATCGACGTCTTCCGCAAGCCGAGCCGCTCGTTTCTGATGCCACCGGCAGGAGAAAAGCTTGCACCGGATACCGTAATCGACATTTCGCACGAAAGCCTGATGCGCGTGTGGACGCGCCTGCGCCAATGGGTAGAAGAAGAGGCTGAGTCGGCGGCGCTGTACATTCGCCTGGTCGAGAACTCCAACCTATACGCCAAGGGCGCTTCGAGCCTGATGATGGATCCTGAACTTTCGCTCATGCTCGATTGGCACCAGCGCTGGAATCCCAACGCGGCGTGGGCGAAGCGTTACCACCCCGACTTCGAACATGCGATCGCATTTCTGCAAGGCAGCCGCCTGGCACGCGATTCCATCATGCTGGCCGAGGAGCACGAGCGCAAACAGCAGTTGCGGCGAGTACGGGCAGTGGCAGGCGTGTTCTTCGTGTTGTTTCTGCTCGCGGTGGGCGCGGCCATCTATGCGTTCAACCAGCACTCCTTCGCAAAGGCCCAGGAGGAGTTGGAACAAAAGGCGCAACAATTGGCCGACACCCAGACCAAAGCCAAGGCTGAAAGCGACAAGTTGAATACCGAACTGCGCGACGTCAATGGGCAACTCAGCACTTCGTTGCAGAACGAAAAAGAGGCGCGAAACGAGGCGGAACAAGCAAGAAAGCGGGCCGAGGAAGCCGATGCCCGCGCCGAACGCAACGCCAACCTCTTCATGAGCGCCATGCAGGCGCAGGCCGCGGTGCAACGTGCGGCCGCAGTTGAACTGGAGAAAGCGGCCATCCTGCAGAACGACACCGACGCGAAAAAAGATGCCGCCACCCTGCTGCAAGACAAACGCGCGCTGGAAGAGGCCAAGAACGTCTCGCAGCAGCTTGCCACCGCCGCGGCACAAGAAGCCGGTGAAGCGTTCGCCATCATGGGCGCGGTGAAAATTGTTGGCACCGACCAGATCAGCCATTCGGATCTGTTCGACATCGACTCAGGCGTGCAGGTCAGCGGCAACAGCGGAGCGAAAAACCCAGGCGACATGTTCAACGGCGCATCGGGCTCGCCTGCGCGCGCCACCATCTTCGCCGACGGCCAGCCGGTGGGGTATCCCCACTGGATTGAGTGGAGCACGAAAGCAACCACCACCATCAAGAGCGTGGGGCTCTACGCCGCCCATGACCAGATTCGCTTCCGGCGCGCCTTCAGCAACTTCAAGCTGTTTGCCAAGAGGCAAGGGAACTGGGTACAGATTGCTGAGTACACTCCCGCCCTGCCCTACGGAGGCAGTTGCTCCCAGGAGCCTTGCCTGCCGCCCAACATCAACTACAAGGCGGGTTCGGTACTGTCTGTCTGCGTCAATGTGAGCAAGCCGATGGCAGCCGAGGAGTATCGCGCTGAATTCGCGCAGGCGGTCAGCGCTTTGGAAGGCTTTTCCGGGCCGCGCATCCTGCAACTGGACGGATACTCGAAGGCCAATTGCGCCAAGTGATAATACTTATGTAGTGCCACCACCTGGTCAGTTCTGCTTCGTCTTCGGATCGTCAGCCTTGCCTGAAGTGTCCGACGCAGCCGCCTAGGGTCTGTTAACACTAATTGAGAAATATGTGTTATGCTGCGCCCTATGGAGATCACCGAGGAGCACTATCAGCGTATTGCCCCCAGTCTTCCCCGTCAGCGCGGCAATGTACGAGTTACAAACCTGCAGTTCCTCAACGCCCTGCTCTATGTCGCCGAGCACGGCTGCAAGTGGCGCGGCCTGCCCAAGCGTTTCGGTCCGTGGCACACCATCTACACCCGCATGAACCGCTGGTCCAAGAGCGGCGTGCTGGACACCGTCTTCGCCCAGTTGCAGCGCGAACAACTGGTGCGCATTCGCATCGAGGCGGTGAGCCTGGATTCGACCATCGTCAAAGTTCACCCCGACGGAACCGGCGCGTTAAAAAAACGGCCGGCAAGCCATCGGCAAATCTCGCGGCGGATGGACCACCAAGATTCATCTGGTTGCCGCGAATGCTCGAACCGCTATAACCTTCGCGCTCTCGCCCGGCCAAGCTGCGGACGCGGTGCACGGCCGCGAGCTGCTGGCCAGCATCGGACCGCTGCCCGGGCCGTTACACCTGATCATGGACGCCGCCTACGACGACAACACTACCCTGCAACTGGTGCTCGATTTTGGCTACATTCCCATCGTGCCGCCCCGCCCCAATCGTCTCGAACCCTGGCAACTGGACAAGGCCATGTACCGCAAACGCAATGAGGTCGAGAGGCTTTTTCGCCGACTAAAGGGCTTCCGCCGCATCTTCTCGCGCTTCGAGAAACTCGATGTCATCTTCCTGGGCTTCATCCACTTCGCGCTGATCGTGGAAGCACTCCGATTCCTATTTAGTGTTAACACGCCCTAGACTAATTGTTTGCGGCCTTGGAATCCGCCGTTGAGGAACTCCCTGGTTCCCCGGCCTGTCCGCCTGGACCGGCGCCGACTCCTGCATCCACATTGCCCGCATCTTCAATGACAATGGTCAGCGGTTGGGTCTTGGGATTCGCACTTTGATCGGTCGCCGTCACCGTAAAGTTGAAGGTTCCTGCTGCGGCTGGTTTGCCACTTATTATTCCTGCCTTTTCATCCGTCAGCTGTAGTCCGCCAGGCAATCCGTCGCTCACCGACCACTTCACATCTCCCGTTGCTCCAGTCGCTGCGAGTTGTACCGTGTAGTCTTGGCCAACGGTGCCTTTCGGAAGATCCTGACTCTGGGAGGTAATCGCGAGCGTGCTAGATGCTGTTTGGGTCGTTGTCGAAGTAATACTAGCGGTTCTGGGCGGGACCGCTCCCGTCTTTTCCTCCAGCTTGTCGAGCACGCCATCAAGCAGCCGCTCGGAGAAGCCGAAAATCAGCGCGATCCCAAGCGTCCGCGTGTTGCATGGGTTATTGAAGTCCGCTTGGAACATGTCTCCTAACACGCGCAATTCGGCCGCCAGGTTCACGATCAGAATTCCCGCCCACGCGCCGAGAGCGCCGGTCACAGGGCTTAGAAAGAGCGAGGTCCAGGACGCACCGTAGTCCGTCGGCACTGACTTGCGATCGAGCGAGCGAGTCATCCGGCTCACCAAACCGCCCAATCCGCCCACGACCAGCAAGATAGCGTGATGGGGAACGGCAATCGTGAGAACCACCAGCACGAATACACCGCAGCCCACCAGCCACGACGTTTTGTTCTGCCAACTGATGTCGTCGCTCGCAGAATTGTCCGAGTGCTGGTACACGGCGGCCAGTCCGGCCACTAGCAAAGCCCGCCGACGGGTGATGTCGGTACCTGGGTCCTTGGCCGTTAGCGCACCATTGATCGTATTCGCCAATACCAGGCATTGTGGGTCGTTGAATGTCCGCAGTTGCTGCTCAACCGACTCCAGACGTGTGGTGACGGTTTCCGGAAGGAAGTAGCGCGCCATCTTGACCTCGGCGCTGTGTAGATACGTCCAGGCCGACATCTCCTCGCCGCGAGACCAGAAGACAAAGTTCGCCAACCGATAGAGGTAATCCCGGCCCACTGCTTCCGGAGAAATTGCGCGGCTCGCCTGCTCCAGGAGGTCGTTGATCTGGCTCCGCCAGTCAGCGGGATCCTGGCCGGTTTGAGCCGGTAGCAGGTTCAGTTCGACGCGATCATTGGCGATCTGCGCCCGAATAAATTCGCGGCTGGGCTTGGCGATGCGATGCCACCGGATTACTACCATCGCGAACCAGTAGCAGAGACCAGTTACTAGAACGAGCAGGATTTCATTTCTCCGAGAGGTCGTACAGAGCCACGTTATGACTTCCGACCCCTTCGCCGTCCCGGTATCATCGTTCTTTACACCACCCGCGGCAGGGCCCTGCCCCTCCCCGTTCGTATCGGTCGTCGCCGAAGCGTCGTTGTTCGCGGACGGGGTCACAGTCTTGTCGGCAACGGGCTGGGTGGTGTCGGTAGTGGGAGTGACAGCCTTGTCGCCGGACGGGGCGGTGGTAGTGGTTTGGATAGATCCAGGCGCGGTGGAGCTATTTTGTGCCTGTAGAACGAGACTAGACCAAGCAATAGCCAACAACAGCGGAACAATCGTCCTCACGAGTCTCATGGCGTGCCCCTGGGTCGCGGTCCTCTTTCCAGCTTTACCGCGAGGTGCTCCGAACGAGCGATCACAGATGTACGTAATTCGAGTGGCACCACTCTACTACAAATCAGCAGAATCACAACAAACTTTCCATCACTAGCGAAGTTATCTCTCCAGGCTGCGCCGTGGCCAGGTGAAGACTTCCTTGCGAGCCAAGATCTCTGCGATGATGTTTTGGGGCTTTGCCAACTCACGGTTCCCACCGGGCCAGGCTAAGATTCGAGCAAGAATACAAAGAAGTACCTTGCTTATAGGGGGCAAAAGAGAGCACAATGCCAAGCCTGAAGCAAATTACACATTTCACCTAACAAGTGATCGGCTAACGGGTGCCATCAGCATGGGAAGGATAAGGTCTCGACCAGATTCATCGCGGATGCGCCTTTTGGCCCTGCTGATTCTCTGTTTGGCCTGTCCAACGTTCACGAATTTTGCGATTCCGGCGGCAGCACAAGCGAAACAGGAAGTCCTGCCGTGTGGTTCTGAGACTACAACGGCAGGCATGCGGAACTGTGAAAACCTACGCTTCCAACATGCGGAACAAGCTCTCGACTCGGTTTATGCCGAATTGATGAAGAAAGTTGACAAGGCCGGCCAAGCAAAGCTGCGCGCTGCCCAGTCGGCATGGTTGCAGTTCCGCCAGGCCGAGGCTGACTTTCAAGCTGACATGGCCCGGGGCGGAACTCTGGCTCCATTGATCAAGATCACGGTAATGGCGGACTTGACCGAGAGTAGAACCGAACAACTAAGAAAAGCACTGCAGCCTTAGAACTTTCAACTTAGGAGAATCGTCATGGCAAGCTTCGACCTGTTTCTTCCCATCTTGCTGCGCTTCGAAGGCGGATACGTAGACGACCCTACGGATCCAGGCGGCGAAACCAACAAAGGCGTTACCATGGGCGTGTTCCAGCGCTGCTCGCATGAGCTGCTGGGCATCGATCCCACTTCCGCCAACCTGAAAGCATTGACGGACGCTCAGGCGGGGGTGATCTACAAAGCGCTCTACTGGAACAAGGTCCAGGGGGATAATTATGCGTCACAAGACCTGGCTAACATCGTCTGCGATTTCTATGTGAATGCTGGTACGCATGCGACCATGTTGCTGCAGCAGGTAATGAACGGCATGGGAGCGCATGTTGTGGTGGATGGATCTCTGGGGGCGGCATCCATGCAAGCGCTTGCTCAGCTTGACCAGGTTGAAGTCTATCGCCGCTACAAGGCAGGACGGATTGCCTACTACCAGGAGTTGGGAAAAAGATTTCCGCAATTTGTGAAAGGGTGGCTGAACCGGGTCAATGCTTTTCCTGATCCCCAGCCGGTCTCTTAGGGACAGAAAGGCGAAGGTAGGGCCGCTTGGAAAAAACTTTGTTTGACAATGAGGTCCCGCAACTTCAACTTTTACTGAGAGATAGGGAGATTACCAATGAATGCAATTCAGGAATTCGCTGCTGTTCGGGTTTTGCCTGATGCTGACGGCATCCATGTTCGCTGATCCACTGCCGTGTAAGGCCCCGGGCAAGGAGCGGTGGCCGATAAAGATCACTCTGCCCGCAAGCCCGACGCAAAAAACGATGAGCCTGGCCCAGGCGCTGGCCATCCCCCCGCTCACGGATGTCAAGAAAGACGATCCGCGTTACCAGACAAAGCGCATTACAGACCAACCGGTGAAAGAGAACGAAATGGTAACAATCTCGGGATATCTTTATCTGGTTGCCTTTGAATCCGACGATTGTGACTTTCACATCCAGATCAGTACGCAGCCGCGAACGACGACCAACCCGCCTACCAAGGACGACGACTGCATCATCGTGGAAGTCCCGTCGGGAACATACGCGACCACATTGGATGGCAAAACAGAAGCTGTGCGCGATTGGGTCGTCGCCAACCTGCTGCATAATACGCCACCGAAGATCGGCAGCGTTCACGTCATGGTTCATCCTGTTTATGTGACAGTTACCGGGGCGCTTTTTTACGACGATGCCCATGTGTACATGCAAGACGGCGGCACGGGACGCGGCAAGAAAGGGATGGAGTCAAAAACTCTTTGGGAACTGCACCCGGTGACATCGATGGCTTTCGCGCCGAAACCGAAGGGAACTTAGCGTAGTACATGCTAACGAGGCGGGTCACGACGAAAAACAGCTTCTTCCTGCTCCGCAGGCACAGGAGCGGTTGATGTACCCGCCGATTCTGCTTAGATGGTGAGCGCGGAAGCTGTATCCGAGCCATTCTGTACTCGCACACATCCCGCTACGCTTCCTTCAGGCCGGCACCTGCCAACTTCAGCCAAGTCGCGTGAGAAATGCTGCAGCGTCGCCTGTCTTACCAACGGCTCATCCGCCTTGATTCGATTGCACTGAATGCCGAGATATCGCCAGGCTTCCTCGTGACCGAGCCGCGAGAAGTCGGCGGACTGCACGACCGATACGAAAACCGCGCCGCCTGGTTGCGATTTTCAGGCACGCTGCAGGCAGAAGCGGACTGAAAGCGAACTGAGCGAGAGGCAATTCGGGGTTACGTGCTTAACCGTCATCGTGGCCATGAGCCGAACCGAATCTCGTCCAAGAATAGAGGATTGAGAGCGGACTGGGAGGTCCGCTTCGCATCTCGAGCTAAGTCGTTGGAAACAATGGTGGCCAGGGACGGAATCGAACCGCCGACGCCAGCCTTTTCAGGGCTGCGCTCTACCAGCTGAGCTACCTGGCCACAGGCAAAAACACGCGCGGGAGGTATGCGATTGCCTGATTATAGCAATCGCCCATCAGTTTGACCAAAACGTCATGGGGCGCGAATTCATCACGTACTGCTTCAACTTTGGAAGTCAGGCAACGGGTTGGTCAACCAAGGCTCACTTCCAGCCGCTGCTGACGGAACAAGCCTCGAGGGCTTGCCAGCGGCAAGCCGAGCGAGGCCTGATTTTCCTTGCGGACGATCTACAGTGCGTGGTCGGGCTGGACGATATCGACCCGGCGATTGTCTTGCCAGCAGGAATCGTTGTTGTGCTCACAAACCGGGTACAGCTTGCCCCAGCCGGTTGCAAACCCGATCTGCTCTTCGCTCACACCGGACTGGACCAAGTGGTGCTTAACGAACTGCGCACGGCGATATGAGAGTGCCAGGTTGTAGACCACGTCGCCGCGGTTATCCGCGCGTCCCTGAATCCAGAAGTGCGCATCGGGATGCTGCTTCAACCACTCGGCATCAGCGGTCATTACATCGGGATTTTCGATCCGGTTGTAAACGTTGAAGGGGAACAGAACGGTCTTTACGTTTTGCGAAAACTCCGGTGTCTGGGAGGAGAACAGGCTCTGTGCCGAGGCCGAGCCGGCGCAGAGGATAAGCGTAGCTAGAAGCAGTGTCGGTATACCTACGGCATATGCGCATTTGCGATGCAGCACAGTGGGTCTCCTTGTCAGGTTAGTAGTACGGCGTCAGTTGAGATCTTACTGCCAGAAACCCGCAGTATAACCGCCCGCCTCACCGAAGCCAATAAAAACCAGATTAAAGCGAGCTGCCAGCTTCCGGGAGTCTGTTCGTCCAATTTTAACGGGATATTCAAAATTCCTTAACTTTGGCAACCTAGGATTCGTACGAAAAACGTTTGGGTCAGGGCTGCGCTAGTAGGGGCTTCTTCAGTCTATTTGGTGTACTTGTGGTTCATCCTGCCCACTGATCTTTCAGGAGATAAGATGAAACTTACATTGATCCTTGCGCTGTCGTGCGCTATGGCGTGCAGCGTCTTTGCGCAAACACAAGACGGTGAAACCAAGCCGAAAACCCAGCACAAGGGTTCGGCAAAATCAGTGTTTCCTAACGAAATTCAGGAGCTTAAGGACGCAGTAGCTGCGCAGCAGGAGCAGATCAAACAGTTGCAGCAGCAGATTCAGACTCGTGATCAGGCCATTGAGCAGTTGCAAAACGAAGTAAAGAACATACCCACTCCTCCCTCGCCGCCGACACCGACGGACTACGGGACGGACATCAACGCGTTGCAAGGCGAAGTGAAGGATCTCAAAGCGACTGATGCCAACATGGCCGAAACGCTGACCGAGACCCAGAAACGCCTTGGCGAATTGGAAACCCCGACAGCCATACATTACAAGGGAATTACGATCACCCCGGGTGGCTTCCTGGCGGGTGAAACTGTGTGGCGTCAGCGCGCCACGATCGGCGACATCAACACAGCGATGAGTTCGACTCCGTTCTCGGCTGCGGGTCAGGCCCGCCAAGGTGAGTTCTACGGATCAGGCCGTCAGTCGCGCCTTTCTCTGTTGATGCAGGGCAAGATGGCGAACGTCAACCTCACTGGTTACTTCGAAATGGACTTCCTGTCTGCCGGTGTAACCTCGAACAACAATCAGAGCAACAGCTATACCATGCGTCAGCGGCAGGCTTATGCACAGGCAGCGTTCCACAGTGGCTGGACTATTACTGCCGGTCAGATGTGGACCTTGGTGATGGAGACCCGGAAGGGCCTCGATAACCGGACCGAAGCTACCCCGCTGCAGATCGACGCGCAGTACGTAGCTGGCATGAGTTGGGCTCGTCAATACGGCTTCCGTGTGACCAAGAACTTCAACAACAAGATCTGGGCAGGTCTATCGGTTGAAAACGCTCAGGAGACACTGACGGCCCACGGCAACCCCACCAACTTCCTGCTCGGTGGGCCGGGCACCGGCGGTGGTCTTTACAATCTGAATGCCAACTATTCGTCCAACGTGACGCCGGACTTCATCGGGAAGCTGCACTTCGAGCCCGGGTTCGGAACCTACGAAATATTCGTATTGGGAAGTATTTTCCGTGAGCGCATTTACCCGAACGCGCCAACCAACGCCACCGGAGCCTATAACAGCGACGCCGGCGGTGTGGGATGGGGGGCCAATGCGCGCTGGCTCTTCGCCAAGAAGAAGTACGAGACGGCCCTGCACTTCCTGGGCGGCAACGGGGTAGGCCGGTACGGCAATACAGGACTGCCCGATTTGACCGTGTATGGAAATGGCACCCTGCATCCGCTGCGCTCCTACCAGGCGTTGGCTGAGTTCGACGTGCACTTGCCGAAGTGGGATTGGTACTTCGACGGCGGTGGCGAGTACGTGGGCAGCTGGGCGATGCAGTACAAGGGTAAGCCGGTTGGATACGGATCGCCCTACTTCATCAACAGCGGGTGCGGTACCGAAACCTTGCCCACGCTGGCTAATGGATTCGGTCCCGGAGCGCTTGCGAATTGCACGGGTGACACCCGCGCCATCATCGAAGGCACCGCGGGCTTCTGGTACAAACCCTACAACGGACCTAAGGGAAGACTGCAGATGGGCTTGCAGTACTCCTATCTCACGCGTGACACCTGGAAAGGTATAGGTGGCAAGCCTGAGGCCATCAACAACATGTTCTTCACCTCGTTCCGTTATTACCTGCCGTAACTCTCACTCCGGGCGGCTGGCCGTTGCCGGCCGCCCGAATTTTCTCTTCCCCGTGATTTCCCGAAAATCTAAGATGATCAGTGCGGGCAAGGTCTGCCACCGGGCCTGGAGGCATCATGCCATTTCCGAATCTCGCAGTGTCTGCAATGACCATCCTGGCGATGGCCGCGTTTCCCACAAACCTGAAAGCACAGACGACTTCCGCGAGGAAAACCTTCCCGTTGGCCAGCTCCGCGTTCGCGTCGGGTAGCACGATTCCACGGCAGTACACCTGTAGTGGGGCGGACCAATCACCAGAGTTGCACTGGGGAGATTCATCTGCGCACGGCACTGTTCCTGCCGGTACGGTAACCTTTGCCCTCGTCATGGATGATCCAGACGCGCCCTCGGGGACATGGGTGCACTGGACCGTGTGGAATATCCCGGCCAGCGTGCATGAACTTGGGGAGAACTTTCCCAGGCAGGCCGATCAGCTTGACGGCACCCGGCAGGGTCGCAACGACTTCGGCAAGATTGGCTACAACGGTCCCTGTCCTCCTCCGGGAAAGACGCACCGGTATTTCTTTCGCCTCTATGCTGTCGACACAAAACTGGATTTACCGGCCGGCGCCACTCGCGCGGAGCTTGATTCAGCGTTGAAAGGCCACGTCCTGGCCGACGCTGAGTACATGGGTACGTATCGACGCTAGCCGGTTGCGCAACCGCGCTGGATTGCCCTGTAGAATCAACTCGGACAGCCCATCACCATGCATATCCCGGACGGATACCTCAGCCCGTCGACGTGTGCCGTTCTTTATGGTGGGACGATTGCCGCCTGGTACGTCTGCCTGAAGCGGCTGAAGCGCGTTCTGTTCACACGGGTCGTCCCGCTGATTTCAGTCTTCGCGGCATTCGCATTCGTGGTGATGATGTTCAACCTTCCGTTGCCCGGAGGAACCACCGGACATGCGCTGGGAGTAACCATCGCGGCGATCGTGCTCGGCCCGGCGGGCGCGGTGCTTTCCACCTCGCTGGCCTTGACACTTCAGGCGCTGCTGTTCGGGGATGGAGGCATTACCACACTTGGCGCCAATTGCTTCAACATGGCGGTGATTGGCTCGCTGGTGGCTTACGGAAGCTATCGGCTACTGGCGGCGAGGTCGCCGGTGGATTCGCAGCGGCGCGTGATTGCCGCGGGCGTTGCCGGCTACCTTGCGACGAATGCCGCGGCGCTGCTTGCAGCCATTGAGCTCGGCATCCAGCCGATGTTGTTCCACGATGCTCGCGGTGTTCCGCTCTACGCGCCCTATCCGTTGCGGATTGCGATTCCTGCGATGATGCTGGGACACCTGACCTTTGCCGGCCTGGCGGAAGCATTCATTTCGGCCGGTCTCGTAGCCTATCTGCAGAGCGCTGATCCGGCGCTGCTCGCGACAACCTCCGGGTTAGAAGGAAGCGTGGCGGCTAGCGGGCTACGTTCGCCGCAATCGTTGCGAAGGTTGTGGACGGCCGTGGCTCTCCTCCTGATACTTACCCCTGTCGGTATTCTGGCTACCGGCAAGGCATGGGGAGAGTGGGCGCCCAAAGACTTTGCCACGGCCGAATCGCGGGCCCGGATTGCTTCGGCCTCCCAGAACCAGGCCCTACCGCTGACCGCGCCTTCCGGCCTGCAGCGCATGGCGACTCTTTGGACGTCGCCGTTTCCTGCCTATGCTCCGGGATTCGTGAGAAGCCGGGCCTTGGGCTATTTGCTTTCAGCGATGTTTGGTGTGGGCGTTTGCCTGCTGATCGCGCTGCTCGCCCAGCGCTGGCCGCGGAGCCGTTTCCGGAAAGAGGCAATGTGAGTCGCCCGGACTTTTTGGGTTCGACACTGAGAAGCCTCAGCAGGGCGTTGGGCCACGCGCTGGTCAGCGAGCAGACGGCCAGGCAGCCGGGAGTGATGCAATCACTCGACCCGCGCGTACGTCTGGCCGGCGTTTTCGCTCTGGTGATTGCCGTCGCGGTAGTGCATACAATCACGGTTGTCCTTGCGCTTTTTGCGGCGGCTGTTGTGCTTGCCCTTACGTCAGCGGTTTCCCTGCGGACCCTCGTGTTGCGAGTGTGGCTGGTGGTATTGGCGTTTACTGGCGTCATCGCATTGCCGGCTTTGTTCTTGACGCCGGGCAATCCGCTTTCGCCTCCGTCGCCGATCACACGCCAGGGACTGCACACGGCTGTCATGCTGATAGCGCGGGTCGAAGCCGCCGCCACGCTGACCACGACCCTGGTCCTGACCACGCCCTGGCCGCAAGTCCTGAAAGCGTTGCGCTCTCTGTACGTTCCCAAAGAAGTAGTGATGATGCTGGCGATGGCGCACCGCTACATCTTTCTACTGGCCGAGACTGCCACAGAGATGTTTGAATCACGCGAGAGCAGGCGAGTCGGCGTGTTGCGGGGAGGGGAAAAGCGACGCCTCATCGCCCAAACCGCGGGCGTGTTGATGAGCAAGAGCATCGACCTTAGCCAGGAAGTCTTTGTCGCCATGCAGTCGCGCGGCTATCGAGGAGATGTGCAGGTTCTGGAGGAACGAAAAATAATGTTGCGCGATGGTTTGGCCCTGGGCGTCTTCGTCACCGTCGCCGTTCTTTCA
This sequence comes from uncultured Acidobacteriaceae bacterium, assembly GCA_963782505.1. Lineage (GTDB taxonomy): Bacteria > Acidobacteriota > Terriglobia > Terriglobales > Acidobacteriaceae > CAVVDY01. The sequence continues at coordinate 204,601 of CAWAKG010000016.1, read as the reverse complement.
ATATGGATGGGACGGTAGCCTGCATTGAGCGCCCTGTTCGAATGCCGCGACGTGTTTTTCGAATATGAAAAGATTCCCGCCTTATGCGGCCTGTCACTGGAGATCGGTGCCGGCGAATCAGTCGCGATCATGGGCGCCAATGGCTCCGGCAAGTCCACGCTGCTGCGCCTGCTCGACGGATTGTGTTTCCCCTCGCGTGGAACCGTCGCGTTTGGCAGCACAACACTGACGCCCGGGCTTTTGCAGTCTGACGACTTCGCCCTCCCGTTTCGGCGCCGCGTCGCGCTGGTCTTTCAGAATCCCGACGTTCAACTTTTCAACCCGACGGTGTTCGACGAAGTGGCCTTCGGGCCGGCGCAACTGCAATGGCCGAAGGAGCAGATTCTCCAACGAGTAACGGACACACTGCGGCTCATGCGGATCGAGCACCTGCGTGACCGGCCACCATACCGCCTGTCCGGCGGAGAGAAGAAGCGGGTTGCGCTGGCGTCGGTCATCGTGCTCGATCCTGACGTCCTGCTACTCGACGAGCCGACGTCGGCACTTGACCCGCGCAGCCAGAGCGAGCTCATCGACCTGATCCAAAGCTGGAAGAGCGCGTCGAAAACTGTTATCAGCGCGACCCATCAGATCGAAATCATCGAGGACATCGCTGACCGCCTGTTCGTGCTGGACGAGGGAAGAGTAATCGCCTCCGGCGCGGCCGGCGAGATCCTGGCGGATTTCGACCTGCTGCTGCGAGCCAATCTCGTACATGCGCACCGCCATACCCATGGGAAGGTCGCACACTCCCATCCCCACCGGCATACCCATGCCGGTCACGACCATGAGCATTAATACTTAAACCGATACTTCACCTGTACGGATACCATCCGCGGGTCTGCGAAGTGAGTTCCACCGAAGGTATTGCTGTTGTCAAGCATGTAGCGCTGGTTGCCGATATTGGTGCCGATGAAGCGGACCGTGAATGTCTCTCCGAAGTTCTTGCCTACCGACAAATCGAAGGTGTAGTCGGTCGGAAGGTGGTCCGGCCCGTCGCCATTGAGGAAGCCGGAACTGTAATTGAACTCCAGCGACGCGAACATGCGATATGGCAGGTTGCCTTCCATTCCGGCAGAGAGCGTGTTCCGCTGATCGTGGTCAAGGAAGAAGTGGCCTTCTTCGGGCGGTGAGAAGTCGGTCAGTCCCCCGGTGACGTCTCCGGCTCCCTGCGCCGTCTGGTTGGAGTACACCACGTGCGCGGAGTAGCGGTGCGCAATGAGCGGCGAGCGCAGCGCAACTTCAAAGCCCTTGATGCGCGCGTACTGGATGGTCAGTGGCAGGAAGATGTTGGAATTCCCGATGGCATCGTGGTCGAAGAAATTCTTGGCCAGCGTGTTGAAGTAAGTCAGGTCGGCCGCCCAGCCGCGAAACGGAATCGTCACTCCGTATTCCTGCTGTTGATCGCGCTCGCCATCCAGCGGGAGGAATCCGAGCCCCTGGGCCATGGTGTAGTCGAGCAGGGACCCAGTGACAGTATCAAGCGGTGGTGGCTGATAGAACATGGAGTATGCGCCGCGCACGATCCAGCCCAGCTTGGGAATGCGAATGGCGACACCCAGACGCGGATCGACGGGGTTCTCCGTGACGTTGCCCGCGAAGTGCGTGTAGCGCAGGCCGCCGCTCAAAGTGAGCCAATGTATGACCTGATACTGGTCTTCGGCGTATAGGGCTTCCATGTTGCCGCCGGGAGTCACGGTTTGGTTGAACTGTTGTCCTGAGCCGTCATTGGCGGCCACAGAAAAGTAAGTGTTGTCCTGCTGCGCGAAGGCATACATCCCGAAACGCGCGTTGTGTTTGCCCTTCACCACCGACAGGGAGAGTTGTCCGCCCTCGTAGTTCGACGCCCGGTTATCGGTGGTCGCTGGTACATCCGAGGGTCCGCCTTCGTAAGCCGCGCGATTGAAGTGATAGAACGGCGAGAGCGTCAGCATCATTCCGGGCGAGTAGGTGTGGATCCAGCTCAGGGTCCCGAAGATGTCCTGCTCGCGTTGGCGGTCGTTGATCCCGGCTGCCTGCATGTCCGGGTCATTCGGGACCTGGTAATAGTCAAGCCGTAGCGCGCCAGTGAAGCGAAGCTGGTCAAAGGGATTGGGGTTGTAAATGAGGGACGTGAAGCCACCACCGCCATGGGTCTGGTTGTGAATGTTTTCTGCGGTCGGAGGCTCCAGACCATACTCGCTGGAATTGCCGCTGATGCTGGCGTAGTAGGCAAATTTCTCGCTGTGATCGCCGAAGCTGAGCAGGTCGTCGGTCTGGTTGTAATTGCCATAGCTGGTGATGAGTTCGGCCTGGCGGTCCCGCTCGAAGCCGTTCCGCATCGCCAGATTGAAGACGCCATAAGTACGATCGCCCCACTCGGCGCCATAGCTGCCGGTCTGCGCTTCCAGGTAGTCGACGTCTTTGGGGTTGAACTGCGGGCCGACATTAGAAGCGATATTCGTGTTGGGTACCGCGACCCCATCGATCGCCCACGTGACCTGATGCCCGCCGCGAACGTGCAGCTGGTCATGCACCATGTAGGAGCCGGGCACGAAGTCGGTAATGATCTTGAAGCTGTTGCTGGAATCTACGCCGGCGAAAGTTCTGATCTGTTGCTGATCGATGAAGATGTCGCGGCGGGGCGACTCGGGATTCAGGTCCGCCGGCGAGGCCTCGACGTTCACGCTTTCATGCGCCCCGGCCAGCGCAAGCTGGTAGTGCAACACCGGCGCGCTGGCGGCTCCCAGAAGAAGAACCTGCGTGGCGCTCGCAAATCCCGGAGCATCAACCGTGATACGGTACTCCCCAAGAGGTACAGCAGAAAATTGAAAGATACCGTCGGCGTTGCTTTCGCCCGTGAGTTTGTAAGCCGAATTGGTAGATTCCAGTATGGCGCGGGCGCCACTGATCGGACGATGTTGAGGATCATGGACGACTCCCCGGACATTGCCAACAATGCTGGCGGAGCAGGGAAGTAACGACGCTAGTAGTACTAGAAGCAGCTCAGCTATGCGCTGCCCGTGAGGCAGATTGTTCCTTGGCACAGACTCTCTCCGTTCGACTCGCTAGGCAGACGTTGACACCAGCATTGGAAGGGACGCGCCTGCTTATTGCTCCATTGAAGCTGAGGGATTGGCGAGCTAGGCGAACGGAGGTCCGCGTTTGGGAACGCTGTATGAGGAGGCGACAACCACGATGCGAGCTGCGGGAACGTACAACTCACTACAGCTTGCGGTGATCGCCAGGGCAAGCCGAGAAACCCGCAGTGCCGAGTGCGCTGGAGCCAGGGCCGGGCCATGGCGGTAGGGGCACGGAGGAGTTTGCGCCCGGAAGCCCTCGCCAAGCGCCATCATGTTCATCATGGCGCAATGGTGCTTGCCGCCGGCGCGGCAGCACGCAGGCAAGGTCCGCGGCGAGAGAGCAAGCAGCGGGGCGACGACCATCAACAGCATCGCCACCACGACCAGGCTGGAAAGGCCCCTGCGCATAAAGCAGCGTGATTGTACTACATCACCGGATCTCGTGATCTCTAACCGTGGCGGACGCTCGAATCGTATACTGCCGTTAGGATCTCATCGGACCGGAAATCATCAGATGCGTTACATACTCTTCCTCTTAGCAATCGCAGGATTGGTCGTCTCTTGGCTGGCGTTGCGTGTGCATTACAGCACAGAGAGCGCGCCATGCAGTATCAACGAGAAGTGGGACTGTGGCATCGTGAACCACAGCCCGTACGCCGTGATGTATGGAGTCCCGGTAGCGGCAATCGGGATCGCGGGCTACCTGCTGATCGGGCTTCTTGCGCTGGCGCGACGCCGTGGATTGCTGCTTCTGGCCACGTTGATTGGCACGGGTTTCGCGCTATATCTCACCAACATCGAGGCGCGCGTGCTGGGGGTGTGGTGTTTGTATTGCGTGATCTCGCAGGGGCTGATCGCCATTCTGATGATCTTGTCGATGGCGTGGTGGGGGGCCTCGCTGCGGCAACGACGATCGTGACTTCGTACAACTCTCGGAAGATCCGGATTGCTTGTGTAATGGCGATCGATCATCAAAAGACACGAGTTTGGACAACATGCGGAGTGGAAACTCGGAGTCGATGGAGGCTAGCGCGTTTGTCGTCAAATTGACATGGCGCGGACTTCACCAGAGCAATCTCCCAGCATGTCGTCCCTCGCCCGTTGAGGGCTAGGAAGTGCGAATGCAGGATTTGAAAATAGCGCCCGAATAAGCCACTTGCGGTAACCGGGACTCGAACTCACATGCCTGGCCGTCACAGACGCTCACGAGCGCTTGGCAATCTCCGGTGTGTACGCGCCCGGTACGAAGTTTCCGAATCCGAATGTTCCCATCAACAGCGCGCGGGGTTGTTTCGTGCTGGCCGCCGGCGGTTCTTCTAACCCATAAGCAGGAATACGGCTGGGTAGAGCTGGCCCAGCCGTATATTTTGACCGAAGACAGGATGCGCACTCGACTACTGGGGTATAAGTACGGAGTCGATCACATGAATGACGCCGTTGCTGCACGCAATGTCAGCCTTGATGACGGTGGCGTCGTTGATCATTACCTTGCCGCCCTCGACCGTGATCTTCACGTCCTTGCCATTCAAGGTCTTCGCCTCACTCATCTTGACCACATCCTTGGCCATCACGTTACCAGCGACCACGTGATAAGTCAGGATCGCGACCAGCTTCTCTTTGTTCTCTGGCTTGAGCAGGTCCTGCACCGTGCCAGCGGGCAGCTTGGCAAATGCCTCATCGGTAGGGGCGAAGACGGTGAAAGGACCGGGCCCCTTGAGGGTGTCCACCAAGCCGGCAGCCTGTAAGGCGGCAACCAGGGTCTTGAAGTCGCCGGCGGCGACGGCGGTGTCCACGATATTTTTCTTCGGGGCCGCGTAGGCGCTGCTGCAGAATGCCAGCAGCAGAGTCAGGCAGGTCGTGAGGTAAATTCGTTTCACAAGATTCTCCTTGAACTGAACGTTCGATTTTCAGCTTCTTCAGCTGTATAAGATGTCAGATTAGGAAAATATATTTTCCGATTGAGAAACTCTCTATCTTTCCGCACCCTTTGGTTGCTGCGGTCAAAACGCTCATCGGTTTGGTCGTGAGAGTAAAAACCTTCTGCGGGCGTCTCTTGCTGCTTGTCTTGACAATCAAATACATTTAACTGAAATGAATCACTGCGGCTTGCATCTTCATCCACTAAGTGCAAGGCAGAACGAAATCACAAATACAGCAATGCCGGAGATAAACAAATGTTCACCAGGGCTGATTGGCTGATTTTCGCAGCGGCTTTCTTGTCCTTCCTCTTTTCAGTTTCCCTTTGGTTCGGAATTGGCATGGCCGCCAGCAAGGAAGCCGGACTTTTCGTGGGCCTGTGGGTGCCGTCGATCCTGGCCGCAGGAAACTACCTTCGTCAGGCGGCGCGGGCGAACCGCGATGTCTGATACCGCGATTTTCATTATTGGTTCATTCGTCTCTCTGCTGCTTGCCGGCGGCTTGGCTTTTTCCGTGCTGGAAATCCGCCAGCTGGACGAAGAAGCCGCTAAAAGACAGGCAAATGCACGGACCGCCTCGTCCACATAAGGTGTGTCGGGCGACCAACAATCTTCTCCCGCACGTGGCTGGTTTCAATTCAACGGGAATGGCGACATGAGTGGGTCGTATGTCATCTTCGGCGCTTATGGAGGGGTGGGTTCGGCCCTTTGCCGGCGTCTTGCCAGGAGGAGCGCAAAGCTGTTTCTGGTGGGCCGAGACGAGGTACGTCTGGCTGGCCTGGCGGCGGAACTTGATGCGCAGACCTTTATCGCGGACGCGACCAATTTGCGGCAGGTGGAGTCTTGCATGAAGCAGGCATCCGCATTGTGCGGCCAGATTCATGGCGTGGCGAACTGCGTCGGGTCTCTTCTCCTGAAGCCTGCGCACCTGCTCTCGGAAGCAGAATGGGATGCCACGATTGCCACCAACCTGAAATCCGCATTTGCCGTTGTGCGTGGCGCAGCTATAACAATGTCACAACAGGGTGGGTCGGTTGTCTTGCTCTCGACGGCAGCTGCCCGCATAGGTCTGGCCAATCATGAGGCTATCTCCGCAGCCAAGGCTGGAATCGAGGGTCTGGCGCTCGCCGCCGCCGCGTCTTACGCTGCAAAGGGAATCCGGGTCAACTGTGTGGCCCCAGGGATGACCCGCACTGCGCTTACCGCCAGGCTGCTGCAGAACGAAATGATGGCCAAAGCTTCCACCGGCATGCACGCGCTGGGGCGGATAGGAGAACCAGAGGATATCGCTTCGGCAATTGATTGGCTGCTCGATCCCGAGCAGAGTTGGGTGACGGGCCAAGTGATTGGTGTGGACGGAGGGCTGTCCCGAATTCGCTCCCGTAGTTGAGACGGTCACAGCGCCGACTCAAGCCTCGATCATCGCGGAAGTTCTGGATGGGCGTAGCCGGTCATTTCCAGATACCCCACACCTTTTGCCGGCTTGTTGTCGCGCGTTCCGCCGACCGTGATCGCGCCTTCCCAGTAAGACAAACCCGCACCGACGCCGCTGACCAACTCCTGCGATCTCAGCGGTGTGGTTAGCTGAAGGTCCAATCTAAGCGAAGGGACGGTGATCTGCCACGCGATGGGATAGACGGCGTGCGTGTCCGGGCTAGCGTAAGTCTCTTTCTCAGGTTGCATGGAGAAGTCAGCAACGCCCAGGTAAGCCGGTTTACCCTCGGCATCAATGTAAGTTCCAGCCGAGAATGAATCCACGCTGCCGTCCTTATGGCGGAAGCGGTAGAGCATTAGCTCGGTGTTGTCGTCGAGCTGCAAGCTAACCCAGTCCCATCCGCTTTCATTCGTGTCCAGTTGATGAGTGAAGAACTCGTGGTCCATCCACGCGCTGCCCTCAACTTGATACTCTTCTCGCGTTCCAACTCGATCGTTCCCGTGGTCAACAGCCGAGTGAACGAGATGTAGTGGGACGCCTGCCCCGCGCCAGCCGCCTTTTGGCTGACGCCGTCCTTGCCATGAATCACCGGCGGCTTGCGCGAGCTCATCACCAGCCGCAAAGTAAAATCCTGAGCAACGGCTTGCAACTTTTGCTGGTCACCCGTCCACTGCACTTGCCAGTTTCCGTTCCATACTTTCGCGGTCTGCTGGCTCACACCCGCCAATCCCGGGCCTGCGCGATTCACGCGCTCGGAGTGGTAGAAGCGGCCGCCGTCCAGGTTGCTTAGCGCGAGGTGTGCCAGGTAGATGTCCTGAACGTCCCAGTCCGATGTTTTGGGTTTTCCACGGCTCACGCCCTGGCGGAAGAACGTTAACTCGAAGCCAAACCTGTGTCCGTCGGCTGACCGCAGATTGCCGGTGTAATACCACCACTCCGTCTGGTAATCAGGGTGATTGAAGTGATCGCGCGGGAACTGGTACTGGTAGCCCGGAAGCGCCCGCTGGTATTGGGCCGTCAATGGCATCGCAGCCAGAAGCATGAGTAGTGTGCGCAGGAACCTACTCCTCATGCACTGCCTCGATTGGGTTCAGGCGCGTCGCGATGTGCGCCGGATAGAACCCCGACAGCACGGTGGCGAGAAACACCAGCGTCGAAGCTGCGAGCAGCAGCGAGACCGGCCAATGAAACTGAATTGTCCAGCCAAAAGACTGCTTGTTGATGACAAAGATCAGCAGCAGCGAGAGCACGACGCCGAGCGCGAGTCCAGCCACATTGGCCAGCAGTCCGATCAGGCCGGCTTCCAGCAAGATAATCTTGCGGACCTGCGCCACGCTGGCGCCCAGGAATCGCAGCAGCCCCAACTCGCGCCGGCGGTCGATGACCACGGTGAGAAGCGCGCCCGCAATTCCGATGATGGCCACGATGACCGCTACGATTTCGAGGGCATAGGTAATAGCGAACGTGCGATCAAAGACACGGATGGCTTCGGCCCTCAAGTTGCGGTTGGTGAAGATGAGAATGTTCCGGCCTGCCGTGGCCTGCTCAACCGCTTTGCGCACGTCGTCGATATTGGCGCCGGGGTCGACGTAGACGGCGATGCCCGACGGCGCCGGATCCGGCAGATAGCGCAACATGGTCGAGCGGTCCACGACGATATACCCTTTCTCGCTACCGTAGTCGTAGAAAACATCAACGACATGAAACGTGACTCGCGCATTTCCCAGCGGAAGCGTGATGTTGTCGCCCGCCCGGACGTGGTGCTTGTTGGCGAAGGGCTCACTGACGGCGGCATTGTTTCCGGCGCGCATCTCAGCATCCACCACAGCGGTGGGGCGGCCGGAGAGGAAGCGGATCTTGGCGAGGTCGTGGTTGGCGCGGGTATCAGCCGAACCGAGCGTGGCCGGCAAGCCCTGATAGCTGATGTCATATCCGCGAAAGCGGTCGACGCCGGCAACGCCAGGCAGAGCTGCGAGGGTATCGGCAAGCGACGGGTCGAGGGTGGGAAGACGGTCTGCGCGCGGGTCCCCGGCGGGCTGCAAAAACAGGTCGGCTTTGAGCTGGTCCTCCATCCAGGCTTGAACGGTCTGCCGAAAGCTGCCGACCATGATCGCCACCGAGGTCATCATGGCGATTGCCGTGGACAATGCAGCCACCAGGACCGCAGTGCGCCGCAGAGAAGACACCAGGCTGCGCGAGGCCAACATGGCTTCGACGCCGAGCGCTTTGCGCAGCAGGCCGGAGAAGGCTGCGGTCAGTCCGCTGACCAGAGCGGGAATCGCGAATGCCGCGGCCCCGATCATCAGCAGCGCCGCCAGGTAGCCGAAAAATGGCTTGCCCGCAATTGGCGGAGCGAAGCTTGCGGCGGTGCCCGCCAAGGCGAGCGCCAGCGCGATCCATAGATCGCGCATCTTGTGCACCCGGGCGGCGTACTCGCGTTCTCCTCGCGCCATGGCCTCGACAGGCGGCACCAGCGACGCCTCGCGCGCGGGAGAGGCCGCCGAAACCAGCGAAACGCCGATGCCCACCAGCAAGCCCAGCGCGATGGAACTTGGCGTCAGCGCAATCGGCGCCGGACGGCTGCTGACGTAAAGGCCCTGCACCGTGGCGCCAAGCAGGCGCACCGCTCCAGTCGCCATCACCCGGCCCAGCACGATGCCCAGCAGTCCGCCGGCAATGCCGAAACAAAGGGCCTCGCCAAGGAAAGCGGCGAGCACGTGCCTCCGGCTGGCGCCCAGGGCGCGCACAATTCCGATTTCCGGTCGCCGACGCACCACGGAAACGGAAATCGTGTTGAAGATAAGGAACGCGCCCACCACCAGCGCAACGTAACTCAGGATGCGCAGGTTCCAGCGGAATGCGCCCAGCATGCGGCGGTTCTCTTCGGTTTGCGCGCCTTCGCGGCGAAGCTCGACGCCCGCCGGCAACGACGCCCGAAGCCGCTGCTCCCATTGCTCCAGCGATGGATTGGGAGGGGCCGCCAGCAGAACACGATCGACGCGGCCCATCCGGTTCAACGCCCGCTGCGCGGTTGCGATGTCCATGAGCACCAGACCGCCGGCGTCGCCTGTGTTCTTGATAAGCCCGAGGACCTTGTATTCGCGTGTGCCATCGTTGATCTGCAGGCGAATGGTCGTCGCCGTTTTTGCACTCCCAGACTGTCGCTCACCCAAACTCCGTCCTCGTCCGCCAGGTGCTGCGCATCCTGGCCGACAACGGAGCTAATGTCGGAAGAGTTAAGGTTCTCCGGATGCTCAGCAATCAGATCGAGCCCAATCAGTGGAACAGTCTGTCCGTTCGCTGCCACGACGGCGTAGCCCTCGACTCGGGGGTGGACCGTCACCGGATAAGGCAGGGTCGCAAGGGTCCCGACGACGTCATCCGGCACTCCGCCGACGGCGGTGACTTCAAGCTCGGCATTGCCAACCAAGGTTTCGATGGAGGAGTGAAAGGAACCCGCGGCGGCATCTCCCGCCAGTTCGATCGCCAGCACAACTGCGACGCCGAGTGCGACGGCAAGCACGACCAGCGAGGTCCGCAGCGAGTCGCGGTAGAAGGGACGAACGATTAGCCGGTAAAACAATCGTGACAGCGGCATGTCAGGAACGCGTCACCTCTTGGATCTTCCCGTCCCGCATTCTTACTACCGTGTCCGCAAGACTGGCGGCCTCGATGCTGTGCGTCGCCATGATGATGGCAGTGTTCTTTTCCGATGCGATGCGCCGCAACAACTCGAGGATTACGTTTCCGGTAGCCGTGTCGAGATTGCCGGTCGGTTCGTCCGCCAGCAGCAGCTTGGGGCCATGCACCATGGAACGCGCGATAGCGACGCGCTGCATCTGTCCGCCGGATAGCTGGTGGGGCATGCGAGAGCCGAGGTCGCCGAGTTCCACCAGTTCGAGCTGCGCCTGTGCGCGTTCGCGGGCGGAGGATTCGCCGGCCAGAAGCAGAGGCAGTTCGACGTTCTCCAGCACGCTCAAAGTGTTCAGCAACTGAAAGCTCTGGAAGATGAAGCCAACCTTTTCGCGACGAAGACGTGTCAATCCGTTGTCATCCAGTTCGCTGGTGGAGCTGCCGTCCAGCAAGACGCGACCCGAGGAAGGGAAGTCCATAGCGCCGGCAAGATTGAGCAGCGTGGACTTGCCGCATCCGCTACGCCCAACCAGGGCCACGAATTCGCCCTGGCGGACGGAGAGCGAGACGCCATTCAGGGCGTGCACCGGTTGCCCATCGGTGACGTAAGTCTTGGTGACATCGTCCAGGCGCACTCGTTCCGCGCGCGCTTTCGACAGAGGGAGCGTAAGCAGTTTGGATTGCCTGGTAACCACAGTCATGCTAGTTCAATTCAGAGATCTAGAACCTTTTTGATGCCGTCAGCGGGCGCAGGCACTGACGGTTGTAGTGAGTGCCAAATGTCGAGCGCCGGAGCCCAGTGGTTCCGATTGTGTTAGTCCCATGGCCGCTTCAGCCCGCAAGCGGTCGCGCCGGCAAGGGACAGCAATCCGCAGGACAGAAATCCGGTCGCGGGGGCAGCGAACCCAACGCCAGCCGCGGCTTAGTTTCATCCAGGCGCTCGCAAATCAGTTCTCGAATCATGCGAATGAATCGGGGATGCGTGCCCACGGTCTCCGCTCGCACCATCTCTAGCTCTAACTCATCGCAGAGTTCCCGTGCCTGGGTATCGAGGTCGAAGAGAATCTCCATGTGGTCGGAGACGAAGCCAATGGGCGCGATCACCACGGCAGAGCCATCTCCCCGCGCCTTGTACTCGCGCAGGTAGTCTAGGATGTCCGGCTCCAGCCATGGCTGTGAAGCCGGCCCGCTGCGGCTCTGGTAAACCAGCCGCCAATTCCCGCGGCGCAATTTCTCCGCGACCAGCCGGCCGGTCTCCTTCAGTTGCTCCTCGTAGCGGCAGCCCTGCGCCATCGCCAGCGGAATGCTGTGCGCGGTGTAGATGAGTCTGCGCTGCGTCGCGGTGAGCTTCCGGAAGCTTGGCCAGCGCCTGTTGCACCCGATCCACCAGGGCCTCGATAAAACCAGGGTGATTGTGGAAGACGCGAATCTTGTCCACAACGGGGGCGCCCGGTCCGGCGGCCTCCTGCGCGCGTGCGATGTTCTCACGATACTGCCGGCAGCCCGAGTAAGAACTATACGCCGAAGTCACAAAGGCCAGCGCCCGGCGTACGCCGTCCTTCTTCATCTGCAACATGGTGTCAGCCAGCAGGGGGTGCCAGTTGCGATTGCCCCAGTAAACCGGCAAGCGAGGTCCATACTCGGCAAGTTCGGCCTCGAGCGCCGCGATCAGTCTCCGGTTCTGTTCGTTGATCGGGCTCTTGCCGCCGAAGTGGTAATAGTGCTCCGCCACCTGCAACATGCGCTCACGAGGCACGTTCTTTCCGCGCAGGACGTTTTCCAGGAACGGCATTACGTCCGCGGGGCCTTCGGGGCCGCCGAAGGATGTTACGAGTATCGCGTCGTAGTTCATAGATTCGTTGTTCGGTTCGTCACGGGTAGCGAAACTACTTTTGCAACTCTGCAAGGGCAGCGAGAACTTCTTCGCTGTGCCGGTTGGGATTCACGTCAGTGTAGACTTTGGCGATCTTGCCCTCGGGATTGATGATGAAGGTGTGGCGGGAAGCGAACTTCACCAGGCCGAGATTAGTCAGCGAGCCGTACTCCTCCGAGACCTTGTGATCGGAGTCGGAAAGCAATTTGAAGTTTAGTCCTTCTTTGGTGCAGAACTTTTGGTGCGAATCGACGCTGTCAACGCTCACGCCCAGCACCACGGTGTTCCTGTCTGAATACTTCTGCTGATCGCGCTGAAAGTTGTGCGCTTCAATGGTGCAGCCGCTGGTCATGTCCCTGGGATAGAAGTACAAGACCACCCACTTGCCGCGAAACTGATCGAGGCTGATCTTGCTGCCGTCCTGGGAAGGGAGCGTGAAATTGGGAGCAGAGGCACCAGGTTGCGGTACGGAAGCCGCGTGGCCGGCGGTGGGCATAAACGCAAAGGCAGCTGCGATGGTGAGTGCGAGAATGACAGAATTTTTCACGATCCGATTTTCCTTTTCAGTATGTAATTGCTTCGCTTACGAGGGGCTGAACAGGTAATGCGACACCATCCACTCCTGTCCGCCTGCATAGCCCCATAATTCCGCGCAGGCCAGGAAGAAGATACGCCAGCGCACCAGCCATCGGCGGGCTTCATGCTCACGCTCCCTGCCTTGCCGGTCTGCGGCGTAGGTCGCAGCGAACAAACTTAGTATCTCGGCGCGGTGGCGATCCATGTTTTGCAACCACGCCTCCGCAGTTTTCTGATAGTGCTGGCCGTTTAGCCGCCAGTGGCCGGCGACTCGGAGATCGCGCTGAAAATACAGCAACAGATCATCGCTGGGCATAATGCCTCCGGTGAAAAAATGCTGCGCCATCCAGTCGCTGGAGTCGCGCACCTCGAAGGGGTAGGCGAAACAGCGGTGGGCGAAGATATGGACGAAGAGGAAAGCGTCCCGCTTCATCCAAGAGGCAATTCGCGCCAGCAGGAGCTCGTAGTTGCGCATGTGCTCGAACATTTCCACGGAGATGACGCGATCGTAATAGTCCCGGCGCCTCGAAGCGGTTCATGTCGGCGGTGATGATCTCCAGGTTGCTTCAGCCCGCGCTCGACAGCGCGCGCATCAATAAACTCCTTCTGCGTGCGCGAGTTGGAAACTGCGGTGATCCGGCTATTGGGGAATTTCTCGGCCATATAAAGCGACAACGATCCCCAGCCGCAACCGAGTTCCAGAACCTCCTGCCCGTCGGCGAGGCGAGCGCGCTCGCAGGTCAGGTCGAGCATCGCTTGCTCGGCATCATCCAGAGTGGTCGACGCCGGCTTCCCATAGAGCGCTGCTGTACTTCAGGTGCTTGCCCAGCGCGAGTTCAAAGAACCGGGCGGGAACTTCGTAGTGCTGCTGATTGGCCGCGTCGGTGGCAATGGCCACCGGGCTCGCCTTTAACTGGCTGACGAACTCCAGACAGGCGAGCACGCTGACGTTCGGTATCGCCCTGATCTTCCTCGCGCAGACGCTGCGCCACCAGTCGCCGAATGCCGATGCGAATGAGCCAATCGGGCAACAGATCGCGCTCCAGCAAGTTATCGAGCCCTTTGGTCGGCGCTAAGGCGGAAACGGCGGCCAGACTTGGTTGGATAGAAGTTGTTGTGCTCATGGAAAACTCAATTCAGGCTACCGGCTGCAGACTTCGGGAACCACGGAACAAAGGCGCTGGTAGTCTGCTGATACCGCGCATACTCATCCCCGCGCGAGCGCAGCGCCTGCGCCTCGGTCGCCGGAATGCCGGTGACGCGGAACAGGAAGAACAGCATCAGTGCCGGGCATATCACGGATACCCATCCCCATGGCGACGCCAAGCGCGTAAACCATCCAGGCCACCCAGATGAACCATTCGAAGAAATAATTGGGATGCCGGGAATACCGCCACAATCCCACGTGGCAAACCCGCCCGCGGTTCGCCGGATTGCGCTTGAACGCCGCCAATTGTGCATCGGCGACACTCTCGCCGATCACTGCGACTAGCCAGAGCGCTACGCCCGCATACTCCAGAGCCGACAACTGGGGCGCTGGGTTCAACGCGGCCAGCAGTATCGGCAACGAGAGCAGCACGTCCAGCAGGGCCTGAAATTCGAAGAAGAAGAGAAAGCGCAGGTTGATGTTCTTGCCCGCCCATTCGCGCCGCAATTGCTGATAGCGTCCGTCCTCGGGCTCGCTTGCAATGCGCCGAACCAGGTGCAACGCCAGCCGCAATCCCCAGAACGTGACCATGCCGGCCATGATCCACCGGCGTGGCGCGAATCCCGGCCCTTGCCACGCATACCAGACCGAGAAAATCACCAGTCCGAGCGACCAGCCCACATCCACGATCCCTGCATTGTTCAGTCGCACACTCAGCAGCCAGATGAGAAACATCATCACCGCCAGTGCCGCCGCGCCGCTGAAAGCAAGTTGTAATCCCAGGCTTAACATACGTTCAGCACGCCTCGGCGACGCCGCTTGCGCTCCTCTCGCGGCTTGGCCAGTCCGCTGACCTGCGCCAGGCGCGTAAGAACTCGGCAACAGAATCTTGTAAATCAGATAGACCGCCACGGGCGCGATCAGCGTCCAAACCGCGATCGCGTGCATGGTCGCCACCCACAATGCCGTGATGGCGTGCCACACATCCGCCCGCACCATCGCCAGGATCTGAGGCAGCGAGATGACCAGCCTGGGAGCGCGAAACAGGAGCTCTCCCGCCCGGATGAAAGGCACCAGCAGTGCCAGTTGCAACGGATAGGCCAGGTAATTCACCAGCTGCATCGCCGGAACATTCAGTTTCAACCACACTGCCACCAGCAGACACAGCAGGGTCGTCCAGCCCAAGGCCGGGAAGACGCCCAACACCAAACCGAACGCAATGCTCAGCGCGATCTTCTCCGGCGATTGATTCCCTGCGTCAGCAGATCGACGATGGGCCGCACCAGGCGGCGATGGAAAAATCCGCGCATCACGCCCGACTCCGCAACAGGATGTCCGATGCCGGCTGCTCCGGCCGCAGCCGGAACAACTGGATAAGGACGTAGCTCGACATTGCGATGTTGCCCAGTCCCATGATCGCCACAAACCACACCATTCGTGCCGGCCAGCTTGTCTCCTTGTAGAACACCCACACATAAAACGTGACGAATCCGAAGTAAGCGTCGAACAGTGTGGCCACCGCCCAGGGGTGCTGTGCCCAACTGAATTCGTCGGGGCTTAGCAGGATCGACTTATGCAGGCTCACCCATGTCGTCATGCTGATCATGTAGATCAGGATTGCGGCGAACAATATTTTGAGTACAAGCTTCATGTCCCGTCTCAGTTCCCGGCGCCCAGCAGTTCCAGTTGATGCTCAAACGCGTGAAAGTCTTTCAGCACCAGCCAGCCGCACTGCTGAGCTGCTTTGGCCAGACGCTCGTCTCCCACACCGCCCACCCACAGGTGAGTACGCGCGCCAACTCCCTGCCGGATTTCCTGCAACGCGGGGATCACGGAGTCAGCCTTGGCTCCGCAGACGCCGAGCAGGACGGCGTTGGCTTGCGTTCGTCGGGTCGCCTGCACGATCTCGCGCGCAGGCAGGTTGGTGCCCAGATGAATCGCGCCCAATCCATTTGCGGCCGTGAGCATGGCTGCGGCCAGGACGCCAAAGCCGTGATGCTCATTTTCCGGTGTCGCCAGCAGCACTTTCGCCGGCGGATTCGGCGTCCCGTAAATCCGCAGCAGTGACACCAGCAGTCCGCTCAGCAACTCCGTAACCATGTGTTCCTGGGCGATGGTGAAGCGGCCGTCGTGCCAGCGCTCTCCGGTGATGCGCATGAGCGGCAGCGCGACCTCGTGAACGACGTCCCGAGGATTGGCCGTTGCCGCAGAGAGCCGGTTGAGTTCACGGTCCGCGCGGACATAATCGAAGGCCTCAATGGCTTTGAGCAAAGGGCGCGAGGTTCGAGTCTCCCGCCCTGACCTTTCGCCCGCGGCTACCGCCGGTATCCACCAGATTGTCCGTGCGACGGAGCAACGCTTTTAGATCGTTATCCGCGACATCGGCGACCTGTCCGATGGCATGACCGCGCGCCACCGCGTCCCGCAGCAGCACCAGGCGCTGAACTTCGTTCTCGGAATAAATACGCCCACGTGCGCTGCGCTGCGGCGTGACCGCCCCGTAGCGGCGTTCCCAGGCACGAATCGTGTCCAGGGGGACGCCCGTCATCTTGGCCACGGCACGGATCGGGTAAAAGGTCTCACTCACGACAGTCTCAGGCTAACGGAAGCGCGGACGGTTTGTCAAACATTTGTCCTGGACAAATGATTGACAATCTGGTGGCCCGCTAGTAGAACTAGATTGAGCTGAAATCCTGAATTGGCTCCCCGGGCGTACTCCTCAAGAGCCTCTGCTAGCAAGCAACGTTTCAGGAATTGAACGCGAGTTCTCCTTTGAATCAAGCTATCCGTCACTATCGGTTCGGCGCCGTCGCGGGCTTTGCGGCCTTGCACCTGGCCACGCTGGGCGTCTTTTTTGTTCGTTTTCGCTGGTCGTACGTCGCGCTGATGGCGGCGATGTACGCCGTACGCATGTTCGGGGTCACAGCCGGTTATCACCGTTATTTCAGCCATCGTTCCTACAAGCTGAATCGCTTGTTCCAGTTCCTGCTAGCCGTGCTGGCGCAGAGTTCGGGACAGAAGAGCGTGCTGTGGTGGGCATCGCACCATCGCATGCATCATCGGCACTCCGACCAGCAGCCGGACGTTCATTCTCCGGGGCTGCGAGGCTTTTGGTGGGCGCACGTGGGTTGGGTTATCTCGAACGACTACGACAAATATGAGCCCGGCCTGATTCGCGACTTCTGGAAATTTCCCGAGTTGCGCTGGCTGGATCGTTATCACTGGGTGCCGACGGCGCTGCTGGGAGCGGCGATTTTGCTGGCCGGCGGCCTGGGCGCGTTCTTGTGGGGCTATGTACTGTCCACGGTGCTGCTGTATCACGCGACCTTCTGTATCAACTCACTGGCGCACGTATGGGGAACGCGCCGTTTTGCCACCGCCGACGAGAGCCGCAACAACTTTGTACTGGCGGTGATCACGATGGGTGAGGGCTGGCACAACAACCATCACCGCTTCATGCACGCCTGCCGCCAGGGAATCCTGTGGTGGGAAGTCGACTTCACTTACTACGGTCTGCGGATCCTGAACTGGCTGGGGATTGTGCGCGAGTTGCGTGGCGTGCGGCTGCCGCGTAGCGAAGCCGAGGCGGGCACATGAGCCGCATCGCAGTAATTGGTTCAGGTATTTCCGGGATGGCGGCGGCCTATCTTCTGAGCCGCAAGCACGAGGTCCACCTGCTGGAGCGGGAAGAGCGCCTTGGCGGGCACACCCATACGCACCCGATACCGACCAGCCGCGGCGTCACGCCGATTGACACCGGTTTTATTGTCCACAACGATCGCACTTATCCCAACCTGGTGAAGTTGTTCCGTAAGCTAGGCGTGGAACGGCAGAAGAGCGACATGTCGTTCGGCGTTTCCTGCCAGAAGACAGGATTCGAGTACAGCAGCCGAGGGCTGGGCGGGCTGTTTGCGCAAAAAAGCAACTGGCTGCGCTTGCGGCACTACCGCTTCCTGCGCGAGATCCTTCGCTTCAATCGCGAAGCCCCGAAAGTGCTGGATGATCCCGCCGGTGCGACCATGACGCTGGGAGACTGGACCAGGTCGAACGATTTCAGCGAGGACTTCAGCCGGTACTACCTGTACCCGATGGCGGCGGCTGTCTGGTCAACTTCGCTTGAAGAAATCGAGGAGTTTCCCGCGGTAACGCTGGTTCGCTTTTTCGCCAACCACGGCTTTCTGGGCATCGACACTCATCCGCAATGGTATGCGGTGAAAGGCGGAAGCAGCCAGTACATCGCGCCGTTGACTGCGCCCTACAAGGAACGCATCCGCCTTGGTGTCCAAGTCGCTGGCGTCACTCGATCGCACGACGCAGTACAGGTCAAAGACGAAGGCGGCCGCACCGAAGCGTTTGACGAGATCGTCTTTGCCTGCCACGGACCGCAGGTAATCGGACTGCTGACCGACCCGACGCCGCTGGAGCGCTCGGTGCTCGGAGGCTTCTCCACCAGCCGCAACGAGACGGTCCTGCACAATGACGAAAAGCTGCTCCCGACACGGCCCAACGCGCGTGCTTCTTGGAACTATCACGTAGGAGAAGATGACCGCGCAGCCACCCTCACCTATCACATGAACCGGCTGCAGAGCATGGCGGCGCCGGAGCCCTACTGCGTCACGCTGAACGCCACCGGCCGGATCAATCCCAAGCGGATACTGCGCGAGATGACGTACTTCCATCCGCTGATGAACCTGCCGGCGATTCGGGCACAGGCGCGCTGGCAGGAAATCAGCGGACGGAACCATACGCACTTCTGCGGCGCGTACTGGTTCTACGGATTCCACGAGGACGGCCTGAACTCGGCGATCCGGGTGGCGCAATCGCTCGGTGTGGATTGGCGGCCGGAGGCGTGATGGAGAGCGCAATCTACTTCGGCACGCTGCGTCATCGCCGCTTTCGTCCGGCCCGCCACGAGTTTACCTACCCGTTATTCATGGCCTACCTGGATGTGGATCGCATCCAGGACCTGATGCAGGTCTCGCACCTGGCCAGCTACAACGGCTGGAACTGGGCCAGTTTCAACGAATCCGACCATTTCGGCGACGCAAGGAAGCCATTGCGCGAGCGGCTGGCGGAAGATGCGGCGCGGCATGGCGTCCGTCTGCCAGACGGAAAGATTTTCCTGCTCACGCATCTGCGCTACCTGGGATACAACTTCAATCCCGTTTCGTTTTTCTACTGCCACGATGCCGACGGCCGGCTACAGCTCATCATGGCCGAGGTGAAGAACACCTTTGGCGAGACACAGAACTACTGGCTATCGAATGCGCGCCAGACCGGCGCTTCCGACACCTCCCGCAGCTACGAATTCGCCAAGACGTTCCATGTTTCGCCGTTCATGAGCATGGCTTGCAGCTACCACTGGACGTTCACCGCGCCAGACGCATCTCTTACCGTCCAGACCAATGTCGCGGAGAATAATCAGTCGGTGTTTGACGGCACGTTGAAGCTCGCGCGGCGGCCGTGGTCGGCAAAATGGCTACGCTACGCTCTGATGAGATTTCCTTGGGTAACGGCGAAGACCGTCGCGGCCATTCATTGGGAAGCCGTGCGCCTGCGGCTGAAAAAAGTCCCGGTTGTCCACCATCCGGGTCGCGGACATTTCACCCCCGCCAACACGCGCCCGGTGGGCGCAGCCTGGAGCATCGAATGAAGTACCCGCTACCGAAACGCCTGTTCCTTCAGTTGCTGAGCGGTCTCAAGGAAGGCTTTCTGGAACTGGTTTGTCCGGAAGACACCTACAACTTCGGGCCGGCGAACGCGGAGCTGCGGGCGATGCTGGTCGTCCATGACGAACGCTTTTACCGTCGCGCACTCTTCGGCGGCGATATCGGCATGGGCGAAGCTTTCATGGACGGCGACTGGTCGTCGCCCGATCTAGTCGCGCTAGTAAGGCTGGCGGTGCGCAACCTTGATCAGGTGGAAAGCGGTAACAAACTGTTCTCCGCGCTAAGTTCGATAGCCGATTCCGTCCGGCATCGCCTGCGCGGCAATACGATGTCAGGCAGCCGGCGCAACATCAGCTACCACTACGATCTGGGGAACGATTTCTATCGGCTCTTCCTTGATCCCACGATGGCATATTCATGCGCCTGCTACCAGACGCCGGAAGACAGCCTGGAACAAGCGCAGCTCAACAAGTACGAGAGCATCGGCCGCAAGCTCGACCTGAGGGCCTCCGATCATTTGCTGGAGATCGGCACAGGCTGGGGCGGCTTTGCGGCCTACGCAGCGAGGAAGTATGGCTGCCGCATTACCACCACAACCATCAGCCGCCGGCAGCATGATTACGCGAAGGAATTGTTTGCCGGGATGGGAGCGCCCGGCGATCGCATAACGCTGCTGTTCGAGGACTACCGAAATCTGCAGGGCCAGTTCGACAAGATCGTTAGCATCGAGATGTTCGAAGCGGTGGGCCTGCGATACTACGACACTTACTTTGGGGCCTGCGACCGCATGCTGAAAGCCAACGGCAGCATGGTTCTTCAAACCATCACCATGAACGAGCAAAAGTTTCCCGTGTACCGCAAGCGGCGGGACTGGATCCAGAAGTACATCTTTCCCGGCGCGGAGCTGGCGTCGGTCGCGGAAATTCTCCGCAGCCTGGGGCGCTGTACCCGGCTATCGCTTTTCCACGCCGAAGACATCGGTTTGCACTATGCCGAGACCCTGAAGCACTGGCGTGAGCGGTTCCTGTTACATACGGAAGAGGTAAAGGCGCAGGGATTCGACGAGCGGTTCCTGCGCATGTGGGAGTACTACCTTGGCTACTGTGAGGGGGCCTTTCGCGAGGGTCACATCGGAGACATGCAGCTTGTGCTGACCAAACAACGGGCCCCAGTGCCGCTGGCGATCGGGGCCTTCGACAGAAAACCGGCCGGCGTGATTACCCAACATGCCCGCACTTGATTTTCGCCCGCTGCGAGAAGCTAAGAGATTAAAGCTGGAAGCGCATCTGCAAGGCTAAGGCGTGCGCCCTGGCCGTTCAGGGAACTGTGACAATCAGAGCCGTGCAGGGGCTGGCGCCCGACTTACAGTAGGTGTGGGGCACACTGGAATCGAAGTAGATCGAGTCGCCGGCCTCCAATTCATACTCCTGGCCCCTGATGGCCACAATGAGTGCTCCCGAAACCAGGTACAACAGTTCCGCTCCTACGTGAGTATGGGGCTTCAACTTCTCACTGGCGATCTGCTGGAATTCCGCATAGTAGGCATTCAGCTTGCGCGGCGTCGCCCCGTAGTCCAAAGTTTCAAAGAAGTATGCGACCTCGGATGTCCCGGGTCGTTCTGGAAAGCGCTGCCGGTCCTTCTTCTTTGCCACTGCTACCACATGCCGCTTCCGCTCATCCATGAAGAAGTGATCCAAGCCCACATCGAAAACCGTCGCGATGCGCGCCAGGGTGGGCAGGGTAGGGTAGAGCTTGCTGCGTTCCAGCTTGGATAACAGCGCCGCCGAAAGCCCGGTATGCCGTCCCAGTTCCACCAGCCCCAGTTTCTTCTTGAGGCGCAGGGTCTTCAATTTCTCACCGATCGCGTAGGGCTTTAGCCAGCCGGCCACCACATCTTTCGCGGAGGTGGGCTCAGGACTCTTCGTAACCAGCCCAGGCTGAGATTTTTGCTTGCGTCCGTTGACGGCGATTGCGGCCAATGCGGTCTCCAGTATTGCCGGGATAAAGAATTTTCCCTGTATTCAATCAGACTATGGTCATCGGATGCAAACGAACAAGGAAAAGTCGCAACCCCCTTTTCGGCTGGAGTTATGCGTCTGGGGCCCTTTCCGGACCAAAGCCTCGGCTGCCGCAGTGTCATCCTTCCTGTATGCCGTCCTGGATCATTTTTGATTCAACAGAAAATCGCGTGCATAAAATTTGCACTAGCACCGGCAGAAGTCGGGAGGACTGCCAGTTCTGAACTTCCGGCGCTTTGAACTCCTCATCCAAACCAGCAAGTGGGGTGTGGGTGGAACGACTCACGAGGAATCGGGCGCGCCGTTGGAAGGTCGGGAGAAACTGCCCGACCTTCCCGCCCTGGGCGACTCGGGGGCTTCCTTTAGTTGCGCTGCACCGAGTTTCCAGTCTCTCCTTACGTCAAGGCGCTGGTCAGCCTGACGCTGTCGCTAGACGCCCCGGGGTACTGTGCTGACGGGTCACGGCCTGAAGATCGTGGGCTAAAAGAGCGTTCGCCCGGGCTCTTGCGTGACTGTTCTTGCATTCCATTGTATTTACAATCAAAATATTTTTACTTTTATGAAGCAACGCATTTGCTTTGGCCATCTACTTACAGGAGATGCCGCGACCGCAACATGGCAGCCTCCCCCAAACAAACTAAATAAAGGAGCAACGAAAATGGCAGCAAATACCGCCGAAACTCGCACATGGCCGGAACTGGCGATTGGTCTGTATGACCGGCTTACGGGCCGGGGAGCCGAAATTGAGTATGAGTTCAACAACCTGGAACTGTCGGTCCCGAGCGCGGTTGGTGCGCAGGCCGACCATGCCAAGTGGCGCGTTCAGGGCACGGTCAAGATCCGCACGAGAGATCTGGCCAAGAATTGAAATGGCTTCTCGGTTGGAAGTAGCGGCTGAGTTGGTCATTACCATCGACGGCTCAACGATTCTCTTGAGAGGAAATGGCAACCGTCTCGAAACCGGCCTGCCAAACATGCACACCGCACTCCTGGTCAAGAAATCTCTGAACAAGTCGCTGGGAACAGTTCATACCTGGTTGTCCTCGAACCAGCTCACTATGGATCTGCGATTGCACGACTCCGACATCGGCCGAATAGGGTATGGGGCGAGGTCGACTCTGATGGGCTGGCTGGCTGGCTGCTCTAGTCTCGAACTTCATTTCTTCAGAATTGCATGGGCAATGGCCAAGTCATTCTTGCGCCCGGAACGAGTTTGAAAGTAGCTATGACGGATTGGTCGGCCGCTCGGTAAACGAGCGGCCCTTTTACCCAACCCGTGATTGCGATTCCGTCGCGTCGAGCATGGGAGCGGAGTCCCCGTTTTCCAAGCCCCCCTTTCGCCGGCTAAAGGGGCTGGGAAAAAGTAAAAGCGGCTTATCGGCACGATTGAAGTCGTACCCTGATACAAACCGCGAACGATTTATGAGATCAGTTATCACTTCTAGATGACGAAAAAGGTCAACCTCGCCGGCGTCCTTTCTTGGCGAAGGTTTCACAGCGTAGCATCAGTCCCTGGAGCTCGAATGCAATCGTCACCTGATACTTCGCGCCGCCCACTGGTCCTGCTGACTGGAGCCACAGGCTACATTGGCGGACGTCTGCTCAAGGGGCTGGAGAAGGCCGGTTGGCCGGTGCGTTGTCTGGCCCGGCATCCTGAGTTTCTGCGGCCGCGCGTCGCTTCCAACACTGAAGTTGTGCAGGGCGATTGCCTCGACCCCGCTTCGCTGCTGCCGGCGCTGGCCGAAGTCCACACTGCGTATTACCTGGTTCACTCCATGGGCTCCTCGGGCAAGTTTGAGGAAGAGGACCGTCAGGCTGCCCGCAACTTCGCCTCTTGCGCGCGCCAGGCGGGGGTACGCCGCATCATCTATCTGGGCGGGCTTGGGGCAGCGGGGCACTCGCTGTCGGCTCACTTGCGGAGCCGTCAGGAAGTAGCGGACATTTTGCGGGCTTCGGAAGTTCCCACCGTTGAGTTTCGCGCTTCGATCGTGATCGGCTCCGGAAGCCTCTCCTTTGAAATGATTCGCGCTCTGGTGCAACGGCTGCCGGTAATGATTTGCCCACGTTGGGTGGCCGTAAAGGCGCAGCCGATTGCTGTCGAGGATCTAATCGCCTATCTCTTGCAGGCGCTGGAGCTGCCGGTCGACGAAGCCGCGGTCTTCGAGATTGGCGGAGCCGACCAGGTGAGCTATGGCGAAATCATGCAAGAGTACGCGCGGCAATGCGGCCTTCACAGATGGATGATTCCGGTTCCAGTCCTGACGCCTCACCTTTCCAGTCTGTGGTTGGGCCTGGTCACTCCCATTTATGCTCGCATCGGTCGCAAGCTGGTCGACAGCCTGCGCAATCCGACGCTGGTGCGCAATCCATCAGCGCTGAAAGTCTTCGATCTCCGGCCCAGGGGTTTAAGAGAAGCAATTGCTAGGGCCCTCCAGAATGAGGACCAGGAATTCGCCGAGACGCGTTGGTCGGACGCGCTGTCGTCGGGTGGGCAAGCCCCGTCGTGGGGTGGGGTGCGCTTCGGCACCCGGCTCGTAGACTCCCGCACTTTGCGTGTCTCCGCTTCACCGGCAGCGGCGTTCGCTCCCATCCGCCGAATTGGGGGAACGAACGGCTGGTACTTTGCCAATGTTCCATGGTGGGTGCGGGGTTTTATCGATTTGCTGGCCGGCGGCGTTGGAATGCGCCGGGGCCGCCGCGATGCTGAGCATTTGACTGCCGGGGATGCGCTGGATTTCTGGCGCGTGGAGACCTTCGAGTCCGATCGGCGTTTGCGCCTGATGGCCGAAATGAAAGTGCCCGGACGCGCATGGCTGCAATTCGAGGTTGAGCCGATCGGCACACAGCTTGACCGTCAGGGTTCCACGATCCACCAAACTGCAATTTTCGACCCTGCCGGCCTGGGTGGTCTGGTCTACTGGTACGCGCTGTATCCGGTTCATCGCTGGATTTTTGCTGGAATGCTGCGTGCGATCGCCTCCCGGGCAGAGCTTCAACCCGGCACGACTCCCCAAAACCCATAGCCCTTCTGACTGGGCAACAGTTCCGAGAGCAGTGGATCCTTCCTTGCTCACTGCAACTTTTACCTGGGAAGCAAAGACACAGGAACCGTTTGCACTCTCGCGCATACAGACTGCAAGAGCATCTTCGTTTTTATCATTACTCACATTAGTTTTCTATATAGTCAAATAAGAAATTAAATCCAAACGTCTCACAGGAGAACTACGAATGTCCGAACAGACAAAAGTTCAAGATATTGTTGACACTGCTGTAGCCGCAGGTTCTTTCAAGACCCTGGCCACAGCCCTGACCTCCGCCGGCCTGGTAAACACCATGAAGGGAGCAGGCCCGTTCACCGTGTTTGCTCCTACCGACGAAGCCTTCGCCAAGTTGCCCGCAGGAACGATCGAGACCCTTCTGAAGCCGGAGAACAACGAAAAACTGCGTGGCATCCTGACTTATCACGTGGTCCCGGGAAAGGTGACGGCAGCCGATGTCGTCGCCCTGAATTCGGCCAAGACCGTGAATGGCAAGTCCCTGAAGATCGTCGCGCACAACGGTGGCGTCACCGTGGATTCCGCCAACGTGGTCAAGACCGACATCCTCTGCACCAACGGCGTAATTCATGTGATCGATGCTGTCGTCCTGCCGCAGTAACTTCGGCGAAAATGCATCAGCTTTTCCGAACGTGCAAAGACGAAGCCGAGTGAACTGGATTTCTTAAAGAGAAACGCATCAGGGGATGGCACAAGACAACACCGTGCCATCCTTGTCTTTTCCGGCTAACCCCGCAACACTCAAAGATTGCCGGCGATCATATTCAAACTGTGGCAGAGCCGGCAGCAGAGCGTTGCGCCGGCCCGTTCCTCTCGTCACTAAAGCGCGGGTTCCGAGGCCGCAGTGGCCAGGTTGTTGACTCGCTTCCGCCGGGTGCTTATTCCGGAGCGGGGTAGAAAAGAAGCTCGCGCACCTCGCCGGGCACATCGCAGGAGATAGCGCCCTTCTTCGCCCATGCAAGTGCCTCGTCCAGGTTCGCGCATTCCAGGATCCAGAACCCGCCCATGTGCTCCTTGGTCTCGGTGTACGGCCCGTCGGTGACGAGCACCTTGCCGTCGGACTGCTTTCGCACCGTCTTGGCGTTGGCGGGTGGGGCAATGCCACAGGCGAACTTCCTCACGCCGGCAGCAATCAATTCGCGGTTGAGCGCGTGGATCTCTTCCATCATCGCTTCGGTTACGGTGGACGGGTCGAAGTCGTCAGGCATGTAGTTACAAACCAGATACTGTGGCATGAGTGTTCTCCTTCATCTTCTTCGAGCCAGCAGCACAGGCTTGCGCTCTGGCTTGTTCATCCTATAGTCGTCGCGCGCCGACCGAAAATCGACAGCCCAGGCAAATTATTTTTGGAAAAATTGCGGACAGGGCGCATCTACCAGTTTCCAGCCGCTGAAAGCTGGCAGTGACACATTTCAAACTTTTCTCTTCACAGCCATGGGTGGAGCACGCCTTTAGGCGTGCATATCAAGGCGCTATTTGAAGAGCGCTTCAGCGCCTGGGGTAATCCTTAGTTGTGCCTCAGCGGCTTAAGCCGAGCTGACTAGAAAAACTCACGACTGCACGCCTGAAGGCGCGCTCCACCCATCTCGCTGCGCGGAATCGCCACATCTGTCCGCAGGTGACGGCGCCCGACACTGCATTAGTGCCCGGTCCGCTAGAATCCTCCTGGAAGCTATTAATCCTACCGCTATAACATTGACGGACTTTATCTGACATGTAATACTATCGGTCATGAGTATGACAGAAAAGCCAGAGACCGTACGATTTACGACGAAAGGGCAAGTCGTCATCCCCCTTCGTTTTCGCAAGCAATTCGAAATCGAGGACGGAACCAAAGCGATGGTGCAAGCGACGCCGGACGGTATCCTCCTCAAGCCGGTGACTGCGGCACTCATCCGGCGCGGGCGCGGCATCCTCAAGCGGGCGCCAGGACACGGGTCGCTGACTGAGGACTGGGCCGAGCACAAGAAGCAGGAACGCGCGCTAGAGGAGCGCCATGCCTGCTAAGGTGCTCGACAGCTTTGCGCTCATCGCCTACTTCCGCGACGAATCGGGCGCGGAGGCGGTGGAGCAACTGCTCGTCACCGCCGGCAAAAGAGACAGCCCGCTCCACATGACCGATGTGAATTACGCCGAGGTGAAGTATTCGATTGTGAAGAAAGACGGTGCCGCAGCCTGGGCGGAAGCCGCAAAGGTCCTGGAGGGCCTGCCTATTGATTTTCACTCCACAACCCGCGCCTTGGCCGACATTGCCGCCGATTTCAAAGCACGTTTCAAGTTAAGTTTGGCCGATGCTTTCGCCGCCGCGCTGGCCAAAGAAAAGAAGGCTGACCTCGTGACCGGCGACCCGGAATTTTGGCCCGCTTCACCAGGAAATCAAAATCCACTGGCTGAAGTAATGGCCGTCTGTCTGGCCCCTACACTTCCCAACAGCAGGGAAATGTGGGCCACCGGCCAATCTGGAGTTCGTTTCCCGGGCAGCAGTTAATTGTGGTGGTAAAATCCCGCCCATGACGAACACGTTTTGGGTCGCTGCGAACATTCTGTTCGACCTTGGGACGGGCGAGAAGAAAGAAGTCTTGATGCTCGTCAATCATGAGGCTGACGCCACTTTCTTCAAGAAAGCGGACGTCGATACCTATAAGGCATTCGTCGAGCGGCGGGCAGCCAACATCGTGTGGGCGGTCGAACCAACGAATCTTCGGGGTCGCATCGGAGAATACTTCGTCATCAAGGGTATGCAGAATGACTGACGCTCCGCAAACGGCGCCCGAACCCGGCGACGACCAGAGCACAGATGGCGCGTTTGTACCGCGCCACCCACCAGTCGAAAACTTGGGCTTCCAGCTAAAACCCAACCCATCCATCCCTGAGCGTGAATCTCGGGTCGCAAGCACTTTGGCTTACGTCCTCGCCGGGCTTCTGGCGTTCGCTATTGTTCTCCAATACGCTGCTCTCGGCGTTCTCGTGTACCGCAACCGGATGGATGCGATACCAACTTTCGAGCACCTGTTCAATGCTGTTCTTCCAGTCCTAGCGGGGTTGGCGGGTTCAGCGGTAGCGTACTACTTGACCAAAGAGAAGAAATAACGCTTGCGCCGGGTCGAACAGCAGCTTAGCGCGCTGGGTCGTTCACCCTATAGTCGTCGCGCACAGAGAAAATCGACAGTAGAAGCGAACTATTTTGCGATAAAACTGGGGAACGTTCCGTCTGTCCCAGCTTTCTCCCAATCCTCAGATAACGGCTGAGTTCTGCACACGTTATGCACAGAAAGTAGGGCAAGTTTTGTCCTTCTTTGCTTCCACCGTCGCTCTTCTTCAGCCATAGTGAACTTGAAAGGGCAGTGAGCAGCGAGATTCGGCCGGAAACCGAGTGATTACGTCGGAGCGATGCAAAAGACTTGACAAGCATCGAAGATATATCTACGATGTCCTTGCTCGGCGAACCTTACGCGGTAGAAAGAGACTGTGAACAGACCAAAGGACTTCATCACCGTTCGTTTAGACGAGAGGCTAAAGGACGAGCTTCTTAAAGCAGCAGACGTGGAGAGGCGGTCGCTATCGAACTTTTGCAGGTTATTGCTCGAATACTCTTGGGACCAATACCTCAAGGCGGGTTCGCTGCACTCTCTGCTGTCGCCTACCACAGAAGATCAACCCAAAACGAGGAGTGTCAAGTAGACAGTATGGAAATTCAGATCACGCAAAGCGAGCTTCGAGAGATCGTCTATCTCCAGCGCAACATCGATCCCATGATGGAACGCTTGGAACAACTCAAGTCTAACGTCAAAGCGATGCTCATCGGCGGCATTCCGGTTGAGCTGGGTCGGTTCGACGCGAACCTTGTGTACCGCTACGTGCGTACTCCACCTTGGAAGCAGGTCGTCATCGACAACCTTGGCCCGGAGTTCGCAGAGGACATCCGCAAGCAGACGCAGGGTCACACACTCTGCGACGTGAAGGTCGAGGAGCACGCCGTTCTGCCGCTGTGGAACCAAGAGGACATCGACGACGAGGACGAAAATCATGGCGAGGAATGAGGGGCCCTACCACCGAGCCCAGTAGCGCGTTCTATCTCTTGCGTGACGCGGACAACGCGGAAGCGCCGGATTGGTCATCGCGCTACATCGATGCCATCATGGCCGAAGAATCTATTTCGTTTGCGGACCTGCTATGGAACCTGCCTTTGTTCGATGACTTATTTCTCTCGATGCAGGGTCAGAACGTGATGCTTGTAGATTTGTATCTGCGAGACTTGGAACGCGATCTCTTGCGCGAACTGATTGAGATCGAACGCACACCCTTTCCCGCCACGCTCATCGTGTCGGCCCTCAGCCAGATGTGGATCTTCGCGGTCTACGAACTACTGCGGACCTGGCGTCAGCGCGTTAAAGACTTGAAACACGATGCTCAAAAGTCAGCGGTACAACAGTCGGGACACTCGAAACTTGCGGGTTTGTACTATGAGGATCAACTCGCCCACTTACGGAAGAAGCCTGCCTACGCGAAGGAACTGGATCGTGCTGTGAACCTCACGGAGCCGCTGTTTAGGCGTATCGAGGCGCTACGCATGAACCTCGCCAAGCACGAAGTACCAAAGCTGCATCGCGTTCCTGCTATGGCTCCAGGATATGGCCGCATCGATGGGATTACTGGTTCGATCTCTTGGCAAATTGATCTTGGGAATAACCTCGTAGACCTTGTCTCGCGACGCAGCCTTGCTGATCAACTCAAAACTCTTGTTGTCGATCAGAACGTTGCTCGAGCTGCGAAAAAGAGAAAAATCAAGGTCAAGCGCTAATTCCATTCTTCGAAAAACGAGAGAAAACTGAGGACAGATGAGACGTTCGCCAGTTTTCAGCCGCCAAAAAATTGGGAAAAAGTTCCGCCTCTCCCTGCCTTTCTCCACGAGACCCGAGTGTAGTATGTTCGCCTTTTATTTGCTATCATCTTTTCGCTAGGAGTACCTCGATGAAGAAGTGGGATTATGAGATCACCCTAACGGGAGCGAGGAGAACGATCACCGCGAAATCGGATCGCGCGAAAAAGCTAACTCCTGAACCGCAAGAGTTCGCCAACAACGCTGATGCTCTCGTGTTCGTAAAGGCGGGCGTCGCCGAAGGTTTTCTCTTCTCATGCCGCAACTTTGTTAATCATGAGTATCGCAATGTGCGCTATCACTACTTTGTCAACGTAAATGACCAGCTCGTATTCAGCGGGCAGGACAATGGACCGCCTGATCCAATGTTTGAAGTAGGCGATGTTTACCGTGGCGGACCCAGGAATGGGAAGCACTTCGACATCACGAATGTCATTACCGGCGAGGTGGCGCGAGCCAACGGATGTGGCGTGATGATCGTCGGTAAAGAACGCGATGTGTCGAAGGCGGACTAAAGGCTCCCCTAAACTCCTCTCTTCCTCGAGTCTTATTTCAATTCCTCGATCCGCCTCACCAGAAATCGCCGCTCCGGTTCCTGCTCGGTCAGCGCCAGAGCTTTCTCATAAGAGGAGCGAGCCTCAGCGGTCCTGCCAAGCCTGCGGTACAACTCTGCACGGGCGGAATGCGCCAGGTAGTAATTTGTTAATTCGCCCTGCTCCAACACCGCGTCGATATGGGTCAGACCGGCCTCTGGGCCATCGCGCATGGCAATGGCCACGGCGCGGTTGAGATGCACCACGGGCGAAGGCTGAATTCGTACCAATTGGTTGTAAAGCGCGACAATCTGGCTCCAGTCGGTCGCAGCGGTCGATTCCGCCTGTGCATGAACCGCCGCAATCGCAGCCTGCAGTGTGTAAGCACCGAAGCGGCGGGAGTTCAGGGCTCGCTCCACCAATGCCACTCCCTCGGCGATCTGCTCCCGGTTCCAGAGCGAGCGGTCCTGATTCTCCAGCAAAATCAGCTCTCCGGTCGGAGAGGTTCTCGCGCGCGCGGCGGGACTCCTGAAGCAACATCAGAGCAAGCAGGCCCATGATTTCCGGACCCATGACTTCCGGCTCCGGCTGGAGTTCGACCAGCAACCGGCCCAACCGAATCGCCTCGCCGGTTAGCTCGGCCCGCGTTACCTCCGCTCCCGCCGCAGCCGAGTAACCCTCGTTAAAGACGAGATAGATGACCTGAAGCACCGCGCCCAGTCGCTCCGGCAATTCCTCGGGCGTCGGCACCTCGTACGGAATCGGTGTCTCTCGAATCTTTGCCTTGGCGCGCACGATGCGTTGGGCGAGCGCCGCCGGCGTAACCAGAAATGCGCGGGCAATCTCTTCCGTTGTCAGGCCGCAGATTTCGCGCAGGGTTAGCGCAACCTGCCCTTCCGGTGGGAGAGCAGGATGGCAGCAGGTGAAGATGAGACGCAGCCGATCGTCCTCGATCTCATCATCCCCTTCATCTTTGCCGGAAGCGTCGTGGGCGCGCGCTTCCATATGGGCAACCAGATCTCTCTGTGCTCCATCGAAGCGCGCGCGCCTGCGCATAGCGTCTATAGCCTTGAAGCGTGCGGTTGAAATCAGCCACGGGCGCGGCTTGTCGGGAATGCTGGTTCTCGGCCAGGTGTCCAATGCGGCAGCGAAGGCCTCATGCATGGCCTCTTCGGCGAGATCCATATCTCCGAGGAGGCGCACGAGCGTCGCCAGAACCCGGCCCGATTCCGACCGGTAAAGAGTCTCAATGGTCCTGCTGAGTGGTTCGGGCATAGGCGGCGGGATCTACGCCAAACTAGCAAACTGAGTGGCTTGACACAACTGCGCTCGGGCAAGAGAGCGGAACGGCCGTTTTACGGCCATGTGAAAGAAAGCATTCGTAAACACTCGCCGACATATCGGCACTGATCCGGGCTCGGTGAGCGCATTGGCGATCTACCATTCACCGCGTAGGTCCTGGCGAGTCGTCTGGCAAAGATCACTTGCCCAACATGGCGGTGAGACACCGAGAAGGTTCCAGAGACAGTCCGCATTCCTCCTGCCCCTGATACCAGCGTCATAGCACTGCCGGCTCGCCCCCTGCGCAGAGTATCAATCAGCGCAGGTGTCAGGGTTCAGAGATCAGGGAACAGAAATCAGGAATCGAAAATTCATACTTGACATTGACAGATAATCCACTACCATTTGGTTGTGGATAAATTGGGTACAACATTCGCGGCTTTGTCTGATCCGACCCGCCGGGCAATGATCGAACGACTCTCACGTGGGCCTGCCTCTGTCCATGGATTGACGGAACCGTTTGCCCTTTCGCAGCAGATGATTTCAAAACACATTGCCTACCTGGTGCGGGCGCGGATTGTGATCAAGACGAAGCGTGGACGAGAGAGTGTATGCACGCTGAGGCCAGAGGCGATTAAGACAGTCAGCGACTGGGCGATTAGCTATCGCCGATTCTGGGAAGAGAGTTTCGACAAGCTGGAAGTGGTTGTGAATCAAATGAAGAAAGAGGAGGTCAGAGATGACAAAAAACACCGCGAACGAAATTGAGCGGATGGTCGTTACAAGAGTTTTTGATGCCCCACGCGAGTTGGTTTGGAAGGCGTGGACAGACCCGAAGTACGTGATGCAGTGGTGGGGACCGAAGGGCTTTACTGCGCCCGTTTGCGAGATGGATTTTCGCGTTGGAGGAAAATTCCTCTGCTGCATGAAGTCGCCGGATGGGCAGGAGTTCTGGAATGCGGTTGAATACCACGAGATTGTTCCGTACGAGAAGATCGTTTCCTTGATGTACTTTTCCGACTCGAAGGGAAACAGGGTTGACCCTGCAGAATTAGGAATAGAACATGAGGCCATAGAGGGTGCGTACGACGTGACCCTCTTTGAGGATCTCGGAAACGGCCGGACGAAACTTACCTTCATTGGAAATGAACCCATGGAGAGCGCGAAAAATAGCGGTCAAATGGAGGGCTGGAACCAGATACTCGATAAACTTGCTGCGGTTATTGCGGGGCTGGTACAGGCGAAATAGGAAGTTGACTTTTTGACGATCGTCATGAGCGAGATACATCTGAAGCTGGCGGCGAAGGCCTGGTTAGAACAGGCTTCTCGCCGCTCGGCCGAATAGTCGTCTCTCGGGATAAGTGACTTGGTTTAACTGTTGATTTCAGTCCACTCCACTCATCGTCCAAGGTTCGTATCGCTCTCGGATCCTTGGTCCTGTTAAACGCGCCAGTGTCCGGGCATCCACTTGGCCGGATAGCCGGCAAGTCGTGGAGTGGCTGTCATCGGATTACTTCCGGGAAGCCGGCCAGTCTCTCCGGATATGACACGTGCCGGAATGCAGCCCTCCTCGGGATGTCACTTGACGATAACCCCGTTATCATAGGCGTCCCGGAAATCGGACACGGGTCAGGACGACCTGTGAATGGCGACTTATCCGGTGAGGTAACGCGAACGCGGGCAGGCGTGGGCCGGTTTTGCCCGGCTTGGATCTTACCTTCGAGGATGGGAGTCTTCTAGTTCACCGGACGAAAATCCCCACCCCGCCAAACGCAGGCGAAATAGGGCGGCATGGAGCCGACACGGCTATCTAATCAGGCCGGCGTCAGGAGTTGCTGGCGTGCCGAATTACGTGAGATCACTCCGAAGAGCAGATCCCCTCGGCCAAAAGATGGCCTCGTGATGGCAAAGCGGGGTTCTAACTGCTTACTGCTGCGATCTTCGCCTGTCCTTTCGAAAGCGCAGGGGGTAAAGCCCGCAGCTTTGTTAGCTCCTTGCTGCCCGGCTGAGCCGTGCCCTTTCAAAAACCAATTTCTGAGATACCTTGTAGCTCTTTTTACTGCTGTCGCTTACCTGACTCTTTCCCAATTACTAGAATCAATAGGTGGAGCGCGCTCTCTTACCCTGTGGGTACTGTCCTGGTCAACGGCAACCGTGAATCAGGACAGACCGCCCTTGCGAACTGTCAAAAGGTCGGGTCCAGGTGGAGGGAGCATGGGCTCAGTGACTAGTATGGAACCGCATGGATCGCCGCCTGCATACGCCTAATGGTCGCAAGAATAGAGTAGACAATATGGGTAACGCTTGTATGTGACGGTCGTCACATATCTTTGGTTACTACGAACGAAGTTCACGATGTGAGCCGGTCACGATGTCAGCGCACCGATCGCTGCCTCGACCGGCTCCAGATGCGCGGTGAAGTGGCGCAGAAAGGGCGCTTCGTAGGTCAGGCGCATGCCGCGAATCTGCTCGCGGCGGGCAAACACTTTCAGAATGATTTCCACGACGTAGTCGATGTGGCTCTGCGTGTACACACGGCGTGGAATTGCCAGCCTCACCAATTCCATCTTCGCCGCACCGGCAAACATCAGGCTGCCGATCTCGACCGAGCGGATTCCACCTTCCAGATAGAGTTCCGTGGCAAGGGCGACCCCGGGAAACTGCTCGACCGGTATGTGCGGCAGAAACGCCTTGGCATCGAGGTAGATTGCGTGTCCTCCGGGCGGCTGCACAATGGGCACGCCATGGTCCGAGATGTGATTGCCAAGATAAGCCGTCGAGGCAATGCGGTAGCGCAAGTAATCCTCGTGCAGCGACTCCTGCACGCCCACGGCGACGGCTTCGAGATCGCGCCCGGCGAGGCCGCCGTAGGTGGGATAGCCTTCCGTGAGAATGAGCAGGTCCTGTTCCTGACGCGCAAGAATGTCGTTGTTAGTGCAGAGAAACCCGCCGATGTTGGCCATGCCGTCTTTCTTGGCCGACATGGTGCAACCGTCGCCCAGGGCGAACATCTCCTGCGCAATCTGCTTGGGGGTCTTGAAGGCATAGCCCTCTTCCCGCAGCTTGATGAAGTAAGCATTCTCGGCGAAGCGGCAGGCGTCGAAATAGAGCGGAATACCGTGCCCCCGGCAAACGGCGCTCACCGCCCGGGCATTGCCCATGGAAACGGGCTGGCCGCCGCCGGAGTTGTTGGTTACCGTTAGCATGACCAGCGGAATACGTTCGCGCCCGACCTTGGCGATCAAAGCCTGCAGCGCTTCCGCATCCATGTTGCCCTTGAAGAGATGGCGCTCCTGTGGATTGCGGGATTCCGCGCACGGCAGGTCGACAGCCTCAGCGCCGACGAATTCGACATTCGCGCGTGTAGTGTCGAAGTGCGTGTTGTTGGGAACTACATCGCCTTTCTTGCACATCACGTTAAACAAGATGCGTTCCGCCGCGCGGCCCTGGTGCGTGGGAATGACATGGCGATAGCCGAAAATCTCCTGTACCGAGTCGCGGAAGTGATCGAAGCTTCTGCTGCCGGCGTAGCTTTCGTCGCCCTCCATCACCGCTGCCCACTGATGAGTCGACATGGCGCCCGTACCGGAGTCGGTCAGCAGATCGATGAGAACATCATCGGCGGGCAGCAGGAACAGGTTGTAATGAGCGGCGCGCAGGAATTCTTCGCGCTGCTCGCGAGTCGTCCAGCGGATGGGTTCAACGCTCTTGATGCGAAACGGTTCGATGATGGTCTTTGTGGGCATAGAGGGACATCCTCATTGTAGTGTTCGTCGCTCGCGATTGCAGGACGCGATATCACAGAGAGCTGTGATGTAGCCGCCTTGCGTTTCGCCGGGCCTGGTCTGCTTCAATGTCGCAATGGGCAGGATCCCAGGCGAAGGCCAGCGCAGGCTGCGATGTCCGAGAAGAGAGGGTCCCTTGCGAATCACGGTCTTAGGTTGCGGTTACGTCGGTCTGGTGACGGGAACATGCCTGGCCGAGATCGGCAACACCGTGCTCTGTACCGATAACGATCAGAGCAAGATCGAAACCCTGAGCCGCGGCGGGTTGCCGATCTATGAGCCCCACCTGCAGGATCTTGTCGCAAGCAATGTCGCTGAGCAGCGGCTCAGCTTTACCTCCGAACTCGCGGAGGCGGTGCGCTTCGGCGATGTCATCTTTATTTGTGTAGGCACGCCGCCGCTACAGGACGGCGATGCGGACCTTAGCGCAATTGACGGCGCAGCGCGCCTGATTGCATCGGAAGCGCGCAGCTCGAAACTGGTCGTCGAAAAGAGTACAGTCCCGATGCAGACCGGGCAGAAGCTGTCGCGCGCGCTGGGGATTTACGGGCGCAACTCGAACTGGAGCTTTGCTGTCGCGTCCAATCCTGAGTTCCTGCGCGAAGGTTCGGCCGTGCTGGACTTTTTGCATCCCGACCGGGTGGTGATCGGCGTAAGCGATGAGAGTGCAGCGAAGCCCAGCTTCGCGAGATATACCAGCCGATTCTGTCGCAGCGACTGCTTCGCTGTCCGGTGCACGAAGGCGCGTGCCCGCAGAAGCAGCCGCCGGAGCTTCTGGTTACCAGCATCAACAGTGCTGAGCTCATCAAGCATGCGTGCAATTCTTTTCTGGCGCTGAAGATTTCCTACGCAAACCTGATCGCCGACATTTGCGAGAGTATGGGAGCTGACGTTGCGGAAGTGGTGCGAGGCATGGGACTGGATCCGCGTATCGGTCCGGCATTCCTTCGTCCCGGCCTGGGTTTTGGAGGCTTCTGTCTGCCCAAGGACATTCAGGCTTTTATCCGGCTGGGCGAGCGGGCAGGAGTTGATGTATCACTGTTGAAAGACGCCGAGCTGATCAACAAGCGGCGCATCGACCGGTTCATGTCAAAGGCGGCGCAGTCGCTCTGGACGTTAAAAGGCAAATGTATTGGCCTGCTCGGTCTGGCCTTCAAACCCGACACCGATGACATTCGCTTTGCCCCGGCGATGGACCTGATTCAAAGGCTGCTGGACGAGCACGCACACGTTCGCGCCTATGATCCGCAGGCGATGGCCAAGACGGCCAAAGTTTTTCCTTCCATCCGCTATTGTTCCGATCCGTATCTGCTGGCCGATGGGACGGAAGCCCTGATGATCGTGACGGAATGGGAGAGCTTCAAACATCTGGACTGGGCCAGAATCAGCAACTCTCATGCAACGCCCTTTGATTCTTGATGGCAGAAACGTGCTTAACAGGGAAGAAATGCGGCGACTGGGATTTGAGTACTATGGAACCGGTATTCCGCCTCTGGAAGCCTCGAATTCGATCATGACGCAAGCACGCTGACGCCCGTCCAAATAAGTCGGGACGACAAGCGTGATGCCTTTGCCTTGCTTCGAGTATAAAAGACGACTCTGACTCTTCCGCGCTATTTACTTCGAAATGCTGTTGCACTAAAATCTCGCTGCTTCGAATTTGATCGAGGATCATGTCATTGACAACGCAGGCGATGCAACCAGACGACCCGTCTAAGCGTGCGGACCCTTCGCGGCCCTGGCATCACTTTCTCTTGGGGTGGGCGCGGCCTGACTACCCGTCGGATACGAGTTTGGAAGCGGCTGAATGGCGCAAGCAACACGACGAGGTCTCTAACACGATCTGGAATCTCACGTCGATACTGGTAGCGACCTGTATTTTCTGCATTGTCACACTCGGAGCCTCAGACGCCACTCTGGTAAGCAATGATGCCAATATTGAAATACCCGTCGCCAAGACGAGCGTTTCCTATACCGGATTCCTCTTCTTCGGGCCGATCATTCTCATCGGGCTAACGCTTTATCTCCAGGTATTCATCGAGCAGCGCCTGAAGCTCGGTGCATGCAAGGGGCAGCAATCCTCGCCGTATTTGTTCAATCTTGGCTGGCCATCAGCGAACCTGCTGGCAGCGCTTTTGTTTTACTGGATGCTGCCAGCGGTACTGGCATTCTTTGTATGGAAGGCCCTGCCTCGGCCCGAAGCTCCGCTGATGATGGTCCTGCTTGCAGCAGTGACCGCGGTAATGCTGATGCTGGGTATCAGACGCTCTTACGCCGCTGGAGAGCCTTTGACGCCGGCCGGGCGCACTGCTCTCGTCTCGTTGTGGGTGCTGCTTGTGGTATCGGTGCTAGTCTTTGGAATCCTCCTGGCTATCATCTTGATTTCGCAGATTTGGGCATCGCGATCGGCTGACTCAGGCGATGGCGTCATCTCCAGCAGTAGCATTCGAAAGTACTCCGGGCTGCTGCCGACTCGCCGACTGCAACTGTTTGACGCCCCGCTGGAGCAAAAGAACCTAAGCGGCCTCTATGCTCCGAATGCGGACATGCGCAAGGCGCATCTCAAAGGGGCGGACCTGGAAGGAGCGGACTTGTCGCATGCGGATCTACGCGAAGCCGATTTCAGCGGAGCCAATTTGCAGGGCGCTAATCTCTCCGACGCACGACTCGAAGGTGCAACCCTGACTGGCGCAGCCTTGAGCCTGGCTGACCTGCGGGGCGCAAGAATAGACGACCACACAAAGATCGAAGACAAATGGAAACGAGTCGCTTGCATCTCGACCGGCGACGCCAACGCGGATTGCTTCAAGAAGCTGGATCTGACTTGGTCGGATCTAGCGGGCGCAAACTTACGCAACAGCCATCTTGCGAAAATGGACCTGACCGGCTCAGATCTAAGCTATGCTGACCTGACCGGGGCGAACCTTAGTGGAACTAGTCTTCGGTTAGCAGATTTGCGTTATGCGAAGCTGCCTGATTCGGTGAAGCAAGCCAGCGTTGATGGCGCACTCACGGGAAACCGACAGTTGACGGGTAAAGAGCAGACCGTAGTTCGGCTTAAAAACCGCACCACCGAGTCATGCCTGCAGACGCCCCCGCCCGCACAGCCGGATGCTAAGCAGCCCAGGATGTCAGAGGCTTTTCCTTGCGAGAACACAAGGGACAACCGAGACGAATGGAGTGCCAAGCGTCTCTCGAACGGATACATAACATTTGAGAGTACGATTTCGAAGCAGAGCAAACCGCCGACTTGCCTCGACAGTACCAGTGGCGGCGAAGATAGCCAAGTCCAGATGTGGGAGTGTAACGATGATTATGACAATCAGTGGTGGAAGCTAGTCCTCGCCCATGACGGACATGTGATGATTGAAAAAAGAGACACTCACCTCTGCCTGGATAGCACTGGGCATAGGGACGGAAGTCCGGTTCCGATTCTCAGGCCATGTGCCGAAGAGAAGGATAACCACGATCAGCATTGGAAGATATTGGCTCAGTAACGCGATGGAGGCAGAAGCTATGAAGAGCAATCCTCGGGCCTTGGCTACGGACGCGATCAAACTGGGAATTTTGATGGTTATGGCAACGGCTCTTGCTGCAGCCTTGGCGCTAACTAGCGGCGCCGCAGCAGGTGCTGGCTACTATCATGGTTACGGATCCTATACTCACCGTGGATACGGATCTTACTCGCACGACGGCTATGGGTCATATTCCCGCCACCATCCACCAAAGCCATACCAGTGGCAAGAACAGCGACGATAGAGATTAGGGCGCCGATCCAAACGGACGAATCGGCCCTGAATTCCACATCTACGCTATTGTCTCGCGCAAACGTGAGTATGAACGTCGGCGTAACCATATAAAGGGGCTCGTTTGAATCTAGTCTGTGCCAGTTCGGAAAGTAGCTTGACTTAATGAGAATGGGAACTGACGTAGCCGGTGGCTTTTCTAACTCGATCACAATTCTTTCGTTGTCCCAATGAATAGCTTTGATAGACTGACCTTCTTCTATACGAACCGACCGGCGTTGGCTCGACAGAAGGGTGATAATTTGCTGAAACTCCCGCCGCAGCGGCTGTACGTCCTCCGTGTCGCCGCGCAAACGGTCGAAAATGAAGACGTGTTTGGAACTGCCTGCCAACGCAGCGAGCCTCTGTGAGAGAGGGTCGCCATCCCTGATGCAGATAATCGTATTAGTTTCTGCGTATTGCTTCAAACGCCAGTAAGCACGCTC
Source organism: uncultured Acidobacteriaceae bacterium (assembly GCA_963782505.1). Taxonomy (GTDB): domain Bacteria; phylum Acidobacteriota; class Terriglobia; order Terriglobales; family Acidobacteriaceae; genus CAVVDY01. Next base: position 165,468 of record CAWAKG010000016.1, on the reverse strand, counting down.
AAGGTCGTGGTAATGGTAATCAAAGATAATGGCGATGGGGAAGCGATCGAGATCGTTCGAAGTATCCAGCGACATTTCGTGCGCTCGGGCAACCAGCGTGTCAAACTGGTCCTGAAATAGAATCTCCTCCTGCAAACGGACGTAGTCGTATGACCAGGTACTTCTTTTCTTGAAAGTCACAGGCCCAAAGAAAATAGCCGGTTGGTTACGAAGTATCTCAGCCCTCGCCGGCGGATTCGGGAACCCGTATAGCCGCCAATCATCAAAACGATCCTCAAGCAGCACTCTGCCGCTCTTCTCCATCACTCGTGCCATAGGAGCGGAAGAAGTGATGAAGCTACCGATCCCCATGAATGCAGCGCGATCGAGGTGCCTATTTACTTCCTGGGAAAGAAAGTCAGAATCAAAGCCCAGGAAGGTCTCAATCCCCCACGCCTCGGTATTCTGAGAAAGGCTGTTACGCACGGGCGTCATGAAGATAGAACTGATGGAAGACTCTCGAAATGCTATGTAGGTCGTATCTACTCCTGCCCCTGAGAGCAGGTTGTTTATCGAGAGATACGTTGGGTCTTCCAGATAGGTTGGAGGGATCTCCACACTAGCAAGCGATGAATAGGGCTGGATAGAGTTCGCAAATCGCTGCATCACCTTCCACGGGACACCAGGGGCGTCAACAAGGTTGTCCTCGGCAGTTTCCCTTTGTATGTGCTGAATCCATACAAACGGAGTCATCAGCACCGCGAAGGCAACCCAGCGCAAAGCGGGGCGGGATACCCATCCAATCAAGTGCCCGAATAGATAGCCTATCGGAATGCAACTCAGGAAGGTAAAGGAAGCAAGAATGCGAGCCGGCTGGATAGGGAGTGAGGGGAAGATTCTATAGATTTCGAACGTCGAACCCAGTGCGAGCAGAATGCATACCAGGGCGACAGTCTGTATCGGGCCGTCCCTTCGGTAAATGCTCCATACGACCGCCACCAGGGTGAGCCCGGCTGGAACGAGCCAGAGGGCGAGTGAATCGGAGAGAGGTATGGAAGGCAGAGCGATGGTGACGAAGTATTGCGAGTGCGCCAGCATCGGTACATACCAGAACGCCACAGCGGCCAGGGGCACGAAAATTAGTGGAGCGCGAGATTTTAACTCCGTGTACAGCGCGCGGACGTCCCGTGCGCGCATAGACCTGATTGTTGCCAGAGTTGCCCAAACAACAATGAATAAGACCGCTACTGGCACAATGTGCACATTACAAAGGAGCAGCAAGAACAGAAACAGCCCCGCGAGCAGGCGCGAAATAAGTGACTCGTCAGCGGCGAAGAAATAGCGATACCACAGCAAAAGACAGATGTACCCAAGAAGCTGGGTGAAAAGACCCTGCGTGACCGTAGAGTAAACCGCTATACCCAGAGCATATTCAGGCGACGAAATCGCCAACAGCGTCAAACATCCCGCAGCAAGAGCGGCCCACCAGTTTCTTGTTTGCGCCAGTCCGACCCACGCTGAAAGTCCGGGCAAAACGGTCAGCAAAAAGCACAAGAAGGTTTTTGTGACCGTCGTGTATGAGAACGGCAAGAGGTGATAAAGGAGTGCTGTGACAAGGTAATACAGCGGCGGATAAAAATCGGGGAATGGCATGCCGCCGAACCATAGCGGGGTCCATCCCCAAGTCTTGGGAAAAGTATGTTTGGCATAGTACTCACCGACGGAGAAATGGCTCATACCGTCAAAGCTGGAAGTGACGGGCGAGCGCCAAAAACTCGCGAACAGAGACCAATTCAGCCAGATGCAGGCGATGGCAAGCAGAAGGCAGAGGGCTAAGAGAGCTATCCGACGCTTGGTGTCGGATGTGGTGAGCATAGTTGGCGGCGAGGAACTAGAGCCGACAATCGGACTTGAAGCGATGACCTGCCGAATGCGAATCGGTTGCTCTAGCAATTGAGTTACGTCGGCCTTGCATTTGATTCTAAATCAGTTCAGTCCGTTTGTGGCAGCCAGCCGCTCCATCGCTGCTCCCTAGTTTCAAACTCGCGATCCGCGGAGCCAAGTTCGGGACTGAACATGTCAGATCTCGTTTGATGTGGCCGCTTCTCGCTGGACTGAGTGAGGGGTCCTTCGCCGGCGAAAACGGAGACGGGTACTCTGGCCTTAGCCTATACAGCGGGCAATTACCAGCGTGATGTCGTCCTGTTGTTCTCCGGGGCTGAAGCGCCCGACCGCATCGAAGACCGCCCGCAACCGTTGCTCTGCGGAGAGGTTTGTCTCCCCGCGCAGGGCATCCACCAGGCGTTCCTCGCCGAATTCCTCGCCCTCTCTATTCACCGCCTCAGTGACGCCATCGGTGTAGAGGGCCAGGATGTCTCCCGGGGCAAGGCTTACCTCCGAGACGCTGATCGGCAACTCCTCGAACAGGCCCAGCACGGTGCAGGTGGAATGCAGCCATACTGGAGATGCAGGCTCCCTGGATTCGCCGTCGGCATGAAGCAGCAGGCCGGGGAGGTGTCCGCAGTTGGCATAGCGCAGGCGGCGTGTTGCGTCATCATAATCCGCAAAGAAGAGCGTGGCGTAGCTGCTCTGGTCGGTGCTCTGAAAGAAGAGACGGTTGACGGAGCCAAGCAGCCGCGGCAGGTCCTCGACCGCCATGGCGTATTGACTGCGCAGGTTGGCTTGCAGATTGGCCATCAGCAGCGCACCCGCAACCCCCTTGCCGGCGATATCGGCCAATATCATGCCTAGCCGGGCGGGCCGCAGCTCGAGAAAGTCGTAGTAGTCACCGCCGACTTGGCGGGCCGACAGGCATCCCCCGACATACTCCAGGGTCCTCATTTCAGGCAGCTTTTGCGGAAGAAGCCGGGCCTGCACCTGATGCGCGAACTCCAACTCCTGGGCAACGCGGCGTTCCCCTTCCATGCGTTCGGCAATGTTCTCGGCGAGCAGGATGCTATCCAGAGCGACTCCCACCTGGTTGGTGATCAACAGAAGCAGCCGCTTATCTTCACCCGAGTAAGGTTCCTCGGAGAGCCGCGGGCCCAGGACAATAAGGCCCACCAATCGGCCGTCGCGGCCGGGAATGGGCACGAGGCACTCCGGCGCGTTGGCAAGCAAAGAGCTGGGCAGAGGCTCTCCGTTCAGGAAGTTGCTGGAGACATCCCAGGGTTTGCCATACTTGACCAGCTCCCGAAGCGCCGGTTCAGCCGGCGAGTACTGCGCACACTCTGGCGGCAAGTTCCCGGCGACAGCGGCCAGTTGGCCGTCGCGAGACTCCAGATACACCGCGCAAGAACTGGGATGCAACGCCTCTTGCAGATGGTATTCGAGCAAAACCGCCAGCTCGTCGCGAGTGGTCGCGGCGCGCGTCTTCGCCAGGAGTTGCTCCATGACCACTCGCGTGTCGTAGGCGCTGCGGAAGAAGGCCCGGTCGATGCGGCGTCCGACATCCTTGTGCACCTGGGTACCCGTCCAGAGCAGGATGCCCCCAAATATGGTTCCCAAAGCGATCGCGCCTGGCAGTGCCACTTTTGTCATGGACTCCAGGTAACGGGAGAATCCAAGGGAAAACGCGAGAGTCACCGCAATGCTGAAGGCAATGAGCAAGATGACGAACCCCCGCTGCACCAGAAGATAACGGGCACTCCGGCGGAGCAGGACAGGAATCTCGAGGACGCGGTGTTTCACTACCGCGTAAGCGAACGAAAGAGGGAAGAGCCACAGCAGAAGTACCAGTGCCGATGCTACCAGGATGCTGATGGAGTAGCCGAAAAACTCGCTGGCCGCCAGTGATAAGGTTGCCGGTACAACGCCCACCAGCGTTCCCCACATGATGACTCGAATTTTCCGCCGGGCCTCGGAAGAGGCGACGACCAGGTCATTCCAGATGAGCGAAGCAAAGCCAAGCGCGATCAGCAGGTAGCTGATGGAAGAGATGAACAGGTGTGTACGCCGGCTGAGCAGCCATGCGGGATATAAATTTGTTGTGGGATTGAGATCGATCAGCAACTCAAGCGCGATCACGGCCAGTGCAAAGGCCATCCCGAACCACTTCAACCAGGGTAGACGGCGGTCAATGGGAGACCGTTCCGGAAAGACTGCGAAGAAAAAGTAGAAGACGGCAGGAACCAGATTCTCGAATATCGCCCGGTAGCAGGTCGCAAACAGCCGCGGAACAAGCGTCAGGCGGAGGAAGTTGCTGCCGGAATCTGGTATGGCCATAAAGCCGCTGAACAGTAATGCAACCAGCCAGGCGTGCGGATCGTCGATCCTTAGAAACAAAACCGCGAAGCCCACAGTTAAGAACACGAATGGGTAGAAACCTAAGACTCTGAGGCCAATGCTGGTCACCGCGCCGGCTTCGGCGACGCCCGACTCGCTCAGACGGAAGACGCCTTGAAGCTGGATGGGGGAAGGACTTCCCGGCCTGAGCACGGTTAATGCGATCGTGTCTCCGGGATGGTGCTCGTGCCAGATTCTCGGCATCGTGTCCTCACCTGCAAGGGGGAGGCCCGCAACCGCAATGATCCGATCTCCGGCTTTCAATCCTGCGCGCTCCGCAGGGCTGCCGGGGCGAACCATCTCAACCAGGTCGGCATGCTCGGAAGCGAGATACTTGTCCTCGAAGCCCAGTTCGACCGGATTCCCGCGGCTGCCATAGACCGTCCAGAGCACGGCATAGAGGAGGGCGGCGACAGCAAAAGCCGCCGCCAGACAATACAGCACCGGCTTGGGCAAACGGCGCATACTTAGGCACTGCTCAAGCTTCTTCTCTCTCTCTTGATCTTACGCGGACGGCACGCAGTGAACCTAATAAATCTGGCCCCTGCGCAGAGACGTTTCCCGTATTAGTCGGAAATGTCTGGACTGGTATAGGAATCCACCCGGCTGCAGGTCGGCGCCGATGATCGGACTTGAGCCGGGGACCTGTCGATTATGAATCAGCTTGTATCGACTTTAGCATCGCGGATTTGGCGTAGTGAACGCTTTGGAATCTGCATGGTCAGGCAAAAAAAATTGCCCGCCCCTGAAGGAGCCTGGAGGCTCCGCAGGAGCGGGCAGCTTCAGCGAGCGGAGATTAGAAGTTGTACTTCAGCACCAGCACCACGTTGCGTGGATGGTTGCTGAACACCTGGGCCCATTGTGCGAAGGTCGGCGAACCGGTGAGCAGCGATCCGCGAACGACGCCGCTGGTAAAGGCGACCGGCGCAACATCGCTGATGTTCCCGGGCACGTATTGGGGGTGATTGAAGATGTTCAACGCGTTGAACGTGAACTCGATCGACTGCCGCTCAGTGATGTTCACCCGCTTCAGCAGCGAGAAGTCCCAGTTGTTGATCACGTCGGAGTACAGCGTGTTGCGGACCGCCGTCGCATAGGCTCCGGGGCCTCCCTGGATGTACTGCGCGGTGGGGTTAGTCGCGAGGTAGGCTACCGTAGCGCCTTGCGAGTTCGTCAACGGAGTTACGGTTGAAGAGGTCCCCGGAATGCCGGCGGTGTTAAAGACGGCACGATCGGTAGCCGAGTCGCCGTTAAGGTTCGAGTCGGCGTTGCTTTGTACCGTCACCATTTCCGGCGACTGGTAGGTGTAGATCGGAGACAGCTGCCAGTTGCCCACGACGTTCTTCATGAACCAGTTGCTGTCCTTGAAGAACGGTACATCGTAGACCAGCGCCAGGGTGGCGCGCTGGCGGCGATCCAGCGCCGAGGTGCTGTAGTCGCATGCGAAACAGGAGAAGTTCTGCGGACGGCGCGGTGTCAACACGGTGGAGAACACGTCAGCCGTCGAGTTGTCGAAGGTGTGGCTCCAGGTGTAAGCCGCCTGGAACTGCAGTCCGTTGGTGAAGCTGCGCTTGAACGATAACTGCAGGCCGTTGTAGTTCGACGAGCCCCATGGCTCGAACGCTGTGATGTTGCTTAGAAAGCCGGCATTAGCGAACGCCGGTATCTGGTTGCCGATCGCGGTCAAGCCGTCGAGCGTGGTGCCCAGCGAGTCAAGTGTGGCCTGGCTCGGCATCGAGAGATACGTGGGCAGGTAGCTGGTGGGAGTCACCGGGCTGGTCACGTTCAGACGGGTCTGCACCGGAAGGTGAATGCCACGGGTCCCCACGTAGCGCGCCTCCAACGTGTACTTGTTGGCGAAGATGTGCTGCACGCCTGCCGTAAACGTTTCCGAATAAGGCACCGTCTGGTTAGGTATGTAAGCACCGGTGAGGGCCCGGGCCGTTGCCGGATCGGTGATGGGAGCCGGGGTATTAGGCAGGCCGCCGGCACCCAGGAAATTGGTGTACGAATAGGGGCAAATTTGCGGCGTGCCCGGAGCCGTCGTATCGCAGGTCTGCTGTACCTGCGGCGGCAGTGACAGGATGCCCAGGTTGTCATAAAGAACGTCGTTTGCCATCGCGAAGCCGACGTTCACCGATGTGTTTGGATCCGGCGCCCAGGCAATACCGGCACGAGGCATGAAGTTCGTCGTTTGGGTGGTCGGAGTGCCGAATGTGATCAGTCCCGGTACGCTGGAGATCGCATTCAGCGACTGCAGCGATGCCGCCTCAGGTTCGCCTGTCCACTCCCAGCGCAATCCGGCGTTGAGGGTGATGGTGGGCGTAATGCGCCACTCGTCGTTGCCATAGAGATATACGGCGCGCCGGTTGCCGTAGTAAACCACGCTGCCGGAAGAGCGCTCAGCGAAATCGCCCTGGTTGGGATTGGGCGCGATGTTGTTCAGATAATCGGAGAGGTAGCTCCACTCGTAGTCGCCGCGCACGCGCTGGGTAAACGTCTGCGGGCTGATGATCCAGCGGAGCTCGCCGCCGAACTGCAGGTTGTGCTTGCCCTTTATCCAGCTGATGTTGTCGACAAACTGGTACAGGTTCTGGATGGTCTCCTGTGGCGCGTTGGGATCCGGACCAAGCTGAATTCCGTTCAGTTCAAAGACCTGCAGGTTGGGGAACGTGCCGGGCCCGCCCAATCCAGGGAAGCTGCCGTTACCGGAAGATGTAACCGAGTTGAAGCGGTTAAAGCCGAAGCGGAATTCATTGTTCACGTTGGGCGAAAAGTTGTGATATTCGCTCATGGTGACCAGCCAGAAATAGGTGGGATTAACCGTCCAAAAGGTAGGAATCTGAGCGGTCGTGTCATACGCCGGGTTCTTGGTGTACGCCAGCCGCCAGCGGAACTGGTCCTTCTCCGAGAGGTTGTAGTCAATGGAGTTGGCGGTATTTAGGAAATTCTGGTAGCTGGAGCCAAGGAATCCTACATCACCAACCGGGATGTTGACTGCCACGTTATTGAAATTGGGGTCCGTGGTTGCCAATCCGGGAGCAACCGAGACATTGTTGGCAGCGCCACTCAACCCGCAGACGGTCGGCGCCGAGGTCGCGGCGGGAACATATTTCTGGAACTGCTGCAGGTTCGTGTTGTTGGGAAACAAACTAGCCAGTGCCGCATAGCCCGCAGAGGTCGGTGCGCAAGCCGTGGACGGAGTTGCGGTTTGGCCGATGCTGTTGTACTCCCAATCGGTGAAGAAAAACAGCTTGTTCTTCAGGATAGGTCCACCAATCTGGCCGCCGTAGCGGTTGTTATCGAACCGCGGATTGGAGGGCGTCGAGCCATTGCTGACCTGCGATAGCGCGGTTTGCGAGTCGATCGCGTTCAGGTCGCGGTTCTGGAAGTATTCGTACGCCCGGCCATGGAACTGGTTAGTGCCGCTTTTGATGGTCTCGTTGAATTGGCCGCCGGAAGAGTGACCGAATTCCGCCGAGAACTGGTTTTGCAACACCGTAAAACTATCTACGGCGTCGTTTGGAACCTCCATGAGTGGACCGGTTACGGTGATGCTGTTGTTGTCCACACCCTCCACGGTGAAGTTGTTGTTACGCGGACGTTGTCCTCCTATGGAAGGTCCGACACCAACACCGACGCCCCCCGAGCTGGCCACACCAGCGTCCAGCAGCGACAGGTTCAGCACACCACTGCCGGTAGAGCCGGTCGAGGTAATAGGCGAGTCTGCTGCCTGTTTGGCTCCAAAGGTAGTGGAAATTGTCGGTGTCGTGGTATCGATGGCTATCGCCTGTTCGTTGACTTCCACCGTAGTTCCTGTACTTACCACCGCGGCGGTGACATTCGCGGTTGCAACTCTATTGAGCACAACCTCAACATCGCGATAGCCGCCCTTCATGCCCGGCGCAGTTACGTCCACGGAGTAGTGGCCCGTCGGCAGATTGACAAAGTGATATTCACCTTGCGAGTTGGTTTTGAGGGTCTGTTTAAAACCGGTGCCCAGGTTTGTCACCGTGACGTCGGCGTTGGGCACGTACGCGCCCGACGCATCCTTCACCACGCCTGTCAAGTCGCCGCTGATCGCTTGTCCAAACGAAAGAATGGACAGTAGCAACACGACACTGAGCAGGGTGAGTAGTGTGAAAGTACTTCTTTTCATCGCACACTCCACTTCTCTGGCTGATTCTTGCGTTGTGCTTGATGTTCGGTTCTTTCCGACGCACACCCCACAAACAACGCTGCCAGGGAGAGTGCACGATACTAGCCAATCGGAATTATGAGCATTTACTTTGGCTTGCAGCCTGGAGCCCATCGCCAGGATATGAATTGTGGGAAGTTATAGTTTCCGAACCTATGTCTACTTGCCGGCAACTTGAAGCATCTTTCCGTGAGTTCGTCACTGAGTCTTGTAGCAACGTGGCATTTGGGAGCGCAAGTTCACATCTACAAAACTCAGAAGGAAGCGAACATGCCGCGACATTCTTCGTTATGCAGTGTTTTGGTAAATCAGGTGAGGGGGCCTGCCGGTTCGCCCGAGGGTGAAAGCCATGACTAGAGTGACTGGCGACGATTCACCCGTAGACTCTCACCGAGTGTCGTAGATTCGTACCGGGCGAGGACTACGTCGCGGTTAAGCAGACGTACAATGCAAGCGCCATGAAGGTAACCGACGTTCGCCGCGGTGACCGCTCTTGCAAACATCGTCTCGCGTCGCCAGGAAGTCGAGCACTTCGATACAGCCAGCGATGCGGTTGATGCTCTGGCCAGGACAAAAGATCATCGATATGACGTTCTGCTGCTCGACATGCCCCGGATATTGGAGCCTCTGTTTCCAACGGGATTGGCGATCTCGTGGGCGGCGCAAGTCGCAACCGTGAAGGGCGCCGTTTCCTGTCAAAGAGCCATTGACAATTTTGACTTGTAACGCCTTCCTGCCATCGCGCGGCCACCTAGCCGCCTTATTTTGCAAGGCATTATCCGATCTCTCCATCGTGGCACCACAGTTGCACTCGGAAACGACATGATGCTTGCAAATTCGCAGGATGGCAGATGACTCAACATAAAACAAATCGTCTTCGCACGATTGATCTGCTCGCATTGGCTGGGCTGATGATGCTGGTGAGTGCCGCGGCGCTACTCGCATTTGGAACCGACTACTCGGCGCTTTGGCCGGCGTGGCTGTTTTCTGTGCTGTTGTGGTGGGCCGGTTGCGCCGCGATGATAGCTTGGTCGATCTTACGCATGCTCGCCTTCGTCGGCCCCGGCGAAGGTGACGACTCGAGGCTCAGGCGCTGGTTGAGGGAGAAGCTCATCGAGGCAGCCGGAAAGGTTTTTGCGGAGGCCGGCTTTGACGGGGCAACAGTGCGGCAAATCTGCTCCCGAGCGGGCATCGATGTAAACGCCGTCGATGAGCATTTCGGCGACAAACTGGGCCTTTACACCGAGGTACTCAAATCCTCAATCATGGCGCAACAAGAGCCTGCGCATGCCATGAGCGCGGCGCATGCATCCGACCCGCGCTCGGCTCTGCGAGCCCTGATTTGCGAGTGGTTGGAGAGGGCCCGCGAGGGTGGCCGTCCGGACTGGTTTGCGCCAATCATGGCCAGGGAAATGGCAAAGCCTACGCCGGCCCTCGATCGCGTGGCGGAAACGATGGGAAGCAATTACCTGCGTTTTCGCTCGCTAGTGGGTGAAGTCATTGAGCGCGGACCCGACGATCCCGCCACCCGTATGTGCGTGCATAGCGTGGTGGGCCAGGTGCTGCATTACATGCAGTCACGGGCTATGCTCACTCGCCTGTGGCCGGACCTAAACCTTGACAACCAAAAGCAGCGCCATGCGATTGCTGATCACATCGTGACGTTTTCGCTCGCGGGCATGCATAGTGTTTCCGGGCAAGCTGCACCAATGAGGGGAAACTAGGTGATCGAGCAACCGCCACTCGCGTCCCACACTCCAGACGGCACGACTCCGAAACCCGGGCGCTCGGCTCGGCGCAGTGTGCTGCGTGTTCTGCTCCCGCTTGCGTTGTTGGGGATGGCTCTGGGCATTTTCTTTGCGCTGCGGCACGCCAAGCCAAGCGGAACCCAGGCTGGGGCCATGCAGCTTGCGACACCCAACATCCGGACGGCCACCGTTCGCCGCGGCAGTATTGGCCAATACATCGAAGCGCTGGGAACAGTCACCCCGCTGGCAACCGTCAACCTCTACAGCCAGGTCAACGGGCAGGTGGTGGCGGTTCACTATATCGAAGGGCAGATTGTCCATCGCGGCGATCCGTTGATTGACATCGATCCCCGACCCTATGAGGCCCAGCTGCAGCAGTATCAGGGACAGCTTGAACGAGATCAAGCGCTCTTGAAGCAGGCGGAAATAGACCTCGCGCGCTACAAAGAAGCAGCCGCAGAGGACGCCGTGGCGAGACAGACCTATGAAGATCAGGTGCAGACCGTCGAGCAATATCGCGGGGCGGTAAAGAACGATATGGGCCAGGTCCAGTACGGACAGGTCCAGTTGAGCTACTGTCACCTCACCGCACCCATCAGCGGACGTGTGGGATTGCGCCTGGTCGATCCTGGCAATACCGTTTTCTCAGGTGGCAGCAATCCGATCGTTGTCATCACGCAACTGCAGCCGATCTCGGTCGTTTTCAACGTGGCGGAAGACTACCTCGACCAGGTACGTTCGCAAGTCACGCGCCGTGAGGCCCTGCCTGTCGAAGCCTACGATCGGGCCCGGCTAACTCAAATTGCTTCCGGAAAGCTGCTTACCCTCGACAATCAGGTCGACACATCAACCGGGACCGTTCGTTTCCGCGCGCAGTTCGACAATGCCAACCTTGCTCTCTTTCCCAATGGGTTTGTCAATGCACGTCTGCTGGTTCGCACCCTGCGAGATCAGATTCTGGTCCCGACCGCAGCCGTACAGCACAACGGTGTACAGGCGTTTGTCTATGTCATACGTGATGGGGCAGTCCATCTACAGCCCGTCGCCGAAGTCGGGACCGAAGGGGACGATGCGGCGATAACCGGACTTCAGGCCGGCGACGTCGTTGCCATCACCGGCTTCGACAAGATCCAGGATGGAACACGCGTGGCTGTTCTGAATGGCAAGTCCTCCGATACTGCTTCGATTGCTGGATCGGGGAATGGAGCGCCCGTCGAGTGAATCCCTCCAGGACATTCATCGAACGGCCGGTCGCAACTGCGCTTCTCATGGTAGCGATTCTTCTCGTTGGCCTGGCGGCCTATCTGAATCTGCCGGTTTCAGCTCTTCCGCAGGTGGACTACCCTACCATTCAGGTACAGACGTTTTATCCCGGAGCAAGTCCGGATGTGATGGCATCCTCGGTGACAGCTCCGCTGGAGAGGCAGTTTGGACAGATGCCCGGCCTCTCGCAGATGACGTCCACGAGTTCAGACGGAAGCTCAATCATTGTTCTGCAGTTTGCGCTCAACCTGAGCCTGGACGTGGCTGAGCAGGAGGTCCAGGCAGCAATCAACGCTGCACAAGGCTATCTCCCGACTGACCTTCCAGTGCCTCCTGTGTACAGCAAGTCGAACCCGGCCGATGCGCCGGTGATCACGCTGGCTCTCACGTCGACCACGATGCCCTTGTCGCAAGTCGAGGATCTCGCGGATACCCGACTAGCTCCGAAGATTTCCCAGCTCAGTGGGGTGGGGCTTGTCAGCATCAGCGGTGGTCAGAAGCCGGCGGTTCGCATCCAGGCCAATCCAGTTGCCCTCGCGTCCTATGGGATTAATCTTGAAGACCTCAGAACGGCGCTTTCAAACACGAGCGTCAATTCTCCCAAGGGGAGTTTCGACGGGCCTGCGCAGAATTTCCAGATCAATGCCAATGATCAGCTTACTGCGAGCAGGACATACAGCGAAGTAGTCGTTGCCTACAAGAACGGCGCGCCGGTGATGCTGACCGATGTTGCCAAGGTCACGGACGGCGTCGAGAACGTCAAACAAGCGGCGTGGGTGAACGATACGCCTGCGGTGATCGTAAACGTTCGCAAGCAGCCAGGCGCAAACACCATCGCCGTGGTAAACGAGATTCAAGAGCTACTCCCGGCCCTTCGTAGCGCTCTTCCCGCATCCGTTAAGGTGGATACACTCAGCGATCGCACGACAACCATTCACGCTTCGGTGAAAGACGTTCAATTCGAGCTGATGCTCACCATCAGTCTTGTCGTGCTTGTTATTTTTCTTTTTCTACGGACGCTTAGTGCGACCGTTATTCCCAGCGTGGCTGTTCCTCTTTCCCTGATTGGCACCTTCGCTGTCATGGCCGCCCTGGGTTTCAGCATCAACAACCTGACGATGATGGCATTCACCATCTCCACCGGTTTCGTGGTGGATGACGCCATCGTCATGATCGAAAACATCTCGCGCTATATAGAAGAGGGAATGCGTCCGGTCGAGGCTGCTCTCAAGGGAGCGGGCGAAATTGGATTCACCATCATCTCTCTAACGGTTTCCTTGATCGCAGTGCTCATCCCTCTGCTGCTGATGGGAGATGTCGTGGGCCGCCTTTTCCGAGAGTTTGCCGTGACCCTGGGCGTCACCATTCTCATTTCGGCGGTGGTGTCGCTCACGCTGACCCCGATGATGTGCTCGCGGATGCTGCGACACACGCCGGTGGAGAGACAGAACTGGTTTTATAGGCTAACCGAGGGTTGGTTCAAACGGACGATTGAGGCCTACGGCCGCAGTCTCCAGTGGGTCCTGGCCCGCCAAACGGCAACGCTTCTTGTTGCCGTCGCCGTCATCCTGCTCAGCGTCCTGCAGTACATCGAGATTCCCAAAGGATTCTTCCCAACGCAGGACACGGGAATTGTTCAGGGAATCACCCAGGCTCCAGAATCTATTTCCTTCGCGGCGATGGCCGAGAGGCAAAGCCAGGTCTGCCGCGAGATCCTGAAAGATCCGGCTGTTAAAGGGCTCTCGTCCTTCATCGGCGCGGATGGAATCAACACTACGCTGAATAGTGGGCGCATCCAGATTGACCTTAAGCCGATGAAGGAGCGACGCGAATCCGCCTCCGACGTGATCGCGCGCCTGCAAAAACGTGCCGGGCAGGTCCCCGGGATCCATCTGTATCTGCAACCGGTTCAGGACCTCACGGTGGACGATCGCGTCAGCAGAACCCAGTATCAGTACACGCTGGAAGATCCGGATGTGAATGAACTCAACGAATGGACTGCAAAGTTTGTGGCGGAGATCCGTAAGCTCCGGGAGATTTCCGATGTGGCTACGGACCTGCAGCCAAACGGAGTAAGCGCTCATCTGGAATATGACCGCGCCACCGCCTCGCGGTTCAATATCAGCGCAGACCAGATAGATTCAACGCTCTATGACGCCTTCGGTCAGCGGCAAGTCAACACGCTTTATACGCAGTCGAACCAATATCACGTCATTCTGGAGGTCATGCCTCAGTTTCAGACGGGCCCAGGTCGCCTGAACGACATCTATATCCAGGCATCGAGCGGGACGTCAACGCAGGCGCAGAGTGTTTCCGGACGCACTGCGGCACAGAACAGCGGAGCCCAGGCAACGCTCACGCCGTCCTCGGGCGCGGCGCTGTCTTCTGCTTCGACCAATGCGCTGGCTGCCACCAACGGTAGCTCACTGTCAGCAAGCAATGGTTCGGCGCTACCAACAACAACGCAAACCTTGGCCTCTGCAACGCCGACCACGGCTCTGGCAACCACAACTACAGGTTCTAGCACTGCTTCAGGATCCGGAGCTAGCTCCAGTTCTTCGTCTTCCTCGACAACTCAGCCCACCCCCATACCGCTCTCGGCAGTCAGCCGGCTGGTAGTGCAACCGTCGCCCTTGACCGTGGCCCACCAGGGGCAGTTTCCGGTTGTCACGGTTTCGTTCAACGTCGCGAAGGGATACTCGCTCGGGCAGGCTGTAGAGGCGATCAAAAAGGCGCAGCAGCGGCTCAACATGCCCGCGAGCGTGCAAGCGGATTTTCAAGGCACAGCGGCGGCATTTAACTCCATCGGATCGAATCTGGTCATCCTGATTCTTGCCGCGCTCGTGGCTGTGTACATTGTGCTCGGCATTCTGTACGAGAGCTTCATCCATCCCATCACGATTTTGTCCACGTTGCCCTCCGCCGGCGTCGGCGCACTGCTGGCATTGCGCCTGTTTCGTCATGACCTCGACATCATCGCCGTTATCGGCATCATCCTGCTGATCGGCATCGTGAAAAAGAACGGAATCATGATCGTTGATTTCGCTCTTGCCGCACAACGAGCCCAGAACAAATCACCGGAAGAGGCGATCTATGAGGCATCCAAGCTGCGCTTTCGCCCGATCCTGATGACCACCCTGTGCGCGCTGTTTGCCGGTATCCCGCTGGCCTTTGGAACGGGCATCGGATCGGAGCTGCGTCACCCGCTAGGCATCGCGATGGTAGGAGGCCTGGTCGTAAGTCAGCTGCTCACGCTTTACACGACGCCCGTGATCTACGTGTTCTTTGACCGCCTGGCCAAGCGTTTCGCGCACTCGCCCACGGAGATCGCGCCGGGCGATCTATTGGCGGGGCAGGCATGAACATTTCCGCTATCTTCATTCGCAGGCCCGTAGCCTCAACCCTTTTCGCGGTAGCAATCACGATCGCCGGATTGGCAGCATTCCGCGTCCTTCCCATCGCTTCGCTGCCGCAGGTGGACTTTGCGACCATAACGGTGACGAGCGCGTTGCCGGGCGCGAGTCCGGAAATCATGGCCTCGTCAGTAGCGACCCCGCTGGAGAGGCAGTTCGGCCGCATCGCCGGAATTACTCAAATGACGTCGAACAGTTCGCTTGGGCTGACGTCGATCACGCTGCAGTTCGATCTCTCGCGCGACATTGATGGAGCCGCTCGCGATGTTGAGGCCGCAATCAATGCCGCACGAACCTACCTGCCGGCAAATCTCCCGTCCAATCCCGCTTACAGGAAGGTAAACTCCGCAGTTGCTCCCATCTTTGTACTGACGCTGACCTCCGACGTAAATGCGCCCGGCGCACTTTACGACACGGCTGCCTCCGTCATCCAGCAAAAGTTGTCGCAGCTCGAAGGCGTCGGCCAGGTACTGGTTGCCGGCAGTTCTCTCCCTGCGGTTCGTGTGGATGTGGATCCCCAGCAGCTAAACAGCTACGGATTGGGCATGCAGGATGTCGCGCGCGTCATCTCCCTTCAAAACTCAAACCGCCCCAAGGGACAGCTCAGTAACGACCAGGTCACGATGGACATCACCGCCAATGACCAGATTTCAATGGCGAAAGACTACGCTCCCCTGGTGCTTGGCACTGCAAATCAGGCGGTGGTCCGTATTCAGGATGTAGCGCACGTATACGACTCGGTACAGACTCTGCGTTCGGCAGCTTTCAGTAACGGCAAGCCGGCTGTTGTCCTTCTTGTATTTCGCCTTCCCGGTGCAAACGTTATCGAGACCGTAGAGCGAGTCAAAAGGGCGCTGCCATCCATCCGGGCGACCATTCCTCAAGGGGACAGGCTGGAGGTCGTCAACGATACGACAACGACGATTCGGGCGTCGGTGGCCGATGTGGAGTGGACACTCGTCTTCGCAACTGTCCTCGTCATTGCCGTCGTGTTTGTCTTCCTAAGAAGTCCACAGGCCACGCTAGTTCCCGGAGTGGCCGTCACGGTGTCGCTGGTTGGAACCTTCGGGGTCATGTATCTGTGCGGTTATAGCCTGAATAACCTTTCTCTCATGGCCCTCACCATCTCTACCGGTTTTGTTGTGGATGACGCGATCGTGGTGATGGAGAACATCGCTCGCCATATCGAGATGGGAGTTCGACCACTGGAGGCGGCCCTCCTAGGCTCGCGGGAAGTTGCTTTCACGGTAGTCTCGATGAGCCTGTCCCTGATCGCAGTGTTTGTTCCAATCTTGTTTGCCGGCGGGATCGTGGGCCGGCTCTTCCATGAGTTTGCAGCGACCCTTGTAGCAGCCATCACCATATCCATGGTGATTTCTCTGACTGTGACACCGACCATGTGTGCCTATTTGTTGCGTCCGGCGCGAGATGGCAAGCACGGCTGGCTGTATCAGATGAACGAGAGGGCGTTCGCTTTTCTGCTGAGTGGGTACCGACACTCCCTCGCATGGTCACTTCGCCATCCTTTACTGATTCTCGTCGTCTTCCTCTCGACCTTCGTGCTCAACGGACTGCTTCTCGTGAAGGTTCCAAAAGGATTTTTCCCTCTGCAGGATACGGGCACCATCATGGGCGGCTTCCAGGGTCCGCAGGATGCCTCTTTCCAGTCCATGAAAGCCTCGCTTCTCGACATCGAGAAGGTAATCCAGGCCGACCCGGCGGTAAAGGTGGTTTCCGGATTCACAGGAGGCCAAGGCGGCCCCGGAGGAGGATCGATCAACTCCGGCTTTGTGTTCGTGACTCTCAAGCCGCTCGCCGAGAGAAGAATCAGCGCTGCGGATGTGCTGAATCGCCTCCGCCCAAAGCTCAACGCACTCACTGGAGCTTCGACATACCTGCAACCGGCGCAGGACCTGACCGTAGGCGGACGGCAGAGTAACGCGGCGTACCAGTATCAGATTTCGTCCGACACCGTGGAGGACTTAGGTACCTGGGGACCAAAGCTGTACGAACAGATGCGGCACTTGCCAACCTTGAGGGACGTAACAACCGATCAGCAGAATCAGGGCTTGCAAATGCTGTTGCAATACGACCGCTCCACCGCGGCGAGGCTTGGCATTACAACCCGAATGATTAACAACTCGCTGTACTACGAATTCGGCGAGTCTCAGGTATCCACCATCTACAAACCGGTCAACCAGTACTACGTCATCCTCGAGACGGCGCCGCAATTCTCGAAAGACCCTTACTGGCTCAACTCTACCTTCGTTCACTCATCGGGCAAGGGCTCTGTTCCACTGGCGGCGATCTCGCATGCGCAAGCTTCGACTTCGCCCCTGGCGGTTAATCATTCATCGTTCTTTCCGTCAGTCACGATCGCTTTCAACCTCGCCCCCGGCGTATCCCTGGGCCAGGCGACTGCTGATATTGCGCGCTTGCAACAGCGGATCGGGATGCCTTCTTCCATTCGCGGGCAATTTGCGGGTACAGCGGAGGCATTTCAAAAATCGATGTCCAGCGAACCGCTTCTTATCATGGCGGCGCTGCTCACGATCTATATCGTTCTCGGGATTCTGTATGAGAGCCTGATTCACCCGATCACGATTCTTACCACGCTCCCTTCAGCCAGCGTGGGAGCCTTTCTCTCGCTCATCCTCTTCCGCAGTGAGTTCGATGTTATCTCCTTTATCGGGATCATTTTGCTCGTCGGCATCGTGAAAAAGAACGCAATCATGATGATTGACTTCGCCCTCCAGGCCGAGCGGGAGCAAGGTATGAACACACACGACTCCATCTTCGAAGCTTGCCTGCTGCGCTTCCGCCCGATTCTGATGACAACCTTCGCGGCGATTTTGGGTGCGCTCCCGCTCGCGTTCGGACGTGGAACCGGCTCAGAATTGCGCCATCCACTCGGCATTGCGGTCGTCGGAGGTCTGGTTTTCAGCCAGATGCTCACGCTCTACAGCACTCCGGTCATTTATCTATATTTCGATCGCATCGCCCGGAGGTTCAGGAAGAGCGCTGATTTCACCCTTCCTCAGGAGCTTGGAAATGCTCCAGCGTGAGAAACCAGCCATGACGCGTAGCTTGCCCTCGTTGATTCGACGTTTTCTCTATCCGGTCTTGGTCTCCGGCCTGCTTGCTTCAGTGGCATGCACTGTCGGTCCCAAGTACAAACCGCCCGTAACTCCGGCACCACCCTCGTACAAAGAGCTTGCAACCCAGCAAAGTCCCGATGGAACGCTCTGGAAATCTGCGACACCGCAGGACTCCGCGTCACGAGGGAAGTGGTGGGAGATCTATAACGACCCTGAACTCAATGAGCTTGAGAACAAGCTGAACTCTTCTAACCAGACCATTGCGCAGTCCTACCAAAATTTCATTGTGGCGGGTGCTCTTGTTCGACAGGCGCGATCCAACTACTTCCCCACAGTCAGCACCAACGCGTCCTACACGCGTTCGCGAAACTCGGCCACCCTTGGCGGTCAGCAGGGACAATTCGGCAACCTGAACAGCAACAATTTCGATCTCAGCTTTGGTGTTTCGTGGGAGCCGGACGTCTGGGGTAGAGTGCGCAGTACGGTTCGGCAGTACGCAAATCAGGCACAAGTCAGCGCCGCTGATCTCGCCAACACCAAGCTCTCTGAGCAGGCGAGCGTGGCAGAATTCTACTTTGAGATTCGGGGGCAGGATTCCCTCATTGCCGTATATCAACGAACCGTAGAAGCCTACACCAAGTCTCTTGCACTCACGCAGAAGTTACAGGCCCTCGGGATTGACAGCGCCCAATCGGTCGCGCAGGCGAATCTCAGTCTGCAGACGGCCGAGTCCACATACATCAACCTGCGGATTGCTCGCGCCCAGTACGAACACGCCATTGCGGTCCTGATTGGAGAACCCGCGCCCTCGTTTTCTCTGCCGGTTCGCGAACTTACGACGGCAGCTCCCATCGTTCCTCCCGGCGTGCCGTCGGAACTGCTGCAACGCCGCCCTGACATCGCCGCAGCCGAACGGAGCATGTCGGCGGCGAACGCTTTGATCGATGTCCAGACCACCGCGTTCTATCCTTCGTTCAGTATTACTGGACAAGGCGGGTTGCAAAGCAATGCTGTTCAAAATTGGCTTAACTGGCCCAGCCGCTTCTTCTCCGTCGGGCCTGCAGCGGCGCTGACCCTGTTCGACGCTGGCGCTCGCCGGGCGGTCCTTGCAAACTACAGAGCACAATATGAAGCAGCGGCTGCCGCCTACAGGCAGACAGTGCTCACCGCATTTCAACAGACCGAGGACTCTCTGGCCGCGCAGCGCTACCTCGCAGAGCAACTGCCTCAACAACAGGCAGCCATTGATGCTGCCCAAAAATATCTGGACCTCGCGAACGTGCGATTCCGCACTGGAATCGGCTCTTACCTTGACGTGTATACAGCCCAGACGTCGCTGCTGCAGCAACAGCAGACCTACGTAGACTTACGAGTAAACCAGATGACCAGCAACGTTCAGCTCATCGAGGCACTCGGCGGAGGCTGGGATGTTGCGCAACTGCCTTCCGTGAAGGAAGTCGCGGCCAAGTAGTTCAGGCCAGATCGATCTGGTCCTCCGAAGCTCAATCCGCTACTGTCCAACAAGCTTTGACACTATTGACTACCTACGCAAGCTCCATGGCGTTCCATCGGCATTTGAATAACTTGCAGGGTAGTTTCTTTGGCATGTCAGTTGCCTTACCTCCAAGCGTAAGGAAATGTCGAATGCTAAGGATCTCGAAGTTCGACAGTAATAACCACTGCCGGTTCGTTGTCGAAGCCAAGCTCATCACGCCGTGGATTCGCGAGACCCGAATTGAGGCTTTGAGAGACCTCTCAGACTCGGATTGCGCACCCTCCATCGCAAGAACTGGCGCTCACCAGTGGGCACTTGCACTTCAGCGCGTAACAACTCCCCACCAGATTACACACCAGGGAGCACTCCAATGAGACGTCAAGCAACTCTGTGCTTGTTTCTGCGCCTTGCGGGTTCGGTCGTGGCGACGAATCTTCTCTTAGCGATCGCCGCGCCGGCCCAGGCCGGTATTGGCATCGGTAATACCACTGGGTACGCCACGGCTCCCAGTTCGTCGCTTGGGCAGGGTCCCCTTACCGGCAGCGTTCCGACCGGAACCGCAACGAATGAGGTTCTGCATCTGACCTTGCGTGGTGCCATCGACCGCGCGCTGAAGTACAACCTTGGGTCCATCGAAAACAACGAGAATGCCCAGATAGCGCGTGGTCAGCGTCTCGTCGCCCTAAGCCAGCTTCTGCCGCAAATCAGTGCCGGAGTTAGCGAGACGGCGGAGCAGCTCAGTCTTGCGACGCTGGGCATAAAGGGGCTGCCGGGAGTCCCTACCATAATCGGCCCTTACGGCTATAGCTCAGCGACCGCAACAATCAACGCAACCGTCTTTAGCTATCAATCGATTCAGCACTTCAAGTCGGCGCGTACAGCAGAGGAAGCAGCCAGGCTCAGCTACAACGACGTTCTCGATGCAGTCACGCTGACCGTCGGTAATGCGTATCTGCAGGTCATCCAGGACCAGTCCCACATTGACGCGCAACAGGCACAGGTGAAAAATGCGAAGGCGCTGTACGACCAGGCGGTGGACCAGTTCCAGGCGGGCACGGCGCCACGCATCGACGTGACGCGCACTGAAGTGCAAATGCACACCGAGGAGTACAACCTCAGCGTTGCGCGCAATAACTGCGCCGTTGCTAAGCTCGCGCTGGGGCGTGCCATTGGTCTGCCGCTCGGACAACAGTTTGAACTGGCTGACACCCTTCCCTATGCCGACATCAATCCTCCCACCCTGGAATCCGCACTGGGTACGGCGTACGGCTTACGTAGCGACTTCCGGGCAGCGATTAATAATGAAAAATCAGCCGCGCAGGCGCTGGCAGCAGCGAAGGGGGAGCGCTATCCGGTGATTGCGATGAATGGCAACTACGGTGACGTGGGTACGACGTTCGCGCACTCGCATGGGACGTTCACCTTCACCGGCGGAGTCACCGTACCAGTCTTTACTGGCGGCCGCATCAAGGGTGACATCACGCAGGCCGAAGCTACGCTGCGGCAGCGAAAGGCCGAGGCCGAAAATCTGCGTGGACAAATTGACTATGATGTCCGCACCGCGTACTTGAACCTGAACGCCGCGAAAGAGCAGGTGGATGTAGCGCGCCGAAATGTGGAACTCGCAAACGACAACCTGGCTCGTTCGAAGAACCGCTTCAGCTCGGGTGTAACGGACAGCGTGGAAGTGGTGCAGGCCGAACAGTCTCTCGCCAGTGCCAACGACCAGTACATCACCAGCCTTTATAACCACAATCTTGCCAAGCTCTCACTGGCGCGCGCTCTGGGAGTGGCCCGGACCAGCTACAACCAGTACCTCGCCGGGAAGTAAGCGCAATCACTACCCGAGGCCATGAGGCAGCCGGTCTTCGCCAGCCTGCGCCAATTCCCAGTGGGACCCGGGCGGACCGTTGGGCTCCCGGCACTGTTAACCGTCCTTTTGACACTTTTGACAGGTCAACATTGAGCGCAGCGGGTCCACGCCTGAAGACCCTCAATTTCAATTACTTAGAAAAGTGCCGCTTTGGCAAACCCAGTGCATTAACGACAGGCGATGTGGGGTGAAAACGATGAACAGCGCAAATGAAGCGAATCAAACAGCTGTCCTCGAATATACGGAGTCCGCTCCGGTGATTGAGACGGAGCAGACCTCGAGCGCAGCTGAGCTTTCCGAGGTGAAGCGCCGGCCAGGGCTCTCACGCCAGACGAAGCTTGTCGGGGTGTCTATGCTCGCACTGCTAATCGTAGGCGTCGGTGCCTATTTCATTCGCAACGCGTTCGTGTACCAGGACACCGATGACGCGCAAGTGCAGGGTCACATCATGCAGCTGAGTGCTCGTATCAATGGGCAGGTGAGCGAAGTCAAGGTCATAGAGGGGCAGCTCGTTCACGCGGGCGACATCCTGATCGTCCTGGACCCGAAGGACTACCAAGTGGCGGCGGACCAGGCAATGGCGAACCTGCGAGACGCCGAGGCCCAAGACGCGGCTTCGCACGTCAACGTCCCAATCATCTCCGCCACCGCGTTCACCGGACTTGATTCGGCTGAAACGGCAGTCAAGAACGCAGAAGCCGGCGTAGCTGCGGCAGAACAGAACCTGCAGGCGAATGAAGCCGGCTTGCAGCAGGCACAAGCCAATGCCGCCAAAACCGACTCCGACTTGGCCCGCTACGAGAAACTCGTGAAGAAGGAAGACGTTTCGCGCCAGCAATACGACTCGGCGGTGGCGTCGGCCCGTGCGAACCAGGCTGCTGTGAAGTCGGCCCAGGCGGTGGTGGCGGCTGGGCGCCAACAGGTACAGCAATCTCGCGGCAGCCTGCTGCAAGCCAAGGCGAGCCTGCGCAATGCGCAGACGGCCCCACAGCAGGTCTCGCTGATGCGCGCCCGAGCGCGGTCGCAGGATTCCCAGGTGATGCAGCGCAAGGCGCAGCTGGAGCAGGCGCAACTGAATCTCGGGTACACGATTATCCGCTCTCCGGTCACCGGAATAGTCGGCAAGAGAAGCGTTGAAGTCGGCGAGAACGTGGGTGTTGGACAGGAGCTTATCGACGTCGCCCCACTGGATGACATTTGGGTGACCGCCAACTTCAAGGAGACGCAATTGGCACATATGCGGCCTGGGCAGCCGGTCGAAATCAAGGTGGACGCCTACGGCGGCAAGTGGAAAGGCCATGTAAGCAACCTGGGCGGAGGTACAGGCTCGGTGTTTAGCCTGCTGCCACCGGAAAACGCCACAGGCAATTACGTCAAGGTTGTTCAGCGCGTCCCAGTGCGCATTGACTTCGATCGTCCTTCTGGTGAGCAATTCAATGCTGATGGTCGGTTGAAGCCGGGCTTGTCCGCGGAGCCGAGAGTGAGGGTGCGATGAGCACGGCAAGTACTCTTGCGCTTGAACAGGCAGTCTGGAGGCCCAAGGTAAATCCCTGGCTGATTGGGGTAGTGGTTTCGATCGCCGCTTTCATGGAGGTGCTCGACACCAGCATTGCCAACGTCGCGCTGCCGCACATCGCCGGAAATTTGGGCGCGAGTAATAGCGAGAGCACATGGGTTCTGACCAGCTACCTGGTGGCCAACGCGATCGTGCTTCCGATCAGCGGATTCATGGTGAACCTGCTCGGCCGCAAGCGGTTCTTTATGACCTGCATCGCCTTGTTCGCCGCCAGCTCATTTCTCTGCGGCATTGCTCCAACGCTGGGATTTCTGCTCCTTTTCCGGATTGTGCAGGGCGCCTTCGGCGGGGGCTTGCAGCCCATGGCGCAAGCCATACTTGCCGATACTTTTCCTCCTGAGCAACAAGGCTTGGCTTTCTCCCTCTACGGCGTCACCGCAGTTATTGCTCCTGCTATTGGACCAACGCTGGGCGGGTGGATTACCGACAATTACTTGTGGCGCTGGATCTTCTACATCAATGTTCCAGTCGGCTTGCTCGCACTCTTGCTGGTATCGCAACTCCTTGAAGATCCGCCGTACCTGAAGCGTGTCAGAAAGGGACTCGCACGGTTCGATTACATGGGATTCTCTTTCCTGGCGCTTGGAGTCGGTGCTCTCCAAGTCATGCTTGACCGAGGCCAAGAAGACGATTGGTTTGGATCGCGGTTCATAACAACACTGGCGATCATTGCGGTGGTGGGGCTGGTGTCGTTGGTGATATGGGAGTGGCGACAGAAGGATCCCATCGTAGATGTTCGCCTTTTCAAAAACTTCAATTTCGCGACCAGCAACATCATGTTCTTGATGCTGGGAACGACTTTCTTCAGCGCTACCGTTCTGATGCCGCAGTTTCTTCAGACACAAATGGGGTACACGGCGGAAGAGGCAGGACTGGTGCTCTCGGCCGGCGCGGTTGTGATGTTGTTGCTATTGCCGGTGGTAGGCCAGCTCACCACGAAAGTCCAAGGTCGCCACCTGATTGCCATCGGCTGGATAACGATGGCGGCCAGCATGTACCTGTCGCTTCGGGGTACCGATCTGCTTGTCAACTTCAGGACCTCTGCGTGGTTGCGCATTCTGCAGACGATTCCCCTACCGTTCTTGTTTGTACCTATGACCGCTGCTGCATATATCGGATTGCCGAGCGACAAAACGAATGCGGCAGCCGGCCTGATGAACTTCATGCGCAACATGGGGCAGAGCATCGGGACCTCGGCTGTAACCGCGCTCATTGCTCGACGGAGTCAATATCACCAGTCGATTCTGGTGGAACACACCGGGGCGGGACGGTTTCAACCCGCTGTCGCTGCACTCGCCTCGCAACTCCATGCTAAGGGACTCAGCCTGCACGAAGCTCAGCGCCAGGCGCTCGACAGGCTCTATGGAGTGCTCCAGGCGCAAGCACAGGCGCTTTCCTACATGGACGCCTATTGGGTACTTACTCTCGCCGCCACAGTCATGTTTTTCGGCTCCTTTTTGCTCAAGAAAAACGAGCCGGGTAAGGGCGGCCATGTGGCCATGCACTGATTCTTAAACTCTGGGATTGAATGGAGCGGAAGGTCAGAGAGCCGATGCCGATGCTAGCGCCGATGGAAATCAATGTTCATGAGGAACGTCTCCGTGGTCGGCGGGCGCCTTGTTCCTGTCTCACGGTTGGGCCATTCAGCCTCGACGGCTGGAGGGTGAAGTGATGGCCTCCTCGGCCAAAGCTTCGGCCCGTTTGCCGATCCTTTTCAGGATGTCTTCCAGGTGCTTTTGTTCTTCCGGAGAAACATCTTGGAAGGCCCGCTTGATGAGAGCAGCATGCCGGCGAAACAGCGGCAGAAATTTCCTGTGCCCCTTCTCGGTGAGAGACACCATTCGCACGCGGCGATCAGAGTCGTCCTCGACACGACTGACCAGCCCTTTTTTGTACAGGCGATCAACCGCCACACTAACCGATCCCGGATTGAGGTTGACCTTGGGACCGATGGCGTTAACCGGGGTCGGACCCTTGTGCAGCAGCACGTCCAGCACTCGAAAATCAGAGTCCCCTAAGCCCTCGGCGAGCACCGGTGGCAGCAGGTACGACGAAAGCGACTGCAATGTTTTGAGCATGATAAGCCAGGTGTGGATGGGCTCGGGACGTTTCGCTCGCTTATGCATAAAGGTTGAATCCCGATCATTATACTCAACATCATTTATATTGATATCGATATAATCGATATCGACAATAACTTTAAAAGGAGCTTGCGATGTCTACCCTGCTTCATATCAACGTCAGTCCTCGTGGGGGCTATTCCATCTCCCGTCAGCTAAGCAGCGCTGCTGTTGAGGCGTGGAAACGCCGCAATCCGGACGGCCGTCTCATCGAACGCGACTTGGCCAGGACTCCGCTTACCTTTGTTGATCTGGACTGGATCATGGGTGCATTTACCCCTCCCGAGCAGCACAACGACGCCCACAAGAGAGCGCTCGCACTATCGGATGAACTGGTTTCCGAACTGATCGCAGCCGATGAAATCATCATTGGAACGCCGATGTATAACTTCGCCGTTCCCGCCGCGCTCAAGGCCTGGATCGACCAAGTCGTCCGATCCGGCAAGACCTTTCGCTACACAGCTGCAGGCGCCCCTGAGGGCCTGTTGGCCGGCATGAATAAGAAGGTCCTGGTGATCATTGCCAGTGGTGGCAGATACAACGAAGATTCTGGATTGAGCGCTCTGGACTACGAAGTGCCGTATCTCCGATTCATATTCAGTTACATGGGCATCACGGACGTACAGTTCATCCGAGCGGGTGGAACCGGTAGCGTTGCACAGGGCCGAGTCTCGCTTGAAGACTTTCTTACACCATATTTGAACGAGGTCCCCAAAGCGGTCGTGCAGATGGAAAACCCC
Organism: uncultured Acidobacteriaceae bacterium; assembly: GCA_963782505.1. Taxonomy (GTDB): domain Bacteria; phylum Acidobacteriota; class Terriglobia; order Terriglobales; family Acidobacteriaceae; genus CAVVDY01. Next base: position 139,681 of record CAWAKG010000016.1, on the reverse strand, counting down.
ATCGCGGTGACACGTTAATGGTCGGGAAAAGAGTGAACAAAGCGATGAATCTGACCATCATCGGCGCCAGTGATATGTTCGCACGCGGCTTGGCGACTTGGGCGGTCGCTGCCGGGCACAACGTTACGATTGTGGGATTCAATCGAGAACAGGCGCAGGAGCTAGTGGATGCATCGTAAGACAGCTCTACTTTTGCGCCTTGGCGACGAACGTTGATTGCGCCACCTGTTTGTGCGGCATCATCAGCCGTGGCGGCGAAGTGGTTCAGAAGCGTGTCCTCGGATCGAAGGGCTCGGCGGGAGCGAACTCCCCGGCCAGGGCGCGCTCGTGCAATTCCCAGGGAGAGGCGCCTGCCTTGCGCTGTGCGACCAGTTTCTCCAGGTCAACGTGAGCAGGCATTCCCGCACTTGCCGATCTCAAATACTCAGTGGCCGTCCACGGGCTGCCGTAGTTGTTGACATAAATTTCGACCACGTTCCGGTCCGGATCTTCCCAGTAGACCGAAGTGCCAACGCCGTGATCGGCGGCCCACAGCGGGCGTAATCCCCAGGTTCTTGAGTCGAAGATAGGTGCCCAGCAGATCGTCGAGTGTGTCGCATTCGAAAGCGACGTGTTGCAGACCAGTATGGCGAGGTTTATCCGGATCGACCACCGCCTTAGGTATCTCGAAGAAAACGATGCGGTGATCCATCTCGTCGTTGCTGACGAATGCAAAGCCCGAAAAGGGAGGCCCTTGATGCGTCAGGCGCGCTATTGCAGGAATTTTCGAACGATGGTTGGTCGTCATGCCCAGCACCTTCCCGTACCATTCGGTCATCGCGTCCAGGTTGGCGGTGACGAGTCCGTAATGCGCCAGCTTGGGATGCACAGTTATCTCGGTATTCATTTCGTTCTTTCCTTCCTCAAGAAGTCATGGATGGATTGGCTATCCAGCTCGCCTGAGTTCGGTCATGCACGCCTGATGAGGTCGCCTTTTGAAACAGGTGCGCTAATACCGGCATGCAAACCGAGGAGATCCTCAGGATGCCATCTCTCGCTTGGAATAAAGGCACGTGAGCTGCCAGACTTGCGAGCCCGCAAGTAGCGAAGTTTCAACGAGGAACTGACAGCGGGAGGGTGACAGTCAATACTGTCAAAACACGATTGACAGCTAACTCTACAGCTTTGTGTCCCTAACGATTTCGCGCGTCGGATTTTCAACCGCTTACAAGAACATTGCCGTTGGCATCAGCCTTGCATTCTCTCCAGAAAACTGCGGGTGAGGCGGCTGAAGAAGTCGCTCGTCCACCCGACAGATGGCCATGTTCATGAAGAATCTGGCCCTAATCGGCGGTGCACTTCTGATTACGCAGTACGGCGCGGGACCGCTCAGCCTCGACAACCGGCGCTAGCACTGAATTACGACGTGCCCCGCTGTTTGCTTTAACAACTTTCAATTCAGTAGAAGGAGAATTTCTGATGAGCGCAGCAACAGCAAATCCAGCAGTCAAAACAACCAGGGCAGCACGCCTTCAAAGCTACGGCGGCCCCGAAGCAGTACGCATGGATGATGTCCCGCTGCCCGAACTTAAGACGGGCGAAGTTCTTGTCAAAATCCATGCTGCCGGCCTGAACCCGGTGGACTGGAAGATTCGCGCCGGGTACTTGCAGCAACACATGCCGTTGCACCTGCCGGTCACACTAGGCGGCGATTTTTCGGGTGTGATCGAAGCGGTCGGCCCCGACGTGAAGGACTTCAAGGTTGACGATGAAGTCTATGGTGGCGCCGGCCTCTTCAACGGCGGTTCCGGATCGTTCGCGCAGTTCGCAACTACCAAGGCGGATAGCATCGCTGCCAGGCCCCGGAAGGTCAACTTCACGGAAGCCGGCGCATTACCCCTTGTGGGCGTCAGCGCGCTGCAGGCATTGACTGAGCACCTTCGTCTCGCAAATGGTCAAAAGATCCTGATTGACGGTGGCGCCGGTGGCATTGGCGGCATAGCGATCCAGATTGCAAAACATCTTGGAGCCTACGTCGCTACCACAGTAAGCACAAAGAATGTCGATTACGTGAAGTCGCTGGGCGCTGACCAGGTCATCGATTACAAGAAGCAGAACTTTGAAGACGCAGCCAGCGGCTTCGATGCGGTGCTCGACCTTGTGGGCGGCGACACGTACGTGCGCTCATTCAAGGTCCTCAAGAAGGGCGGACGGATCGTCTCATTACTGGAACAGCCACGCGAAGAGCTGAGGAAGCAGTATGGCGTTGAAGCCTCGGTAATGTTTACACAGATCACCACCCAGAGACTGGCCTACCTGGCAAAGCTGGTCGATCAGGGGGACGTGAAAGTTCACATCGACAAGACTTTCCCGCTCGATCAGGCATCGGCTGCATTGCTGTACCTGGAAAAGGAGTCGCCGAAGGGCAAGGTAGTGCTGAAGGCCGCCTGACATTAAACAGTCAGCACTCAACCGATAGGCTGCTGCTTAAGGACGGGGGTCTCTCGTAGATCGCCAAGAAAATGGGCCAACTGCGGACAAGCGTGCCCGGTTCACCATTGATGAACAACCTGGGCACATCGGTATGGGCCAACCAATTCTGGTTCTGGCGGACCACTTCGGTGACGTCGGCGGGCTTGCCATCGATCGGAAGACTGCGGGGCCATGACAACATCGGCCTGCGGTCTTCACCCGAGTTGCGGAAAGGCCAGCGGTAGTGATTCAACTCCGCTTCGGAGAGTTGCCGTATGACTGCTTCTCCTTGGTTTTGGAATTTGGATTTGATTCCGGCGGACCGCACAAAACTCGTCAAGACCCACCCTCCTTAAACGCGCGGACGCGATCCGCCAGTTCCCGCAGCAGCACTCTTGCGAACAGTCCACTGCACTGAAACTTTACCCCCTCCTTTATCAGCTCCGTTACCAGGTCTTCGCCCTCCTGGCTGATGATCGTCAGGTCTTTCAGATCGACAACAAGGTCACGACCTCCCAGGTCCGCTTTGGCTTTGTCATATGCAGTTCTGAGTTCAGTCGCCCAAGGCGAGATGAGCTTGCCTTCGACGACCAACCTTCGACGGCTCGGAGTGTCGATTGTGGAGATCCTCAACATGCAACGTCTTCGCGCTTGGGCATCGGTCCCTTCCAATGCTTACGCAAGGCGTATGCCAAACCCAAGAGCCTGCAAAATGATGGAGTTGAAACCAAGCTTCGAAAGAGGCTCGGTCGACAGTCAAAGCTGTCAAACTACGTTCTTGACAGGTCAGCCGCCTTAGGGAGGAGTTGCTTGGGGTTAACGATGGTCAGGCATACTGCCGCGGATCAATTCCGAGCTTCTTGATTCGCGCAATTAGGGTCGTGCGGTTGATGCCCATGCGAGCGGCAGCGCCGTCTGCCCCGCCAACCCGTCCTTTGCTTTCGGTGAGTGCGCGCACGATCTCTTCGCGCTGCTTGCGGGTAAATTCGTCGTCGACAACATCTTTCTTGCCGCTCAGCGCGCTGAGCGTCTCTTTGATAATTCGGGCAATGTCGTCCTGCGCGGAAAGCGGTGCGGTTGCAGCTTTTCTCTTGATGCTCGGCTTGCGCAGCTCTGCGAGAGGTGGCTCAAGCGACTTGCCGCGCGTCAAGATCACCGCCCGCTCGATGAAATTCTCTAACTCGCGGATGTTGCCCGGCCATTCCCAAGCCGTTAAGGATTTCATTACGGCAACAGGAATGGCGTCGATCTTCTTCTGCATCCGATTCGCGAACTTTTGGACAAAATAGCTCACCAGCAGGGGAATGTCCTCGCTGCGCTCCCGCAGCGGCGGAATCCGGATGGGAAAGACATTCAATCGATAGAACAGGTCGCTGCGGAATTCACGGTCGGCGACCATCTGCTCCAGGTTGCGGTTCGTGGCAGCGATCAACCGTACATCTACTTTGCGCGTGTGGGTACTTCCCAATCGTTCAAATTCCCGTTCCTGCAGCGCACGCAACAGTTTCGGCTGGATTTCGATGGGAATGTCGCCCACTTCGTCGAGGAACAGGGTGCCATGGTCCGCTAGTTCCATGCGCCCGATTTTTTGGCTAATGGCACCGGTGAAAGCGCCCTTTTCGTGGCCGAACAATTCGCTTTCGAGCAGGCCGGTGGGGATCGCGGCACAGTTGAGCTTCACAAAAGTTCGCTGCTTGCGCCGGCTACGGTCGTGGATGGCCCGCGCGATCAGTTCCTTGCCCGTGCCGGTTTCACCCAGCAGCAGAACGGTCGAATCGCTTAGAGCTACCGTCTCGACAAGTTGCAGGACCTGCTTGAGCGCCGGGCTGCTCCCCACGATCTGCTCGAAGCCCATTTCGCTGCGGACCTCCTCTTCGAGGTAGAGCTTCTCCTGCGCGAGCTTGTCCTTGAGTTTGAGGATCTCTTCGTATGCCAGCGCGTTATCAACGGCGATAGCAACTTGTCCCGCCGCCTGGCTGAGGAAATCAATCTCGTCCTGCGTGAACATCTCTTCGCTCAAGCGCGCAAGCGACATGTATCCCAATGCGCGGCCATGATTCACCAGCGGAATGAAGCAGACCGTCTTCAGGCCTTCTGCGGCTGCGCGCGTAGAAGTCACTCGCCCGCTCACCGGTTTCAACGTCTCCAACGCACGCTTTGCGGGACTATTGTCGGTCGGAGTAACGATCTGTTCTTCCTCGAAGAATCCTTTGCTGCCGGGAAAATCCAAAGCGCGGAGGCAGAACGTTCCTGGCTCACTCGCCGGCAACGCAATGTTCGCCGCATCGCAGCGCATCACTTCGCGCACGTTCGCCGCCACGGTGTGCAGCACCTCTTTTAAGGTCAGGTTCGAGGTGATGCTGTTCGTCAGCTTGAGAAGGAGCTGAAGCCGATTGTGCTGCTCTTGTAGGCGTGCAGTTGCGGCGCCACGCTGGTGGGGATCATCGCCGCGGTCGCGCAGAGTACTGCCTTCAGGAGTTGTTGCATGGCCGCTCATGTTAGCCGGGTGAAAGAGCTAGGCCGCCCTGGTTGTTGGGAAGTTTATCGCAAGATGAACCTATGCGGCCACACTCAATACGAACCGGGTCCCGGCGGTCGACAAAGCCCCGCCGACAGTGCCGCAGGCTATTACGCTTCGCTGAGCGCCCTTTCCAGAGAGCTGGAACAAGGAGGTGTGAGGTCGGCGATCAGTATGGCGTACTCGGGTGAAGGATACGAAGACACACGAAGACGAGGAGAATCCGGGGGTGGTCCCCATCATCCGGCCTCTGCGCGTGCTGCTCGACGCCATCCGGCCTGCGAACGCGTACGGCTGGATCTTCCCAAACTGTGTCGGGGGCGCTAGACCTCGCCAACATTGCAGAGAGAGTGATCAAACCTGTCCTTAAGGCCAATGGTCTCGATTGGAAAGGTTGGCACGCTTATCGTCGCGGGCTCGCGACGAACCTGAAAAAGCCAGGCGTGCCCGACGCTACCATTCAAGCCATTCTCCGGCATGAAAGCGTCAGCACGACTCAGCGCTTTCATATCAAGACGGCCCGTGAAGACGCCATGGATGCGATGAAAAAGTTCGAGGAAAAACTCGAGTGTGCAGCAGTTGTGCAGCAGATGGTGAACTGATTGTCGGTAAGCTATTGAAAAAATGGAGCCGACGATCGGACTTGAACCGATGACCTGTCGATTACGAATCGACTGCTCTACCAACTGAGCTACGTCGGCCCTGTTTCCATGTTAGCGGCTGGCTGCCTGGCCGTAAAGCGGCGACCCTGCGAAGATATTGCGACAGTTGCGTAAACCCCGGTTTTCCACCGCTGTAGCCAGATTTACACTTGCCGACAGTTCGTTCTCCGCTTGATAATCTAGGTAGAGGTTCGATAGCGCTTCCGACCCTAGAATGATGACATACGGTCGAGCGGACGTACTGCGCATCCTGCATATCACCGCCAGGCAACTCACCGGCTGGCAACGGGCAGGTCTCGTTCCCATCTGCGAGGAATTCTCCTTTGCGGACCTCCTGCAAGTCAAGCAGATCCGTGATCTGTGCGCCAAACGTGTGCGCTCCGCGGTCATCCGTGAATCACTGGAAGCCATGCAGCGGCAGGTTGCAGGGATGGAGAATCCCTTTCTGGAGGCAAGCGCCTTTAGCGTAGGCAAGCGCGTCGCGTTCCGGCACGATGGCCACGCGCTTGAGCCGGTAGACGGACAATACGTGATGGAGTTTGAAACGCCGGGATCGGTGGTCAGCGCCGGGGCCTCGTCGGTGAAGATGCCCCCCCCTGCACCGACTGATTCGGTCCACGAATTGTTCGCGCGTGGCGTTTCGCTGGAAGAGAATCCCAACAACCACGACGAGGCGATCCGGGTCTACCGGCAGGTTCTGGCACTGGAACCGGAGCACGCAGCCGCGCATATCAACCTGGGCACTTTGTACTACAACCGTCAGGAATTCGGGGCCGCTGAAAACCACTATCGGGCTGCGGTGAAGGCCGATCCCCGGTACGCGCTTGCCTATTTTGATCTGGGCAATGTGCTGGACGAGACGGGCCGCTTCAAAGAGGCGGTTGCTGCATACAAGGCTGCGATTCAACTGGCTCCCACCTATGCCGACGCCCACTACAACCTGGCTCTGGCCTACGAGCGAATGCGTGAGCCCCGCCTGGCCCTGCGGCACTGGAGCGCCTACGTCAAACTCGATCGCGGCGGTCCGTGGTCTACCCATGCTCGCAAGCAGATTGCGCGCATCCTCGAAGCCGACAAGCTGAAGCTGGTACACAAGCGCGAAAGCTAAGCGCTGCTCTCCCCTCAAGTTCGGTGTCCGCAAGCGGACGATTAATTGCCGTAGCGGACGCGGCTCTCTCCGGTCATCCTCTTTCCGGCGCCGCCATAAGGTTCAGCAACAATGACTTGTGCCGGAGAGACGGGCTGGCATTCAAGCTGCACCTGACTTGAAAGGAGATCCCATGCGCACCCTCCTTCAAGACCTCGCTTACGGCTTTCGTCAGTTGCGCAAGGCGCCCGGGTTCACAGCAGTCGCCATTCTGACTCTGGCTCTGGGGATTGGGGCGAACACCGCCATCTTCACGCTGGTTCACGCCATTATGCTTCAGCCGTTGCCGGTCAAAGATCCGTGGTCGTTGTATCGCGTCGGATCGCCCAATGTCGACTGCTGCGTGACAGGTGGACTGCAGGATATCTGGGATGCGTATTCTTATCCGCTCTACAAGCACATTCTGGAAGGGACGCCCGAGTTTCAGTCTTTGGCAGCATTTCAGGCTGGAAGCACTCGTCTCGCTGTGCGTAGGGCAGGAGAAAATGGTTCTGCGCGCCCACTTCGGTCGGAATACGTCAGCGGAAACTACTTTCCTTTGTTCGGCCTGAAAGCGGCTGCCGGACGCCTGATTGTCCCCTCGGACGACCAACCAAATGCAGCGCCGGTGGCGGTTATGAGCCACCGCACCTGGCAGAACTACTTTGCCAGTGACCCCTCAATCGTAGGAGCTACGTTCAAACTCAATGGCGTCCCCTTCACGGTGATCGGTATCGCGCCCGCAGGATTTTATGGGGACCGCCTGAGCGATGATGCTCGTGACTTCTGGCTGCCGCTCTCTACCGAACCGCTCATTGCCGGTCCGACCACAATGCTTAAGTCGCCAGACCTGCATTGGCTTTACTTGATGGGTCGCTTGCAACCGGGTGCTTCGTCTCAAGCAGTTCAGCAGAAGGTCACGGTTGAGTTGCAGCGGTGGCTAAACGGTGGCGAGGGAGAAAGTACTGTCGGTGACAATGACCGGAGCCAAATTCCGAAGCAGAAGACCATGATGCTGCCCGCAGCGGCCGGCGTGAACAATCTCGCCCACGATTCGGAGAAGCTGCTGCAATTGCTGGCGGCGGCCTCTGGGCTGGTGTTGCTGATTGCTTGTGCCAACGTCGCTAACCTTCTATTGGTTCGCGGCGCAGCTCGCAAAGCGCAAACGTCGGTACGGCTCGCGCTGGGAGCAGGACGCTGGCGCCTTGTACGCCAACTGCTGACTGAGAGCGTCTTACTTTCAGTGCTGGGTGCACTGGCCGGGGTGTTTCTCGCATTTTTTGGGACGCGCAGCATACTGGCCATCGCATTTCGCGGCTCTGAGATCATACCCATCGATCCTCATCCGTCGCTGCCCGTTTTGCTGTTTTCATTTGGTCTTGCGCTTCTGACTGGAATCTTTTTTGGCATCGCACCAGCCTTGATGACTTCCCATGCTGATCCAGCTGAAGCTCTGCGCGGTGCCACACGAGTAACCTCGCGCGGAGCCAGCCTCTCTCAGAAGGTTCTAGTGATTGTGCAGGCCGCGCTTTCACTGGTTCTGGTTTCAGGGGCGATTTTGCTGGTGCAGAGCCTACAGAAGCTTGAGCACCAGAACTTTGGGTTCCAGACAGATCATCGATACATCGTGCATGTTGGTCACGCTTTCGACGGCTATTCGCTGGAGAAGCTCTCGGGCGCATATCGCGAACTTGAACAGAGGCTCACTGCGATACCGGGAGTGATCAATGCCAGTTATTCACTTTATAGCCCTATGTCAGACAACTGGAGCGGCCCCGTTTATGTATCGGGGCGTGCTCATAACAGCGCACCGGGCGGCGATTACTCATCATGGCTGCGAATCGGGCCGAACTATTTTCAGACCATGGGAACCAGGCTCATCCGTGGTCGCACCATCGGCGAGCAGGACACTCCGACTTCAGCTCGCGTCGCGGTTGTTAATGAGCGCTTCGCCAAGAAGTTCTTCCCCAATGAGGATCCAATCGGCAAGCGCTTCGGTGGACAACCCGAGCATGTTGGTGTTTATGAGATTGTTGGCGTGGTGGAAGACGCCAAGTATCAAGACACGCACGGCCCCGCGTACGCCACCTACTTCCTGCCGTTTCTGCAAACGCTTCAATACGACAATCCTGCCGATAATGCGGGCCAGATGCGCTCAGAACTAATGAAAACGATCGAGTTGCACGTTAATGGGACGCCGGAAAATCTGGAGAGCACAGTCCGTCGCATGTTGGCGGAGCTCGATCCGGAGATGACAGTCGTCCGCGTGACCAGTCTCGGCGAGGACGTCAACGATAATTTGAACCAAGAGCGGCTGCTGGCGCGGTTGACAAGTCTGTTTGGTGTTCTGGCGTTGAGTCTGGCTGCGATCGGTCTTTACGGCGTGACCGCTTACACGGTTGAGAGGCGTACCCGTGAGATCGGCGTTCGCGTGGCTGTGGGAGCGAATCGCGCGAACGTAATCACTATGGTGCTCCGCGGAGCGTTTCGCCACGTGGCCGTCGGACTCGTCATTGGCCTGATGTTGTCCCTGGCTGCCGGACGTCTCATCGAGAGCCAGCTCTTCCAGGTGAAAGGACACAATCCGCTCGCCCTGGCGGGAGCCGCCTTTCTGCTGGCGCTGTTTGCCGCGGTCGCAGGACTGGTTCCCGCCCGGCGTGCGGCCCGCATCGACCCGGTTTCTGCCCTTCGCGCGGAGTAGGCCCGATTCGTCGCAGGCCATCCTCTCGATGAATCGCACCCGGCAATCCGGGCTGTCCTCGTCCTGCGGTGTAAAATCATGAGTTTTCTAATCCAGCTTCCTCGAGGATCGCTCTCATGTCATCCGTTGCAACGCAGCCTTCTGCTCCTGCCCCTCTCGTGGCGCTCACTGAGGATGAAGTTCTATTCCGTGACACCGTGCGCCAATTTGCCCAGGAATCCATCCAGCCGCATGTGAAGGAAATGGATGAAAAAGGCGTATTCGAACCGGCGCTTATCCGCCAGTTCTTTGAACTCGGCTTGATGGGCATCGAAATTCCCGAGCAGTACGGCGGGGGCGGCGGCACATTCTTTGAAGCAATATTGGCGGTCGAAGAACTTTCCGCGGTCGATGCCTCGGCAGGCGTCGTGGTCGACGTGCAGAATACGCTGGTGAATAATGCTCTGCTCCGCTGGACCACCGAAGAGCAAAAGAAGCGCTATCTGCCGCGCATGTGTTCCGACACTGTGGGAGCTTATGCGTTGAGCGAAGCCGGCTCGGGTTCCGACGCCTTTGCCCTGCAGTGCCGCGCTGAGCTCAAAGGCGACGAGTACGTCCTGAATGGGCAGAAGCTCTGGATCACCAACGGCAAAGAGGCCGGCGTCTTCATCCTGTTGGCAACCGTTGACCCTTCGGCTGGATACAAGGGCATCACGGCTTTCATCGTCGAGAAGCAATCCCCTGGTTTTACCGTCGGCAAAAAGGAAGACAAGCTGGGTATCCGCGCTTCCAGTACCTGTGAGCTGATTCTGGAAGACTGCCGCATTCCCAAGGCGAACGTGCTGGGAGAAGTCGGCAAAGGTTACAAGATCGCCATTGAGACCCTCAACGAAGGCCGCATTGGCATCGGTGCGCAAATGATCGGACTCGCGCGTGGAGCATGGGAACATGCCGTCAAGTACGCGCAGGAGCGCAAGCAGTTCGGCAAAGCGATCGCAGAGTTCCAGGGTATTCAATTCCAGATCGCGCAGATGGCAACCGAAATTGAAGCCGCCCGCATGCTTCTCTACAACTGCGCGCGCATGAAAGACGCGGGCATGAACTTCGTCAAGGAAGCAGCCATGACGAAGCTCTACTGCTCGCAGGTGGCAGAACGGGTGGCGTCGCTGTGCCTCGAGATTTACGGTGGATACGGGTTCACGAAGGACTATCCGGTGGAGAAATATTTCCGCGACTCCAAGATCGGCAAGATCTACGAAGGTACCTCCAACATGCAGTTGATGACCATCGCCAAGCTTGTCATGGGGAAGTAAGACCGGGAGTTGATGACCGATACGGCGGGCGGGTAGGGCATCGGGCCCGCCTTCTGATTTACGCTGATTCGCGAAGAGAGTTGAACTCACATATGCTCGGAAATCAAAAGATCATCGGAATGGTGGCGATCTCCGACCCTGAGCGGGCGAGAGCCTTCTATGTCGATAAGCTGGGCCTCAAGTTCGTCAGCGATGACGGCTTTGCTATTGTGCTCAACGCGAATGGAAACATGCTCCGCCTCACGAAGATGCGCGAGGTGAAGCCGCAACCCTTTACCATTCTGGGTTGGGAGGTGTCAGATATTCAGGCCATGGTTTCGCAACTCCGGGCCGCAGGGGTGAAGTTCGAGCGCTATCACGACTTCATGAAGCAAGATGAATTCGGCATCTGGACCGCGCCTGACGGAACGCGAGTAGCATGGTTTAAGGACCCGGACGGTAATATTCTCAGCGTTTCCTGGCACCCGAGCTAGACAATGGTTTCGCTAGCCATTGACCGTGACCGTCATTCAGCTCTCTCGCAGGAATGTTCACATCTTGCGAGCAGGATTCGAAAAGACATAATGTCTCTCTACCATCTACCCTACAGCGAATATTTTCAGCATGGTGCGAGTCGCAAGACAGTTTATTCCGTTTATAGAACAGGTTGCTGTCTACATGGATCTTCAGGGAAGACCATGTTCTTAGCTTGAGCGATCGAGGTTGGCGAAGCGTGTTCAGTCGACGCGGCCCCGCCCTACAGAATCGTTCGGCTTGAAGTTTTGCCGATTTGCCTTCTAGCTATGTCGTTGAAACACTTGACTCTCCGAGGCATCCAAGAATGTGCTCCAGAAAGATTGGTTTCTTTGCCGCTCACCCGGCTGGAACTGTTGCCCTCGTTTGTCTCTGCCTGCTCACGATGGCAGGTTGCGGCGGTGCGACGTCGCAATCTGACCAGAAGAACTCTCGGACGGGGCCGTCCATCTTGACACAACCTACGAACGCGACGGTTAACGTAGGGCAAAATGCAACTTTCATGGTGACCGCATCGGGGATTCCTCCGCTCAGTTATCAGTGGCAGAAGAACGGGGCGAATATTTCCGGCGCCATAGCTGCAGAGTATACGATCGCTGCCGCTGAGCCAGCTGATAGTGGTTCAGTGTTCCGGGTGATCGTGAGCGATACTAGCGGTTCAACTGCAAGCAACAGTGCGACGCTGACAGTAAACCCGCCTCCACCACCTCCCAAGGAAGCGGTCCTTACCTATCACAACGACAACGGGCGAACGGGCCAGGATTTGGACGAGACGATTCTCACTCCGCTCAACGTGAATACTTCTCTTTTTGGGAAAGTAGGTTTCCTGCCGGTGACCGGCTATATAGATGCTGAGCCTCTTTACGTTCCGAATCTGAACATGTTGGGGGCGGTTCGCAACGTGGTATTGGTAGTCAGCGAGCATGATCTTGTGTACGCCTTTGACGCGGATACTCTAACCCAGCTCTGGCAGGTTTCAGTCGTCGGTCCGAATGAAGTGCCCAGCGACAACCGAGACTGCATTAGTGTTATGCCTGAGATTGGCATTACTTCAACCCCCGTGATCGACCTCAACGCAGGGCCGGATGGGACGATCTTCCTCGTTGCCGCGTCGACGGACGGGAACGGGCATTATTATCAGCGTCTGCATGCTCTTGACCTCGCCACGGGTGCGGAGCAGAGCGGAAGCCCAACCACGATTCAGGCAACGTTTCCCAGCCTAACCGGCCCGGTGACGTTCGATCCGGCGCAGCACCTTCAACGCGCTGCCTTGTTGCTGCTTAACGGCACAATTTATGTGGCCTGGACCTCGCACTGCGACCGCGCGCCTTATTACGGATGGGTGATGGGTTACAACGAGTACAGCCTGCAGCAGGTTAGCGTTTTCAACACCGCCCCTAACGGAATTGCGAACTCAATCTGGATGTCGGGCGCCGGACCAGCCGCTGACGCGTCGGGCGCCATCTATTTCCTCACGGCCAATGGGGTCTTCGATACGACGCTCGATGCGAATGGCTTCCCGGTCGCCGGGGATTACGGCAATGCGTTTCTGAAGCTCTCGACGGCCGGGAACAGTCTGAGCGTGGCCGATTACTTCAGCGTATACAACACGGCGGCAGAGTCTGGGCTGGACCTTGACCTTGGATCCGGCGGAGTGCTGCTTCTGCCCGATTTGCAGGACAGCGCAGGAAAAACATGGCGGCTGGCGATTGGTGCAGGAAAAGACGCAAACATTTACGTGGTCAACCGCGACTCGATGGGCAAGTTTAACCCAAGCAACAACGTCATCTACCAGGAAATCGACAACGCCTTGTCTTACGGGGCCTTTGGGATGCCAGCCTACTTCAACAACACGATTTACTGCGGCGGCGTAGGTGACTTCTTAAAGGCGTTCACAATCTCCAACGCAAAACTTCTTACGCAGGTTACCTCGCAGAGCTCGACCTGGTATTTCTATCCAGGAGCGACGCCAAGTATATCTGCTAACGGGAGTTTGAACGGAATCGTCTGGACAGTTGCAAATGTGTCGCCCTTCGGCGTGCTCCACGCGTACGACGCCAGCGACCTCAGCAAGGAACTCTACAACAGCGACCAATCCAACGGACGCGATCAGTTCATCTTCTACAAATTCGCACCACCGATGATTGCCCACGGTAAGGTCTATGTCAGCACGCCAACGGGTGTTGCCGTCTTCGGCTTGCTCGCCCAATGAAGGAAAGGCAATCCGGTGTCGCGGGCGATCCGTTTGGTCCCGGAGTCGCCGGTTTTCTAGCCCCTACTCTCCCGCCGCCGGCTGGTTCATAATCGTAGGGAACTCCAAACTCAGGTTACAGTCGACAGAGGTACACTCATGCCGGTTCAGCAAGCCCTTTCAATTACGCCTGCCGCTCGCATGGCGAACGTCCGTTATGCCATCCGCGACCTGGCCGTAGTGGCCGATGAAGTCGCCCGGGAAGGGCACCAGATTCTCTTCCTCAACATCGGCGATCCCTGCAAGTTCGATTTCCCAACTCCGCCGCACATGATCGAAGCTGTGCATAAGGCCATGCTCGACGGCCACAACAGCTACGCAGATTCGCTGGGAATTCGGCCGGCGGTGATGGCAATCGGGCACGACGCCGAGCGGCGGGGCTTCAAGGAAATCCAGAGCGTCTTCATCGGCTACGGCAGCGGTGAAGTGATCGATAGCTGTCTTACCGCGTTGGTCAATCCCGGTGACAACGTCCTGACGCCGAGCCCGGAGTATCCACTGTACAGCGCAGTGCTGGCGAAGTTGGGTGCTGAACCCAACGCCTACGATCTCGATGAAGCGAACGGATGGGAGCCCGACCTCGATGACCTGAAGCGCCGCATCAACTCGCGTACCAAGGCGATCCTGCTGATCAATCCCAGCAATCCGACAGGGTCGGTCATGTCGCGACGCACCTTGGAGGAGATCATCGAGCTGGCAAGACAGCACAATCTGCTGATCTTCGCCGACGAAATCTATGACAAGCTGATTTACGCTCCAGGCGTCGAGCACGTTTCCATTGCAACCCTCGCCCAGGACGTACCGATGGTGACTTTCAACGGACTATCGAAGGCATACCTGGTTCCCGGCTGGCGCATCGGATGGGCAGTTGCGACTGGCCCGCACGACGTGCTGCACCCCTATCTTGCGGCGGTACACCGGCTGCTGCGAGCCCGCCTGTCAGCTCCCCATCCGTTTCAGCACGCCATTAAGCCCGCGCTCGAAGGTCCCCAGGACCACATTGAGGTGATGCGGAACAAATTGCGCCGCCGGGCGCAGTTGACGGCTGACTGGGCCGCGCGCACGCCACGGGTTAGCCTGGTTGCACCCAAGGGAGCGTTCTACGCGCACCCCTCCCTCGACATACCGGAAGACGACCTGACGTTTGTAACCGCTCTGTTGAAGGAGAAGCATGTGCTCGTGGTGCATGGCTCCGGCTTCGGACAGAAGCCCGGAACGCGGCACATGAGAATAGTGTTTCTGCCGCCGGAGAATGTGCTGGAGGCTGCCTATCAGAAGATCAGCGCCTTCATGGCAGAACGGTATTCTTAGGGCCGGGTGAAGGGCGCGTTAGCTACGGTGCTTACCGCCGCTACAGCGCATTGTCTCTACATCTTGCCCGTTAATGGAGACGATTCCGTGGCGCTCTTTAGGGGCCGGGAGTTCTTCTCCTTCCTCGTGATGGAACGAGGACGAAATCCGCTTTGCCATGGTATTTACCTGGCGCCGCATCTTGACCTCAAGCTCGTGGATACCCGCTTTGGCACGGTTTAGGCCGCTGACCGGATCAGAGCTAGTGCTGTTGCTCGAGTGGTCAACCCGCATGCTGATCCTCCCCGTGTGACTATGAAGATGCAAGTGTAATCCCTTCAGATATCTCTGGCGACAAAAAATCGAATCACGCCCGAATGCGCGGATTGAAAAAGGAATACATCAGGTCCGTAAGGAAGTTGACCACCACGTAGGTCAGCCCGATCACGAGGATGCATCCCTGTACCAGGTAGTAGTCGCGGTTCGAAATCGCCTGGATTGTCAGCCGCCCAATGCCCGGCCAGGAAAAGATCGTCTCGGTCACGATCGCGCCCGCCAGCATTGCGCCAAACTGTAGTCCCACCACGGTGAGAATGGGAATCATTGCATTGCGAAGCGCATGCCGGTAAACCACGGTTCGCTCCAGAAGCCCCTTGGCGCGCGCAGTGCGCACATAATCCTGCGAGAGTTCCTCCAGCATGGATGTTCTGACCATGCGCGTGAGGATCGCCGCCAACGCGCCGCCCATGGTGATCGCCGGCAGAATGAGGTGCGCGGCAGAACCCGCGCCCGAAACCGGCAGCCATCCCAGGTCGATGGCGAATAGCAAAATCAGAATCGGCCCCAGCGCGAAATTCGGAAACGAGAGTCCCAGCAGGGACACGAAGCTGAGCACGCGGTCATCCCATTGATTACGACGAACCGCCGAACGAACTCCGGCAGGGATCGACAGCATCAATGCCACCAATAGCGCTGCCAAGGTCAGCTGCAGGGTGTAGGGATAAGCCTGTGTGATGATGTGCCCGACGTTCTGATTGAAGCGCAGCGAGCGTCCCATGTCGCCGTGCAGCAGGCCTCGCCAGTAGTTCACATACTGCTGGCCGAGAGGAACGTCGAGCCCATAGGCGTGACGCGCCGCAACAATGTCGGTGGCCGCGGCGCCTTCGCCAAGCATCTGCTGAATAGGATCACCCGGAACCAGGTGAATGAGCAGGAAAACCACCGATACCACCAGCCACACGACCGGCAGCATGAACAGCAGCCGCGAAAAGATGTAGCGTAGCATCAGCTTGTCGCCGGGGTGACGTTCTGTGGCTCTGGCTGGGCCTGGGTTCGCAAGGCCTCGATGCGTACGCGATCCACTCGCAATCCGTCCATCGTCGTTACGGTATACCGCCGGCCCTCATATTCAAAGTTGTCCCCGACATTGGGGATACGCTGCAACTGCGCCAGCACAAAGCCGGCAAGGGTTTCAAAGCCCTCGTCCCGTGGGATCTGGATCTGATAGTCCAGGTCCAGATCTCGGATGTTGAGTGAGGCGTCCAACTCCATCTGGGTCGCGCCGGGCATTGATACCGGCTCGCGTCCCTCAAACTCGTCCTCGATCGGACCCACCAGTTGCGCGAGCACGTCCTCGACCGTGATGACGCCCGCGGTCGAGCCGAACTCATCCACCACCACCGCCAGATGGCGTTTGCGCTCTTTGAATTCGGCCAGCAGGTCGGGAAGGGTCTTGGTCTCCGGAACCACCAGCACTTCGCGCATGATGTGGCGCACGCGGAGGTTGGTTTCGCGGGTGATGATTCTGCCCGTGTGGGTCCTCGACAGGCGGTAGCGCATCCAGCGCATCAGGTCACGCGCGTAAAGCACGCCTATGATGTGCTCCGGGCCGCGCTGCGGGTCGTACACCGGCACGCGGGAGTGCTGCTCATCGACCACGCGCTTGAGCGCTTCATAAAGGGTCATGTCGCCGGGGACAGAAAAAATGTCGCGGCGCGGCACCATCACTTCGCGTACCACGACACCTTCCAGATCTAATGCCCGATGGATCATCTCCTCCTGCGGAGCTTCCAGCAGGCCGCGATTGCGGCTGGCGGTGATGATCAGCTTCAACTCCTCGGGCGTATGGACGCCGCCTTCGCGCACCGGGTGCATGCCAAACACCTTCAGTACAGCGCGCGATGAAGACGTCATCAAGGCGAGCAGGGGCGCTGTGACGCGCATGAAGACGTCCATTGGTCCGGCCACCGCCAGCGCCACTCGCTCCGTTCGCTGCAAGGCGATCGACTTGGGCACCACCTCGCCAAGAATCACAGTTATGTAGGTGATGAGCGTAAAGGCAAGGGCCACGGCAACCCCGTGGGCGTACAAGTGCGCATGTGGGAGGTTAATGAACAAGGGCTCCAGTATTCGCGCCATCGCTGCTTCGCCAATCCAGCCCAGAGCCAGGCTGGACAGCGTGACCCCGAACTGCACCGCATTGATGAACTGATCGATGTGCTGATGGAGCTTGAGAACGGTCCGCGAGCCAACCCGGTGTGCTGCCACCAGTTGCCGAATCTGGGTCTCGCGCAGGCTGACCATGGCGAATTCGGCGGAGACGAAGAACGCATTGGCCGCGACGATCAGGACGACCGCCACCAGGCGCAGCACGACGAAGGTAACCATGAAGGCAGAATCTTACCATTCGTGTAACAAGTGCGCGCGAGTCCGAAGCACAGTTTAAACCGTAGATACTTTGATCGACCGGGCCAGCAGGGCTATTGGATGAATGCGCCCACGCCGGATAAACGCTAACCAGCACATTGGCTTTAGATCGCCAGAGCTTACAGATCCCATCCGTTGTCGCGCTTCAGCGGACGCCAACGATGGCGATCGTACTTGATCATTGCGTCGGCCGTTATCGGGACCGTCGCTGCCGGAGGCGTAATTCGGGAACTGTGGCGGCGGGAGCAGCGCCCAGGCTTCCTCGATGGGCGTGATGATCCGCCACTCGGCTTCCACTTCGTCGCGTCGCGTGAACAGCGTTGCATCGCCGCGCATCGCGTCGAGCAGCAGCGTTTCATACGCGGCCGGGCCGTCCGTGCCGAAGGCGTCATGGTACGAGAAGTCCATGTTTACCCGCGTCGCGCGCATCTGTGTTCCCGGGACCTTGGCGCCAAAGTTGATCGCAATGCCCTCGTTCGGCTGAATGCGCATGGTGATGACATTGTGATGCACGTCTCCGGGACGGCTGGCGAACAGCGCTTGCGGCGTGCGCTTGAAATGCACTGCGATTTCCGTGAGATGGTTCGAAAGCCGCTTGCCGGCGCGCACATAAAAAGGAACTCCCGCCCAGCGCCAGTTGTCGACATGGAACTCGACCGCAGCATAAGTCTCGGTGAGCGACTGAGGATTGACGCCCTTCTCCTGGCGATAGCCCGGAACCGGCTTGCCGTCGATGGTCCCCGGTCCGTACTGGCCCCGGATCGTGCGCTGCGCCACCTCCTCCACCGTCATGGGCCGGATGGCGCGCAACACCTGCACCTTTTGCTCGCGCACCGAGTGCGCGTCGAACGCAACCGGAGGCTCCATCGCCGTCAGTGTCAGCAGTTGAAGCATGTGATTGGCGACCATGTCGCGCAAGGCGCCGGTCTCTTCGTAAAACGCGGCGCGGCTTTCGACGCCCAGTTTCTCGGCAGCGGTGATTTCGACATAGTCGATGTAGTTGCGGTTCCAGATAGGCTCGAACATCAGGTTCCCGAAGCGGAAGACCATGATGTTCTGCACGGTTTCTTTACCCAGGTAGTGATCGATGCGATAGACCGCTTCCTCTTCGAACACCCGCGCGACGATCTCGTTCAGCTCCTTTGCGCTTTCGAGATCGCGGCCAAATGGCTTCTCCAGCACGATGCGGGTCCAGCCCTGTTCGTTGTGAGCGAGTCCGGACTGGCCGAGACCTTCCACGATCGGCGGCGCGAGCGAAGCGGGCGTCGAGACGTAGAACAGGATGTTCTTGCTCGCGCCCTGTTGCTGCATCTCCGCAATCTTCTTCTTCAGCACCGGGTAGAACTCGGGCTTATTGGCGTCGCCCACGAGGAAATGAAGCCGCGCTGCGAAGTCCTTCCATGCATCTTCATTGAAGCCGCGAGTGTCGGAAGACTCCGCCGCGCCGTCATGCATACGCTCGCGAAACTGATCGTCCGTCAACTCAGTACGGCCGACGCCCAGGACTTCGAAATTGCGATGTGTGCAGCCGATGCAAGCCAGGTCGTAAAGGGCCGGCATCAGCTTGCGGCGCGAAAGGTCGCCGGTCGCACCAAACAGAACCAACAGCGCAGAGTCGGCCTGCGGCAACCGCGGCGGCTCCATCCTTTCAACAGTCGAATGAACGAGTGTAGACACTAACGGCTCCATGTACGCCAATAGATGTCAGAAGCTGGACCGATGATTCTCGACCGCGAGTCCCACACTCGCGGCCGTGAACGGTAAGCCAGGCCGCCTTGGCTTCATCCTTTCGTTTTCGCCAGGGCCTCTTTGGCTTTGGCTACGACGTTCTCTACCGTGAAGCCGAAGTTCTTCATCAGGTCCTTGATAGGAGCAGATGCGCCGAAGTCGTCATGAGAGACGACAATTCCGTCAATGCCAACATACTTGCTCCAACCTACGCTCGTGCCGGCTTCGACGGCGACGCGCGCGCGAACATCCGGCGGCAGCACCTGGTTCTTGTATTCCGGCGACTGCTTGTCGAATAGCTCCCAGCACGGCATCGAGACCACGCGTGCCTTGACGCCTTCGGCAGTAAGTTGCTCGTAGGCTCCCACGCAGAGCTGCACTTCGGAGCCTGTGCCCATGAGGATGACCTCCGGCTTGCCGCCGGCGGCATCGCCCATGATGTAGGCGCCTTTCGCAACTCCAGCCGCGGAAGCATACTTGGTGCGATCGAACGTTGGCACGCCTTGCCGGGTGAACGCCATCAGGACCGGCTGGTGTTGAATAGGCATGATCACGCGCCAGGTCTCCGCCACTTCGTTGGCGTCGGCCGGACGGAACACCAAAAGCCGGGGAATCGCCCGCAAGCGACATGAGCTGCTCGATCGGCTGGTGTGTTGGCCCGTCTTCGCCCAGGCCGATGGAGTCGTGGGTATAGATGAAGATGACGGGGATGTCCATCAACGCCGACAGGCGAATCGGCGGACGCATGTAGTCGGAGAAGATCAGGAACGTCGCGCCGTACGGACGCAGCTTGGACAGCGCCATGCCGTTCAGCACCGCTCCCATCGCATGCTCGCGAATGCCGAAGTGGAAGTTGCGTCCGCCGTAGCTGCCGCGCTCAAAATCGGCTTCGCCGCTGATCAGCGTGAAGGTCGAGGGATAAAGATCAGCCGACCCGCCCAGGAGCCACGGCACGTTTTTTGCTACCGCGTTGAGCACCTGGGAGTCGGATTTCCTGGTTGCTATGCCTTTGGCGTCGGCAGGGAAGGTGGGGATGTCCTTGTCCCAGCCCTCCGGGAGCGTCCCATTCTGCATGTGCTGCCACATCTTGTCGAGATCGGGGTGCTCCTTCGCCCAGGCGCTGTAGCGGGCGTTCCAGTCCTTCTCCAGGGCGGCGCCGCGGTCGACTGCCTTGCCCATGTACTCCCTGGCTTCGTCGGGAACCAGGAAATGCGCATCCGGCGGCCAGCCATAGACCTCCTTCGTCAGGCGCACCTCGTCTTCGCCCAGCGCTTCGCCGTGAGCTTCCTTGGTGTCCTGACGGTGAGGAGAGCCCCATCCGATGTGCGAGTTAACGATGACCAGCGTGGGCCGCGCTATCTCGCGCTGCGCAGCCTGGATGGCCACGTCCAGCGTCTCCAGTTCGTTGACATCGCTGACATGCAGCACATTCCAATTCCAGCCCATGAACCGCGTCGCCACGTCGTCGCTAAACGCAAGCGAGGTGCTGCCTTCGATGGTGATGTGGTTGTTGTCGTAAAACCAGATCAGGTTGTTCAGGCCGAGGTGGCCGGCGAGCGATGCCGCCTCATTGCTGACACCTTCCATCAGGCAGCCATCGCCGCAGACGGTATAAATGCGGTAGTCGAAGAGGTCCTTACCGAAGCGCGAGGCGAGCCAGCGCTGTGCGATCGCCATGCCGACCGAGTTGCCGCATCCCTGTCCAAGCGGACCTGTCGTGGTTTCTATGCCGGCGGTAAGTCCGTACTCAGGATGGCCGGGCGTCTTCGACTTCCACTGGCGGAACTGCTTCAGGTCGTCCAGCGACAGGTCGTAGCCCGTCAGATATAACGTGGCATAGAGCAGCATGGAGGCGTGCCCATTCGACAGGACGAAGCGGTCGCGTCCCGGCCAATGCGGATTTCGCGGGTTGAACCGGAGATAGCGGTCGAATAGCGTAAAGGCCAGAGGCGCGAGCGCCATCGGAGTTCCCGGGTGCCCGCTGTTGGCCTTCTGCACGGCGTCCATGGCCAGAGTGCGGATGGTGTTAATGCACAACTGCTCCAGCTTCTGTTGCTCCTGCGTCGCCTGCGTAGAGTTCACCTCAACTTGAGTGCTCATGTCTGCCACCTTTCATGAATGCGAAGGAGTTTCTGTCACCGGGTTCACTTCGACTTCGAAACTTGTGCCTTGCCACTGATTGTCTTGCGGCCAGAAGAAGGTAAACCGCAAAGGTAAATTTTGCGTTAAAGCGACCTGGATATCAGCGTACTGGATGCCCAGCGAGGTCGGTGTCGAGTTCGTGTCGTGCGCCGTCTTCCACTCATCGTCACTCCAGTGCAGCAGGAAGGGCGAGGATGCCTGAACCCGTAGCAGAGTTCCAGCTTCGATGCTGCGCACCTGGCGATTCATCTTCCAGACCTCAATCTTGCCACCCTGACGATTTTGTGCCCGGTCGCGATAACGCTCAGCCACTGGTTCGATCAGATCGAAGACTTTTCCGTCTACCGCCGAGCGCAGCAGCTTGACGAAATCCGCGTGCGCCCACATCAGCGGAATCGCCGACCCTGTCGACTTCCCGAAATACATATGCTGGTCGGGAATATCCGGCGCATCCCAAATCTGCTCGGGAATAAGGCCGATCCCCGAGGTGAACTTCTCAATCGTGTGGATGTAGTCCGTCACGTCCTCGCCGGCCGCTAACTCATACATGGCCCGTTCCAGGGTAAGCAACGGCCACGGCCTCCCCACACCCCATTGATCGTAGGCGCTGCCATCATCGCGCTGGCCATAGCCGTCATGGTTATATCGTTTCCAGCACGGCCCGGCTGGCGTATCGACTTTCAGCAGGGCATCGACCACCTTCAGCGAGTCCACGATCAAAGGATCATCTGCCGCTCTGATGCCGGCGCGCACGAATTCGAGAAAGCCGCCATCGACGATCTGATTGGCTGGATACTTGTAACGGTCTCCTGGCTTTTGATTGGCCAGCACAACCTCACCCTTGTCGGGATCTTCGTCCCCGGTTGAGCCTTCCGAGCTGACAGCCGGGTTGATGCGAATATAGTGCCGCGTGATTCCCGGAACCAGGCTGCCTTTTTCTGTAACGGTCCACTTCTCGATGTGGGATTCCAGGAAATCAGCGTAGCAACGGACGAAATCGGCCGTGTGAGAATCGCCGTGGGCATCAAGAAACTCGGCTGCGCAAATCAGCGCGGCAATATTGACCGCCAGCGTTGACGGCGAATAGCCGCCGGCCTCCTCCCACCGCTCCTGCTTGGTGGCTGGTCCCTCGCGAATCAGGTAGCCGCAGGCGCGGCGCACGATGTGGTAGGGATCGAAGTTCGCCAGCCCGTTTGCCTTCCACAGCCTCCAGGCGAGGATGATGGGAAATGAAACCTCGTCAAGCTGAACTCCCGTCCAGTAGGGAGAGCCGTCAATCCAGAAGTTCTGGTAGAACCCACCGTCTTCGCGTTGCGTAATCGCCAGGTAAATGAGTGCGCGCAGGGGAGTGACCGTGTCTCCAACGGCCAGCAGGGCAGTGGCGCAATTGACCATGTCGCGTGTCCAGACCAGGTGATAGCCGCCCAGGTCGTCATCGCTCTTATCCTCGCCCCAGGGAATACTCAGGCTGGCGATCATGGCGCCGGGATACAGCTTATCTTCGTTGGCGAGTAGCAGATTCACGGTCCGCGCGAAAATGAACGAATCGATCGAGGTCAGCTTGTCGATGAGCGACATGCGTTTTCGCGTTCGCTGCCATTGCTCATCAAAGACCTGCAGCGAGTGCTCAAACGGAATCGCCAACGACTGTGCCAGCGTCGAAGCCGCATTGTGCGCCGTGTGGCCAAAGGCGAGCGCCAGGGTGAACTCATTCGTCTGACTTACATCGAGCTCCCCCGTCATCGCAACGTTGCCGTCCAGCGCCGACGTGTACTCCCAGTCCATCTGGAAGTTCTGCGACAGATCCGTCCAGCCATCGTTGACTCCGACGTAGCCGACGGACAGCTTGCTCATAGGGACCGTGGCCATGACGGCGAGATACACGTCGTCACGGTGGGCCATCAGGAAGCGGTGCTCGCGCGCATCAATCACATTGGCGTTGTTATGCCAGCCGCCAATCTGCAGGTGCGGGGCGCAAAGAACGTAGAGATGCAGACGGCCCTGCCACGCGGGAGCGACATTGAAGTGGGTACGAACCAGCAGACAGGGAAGGTGCGGGTCCCCGATGACCGTCTTCTCGATGGAGTATTTGCCTTCGGGATCCGAGTTCGTCACCTTGAATCCCAGCGCCGCGCTGCCCAGGCAATCCAACTTGGTGGTCATGTGGCGGCGCTCGTCATGGAAGAAGGTCTCACCGTCGGAGACCAGATACTGAGTGTCGCGAATCTGCGGTGTGTCGATGGTCGGGTAGTAGACCTCGGTGAGGACGCCGTTGGCGAGCGTGTACCACAAACGGCTGGAAACAGAGTAGGCGGTGCCAACCGCGTCTTTGGCTCCAAAGGTCCACTTGGGAGTAATTCCAGGGCCGCCGGGCGCGGGATTGTTCTTCTGCAAAAGCACACCTCTGGCGAAAGCAAGGATTCTGAGAGCTTACAACAGATGGCCGGCATCCAAGCCGTCAGGATGCGACCCTGCACTACGAGTCAGGACAACTGCCCGGGACAGCAGTTTTTCGCTGCCGACGACAGCAACCCGCAACGGCCATTATCCGCTATGATGATGAAAATGCCGTTCTACTCCCCTAAACACCGAACCCTCGCCGCATGAGGCCACGACGTTCGTGGGGCGGCTGGTGACGCGTGCATGATTGAGCAAGAAAAAACGGCGCTCAAGCTCAAGGCGCTGGGAGAGATGTGTCATGCCATCGCATCTCACCGGGACTTGTCCAAGGTCTTTACCGCTCTGTCCCCCCATATTTCCCAGTTGCTGCCGTCCCATTACGTCAGCGTGGTGCTCCACGACGAGCAGCGAGGCGCCATGCGGTTGCACGTGCTGCACTCGTCCGAATCCACCCCCAACTGGCTGGGGCAGGACTTTGAGATTGACGATTCACCGTCCGGCATTGCCTGGCAATCGCAGGAAGTATTCGTTTGCGAAGACCTCCAGCAGGAAGACCGGTTTCACAAGGTTGGAATCCTGCTGCGCGAGCATCATGTACGCTCGGTTTGCGTGCTGCCTCTGACAGCGACGGCTGGCCCGCTGGGAGCACTAACAATTGGGCGTAGCGAAGTTGGCAGCTTCGACGCGGACGAGATTGAGTTTGCCAAACTGATCGCCGCCCAGGTAGCCATCGCGCTGGAAAGCGCGCTCTACTATGCTCGTTCCGACGCTCTACAGCGTGAACTGGTTCGCGAGCGCGACCGCCTGCGATTGGTCCTCGAGCTGAACAATGCCGTCGTTTCGAACCTGGAGTTGCGTGCCTTGTTCGGCGCCCTTTCGTCGAACCTGCGGCGAGTCATTGAATACGATTCTGCCAGCCTGCTTCTGCCGGAAGGTGCGGACAAACTGCGCCTGCACGCTCTGGATTTTCCCGACAGCCGCGGCTACTTGCAGCAAGACATGCTCATAAGCGTGGAAGGAACCAATGCAGGCGAGGCCTTGCGAACCGGCCAAGGCCGGTTTGTAGGAGCGGGAGGCGCGCCCTACAGCCAGGATAGAGAGGTCTTCCGGGTTCGCAATGGGGAAGGCTTCCGCTCCCTCCTCCTGGTTCCCCTGCAGAGCAATGGCGCTCCCGTGGGAGTTCTCTCCCTGGGCAGCCGGAAGGAGAGGGCTTTCTCTCCGGGCGATCTGAACTTCGCTACTCAGATCGGCTACCAGGTAGCCATTGCAGTGAGCAACGCACTTCAGCATCACGCCCTTTCGGAAAGCAAGGAACAGATCTCGGAGCAAAAGTCTTATCTGGAAGAGGAGATTCGCTCCGAACAGGATTTCGAGGACATCATCGGAGGAAGTCCCGCTCTGCGAGCGGTGCTGGAGAAGGTGGAAACCGTTGCTCCTACCGATTCCACCGTGCTCATCTGTGGAGAGACTGGAACCGGCAAGGAACTGATCGCGCGTGCGATCCACGAACGCAGCTCTCGCCGCAATCGCACGTTTATCAAGATGAATTGTGCTGCAATTCCCCTCGGGTTGCTGGAGAGCGAGCTGTTCGGCCACGAAAAGGGCGCTTTCACCGGAGCCATCTCGCGCAAAATTGGCCGCTTTGAATTGGCAAACCACGGGAGCCTCTTTCTCGACGAAGTTGGCGATATTCCCCCCGAACTTCAGCCCAAGCTGCTTCGTGTGGTCCAGGAGCAGGAGTTTGAGCGTCTGGGAAGCTCGCACACCCAGCGCGTCGACGTGCGCATGATCGCCGCCACCAACCACAATCTCTCCCAAATGGTTGCCGACGGAAAGTTTCGCGGGGACCTCTTCTATCGCTTGAATGTCTTTCCCATCCTGGTTCCACCCTTGAGGGAACGTACCGAAGATATCCCGCTGCTGGTGCGATACTTCGCCAGCAAATATGCCCGGCGGATGAACAAGCGAATCGAACGCATAGCCACCCAGACCATCGCGGCTCTAACCGAATACTCATGGCCCGGCAATGTCCGGGAGCTACAGAACTTTATTGAGCGCGCGGTGATTCTTACTCAAGGAGAAGAGTTGGTCGCGCCCCTGGCGGAACTCCGCGCCATTGCCCCTTCCGCGCCGCCGGCTTTTCCTAATGGACACGGTACCCTGCGCGAAATAGAAAAGGGTCACATTCTCGATGCGCTACAGCAATCCAAGTGGGTCGTCGGAGGCCCCAACGGGGCCGCTACACGGCTGGGGCTTAAGCGCACAACTCTCCTGTATCGGATGGAAAAGCTCGGCATCTCCCGCCGGCAGGTGTCAGTAAAGTCAGAAAACTGACACCGGGTGTCAGAATTCTGCCGCAGAATCTGACGCACTTTTCCGCAAAGCTTACCGCTAATCCGCCAAACCGCCGATATTCCGCCGTACCTCCGGCTGGAATGTCGAGAAACTGCTTTGGCAATTCCGATGCACTACGTTTCACACAGAAACCGTTCGGACGCTTGGTTACGACGGGTGAACTTGGTTTCCAAATATCAGGTACAACGCCAATTCAGGAGCCACCTTTTGCTGAGAATCACCACCGAGCAACGGGAGAACGACGTGTGCTTGGTGCTCGAAGGCAGGCTGGAACAACCCTTGGTTCCGGAGCTCGAGAAGGTCGTTGCTCAGCAGCAAAATCAAGCGGCAGGACGAAGGGTCGTGGTAGATCTTTTCGGCCTGACCGGGATGGATGAGGCCGGCAAGGCGAGCCTGCTTAAGCTCTACCAGAGCGGCGCGACTCTTCGCCGCGGGGATGTTATGAACGCATACTTAGTGGAACGAATGGCACTTGAAGCAGCAATACCACTACAGGCGCCTTGTCGTCCTTATCACGATAAAGAGACCCAGGAAATTCAGCACATAGAGGAGGAATAGAGTGCGAATAGCGATCGGTTCTGACGAAGCTGGCAATGCATTGAAGGAGCAACTGACAGCAACCCTGGCCTCGGCAGGACATGAGGTGATAGACCCAACGTCCAACGTCGAAGCACATGCACGCGGCGATCATGCCGAGCAGGTGGCCCTTGCGGTTCTGCGCCGCGACGCCGAAAGAGGTGTCATCGTCACCGGCCGCGGTGTGGGAGCATCCGTGGCTGCCAATCGTGTGCCGGGCATCCGGGCTGCGCTGTGTAATGACTCCTTTTCGGCCTATTCAGGCGCGAAGGCGGAAGGCATGAACGTTCTTGTCCTGGCGGTGCAGTCCCTGGATACGGACCGCGCCAAAGAGATCGTCGATGCTTACGTCGGCGCCACGCTGGCGCCGATTGAAGTCGTCGGCGGGCTGCCGCCGCGCCGCCTGCAGCGCGTCCTGGAATACGTGAAGGAGAACATCGAGAAGGACCTCAGCGTTGCAGAGATGGCGCAGGTCGTTGGCATGAGCCAGTACTATTTCTCCAAGCTCTTCAAGATGAGTACGGGAACCACGCCCCACCAGTACGTCATGCGACAACGGGTTGAACGCGCCCAGGACCTTCTGCGGGATGGCAACGCCGCTCTCGTGGAAGTAGCAACCAATGTCGGCTTCGAAACGCAGAGCCACTTCACCAGCGTCTTCCGGCGCCTGGTGGGAATGACTCCTAAGAAGTTTCGCGAGATGCGCAGCGATTCCGGCATTCATCTTGCCGTGCCGGTAGAAGGAAAAAGCGAGAACCAGGAATCGAAGTCAAGCGCAAACGCGGCTTAGTGGATCGGGGGAAAAACTGAGGCCCAGCTTAACGCTGGGCCTCTTGCTTTTCGACACACGTAGCGTTCAGCTCACTTCTGCTTCTTCTTCGGCTTCATCGCCTTCGAGTTCCCGCCGGCGGCGCCTTCGTCCGGTCCCGCCAGTTCGTTGGCGAGCGCGTCCGCGTGATAGATCTTGCGCAGCGCTTCGATGATGGCGCGTGAGTCGGTAGCGATCGAGCGTCCCTGCACGTCGTCATAGACGAAACTCCAGGGCAGCGACTCAATGTTGCCGTCGAAGATGATGCCAACCACCTCCGCATCCTTGTTGATTACCGGACTTCCGGAGTTGCCCCCGATAATGTCTGGTGTTGAAACCGTGTCAAGGACAGTCTTCACATTCAGCGACGGCTTTGCCTTCATCCAGCTTTCCGGCAGGTTGTAGGGAGGCTTGCCGCCGTGGGCCTCGGCGTGCTCGAATGCCCCGCCCATCGTAGTGAACCAGGGAATCTGCTTGCCGCTCTGTTCGTATCCCTTGATTGCGCCATAGCTGAGCCGCAGGGTAAAAGTTGCGTCCGGCGGGACGCTGAAGCCGCCCTGGGCGAAGTGGATCTTGGCGATGGTTCCTGCGTTCTTGCGTAGTACGGAATCTACGTCATCTTCGTTGCGCATGTGCACGGCGACGGCATCCGGTTCCACGGTGCGCATCAGCACGATCAGTGGATCACTGCTGGCTTCGACCGCCTTCTCCCCGCCCTCGTAGAGCTGCTTGCGAACATTGACGTCATCCAGTTTGGTGCCGTCGATGACCTCTTTTGCCCGCTCTTCCGGCGATTTCCCGTTCAGAGCCTTCTTCACAGTTTCATTGTCGGCGCCAAGAACCTCCTGCATCTCGGTGAGGCTTTCAGCCAGCAATACCGTTTCCAGGCCTTTATAGACCGGGGCGGTCGAGAACAGTTTCTGTTCCAGGGTGGGCAGCGCCGAATCCTGATAGCCGCGAATGCGTTCGTTGCTGGGCTTCTCCTTTTGCTGAGTGGAGCGCACGATCTCGCGCGCATAATCGGCCAGATTCCCACGGAAGCCGGCGAGATTATCGACGTAGAAAAGCTGCTGATAGATCTCCTTCTGAACGCCCACGGCTTTGGTGATTTCGGCCCAGGGATCGCCGTACTGCTTCTGCCGTTCGGGATTCGAACCGACGTAGGTTCTCAGGTCCTTCTCGTCGGTCGCTTTCTTGCCCATGATCTGCGGGTCTTTGAGGCCACCCTCATAGCCGGTCACTGCTTTGAACGAGTTCTGGATGCTGAACATGTCATGCTCAGCCTCTCGCGCTTTTTCTTCCGATTGCCCTGCGTACTTCTCTATGGCGGCAAGGCGCTTTTGATAGGACGCCAGCATCATTGGATATTGGTAGTCGCGCAGGAACTCCAGTTGATCGACGGTGAGCAGGCGTCCGGTTCTTGCTGGATGGCCGGAGACGAATACCAGGTTTCCCTCCTGAATTCCGGTCTTCGACCACTTCAGGTAGTCCTTGATCTTCGCCGGCTCCCCGTTTTCATACGCACGGAAGAACGAGATGTCCAGGTCATACCGCGGATATTCGAAGTTGTCGGGATCGCCGCCGAAGAAGGCGATGTCGAACTCGGGCGCAAAGACCAGGCGTACATCGTCGTACTTCTTGTACTTGTACAGGTGATACAGGGCGCCGGAATACAGCGTGACGACGTCGCAACGCAGGCCATTCACCGAGCACTCCTTCTCAATCGATGACATCTCCTCGCGCTGCGCCTTGCCGGCCTCCGCATCCGACATGCCGGGCTTGGCAACGGCATTAACGCGGGCGGTCACGTCCTCAATGTCCTCAAGCACGAGAAACTCGACGCCGGGGCACTTCGGCTCTTCCGCCCGTGTCGGGGCATAGAACCCATCCTTCATGTAATCCTTGCCGTTGGTGGAAAGATCATGAATGCATCCCTGGGCGATGTGATGGTTGGTGAAGATGAGTCCGTCAGCGCTTACGAAGGAAGAGGAACCGTTTGGTGCGCGTGCCGAAGAAAGCCGCACGTGGTCGAGCCACTCCTGCGAGGGCGAGAAGCCATATTTGGCCTGGACTTTGTCTTTGGGAAACTCGTTAAACAGCCACATGCCTTCATCGGCGAAGGCCGGTAAGACAAATAGAAGAGAGCAGAGAAGTACTACAGCTTTTTTCATGATGGCTCCAGTCGCGCGAAGTCCGTCTTGATTGGCCCTGGTCCCTACGAGTCTGCGGGCCTTTTGAGCGAACGGTTGACTATAAATTTTCGGCACCGATGGGGCAACTCTCATGCCCGGCCTCGGCCCGGTGTGAGGCTCCACACGGTGGCCGTGACGGAGAATCGCTCGCCTTCCGGCAGATATCTAACAGAAGCCGCTTAGAATAGAGTTACCAGGATGCGCCGGGTATATCTGGACAATAACGCGACCACCCCACTTCTGCCGGAAGTGTTTGAGGCGATGCGCCCGTATTTCTTCGAGCAGTTCGGGAATGCCTCGTCCATCCATCAGCAGGGACAGCAGGCGCGGGCGGCGGTGGAGCGCGCACGTGAGCAGGTTGCGGACTTGCTGGACTGTCGCGCGGCCGAAATTGTCTTCACCAGCGGCGGCACGGAAGGCGACAATCTTGCGCTGTTTGGCCTGGTGAAGCCGGGCGATCACGTAATCACTTCGGCAGTTGAGCATCACGCGGTGCTGAATGCCTGCAAGCGGCTGGAAGAAATGGGCTGCGCCGTCACCTATCTGCCGGTCGACGGCCAGGCCCAGGTCGACCCGGGCGATGTCCGCCGCGCCATTCGACAGCAAACGAAGCTGATTAGCATCATTCTGGCGAATAACGAGACCGGAGTCCTGCAGCTGGTGAATGAAATTGGAAAGATCGCCGCCGAAGCCGACATCTACTTTCACACCGATGCGGTTCAGGCTGCGGGCAAGATTCCGCTGGACGTGAAGGAAATCGATTGCGACTTGCTCACCCTCACCGGGCACAAGATGCACGGCCCGCAAGGCGCAGGTGCGCTCTATGTGCGGAAGGGAACGTTGTTGCAGCCTCTGTTCTACGGTGGGCGGCATGAGCGCTCGCGCCGCGCCGGCACCGAGAACCTGCCGGGGATCGTCGGCCTTGGCAAGGCGGCCGAGATCGCTCGAGCTGGATTTGCAGATGGCAGTGTGATGAAGATGGCAGCCCTGCGCGATCGGTTGCAGCGAGAAATCGTCGAGCGAGTCGATCAGGTGGGCGTGAACAGCGGTGGAGCGCCTCGCGTCCCGAACACCACGAATATTCACTTTGACTGCATTGAAGGCGAAGCCATGGTGATTGCCCTTGACTTGAAGGGATTGTCGGTCTCCACCGGCGCGGCGTGCTCGTCGGGGGCCATTGAGCCTTCGCATGTGCTGACTGCGATGGGACTGTCGGCAAACCAGGCGCGCGCCAGCATCCGCTTCAGCCTGGGCAAGCAGAACACGGCGGAGGATGTCGAGTTTGCGCTGGAGTTGGTGCCAGAGGTTGTGAGTCGTTTGAGAGAACTGAGTCCCGTGTACAAGAAGGCTGTGCAGGCGTGAAAACGGCTGAGCAGAAGATTCAGGAAATTCGGGAGCGAGTACGGAAGCGCGGTCTGATTTCGTTGCGCTGTCCTGAATGCAGGCAGTATCTCTTGGGCATCATGTCGCCTCGCGGCGAGTACGTGTGTAAGACCGGTGAGCGCAGCAACTTATACTGCTGCTGTCCTGAATGCAGGTATTACGACCAGCGCATCAGAGTGGCGAATGCGGTGCGTGGTCGCGGTCCTCGCGATGGCACTGAATGCTGTACAAGCCTGAAGACGAGAAAGAGGCGCATAAAGCACTTTCAATCGGCGACCGTTAAGGACTAGCTCCAGTGTCGTCCTTGAAAGGACTCCGGCTCATTTGAGGCAACTCTCTCCCAGCGCTTCCGCGCTGGGCTTGAATTGTCTGATGGCTAACGCTACGGCGAAGCGCTAACGGCTAATTGCTAATGACTAACACGACCATCGCCGTTGCCATGTCAGGCGGTGTGGATTCCTCCACCGTCGCGGCACTGCTCTGCGAGCAGGGATACAGCGTCGTCGGTCTCACCCTTCAGCTCTGGAACCAGCGCCGTTTGGCCGGCCGCGACGGCATGCCCGAGGTCGTGCAGGGCCGCTGCTGCTCGCTCGACGACGTTTACGATGCGCGCCGTGTAGCCGAGACGCTTGGCATCCCGTACTACGTGGTCAATCAGGAGGCGCGATTCGAGGAAGACGTGGTGCGCCCGTTTGTGCAGGACTATCTCTCGGGGCGTACGCCGATTCCGTGCAGCCTGTGCAACAACCATCTCAAGTTCGATCAGTTGCTGATCACGGCGCGCCAGATTGGCGCCGAAATGCTTGCTACGGGACACTACGCGCGCAACGAATTCGACGAGCGCACGGGCCGTTGGCTGCTGAAGCGCCCCGCCGATCTCGCGAAGGACCAGACCTACTTCCTCTTCGGGCTGACGCAGGAGCAGTTGAGCCGTACGCTCTTTCCGCTCGGAGAGCTGCGCAAGCCTGAGGTCCGCGAAGAGGCGAAGCGGATCGGTCTGCGCGTTTTCGAGAAGCAAGACTCACAGGAGATTTGCTTCGTCCCCGGCGGCGACTATAAGCGATTTCTCGACGCCTACCTCGCGGAACAGGGCGACGAGATTCCCGACACTTCCGGCGAGTTGGTCACGACCACCGGCGAGGTGATTGGCACGCACAGCGGCATCCACAACTTTACCGTCGGCCAGCGCAAGGGATTGGGCCTGTCCACGGGATCGCCGGTTTATGTACTGGAGATTCGCGGCGATAAGCGGCAGGTGGTCGTGGGTAGCGGCGAGGAACTTTATTCACGAACCTTGATCGGCAAGCGCGCCAATTGGATCGCGATCGGCGACCTGCGCGAGCCGATGCGCGTTCAGGCCAAGATTCGCCATCGCCACGAGCCCGCCGATGCTGTAGTTGAGAAGCTCGCGAACGGCGATATCCATGTCACGTTCGTCGAACCCCAGCGCGCGGTGACGCCCGGTCAGGCGGTCGTCTTCTACGACGGAGACGTGGTCGTCGGCGGGGCCTGGATCGCCTGACGCTGCACAGCGCAAAACGATTTGGCTAGGTTAAACCACGTCGAAAGTCCAGAAAACCGGGTCAAAGAGGGATGGAAACGCTGTTTTTTGCCCTTCTAAGGGCACGGTTTTCGACCGCTCGAAAGAGACAAGCCGTCCCGGAAACCGATTTGTAGTCGAAACAGGGGCTCAGAACGGCCGCACTTAAATGAACATTTCGTCGTTTTGACGGCCGTTTCGGGGCGGTTTTCCCTTGTGAAAGAGGGTTTCCAGTCCCACTCCAAGGCCTTGCAGCACTCCGTTAAGGTGCTTGAAGGGTGACAGCACCGTGTGCTGGACTCTGGAGCTGGTGTCCTCGACGCGATTCAAGGTGCGGGTCAGCAACTCGTCAGCCCGTATAGCCTGCAGCCTTGCGCCATCTACGAAGGCCGTCACCGCGACCTCCAGCTTCTGCGTCTGATCGCGGGCTGTCGTGCTTACCGCCGACACGTTGTCCAGGATCGTATCCAGCTTTGGGCGAGACGTCTCCAGCAGGCTGTGCAGATCGGTTGTGAGTTTCTTGCTCTCCTGCAGCAAGGGAATCACGCGAGAGTAAAGGTCCTCCGACGTTCGCACGGGTATAGGCGCTGAGCTTGCGCAGAGTAAAGAACATTCCCGCAAGGATCAGCATCTGGAGCACGACCGCACCCGCGGTCACTGCGATAAAAATAGTTAGCTTATCGTCCATGGAGGCTCCGTGGGCGGCGAACAGCGACTGCTCGGCCCGCTACTGATTGGGAGCAGTACCGGGCTCCTCCGCCGTTGCTTCGTGATACGCCTGCTTGCCTGCATCCACTGCCGAACGGAACTGTTCTTTCTGCTGGGCGATGTAGTCCCGCCCGCGGTCAACCCAGCTTCCCGCCTGCTCGCGTGCCTGGCGAGCGCGGTCTTTCACCACATCACGGCCCTGTTCGGCGGCGTCGCGAATCTTCTGCCGGGTTTCGTCTCCGGTGCCGGGCGCATAGAGTATGCCCACCGCTGCGCCAATGCCCAGTCCCGCAAGGAACCACAAGAAACCACTGCCTTCGTTATCAGCCATGATCGCCTCCTGCGCGAAAACACTACGAAAGTCGGATGGTAGCATCCGTACTGCAGAATTACAAACCGCCGAAGCGGCATTTCAACGGCCCAAAACGCTCCTCAAGGCCCGTGGTGACGTCAAGCTGCTTGTGTAAAAAGGCGGAGGGTGCGGTTTTTCCATTCCAGGTTGAAGCGCTGGAAGATGGAGTAGATGATCCGGTCCACGCTTTTGACGTTCACAAAGCAGACCATGGGCCGGGTGCGCCGTCGCACTTCCACGAAACAGCGTTCGATGATGTTGGTGGTGCGCAGCTTTTTCCATAGATGCCGGGGAAAGCTGAAGAACGACAGCAACTGCGGCAAGTCGCGTTCCAGTTGCCCCACCATCGATCGGTACTGCGCTTGCCAGCGGCGGCGGAAGGTGCGAAACGCGGCTTGGGCTTCACGCCGGCCGTCGGCACGATAAATGGCCTGCGCGTCGGCTTTCACTGCCTCGTAGTCGCGGCGGCGAACCTTTTCCAGGAGGTTGCGCATTTTGTGCACCCAGCAGCGCTGATGCAGCGGGCGCGGATACACCGTCTCGATGGCGGCGGCCAGTCCGGCACAGCCATCGGTCACGATCAGCAGCAGGTTGTCGCCTTTCAGTCCGCGGCGGTACAGATCTTGCAGCAGCCCTTCCCAGGCATTCTGGCTTTCGCCCGAGCTGCGCATGAAGGCCAGCAACTGGCGCGTGCCATCCTGGCGTACGCCGTAGGCCACCAGCATGTGCACGCGCTGCCGACCGCTGGGACGGCGCATGCGCAAGCTGACGCCATCGAGGAACAGATAGGCCCACTCGTCGGCCAGCGATGCCTGATGAAACTGTCGCACCGCGTCGTCCAGCTCCCGGGTCAGCCGGGAGACGGTTTGCGGACTCACTGGCTCGCCCGTAAGGATCGCCACCAGCCGTCCCACTTGCCGCGTGCTGATGCCGCGCAGAAACGCTTCCCGGATCAGCAGCGACACCTCCTCGGCCCGGCGCTGAAACTTCTGTAACACCTGGGGAAGAAAGCCCCGCTTGCGAGTACGCGCAATGCGCAGCCGCAGGGTTCCGAAGCGGGTGACGAAGTCGCGCTCGTAGTAGCCGTTGCGATAGTCTTGCCGCGACTTCTGCCGGCTGTGGCGCGGGCTCACCATATACAAGTCGCGCTGCCGCTCCGACAGCAACTCGAACAGCCGACGCATGCTCTGCTGCACCTGCCCCTGCAGATCGCCCCAGAAACTCTCTTGCAACTCGCTGACGAAATGTTGGAACTGCTCGGTGATCGGTATAACCTTGCCCATGGGTGTAAGTCTCCTTTCGAGAAACGGCTTTAGCTGGTCAGGCCAAAGCCAACTTACACCCTCTCGCTTTTACACAATCGAGGTTACGTCACCAGGCCCGTTCGGTGGTTGACCGCCCTCAGATAACAGAGCTATACTAGACATATAGCCGTACGCCCTTCATACGATCTGGTTTTACCGCCCCGGCGGCCGCCCTCATGAATAACCAGAGCTTTAGTATCGGAGATAAGGTTGTCTACCCCAATCACGGGGTTGGCGTAATTGAACAAATCAGCAGCCGCACAATCGGATCCCAGATTGAGCGCTTCTATCTCCTCAAGATCAAAGCCAGCAGCCTGAAAGTCATGGTTCCTTTCCACAATGTAGGAAGTGTGGGCCTTCGCAGAGTGGTCCGCAACGGGGAAGTGCAGAAGGTACTCGACTTTCTGACCGACGGCGAGATCGAGAACAGTGCCGACTGGAAGTATCGCTTCAAGGAAAATTCCGACAAGATGCGGACCGGCTCTCTGCTCGATGTTGCCATCGTTCTGAAGGGCCTCTTACTGCTGGCTCGTGCCAAGCCCCTGAGCTTCCGGGAAAAGAAGATGCTGGAGCGGGCACGCTATCTACTGGTCAGCGAATTGGCGATGGCACGCAACAGCGAGGAGACGGATATCGAAAACCTTCTGAACCGCGCGCTCTCCAAAAGCAAGTTGCGGTTTCCCGAAGCCTCGATGGTAGAGGCGTAGGATCGCGCCCCATCGTCCCGGCGCGGTCCTGGGCCGGACCCTCGGCAGTTAGAACTTTTTTTTCAGGCGGTTGTAGGTGTCGGCGAGCAACTCGGGAAGAACCCGGGTCTCGCCAACTACCGTCATGAAGTTGGCATCCGCCACCCAGCGCGGTAAGACGTGCATGTGGAGGTGTCCGGCAACGCCGGCCCCGGCCGCTTTCCCAATATTCATTCCGAGATTGACTCCATCCGGACTGTAAACCTCGTACAGCACTGCCTCAAGCTTCTGGCTCAGCACGGTCATCTCGGCCAGCGTCTCCGGAGCAAGTTTGCTCAGACGGTCGACGTGTTCGAAGGGCACGACCATCGAGTGTCCGGATGTATAAGGGAACGAGTTAAGTACGATGTAATTGTGCCGGCCCCGATGGAGGATGAGTGCGCGCTCATCCTCGCCAAGGTGAGGAAGTTCGCAAAAGATGCAGCCCGACGCTTTGTTGACGGAGCTGACGTACGCGTAGCGCCAGGGGGTCCAGAGGTAGTCCACGCTCGCAGGGTATCAGAGTTATATCGCTCGCTGAAGCAGGACAGCTTGCCCTCAGCGTCCGACTCCAGACGCTGTCGAGGAGCAGGGCAAGCATGGGCCCGTTAATGCTGCATAAAAATGCAGGGCGATCGCCGAAAAGGCGCGCTTCTGTTGGAGTTAGCTGTTTGACACTGCTTGGGGCGGTTGCTATAGTCGAAACTGTCCTTGGCACGCGGGACCCGCTCCACAGGATCCGGCCGCTGGGTTGTTCCAAGCCCGCAGTTTGAGCGGGGAATCATTCTCGAAGACTCAAGCCAGCAGTCCGTTTTATCAAGGCTCCCTATCGCTATCCAAATAGCGGTAGCCCAAGTGCGCAACCAATGGCTTTCGACAACACCCAAACCGAAACTCCAATTACCCAGACCCAGGACCCGGCTGCGGAACATCAGCCAAGCGAGCAAGCTAAAGAGCACGCTTACGACGTGCATCCATCCGACGAGGCTCGCGAGGCGAGCTCTGCCGAACATGTTCGCAACGGTCAGACATCGGCGAATGGCGATGCCGAGCCGCGAGAGAACCAACCTCAGGAAGATCATGCTTCCAGCCCAACCATGGTGTCTGAAGCCACCGCCGGCGAAGCTGCGACGGCAACTACGGCGTTGGTCAGGAAGGCTGAGAAAGAGCCAACGATGGAGGACTTTGCCTCCGCGCTGGAGTCTTTCGAGCAGGAGCAGGCCCAAACCGAGGCAGCGCTCAACGATGAACAGATCGTGTCCGGCCATGTGCTGAAGGTGACCCCGCAGTACGTGGTCGTCGACATCGGCTACAAGTCTGAGGGTGTGGTTCCGGTCGCTGAGTTTACCGACCATGACGGCAACGTGACGATCCATCCCGGCGATGAGATCGCGGTCATGCGCGAGCCCGGGCATACGGAGGAGGGTTACATCAACCTCTCTCACCAGAAGGCGCAGCGTTTGCGTGCCTGGGACGAGATTGAGAAGGCTTACAACGAAAAGGCCTCGGTGAAGGTGCGGGTGATAGATCGCATTAAGGGCGGTCTAACGGTGGACGTTTTGGGAGCGCGCGCTTTTCTGCCGGGTTCACAGGCAGACCTGAGGCCCTTACGCAACCTGGATGGCCTCAAGGGACATGAAATCGAAGTTCGCATCATCAAGCTGAACAAGAAGCGCGGCAATATCGTCGTTTCGCGCAAGCAACTGCTCGAAGAGGAGCAGGTGGAGAAGCGCTCCAAGACGCTCGACCACCTGGAAGAAGGCGCGATCCTTACCGGCACGGTGAAGAACCTTACCGACTATGGCGCCTTCGTCGATTTGGGTGGGATCGACGGCCTGCTACATATCACTGACATGTCATGGGGGCGGCTCACGCATCCTCACGACCTGGTGCAAGTCGGCGATCAGATTCAGGTAAAGGTGCTGAAGTTCGACAAGGACAAGCAGCGCGTATCTCTGGGCTTCAAGCAACTCACTCCTGATCCCTGGCTGGACGCCGCAGAACGCTATCCCATCGGAGCGCATGTTCGCGGGCGCGTGATCAGCGTGACCGATTACGGCGCCTTCATTGAGCTGGAGCAGGGAATCGAAGGCCTGGTACACGTCAGCGAGATGACGTGGTCGAAGCGCATGAAGCATCCTTCGAAGCTGGTGAACGTCGGCGACCAGGTGGAGGCAGTTGTGCTGAACGTCAATCCGACGGAGCGGCGCATCAGTCTCGGCCTGAAGCAGCTCGAATCAAACCCGTGGGAAAGCTTGCATGAGAAATTCCCGGTCGGGACCGTGGTGGAAGGCAAGGTCCGGAACCTCACCGACTTCGGAGCTTTTATCGAGATCGAAGACGGCATCGACGGCCTGGTACATGTCAGCAACCTGAGCTGGACGAAACGGGTGAAGCATCCATCGGAGGTCCTGAAGAAGGGCGACAAGGTGCGGGCCATCGTGCTCGCCATCGAGCCCGAGCAACGCCGCCTGTCGCTGGGCGTCAAGCAGCTCCAGCCCGATGTTTGGGAGACCTTCTTCGAGCAGCATCGCGTGGGCGACGTCATCCGCGGCAAAGTTCTGCGGCTGGCGAGTTTTGGAGCTTTCGTGGAGATTGCCGATGGGGTCGAGGGCCTGTGTCACAACTCCGAGGCGGTCGATTCCCAAGGCGCGCCGATCAAGCTGGAGCCCGGGCAGGAGTTCGATTTCAAGATCATCAAGATGAACCCGGCGGAAAAGAAGGTCGGACTCAGCATCCGCGCCGTTGGAGAAGAGGCGTCCCGGGCCGACGTCGAAGCTTACAAGGCACCGGCGGCGAGTACGTCGTCAGGTGCGGGCTCCACGATTGGCGAGTTCATGTCGTGGAAGCGCGCCAGCAGCGAGAACAGCTAGACTTTCGGCAGAAATGCATAAGGCCGCCAGCAATGGCGGCCTTTGATTTTTCTGCTCAGCTATTTGTTGAGATTGATTCGCAGGTTAACGTGCGGGGCGGTGCGGTCGTCGAACTGGCTCACCGTCTTGGTGTCACTGCGCTTGCCGTCGATCTCGGCGTAGACCTCGTAGTCGACATTGCGCTCCAGCTGCGGGAACCGGTACGTTCCGTCCTTCTGCGCAAAGTATGTCCTCACGTTCAACGTTTTCTCGTTCTTCAAGTAAACGACCGCACTCGGGATGGGCTGATCATTCTTGTCCATAACAACTCCCGTCAGAACGCGCTGGTTTGAGTTGCCGGTTTTCCTGGGGGAGTCGTCATTTGGCGGATGAGAGAGGGGGATACTTAGCTGCGCGAGGGCACATGCCGCGAGCACCAGAACGGCAAACAGAAGGCTCAACTGCTTTTTCATTATCATCCAGTTTACTCTGAGCGGCGAGGCATCTCCTGCTCCGTCAGATGGATTCCAACGTCCTCGCGTTCGTTGTCGTCAACGTGTACGGTGATTTCCGGTTTGGGCACGCCTTTTGGCGTCTTGATGTTCGCCTGGATGACGTAATCCTGAACGCCCACAGGAACGCGCTGCGCGAACTCGCCGGTGTGGTTGGAAACCAGTTCCCAGCGGAACTTTTTCTCCGATGCCCGCCGAATCCTGACGGGAACGCCGGCGACGGGACGCGAATCGGGTCCCCAAACCGTGCCAAAAATCAAAGCATAGTCCTTCTTGGCGGCGGCTGACTGAGAGTAGCTGAGTTGTGCGCAGCAAAGCGCACCACCTGTCAGCAGAATCAAAAGCAGAACGGAGAGCGGGGCTGGGACCTTGCGGGTGCCGGATGAGACACCGTTCAATATTCGCCCTCCTCGTCCGATTCCTCTTCCTCCTCGTCTTCGCCGTCCTCATCTTCCACGCGACTCAGCTCAAGAGGGTCGACCGCAACTACTTCGAAGTCGGTGCCGCACTCGGGGCAGGAGACGACTTCGCCCTCGTCGACCTCATCTTCTTCAATGTCCAGATCGCTTTCACATTCGGGACAGATAACCATGATGATGCCCTCCGTTCGTGATTAACCCGCGCCGTTCTGATCACAGCGCCATCCGCCCTTTTATATTTAGAATCTCTTGCTAGCAGCGTCAAGTGATAGCGCTGGAGAAAAGTTGAGGTCTCAGTTTTCCATGCCCAAGCCTAAGAACCTGTTGTCAGGCATCGCGGTTTTGATGTTGTTGGTTCGGCTGACGATTGCTCAAAGTTCCGCCAACTCAAATCCGCTCCCGTCTCCCTCCCCCGATCCGCAAATTACAGCCGCGCTGCGCGAGGTTTCCGCGGACCGCATCGAGCAGACGATTGTAAAGCTGGTCAGCTTCTATACACGGCAAACGCTCTCTTCGGACATGCCGGTGTCGACAGGGAAGGGCGCCAACGCGGCGGCGGACTGGATCAAGAGCGAGTTTGAGCGCTACTCCAAAGATTGCGGCGGGTGTCTGGAAGTGAAAACCGACGAGTTTGTTCAGGAGCCTGGCCCCCGCATTCCGCAGCCGACCAGGATTACCAACGTCTACGCGATTCTACGCGGCTCTGATCCGGCCAATGCAGGTCGCATTGTGTTGGTGACGGGCCATTATGATTCGCGCGACAGCGAAACCAACGATGCCACAGGGCAGTCGCCGGGCGCCAACGACGATGCCAGCGGGACCGCGGTCAGCCTGGAATGTGCCCGCGTGCTGAGCAAATACAAGTTTCCTGCGACGATTGTCTTTCTGACAGTCGCCGGCGAAGAACAGGGGCTCTATGGCAGTGCGCACTTCGCCAAGATGGTGAAAGCCGAGGGCTGGGACCTGGAGGCGGTGCTCAATAACGACATCGTCGGCGGCGACCGCACTCCAGGTGACAACCTACAGGACCCGCACGTGGTGCGCGTGTTCTCCGAGGGCATTCCCGTGAATGCCGACGAGAAACAATTAAAGCTGATTCGCGCCACGGGAGGGGAGAACGACAGCGCATCGCGCCAGCTTGCCCGCTACATCGCGGCAACCTCGCACGAATATCTGACGCCAGCTTCCTTCCATCCGCTGCTGGTGTTCCGGCCTGACCGGTTTCTGCGCGGCGGCGACCAGACCTCGTTCAATCAGCAAGGCTATCCGGCGGTGCGTTTCACTGAGTTCCGCGAGAACTACAATCATCAGCACCAGAATGTGCGGACGGAAAACGGCATCGAATACGGCGATTTGCCGAAGTTTGTCGACTACGATTACACCGCCAATGTTGCTCGCCTGAACGCGGCCGTTCTCGCATCGTTGGCCTTGGCGCCGGCTCCGCCGGCAAACGTTCGCATCTTGACCAAAGGGCTGCAAAACGATTCAACTCTGGTATGGGACGCATCTCCGGGAGGGCTAGCGACCTCCTATGAAGTCCTGTGGCGCGATACGGATGCTTCGCAATGGGAGCACGCCAAGGACGTTGGCAATGTGACCAAAGCGACCTTGCCCATATCCAAAGACAACGTGATCTTTGCCGTCTGCGCAGTGGGCGCTAAAGGGCATCGCAGTTTGGCAGTGGTTCCTGCGCCGGAGCGGTGAGTGTTATCAGGAAACTAACCACGGAGACACGGAGGCACAGAGAATCATTGGGATACCTCGGTGTCTGTGTGCCTCGGCGGTGAGTTTGGATCACGTGCCCTGAGTTTACGAACGCTTAGAATGGAATTCACATGCGACGCACTTCCAACATGGGAAGCATGGGACTAAGCTTCCCACCCTTTACCCCGGCAGTGAAGCAACTGCTGATCGCCAACTTTGCAATCTTCCTGCTGGAAGCGGCGGTCGACGCTTTCGTCTCACCTGTCTTCCGGCCCTGGATGAATTTTCACTTCGGCTTGGTGCCGGCGCTCACGATTCTGCACGGCTGGCTTTGGCAGCTTGTCTCCTATTCGTTCCTTCACGAGGGGCTTCTCCATGTCCTTTTCAACATGCTCGCGCTGTGGATGTTCGGAGCGCAGTTGGAGATTGACTGGGGCTATAGCCTCTTCATGCAGTTTTACTTCTTCTGCGTGATCGGGGCAGCACTGACGACCATCGCCGTGTCTTTCGTGGGTCTGCTGGGCGCGAGTCCTGCCACAACGACCGTGGGCGCGTCGGGCGGGATCTACGGTCTTCTGTTGGCATTCGGCATGTTGCACGGCGAGTCGGAGATCATGCTCTTTCCGCTGCCCTTCCTCATCAAGGCGAAGTACTTTGTGATCGGCATTATCGGCCTGGCGCTCTACGGAGCATTGTCCTCGGCACACACGCTGGGACAGTCGACCGCCTATATGGCGCATCTCGGCGGGCTGCTGTTCGGCTACATCTTCCTGAAGTTTGTGCCGCGTCGCGGATTCGCCTTTGCCACTTCCGAACGCTACTACGGCGTGCGCAATGCGTATTACCGCTGGAAGCGCAAGCGCGCCGCCCGCAAGTTCGAGGTCTACATGCGCAAGCACGACCGCAACGATTACAAGCACGATGACTACTTCGACGAACAGGGCAACTTCAAAGACCCCAGCGCGCCAGGCGGCGGTAAGAAGAACGGCGAAGGGCGCTCGGGCTGGGTGAACTGAAGCGCGGAAACGGAGGTCGCTGGGGTGAAATACGGTGTTCTTCCAGTCTAAGGCTTGATCATCCACACGGTGCCGAAACTGATGAGACCACCTTCCGGGCCGGGGCGCTCCGGCGGACTGACGCTCGCCGTTTCGTTACCCGGCAGTCCGTAAGCGTACAAGATGCCGTCGTACGAAGTGAAGTGCACCATGCCGAGAAGCCCGCGCAGGTCGGGTTGGATTGCGCGAGGACTGGCTGGGCCGCCACGATGCAGCCAACCGCGGTGAGAAGGGCTGCCCAACAGATGGTTCTTATGTTCATGTCGCCTCCTTACCCAGACCGCCCGATCATGGCTTGATCATCCACACCACGCCGCAGCCGACCCCGCCGCAACCGTCATTGCCACCTTCGCTAGTGGTGCCGTAGAGAGTACCGTCCGCGTCGATCGTGATTTGGCTCTTCGGGTCTCCGCCGTCGCTTCCGTGAGTGAAGTCGTACAGCGAGGTGTACACCCACCCGTTCGGCGTGTTGGCCAGCTTAAAGACATTGCCATACAGATGTGCGCCGTCGTTGTACGTTGAGCCGTAGAGATTGCCGGCGGCGTCAATGGCAAGAGATGCGTAAGGCCCCCCTCCTCCTCCCGGAAAGGTGTAGATTATTTTGAATGTCCAAGTAGCGCCCAAAGGCGATAACTCGAAAATCGCTCCTCCGCCGTCGCCAGTGGTCGCACCATAGAGGTTGCCGGAGCTATCGGCTACGAGCCCTGCGTAGGGAAACGCTTGGACCCCTGTAAAGCTGTAAAGAACCGCCTCCGTCCAATCGTTGACGTACGACAACTCAAAAGCCGTGCCGAAACCTTGTACTCCCCCCGTATAGGTTGTGCCATAGAGATTGCCGCTCTTGTCGAGAATGACCCCGTTCGGCTGGCTTCCATCGTTCCCAGCGGCTCCCTCGAAGTTGTAAATGACGGAATACGTGTTGGCCCCAGGATTCATCTGGAAGACGATACCTTGATTCTGGCTTCCTCCGTAGCCGGTAGTGCCGTAGATGTTGCCCGACTGGTCCCCCACGAGGTCCCCACGGCCGGGATTAGCTCCGTCAGCGGGTCCGCCGAGGAAGTTATGGAGCACATTTTCCTTCCACAGGCAGCTTAGCGTCTTGCAAATCGAAAGCGGGGGTGTGAGGCTGAAAACGACCCCGGCTCTGCCGCTCCCGCCAAAAGTGGTCGTCCCATAGAGGTGCCCGTCCGGACCGAATACGACCCTGGCGCTCGGAAAGGCGCCGGTGGAGCCGTCGTACGGAAAGAAGAAGATCGGGCTGTAGAGCCAGTCGGAGCCTACATGGGTCATCTGGTATACGGTGCCGGCCCGGTAGGCGGGGCCGCCGATACCGCCGAGATAAGTGGTGCCATAGAGGACACCGTTTCCCAGGATGACCCCGGATTCCGGATCTGCCCCGTCGCCTGCCACGCCGGTGAAGGTGTGAATCACCCTGAAGGTCTGGGCATGCGCTGCCGGGATGGCCACAAGCGCGAGCGCGACAATAGTCGCGAGCGCTGAAGCCGCAGCGAAGGAGACTACAACGAATTCTCTAATCCTTGTCATGGCGACTCTCCTCTCATGCTTCGCATTATTTTGCTGGCAGACGCCGGTACCCTTGGGAATGTTCGGCGCATTCTGGGATTCGATATTCGGAGGATTCCGCTACGGCTTGATCATCCACACCACGCCGCAGCCCAGGTAGCCACAATTACCGCCGCCTCCGTAATACGTGGTGCCGTACAGGGTGCCGTCAGTATCGATTGCGACTTGGCTCTGCGGGTTTGAACCGTC
This sequence comes from uncultured Acidobacteriaceae bacterium, assembly GCA_963782505.1. Taxonomy (GTDB): domain Bacteria; phylum Acidobacteriota; class Terriglobia; order Terriglobales; family Acidobacteriaceae; genus CAVVDY01. Next base: position 95,643 of record CAWAKG010000016.1, on the reverse strand, counting down.
AAGGCCCCCCATGAAGTCGTGCAGCGAGGTGTACACCCAACCGTTCGCTGTGTTGGTCAGCTTGAAGACATTGCCCCCCCGATATGCGCCGTCACCGACGGTGGTCCCGTAAAGATTGCCGGCGGTGTCCATAGTGAGAGATGCAGAAGGTCCTCCACCCCCAGAAAAGCTGTAGAGTACGTTGAATGTCCAGGTATCGCCCGAAGGCGACAGCTCAAAAATCGTTCCTCCGTAGGGATCGTTGCCGCCGTAAGTCGTAGCGCCGTATAGGTTCCCGAAGCTATCCGCTACGAGCCCTGCTGAGGGACCGTATCCATCGCCCTGGGATGATAAAGTTGTGAAGAACGGTCTCCGTCCAATCATTGACGTACGTCAACTTGAAAACTGTGCCATAAGACCCCTGTATTCCCCCCTCTTGCGTGGTGCCGTAGAGATCTGCCGCTCTTATCGACAATGACCCCGTTGGGAATGTTTCCGTCGTTCCCCGTGAAGTTGTGAATGACGGAGTATGTGTTCGTTCCCGGGATTCAGCTGGAAGGCGGTGCCTTGATCCTCGCTTCCTCCCCTGCCGGTGGTGCCGTAGAGGGTACCCTGGTGGTCCCAGACGAGGTCCCCACTGCTAGGAGTAGATCCGTCACCGGGCCCGCCGAGGAAGTTATGGAGCACGTTTTCCTTCCACAGGCAGCTTAATGTTTTGCAAATCGAAAGCGGGGGTGTGAGGGCAAAAACGACACCGTTTCCTGTGCTCCCGCCAAAAGTTGCCGTCCCGTACAGGTGTCCGTCGGGGCCGAAAACGACTCTGGAGGTCGGATTGGCGCCGCCGACCCCGTCGCCCCGAAAGAAGAAGATCGGGGTATAGATCCAGTCTGATCCTACATGGGTCATCTGGTATACGGTGCCGACCCGGTTACCGATGCCGCCAATACCGCCGCCATAGGTCGTCCCATAGAGAACGCCTCCTCTAAGGGTCACGCCCGCTTCCGGGCTTGCCCCGTCTCCGTCGCTGCCGCTGAAGGTGTGAATCACGCTGTAGGTTTGGGCATGCGCTGACGGGTTAGCAGTGAGCATCAGCACAAGGACGGTCGCGAGCACTAAGACCAGAGGCAACGAACCTGAGTTTCTATTAGGCGCGAGACTTCGGAGGGTTCCGAGGTTCGTCCTATTCATAGTCTCCTCCTTTAGAAGCTAACGTACGCACCGGGGCGCAGCACACGGTCTTGCTCTCAGTGCCCCGGCAGATGGAAGGCGTACAGCTTCTGGCCGACCGCGTAGAGAACACCGTTGGCAACTACAGGTGAAGTGGAACCGGAGGGGCCCCCGAAGACTGCATAGCCCCAAAGAAAGCCGCCGTCGCCGGCGTCAAGAGCGTAAATGCCTTCGCCTGAGTAGAAGTAGATCACCCCATTCGCCACTATCGGCGACGAGGCGTTACCAGCTACGAACTTCCAGAGCAATACTCCGGTGCTAGCATTCAAAGCATAGACGTTGTTGTCATAAGACGTGACATACACGACGCCTTTGGCCACCGCCGGCGAGGAACTGACGCCTTGTCCAGTCTGGTACTTCCACACGAGTGCGCCTGTGTCTGCCTTCAAAGCGTAGACATTACCATCGGGAGAACCGATATAGACCACACCGTTGACCACCGCCGCCGAATAGGTCTCGTAGCCTATTTTCGTCGAATAACTCCAGATCAGCTCACCTGTGCCCGCATTCAGCGCATAGATGGTCCCGCCCGCAGCGAAATACACCACACCGTTGACCACCGCCGGAGAGTCATTGATGCCGTACTGTGATGCCGCCGCATACTTCCAAACGAGCACGCCGGTGCTGGCGTTCAGAGCGTAGAGGTTGTTGTCGCCAGAGCCTGCGAAAACCACACCATCGGCAACCACAGGAGGGGAATCGACGTAAGCTCCGGTCTTGTACTTCCACAGGAGAGTGCCGGTGCCGGCGTTCAGAGCGTAGACGTTGCCGTCCCTCGAGCCGCTATAAACAACGCCGTTCGCAACCGCCGGGGTGGAATAAGAACTTTCAGGATACGTCCAGATGGGCGTGCCTGTTGTGGTATCCAGGGCGGTGAGATTGCCGACCGTAGCCAAGTAGAGCACGCCGTTCGCCAGCACCGGTGAAGCATTTTCTGATGGGTAATTACTAGCCCACAACACCGAAAGGCTCGCAACATTGTTGGCACCAAGGATGTGCTCGTAAGGGTTGTAGCCGGTGTGGCACACATCGAATTGAAAATTCTGCCAATTGACGTAGAGCCCGTTTGCGGGCCCGCCACAACGGGTGATGTTTTGGGCTGAAACCAACGATGCAGTGAGCATCAGCAAAAAGCTGAGTAGAGTTTTGAGCTTCATCGCATCCTCCTTCAGCACTCTTCAGCGACGGCGACCACGCCGGGCTACGCCCCCAACCGCAATCAGGCTAGAGCCGAGCATGATCAAGCTGGACGGCTCAGGGACCTCGCTTCCGAGAACGCCGCTGGAGAACGTCGGGAAGATGCCTTCATCGTTCGCGTTAGTGAAGTTCGATCCGAAGAACGCGCAGTTGAAATACTGCAGGTTGCTAACCTGGGTACCGACGCTATTCAGGCCGAAGGTGTTGCTGTTGAACGAACGAGCCTCGCAGGTCGGGCATTCCGGTACCGCCGCGAGCCAGTACACACCCGCAGGCAGGTTGACGCTCAGACCAGAAACCAGGTCGGTGTATTCGGGATAGCCGAAGCCGCCACGACCTGTAGGTGTTTGTGAAAAGTTGCTGCCCGATGCGGTACCGGAAGCGACGAGGATTCCGCCATTTCCTTCAGAAACTCCGCTGCGGATCTCCCAGTAGCTGCTGGATGGCGTGAGGTAGCTCAGGTTGTTCGTGAACAGTCCAGTAACGTTCCACCCCTGACCGCCGACGACGAAGTTCTGGTAGGTGGCAGCGCCGTAAGGGTTGCCGCCGACGATAAGGTCGTTTTCGTTTGCCAAGCCATTGGCGTTCGGGTTGTTCGGATCGAAGTCGCCGCCGTAGAAGAGGCAGCCGCTGGGACATTGCGCGCTCGCCAGGATGCCCGTTCCGAAGAGCAGCACGACGAACAGGGACAGCAAAGCAAGTTTCGTCATTGCTTCCTCCTTGAACTGTTGCCGGAAATTATGCTCCTGCGGAAGTCTTAGCAGCACATTAAATTCGCGCCAACATCACACTGCTCCGTGACAAACTCGCTTGGTCGTCAACGCCCGCTCATTTACAATGGCGGCGATGAGGACGATGGGGAGTTGTGTCTCTCCCAGCCTTCCTCCTTGATGGGGCCGTGTGACGCGAGCAGCTCTTTGTAACCTCGGTTGGCCGCTGTTTACCACTTCTCAACTCATCCGACTCTTCCACCTTCCAAGAACTACGCTTAAGTCCTTATTCCGGAATATTTTGTCTGTAACTCCCACGCGCTCAGGATTTTGCGGGCATTTTTTTGCGCCGATCCAATGCTCTCAAGATTTTAGCCAGGGGAGGGGGGAGGGGGGTATCCCCCAGACTGCACCAGGAAAGATGCAAGCCAATGGTGACGGACTGCGTTACCAGATAGGTAACATGTGCCGTCCCTTCGGGACTCCGGATTTTCTTGAACGCACGTTTCCCGGCACTCCCGTGCCGGGCTACAGGTTGTTGCGTCCCTGCGGGACTCAGCCTCGAGCTTTGTATCAGGGCACGACCTTCAGTCGTGCCGATCAAGGCACGATTGAGTCACGGGCTTTAGCCCCTGTCTTTGCAAAGTCTCAGGGGCTAAAGCCCGTCGATTTTCGACGCGATGCGGCCCGACTGAAGTCGGGCCCTGATACAAACCATCCGGAAGCTGATTTCGCCGTCCTCCCTGATCAGTCCCGCCCTGACGCAAACCAATTCCGCCTGCGCAGCGACTTCGGCAAGCGGCCATCGCCACACTCACTCGGCTCGAAACTCGAAACCGGAAACTCGAAACCAGCTTCGATCTCGCAGTTCGCAGCTCGCACCTCGCAACTCCCCGAACTTGAAACTCGAAACGTGAAGCTCTCGCAGCTCGTAGCTCGCTGCTCGAAGCTAGCCGAAACCTTGAAACTCGCAACTGCTTTTCTCCTCCTCACCGCCGCAGCCTTTGCTCAAACCACCGCTCCCACCGTCATCACCGACCCGACCAAGCTCAAGAGCCAGACCGTTGTCGACATGCAGAACTTCTCCATTGAGAAGCTGTACACGACGCGCGCGATCGGTGGCAGCACGTGGTCGCCGGACGGCAAGCAGGTCGCATTCGTTACCAACATCAGCGGGCGAAGCAATATCTGGCTGGTTCCTGCCGAGGGCGGCTGGCCCACGCAGTTGACCATCAGTGACCAGCGGCAGAAAGACCCGGCGTGGTCGCCCGACGGCAAGTGGATCGCCTACGCGTCGGATTACGACGGCAACGAGCAGTGGGACGTATTCGCCGTCTCTCCCAAGACCGGCGAGGTGCAGAACCTGACGACCACGAAGGAGACCTCAGAGGATTCGCCCGCCTGGTCGCCGGACAGCAAGTGGTTGGCCTACGTCAGGAAACCCAAGGGCGGCTCCAGCTATGAGATCGACGTTATGGAGTTTGCCACCCGGCACGTGAAGCACATCACGAAAGATACGCCCGCGAATAAGAGCAATTTCGGCCCCATCTTTTCGCGCGATGGCAAATTCCTGGTTTACACGCTGGCCGATGCCGGCGATCGCAACAGCAATATCTTCCTGGTTGAGCTCGCCTCGATGAAGGCAACCAACCTTACGCCGCATCAGGGCGAGCAGACATATTTCGCGGCCGACATTTCGCCCGACGGCAAGACGGTGCTCATCACCTCGAACGCGCAGAACGGATACCAGAACGTTGGGTTGCTGGATATCGCAACTCAGAAAATTAGCTGGCTTACCAATGACAAGTGGGAGGCCGGCGCGGGATCGTTCTCGCCCGATGGTGCAACCGTGACGTACTCTGCCAATGTCGAAGGCAACACCAACGTTTACCTCTATGACCTTGCCACGCGCCGCACCCTGATGCTGCCGCTGGCCGCGGGGGTCAATTCGCCGGCAGGAAATCCTACGGCGTTCTCGCCGGATGGCTGGAAGCTGCTCTACTACCACAACGGCCCGACCGCGCCAAACGATCTCTGGAGTTACGATCTCAAAACCAAAGCCACTGAGCAGCTCACCCATGCGCTGGTCGGAGGGCTGCGCACCTCCGACATGGTCGAGCCCTATCTGGTGCATTATCCCAGCCGCGACGGCAAGTGGACCATTTCGGCGTTCGTCTACATCCCGAACAACATCCTGCGCGATGAGAAGTATCCCGCCATCGTTTACATCCACGGCGGTCCGACAGGGCAGTTCGTCAACTCGTTCAACCGCAGCATTCAGTACCTGGTCAACCAGGGCTACCTGGTGATCGCGCCGAACTTCCGCGGCTCGACCGGCTACGGCAAAGACTTCATGAAGGCGAACTATCGCGACGAAGGCGGCGGCGACTTGGCCGATGTTGTTGACGCCGCCGAGTGGATCACGAAGAGCGGGTTCGTTGACAAGAAGAAGCTGATCTCGATGGGCGGCAGCTACGGCGGCTACCTGACGATGATGGCGGTGACCAAATATCCCGACATGTGGGGCGCGGGCGTGTCGATTGTGCCCTACGTGAACTGGTTCACCGAGCTTTCGACCGAAGACCCGGCGATTCGCGCCTATGACATTTCCATCATGGGCGACCCGGTGGAGAACAAGGCGCTTGTACGAGGACCGCTCGCCGATTAACTTCATCGACCGCATCAAGGCGCCGATTTTGCTGATTGCCGGCGGCAACGATGTGCGTGATCCCAGCAACGAAGCCCAGCAGGTGGCGGACGCGATCAGGAAAAAAGGCGGAGTCGTGCAGCTAAAGATTTACCAGGGCGAAGGGCATCAGTTCTCGCGCGTCGAAACCCAGATCGACGAGATGAAGACCGTCTCGGATTTTCTCAAGGTACACGTGCCTTCGCCGGGGTGCGGCTGCTCGATCTATGAATGAGGTTTTGTCATTCTGAGCCGCAGGCGAAGGACCTGCTCTTACTTCGTGCGGAGCGGTTTCAGCGCCTCTCCCCACGCGATGACTTGGTCGAGCATGGCATGCACGGATTTGTCATGATGCGGCGCAGGTTTGAACGTGGCGAAGTTTTCAAAGTCGGTGAACAGCGAGAGCGCTACCTGGGCGCGCACATCGGCGACCATGATCTCGCCCATCACCAGACGCAGGCTCTCCACTGCGCGCACACCGCCAGCGCTGCCGTATCCGACAAAGCCCGCGGCCTTGTTGTTCCACTCTTTGTACAGGTAATCGATGGCGTTCTTCAGCGCGCCTGAAGTTCCGTGGTTGTACTCAGGCGTAACGAAAACGAATGCGTCGAAGCTGTCGATCTTTGCCGACCACGCATGCGTATGTGGATTTTTGTACTGGCGGAGCGACGGCGGAATTGGTTCATCGAGCAGCGGCAGCTTGTAGTGCTCTATATCGACCACTTCGTATTCAGCGTCGTCGCGCGTGCTGGCGATCCCATGCACCCACTTGGCCACCGCTTCGGCCTTGCGGCCCGGACGAGTACTGCCCACGATGATTGCAACTTTCAGCATGATGAGTCTTCCTCGCGAAACTTGGATTCATTCCACGCGAGGTAGGATTCAGCCGGGATCGTATCTACTTCTTGTTCGATCGTCCGGCTTGCATGCGCGGGTTGTTCTTGGGAGCGGCTGCTACGATGGCATCGACCAGTCCTTGCATGGTGTATTGCTTAGCCTCGATGTTCACGGGAAGGCCAAAACCACGCAATGTGGCCGACGTGACAGGACCAATGGACGCAGTGTTGACTCCACTCTGCATCGCTGCGCGCGCGCCACGCAGGCCGAGCAAATCTACGAAGTTCTTCACCGTCGAAGAGCTGGTGAAGGTGATGGCGTGAGGCTTGCGGTTTCCGGCGAGCACGGAGCCCAAACGCCGCGCCGAGGATTCCGGCGCAACCGTCTCGTACGCTTCGATCACGTCGACCTGCCCTCCCGCATTGCGCAGTTCGCGCGGAATCACATCGCGCGCGACCTTAGCGCGCACCAGCAGCACGCGCTTGCCTTTCACGCGGCGGTGCAGAGCAGCAACAACGGATTCGGCGATGTATTCTTTCGGCGTGACGGCGACTCGCAGACCGTGCTTCTCGATGGCGCTCTTCGTGGCCGGGCCGATCGCCGCGATCTTGAGATGCGCGAGGCTCGACGTGTCGAGCTTCTTCTTGCCTATCCGCTCGAACATCGCTTCAACACCATTGACGCTGGTCAGAATGAGCCAGTCGTAATCGGGGAGGTTCTTCAGTGCGGTGTCGAGCGGCTGGAAGGAGCTTGGCTTGCGGATCTCGATGAAGGGAATCTCGATGACCTGACAGCCGAGATCACGCAGCAGGGACGAGAGCGAGCCTGCTTGCTTCTTTGCTCGCGACACAAGCACGCGGCAACCGGCAAGAGGGCGCTGAGGTTTCGGAGGTGCTGTCATCCTGAGCAAAGGCGCTCCGCCTTTGAGCGCCGGAGTCGAAAAACCCACTATACAGGCGATAAGTTCACGGCTGTTGCGGAGCGGCCGCGGCCTCTCCATAGACATCTTCGAGAATCCGGATTGCGCCGCGCTTGAGCAACGTATCGCCAACGCGCTCGCCCAGCTCGACGGGATCGTTGCCGCGCTGAGACTCGCGCAACACCTCGGAACCATCGGGCCGCGCGACGACCGCGTTCAGATGCAGCTCGCCATCTTTCACCTCGGCAAACGCGCCGATAGGCACCTGGCATCCGCCGCCCAGCTTGTTCAGCAGCGCGCGCTCGCAGATGGTCGCAGCACGCGAGTCGGGATCGTTCAGGAACTCAACATGCTTCCGCGTCTCGGCATCGCCTTCGCGAATCTCGATGCCCAGCGCGCCTTGTCCCGCTGCAGGACACATGAACTTGTCGGGCAGATACTCGCGGATGAACTGCGTCTTGCCCAGGCGCGTCAATCCGGCTGCGGCAAGAATGATCGCGTCGTACTCGCCCTGCTCCAGCTTGCGCACGCGTGTGTCAACGTTGCCGCGCAGAGGATGGATGTCGAGGTCGGGACGAAAGGCCTTCAACTGCGCCTGGCGGCGAAGGCTGCTGGTGCCCACGCGCGCGCCCTTCGGCAGGTCGTCGATGCAGTCGTATTTGACGGACAAGAACACGTCGTGCGGATTCACGCGCGTAGTGATCGCTACCAGCTCGAATCCAGGAGGCAGCTCGGTCGGCAGATCTTTCAGGCTGTGCACCGCGAGATCGACGCGCCCGTCGGCCAGCGCCTCTTCGATCTCCTTGGTAAACATTCCCTTGGTGCCGACCTTGGCGAGCGCGACGTCGGTAATCTTGTCGCCCGTGGTCTTGATGATCTCGAGTTCGACCTCATGGCCGCGCGTACGCAGCAGGCCCGAGATGTGGTTCGCCTGCCAAAGCGCAAGCTGCGAGCCGCGGGAGCCGATCCGCAAGCGTGCCATCAGTTGCGTACCCCCGTCTTTTCAGCGGGGACAGTGGATTCCTCGTTCGCAGTGGGCTTCTTCACTTCGCGCAGATTAAACAGCTTGCGCACCAGGTCGATGACCGTGGTCGCCTCCGACGATTCGCGCGCCGCGGTCTTCAATGTCGTAATCGGCGTATGCATGATTTTGTTGATGATTCCTTTAGTCAGCGCGTCAACCGCCATCTCCTGCTCGGGTGTCATGCTGCCGAGCCGGCCGCGCACCCGATCGATCTCAGCCTGGCGCACGGTTTCGAGGTGCTCCTGCAACGAGACGATGGTTGGGACCACGTCGAGCGTTTGCAGACGCGCCAGAAACTTCTCGACTTCGTTTTCGACGATGGCCTCGGCGCGATCGGCTTCCAGCTTGCGATCGCCGATGTGCGAACTGACGACCTGCTGCAAGTCGTCGATGTCGTACACGAAGATGCCGTCCAGCTTGTTCATCTCCGGATCGACGTCGCGCGGAACGGCGATGTCGATGAAGAACATGGGGCGGTTGCGGCGCTTGCTCAGAAACTTCTCGCCGTGCTCTTTGTGGAAGATGGTGTGCGGCGCACCGGTGGAGCTGATGACGATGTCGGCGAGATCGACGGTGTCATAGAGGCGTTCGAAAGGAACCGCCTCACCGTTGAACTTCCTGGCCATGGCAACAGCACGTTCGTAGGTGCGGTTGCCGACGTAAATCTTCTTCGCCCCGTGCGCCAGCAGATGGCGCGCCGACAACTCGCACATCTTGCCTGCACCGACAAGGTAGACGCTCTTGCCCTCGAGATTGCCGAAGATCTTGTGCGCCAGTTCGACGGCTACGGAAGCTACGGACACGGCGGAGGTGGCAATCGATGTTTCGTTCCTTACCCGCTTTGCCACGGCGAAGGCGCGCGAGAGCAGGGCATCAAGCTGAGAGTCGATGGCGCCCACGGCGCGCGCTGTGGCGTAGGCTTCTTTCACCTGTCCCAGGATCTGGGGCTCGCCGACCACCATGGAGTCGAGGCTCGAGGCCACGCGAAACACATGCTTGATCGCCTCGCGATCGCGGAACTCGTACAGGTGCTCGCGGTACGGCGCCGGATCGACTCCATACAAGCTGCGCATGCATTCGCGAATGTCGGCCTGACCATCTTTTGTCCGCGCCACCAGTTCCACCCGGTTGCAGGTGGAGACGATCATCGCCTCTTCCACTCCGGGATGCGACACCAGGCACTTTACCGCCTCCGGCAGTCGCGCCTCGGGAATGGCGAACCGCTCGCGCACCTCGATAGGTGCTGTCTGGTGGTTCACGCCGATGACGATCAGGTTCATGATCGAAAACTGTGTACCCGGCTAAAGTAGTTCGCCGCCCACGCACCGAGCGCCACGACGAACGCCACGGTGGCGAGCAAGGCAGCGCGGCGGCCGCGCCATCCCGAGCTCCAACGCATGTAAAGCAGAAGCATGTACACGATCCACATCACGAACGACAGCAGGATCTTGGGATCGTAGAAGAAGAATGGGCCAAATCTATCGATCGCCAGCACCGAGCCGGCCGCCAGCCCCAGCGTCATGAAGGGGAAGCCGAAGAGCAGCGAGTTATAGCAAATCTCGTCGATGGTCTGCAGCGGCGGCAGCCACGTCGTCAGCCGCGCCGGATGCTTCGACTTCAGGGTTCGCTCCTGCACGATATACAGCAGGCTGGCCCCGAAGCTGAGGAACAGCCCAGCGTATCCGGTGAAGATCAGCACCACGTGGACAAAGACCCATCCACTGCGCAACACGGGAGAGGTGATTGCAACCGGCTTCTGCCCGATGGCCGATGCCAGAGTCAGCAAAAAAACAATGGGAAAAATCACGATTCCGGGTGAGACCGTGCGGTATCCCACAAAGAAGACGAAGAACACCACCATCGCCAGAAAGGCCAGGATCGATTCGGAATTGTGGATTGACGCGAGCGAAAAGTGGCCGGAGAGGACGAACGACTCGACCAGCGAAACGAAATGGAAGATCAGCCCCAGCCCGACGGCCGGTTCCACGACCTTCGCCAGCAAGTTGCCGCGCTTGCTGAGCAGCAGGATGGAGTAGACCAGCCCGACGCTGTAACAAGCGACCGCGACTCGAAGCCAGATGAGCGGCATAAACCCCAAATGAGCTTACAGGATGAGACCCTGTCACACTGTCTATTGGTTCAAGTATAAAGGCGCACGCTGCGGGACCGAGTGTGCTAATCACGCGGGCATGTGATGAAGGTCACAAAGTGGCGGGGAAGTTCCTGCCGGGCAGTTGTTGCTTACTATCGCCAGCATTCCAAGTGTAATGCCTGGCGTAGGGCCTTTATCGCTTGTTTACTTGACTTCGGGTTGCTGAAGTGACAGCCTGTTGAGTTCGCGACCCCCCTTTCTTCTGATCCGGATCGGCTCGCAGCGTGTGTCCGCCGGAACCAAGCCAAACACCTATCAAGGAGGATCGTCGTGACTAACGTCAGATGGTTTCACAACTCGTTAACGATGGCAACGCTGGCTGCGATTCTTGTAATTACCCTCGTCGCCGGCCCGGCGGCGCAGGCGCAAACTTTCAGCGTGATTCACGCCTTCACCGGCGGAGGTGATGGGGCAAACCCAGATGCTGGAGTAACCATAAGAGCGGGCATTCTCTATGGCACCGCATTTACGGGCGGTAATGGCAACGGCAGCGTATACCAGATAACGCACTCGGGAAACAACTGGGTTACGCTTCCCATCTCACTGCTTTCCGGCGGTGGGGCGAATCCGATCGCCAGAGTTGTGTTCGGTCCCGACGGCCATCCCTACGGCACGACGGAAAATGGTGGCCCTGCCGGCAAAGGCATCGTGTTCAACCTGATCGTCCCTTTGACGATTTGCAAAACCGCGAACTGCTTTTGGAAGGAAAATGTGCTCTATGGGTTCATGGGTGGCGCTGATGGAGCTAACCCTGGCTATGGCGACCTCACCTGGGACCCGGAGGATAACATCTATGGCACTACCTTGAGAGGCGGTACGTCCGGTGACGGTGCTGTCTACGAACTGCAACGTTCAGGGAATAGTTGGACGGAGAGCGTGATTCACAGCTTCTCCGGTCCAGACGGACTCGCTCCGCAGAGCGGGGTCATCTTTGACAGCAACGGCAACCTCTTCGGAACGACGCTGCAAGGCGGCTCACAGGGCAATGGCACCGTTTATGAATTGAAGTACACCCAGGGAGTTGGCTGGACAGAGTACCCGGTTTACGACTTCCAAAACGGCAACGACGGAAGAGGTCCCATCGCCGGCCTGATATTCGATGGCTCCGGCAATCTCTATGGCGCTACCAGTGACGGCGGCAGCGGAGGCGGTGGGACGGTTTTCGAACTGTCGCCTTCCGGCGATAGCTGGACATTCAAGCTGCTCTACAGCTTTAACGGACCTCAGGGCATCGCTTGTGGCCCATGGGGAACTCTCGCCCTGGACGCCGCCGGCAATCTTTACGGCACCACGAATTGCGACGGCGGGTATACCTTCGGCAGTGTTTTCAAGCTGACCAACACAGGGAACGGCTGGCTATACAGCTCGCTCCACGACTTCAGTGGATACAGCGACGGGGCAATTCCATTTAGTAACGTGACATTTGATACCAACGGCAACCTTTACGGTACCGCTTACTATGGCGGAACCTTTGGAGGTAACTGCGGCGATATCGGTTGTGGCACCGTGTGGATGATCACGCCGTAGGGGCTTTGAAACGGCACGGCTTTGCAGGCTGCTGAAAAGCATGCCGATTCTCATTGCCGGTGATCCCTGGCGGGTTTTTCCAGGGACCATTGTGCCCGATTGATCTGCCCTGAGGTTGCAGTTCTTGCTGCGCCGCAGGGCCGATTTACAAACTTAGGCCGCCGGCGCCATATTCGCCATCCAGCGGACAGCAGATCCTCGCGCCATTGGAAGTAGCTCGTGATGACAAAACGCAGTGAAATGACATTCACAAACCCGCTTCTCACCACTGCCCGCCGACAGCCTTTCACCGCTGCCTCAGGCGCCGGTTTATAATCGCAAGTTTGCGACCCTAACATGAGGCGTCCTACATATGACACAAGTCTCAATGGCAACAATTCCTGCTCTTAAAGACAGTTTTTCGCAGCTCAAAACCAGAATGGAAAAGGCGGTCGAGGACTTCCGCAAGGAGATGGCCTCGCAGCGTACCGGGCGGGCCTCGGTTCACATGCTCGACAGCGTGACCGTCGATGCCTATGGCTCGCAGATGCCGTTGAACCAGCTTGCCAACGTGAGCGCTCCCGAGCCGCAGCTCATTACCGTGCAGCCCTGGGACGTGAGCCAGATTGGCGCCATCGAGAAGGCGATCCGCAGCGCCGATCTTGGCCTGAATCCGATGAATGACGGCAAACTGGTGCGTGTGCCGGTGCCGGCGCTTACCGAAGAGCGCCGCAAGGAGATGGTCAAGCACCTTCATAAGGTCCTGGAAGAGCACCGCACCGCTGTGCGCAACATCCGCCGCGACGGCAACGATGCCATCAAGAAGGCGATGAAGGACAAGAAGATCACCGAGGACGAAGAGCACGGCGCGATGGAGCAGATCCAGAAGCTGACCGATGACGAGATCAAGAAAATGGAAGAGATGGCCAAGGCAAAGGAGAAGGAAGTCATGTCAATTTAGCGGCGGCCAATTTCGTGTTGGAAAAGGGGCGCATCTCATGCCCCTTTTTCCGTCTTTGAGTTGCGCAATCGGCTTCGGTGAAGGAACATAATTTTTCAATGTTGCTCGAACTCGGGGACCTCCAGTTGCGCTCGTGGCGGAAGGCAGACCTTGACGCGCTGCTTCGCCACGCCAACAACCCAAAGATTGCGGCGAATCTGCGCGATCAGTTCCCCCATCCCTACACCCGGCGTGATGGGACCGAGTATCTGGAATTCGTGCGCGGACAGAAGCCCGAGCGTTCCTTCGCGCTGCAATATCAAGGCGAGGCGATCGGCGGCCTTGGCTTTCAAATCGGTGTCGACATTGCTCGGGTCAGCGCCGAGATGGGGTACTGGGTCGGGGAGAGTTTCTGGGGGCGAGGGTTCGCCACCCGTGCCGCCCAGGCAGGGTCGGAATGGGCGTTCGCGGAATACAAGCTGACGCGTGTCTTCGCCCTGGTGTTTTCGCACAACGTGGCCTCGATCAGGGTCCTGGAGAAGGCCGGCTTCCAGCGGGAAGGGCTGCTACGCCGCAGCGCCATCAAGAGCGGCATCGTGCTCGATCAGTTGATCTACGCCAAAGTTCGGTAGTTTCCTACGTCCCCGCAAGGGTGGCAGTTTCTGCCCGGACACCCTGTTAGTGACAATCGTCACAAGCGGCAGTATTCGGCGTCACAGACCAATGTCCGTCTCCCGCATGAGAATCACGCCCACAACGGCTCAAGAAAGGCGGGAGGCGCCTGGTCTTGTGCCGCTTGCGGGCTCCATCGCCTGACCTCCGTCACGATCGGAGCGCCGGAACGGTTGTTCCGGCCTGTGCTTGCAGCGAAGCAGGCGGCAAAAATTGACCACTCTCCTCTACCCCAACGCTTCCCGCCCTTGGTGATGTTGGTTGCTCAAGCCCGGAGCGGCCGAAGCTGTTGGGATCCGAACCAGACGTAGCACGTCCGCGTAAGAAGATGGTCGTTAGCAGAGAGCAGGGGGAAGGCGCAAGAGCAGCTTTTTTTGACGAAGGTCGTCTGGTTTTTGAAATTTCGAATTGTTGCCGGCAAAGGCGTGTGTTATGGTTCTCCGCGCTATCGGAAAGGGGAAAGTGAGATGAGTGCTACGGCTGCAAGCAAGATAGATTCGATCGAAGTCGGCAGTACAGGCCTCAATCGGTGGTGGCGTGTCGTGGGTGGGCTCTCGATGAATCTTGCTCTGGGCACACTGTACGCTTGGAGTTTGTTCGTACCGGAGCTTGGCAAAGACCCGGAATTCAAAATGTACAAACTTCCCGACTTCACCTGGACCTTCACCATCGCCGTGGCGGTGTTCGCTCTGACGTTCATCGTCGCAGGGCGGCTGCAGGACAAGTTCGGGCCCTTCTGGGTGTCGCTGACCGGCGGAGTTCTGGTCAGCATTGGTTTTTACCTGTCCGGCCATGCCCATAGTTTGATGGCTCTGTACATCTTCTTCGGCGTGATTGGCGGACTGGGCAATGGCTTTGGATACGCGACGCCGATTCCGGTGATGGCCAAGTGGTTCCCCGACAAGCGCGGACTGGCTGTAGGGTTGGCGGTGGGCGGATATGGCGCGGGCTCCGCTATCTTCGGCAAGTTGGCACTCAATTACCTGGTTCCTGCTTACGGCTGGCGGTCCACCTTTGAGATCCTGGGAGGGATCTTCTTCGTGATGACCGTATTCGGGGCGTTCCTGCTTAAGAATCCGCCGGCTGGTTACAAACCCGCCGGTTGGACCCCAACGTCGGCAACCGCGAAAGCGGCTGCCACTACCTACGAGTTCTCGCCATCGGAGATGCTGCGTACTCCTACGTTTTACTTCATGTGGGTAGCGTACGCGCTGGGCTGCTCCGCAGGTCTAATGGTGATCAGCGTTCTCATTCCCTTCTTTAAGGAGAGCCTGAAGAACACCGGTATGAGCGCGGCCCTGATCGCCAGTTACGCTGGAACGGCGTTTATCGTGGGCGCTGTGGGGAACGCGTCCGGACGCATTCTTTCCGGTTGGATGTCCGACCACCTGGGCCGCATCAACGTGCTACGGCTGATGATTGGAATTTCCATGGTCGCGATGCCGATTCTCTACTTGGTGGGTGGCAATCTCGTGTTGCTATTCACGGTGGTGTTCATTGTCTATTGGTGCTATGGCACGCAATTGTCCGTGAACGGCTCCGCCACTGCCGACTTCTGGGGCACCAAGAACGCTGGCATCAACTACGGCCTGCTCTTCACAGCGTGGGGTGTGGCAGGTGTGGTCGGCCCAATATTGGGTTCGAAGTTGCGTGTGGCGTACAACAGCTATCGGGTACCGTTCTACGCAGCGGCGATTCTGGCGGTGGTGGCATTGATCTCCGAATTGCTGGCGACGCGCCCGAGACACGTCTAGGGCCCGAAAAGACCCATCGAGTTCCTGAAGCAAAGGGAAGCACGACCCATAGAAAGGAGGCAAGACAAAATGGCAGATACAGAAATCTCCGCTCTCTACAAAGACATGCTCGCGCTAAAAGAAGCGGGTATGCACAGGGAGTGGTGGGCGAATCCGGCAGTTGTCGGCCTGATGGGGTTCGGCCTGACTACCATGGCAACCGGGTTACACAATGTTGGCTATTGGAGTGCCGGAATCACTCTGGCATTGGCAATTTCCTTTGGTGGTACGGCCCAATTCATTGCCGGAATCGTCGATCTGCGGAAGGGAAGTATCTTCGGCGGCTCCGCCTTCATGTGTTATGGCGCCTTCTGGTGGTCGGTGTTTGTGCTGCTTTACGTACAGCCGAAGACGGGCATCCCCGCTGGTAAACCCGAAGAACTGGGGTTCTTTCTTATGTGGACGCTGTTCACATTCGGGTTTTGCATCGCAGTGCAGGGCATCGGCAAGTTCCTGGCGGTTCTTTTCTGGTTGCTGCTGCTGGCGTTCATCCTGCTCGACCTTGTGGTGCTCGGGGTTGTTCCTGCACCGATAGCTGGATGGGAGATCTTTATCGTCGGACTGCTCGCGTGGTACATCGCGACGGCCACCCTGGCGAATACGGTTTATGGCAGGAAGGTTCTCCCGCTCGCCTAAGCGCGAGCGCTGCGTAAGAGGCGACTGCGCGGAGAATTACACGTGCAGTCATTCGGCACCGCGGTTCTCACGGGGTTGAAACAACCGGCCAAAGTCGCCGGTTTCGCCCCGTGAAATGCCGCCGCACTCTGCGTGTCTCGGGTGTGGCAAAGCGTATTGATCATTAAATGAAACGGATTTGATTCTGCAACGCGTTCATAAAGGAGTTTTGCGATGGGCACCGCGACGAAAGTGCCGGCATCGGGGGCGGTAACGGCAGCAGTCGAGGAATATCCCGCTCCGTCAATCGTAAAAGAGCAGGCACTGCTAAAGGACTGGCGTGCGGAAAAGGCACGCTTTGACAGCGATCCCGACGGGTTCTGGTCGGAGATTGCCGGGCAGTTTGAATGGAGTAAGCCATGGGACAAGGTCTTCGAGTGGGACGGCGTTCATCATAAGTGGTTCCTCGGCGCCCGCACGAATATCACGGTCAATGCACTGGACCGCCATGCCAATTCCGCAAACCGAAATAAAGTTGCGTTCATCTGGTTGGCGGAGGATGGCAGCGAGCGGATCGTTACGTATGGCCAGCTCTATCGCGACGTGTGCCGCTTTGCGAACGGACTTAAGTCTCTCGGAGTGAAGAAGGGCGATCGCGTCGTCATCTACATGCCGCTTACGCTCGAAGGCGTTATATCCATGCTGGCTTGCGCGCGCATCGGTGCGATCCACTCGGTGGTCTACGCCGGTTTGGGACACACCTCGCTGCGCGACCGCATTGAAGACGCGCAGGCAAGAGTCGTTATCGTTGGCGATGCCGGTGTCCGCCGGGGCAAGCCTGTTCCGCTGAAAGGGATCGTCGACGAAGCGCTCGACGGCCTGGAAATGGTAGAGAAAGTCGTCGTATTCACGCGCGACCCCAAGGCTTTTGAGCCTGCCTCCGCCCGCGAAGTCGATTTTAGGGCGCTGATGAAGTTCCCGCCTGACTGCCCGGCTGAAGAGATGGATGCCGAAGATCCGCTCTTTATTCTGTATACTTCCGGAACCACGGGCAAGCCGAAGGGCGTAGTGCATGTGCACGGCGGATACATGGTCGGCACGACCTACTATCTGACCTCTTTCTTCGACATCGGCCAGTCCGATGTATTTTGGTGTACCTCTGATATCGGTTGGATCGTCGGCCATTCGTACATCGTGTACGCTCCACTGTGTGGCGGAGTTACGACACTGTTCCGCGAAGGCGCTATCGACTATCCCGATCCTTCCATTGCCTGGAAGATCGTCGAGAAGTATGGCGTATCGAAGATGTTCACCGCGCCGACGGCGCTGCGCATGTTTATGCGCTACGGCGAGAAACATCCGCAGGCGCACGATCTGCGATCATTGCGCTTGATCTGCTGTGCAGGCGAGCCGCTGAATCCGGAAGCCTGGCGATGGGCCCAGACTTACCTCGGCGGTGACGGGCAGTGGGGATACGTGGTCGACAACTGGTGGCAAACCGAGCTCGGCGGGCCCGCGCTGGGCACACCTTGTACCTTGCCCATGCGTGGCGGAAAAGCCGGCGTGGCGTTGCCAGGATGGGGAGCCGACGTGGTGGACCTTGATGGGAAGCCTGTCGCTCCGGGCGTGAATGGCCGTCTGGTGCTGACGCGTCCAGCCCCTATGATGATGCGAACTGTGTGGGGCAATGCGCCGCGCTACGAGAAGGACTGGCTGGAAATTCCAAGTACCTACGTTACCGGCGATCTGGCAATTAAAGATGCGGATGGTTATATCAGCGTGATTGGACGCGCGGACGACGTCCTCAACGTAGCCGGCCATCGCATCGGTACGGCGGAGGTGGAGAGCGCGCTGGTCTCGCATCCCGCGGTGGCCGAAGCTGCGGCGATCGGAATTCCGGATGCGCTGAAGGGCGAAGCTATTGTTGCCTTTGTGCAGTTGCGGGCTGGGCACAGCCAGTCCGACGCATTGCTCGCCGGTCTGATTGACCACGTCCGCCGCGAGATGGGGCCCATCGCAACGCCATCGGCGATCAAATTCGTTGCAGCTTTGCCGAAGACACGTTCCGGCAAGATCATGCGCCGGCTACTGAAAGCGCAGGAAACGGGAGCAGAGATCGGCGATTTGTCCACGCTAGAACAATGAGTGAATGGGCGGGTCAGCTCCGCATCAATGGCGCAGAGCTCCTGTCAGAGGCCACCTTAAATGTTCTAGCATGGGGCAGCGGGTTTGCACTGACGTACTAGAATGTTCCATCTCATGGGCCTGAACGAAGCGCCAAAACGCGCTCCGTCAACCCAGGAAATGATGGCGAAGAACTGCCAGGGTTGCATCACAAATTCAGAAACCTCAAGGAGTAATAGATATGGCGCAGACTCAGACGCCGAATGTGGTAATCGAGACCACCGAAGCTCAAATCGCAGTACATTGGCGGGAAGAAGAATACTATTATCCTTCGGCGAAATTTATCGGCCAGGCAAATCTGACCGATCCCAACATCAACGTACGTTTCAGCGAGAAAAACTTTCCGGAATGCTTCCGGGAGTATGCCGATATGTTGAGCTGGGACAAGTACTGGGACACCACGCTGGACACCAGTGATCCGCCGTTTTGGAAGTGGTTCGTGGGCGGTAAGATCAACGCCTCATACAACTGCGTTGACCGGCACCTTGCCAAGTACAAGAACAAAGCGGCGCTCATCTTTGTCCCCGAACCGGAGTCCGAGGCGACTGTATCCGTCACCTACCGCGAACTGTATGTGAGGGTGAATGAATTCGCGGCGCTGCTGCGCGAGTTCTGTGGCCTGAAGAGCGGAGATCGCGTCACCATTCACATGCCCATGGTGCCCGAGTTGCCGATCACCATGCTGGCGTGTGCCCGCCTGGGGGTGATTCACTCGGTCGTGTTTGGAGGCTTCAGCGGCGAGGCTTGCGGCCGGCGCGTTGCCGATTCGGGTAGCCATATCCTGATCACGATGGATGGTTACTATCGCAACGGCAAGCTGCTCGACCACAAAGCGGCTGCCGACATAGCGATCGACACAGCCAAGCAGGACGGCCAGACCATCGACAAAGTTCTGGTGTGGAGGCGTCACCCTGGCCAGAATGCGTCCGCTTCCCCGTTTGTGGAAGGCCGCGATTTCTTCGTTGACGAGATCCTGCCGAACTACTCGGGTGAGATCGTGCCTCCCGTTCCCATGGATGCGGAGGCGCCGTTGTTTCTTATGTACACCAGCGGCAGCACGGGAAAGCCGAAAGGCTGTCAACATCGCACCGGCGGCTACCTCGCTTATGTCACCGGCTGCTCGAAATACATCCAGGACATTCACCCCGAAGACGTGTACTGGTGCATGGCCGACATCGGCTGGATTACTGGTCACTCCTTTATTGTCTATGGCCCTCTGGCGTTGGCCGCCACCAGCGTTATCTACGAAGGTGTCCCGACTTATCCCGACGCCGGCAGAGTATGGAGGATAGCCGAGCGGCTGGACGTCAACATCTTTCACACTTCGCCCACGGCCATCCGCATGTTGCGCAAGGCCGGTCACGATGAACCCACCAAGTACAACTATCATTTCAAACACATGACCACCGTCGGAGAACCCATTGAGCCAGAGGTTTGGCGTTGGTATTACGACACCGTGGGCAAAGGTGAGGCAGTGATTGTCGACACGTGGTGGCAAACTGAAAACGGCGGATTCCTGTGCACTACCAAGCCGGCTCTGAATCCCATGAAGCCGGGAAGTGCTGGCCCTGGCATGCCCGGCATCTACCCCGTAATCATCGACGAAATGGGAGAGGAAGTGCTTGCCGGTTCAGGGAAGGCAGGAAACATCTGCATTCGGAATCCCTGGCCGGGAATCATGCAAACCATCTGGGGTGATCGCGAGCGATTCGTCTCCCAGTACTACAGCAAGTACTGCAAGGATCCCAACAGCAAGAGGTGGCAAGACTGGCCATATTTTGCCGCGGACGGAGCCGTGCTGGCCGTGGACGGCTATTTCCGGATACTGGGACGCGTGGATGACGTCATCAACGTTGCCGGGCACCGCTTGGGCACAAAAGAAATCGAGTCCGCATGCCTGACCGTTCCCGAAGTGGCAGAAGCGGCAGTGGTGCCGGTGGTGGACGAAATCAAAGGCCGTGTGCCTGAGGTCTATATCGTCGTGCAGCCTGATGTATTGCCGACTCAGCATCAGGAGATACTGACCAAGGTCAATCACGTGATCGAGACGATGATTGGCAAAATTGCCCGCCCGCGCAGGATCCTCATTGTTCCGGATATGCCGAAAACACGATCCGGCAAGCTCATGCGGCGTGTTCTCGCCGCCCTTTCCAATAACATGAACACTGGAGATATCACAACATTGGCCAATCCTGACGTGGTAGAAAGCGTCCGGGTAATGGTTCAGGGCAAAGAGAAAGTGGCGCTGCAAGAAGGACCAGAAGACCTGAAATCGTTTGGAGCAAACGAGTAAAGGCCAACTTCAGAGGCCAGTTATGACACGGGGCGTAACCAGCGCCCCGTTTTTTCGTTTTCGCGTGATAGCTACTCTGTTGTATCCCGCGGCTGGGGTTCGGAAGGCGGCAGTGGCTCGGGCGCAGGCTCGGGTTCTGCAGCTATCGGGGCGTCGATATCCGAAGCGGTCCCCGAAGGTTCCTGGATCGCCATCGGTGTGTACGGCTCTAACGGCGCCGGGCCCGGCATTAGCGCAACCGGCTCCGGATTCATCGTGTACCACGTTGTGGCACACGCCTTCTGCCACAGGCGCGCGAAGATCTGGGCCAGCATCACGACTTCGAGCAGGAGAAAAGTAAGCCAAACTGCTCTCGCCGGGACCTCGATCCACAGAAGCACCGCGACCCCGCAGACGATCCACGCCAGCACGCATACAAACACGTACGCCCAGTAAGCGTTCCAGGCACGGCGTATGGCACTTCGGAATGTGCGGGCCGCGTTGCGTCGCGTGAAGCAGTCGTTGCCGGCGACGGCGCGCACCTGCGCCAGGTCGAACCACAGGCGAATCCAGATGAATGCCAGCAGGATTGGAATGCTGCCCAGGACGAGGATGAGGAATCCGGCTTGATCATAGGCAACGCGATCGCCCACGTAGCTTGCCAGCTCCGAAATCAGGTGCTGAAGAATATGCACCGCCAAGAAAGGAATCAGCGACCATAGCGCCAGCCGCACGAAGATCCAGAAGAACGCGCCTGCTGCCCTGAAGAACTCGCCTGTTGAAAACCGGCGGTCCCCGAGATAGACCGAGATAATCCCCGGCGTGATAAACAGAAGAAAAAGGAAATAAAGCGCGGCGAAGATGAAGACCGGGCCGGCATGGCTGAACAGCTTCACGTCCGGCTGGCCCACCAGTTCGAGGAACATGCCGACATCAAAGCCGTTGGCCAATTTCTCGCCCGCCAGACTGTGATGAAGAGCGCTGCCTAAAGCGCGGGCAATGCCGCTGGAACCCAGGCCACCAAGGATGAAGTTGACCGCGAAGACCCACCACAGAATGCGCTGATGGCGTAGGGTCAGCGCGAATCCACGTGTCAGCACTCCGTTGCTCTCAGTCGCCAATGTCGCCTCGGTATCTACGTCAGCCAGCCCAGCATCTGGCCGAGGAATTGCGATACGAATGTCCAATATGTCGTCAGCTTCATTACGGCAAGGTTCTGCATGTCCTCGGAGTGGCTGTTATTGAGATAGTCGTGATCCATCGTCACGCGATAGTCCGGATCGATCTGGACCGACACCACCTTCGCCTTCTTCACATACACGTAACGTACCCAACGCTCGCGCCCATCCCAGCGCACGCGGTCGCTTTCGCCATTGTCGAACTTGATTTCAGCCTCCACCGGAAAGATGAAATCGCCCTTGCGATGCAGAATGATCTGCGTCTCATATTCGGTCTCGCCTTTCTTCTCTTCCAGCTTGGGGTCGTACCAGTTCACCGGAGTCGAGTCAGCGCGGAGCACTTCGTAGTCCAGCATCTGCGTGCCATATACTGCCTGCTGCCAGTACCAGCCCAAATCCTGTTGCGCGGTCTCGTTGACACTACGCAGAAAGTCTTCCTGCGTGGGATGCGTGAAGCGGTACTTCATGAAGTAGTTGTGCAGCGCCTCGCGCAAGGTTTTCTCGCCGACAACGTTCTCCAGCGTCAACAGCATGCTGGCCGTCTTGCCATAGCTGATTGCGCCATAGGATCCGAAGCTCATGTCGGTATAACTGGGCCGAGCGAGCGAATCAAAATCGGGCCGGCTCAGGTATTGCTCACGCTGCAAGGCCGGTTCGCCAAGCTGGGCGCCCAGGAAATTCAAGACGCTGGTGTCGCGGCTGTAGATGTCATCCATCACTTTAGCTTCGGTGTAGCTGTTAATACCTTCGTCGAGCCAGGCGTTCTCGAATTCATTCGTCGCCACCATCGCGTACCAGTACTGGTGCCCAAATTCATGTTCCGTGACCAGCTCGGGGAAGAGGTATTGACCCTTGGGTGCCCACCAGGTGGTGTCACCGGTAATGAACGTCGGGTATTCCATCCCGCCGGCTTCTGTCGCGCCGTGCGGCGGATCGACCACGGTGATCTGCGCGTAAGGGTAGGGCCCGTACCACTCGTCGAAGCGCTTCATCGTTTCCTGCATGATCTTGATGTAGCGGTCCCAGGAGCTCTTGTGGCCCGTGTAAGTGAGCAAGCGAATCTTCACCGCGCCCACGCTGCCGTCAAATTCGCTGTTCACTACTTTGAAGTTCGGATCGGCGGTCCAGGCAAAGTCGTGAACATCCTCGGCATGAAAGGCAACGGTCTTGGTGCCGTCGTTGTTTTCGGTCTCTCCGGTCTGCACGCCGGTCGCGCCGATGACGTAGTTCTTGGGCAGCGTGATCTTCACGTCGTAGGTGCCGAAGTCGGCGAAGAACTCGGTCAGACGCGTGGAACTGATGGCAGTTCCACGCGCCGTGCCACCACACGCCGACCTTTGGGAACCACTGTCCTGCTAGCAGAAAAGTGCGCTTATAGCCCGTGCGCGCGATCACCTCGGGGAAGACGGCGTGGAACTTCATCTTGAAGACCACGTCCTCGCCGGGCTGCACCGCGCGAGGAAGCTGCACCTCAAACACGGTCTTGTCGTCGGGATTGCCGTCGTCAGGAGAGACGAACTTCATCTGCTTGGTGAGGTCTCCCATGCCGGCCACCTCGATGGAGGTCACATCGTTGGATCCATTGTCTTTGGGATCCCATGCGTCCTCGAAGGTGGTGGTGCGAAAGCTGCCGTCGCGATGCGCTTCGTGCACCCACGTTGCTTTGGGCTGGAAACCGTTCAGGTAAAGGTGAAAAGGGAAGCGGTCGAGCGGCTGACCCGTCAGGTTGTGATAGGTCAGTGTCTCGGTGGCGTCAATGGAGTGTTTGTCAGGGTTGTATTTGGCGTCGATGACATAGGCCACAACGCGCTGCGAAAGCGGTCCAGTTACCTTCGGGGCAAATGGGCTTTGCGCAACAGCCGGCGCCACCAACAGCGAGGCTGAGATCAGGACCGCGATGCCATACCGATATTTCATCGCGCACTCCGCAAGTCGATTCGAACCGGAATCGGTGGCATGAAGCTACATGGTGGAATAGGTAAGAGTCAATTCGAGCCGGAATTTGGAACCCTTGAGAAGCGAGTTGATTTGATGGTCGAGCCCCGTAGAGGACACGGATTGGTTGTGACAACGCTGATTACAACCGTTGCTTCAAAGGAAGGAGCCTGGCGGAAGCATCCGCGCGTCACCGAACCGGCGAGCTAGCGACAACAAGCGCCGCCAGAAATGCTACGAACACGCGCGTTCCGGCCGCCGCCAACTGGAGAGGGAATTGGCGGAATGACGAAAGCGCTCGCTTGCGAGCGCTTTCGTTTCCCAGAGCTACTGTGAACACCGGGCGTCGCGACAGACCACGGTCAAGCGAACCGAGTTGGAAGGAATGCCGTTCGTTACTGTCTGGAAATCGTACATTCCACCAGGCATCGACGGCAGATCGAAATGGGTGTACCCGAAATTCGTCGGAGCGGTGGAGTGCACATTGGGTCCGGCGGGCCCATCATCGTGCGTGAACGCGTAGTACACGTAGCCTGGGGTACAGGTGTTGCCTTGCACGTTCGCACAAGTGAGGCGAGCTAACGGGAAGTTGGTGTCAGACTGTTTGTCATCTCCGTAGAAGTTGTTCTGCGACATGCCATTCAGCCGGGAGCCATACACGACGTTATTCATAGAACCGCTGATCAGCTTGGGGGTCGTCAACGCAATGGAAGCAGCAAGGGGGTAGCTTTGTGCAGGCACGCAGCTGTTGCACGTCCACGTGGCAATCCCCGGCGCAGGGTTGTAAACCTCCACGTATAGATTGAATGCCGTGAACATGATTTGGCCGGTGGGCAGGATCATCAGCATTCCGTCGTAGGAGGTATCGTGTGACGGCGGCGTGCAATCCGCGGGCTGCGGAATCAGGCTCGTCGTAGTGTTGGTGAGCGTGTTCGTATCGGGATCGTACTCCAGGAAATAGCAGCCGTTCTCGAACAGTCCCGGACTATACATGCCCAAGACCTTGCCGTTCGGCTCAAGTGCGCCCGGGCCGTCCGACTGGCTGAGGTTGGCATCGGGAACTGGGCCGGCCGACCAGCTGTTGAGCGCTACGTCATAAATTGCAGTGACATTCTTGGTGCCGCCTACCTGGAAGACCTTGTTGTTGTACATCATCACGCCGGAACCCAGCTCCTCGTCGCCTCCGTACAGCAGCACCGGGATGGTCGGCCCGCAGGCCCACGTTCCAACACCGGTCACCGGATCGGTGACGGTGTACAGCTCGGAGCTCTGCGTCGGGTTGGGGCAGGAGGGCGCTCGTTTGGTGTCGACCAGCAGTACCTGGCCGTTGGTCAAGAGCGTGTAACCGGATTCGTCGGTGGAGGACGTCAGGGTACTACCGGACGGTATCCACGAGTTTGGACCATTAAAAACGGCATTCTGCTGGCCAGGGCCATTGCAACAACTCGACTGCAGATAGGCCCCGTCGAACAGGATGACACCCGCGGCATCGCCTATATTCGGCCATCCGGAAGGCGGATTGTTGGCTGTGAATTTGATCCCGCCGGTGAAGGGAGCATAGGTTCCGATTACACCCTGGTTGGTCCAGGTCCCGATATTGGCGTTGTACTCTCCGCCTTCGAGGATGACCTGGCCACATTGCTGGCCGGACGGGCAGTCCGAGCTATTTCCGTGGTTAACTGCATTCAATAGGGTCTGCGAGCTGAAGTACAACGGCTGATAGTTGGCGTTCGTATTGCCAGCCGGACTCCATGTTCCGTTGACATAGCTGCCGTAGGCATCAGGAGTCAGGTAATACCAATCGGTATAGCCCCAGTTGAGGTTTCCAGTGCCATTCTCGTGGTGCACGAGAATGCGGCCGTCCCGAAGCTGGAGCATAGCGCCCACCCCGTCGTAACCTCCGACCGTGACAGGCTGATTGTTTAAAGGCGTCCAGGAGGATTGCGCGCTAGCGATTCCGCTACACGCCAGCGCAAGGATGGAAGTTGCCGCCAAGATTTGAGAAACCTTCACAGTTGGTTCCTTTCCCCGAAAGCTATATATGGATAGTTCGCCGTAGGCTTTCCTCAGGTTGATCTTTCGCTCGGGAGTTGCGCCGGTTTAGCCGGATGACAGTGGGGGACATCGTGCCCGGTCTGCGATGATACATCATTGCGATGGTAGATCAGGAGCAGGCCCAGACAGCACGGCGCTGTGCACTTCATATTCCCTCCCAGCGGGCGCTTGCAAAAGAAGAATTGCGCAGAACTGAGTTTACAACGGCCTCCGACTGGCAAGGCTTCCTGCTAGCGTAACATCGCCTTATCACAAGCAATCCGGCTCGGCGTCGCGCGGGCGCTTATCATTGCTATACTTCGCAGACGCACCGGCGGCCGCTTCAACGGAGGCGGCGACAGGAGAAGCATCCGTGAGCGACGCACCGCAGTTTTCTTCCTACGACGAGTTCTTCGACTTCTACCTGCAACAGCACAGCAATCCGGCCAATCGCGCCCTGCATGCCACGGGAACGGTCCTTGGCGTGGGCGTTGTGGCTGGCGCGCTCCTCGCTCGCAAACCCCTGTACGCTCTGTTGTTCTTTCCAGTCGGCTACGGACTTGCGTGGACCGGCCACTTCCTGGTGGAGAAGAACAAGCCGGCGACCTTTGGGCATCCATTCTGGTCGTTCATCAGCGACTTCCGCATGCTGGGGCTGATGCTGAGCGGAAAGATCGATTCGCGCCTGCGAGCCGCCGCCAGCCGCATTCGGTAAAGGAGTTGCTCTGATCGCAGGTTAGCAACTCGCGCAATCTGCAACCCGTGGTTGTTAACGCAACCGCTACGGGCGATGATTTCGCGGAATCGACCGCGCCGGCCCTTGCTACACTCTTCCCAGATCATGCGAGTCTTGGGCATCGATTGCGGCGGCGAGTACACCGGCTACGGCGTGGTCGAGCAGGACGACGCCGGCGGACTCCACCACGTGTGTAGCGGCGCCATCCGGCTTGCATCTCGCGACGCGCTGGAGCTTCGCCTCAAGGCTATTAGTGACGGCCTGGATCAGATCATCGCCCAGCATCATCCCGAGACGGTCGCGATCGAAGATGTCTTCTACGCGGTGAACGCCAAATCGGCCTTGAAGCTCGGCCACGTGCGCGGTGTGGCCATGCTGGCCGCTGCCCAGGCGCGGCTGGCGGTGGTCGCTTATTCGCCGCTGTCGATCAAGTCGGCGGTCGTAGGTTATGGCCGGGCAGAGAAGTCGCAGGTTCAGATTATGGTGGCGCGGCTTCTCGATCTGGCCGAACCGCCCGAGCCTCCAGATGTGGCCGACGCACTCGCCATTGCCATCTGCCACCTGCATACTGCCGCAACGCTTCAGCGGCAATCCGCGGGAGCCGGCTGCTGAAATCGATTACAATTTTTCCCTGAAGATGGCGTCCTACCGCACTTTCTTATGCACCGTCTGTCTGATCTGCCTGGCCGCGTGCATGCAGGCACAGCAGGCCGCCAGTCCGGAGCAGGCGCCGACCGTCGTGTTCAGGTTCAACTGGGCCCAGGGCCAGCCTTGGGTGGATTACGTCTTCACCGTGCAGGAGAACGGCGCCGGCCATTTCAGCGGGACCGGCAATCCCGCAGAAAACGGCGACAATGAGGCCTTCCAGCAAGATTTCACAATGTCCGGCGCGAATGTCCAGAAGGTCTTTGAATGGGCCAAAGCGGCTGACTACTTTCAGGGGCAGTTTGACGCCAAGCAGAAGAACATCGCAAAAACCGGGACCAAGACCCTGGAGTTCCACGGCCCTGGAATAGACACCTCGACCACGTATAACTATTCGCCCAATGCCAACATCCAGCAGCTTACGAAGCTGTTTCAGGCGATTGCAGTGACCATCGACTATGGCCGCAAACTCGCGTACCAGTACCGGTTCGACAAACTCGGAATGGATACCCGACTGAAGGAGCTCACTGACTTACGAGCCAGTGGGATGGCAGATGAGCTACAAGCCATCGAGCCCATTTTGAGCAAGATCGCCGGGGATGACGAGATCATGCATGTGGCCCGGCTGCAGGCCCGGCAGCTACTAAAATCGGCGCGGCCGGAGGCCACGCTCCCACCAAAGCAGGGCAGCAGCCAGCCCTAGGGATTCCCCTCACCGGAAACGCTATGACTACATGCGCCGATTTGTGACAACTTTGCATCAAAGCGGTGTTAAATAGCTATAGGAAGAGGTGCTTTCGACGTGGCTCCCAGGACACGCCGGGAGCCGAATTCGACGCGTTCGACCAACCAGGGAGACTTCTGAGGCAGAGATATGGCAAGGCGCATGGGGAGTGTAGTTACAGTAATGTTGGCCGTGCTGTTCGCATTGGCCGGCGTGCGTGCGCAAGCCGAGTCGCACGTTCGCATCATCCGCCTGAGCTATGTTGACGGCTCCGTTGAGATCGACCGCGCCACCGGGCAGGGGCTGGAGCGAGCCATCCTGAACATGCCCGTCACTGAAGGCGTGCGTCTGGTGACCGGCAACGACGGGCTGGCCGAAGTCGAGTTTGAAAACAACAGCACCGTACGCGTGGGCGAAAACTCCGAGGTTCGCTTCAACAAGCTGCTGATCAACGATGCCGGCGACAAAGTGAACGACGTTGAGCTGGTCAAGGGGACCGTCTACTTCGACACCAAGTCTGGCAAGGACGAGATCTACCGCGCTAGCGTTGGCGATTCGACTTTTCTGGTGCATCGCGACACGCAACTGCGCCTCAGCGACGACTCCGGCAATCCTCGCCTGGCCGTTGTGAAGGGTGAAGTTGAGCTGGAGAACCAGCCGCATGAAGTGAAGGTCTCGAAAAAGGAGACGCTTACCGTCGATCCTAATAATGCTACGGGATACGACATCGCAAAGGGCGTGGACGCCGCGCCTCTCGATCAGTGGAATGACGAACGCTCCTCGTATCAGCAGGCCTATTCGTACAACAACACCGGATACGGGCCGAACATCAACGGCTACGGTTACTCCGACCTGAGCTACTACGGCGGCTGGTCGTACGTTCCCGGAACTGGCTACGGCTGGCAGCCCTATGGCGTCGGGTCTTGGCTTGGATGGAACCCATATCTCGCCGGCGCGTGGTCGTTCTGCCCCGGCTTTGGCTATATGTGGGCTTCCGCGTATCCCTGGGGATGGCTGCCTTATCACTATGGCGCGTGGTCGTTCGTGAATGGCGGCTGGTTCTGGTTCCCTGGAGCATGGAATGGCTATCGAGGCGGCTGGTATGCGAATGGATTTCACGGCGCGCCTGTAGTCCATGGTCCTGCCGGATGGCAGCCGCCAGCCCGGCCGACACTACCTGCCAGCACGGCCTATGCGCCGACCGTGAGGGTGGGAACCATTGGCAACTTGCCGGCTGCGATTCCGGGTGGCCGCTTGCCGCCGAACTTCCGCAGCGTCGTTCCCGGCTATAGTGCGGCTGATAGAGCCGGCGTTGTACCGCATCCTGGGCCGGCAGGTTACGGCTCGATCAGTGCATTCCAGGGGAATCACGGCAGCGACACGCGCTCCATTTACGGACCCTATGCCGGAAGCCATGTGTACGCGACTCCTTCACCCACCTATGTTCCGTCCACCGCTCGCGTGGGCCGGGGACTGGCAGCTACGGATCGGCGATGGGGTCCCCCGGGGGCTCCTTCCGTTCCTTCGGCGGGGAAGGCCACGCCGGCGGTATGGGCGCCAGCCACGCGTCGCACGGACATGGCAGTCCGAAGTAGGCTTTGCGATTTGGCGGGAATGCTCCGGAGTGATCCGGAGCATTTCTTATTTGGCGCCTTCCCTAATGCCTGCTGGGTGCCCCAGTCATCTGTTCAGTTCGGACGAGCGGGATCGAGGGCACGCTCAAGCTCTGTATCAGGGCACGGCTTCTGCCGTGCCGAACGCGTCGATCAACGTTCGGGCTTCAGCCCCTGCCGAAGAGTGGCCCACATTTCCCGTCAGTCGGGAAATGCGCGATCTCAGCGGTGAAATCCAGATAAATGTCATGAAGTCCACCGAACCAGAATGGCGCAATTCGATAGGACCGGCGTGGCACGTTCTCAGCCTATTTCTCGCACTCCCGCATTTTCCAACCACACGCAAATGTGGGCCACTCGTCGCGCTTACTTGGGATGCGTATCACTGGGGCGAGTTCGCGCGAAGCTTCCACAGGATTTGACGGAACATTCCGACGACGATTTCCGCGTCAGGTTCGGTCAGCTTCATGCGAAGCAGCAGTCGGCGAAGTTGTTCTTCCGAAGTCGCAGCGGCCGCTTCGGAGTAATAGCCGGAACACTCCAGAGCTTCGTGCATGACCTCGGCGAGCCGCCGCAGACTTTGCATCTTCGCTGCAGGACCGGCAGCAGCTATGGCTTCGGAGTTTACGGTTGCCGGCGTCTGGTTCCAGGTTCGAACCAGTTCGTATAGCACCACGACGACCGACTGCGCGAGATTCATGGAAGGAGATTGCCGGGTTGTGGGAATGCGCATCAGCCAATGGCAGTAGCTCATGTCCTCGTTAGCGAGACCGCGTTTTTCGGAGCCAAACAGCAGTGCTACCCTCCCGGTGTGTGCGGCGTCAGTCATCTGGCGGGCTGCTTCGGGTAGATCAATGAGCGGAAGGCTTATGCTGCGATTTGTGCCTGCGGTTGTGCCAACGACGAGTGTGCAGTCGGCGACGGCTTCCGCAACGCTCTGGCAGACCTCGGCGTTGGCTAACAGCTCGCTGGCTCCGACCGCTGAGCGGGCTTCGCGAAACGCCAGATCATACGGCGCCACCAGCCGCAACTGCGAAATGCCGAAGTTCGCCATGGCCCGTGCTACCGCTCCGATGTTGAGCGGATTACGGGTGCGCACCAGGATGACGCACAAATTTTGGTTGAAGCTGAAATCAGCAGCGGACATGACTCCATTATGCGTCTATGCGTTGCCGGTGCCCGACTCATCCGTTAAGTTCGGAGGAGCGGGATCGCGCAACTTTGAACACCCATTATTGACTTCATCATGCGTACCGCTTCAGTCCCACGCATTCCAAACGAAGGAATGTGTGCGGCACGCGGCATCGCCCGGGTCACCCGGCGATTTCTGCTGTCGTAAGCCTCTCGCTGCGACCTTTCCTCCGATACATGCATCTAGCGAGCGGGCTCATGTCCTCGCGTTGGCATTCGAGCCTCTGACAAGATGTCGGTCTGACATCGAAAGGGGTATCGAATGGGCGGCACGATTGGAATGACAGAGACCACGCGCGTGACCGCAGCTGTCGCGTCGAACACGCCTAGTGTGAGCACTACTTATCGAATTGGAGGAGTCAATGAACAGCGTACAAATCGAACAGAAGAGCTATGAGATGCCCCCGCGAGAGGGGATGAGCATCGCGTGTTTTCTCACCGTCGCCGACATCGAGCGATCGGCTCGCTACTACGAAAAGGTCTTCGGCGCTCGCATTCTGAGCCTGGGTGACGGCAACGCGCCTGGGTACCTTCAGCTTGCGAATATCTGGATGATTCTGAACGTTGGAGGCGGGCCCACCCCGGATAAGCCGACGGTAACGCTCAGCGTCCCCGACCCGAATCACATCAACAGCTTTATGAATTTCCGCGTTGCAGATATTCAAGCGTGTTATGAATTATGGAAAAGTCGAGGAGCCGAGTTCATCACGGAGCCGATCCCCAAGTACGGCGAGACCCGCTGCTACATCCGCGATCCTGACGGATATATTATCGAGGTCGGACAGAGCACTACCCTCACGTATGGTTGACGCTCGGCCCGGGAAAAGATTCTCATAATCCCGCGCGAGTTGTTGTCCACACCCGGTTGAATAGGTTTCTTAGAGGCACGGGTGCCCACATTTCCCTTCAGTCGGGAAATGTGGGGCTTCGATCGGAGGGGATTGAGCAACAAGAAATCCCGCGCCGTAGGCGCAGCAGAGCTTAGTCCAGCGCTTCAGGGTCTGTCCCGAAACTCATGATGGAGCAACGATGTTGGGACAACCTATGCGCCCGTCCCGTCGGGACAGCAGAAGATAGCCCGGCGCTTCAGCGCTGGGAGACGTAGGGAAAAAGCCCCGAGTCCCGTAGGGACGACAGAAGAAAGCCCAGCCTTTCAAGGCTGGGTGAGGAGTTAAATAGTGCGAGTCCCGTAGGGACGGCATAAACGTAGCGGCGGACGCCAATCACTCCCACATCTGCCAACCGCAGGCAAATGCGGGCCACCCGCGGCTTCAGCCGTGCCGAACGCCTCAATCCACTCTTGGGCTTCAGCCCCTGCCGGAGAGGCCGTCCACATTTGCCCGCTGTTAGCATGTGGGATTTTCGCGTCGACAACCCCCGCGCCGTAGGCGCAGCAGAGCTTAGCCCATTCGCTTCAGGGTCTGTTTACGAAACTCATGATGGAGCAACGATGGTGGGACAAGCTATGCGCCCGTCCCGTAGGGACAGCAGATCTAAGCCCAGCGTTTCAATGCTGGGTAGACGTCGAAAAAGGCCTCGAGTCCCGTAGGGACGACAGAAGAAAGCCCAGCCTTTCAAGGCTGGGTGAGGAGTTAGGTAGTTACGAGTCCCGTAGGGACGGCATAAGACTCGCGGCGTACATCGCGCACTCCCACATTTGCCAACCGAAGGCAAATGTAGGCCACCCGCCGGGTTCGCTGCTGGACAAGACGAGGACACGCGATTATATATACGCCATGGTGTTAATGGATACCCTCAAGGGCGCGGCGAGCGTGCTCCGAGCAGCCGACAAGATTCCCGAATATCAAGCCGTGCTTGATGCATACCAACAAATAACCGAATTGCAGGCGACTAATTACGAACAGCAGTTAAGAATTCAATCGTTGTCGGCTGAACTGGAGTCGGTGCGCCGTGACCAAAAGTCGGCGGATGGCGCAAAAATCTGGGCGCACCTGTTGTGGGTGCCGAACGATGACAACCCGTATTGCATTCACTGTTATGACAAGCAGAGACGCTTGTTCCATGTTCTAGAAGGAAACAAAGCGGGAATCGGCAAGATCGGGCAGTGCCCGGAGTGTAAAGCGGAGATTCCTCATTTTCCCCGCAACTCGTACTGGAAGCAAAACACACCGGCATGAGGCCTTGTTGCTGTGGACCGATTGCTCTGCACGTGCAAAATGGTTCTATCCTTCGGCCGCGTTCGGCTTGATTTCGGAGATGACGGGATGTTGATCGCGAGTTGCGTTTTCGTCTGCGATAGCCCCCACTCATTCGTTCAAACCGGTGGCAAATGTGGGACACCCGTCGAACCCGCCCTAGACTCCACAGGTTTTCTCTAGAAGGGCAACCACGGCCGCTGCATCCCTGAAGTAATCCTTTAGGCTGCTCAACGAAAGGGACACGGACTGACCATGTGCTATTCTGTGCCTGTTTCCGACGATGCTATTCACGGAATCGGACAGCTGCCCTTGGGTTGCCCCGTCTATTTCCGATTTCCATTCTGGCTTGAAAGCGCCAAACAGTTCAGCGATGGAACCCATTTTAGGACTCTGGAACCCCCTAAGTTTGGCGCTCACAAAATTCGCCACAGTCGGATCGCTTCGTTGCCTAGCGTACTCAGACAGACAGAGCTCGACCGAGTTCTCAAGGAACCCGCAGACGAGGATGCAGAGATATCGGGACCAGTGGGACTGCAACTCGACGTCGGAGAGCCTCCCAGCCGCATCGAACAGCTCGTCTAGGCGCTGCTTCTGCCGTTTAATTTCCAGCATCGTCCTAGGGAACTCCGGCAAATGCATCAGTGGCTAGGCTGATACGGGTTTTGACACGCTCTTCCCCCGCCGTGCCTCGGCCGCAGGCATCCAGAAACTTGGCGTCATTCAGGAGATTCTCGTATGCGCTCGTAAACTTATCGAGGTCGTTGATCGGTCCGTTATTCAGGCGACGTGCGAGGCCGACCATGACCGAATCAAAAACGGCCGCATTAAGCGCACGGACCGGTCTGAAGGCAGAGTCTCCAATCGCTTCATGAACTACGTGAATCGCATCGTCGAAGGCCTTCCTCATCTCGTCGGCGCGCTGCTGCTCCAGCTTCTTGTAGCGCCCCATAAAGCTATTGAGAAAGGACACAAGAGGGCTCTCGTAGCGGTCGGCGTCATAATAGAACGCCAGAAAGCGCAGGATGAGTTCCTGGTCCCGCATTCGAAAATCTTCAGGTCCATAGATTGAGCGCCATTCGGGATTCTTATTCAGATCTTGCAGGAACGTGCGCATCCCCCCGGAGTGGTGCACGGCGCTGCGTATCTCCTGGGGCGTCAGCCTTTTGCCGCCGGAGTTCAGGCGTTCGAACACCTGATATATGCCGCTTTGGTCGTCGGAGGGTTCATCCTGCTTAAAGATCGTCACATGTATGATCGCGTCGTCGAGACGCCGCCGGTCTTCATCTCGGAGTGTCTTGTATGTCTTTCCCTCGAAGGATCCTCCCACTCCCCTAAGAGAGAATTCCCTTTTTGTTGGCTCCCAGATGCCGTCGTAGAAGTACCTTAGCGACAACAGTCGCTGCTGTCCGTCCACTACGAGTAACTTTCCGGTGTCGGCCTCTTTAGAAAGAAAAATGCTGGGTACGGGGAGACCGAGGAGAAGGGACTCAACAAATCGGGCGGCGTCCTTCATGTCCCAGACGAATCCTCGTTGAAATTGAGGCACGTAAATAGACCCTTCTCGGATTCGCTTTACGAGACCGTCTACGGTGTAGTCAGCTCCGTAGCTGGAAATCACGTACGATACCGGAGCGACTTCGCTATCGCCCTCCGCCGTTCGTACGTCTTCAATCGGTAGTAGGTCTTGCACTAGGTCTTGCACGTCCTCTTCTTGCATCCGCACAGCCCTTTCGCCTTCCGGTAATGCAGCAGAGTATCTCACAAAGTCGCAGGGGCGGCCCGCCTTTGCATTGCCACGGGTGAGGCTGTCCCGTCCAGCGCGGGGTTTCGATGGATGGGAACAACGTCTTGAAAGATCACAGGTGGCCCACATTATGTGGGATCTCAACGCAGGATCACTTCTTATCACACACCGTTGTGACGCACGCACTAGCTCGTGCTCGACGAATTCAGTACATTGTCAGCTAAGGGATGCAGAGGAGTGGTGTCTCTCGCACCAACCTCATCGCGCTGGGGGCATGATTGAAGGAGTGACAGTTCCTTCTTCCCATTCGCGGTTGTTAACCACCCATAAAACACTCAAAGTTTCCCACCCGCCAAAAAATCCAGCTAAGTTCCTATTTGGCAAGATTTTGCCTGTAAGTCCCACGCGCTCAAGATTTTGCGGGGCATTCTTAAAATCGACCAATTGTTTTCAAGATTTTGCGAGGGGGAGGGGGGGTACCCCGGAGAATGCACCGGAATCGGTGCAACAGACGGTGGCAGCTCTTGTGCCGTCGAGATTATGTTTTGGTAAACACCATGCCTGACGCAGCTACCTCGGAGGTACGCCAAACGCTGCTAAACTCGGAAACTCAGAGACGCTTATGTATTCATCCGCAAATGACAACGGCGGCAAGACGACTGACGTTCTAATCGACCTTCGTTCCGACACTGTCACCAAGCCGTCGCCCGAGATGCGGCGCGCCATGTTCGAAGCCGAGGTCGGCGATGACGTCTACGGCGAAGATCCGACCATCAACCGCCTGGAGAAGCGCGCGGCGGAGATCTTCGGCCGCGAGGCGGCGCTGTTCGTGCCCAGCGGCACCATGGGCAACCAGATCGCGATCAAGCTGCACACCACGCATGGGCAGGAGGTCATCTGCGAAGAGCGCGGCCACGTCTTCAACTATGAGATGGCGATGATGGCGCACTTCTCGGGAGTGGTGGCGCGCACGGTTTGGGCGGAAGACGGCATCCTCACCTGGAAGCACGTACAGCCGAAGCTGCGGGGCAAGAGCTATCATTCGGCCAAAACTGGCCTGATCTCGCTGGAGAACACCCACAACATGGCCGGGGGAACCGTGACTCCGTCCCGACGTTCTGAACGAGGTTTGCGACCGCGCGCACGAAGCCGGGCTGCCGGTTCATCTTGACGGCGCGCGCAGTTTCAATGCGTCCGTCGCTCTAGGAATTCCGGTCGACCAGCTTACGGCGAAGGCCGACACCGTGATGTTCTGCTTGTCGAAGGGACTGGGCGCGCCGGTTGGGTCCATGCTTGTCGGACGTGCCGATGCAGATCGATCGCGGGCGCATCTACCGCAAAGCGCTCGGCGGAGGCATGCGGCAGGCCGGCATTCTTGCCGCCGCCGGACTGATCGCGCTGGAGTCAGGGCCCGGCGAAGCTTGCAGACCGATCACGACAACGCGAAGTTTCTGGCTGCAGGGGCTGGCCGAGATTCCGGGATTCAAGATCGATCCGGCGAAGGTGCAGACCAACATCCTGATCTGCGACATCAGCGGCACCGGCATGACCGCAGCCGAGCTGTCGAAGCGGCTGCGTGAGCGCGGAGTGCTGGCCAACGGCGTCGGTCCGCAGGCGATGCGCTTCGTCACGCATCTCGACGTCTCGCGCGAGCAATGCGCAAAGGCGCTGGAAGTTGTAGCGAGCGTATGTGGCGCGATGGCGCAGAAAACGTAAGAGAGTTGAAGGGGCGCAGCTTCAGCTGCTCCAGATAAGTTGTTTTTGACCTGCTTCAGCCACTGGGGACTTCGATCGTGCGACGGCTGCGATTTCCCTCGGCGGCTAAAGCCGTGATGCTAAATGATCGGAAAGCGGCGCGGCTGAAGCCGTGCCCCTTCAAAGCTCGAATGGGCTTGCGGCGTGGCTGAAGCCGTACCCCTTCAAAGCGGGAGAGCGATCATGCAGATCGAAATTCGCCGCTGTCTGATATGAACCGGCTTACGACGCTTGGCCGGGAGCCTGAAGCGCGAACTCAAAACCAGATACGGTATTCGACCGAAGATGAAGCACGCCTACCACGAACTGGAGGTCCTGGTCGACGGGCGCAGCGTCTACTGCTACTCGAAAGCGCACACCATCCCTACGCTGGAAGGACTGTTGGCGGCGATCGGCCTTGGGTCCTGACGCCCGGATGCTTGTATACTGTCGCGCATGTCTCGCCCAGGTTCGTTGATTGCGCGGCTCACCCTCGCCGCGCTACCGTTGCTGTTCGTCGGCTCCCTCATCACACCGCTTGCCGCGCAAGTCGAATCGCAAGCTCCACCCGTCCAGGAGAAGTACAAGCCGGAGTACTTCACCTATCAGCAAGTCATGATTCCCATGCGCGATGGCGTGCACTTGCAGACGGTGATCATGACGCCCAAGGACCAAAGCGGGCCGCTTCCGATCCTTATGATGAGGACTCCGTACGGAGTTCCCGAAAACGGCGACCACTTCAACGAATCAGGGCGGCTGGATGACCTGGTCGCCGACGGATACATCTTCGTCCAGCAGAACATTCGCGGCCGCTTCAAGTCCGAAGGCAAGTTCGTCATGCAGCGTCCGCCGCGCGACAAGAGCGATCCCAAGTCCATCGACGAAGGTACCGATGCCTACGACACGATCGAGTGGCTCATCAAGAACGTTCCCAACAACAACGGCCGCGTGGGCATTTGGGGCATCTCGTATCCGGGATGGCTGGTGACGCAGGCGCTGCTGGAGCCGCATCCAGCGCTGAAGGCGGCCAGCGAACAGGCGTCGCCCGACGACATGTTCATCAACGACGACTTCCACCACAACGGCGCCTTTCGCCTGAGCTATGGCTTCGAATATTCGGCGCTGCTTGAGAGTTCCAAAGAGAAGAACACCGACTTCGCCTTCGATCAGTACGACACCTACTCGTGGTATCTGAACCTGGGCGCGCTGCCGAACGTTAATGAGCGCTACTTCCGCGGGACGCTTCCCACGTGGAACGATTTCGTCGAGCATCCCAATCACGATTTCTGGAAGGAGCACTCGGTTACCGAGTATCTGAAGCACACCACGGTTCCCAATTTGAACGTCGCCGGGTGGTACGACCAGGAAGATTTCGTCGGCCCTACCCGCATCTACGCGACTCTGGAGCAGACCGACACCGATCACCTGAACTATTTTGTCGCTGGGCCGTGGGACCATGGCGGCTGGATGAGCGAGAGCGGGCGCAAACTGGGCGACATCGACTGGGGCAGTGACATCTCCCGTTACTATCGCGCGAACATTCTGGCGCCGTGGTTTGCCCACTGGCTGCATGACAAGCCCCTGGTTCAGCCCGAGGCGGTCACCTTTCAAACCGGTACCAACGAATGGAAGAGCTACGATAAATGGCCGCCCACTCAGGGGGTTACGACAAAAAGGCTCTACCTTCACTCGAATGGTAAAGCGTCCTTCGACCCACCCACCGACCATCATGCGTTCGATTCCTACATCTCCGATCCGGCGAATCCGGTGCCGTACCGTCATCGTCCGGTCACGCCGACCTATCCCAATCCGACGTGGTCGACGTGGCTGGTGGAAGATCAGCGTTTCGTCGAGCATCGGCCTGACGTGCTGACGTGGCAGACGGATCCTCTGACGGAAAACATCACCGTCACCGGCGACATTGTCGCTGACCTTTTCGCGGCGACCAGCGGCAGCGACAGCGACTGGGTGGTGAAGCTGATCGACGTCTATCCGGAGGACTACCAGAAGATCACGCAAGAGGACGCCAAGAAGAATGTGGGGCCGGTGCTGAATGGCTATGAGCTGATGGTGGCGGATGACATCTTTCGGGGACGCTATCGTAAGAGCCTGGAAAAGCCCACACCGATCCCGCCCAACCGTGTCGAGGAATACAAGATCGACCTCCATCCGAACGATCACGTCTTCCTGAAGGGCCACCGCATCATGGTGCAGGTGCAGAGCACGTGGTTTCCTCTGTACGACCGCAATCCGCAGAAATTCGTGCCGAACATCTATAAGGCCACGGATGCGAACTATGTAAAAGCCACGCAGAGGATCTATCGCTCGAAGGATGCGGCGTCGAGCATCGTGCTGCCGGTAGTGGGGAAGTAGGGTGGAGGGACTAACCTGCTCACCTTCCGCCGCGGAACTGGATGATCCTTCGCCGGTCGCGCTTCGAAGGTCTGGTCTGGGGTATCGGCTCAAACAGATGCGCAGCCTTGCGCTCTTCCGCCGCTTTCTGGCGAAGAGCGCGGCTCTCGTCCGACTCGCGATACATGGTCTGCGCTACGGCTGCCGGTCCGCGCACATCGTTTGCGATCAGCACTTCCACCTCAAAGTCGGCGCTGTCGTTGGTGATCTTCAACTGATCGCCGACATGCACCTCGCGCGCAGCTTTCGCAGGATGGCCGTTCGACTGGATCCTGCCTAGCTCGCACGCTTTCTTGGCTAGCGCGCGGGTCTTGAAGAAGCGCGCGGCCCACAGCCACATGTCCATGCGGACGGTATCCATGCCCTATTATCGCTCTTTGCATTTCGCTGTCGTGCAGGCGAGAGCTACGGCTCGGGCACGTTTCTGCCTTCTCTTTGCGTTTGGCGAAAAGCGGATAGCGAATAGCGACTGGCATGAGTCTCACTCCCGCAGTGAGGGCGGTTCCTCCGTGTGTTATAACCACTTGTTTGCCGATAGCGTGCTGGGTGCAGCAGGTGAGCTGGGTGCCTCAGGTAAGCCGCCTCTGCTTACCGGGGATTTCGTAGCCCCTCGCAACCAGCCCAAGGAGACACACGTGGACTTCCAGCTCACCGACGAGCAACTGCAATTGAAGAAGATGGTGCGCGACTTTGCTCAGGCGGAGATCGCACCCAACGTGATGAAGTGGGACGAGGCCAGCGAGTTTCCGATGGACACCATCAAGGAACTGGGCAAGCTCGGCCTGATGGGCACCATCTTCCCGACCGAGTACGGCGGCTCGGGCATGGGCTACGTTGAGTACGTAATCGCCATCGAAGAGCTCTCCCGCGTGGACGGGTCAGTGGGGATCATCGTCGCGGCGCATACCTCGCTTGGCAGCAATCACATATTCATCGCCGGCAACGAAGAGCAAAGGCGCAGGTACATCCCGAAGTTGGCGACGGGAGAGTTCATCGGCGCCTGGGGACTGACGGAGCCGGGCTCGGGGTCGGATGCCGGTGGTGCGCGCTGCTCAGCGGTGCGTAAGGGCAAGAATTGGGTGCTGAACGGCACGAAGACTTTCATCACCAATGGCCACTATGCCGACGTGGCGGTGGTGATCGCCGTGACCGACAAGACGGCGCACACGCATGGGCTGTCGGCGTTTGTCGTGGAGAAGGGAACGAAGGGCTTCCGCGCGGGCAAGAAGGAAAACAAGTTGGGACTGCGCGCCAGCGACACCTCGGAGCTGATCTTCGAAGACTGCGAGATTCCCGGAGAGAACCTGCTGGGCAAAGAAGGTGACGGATTCATCGATGCCATGAAGGTTCTCGACGGCGGCCGCATCTCGATTGCGGCGCTCGGGCTGGGCATGGCCCAGGGCGCCTATGAGGCGGCACGGGATTATTCCAAGGAGCGCAAGCAGTTCGGTCAGGCGATCAGCGAATTTCAGGCGATCGGCTTCAAGCTGGCCGACCTGGCGACGGAGATCGATGCCGCCCGCCTGCTCACCATGCGTGCTGCTTCCATGAAAGACGCGGGCATGAAGACCACGCTGGAATCGTCGATGGCGAAGCTGTACACCAGCGAGGTCGCAGTAAAGGCCGCGAACGAGGGTGTGCAGATTCACGGCGGCTACGGCTTCATCAAGGACTATCCGGCGGAGAAGTTTTATCGCGACGTGAAGCTCTGCACCATCGGCGAAGGCACCAGCGAGATCCAGCGGCTGGTGATTGCAAGGCAGATATTGAAGGATTGAGGTCTAGAAGTGGCCGCCGATCCCCGTGTCGCGGTTGTAAGTGTAATGCCCGTTGGCTGTTGAAAAAGTCCTGGGTTGGTGGTCTCGAATGAGGGTAAACGTATCCCGATTTCGAGAAAGACATTTACACGGCCTTCTAGCACTTCAAGTTTTGTTCGAAAGACCCCCAAGGGACTTTTTCAACAGCCACGCCCTTTGCGCCAACCAGTCGGAAAGCGAACAGACTAATTGCAGAGAAGAAAGTGACTCTGGTAGCCCGCCGTGACCAGCATAGCCGTTCAAAGCTCCATTCCGAAATGGGAAGGAACTACCCACATTTGTGCCCTAAGGTAACTTTGTTCTTGCCTTTGCGCTGAGGCGGACAGAAGCTATAAACGTATTAGGTGACAGCGATCGAGACCACCACCAGATCCTGCATCTGATGTCTCCCGGTCCTTGGCTGCTAACCTTTAAAGCACTCGCCAAGGCAGGTAGGTTGCGCCCCGACTCTCGAAGTCCGTCTCCTCTCGGGTCGCCTACGCAATCCTCTACAGCTCATTTCTTAGGCTCTTAGGCCACCGGCATCAAACGAGCTGTACAGACTCTTAAAGGAGAAATACCATGACTCGCAAACTCTTCATTATGGGAGTGATGGTCACTCTGGTGTTTTTCGCAACAGCCGGATACACCACGACTCCTTCGACCTTCGGCACCAGTGTGGTGGTTGCGGTTCTGCCTACTCCGCCTCCGCCCACCCCGCGGCCTCTGCCGCCGCCGACTCCACCTCGACCAACTCCCACGACCTTCGGCACCAGTGTGGTGGTTGCGGTTCTGCCTACTCCGCCTCCGCCCACCCCGCGGCCTCTGCCGCCGCCGACTCCACCTCGACCAACTCCCACGACCTTCGGCACCAGTGTGGTGGTTGCGGTTCTGCCTACTCCGCCTCCGCCCACCCCGCGGCCTCTGCCGCCGCCGACTCCCCCTCGACCAACTCCCACGACCTTCGGCACCAGTGTGGTGGTTGCGGTTCTGCCTACTCCGCCTCCGCCCACCCCGCGGCCTCTGCCGCCGCCGACTCCTCCTCGACCAACTCCTACGAGCGTCGGCAACTGGTTAGTAGCTGCGGATCGTCCTCTACCGCCTCCGCCGCCCATGCCTCCCCCGCCGCCGCCGACTCCTCCTCGACCAACTCCTACGAGCGTCGGCAACTGGTTAGTAGCTGCGGATCGTCCTCTACCGCCTCCGCCGCCCATGCCTCCCCCGCCGCCGCCAACTCCACCTCGGCCCACTCCAATGGCCTGATCGGGTGGGTTGAATAGCAGGCTGCCCCTGCCTTCTGCGCGGCGCGCTTCGAGCTCTTGGGCGCGCTGGAGAGAATGGGGGGCAGCCTCTCCCCAAGACTTCCGATAATCTGGGTGCCCCATTCCACGTTCTCTTGGCGGGGTGGGGGTGTTGTCGTGGAACAAAGGGATTTTGTTGTGGGTTCTAGAAAGACCCACACGGCCAGACCCAGCCCGGATGGGGCACCCGCTTACATTGCACCTCTACATGTGTCCCGTGTCACAGAACGATTGACTCTTCCGTGCCATTCTCTTCCTGAATTGTCATCACGAGCGCAGCGAGGGATCTGTTCTCGCGTCCCCCGGAAGGATTATGGCTGAGGAAAAGAGTTTCTACGTCTACATAATGTCGAGCCTTTCCCGGCGAATCTATACCGGAGTAACAAACAATCTCTTTCGGCGCGTGATGCAGCATAAGAGCGGAGAGTTCAAGGGTTTCACGCAGCGGTATCATATCAACCCGGCTGGTCTATTACGAACGTTTTCAGTACGTGAACAACGCGATCCGACGCGAGAAGCAGGTCAAAGGACTCGACCGGGCAAAGCGCGTTGCACTCATTGAGCGTGATAACCCGACATGGGATGATCTTGCGGAGGAATGGGGAAAGCCTTGGGAGCCACTGAAACCTGTGGTGACGCGGACGAGAACAGATCCCTCGCTGCGCTCGTGATGACAATCTGAACGAGTCATTGAAAAGCGGCAACATTCCTCCCCATCCTGCTAATCTGATACGTCAACCGTGAAAGCCGAGCCCAATTTACAACACCTGGTCACCCGCCTGCGTGAAGGCCATCCTCGGGCGCTGGCGCGTGCCATCTCGATGGTCGAGAATCGCCTGCCCGAGTCCACCGAACTGCTGAAGGCTGTGTTTCCGTTCAGCGGCAACGCCCTGCTGATCGGGCTGACCGGTTCTCCCGGTGCAGGCAAGAGCACGCTGGTCGATCAGATTGCGCGCGAGTATCGCAAGCAGGGTAAGACCATCGGCATTGTTGCGGTCGATCCCACCAGCCCGTTCAGCGGCGGGGCAATTCTGGGCGACCGGATTCGCATGCAATCGCATTATGCAGACTCGGGCATCTACATCCGCAGCATGGCCACGCGCGGCTCGCTCGGCGGACTGGCCAGCACGACCGCTGATGTTGCCACCGTGCTCGACGCCAGCGGCCGCGACCTGGTGATGATCGAGACCGTCGGAGTCGGGCAGGACGAAGTCGATATCGTGCGCCTCGCGGATGTCACTATTGTGATTCTCGTGCCTGGCATGGGCGACGATGTGCAGACTATCAAGGCGGGCATTATGGAGATTGCCGACATCTTCGTGATCAACAAGTCGGACCGCGAGGGCGCCGAACGCGTGGAGCGAGAAATTCGCGCCATGCAATCGCTCGCCCTGCGTCACGACAATTGGGTGCCGCCGATCGTCAAGACCGTTGCCAGCGAAGGAACGGGTGTCGCCGAACTGGTCGAAGCAATTGCGAAGTACCGGGAGTATTTGCAGGAAAGCGGGCTGGCCCGCGAGCGGCGCGCCCAAAACTGGCGCAAGCGCCTGACCGAGATGCTGCGCGATGCGCTTTATGAGCGCGTGCTCTCGAACTTCCTGGACAATGGCAAGGCCGAGCACTACGCCGCGGAAGTTGCCGAACACAAACGCGATCCGTATTCTCTGGTGGAAGAGATTGTGGGAGAGTTGGGGAAGCAGGCATGACGCAAATCGATCATCTGGGTATTGCCGTAAAGTCGCTGGCAGAAGCGAAGAAGTTCTACGAAACGCTCGGGCTCGAAGTCATGCCTGAAGAAGTTGTCGAAGGCGAAAAGGTTCGCGTGGCCATGGTGCCGCTCGGCGAAAGCCGCATCGAGTTGCTGGAGCCGACCTCGCCCGACTCAACCATCGCGAAATTCCTCGAAAAACGTGGGCCGGGCTTGCACCATGTGGCCTTGCAGGTCACGAACCTTGCCGGACGCGTCGAGGAACTGAAAGCCGCCGGCACGCGCCTGATCAACGAAGAAGTGAAGATCGGCGCCGGCGGGCACATGTACGTCTTTGTGCATCCCGCAAGCACGGGGGGAGTACTGCTCGAACTTGTAGAAGAGGCGCCAATCGGCGTCTGAACGATGCTGCTTATCTCCATTGACACCTCGGGACGCCATGGCAGCGTGGCGCTCTGCCGAGGCGATGAGCATTCCTTCGAAACTCTGCAACTGACAGCACTGGAAGGTGGGACCTACTCCGCCCGCCTGATGCCGGCCATGGCGGAGATGCTTGCCGCCCAACAGATCAGCAAAGAGCAGATTGACGCGTTCGTTGTGGTTTCCGGCCCGGGCTCTTTCACCGGCCTGCGGGTGGGCATCGCAACCGTCAAAGCATTGTGTGAGGTGTTGGGCA
This sequence comes from uncultured Acidobacteriaceae bacterium, assembly GCA_963782505.1. Taxonomy (GTDB): domain Bacteria; phylum Acidobacteriota; class Terriglobia; order Terriglobales; family Acidobacteriaceae; genus CAVVDY01. The sequence continues at coordinate 51,344 of CAWAKG010000016.1, read as the reverse complement.
AGCCGCTGGTCGCCGCGTCGATGCTGGAGGCCGTGGCCGTCACACGCGGACGGGCGAATGGCAGGGTCGCTGTCGCGCTCGACGCCGGCCGGAGCGAAGTCTACGTGGGCGAGTTCCAGGTGACAAATTCCCGAGTGACGGTGGTGCACGAGTACATCGCGAAGCTGGATCCGTTCGCTCGTGCCGCCGCTTCGACGGACCTGGCTGTTCTTAGCCCCGACAGCGGAGTTGTCGAAACATTACGCGCCGGGGGCGTAGCGGCACGGCAGATCAAACCTCTTCGCGCCGACGACATTGGACGATTTGCCCTGACGAGACTTCTGGCCGGTGAGCTTTCAGATTCCGCAACGCTGGACGCCAACTACATACGCCGCTCCGATGCGGAAATCTTTGCCGTCCCCAAACATAAGCGATGCTGATCCGCGCGGCGGTTCCGGCAGATATCCCGCAGATTATGCACCTAGCCGAGCAGTCGGAAACGGCAGCGCATTGGAAGGAGCACGAGTATGCGGCGCTGTTCGCGCCGGACACGCCGAAGCGAATGGCGCTGATCGCAGAACAGTCGCAGGAAAAGGCCGCCGGCTTCCTTATTGCCCGCTGCGCGCCCGATGACTGGGAAATTGAAAACATCGTTGTTGAGCCACGTTTAAGGCGGCAGGGGATTGCGCGGTCATTGATCGAAGAGTTGCTGCGCGAAGCAGAGCACCGCGGTGTTACCGCGGTCTTGCTGGAAGTGCGTGAGTCGAATACGGCGGCGCGCGCGTTGTACAAGAAGTTGGGCTTCAGGGAAGAGGGCCGCCGTCCACATTACTATGCGCAGCCTGAAGAAGACGCGTTGCTGCTGCGACTCTTGCTGAAGAGCTAGCCGCTCGTCGCCCGCAGTTATATCTGGTATTCGATCTCAATCTCAATTGCACGATCGAGGCCGTCGCGGCCCTCGGCTTCCTGCTCGCGTCCCTGAAGCCTGCGGACTTCCGCGCGCAGTGCCTTGACCTCGGTTGCGACCGCCGCAAGAGCTTCGGACAAGGGATCGTTGATCTGCTTAGGGTCGGTGATAACCACGCGCCGGCCATTGTGCAAAACGATGTGCCCAGGCACGCCGACCACGGTGGAATCGGCCGGCACGTTGCGCAGCACCACCGAGCCGGCTCCAATGCGGCAGTTGGCGCCGATGGTGATCGAACCCAGGATCTTCGCTCCTGCACCGATGACCACGTTGTCACACACTGTGGGATGCCGCTTCCCCGTCTCCTTGCCCGTACCTCCCAGCGTGACGCCCTGATACAGCGTCACATCGTCGCCGACTTCGGCGGTCTCCCCGATGACCACGCCCATGCCGTGATCGATGAAGAACCTCCGCCCGATCTGCGCGCCGGGATGGATCTCAATTCCCGTGATCAGGCGCACGACTTGCGAGAGGAAACGAGCAGGGAACCGCAGGCCATGCGTCCACAGCCAGTGATTGATGCGCCACCACCACAGCGCGTGCAGTCCGGAGTAGAGCAAAACGACTTCCCATGCGGACGTGGCGGCAGGGTCGCGATCCAGGACCGCCTCAATGTCTTCGCGCATGTGGAAGAAGAAAGAGCGCATGTCCCTACACCGTAACCGTTTCCGCGGTCAGCGCCATGGCCTCATCACGCAGCTGCTGAAACAGCACGCTGCTCAAGTAGCGCTCGCCAAACGAAGGCAGCACGGCCACGATCAGCTTGCCGGCATTCTCTTCACGCTGGCCCACGCGAAGCGCGGCCACCACTGCAGCTCCAGAAGATATGCCCATCAGAAGGCCTTCTTCGGCAGACAAGCGGCGCGCCATCGCAATCGCCTCGTCAGCATTCACCTGTACGACCTCGTCAATGTAGTCGGTGCGCAGAATCGAGGGAACAAATCCCGCCCCGATCCCCTGAATCTTGTGCGGAGCGGGTTGGCCGCCGGAGAGCACGGGGCTTTCCGCGGGCTCAACCGCGATCGCCTTGAACGACGGCTTCCGAGGCTTGATGTAGCTGCTGATACCAGTCAGCGTTCCGCCGGTACCGACACCTGAGATCAGAATGTCGACCTTACCGTCGGTGTCTTCCCAGATTTCCGGTCCAGTCGTTTCGAAGTGGATCTTTGGATTTGCAGGATTATCGAACTGCTGAAGCATGTAGCTGTTGGGCGTCTTCTCCAGCAGCTCATTTGCTTTGGCAATGGCCGCCTTCATGCCCTTCGGTCCGGGAGTGAGCACGACGTCAGCGCCAAAGGCGCGCAGCAGGACGCGGCGTTCAAGACTGACAGAATCCGGCATGGTGACGATCAGCTTGTATCCTTTGACTGCGGCAACGAATGCCAACCCGATGCCGGTGTTGCCGCTGGTAGGCTCGATCAGGACGGTCTTGCCAGGCGTGATTTTGCCGGCCCTCTCGGCTTCGTTGATCATGCTGACGCCAATGCGGTCTTTGACGCTGGCGCAAGGGTTGAAGCTTTCCAGCTTGGCAACGATGGTTGCCTTTGACCCGGCAGTAACTTTGTTCAACCGTACCAGCGGAGTGTGGCCGATCAGCTCGGTGACGTCGTTCGCGATCTTCATTGATTTCTCCGTCCCTATTTGTTGCTCATTTGGATGCTGCAATCCGGGATTCGGACTTTTGAAGCCGGTGCATTGCCGCGCGGCGCACCCGTGCGGGCCCAGCCGCACAGCGTCCTTCTGATCTGCGTCTATAATCGAAATTCGCGTCTCTGAATCCATACAGCAGGTAATCGCACGTGAGTTCTCATGTTCATGCACCGGGCCAGCAGCCGGCTGGGCCGCAGCCGCTGCCCGGAGTCGACGCCATCATTGCCGTTGGGTCAGGCAAAGGCGGGGTTGGCAAGACAACGCTAGCCGTAAACCTGGCCATCGCGCTAGCCCGCATGGGTTTCAAGGTCGGACTTCTTGACGCCGACGTCTACGGTCCAAATGTCCCGCTCATGCTCGGTACGACGGTTGCGCCCAGCGTCCTCGGCGAAGACCGCATTCTGCCGCCGGAACGCTACGGGTTGAAGGTGATCTCGGTCGGCTTTCTCAGTCCCGGCGACAAGCCGCTGGTGTGGCGCGGGCCCATGCTGCACTCCATCATCCGGCAGTTTCTGGGCCAGGTGGAATGGGGCAATCTCGACTACCTCATTATCGATCTGCCCCCGGGCACCGGTGACGTCGTCATATCACTCGTCCAAACGGTTCCGGTCACAGGCGCGGTGGTTGTCACCACGCCGAGTGATGTGTCGCTTCAGGACGCGCGCAAAGCGATCGAGATGTTCAAGCAGGTGAAGGTCGACATCCTGGGCATCGTCGAGAACATGAGCTTCTTTATGTGCCCGCATTGTGGCAAGGAGATCGACATCTTCTCCAAAGGCGGAGGCGAACGCACAGCGCAGCAATTCAATGTGCCGTTCCTGGGCAGCATCGAGCTTGATCCCGACATTCGCAAGGGCGGCGATACCGGCCAGCCCATCGTGCTCGAAGGCGACCAGTCGCCACATGCGCGATCGCTTTTCAAGTTTGCCCGGCACGTGATTGAGCGCGTGGGCGAAGTACAAAGCTCCGCCGGGCCGGTCATTGAGATTCAGTAGGATTGGTCTGCGATGTGAAAAGGAAAGCCCCGAGTTAATCGGGGCTTTCTTCTGTGAATCAAGCCCTGCAGTTATTGGAAGTCGTGGAAGTCCAATCCGACCGGCTGACCATCTTCATCGTGCGTGACGGCCACCTCGTCGGGGGTTTCCGAAGGTAAACCGCCTTCCTGTTTGCGTTGCGCCTTGCGCTGAGCTTTTTCCGCCCGCTTCTCCTGGCGGGCCCGCTCTTTCTGACGCTTAGTGAAGCTGGCTCTTGAGCTTCCTGCCATGTAAGTGCTCCTTAAACGATTACTCTTAAAAGAGTATAGACGGTCGGCGGCGGCAAAGGATTCACCCGCGCACGTGTTTGCGCTTGACCTTAAAGGCTCATCGCGCTCGATTCGCCAGCCTCCGAAAGAGCTGGCTTTCAAGACTCTGACGAAGCGGCCTCCTATCTCAGTGCTGCACACCATCGCAAACGTGCCCGGTACCGAACCCATGGCCCTTACAAGAACGCACGCACAACCGGCATTGTGTGACATTCGACACCCGCATATGGGTATTTTCTTGTATTCCTGACGTGCAAGCTCGTCTTGGCAAGTCATTGAACTGCCAATGGTTTCGCAAGAAACATGTGCCACATCACATGGGATTGTGATCTTTGCACTTGTTCCATGTGCGCTTTAGCGGTCTGCTGAAGAGTATCAGGGAGCAGAGCCTGCTTTTCGCGATAGCCATAAGCCTGATGCTGCAGACTTCTGGCCGGGAAGTATCGGAGCTGCAAGGACGGCACACTTCAGTGTGACTTGCAGAGGCCCGGCATGTTCGAAGCGGCGCCGGCTCCTGCACCCCGGAGACGCGCAAGCGCGTACCGGCCGCATGGCGGAGATACGGCAGTACTCAGGGAGGCGTTGTGCTGACACCATACGGTCTCGACATCATCGAGAATTGCCTCACGTGCAAGATGAGGGCCGAACATATTTTTTGCGATCTGCCTGCGGCCGCTCTGCAATCGTTCGAACACATCAAATACGCAACTGCCTATCCGAAAGGCGCGGTACTTTTCGTCGAAGGCCAATCACCGCGCGGCATCTTCGTTTTGTGTAAAGGCCGGGTCAAGCTCTCGATCTGTTCTACGGATGGCAAGACGCTTGATTCTGAAGATCGCCGAGCCCGGCGAAGTCCTTGGATTGAGCGCCACGGTAAGCGGCAAGCCTTATGAGCTCACGGCCGAGACCGCCGATCCTTGCCAGGTAAACTTTGTCAAACGTGAGGACTTCCTGCGCTTCCTGCGGGAGCACAGCGAGGCTTGCCTGCGCGTCGCCGAGCAGTTGAGCGACAAATACAATTCGGCATGCCGCGAGATACGCTCCCTGGGGCTATCGCACTCGGCCAGCGAAAAGCTTGCCAAGCTTCTGCTGGACTGGAGCGCCAAGGCCGGCGAGGCGGGAAAGACGGAACCGCGCGTCAAGCTTGCCCTCACCCACGAAGAGATCGCGCAGATGATTGGAACTTCGCGGGAGACGGTGACCCGCCTGTTTGCCGAATTGAAGAAGAAACAAATCGTGCAGGCGAAAGGATCGACTCTGCTGATCCGTAACAAGACTGCGCTGAAAGCGATAGCCCTTTCCCAATAAGGGCCTCTCCTGGCTGCCTCGTGGGTCGCGCGGTATTTGTAGGCAGCGCTGATGTTGTGGCCTGTTGCAATTTGTGGGCCATGTGAAGGGAGTCACGACAACCGGTGACTGCAATCACTGCGATGCACCAGCGAGGAGAAGTATTACCTAAGCATCATGGAAAGCATGACGCAGTCCACGAGTTGCTCGACATGTGATTTCCGGCCCGACCGCCCATTCTGCGACATGTCCACGGATGCGCTCCGGGACTTCGATGCGATCAAGTCCATTGGCTTTTACCCCAAGCGCAGTGTGCTGTTTGCCGAGGGCCGTCCGGTACGCGGTATCTATATCCTCTGCGATGGCCGGGCCAAGCTTTCCATCTGCGCGGAGAATGGGAAAAAGCTGACCCTGCGCATCGCCGGCCCCGGAGAACTCCTGGGGCTTGGCGCGGTGATGTCCAATACTCATTATGAAGTTACTGCCGAGGTACTGGACGATTCGCAAGTGGTGTTCGTACGCCGCAAGGCGCTGACCAAGTTCCTGCGCGAACACCGCACGGTCTGCATGCAGGTGGTCTACATGCTGAGCCAGGACCTGCATGGCGCCTACGAGCGGGTCAGGAACATCGGCGCCATTCGGCCTCGCCGTCCGCGGCTGCTGCCTCGCCCGCGGGTGATTTTCTCTTAGTTCTGCATTCGTTACGAATGCGCCGGTCGGCCGCTTCCTGTCCACGATGAACCTTTCTCGTGTGACCACGGTCACGCCGCCTCGTGAGGCCACTCACTGCCCCTTGGCCCGTTCATCAGCGATGTTGAAGTGTTGGCTGATGTTCTGAAAGCGAGGAACGCCGTGAAGCGTTGTGGTCTGTTTGTAGCACTTGTCTTGTTGCTGTCTGTGCCCGGCTTTGCTGGTGGCAAGAGCAAATCCCCGGCGAAGATGAGCAACGAGGAGTGTCTCGCCTGCCACAATGACGCAAGCTTGACTAAGGACGAGAACGGCAAGCAGGTCAGTTTGCATGTCGATGACGCCGCTTTCAAAGCATCGATTCACAGCACCTTCGGTTGCACCGACTGCCACAGCGACATCAAGGCCTTCCCGCACGACCCCGCGCCGGTCATGCCCCGGTGCGCAACCTGTCACGCCGATGAGCAGGCCGCCTACGACCACGGCATTCACGCCAAAGCCGCGGCCGCCGGGAACACCAACGTAGCCAAGTGCCAGGATTGTCACGGCAACGTGCACACCATTCTTCCCGCCAGCGACCCCAAGTCGAAGGTCGCGCACGTGAACATTCCGCAGACGTGCGGCGCATGCCACGGGCAAAAGCTGGTGATGAGCTCCAGCGGCGTCAGTTCCGCTACCTTTAGCTCATACGAACAAAGCGTGCATGGCAAAGCCGTGGCCGGGGGCTCAGAGAAGGCAGCCGTCTGCACCGACTGCCACGGAGCACACGACATTCTCGCCGGCGGCGATCCCAAGTCGCCGGTATTCAAGTTCAATGTTCCTAATACTTGTGCCAAGTGTCACCCTGATGTGGCCCAGAAGTACAAGGAAAGCATCCACGGTCAGCAGATCTCTCAGGGCAACTGGCAAGCTCCGGTTTGTACCGATTGCCACGGCATCCACACCATCCAGGCGCCGACCAACCCAACCTCGTCAGTGGCGGCGGCCAACGTTGCGAATACCTGCGCGGCCTGCCATGCTAGCGTGCGACTCACTCGTGAATTCGGCGTGCCCGGCGAGCGGGTGTCATCCTACCTGGCCAGCTATCACGGGATGGCCTCGAAGGTGGGGTCCAGCACGGTGGCGAATTGCGCAAGCTGCCACGGCGTGCACGATATCCTTCCGTCCAGCGATCCCCGCTCGAAAATCAACCCGGCCAATTTGGCGGCCACTTGTGGAAAGTGCCATCCCGGGGCGAACCAGGAGTTCGTCAGGGCCAAGGTGCACTTCGACGGAACCCAAAAGGCGGACTTCGGTTCCAAAGTCATTGCTCTCGTCAGCAAGTTCTACATCTGGATGATTGTGGCGGTAATCGGCGGCATGGTGCTCCACAACCTGATCATCTTCCGCAAGAAACTAAAGCTGCACCGCATAGGACAGCCGCGGATTCTGTTCCGGATGAGCCGCAAGCAGCGTGCACAGCATTTAACCCTGCTGATCAGCTTCTTCACCCTGGTGCTTACCGGCTTCGCGTTGAAGTATCCCAACTCTTGGTTGGCGGTGCTGTTCATCAACGAATCGGTGCGCAGTATCGTTCACCGTGTGGCTGGCGTAGTGCTCATCGCTGTCAGCCTGTATCACCTGTACTACGTGAGCACCAACCCCGACGGCCGGCAGCTGGTGCGCGACATGCTGCCCGACTGGAAGGACGTCACCGACGTGCGCGATGCCATGCGCTATTACCTGGGATTGAGCGATCAGCGGCCGATGTTCCGCCGCTTCTCCTACGCCGAGAAGGCTGAGTATTGGGCCCTGGTTTGGGGCATGTTCGTCATGGCCGGCACCGGCCTGATGATCTGGTTCAAGATGCTGGTTATGGACCGAGTGCCGGGCTGGTGGATCGACGTCGCCATCCTCATCCACTGGTACGAGGCGGTCCTGGCCACGCTGGCCATCGTCGTCTGGCACATCTATGCGGTCATCTTCGATCCCGATGCTTATCCGATGAACTGGGCGTGGTTCGATGGCAAGATGTCGATCGAACACTACGAACACGAGCATCCTCTTGACACGGTTGCCATCGAGCGGGCCCAGGGACCGGAAGAGAATTCCTCTGCGGCAGAAGCAGAACCCCCCGCGAAAGGCGAGGAAGTCGCAGATGAAGTGAGCGCCTCCAAGTAGCCCACCGGGGAGCAGGCCCTGCACTCAGCACCACCTGGTTGTGACGAAAATCACAGCCCGGCGGGTCATCCAAGGTGTTATAAGAGCAGGAGCCCGTTCCTAAGCAACTGAACAGGAGAATGGTTTTTCATGGCCGAAGAGCAGCAAGGGAGTTCGTTTGACTTAAACAGTTTCATACCCGGCAAACTGATCAAGAACACCGTCAGCCTGGTTGGGCTTGCCTTGGCGGTGGTGGCACTGGCCAACATCATCTTCCTGTTTCTCATCGACATGATCTCGACCCAGGCCAGTCCCTACGTCGGAATTCTGGCGTACATGATCATGCCGGGTTTCCTGATTGTGGGACTGCTTTTGATGGTGGTGGGGATGATGCTGGAGCGCCATCGTCTCGCTCGCCACCTGCCGGATGCCGCACAGTTTCCAAAGATCGACCTGAACAATCCGAACCAGCGCAGCTCGGTTGCGTTCGTTTTCAGTTTCGTTGTGATCTTCGCGCTGCTCAGTGCGGTTGGCAGTTACAAGGCCTACGAGTTCACCGACTCCGTCAGCTTTTGCGGCCAGCTCTGCCATACCGTGATGCACCCTGAGTTTGTGGCTTACTCGGCGTCTCCGCACGCGCGCGTCGCCTGTGTCGACTGCCACGTCGGGCCGGGCGCCGGCTGGTATGTCCGCTCCAAGCTGTCGGGCTTGCGGCAGGTGTACTACACCATTCGCGGAACCTATCCCCGCCCGATTCCTTCTCCGGTGGCGAACCTTCGCCCGGCACAGGAGACTTGCGAACAATGTCACTGGCCCCGCAAATTCTGGGGCGCGCAGCTGAAGACCTTCACCCATTTCGGTTCGGACGAAGCCAACACGCCGCGCGTTCTTCGCATGCTCATCAAGGTGGGGGGCGGCGATCCCAGCCTTGGTCCCTCCGGCGGCGGAATTCACTGGCACATGAACATCGCCAACAAGATCGAATATTTCGCTACCGATGAGAAACGCCAGGTCATACCGTGGGTGCAGGTGACGAATCCAGCCGGCAAGGTTACGGTGTACATGACCAAAGACAACCCGCCGAAGCCGGAAGAGATCGCGAAGGCCGAGAAACGCCGCATGGACTGCGTCGACTGCCACAACCGGCCGACCCATATTTATGTCCCGCCGGATTCCTCCGTGGACCGCGCCATGGCGCTCAACATCATCGACCCGTCCCTGCCGTACATCAAGCAGCAGGGCGTGCAAGTACTGACGGCCGATTACAAGACTTCCGCGGAAGCCCAGCAGGAGATCCCCGCGAAGATCAAGGCCTTCTACCAGGAGAAATATCCGCAGCTTGTCAGTGATAAGGCGGCAGCAGTCAACGCTGCTGCGGCGGAACTAGCTCGCATCTACGGGACCACCTTCTTCCCCGAGATGAGGGTCAACTGGCAAACGCATCCGAACAACATTGGACACTTCTATTCGCTCGGCTGCTTCCGCTGTCATGACGGCAACCACGTCAGCGCTGACGGCAAGGTGATCAGCAAAGACTGCAATTCCTGCCACACTCTCGCTGCCCAGGAAGAGGGCAAGGAGAAGCTGACCGCCATTCCCAATCAGACGTTCCAGCACCCCGTGGACATCGGCGACCTGAGTGCGGTGACCTGCTCCGACTGCCACAGTGGCGGAGGGGGACAGTAGAGCTCCACCAAGGCAGAAGCAGCTTCCTGCAACGAGTGACGCTCGTCACAAGGGCCAGTGATAAGACGCACGGCCCCTTGGGTCGCGGGAATCCTATCGTTACAGCAGCAGTACCGAGCCATCCGCGATTGTGGGGAGGGTAGACATGACGACAGGAAACGGCAGTGCAACCCCAGCAGCCACCAGGCAGTACAAACCGCGTCTCATCTTCTGGGAAGTAACCAAAGGCTGCAATCTGCGCTGCATCCACTGCCGGGCAACCGCGACGGAGCTGATGTCGCCCGACGACCTGCCCACCGAGAAGGCGCTGAACATCATCTCGCAAATCGCTGACTATGGAAATCCCATTCTCGTGCTGAGCGGGGGCGAGCCTCTGTATCGCCACGACATCTTTCAGCTTGCCGAATACGCCAACAGCCGCGGCCTTCGCACCGCCCTGGCGACCAACGGAACGCTGGTGACGGCCGACGTTGCCCAGCGCATCAAGGAGTCGGGCATTAAACGAGTTTCCATCTCGCTGGACGGCTCCGACGCCGCGACGCACGATTCCTTCCGTGGCATTCCCGGGGCGTTCGATGCCGCGATCTACGGCATGAGAAACCTGCAGCGGCTTGGAGTCTCGGTACAGATCAACACGACCATCGCCCGGCACAACGCGCACCAGTTGCCCGACGTTCTGGCCCTGGCGCGGCGCCTCGGAGCCGATGCTCTGCACACCTTCCTGCTGGTTCCGGTCGGTTGCGGCGTCGACATTGCAGCTGAGCAGATGGTTCCACCGGACGAGTACGAGCGCATGCTGAACTGGTTCTACGATCAGTCGCTCAGCGGAGACATCGAGTTGAAGGCGACCTGCGCCCCGCATTACTTCCGGGTCGCTCGCCAGCGCCGTGCTGCCGATAAGGCGGCCGGTCGCGAAGTTCCCCCTCCCATACAGCATCATCCTCCGATGGAAATTGGACCGACCGACATGACCATGCCCGGCTCAACCGGAATCTCGCTCAAGCCGGGCGGCGGCCCTCCGGTGGGACACACCGGCCATCCGCATGGTCACCCCGGCGACATGAACGCCATGACCAAAGGCTGCCTGGCTGGTACCGGAGTCTGCTTTATCTCGCATGAAGGCGAGGTCTTCCCCTGTGGATACCTGCCGGCGCTCGCCGGCGATCTGCGCAAACAGAGCTTCGCCGACATTTGGGACAACTCCGCGGTGTTCGGGGCACTTCGTGACGACGACAATCTGAAAGGGAAGTGCGGCTGCTGTGAGTTTCGCCACGTCTGCATGGGGTGCCGCGCCCGCGCCTACGCCGCCACCGGTGACTATCTGGCGGAAGAGCCCTTCTGCGTGTACGAACCTGGGACTTCGAACAAGATGGTCCAGGAGATTGCGGCTTCGAAGCGAGGCTAAGAAAGCCGACCTGCGAGGACCCGCGTCAGGGCACGACTTCCAGTCGTGCCGTTTCATGCTCTCTTTAATGACTTGTCATCGTGAGGCGGCTTTGCCGCCGAAGGACCTGCTTTTCGCAGCGAGTGCTGCGACCCTTCGCGGGTTCACTCCCCTGATTCCGTCCCGTTTGTGTGATTCTAAGCGGCTGCGCCAACACCTATAATCAAAGTGCTCTGGACGAATTCTCCGCCGGTTGACGCCGCTTCCGCGGCGTCGGCGGTGATTTGTCCGTAATGGCAAACTCGGCCCCGGAACTAGTCTGCCGCGCACCGGTTCGTCACCCTGCGCACCGCCTTTCCTCACCCTCTTTTCGAGTTGCGGTTCTAGTCCTTCTGACCTGCGTCGTGACGGTTGGCACTTGCCGAGCGGAGCCCCCATCCAGGAAGCAGCAAGCCCTGCTTCTCTTCAACAAAGCCGAGCAGGCGCGAGAGGCGCTCAACGTACGTCCAGCGACCGCGCGCACTCGCCGTGACTACCAGCATGTGATCGATGCCTATCGGCGGGTCTATTACACTTCACCCGCCTCATCGAAGGCGGACGAAAGCATCATGGCGGTTGCTGAGCTGCTGGCGGAGATGGGGCGCCAGTTCCCGCCCGGAGAGAAAGACCTGCATTCCGCCATTGGCCAGTATTTGTTCCTGCGCCGGGAATATCCCGGAAGTAAATACCGCATGGAGGCCCTCTTCGCCATCGGGCAGATTTATGCAGATGACCTCAACGATACAAACAACGCGCGCGCGACCTTCGAGGAATTCCTGCGGCGCTACCCCCACGACGAGCGCGCGCCCGAGGCGAAAGAGGCGTTGGCCGAGCTCGGCCACCCCAAGCAGAAAGAGGAGAAGGAAGAGGTCCATACTCATAAAGCCGGCGGGCCCTCCTGCGCAGTCACAGCCTGCAATGACGGAGGCAGCCTCTTCAGCCGCAACGCAAGAAGGGACGTCTGGAGCTGGTCACCGGAATTCGCCACTGGTCGTCACCCGACTCCACCCGCATCGCGATCGATGTGGACGGCCCGGTGGAATATCAGGCAGGACGAGTGCCCGATCCCGATCGCATCTTCTTCGACCTGCCCAACACCAAGCTGGCTTCGACCCTGGTGGGAAAGAGCTTCGAAGTGCAGGATGGCTTCCTGAAGAAGATCCGTGTCGCACAATATCAGCGCGATTCCATCCGCGTCGTGCTCGACGTCGAGAATCTGTCGGAGTACTCGGCCTTCGTCCTGCCCAATCCTTACCGGCTGATCATCGATGTCCATGGACGGCAAGGAGCAACCCCAGCACAGGTGGCGCGCAAATCGACAGCGGATTCGGACGACGAAAGTAGCGCCGGTGTCTCGCGGTCTCATCGTCTCGGGAAACGTCGCTCCGGGTGAAAACCAACCTTCTCCCGACTAAGCCGGCAAACCTGAATCCGTCTACCGCGTCTCGCGAATCTTCGTCCCGCTCGACCCAGACCGTGACGTCGTCCGAACGACCGTCGAGAGTAGCCCAGCCGAGGAAGGTGGAAGGAGACGCCGGGGAGTTTGATAGACCTCAGAGTTCGGCCTCGGCGCAGGCAAAGACATCTGGCAGGCCAGGAAAGACACCGCCGAACTTGACCGCAAGCGTCGAGCCTCCAAAGCTGGAGCAGGATGACAGGGACGAGCTGACGAATCCTGATGAAAGTGCCGGCGGCGGAATCAAGGCAACATCGCAGCCGACCTCGGCACCGACCGCGGTGGCAGTCTCACCCCGCAGCCAGGCGGGAAAGAAAAACAACAAGCCGACGGTGACGCAGAGCGCGGCAGCGCGCGAGGCGGCTCCCACCTCCGACGGCGACCGCAGCCTGATTCGTGCTCTCGGACTGAAGATCGGTCGCATCGTGATTGATGCCGGCCACGGCGGCCACGACACCGGTACTATCGGTCCCACTGGGCTGATGGAGAAAGACTTAGTCCTTGATGTGTCACTGCGTCTGGGGCGTCTTCTGGAATCGCGGCTGGGCGCCGATGTGATTTACACGCGTGACGACGATACCTTCGTTCCTCTGGAAACGCGCACCGCAATTGCCAACGAGAAGCAGGCTGACCTGTTCATCTCGATACACGCAAACTCAAGCCCCGATTCTGATGCTCGTGGTGTCGAAACCTACTACCTGAATTTCACATCGGACCCTGACGCTCTGGAAGTTGCCGCCCGCGAAAACGCTGTCTCGCAAAAGTCGATTCACGAGTTGCAGGACCTGGTGAAGAAGATCACGCTCAAGGAGAAGATCGAGGAATCGCGCGAGCTCGCCTCCGATGTTCAGCAGTCGCTGTACTCAGGGTTGTCCTATAAGAACCCTGGCTTGCACAATCGGGGAGTGAAGAAAGCGCCTTTCGTGGTGCTGATCGGGGCTAACATGCCCAGCATCCTGGCGGAAATCTCATTTGTATCCAATCCCACCGACGACAAGCTCCTGGAAACCCCGGAATACCGCCAGAAGATCGCCGAATCGCTCTATCGCGGAATCGCCAAGTACGTCAGCGGGCTCAGCGGAGTCAAGGTCGCCAGCAAGATGGGCAAAGAGACTGGCGAGTAGCGTGGCTGCCAGCGACGGCCTTCAACCCTTGCCTATGCCGCGATAGTCGGTCTCATCCCGTGCTCGTCTCGCGCCTGCCCGACCACTTTGATGAAGACGGGAACCGTGGTGATTCCGCCGACCACCGCCAACGCTACTCCTGCTGCGATGCGCTGATCATTGTTCAAGCGTCTCGCTATCAGAAGGCCAACCCCCATTCCCAGGGCCGCTCGGGTAATGGCGAAAAGTACGAGTTCGACGGGGGTCAATCTGCGCTCATTCATTTTGTTGGTCCTTTCTACAGATGATGGCTCGATTTAGGTACTTGTGATGCTTTGTGAAAGGCTAGGGGCAGTCCGACGGTTCGCTATAACTCAAGAAGCTGACAGAAGCAGCTTCTCGAAACTTTGTGCTGGTTGGGTAGCGGACGCGACACTCGCGACGATGTCCCTTCGGCTGTGCTCAGGGAGGCTCTTGCGGGCCCGGCGGTACGACTTTGGGATCGGTTACGCCAGCCTCTGATTGTGAACCCGAGCTCGAAACGAAACAATCTATAGCCCAAGACGGAAGTTCTGATGTAGCAACGAAACCGAGCTCGAAGAGCGAAACAATCTATAGCCCAGGACGGAAGTCCCGGGTAAACGGCCCCCATTTTGATTCCGGAGCCCCTTCAGGGGCGGTACTCCTTAGCGATCGCTTATGAGTGGCGCTTCCCACCCTGAGTTGATTTGTAGGGCCTTGGCTACGATGCAGATTTCGCGAAGAGTAGGGCCATTGCGAGCGGGAAAAGATAACGCCCTTGCTGTCACCCCATCGAGGTGTGGTGAAATGCTTAACCGGACTCGCCATTTCGTCGCTCATTTGGACGCCATTTTGCATCTTACTCAGTCGGGAAGGCCATAAAGAAATGGCCTCCCAGAGATCTTGAAGAAAACGTTGGAGGGATTATGCAGATTAATAAGCGTTCGCTCGGGTCCAGTGGACTCGAAATTACGAGAGTTGGTTTCGGAGCGTGGGCCATCGGCGGCGGCGGATGGTCCTACGGATGGGGGGCACAGGACGACAAGGCTTCTGAGGACACGATCCGTCACGCCATCGAGCTCGGTATTAATTGGGTCGACACAGCGGCAGTTTACGGGCTGGGCCATTCCGAAGAAGTCGTCGGTCGCGCGCTGCGAACTGTGCCGGCTTCAGAGCGACCTTATGTCTTCACCAAATGCGGTTTGGTTTCGGACAACAGCCATCCCATGCAGGAGCCGAAGCGCGTGCTCAAGCCGGAGTCCATTCGCGCTGAGTGCGAAGCCTCACTACGCCGGCTGGGTGTCGAACGGATCGACTTGTACCAATTTCACTGGCCCGACGAGACCGGCACCCCGGTTGAGGACTCGTGGGCCGCAATGCAGCGCCTCATCGAAGAAGGCAAAGTGCGGTTCGGCGGCGTGTCGAATTTCAACGTGGATCTGCTCGATCGCTGCGAAGGTATTCGCCACGTCGACTCGCTGCAGCCACCGTTCTCGCTCATCCATCGCGACGCGGCTGCACGGGAAATTCCCTGGTGCGAAGCGCATCGAACCGGGGTGATCTGCTACAGCCCGATGCAGTCCGGATTGCTGACCGACCGATTCAGCGCCGAACGGGTTGCTCAGATGGCGGCCGACGACTGGCGCCGTCGCTCTCCAGAGTTCAACTCACCTAACCTGCAACACAACTTGGCTCTGCGGGATGCGCTGCGGCCTATCGCGCAGCGACATGGGACATCGGTTTCGTCCGTGGCAATTGCCTGGACTCTCAGCTGGCCGGGAGTGACCGCCGCTATTGTGGGCGCGCGGAGCCCGGAACAGATCGATGGCTGGATTGATGCGGCGAACCTTAACTTGAGTGGTGGCGAGCTTGGCCAGATTGCGCGTGCCATCGAGACAACTGGGGCCGGCGGCGGTCCTTCGATGCCGAAGGTAGTGAACCAGGACCAGGAACTCCCAAGGGCGGTATAAACATTCGCGCGTAGATATCGCGATACCCAAAACTTGATTTCGACTGACACTAACACCGGGCATTCAAATTGCAAGGAGAACTGTCCGATGATCGATAAAACTGAAGTTGCCCAGCGGCGGAAGGCGTTCACGGCGAGCCGCAGCTATGTTAGCCCACAAGGCGTAAATGACCTGTCTGTGGAACTGAATGTCTTACTGGCCGACACGTTTGCACTGTACATCAAAACCAAGAACTTCCATTGGCATGTAAGCGGGCCCCACTTCCGCGACGATCATCTCTTGCTCGACGAGCAGGCTTCGCAGATTTTCGCCATAACCGACGCCATTGCCGAGCGCGTTCGCAAAATTGGAGGGGTTACCATTCGTTCCATTGGCCATATTGCGCGGCTGCAGCGGGTTGCCGACAACGAGGCGGACTACGTAGAGGCCCAGGACATGCTTGCCGAGTTGCACGAAGACAACAAGGCGCTGATTGTTAAGAATGCACGAGATTCACGATCTCTGCGATGAACTGGGTGACGTCGCCACCGCCATTCTGCTGGAAGTGTGGATTGACGAGAGCCAGCGTCGCTCCTGGTTCTTCTTCGAGGCAACGCGGCGCCGCTAAGCGGCCGTCGAGCCAGGTGGAAAAGGAAGAGCCATGCTGTACGCAGGGAAACGGCGCCGGGTTGGGTCACACCCGTGCACTGTGCGAAGGCCGTGGTCGACCCTAATGCACGAAGGATCCGTAATGAAGGAAGGAAGAAAATGCAATCGTTTATTGCTGATCAGGTAAAGCTCGGATTTATTGGCGTAGGCGCCATGGGGAGCAGGCTGGTGCGGCGGCTGCGTGATCACGGCTATCAAGTTATGGTTTTCGACCGCGACCAGAACGCCGTTGCCGCGCTGCGGGCGTATGGTGCGTCTGTCGCAAACAGCTTGAGCGACCTGGCGCAGTACGCCGAGGTCATTGTTTCCTGCTTGACCGACGACATATCCGTTCGGAGCGTGTATCTCGAGCCCGGAGGCATCATGGCCAGCCTGAAGCCGGGCGCCACCGTGCTTGAGATGAGCACAATCTCGCCCAATACCTCACGCCAAGTTAACGCGGCCGGGGCAAAGTGCGGCGTCAAGGTCCTGGATGTGGCCATCTCGGGCAGCACTCTTGCGGTCGAACAAGGCACGATCACGCTGCTCGCCGGCGGCGATGCTGAAGTGTTCGAGGCCTCGGAGCCGATCTTCCTTGCAATCGCGAGCCAGTATTTTCTGATGGGCCCCTCTGGTGCCGGCACCAGTATGAAGCTGGCCGTGAACACGATTCTCGGCGTCGCCATGCAGGCGATAGCGGAGGGCATTTCGTTGGGTGAAGCGGAGGGGCTCGACCGCCAACGGTTGCTCAATGTCCTGGCGCAGACCGCCGTCGTCCCGCCGGCGCACAAAGGCAAGCTGGCCAAGGCAGAGCGCAACGATTACAGCCCGCAGTTCGGCGTAGGTTTGATGAATAAGGATTTTCGTCTGATTCTTGAGACAGCGAAATCCTCGAACCTGACACTTCCCGCTACAGCGGCGGCCTATGCCGTCAACTCTGCGGCAATGGAGGAAGATCCCACCTCCGACATCTCTTCCGTTATTCGCTATATGGAAAATCTGGTTGGCAAGGTTTTCACGCAAGATGAAAAACAGACCGCGTAAATCCTCTCCTGCCGCCGGCCACTGCAAAGGTGAGGAGACCTGGCCATCAATTTCAGATTGCGTGTCCGATTGACGGGCGTCCCAAAATCATGAGCCGACCCAAGCGTGCTGGCATCGAATTGCGCTAGGAGGACGTGCCAATACAAGCTGCGGTCGTTCCCGTCGTGAACGGTGCGTGGCAGGTCAAAGAAGTTCCGCAACCTCAGCCCGGATCACGATATCGTATGTGATCCCGCTCACGGATCTGGACTGGTCCTGGCTCCCTCAAACCGACCCACCGCCCGAAACTTCCCGCAACGCCCGACAGTCTAATGGAGTAGCCTATTTCAAGGCGCCAGCACGGCTGCGTCTCGAACATTCCACGGTTTCATGAAGCGATTTCTGTGTCTCATCGTCGTCGCGTTTGTCCTGTCCGGCCTGGCCGCCGCTGCTGCCGACGGCGGCTTGCTGCCCAAGACGTTTGCCGGATGGACTGTGTCCGGCGCGTCGCAGGTTACGCACGATGCCGCCAAGGTGGATAGTGCTTACCCCGCGGTATTGCAGGAATACGGCTTCATCGAGGCGGAAACGGCCACCTACATCCGGGACGACGGCCGGAAGCTCACCATCAAAGCCGCTCGATTTAAGGATGCGACCGGCGCTTATGGGGCTTTCACTTTTTACCGCCAACCGGCGATGCGCTCCGAGCAGGTCGGGACCAAGGCCGCTTCGGCGAACGAACGCACTCTCTTTTTCCGCAGCAACGTACTGGTCGATGCCAACTTCGACCGGCTTACCGGGATGTCGGCCGCCGAGCTTCGGGAGCTCGCCGCGTCTTTGCCGGCCGCTACCGGCGCCAATGACCAGCTCCCCAGCTTGCCGCAATATCTGCCGAAGCAGAATTCAGTGGAGAACTCAGCGAGGTACATCCTTGGGCCGCAGGCGCTTGCCGAGACCGGCGCCCCGCTGACGGCAGAGCAGGTGGACTTTCAGTTCGATCCGGAGATTCTGGCGCAGCAGTATTCGCTTCCGGATGGTCCCGTAACGCTGATGCTTGTGCTTTACCCCACACCGCAGATCGCCGGTGACCGGTTGCGCGCGCTCCAGCCTTTAGTGAACGCAAACCCAGGTGCGCTGGCGTTGCGCCGCACCGGACCGATTCTGGTTGTTGAAGGCGGCGCCGTCGGCAACGGCGACGCGCGGTCGCTGCTCGGTTCCGTGAACTACGAAGCCGACGTGACATGGGACGAGGCCACATCGCTCCCAAAACGCGACAATATCGGCAATCTGATTGTCGGAATCTTCAGTCTCACCGGAATTCTGTTGCTCATCATGCTGATCTTCGGAGTCTTCTTCGGAGGATTTCGCCTTGCGATGCAGTGGCTGTTTCCCGATCGGGTCTTCGCGCGACCCGAAAGCATCGAGATTATTCAACTCCACCTTGAGGAGGAGGTTACTCATCGTAAGTAGTTTATTTTGTGCTGCTTGAGTGAGCAATGTCGGGAATTTGAGGGTTTTCCGCAAGATTCGTATGACTGTTGTGATTTCCTTTAAGTCATTGAAAATACAGCAATTTAAGTCCCAGAAATTGCTTGACACTCCCCCCTCGTGTCCCTAGTATTTGTTTCAGAAAGTTTTGACGGTCTAGCCTCCGTTGGAACTATTCTCCCTTGAAGAGAAGGCCGCCCCGTTGCCGGGTGGCCTTTTCCTTTTCTCAGTTGTCAGTGGGCGGTTGTCAGTTGTCAGAAAGAATCCGCGGGTGACCATGAGCACAGCCAATGTCCTGCGGGAGATAGGAAGGACCTCATCCGCTATTGCTCGCAACAACCGCGGACAGGTGCTCTTGTACCGACAACTGACAACCGACAACTGACAACTTACTTTCACATGCAGGGACGCGCGCGCGTTTACGTCGGTACCGCCGGCTGGTCGTACAAGGACTGGGAAGGCATCGTCTATCCGGCGCAGACCAGGAAGTCGCAGCATCCGGTCGAATACCTGGCGCAATATATCGACCTGCTGGAGATCAATACGTCCTTCTACGGCCACATCAAGCCGGAGTGGGGCAAGCTGTGGAGCCGCATGGCGCGCGCCGTCAACCCCGGCTTCCTTTTTACCGCCAAGCTGAACCGGGCATTTACCCATTCACCGATTGCCGTGCTGGAGAGCACCTCGGCGGAGACGATCCGTGCGACCGAGACCGATGAGCGGCTGGCGAAGGAAGGCCTCGACTCGATCGCGAACGAGAATATGCTGGGGGCGCTGCTGATGCAGTTTCCCATCTCGTTCAAGAACACCGACGCCAACCGCGACTACCTGGATTCCGTGATCGAGAAGTTCAAGCAGTATCCCTTGGTCCTTGAAGTTCGGAACAACAGCTGGACGAACGAAGCCACGCTACGCTACTTCGCCGAGAAGGGCGTCGCCTTCTGCAACATCGACCAACCCAAGTTGGGGAACGCGGTTCGTCCATCAGAGCACGTAACGTCGGCCATCGGTTACGTCCGCCTGCACGGACGCAATTACCAGGAGTGGTTCGACAGCGACTCGCGCAACGACCGCTACAACTACCTCTACAGCGAGCATGAGCTTGAGCATTGGAAAGCGCGAATCGACACCATCGCCGAAAAAGCCGGAAAGACCTTCGTCGTCGCCAACAATCACTTCGAGGGCAAAGCCGCGGTCAATGCTCTGCAGCTCAAAAGCATGCTTAAAGCCGGCCCGGTAAAGGTGCCGGAGCTGCTGCTGAAGAAATACTGGGAGTTGGGCGAGATTGCGGAGAAACCAGCAATTGGCAATTAGCACTTGGCACTTGACCATTCGCACTCAGCGGATGGCTCCTCGGCCAAAAGCCAAGAGCTAAGAGCCAACAGCCAAGAGCCAGGAGCCAAAAACGAGCGCTTCACAACGCTTTCCTGCACCCCGCCACCAGTTAACCAATTCGTAACGAACCTTTCCCGCGCTGGGCCGTATATGTCCACAGAAGTTGTACCGGTGAACGCCACAGAGCGTGCCGGACGCAACCAGAAGAAGAGGAGAAACGTATGAACGCAAACTACAACTGGCTTATCGACAACGTTGCGATCCGCGTCACCCTGAACACGGTGGCGTTCGCGCTCTGGATGGCTGCAACTTTCGGTCTTATGGAAGCCGCTGTGAGGCTGTAGCGGCGCTGTCCCTCCCCCGGGGACTGGCAGCATGCGTGAGGCGCGCATGCAAAGCGAATCCCGCTCGTTCTCCAGCGAGCGGGATTTCTTGTGTGCCCGGTCACCCGAACCCTGCAAGAACCATCGCGCAGATGAAGTTTTGCCAGCGATTCATGCCGATTTCGCTATCAAACAAGGGCCATTCGTGCCGTGAGACATTACCCAGAGTTATGAATCTCTCGTTATGCATCACTTTGAGTCATGCCAAAAACCACTCGCTTTGACATAGAAATCGCCCCGAATTGACGTGTTTGAAGCCGCTTTTTCTCGGGAAGCGGGTACTGAGGCTCTCGGCGATGAGGGCGCTTGTTCCTAAACCCGCTCGATCGTCACCGACTTCAGAACGACGTCGGTATTCGGTTTGTCCTGACGGTTGCGCGGGACTTTGGTGATCTTGTCGGCTACGTCCTGGCCTTCGACGACTTCACCGAAGATGGTGTGGTTGCCGGTGAGCCAGTCGGTAGGAGCGACGGTGATGAAGAACTGCGAGCCGTTGG
The DNA here is from genome assembly GCA_963782505.1 of uncultured Acidobacteriaceae bacterium. Taxonomy (GTDB): domain Bacteria; phylum Acidobacteriota; class Terriglobia; order Terriglobales; family Acidobacteriaceae; genus CAVVDY01. Next base: position 30,320 of record CAWAKG010000016.1, on the reverse strand, counting down.
TATTCGGACCGGAGTTGGCCATGGCCAGCTTGCCGGCCTTGTCGAACTTATGCCGCGAGCCTTTCGTCTCATCCTCGAAGCGGTAGCCGGGTCCGCCCATTCCGGTGCCCGCTGGGTCTCCGCCCTGAATCATGAAGTTGGGGATGACGCGGTGAAAGATGGTGCCGTTGAACAGCGGGGCCGTTTTCTTCTTTCGGTCGCGGGGATCGGTCCATTCGCGAGTGCCCTCGGCGAGTTCGATGAAGTTTTTGACGGTTACGGGAGCGTCCTGCTCGAAAAGTCGGACGACGATGTTACCTTCGCTGGTTTCGAAGACAGCATAAGTGCCGGAGTCGCGGGCCATGAGGATCCTTTCATTATGGCTATCAGAGATGGGTGAAGCCGTGCCTCAATTCTAACTGACACAGGCCGGCGCAAGCCGCCGCAGGCCCCTCCGATAGAATGGCCTTTTCACCACGCGAATGCCCTCCAACTGGATTTTCTGGGTTCTGTTCAATCTGTTCGTGCTGGCGATGCTGGCGCTGGACCTGGGCGTCTTTCATCGCAAGAAGCACGTTGTCCGCTTCAGCGAGGCGATTGGCTGGACAGTCGTATGGGTGTCGCTGGCGGGCATCTTTGCCGTCTTCATCTACTTCTTCGGGCACACGCTGGTCGGGCATCTCGGGCGGGCCAACTCCGAGCTCTCGCTGGAATTCGTCACCGGCTACCTGATCGAAGAATCGCTGAGCGTCGACAATCTGTTTGTCTTCCTGCTGATCTTCCGCTACTTCCAGGTGCCCAGGTCCTATCAGCACAGCGTGTTGTTCTGGGGAGTGCTGGGCGCGCTGGTGATGCGCGGGATCTTCATTCTGGCCGGCATCCAGCTCCTGAAACATTTCGAGTGGGTGATCTACATCTTCGGCGCGATCCTTGTCTACAGCGGAATCAAGTTATTCGGCCAACAGGACCAGAAGATTGAGCCGGAAAAGAACATCGTCCTGCGCGCCTTCCGAAAGCTCTTTCCCGTCACCAAGACCTATGAGGACGACAACTTCTTCGTGCGACGTGATGGCATCAGCTACGCCACGCCGCTGGCGATCGTGCTGATCATTATCGAAACCACCGATTTGCTCTTCGCTGCCGATTCCATCCCAGCGGTGCTGGCGGTCACCCGCGAGCCCTTCATCGTCTATACGTCCAATGTGTTCGCGATTCTCGGCCTGAGATCGTTGTATTTCGCACTGGCCGGCATGATCGAGACCTTCCACCTGCTGCACTACGGCTTGTCGCTCATCCTGATCTTCATCGGAGTGAAGATGCTGGCATCACACTACTTCAGAATTCCGATTGGCATTGCGCTGGGAGTTGTCGCAGGAGTTCTGCTGGTCTCGATTGCCGCGTCGCTCATCTTCCCGGCCAAGGCCGCCAAGCCGGCGTAGGAGCTCGCGCCAAGTCACAATTTGACCGGACTGCGAAGAACCGCGCGTCAGGGCACGTTGCCCGCAAAACTTGGTTCAGGAGCTTTGTATCAGGGCACGCATTTAGGCGTGCCGCGAACCGGATTCAAAGAAAGGCCTTTAGGCCCTGAGGCTCGTCTTGCAGGGGCTGAAGCCCAACTCAATTTAGGGATCGTATCGGCATGATCAAGGTCATGCCCTGACGCGGATTTTAGCGGAACCGCTATTCGAACGTAATGGATTCCCCGCAGACGACGGAGTGCTTCAGAAACTTGGCGTCGTTCTTCAGCGGGAAGTCGAGGCGGTAATGGGCGCCGCGGCTTTCTTCCCGGGCCAGCGCGGAGCGCGCGATCAATAGCCCGGTCGCAACAATATTCGCCGCTTCGCGCGCTGACCGGCTCCCCGATTGCGGGGCGTGTTGCTGAAGCTGGGTCAGCTCGCCTACGACCTGACGAAGCGAATTTCCGTCGCGCACCACGCCGACGTGCTGCCACATGAGTGACTGAACCCGGCGAACGAAGCCCTCAATATCGGCTGTGCTGCCATTGTTGGACTCGGTCCTGGTTGGGACCCAGGCGTTGGCGGCTGTTGATCCAGCCTCCTCCCGCATCGTCCTGGCGGCCCGGGCGCCGTAAACCAACCCTTCGAGCAGGGAATTGCTGGCCAGGCGATTCGCCCCATGTACTCCAGTGCAGGCGACCTCGCCTGCGGCATACAGCCGATCGATCGAGGTCCGTCCCCAGAGATCGGTGCGCACCCCTCCCATGGCGTAGTGCGCTGCCGGACGTATCGGAATTAATTCCGTTGCGATATCGATGTTGTATTGCAGGCAGGTTGCGTAGATGGTGGGAAAGCGATTGCGCACGCGATCGGCATTCAGGTGCGTCAAGTCAAGGTAGACGGTCGCATCGGGCCGATTCTGGAGCTCGAGCTCATGCGCGATGGCCCTCGCGACCACATCCCGAGGCGCCAGCTCCGCCATCTCGTGATACTTCGGCATGAAGCGCTTCAGATCAATGTTGCGGAGGTAAGCTCCCTCGCCGCGCAGGGCTTCGGAGAGCAGAAACCGCGGAGCGTTCTTCAGATAGAGCGCCGTGGGATGAAACTGCACGAACTCCATGTCGCTGATCTCGACTCCGGCGCGATAGGCCATGGCGACTCCATCGCCGGTTGCCACCGCGGGATTTGTCGTGTTGCTGTAGACCTGTCCCAGGCCTCCGGTGGCAAGCAGGACGGCGGAAGAGTAGATGTCATGAACGTATCCATCCTGGTCGAGCACGCGAACGCCGCGTAGCAGACCGCCGTCTACCAGCAGCTCGGTCGTGAATTCGAATTCGCGGAAGGAAATATTCTTCTGAGCTCCGGCTTTTAGATACAGGGCGCGCCCGATTTCGCGGCCGGTGGAATCGCCATGCGCATGCAGGACGCGGCTGCGGCTGTGCGCTCCCTCGCGGGTGAAGGCAATCTTGCTGCCGGCCCGGTCAAACTCCGTACCCCACTCGATCAGCTCTTCGATGCGGTGAGGGCCTTCCTCGACCAGGATGCGCGCAGCCTCTTCGTTCACCAGGCCATCACCGGCCTTGAGGGTGTCTTCGAGGTGAAGGCCGACCTCATCTTCGTCGCTCAGCGCGGCTGCGATTCCGCCTTGGGCATACTGCGTATTGGATTCGGTGACTTCTCGTTTTGCGAGGCACAGGACGCAGCCGGAGGAGGCAAGCTCTACCGAAGCGCGTAACCCGGCAATTCCGGCGCCTACAACGATGAAGTCGGTTTCCGAAGGAAGGCTGGTCATAGCAGAAGCTGCCGCTTGCCCGCTTCTGTTGCTAATGGTAACACCCGAAATCCACTGATATTGCGCAAGAAAAGCCCCAGTTCTCATATCGGGAATGGGTAGTGGGGCAGTTTGCATAGGGAAGCGTGCCCGTTCGACTCCCCTCACTTCGTTCGGCGGCGCTCAGGGCAAGCTCTTTCGCGCGCCGGCGCGAATCGGCACGCCCAGATCCCTCGCTCGCAAAAGAAGCTCTCTCGGGATGACAATCAAACTGACCCATTACCCGGCAAATGGCCTGTCCTGCTGGCCGGATGCAATCCGTTACACTGATTGCTTGACCCGAATTCCCGTCAGAACCGCGTCCCGGTCGTATGAAGTGCTGGTCGAGCGGGGCCTGCTTTCTAAAGCCGCCCCGGCGCTGGCGGACGTATTGCCGACGGGGGCGCGTTTGCACATCGTCACTTCCAAGCCGGTGCGCAAACACTGGGGCAAGGTTCTGGAGAAGGGTCTTCGGCCGCTTACGGGCAAGGCGCGCGTCTTCGAGATGCCGGATGGCGAGCGCGCCAAACGTCTTGCGAACCTGGAAACGCTGGCTGAGGAGCTGGTGGCGAGCGGCGCCGATCGTAAGGCGGTGGTGATCGCTTTGGGCGGCGGCGTAGTCGGTGACGTCGGCGGCTTCCTGGCGTCGATTTTCATGCGTGGGATTTCCGTGGTGCAGGTTCCGACAACGCTGGTCGCACAAGTGGATTCTGCCATCGGCGGCAAGACCGGGGTGAATCTTGCCTCTGGTAAGAACCTGCTAGGCGCCTTCCATCAGCCGTTATGCGTGCTCGTGGATCCTGACGTGCTGTCGACGTTGCCGGAGCGGGAGTACCGCTCAGGATTGTTCGAGGCGATGAAGTACGGAGTAATTCGCAATCCGAAGATCTTCGACCTGATGGAAAGCCGTCGGGACGAATTGCTCAAGCGCAATCCAGAGATGCTGCAGACGCTCATCGCGGAGTGCATTGAGGTAAAGGCCGAGGTGGTTAGCGCCGATGAGCGGGAAGGCGGCGAGCGTCGCATCCTCAATTTTGGGCACACCATCGGCCACGCCCTGGAAGCGGAGACGGGATACGCCCGACTCTTGCACGGCGAGGCAGTGGGATGGGGCATGATCGCTGCGTCCAGAATCGGGCAGGACACTGAGACGTCGGACAAGCAAACGGCTGTCCGCATAAGGGCGCTGGTGAAGGCCTATGGTCCGCTGCCTAAGCTGAAGGTCAAGCCCAAGCGAATCCTGAAACGTCTGATGAGCGATAAGAAGACCGTCGGCGGGATTCCCCATTTCGTGCTGGCTCGGACGATGGGCATGGTTGACATCGTCAGCGACGTGCCGGAGCGAGTAATCCTGCGGGCCGTTGAAGAGATCAACGGCTTCGCGTTCGCCAAATGACAATGGAATCCAACAAAGTTCAGCAAGCACCGGTCGTTGGCGCGGCGCCAATTGGCTCGGCGGACGAAGCGTCGGCTGCCATTGCCGTCCGCGAGATGTTCAGTTCGATCGCGCCGCGCTACGACCTGCTCAACCATGTGCTCTCGATGAACGTGGACCGGTTGTGGTGGAACCGGACGGCCAAGGCGTTCAGCGGCATCCTGGGCCGGCCCGGCGCCCAGGTGCTCGATCTGTGCTGTGGCACCGGCGACATGACGTTCGCTCTGTATCGTCGGGCCAAGGGGAATTCGGCAAGCTTTACGGGAGCGGATTTCTCCCACGCCATGCTGGTGCGGGCGCAGGAAAAGTCGGGCAGCAGGAAGATCCGCTGGATCGAAGCTGACGCGTTGCAGTTGCCTTTCGCTTCGGGCGAGTTCGATCTGGTAACTGCGGCATTCGGGTTCCGCAACCTGGCGAACTACAATCGCGGGCTGGCCGAGATTCACCGCGTGCTGTCGCCGGAAGGAGAAGTGGGCATTCTGGATTTCGGCGAGCCGAAGGGCCTCATCGGCGGGGTATACCGCTTCTACTTTCATCGCGTGCTTCCCGCGATCGGGACCGTCATCTCCGGCGTTAGCGGGCCGTACAAATACTTGCCGGCGTCGGTCCAACGATTTCCATCGCCGGAGGAGATGCTCGAGCGCATGCGCGCTGCTGGTTTCTGCGATGTGTCCTGGACGCCCTATACTTTCGGCATTGCAGGCTTGTACAGGGCAAAGAAGCAGTAGCGACTAAGTGCGTGCGAAGGTATCGCGCAAAGCGTCTTCAACCGTATAGCGGATTATGTCGGGGTAGTACGGACCGAGGAATTCCTGCAGCCGCGTCGTATCCACGGTGTAGGATCCGATGAGGTAGGGCAACGCCTCCGGAGGGATGGAGGAAATACCCCAGTTCCACAAAGCTCGCAGGACAATGCCAAACGCGGCACGGGTGGGAGCACGCTTGATCTGGGCGTGAGCAATGCGGGCGCACGCCTCAAGGGTAAGCGGCTCGCCTCTTCCGGCAACATTCAATATGGTTATCGGCGGGTCGGAAGCGGGACGGTATAAGAGATAGGCCAGCAACCTCGCCATATCGTCGACATGGACGAACTGAATTCGTTTGCTCAAGTACTCTTTGCCGCGAGGCAGCATCAAGGGCAGGCGTTTGCCTTCCGCGCGCATGCGAGCAGCTCGTTTGCTTTTGCCCAGTGGAGTCCCTCGCAGCGCGCCGACCATGTAGTTCTGCATGGTGGCGCCGGCGTAAATGTGGGGCCGCAGGATATAGATTCGACAGTCGCCAATGCTGTCAGCGCGGTAGCGCACCACTTCATCGCTTTCCCGCTTGTGAATTGCATAAGGCAGGCTTTGCGCTCGTAAGGGCGCGTCTTCCTGTACCGGACCCGGCGTGTCCGGGCCATACACTGCTACGCTGCTGGGGAAAATGAAGTGCCGTATGTCCCCGCCTGTCCGGTTGACCACACTGATGGCCTCCATCACGCGGGCGGTGCCAGCGACATTGATTTGCCACATGCGCTCCAGGTCGAGAACGCCACTGCGTTGCGGGTCGAGAATACAGGCAAGATGGATGACGGAGCCGGCGCCGGTTTCGCGCAGCAGACGAGTGAGCGCCGGGCAACTGGCCTCGCGTCCCAGGTCCAGCGAGTGGAATTCCAGCTCACCGGAATGGGAAGGTGGGCGCACATCGGCGCCCACCACGCGAAAGTCGGTAAGGAGAGGCCGAAGGCGAGTTCCCAGATTACCTGAGATGCCGGTAACTAGAACCGTCCTCTCCCTCAGGCTCATTTCTTGGGAGGAGCAGCCGGCGCTGTGCTGGTTCTCTCTGCTGATTCACCCGGCTTCTGCGCAGCAGCGTTGGCGCCCTGCTCCGGCGCTTCCGGGCCCTTCTCAGGACCGAAATAGGCTTCATTCAGTGAGGGCTTTACAGACTCGCTCAGCTCCTGGATCTTCGCCCGCATCGCGTCGTCGTGCAGTGTCTTGGCGATCAGCTGCTTAACTTCGCTGAGCGGCTTCTCCTTCTCCGAAACCATCTTGTAGACGTATGAGGCGCCGCCGTCTGTAAACGGCTGGGATATCTCACCCGGCTTCATCTGGAAGACGCTCTGCTGACTTTCCGGCAGCATCCCCGGAGTGTGGTCCTTGAGATTAACGTCGGGTACGGACCCGTTTAGCCCCATGCGCGACAGGGCTTCTTTCTGCAGGGTCGCTGGATCGGCTCCGGCAGCCCACTGCTGGCGTACTTTTTCGACGTAAGCCTTCTCTTCCTCCGCGGTAGGCTTCTTGATTTCCGCCGCCGCCGGCTGGCTGGGGATAATCACTCGCTGCAGGTCGGCTTCGAGAAACTTCTTGCTATTTTCCTTGTAATACTGCTCAATCTTCTCGTCGGATTGATTGGAATACTCGTCCGAGTAGTACTGGTTCATGGCCTCGACCAGGAGCTGGTCCTTGACGAACTTCATAATCTCCTTGAAGCGAGGTTCGTTCTCCAGTCCCAGGGCGCGCGCCTCATCGGAGAACGCCAGGATTCGGGCGTATTGCATGGCGAAGTTGCGCCTGGCCTTCGCGGTCATGCCGGGCTTGACCGAATTCGCCATCTGTTCGAACTGCTCGCGGCTGACCGAGGTCACGCAGCCACTTTCCGTGCCGTTCTTGCAGGCCCCGCTCAGTGTGATTACGGCGTCAGAAGGCTTGACACTCGCCGCGGTCGTCGGAAGCTCGGTGGTTTGACCCGGCTTGGGAACATGCCCCAGGGCTTTGGATGAAGTAGTCCCGGTCTGCGCTGGAGCCGCATTGCTCTGAGCGGCCACAAAAGGCGCCAGAGCACACGAGAGCGCGAGAACGCAAAGGGTCTGAAATCGCATGAAATTCAACCTCCGGAAGAACACTGCAGGTTAGTAGGTGGTAACCAAAATCCTATCACACAGCCGCCGGCTCAAGCCAAGCAGGCCATTTCGGTTCGCGCGATGACCACCGTCGCGCTTTCCGTTTTGCGGAGCCATGGTTTCCAGTGAATAATCTTCGTCAGGCAGACTCTTGACGATCACGAGCATGCAACGCGAGAAGAAGGCGGTGGCCCTGAATTCCATTTGGGCTGCGATCGGGATCACTGCCCTCAAGATCGTGGTCGGGGTGACGACTCGAAGCCTTGGCATTCTGTCCGAAGCGGCCCACTCGGGTCTGGATCTCGTGGCCGCCGCCGTTACCTATTTCTCAGTTCGCGTTTCCGACAAGCCCGCGGATGCCGATCATCAATATGGCCACGGCAAAGTCGAAAACTTCTCCGCTTTTATCGAAACCGGTCTCTTGCTGCTGACCTGCCTGTGGATTGTCTACGAAGCGCTGAAACGGCTCTTCTTTCACGATGCCCACATTTACCCTTCGGTTTGGGCCTTCCTGGTGATGGGTCTTTCGATTGCGATCGATATTTGGCGATCGCGCCGGTTGCGTCGTATCGCCGACAAATACGACAGCCAGGCATTGCTGGCAGATGCCCTCCACTTCAGCACCGATGTATGGTCGAGCTCCGTGGTCGTGCTCGGATTGGCCCTGGTGGTCGCCGCCGAGCACTGGTCGATTCCCTGGCTGGCAAAGGGCGATTCTATTGCGGCGCTCGTGGTGGCGGGCATTGTCGTGCAGGTGAGCTGGAGGCTGGCGCGGCAAACCATCGATGCGTTGCTCGATGCGGCGCCTTCCGGCATTCGCGCGCGCATCATTGCCGAGCTTTATCGGGTGGATGGCGTGCTGGAAGTCGACCGGGTGCGCATCCGACGGGGTGGCAGCAGCTACTTTGTCGATGTTTCGGCAGCCATGTCTCGAACCGTGACCTTCCAGAAATCCGAACAGGTTTCGACCGAGGTCGCCACCCGCATCCGGGAACTCCTTCCCGGCGCCGATGTTGTGGTCAACGCTGTAGCTCGCGCCGATCTCCGCGAGAGCCTGTTCGATCGCGTGCGAGCTGTGGCAACGCGGCACAACCTGAATGTTCATGACATCAGCGTTCAGGACCTCGATGGCCGCCTGCACCTTGAGCAGCATGTGGAACTCGATGAGACGCTGACCTTGAAGGCGGCACATGAGAGGGTTACCGAGTTGGAATCCGAGATGAAGAGCGATATGCCGGAGATCACGACGATTCTCACTCACATCGAGAGCGAACCGGCAAGGATCGAAACCGGTGACGGCATGGTGCGCGTGCCAAACTTTGAGCGCAGGCTGCTGGGGGTGAGCGAAAGCTTTCCCGAAGTTGTCGACATGCACGACCTGGTCTTCAAACGAGTGGGAGGACGGCTCTATCTGTCGCTGCATTGCACCATGAAGGACGATCTGCCCCTCTCTCGCGTCCACGACATTCAGACCGCAATGGAGGGACGGTTCCGGCAGGAGGTGCCGGAGTTATTTCGCGTCCTCATCCATCCTGAGCCACAAACTGATAATCAAAGATAGTGTGAGTAGCCAAATTGTGATTGCCGCAGCCTGCAGCGGGTAGTAAGCTCGTGCAATCGTCTACTACTCCGTGAGGGTGGTTATGCAACAACATCGACCGGATCACTCGCCCGCCGAAACCGCTCCGCATATCGTGAATTCCGACCCTGTCAAGAGCGTCGAACGCCTGCGCTATCTCGAACATAAAGGCAAGCGTGTCCTCTTTGTCGACCTCACCGCATCTACGCCGGAACAACTGCTGGGGTGCATCAAGACCGTCCCGCAGTACATAACCAGACAGCCGGAGCATTCCCTGCTTGTACTGGGAGACTTTACGGGTACGCATTTCACCAAGGAAGCGATCGAGGAGCTCAAGATCGCGGCGGTGTTTGACCGTCCTCACATCGCGAAGTCGGCATGGGTGTTGAACGACAATCTTCACAAGGTGCTGCTGGACTCCATTCGCACGTTCTCGGCGCGCGAAATAGCGGTGTTTGCCACACGGGAAGAAGCTCTCGACTACCTGGTGAGCTGACCAGGCTTACAATCAAGCATGGGGGAGATGTTGGCAACAACCCACCAAATCTCGCTTGAGGACTATCTTGAGACCGCATATCGGCCGGACCGCGATTACGTCGATGGCGAGACCGAGGAGCGGAACCTGGGCGAGAAAGAGCACTCCATCGTACAAGCATTCTTTGTAAAGTGGTTTGCGGCGTTCGAGGATCAGTGGCGGCTTGAAGCGTGTCCAGAAATCCGGATGCTGGTAACGTCAACCCGAGTGCGGATCGCGGATATCGCTGTCGACCGCATCGGCATCCCCTATGAATCCGTGCTAACCAGACCGCCGGCGGCGGTAATCGAGATTCTCTCGCCCAAGGATCGTGTCTCCCGCTATCAGGCCCGCCTCGACGACTACCGGGCGATGGGCGTTCGTAACGTGTGGGTGATCGACCCGATGCGACGCCAGGCTTACGACTGCAGTGGCGTGAGTTGGCAGCCCGTGGACGAGTTCACGATTGCGGGTAGCCAGGTACGCATTCCCATGGCGAAGCTGTTGCAGAAGCTAGCCGAAATTCACTCCTGACAGAAGCAATTTTCCGTCTCCAATCAGGCGGCGCCGCCAGTGGCAACGGCTCCTAATTCCTGTTCAGGACCTTCGTCAGGAACCACCGCCTCAAGAGGATAGCCGAGTTCCTTCCATGCATAATACCCGCCCAGCAGCGGACGCACGCGCCGTATCCCGTGCCTTCTGAGTTGCAGCGCCACACGGGCGCTGGTGGCCTCGTTGGGTCAAGTACAGAACAACACAATCTCGCCGTCGCGGGAGATTTCGCCGTGGCGGTTCTCCAATTCTTCGGGAGAGATACGCAGCGCATTCGGCAGGGTATGAGGATCGGGCAGCAAATCGAGGGGATGGCGCAGGTCGATGATCCTCACCGGCTCACCCAGTTCGAGCTTGGTCTTCAATTCCTGCGGCGTAATGCGGTCGCCCTTCACCTGGTTGAGGAAGCGCACGCGGTCGTAATAGCGGTAGCCGATGTACGCGATGAAAGCTGCGACAACCATCAGAAACGTCCACGAGCCCAGACGTTGCAGGCCGTCGGTGATGCGGGCGATCTGCCTGCTGAAGAAGAATCCGATCAGGGTGAATGACGCTGCCCAGAGCGCCGCGCCGGAGAAAGCGAAGACGGCGAACCGGGGATAGGGAATGCCCACGACGGCGGACAGTGGAGCAGCGGCCGTGTTCAGGCCGGGAACGAATTTGGCGAAGAGCAAAGTTCGCACGCCAAACCTGGCAAACCTGGCTTCCGTCTGGCGAACGCAGGTGTCAGGCTCGAGGGAGATCTTGCACAGCAGGCGCAATACGGTCAAACCGCGCCGCTTGCCGATGTAATACCAGAGGGAGTCGCTCGTGATCGAGCCCAGCGCCGCGGCCAGAACGGTCAGAAAAAGGCTTATCCGGCCCTGCCCGGCGAGAGCGCCGCATGTCATCAGGAGAGGAGCGACTGGTACGGGCAAACCTGCCTGCTCGCACAGTACCCACACAAACACCAGCAGGTAGCCGTAGAGCTGAATGAATTGGAGCGTATCGGTCAAGAGAACTCACGCCATTGAGTCAAGCAAGTGGATGCCAAATCCGCGCCAAAGTTTCGCGAAAAAGGCCGCTTTTCGCCATTGGCTCTTCGCTTTTCGCTTAACTACTGAGAGATTTTCAATCGTTCTCTGGCGAGCGGCGAACAGCCAAGAGCGCTACATTGCCTACCACTTCTGCGAGCGCTCGCCTGCTCGCGGCTGCGCCGCGGATTGCACGGAAGCTTTCTCCGCCGGCATCTCATATTCCGGATTTGGTTTGCCCATCAGGTACATGTCGAACCAGCCCACGATGTTCTCCAGACGCTCGATGCGATGCCACGGCTGGCCCGAGCGCGAGAGTTCGTGCGATTCGTTGGGGAAGCGCACCATCACCGTCGGCTTGTGCATGTATTTCAGCGCGCGAAACATCACTTCGCCACCGGCCGTGGGAGGCGTGCGGTAGTCGACATCGCCAAGAATGAACATCATGGGCGTGTCAACATTCTTGATGTAAGTGATAGGCGAGCGGTCCACATAGTCCTGGAAATCGTCGAACGGTGGCGCTTTGAACCAGTTGGGCTGAAACAGAGTGAAATCCGCCGTATACCACCAGTTGGCCCAATCGGCGATGTCGCGCTGGGCAACGGCTGCCTCGAAGCGATGCGTATGCCCGACCGTCCAGTCGGTGAGTAGTCCGCCGCCGCTGCCGCCGGTGACGCCCAGCTTGTTCTGGTCGATGTATCCGCGCTTGAGCATCTCATCGACGCCGACCATTAAATCCTTATAGTCGTCGCCAGGATACTTGTACTGGATGATGTTGCCGAACTCCTGCCCATAGCTGGTACTGCCGCGCGGGTTGGGGTAGAGCACAACATATCCCTTCGCCGCCATCCACTGAAATTCGTCATCGAAGACATAGCCGTACGCGGTGTGCGGGCCGCCGTGAATATTAAGAATCAGCGGATACTTCTTCGCGGGATCGAAATCCGGCGGCTTCTGAATCCAGGCCTGAATTTTCTTGCCGTCGAAGCTGGTGTACCACATCTCTTCCGGGACGGTGAGTTTGAGCTCGCTGAACAGCGGCCCGTTTAGATTGGTGATCGCTCGCTGCGTTCCATCTTTCTGCATTACGAAAAGTTCGTCGAGCATCGTCGCCGTTGAGATATTCATGACCACGACCTTATCGTCATTGGAGGCCGTGAAGTGTATAACGGCCTGATCGCCGTGGGAAAGCTCCTGCACCTTCCCTGAGGTTGCGTCGATGCTGACCAGCATCGCGCGGCCCTCTTTGGCGACAACGTCGAAAAGGTGGGAACCGTCTTTCGACCAAATCGGCACCAATCTGCCGGCCGCGCGAGGAGGCTCCATGTCGCCCAGCAGGCCGCTGTTCACGTCGTAATCGTAATCCGCCGTGAGGTTCTTTGCGGTGGCTCCGGGACTGAGCTCCAGCGTCCACAAATCCGGCTCGGCGTAAGAGCGGACCGGATTCTGCACCGCGCCGATGAACGCCACTCGCTTCCCGTCCGGCGAGAGCACCATATCGTTGATCCCGCCCAACAGGCCTCCCAACTTCACCTGCGATATCAGCTCGACCGCGCCGCCGTTCGAGGGGACCGACAGAATGTCGGTCTGGGGCAACTCATAGTAAGGCTCAATGACGCGGTTGGCGTGGAAGATGATCCGGCTGCCATCAGGCAGGAAGGCGGGTTCCTGCTCGTCGAATTCTCCGGTGGTGAGTTGCTTGGGCGTACTCTTGGCGTCGCTGGATGAGGGTACGTCGATGATCCAGATGTGCCGGCGGTGTTTGGGATCGAGATAACCGGCGCCGTTAAAGCGATACACGGCGCGCGTAATGATCTTTACATCGCTCTCGTGCTCCTGCTCGCCGCCGGCTTCTTTCTTCTTCTGCTTCGCAAAATCTTCCGGATTCGCGTCGCACAAGAATGCAATGCGCCTGCCGTCGGGCGACCATACCGGACCGCCGACCGACCGTGGCAGGTCGGTGATGGTCCAGGCCTCACCGCCGCCCATCGACAGCAGAGCGAGCTGCGAGGTTGGCGGCGTGCCATTCTTCGGCGGCTCGCCGCTGCCACGCACAAATACGATCCACTTACCGTCGGGCGACCAGCGCGGCTCCGAGTCGTGCTTGCCATTGGTCAGCCGCACGGGGGCCGACTGCCCGCTGGTGGCGACGCTCCAGAGTGAGGTATCATAGCCCTCCTTCTTTTCGTTGACGGTTACCTTGACAAAGACAACGTGTGAGCCGTCGGGCGAGACGTGGGGATCGCCGATCCACTGGAAGCGGAAGAGGTCTTTCTCTGTGATCGGGCGTTTGGTCTGAGCGAAACAGAATGTTGCCGTCAAGACGATTAGAAGAGAGCAGCAGATTTTTGAACGCACGTGGGCTTTATCCTCGAAGAGAGTCGCTGTCTGTTATATGCGGCCTATGCACCGGTTGTCGAGCGCCCGACAAGAAAGAGTAGTAGCCCCGGATTCATACGGAGGAACACGGATCGGACTTAGGTGCAAATTCTAATGCCTATAGGTTGTTCTGATCTGTGTATATCCGTGTTGATTCGCGGCTGGCCTTTTCTTCATCCGTAATTGAACTGCCACTAAAACCGCTTTGAGGAACAGTTACTGGTCCCGCAGCGTTTTCATGGGATCGAGATTTGCTGCCCGGTATGCGGGCGCGCTGCTGGCGATGAGTGAAACCAGCAACAACACCGCAGAGACGCCGACAAAGGTCAGCGCGTCGAGAGGCTGCACTCCGAAGAGCAATCCGCGGATGAAGCGACTCAACGCAACCGAAGCTACGACCCCAATCGCGAGACCACCAGCGGCAAGCATTAACCCGCGTCCCAGGATCATGCCCAGCACATTACGCCGCTGTGCCCCCAGGGCGATGCGCACTCCAATCTCCAGCGTGCGTTGCAACACCAGATACGAAAGCAAACCGTATAGACCAATCGCCGAGAGCAAAAGCGCCATGCCTGCGAAGCACGAGAGGAGTATGGCCTGGAAACGTTGCTGAGCCTGCGATTGGCTAACCACGCCATCCAGGGTGCGAACGTTGAAGAGCGCCAGATTTTTGTCCATCTGGGCGACTTGGGTGCGGACAGCGGGAATCAAGCTGACCGGATCGACTGCGGTCCGAATTGCGAGACTGGGTGGCCCTATCACCGCTTGGGCGAAGGGCAGGTAGAGCTGCGGTGCGGTGTCTTCCGTCAGGCGACGGGTTTTCACGTCGCCGACCACGGCGATGATCTCGCGCGGCACTTCCTTCACGACCCCATCGCTTATACCGGGATTAATATGCTTGCCGATCGGATCCTCCCCCGGAAAGAACTTGCTCGCCAGCGACTGGCTGATGATGATCACTGGATTCGCTTTGGTATCATCGGCAGCGCTAAACTCCCGGCCATGCAGCAAGGGAATTCGCATCGTGCGGAAGTAGTCAGGTTGAACGATGGAGAGAGCCGCGGAATTCTGTTCACCGGGAGGCAAAGGGTGACCTTCGAGGTCGAAGGTGATTCCCACTCCGAACGGGCCCAGCGGCAACGGCCAGGCCGCACTCTCCGATTCAACACCCGGCAGGGCACCGAGTTTAGACAGCAGCTCCCGGTAAAACTGAATCTGCTGGTCGCGCGAATAGCGGTTGTCGGGAACGGCAAGGGTCGCCGTCAGTACGTTACGTTGATCGAAACCCGGGTCGACTTGTAAGACGTGGAGGAAGCTGCGAATCAGCAGCCCGGATCCCATCAGCAGTATCAACCCCACGGCAGTTTCGGCGATGACGAGCGCGTTCTGTACCCGATGATGTCCCCGGCCGACGCTGGCCGTGCGCGTACTGTCGCGGAGCGATGCGGCAGGATCGATCCGCGCCATGCGCCAGGCAGGCAGCATGCCGGAAAGCAATCCGGTGACGAGGGAAACAGCGATTGCGAAGGCCAGTACGGTGGCGTCGACTGCGACCTGGTCGAGGCGTGGCAGGTCCGCTGGAACCAGCCGCACTAATACTCGCAGCACAAGCGCGGAGATACCGACTCCTGCCAAGCCTCCGCAAACCGACAGCACAAGCGCTTCGACCAGCATCTGACGGAGAATCTGCATTCGACTCGCGCCCATTGCCGAACGCACAGCTACTTCCGAGCGTCGACGCGAACCCCGCGCCAGCAAAAGCCCGGCAACGTTGGCGCAAGCGATGAGCAGGACGAGCACCACAGCGGCAAACAGTATGCGTAAAGCCGGACGGGTATCTCCGACCAGGGCTTCGAGTTCAGTCATCACCCGGGCGCCAGTGAAATGCCGGTTGGTATCGGGATATGCCACTGACAGGTGCCGAGCGATGAGGGAGAGATCCGCCGCGGCCTGCTCGACCGACACTCCGGGCTTGAGCCTGCCGGCAGCTTCGAGGAGATGCGCTCCCCGTTGTCCCGTGATCGGATCGCCGCTGGGGTCGAATGCGTCATCGCCGCTCGACGTCCAGAGCGACGGCGCCGGATTTTGTATGGGGAAGACGAAGCCGCGAGGCATCACGCCGATCACGGTGTAGCTCACGTTGTCGAGCGTTGCAGCACGCCCGATAATGTCGCTGGCCGAGCCGAACGCCGATTGCCATAGTTCGTGGCTGAGCACCACGACGTGCGTTCCCGGCTTCTCGTCTTCCAGCGACACGTCCCGTCCCATAACTGGGGCAACTCCGAGAACGCTGAAGAAGTTGGCAGTGACAATCTGACCGCTCAAGTGTTTGGGGTCGCCCCGGCCGGTCAGGGTGAAGCCATTGTCGTGGAACGCAGCAAGGCCGTCGAAGGAATGGCTCTGTGCTCTCCAGTCAAAGAAGTCAGGGTAGCTGATGGCGCCGAGGCCGGACGAAGCGGCCCTCCGGTCGTTCACTGACCCCGCCGCGACCAGACGGTCAGGGTGAGGGAAGGGCAAAGGCCGGAGCAGCACCGTGTTCACCAGGCTGAAGATCGCGGTCGTGGCGCCAATGCCCAACCCGATGGTCAAAATCGTGGTGAGCGCAAATCCCGGAGCCTTCGCAATTTGGCGGAGCGCAAAGCGACAGTCCTGCCACAGGTTCAACATTGGGTTCTCCGCTAGAGCACCGATCTAGGCGTGCAACTTGCCGGCCATCGTAAATAGTCTCGCTTCAGCAACATGCATTGGGCAACGCGGTGAGCAGCGTTCGCACCGGCGTTCCACTGTTCGCAAACGGACGGTCGGATCGTGCATCTAATCAGTCGTCCGCCTGGTTCACATCGAGTAGAGATCTGAAAGGCTTCGGTCGAGTTCCACGTCGTATACTGATCTCCGTCTGCTATGAGCCACGATGCGACCGGGTTGAAGAACATTGTTCCGGAATTGTCCCAACGGGCGAAGAAGGCCGTCCTTAAGGGCGAACCGGAACCGCGCTGGCCGGGCTTCGCGGCCCTGATGGCCGGCGCCTGTCTGCACTTTGTGTTGCCCTCTCGCCTGTCGCTCGGTCCGGACTGGCTTCTGCCGGCAGTGATGGCGGTGCTGCTGGTTCCCATCATGGCGTCGCATCGCCGGGGCTCCTACGCCATAGCCCGAGCTCTGACCTTTGTGGCCGCAGGTGCGCTCACACTGGCGCTTGTCGCATCACTGGCCCTGCTGATTCAAGGATTGCCAAGTCACAAAGACACTCCCGAAGCGCTGCTCCGCTCCGCCGGCATACTGTGGATCACGAACATCCTGGTATTTGCGCTCTGGTACTGGAAGGTGGACGCCGGGGGGCCCGTTGGCCGCGATAACTGCCAGGGGCCGATACCCAGCGCATTCCTCTTCCCGCAGATGGCCCGCCAGCCCGATACTCGCTGGTCGCCTCAGTTTCTCGACTACCTCTTCGTCGCGTTCAACACCAGCACGGCATTTTCGCCCACTGATACCGCTGTCTTGGGTCGCTGGGCCAAGATTCTGACCATGCTCCAGTCGCTGATCTCGTTGTCGGTGCTGGTCGTGCTAGCGGCGCGCGCCATCAACGTTCTGTAATCCAGCGCAAGAATCCCCGTATGGGTCGAGTCCGCCCCTCGCTTGACGGAAGGCGAAACGCCAAGAGCCAGAGAAGCCAAAAGGCAAAAGCGATTTACGCCGTCGGCCTGTCCCTTGGCGGAGCGTATGCAAAAAAGTCCTGGTGGAAGCGCTGCGCGTATTCCCGAACGAGCTGCTCTATGCGTTTCGGATCCTGCGATCGCACGATCAGCCCAGCGTGGTGCGGCTTATCGTTCATGCGCCAAACGATCTCAGGGTCGTTATAGGCCGAAGTGTCAGGCCACTCCTGACGTGCCAGAGAAATCAGCAATCCCGCGTAGTCGTTGCGAAGCGGCGTCACCGTATACGGCATTCTTCCGCCGGCGATCTCAACTTTGGCCCACTCGGCCCATAAGTTGATGCCTGTCGCGGCCTCAACCAGTTCGCTGATATGCGCGCCGCCGACCCGTGCCGCGGTTTCCAGAAAATACAGCCTTCCGTCATGCCCTCGTATGAATTCACTATGCGAAACCCCGCGAAGCATTCCCAAAGCCTTCAAGACCTGCTCGTTCAAGGCACTCAATTCTCGTTCTTCGCCCGATCCCGGCGCGAGAGTTCGAGTGGTAAACACGTCGCCACTTTGCGAAACCTCCATAGGAGGGCGGCCATACTTGCTGGCCACGGAGAACAGCACCTGTCTTTCATAGGTAATCGCGTCGACGTGATAGATCTCGCCCGCGATGTACTGTTCCAGCAGATAGAACGATTGCTGATCGCCGAGCGCGTTCGCCGCGTCCCAGAACTCGCCCGGGCTGTGCAGCTTCTTCACCCCGATCGAGCCGGCGATCGAGCGCGGTTTGAGCACCCATGGCGGCGCGATGCGCTCCATAAATTCATTCAGCTTGCGATGATTCAGAACGTGGATGAATGCGGGTATGGGCAGCCCCTCGGCTGCTGCTCGCGTCCGCATCGCCAGCTTGTCGCGGAAATAGCGGGCGCTGGTCTGGCCCATTCCCGGCACGCGCAGGTGCTCGCGCAGAATCGCGGCGGTTTCGACATCGAACTCGTCGAGCGCGACAATGGCGTCGATGACCTCGGTCTTGGCAACATGACTGAGGCCGAGCAGGACGTCGTTAATCTTCCAGACCTTGTCGACATCGGGCACGTAGAAGAATTCGTCGACGCTCTCGCGCGGCCAGGCGTCGTGCTCCAGGCTGTGGGAAGTCACCAGCAGCACGCGGCATCCCTGACGCCGGCACTCCTGTAGGAACTCGGTTCCCTTGAAATAGCTGGCAAGGCAGACAATCGTCATCGGGTGCCCCGCTCCCGAACCTGGTGAAGAGGATGACATCGCAACCTCCCGCATTTAACTGTGTTGCAACAAGGTAACAGAGGAAAAGACTTTCGTCGCTCCCATACGAGTTGATTTTGTACAATCTAAAACTTGCGAACGTCGCGCCCCCTGCGACGGTCCGCAGGGCAGCGCCGAATTGTTCGATGTTGGGCGCCCGCTGGCTCGAACTGTTTTGCAGGATGCAATCTGACGATTAAATAATCAGAATACATATGACGAAGCGGAGCGGCGCTCAAACACGCTCCGAAAGAAGGTCGCTGTGCCTGAACTGAGAAAAGACCCGATTGTGGGACGCTGGGTAATCATCTCCAACGACCGCGCCAAGCGGCCGACCGATTTTGTGCGCGAACCGGTAACCAGGAAGGGCGGCTTCTGCCCATTCTGCCCGGGCAACGAGAACAAAACACCGACCGAAGTGCTGGCCTACCGTCCTAACGGTGCCGGCTCCGACAGTCCCGGCTGGACGGTGCGCGTCATCCCCAATAAGTTTCCCGCGCTGGGCATCGAAGGGAACCTGAGCCGCCAGGCCGAAGGCATGTTCGACAAGATGAACGGCATCGGCGCTCACGAGGTCGTCATCGAAACGCCGGAGCACGATGTCACGCTGGCCGACCTCAGCGAAAAGCGCATTGAAGACGTGCTATGGGCCTTCCGCGACCGTATTCTCGACCTGAAGAAGGACAAGCGCTTCAAATACATCCTCATATTTAAGAACCATGGCACCGCGGCGGGCGCCACCCTGGAGCATTCGCACGGCCAGCTCATCGCGCTGCCCATCGTCCCCAAGCACGTGCTGGAAGAGATGGAGGGCGCGAAGCAGTACTTCATCTACAAAGAGCGTTGCGTGTTTTGCGACATCGTCCGGCAGGAGATCGAAGCTGGCATTCGCGTCGTCGGCGAGAACGAGAACTTCCTGACCCTCGCCCCCTACGCTCCACGCTTTCCATTCGAAACCTGGGTCTTGCCGAAGAGGCATGAGTCGGCCTTTGAGAACTCTTCCTCGCAGGTCTACGAAGCGCTGGCGAAATCGCTGAAGAACCTGCTGACCCGCGCCGATCAGGTGCTGGATTCGCCGGCCTACAACCTGGTAATCCATACCGCGCCGGTACAGGAGCCAGGGCTCGACTACTACCACTGGCACATCGAATTCATGCCACGGCTAACGAAAATCGCCGGCTTCGAGTGGGGCACCGGCTTTTACCAGAACCCCACGCCTCCGGAAGAGGCTGCAAAATACCTGCGCGAAGCGAAGGTGGAGAAGCGGGAAGTGGTGGGAGTGTAGGTCAGGAAGAGAGTGGGCGATGACGTGGTGGCAGGCCTCTGTACCTATTGGTCTAATCTGCGATGATTAGGCTATTACTCGTTGCGGTCCTGGTACTCCTCGTACCAGGCCATCTGAATTGCTTCCAGCTTCGATTCATTCGAGGCCTTAGGATCGTCAACGAAGGTGGGCAGTTCGGTGATGTAGCGGTGCAGGTCGGTGAAGCGCACTTCCAGGGGATTCTGGTCGGGATACTTGTCGGCCAGAGCAATACCTAAGTCTTCGGCGTCATCCCAATGTAGTTCAGCAGCCATGAGTGTCCTTTCACGCAACCATCAAAAGAATCACCACCCAGGTCACGGAGGTCACAGAGTCTTTTGATTCTTAGTTTCTCCGTGTCCTCAGTGTTCTCGGTGGTGAAATCAATGTCCTTCCGAAACGTAATTCCTGTTCCACGCGGGTATTTCAACCACGATCTCGCCCGGCTTCTCGATTACAGACTGGCATCCGAGACGCGACTCGAGTTGAAGATCGGCAGCCATATCGAGACGGTCGGCTTCGTCGTCTTCCATCCCGCTCAAGCACTCTTTGCCTTTCTTCACCACGACGTGGCAGGTGGTACAGGCGCAATTGCCGCCGCAGGCATGGTCGAGATGGACGCCAAAGTTCAGCGCAACATCGAGAAGCGACTCCGGCTTGCCATGCTCGATATACGGCAGCTTGCCATGCTCGAACTCGACAGTCTTGTTGTCGGGAAGGAAGGTGACCCGAACGGTGTTGGTTCCGGGCGCTTCAATCGTGGCAGCTCCGCTGCCTTGGGTGTTCTCGTCTGACATAAGTCTCTTCTGCGGGGCTGAAGCCCCTGAATACGTTTATCCCGGCGGACGCGGCGCTAAAGCGCCGCGCTACCTCAATTTTTGATCTCTGCCTGCGCGATGGGATGCGGCGCTGCCGGGCCTTCGCCGACGTCCGCGTTGTCCATCGTCTTGCCTTTAAGCGCTGCGCCGACGGCGGAGTCCATCATCAGCTCAGCCAGCCGCATGGTGCCCTGGTTCAAGGCCTCGACTCCGCTGCGAACCGCCTGGTAATCGTCCTCGGGCATCACCGTGCGCAACGCCTGCTCCAGCTTGCCGATGTTCGTGCGCTCCTGAGACGTGAGCTGCTCCCACGCCGGATTCTTCCGGCCCTTCTCCAGTGCGGTGAGAATTGTCTCGGCCTCGTTGCGCGCTTCCACCAGTTGCCGCTGGCGAAAATCTTCTTCGGCGTAGTCGAACGATTCGAGAATCATGTTCTCGACTTGCTCGTCGGTAAGGCCGTAGCTGGGCTGGACTTCGATCTCCGATTCCTTGCCACTGCGTAGCTCGCGCGCGGTGACGTGCAGAATGCCATTAGCGTCGATCAGGAATTTCACTTCGATGCGCGGCAGTCCAGCCGGCATTGGAGGAATGCCCTTCAGGTCGAAGCGCGCCAGCGAGCGATTATCCTTCGCCATCTCGCGCTCGCCCTGCACTACATGGATTGCCACGTTGGTCTGGCCTTCGACGCCGGTGGTGAAATGTTCAGTAGCCGACGCAGGGATGGTCGAATTGCGATGGATGATCTTGGCCACGCCACCGCCCAGCGACTCGATGCCCAACGACAGCGGCGTCACATCGAGCAGCAGCATGTCGCTGGTGGCCTCTGAGCCTCCGGCAAGAATGTTCGCCTGCACCGCAGCACCCAGCGCGACGACCTCGTCAGGATTCAGGTCCGCGTGCGGCTTGCGCTGGAACATCTCTTCCACCAGCTTGCGCACTAGCGGAATGCGCGTCGATCCGCCAACCAGCACAGCTTCATCGATCTGCTGCGCGGTTAACTCCGCGTCCTTCATCGCCTGCTTGACCGGGCCGACGGTGCGGTTGATCACCGGCTGAATGAGCTGCTCGAACTGCTCGCGTGTAATCTCCCGCTGATAGCGCTTGCCGCCGGGAAGCTCAACATCCAGCGTCGTCGCCTCGTTGGAGCTCAAAGCAATCTTTGCCTCGATCACTGCCTTACGGATTGCCTGCACGATCTCAGCGTTGCGGCGAACGTCAACGCCCAGGTCGCCCTGGATGTCGTCGATCGCAATCGCGATCAGCAAGTTGTCGATGTCGTCGCCGCCGAGGTGCGTGTCGCCGTTGGTGGCGATGACCTCGAAGATGCCTTCGTGCAGCTTGAGAATCGAGATGTCGAACGTCCCGCCGCCAAGATCGTAGACCGCAACTGTGCCATCGTTGTGCTTGTCGAGACCGTAGGCGAGCGAAGCCGCTGTCGGTTCATTGACCAGGCGCAGAACGTCCAGACCAGCGATGCGGCCGGCGTCTTTCGTCGCCTGCCGTTGCGCATCGTTGAAATACGCGGGCACGGTGATCACGGCCTTGCTGACCGGAGCGGCGAAGTAGCGCTCAGCATTGCGCTTGAGCTGGCGGAGGATGAACGCCGAAATCTCCGGAGGAGTGAACGTCTTGTTCCCCAGCTTGATGCGCAGCACTTCGCCCGGCGCGAGATCGTCGGCCAGGCGAAAAGGGAAGAGCTTCAATTCGTCTTGAATGTCTTCAAGGCCGCGGCCCATCAGACGCTTCACGCTATAGACTGCGCGCTCGGGAGTTTCGATCAGGTACTTGTGCGCGGCATTGCCGACGATGATCTGATCCTTCTCATCCAGCGCGACGACCGACGGCACCAGGTTCAGACCATCTTCGCCGGGGATGACAACCGGACGGTCTTGTTCCATGTACGCCACCAGCGAGTTGGTGGTGCCGAGATCGATTCCGATAATGCGGTCAGTGGCCATTCCTCTGAGAGCTAACTCTCCAACACGGCGTCCACTTCGCGCAGCAAATTGCGAATGTAGGAGCGGCGATTCAGCACATCGACCATGCGATTGCGCACCAGCGCGCGGTCGCTTTCCAGCACGTTCTCGCCGCGCTCGCTGCGCTCGATCAGCGCATCCCAGTCATTCCACGCCGAGCGCAATTCTTCGATCAGATTGTCGTGCTTGGTCTGTAAGTGCTGCTG
Organism: uncultured Acidobacteriaceae bacterium; assembly: GCA_963782505.1. Taxonomy (GTDB): domain Bacteria; phylum Acidobacteriota; class Terriglobia; order Terriglobales; family Acidobacteriaceae; genus CAVVDY01. The sequence continues at coordinate 7,497 of CAWAKG010000016.1, read as the reverse complement.
GGTGTTCTGCACCTCATGCTCAAGATTGCGGTCGTCCTCGCCCATCTTCTTGTTCATGCGCAGTTCTTCGAGTTGCATGTTGAGCTCGAAGACTTCCTCCAGCAGATCGGGAGGAACCGACTGCTTTTTCGCTGCGCCGGTACGCCGCGCCTCTTCCGTGGCTGCTTTTGACTGCTCCTCGAGTTCGATACCCTGCAGCCGGAGCAGATATTCGGTGCGCGAAATCGGGTCTTTGAGCGTGCGGTACGCGTCGTTGAGTTGCGAACTCTTTTCCAGGCTCCACTCCTGCTCGGGGCCGCTGCCGCCGGCGTTGATGTCGGGATGCAGATGCCGGCTCAAATCGTAGAAGTCGCGCTCCAGTTGCTTTGTGTCCAGGTTCAGGCGGAAGGGAAGTCCGAAGAAGGTGAAGTAGTCGACTGGCCTCGGCGGCTGCACCTTCCCGCAGGACTGGCAGAAGTGCGCCGCACGCATGTCCCCGCAGGACCAGCAATTCGCCTTGAGCGGCTTGTCCTGGCTTGAAACCAGGATGAAGCTATCGTGTCCGATTTGTCGGATTTTGTTGTTGCCATGTTCAGGTCTTGCAAGTTTAGGGTGGAGCACGCCATTCACTGCTGCAGCTCAATTCACCCTTGGCTATCATCATTGTCATCCCTGAGGGGCTCGAGTCGGCTTATTTTCGCGCAGAGCGATCTGCCAGTCTGATGCCGCCCTCAACGGGGCTCGTTGAATGCATCGTCATGCCGGCACGACTGAAGGTCGTGCCCTGACGCGAATCGCTGGCCATCCAAATTCGTGCTTTGCACGAAGCTCTGCGTTACCAAAATTTGCTGGGAGGAATGCCACGGCCTTTTACGAGAACGAACTGCCGCAGCCGCAGGACTTCTTGGCGTTCGGGTTCTGGAAGACGAAGCCTTGATGCATGAGCGTCTCCTCGTAATCGAGGATCATGCCGTGCAGATAGATGAAGGACTTCGGATCGACGAACACCCGCACGTCTTCGAACTGAAACACCCGGTCGCGCTCGCGCGGCTGGGTGTCGAAGCGAATGTTGTAGCTCAGCCCCGAGCAGCCGCCGCCCTGCACGCCCAGCCGCAGACCACCTTCGGCCGGCGAAATGTTTTCTTTCGCCATCGCCGCGCGAATGCGCGCCAGCGCCTTCTCCGTTACCTGAATGCCTTTGGCAGGCTGGGCGGGCGCCTGCGCCGGATTTTCGATTTCGACTGTGCTCATGGCGTTCTTCGGCGCGCCCCGCCGTCAGGCAGAGCGCGCCTTTCCTCTACCCCAGTTTATGCCTGCTGCGCAACCGTGACGGTTTCCGCCTGGCCCTGGCCCTGCTTCTTCTTCCAGTCGCCGATTGCGGCGCGGATCGCGTCTTCCGCCAGCACCGAGCAATGAATCTTCACCGGCGGCAGAGACAGCTCCTTCACGATGTCGGTGTTCCTGATCTGCAACGCCTCGTCTACCGTCTTGCCCTTCACCCACTCGGTGGCGAGCGAAGAAGACGCGATGGCGGAGCCGCAGCCAAAGGTCTTGAACTTGGCGTCTTCGATGACGTTGGTCGCCGGGTTCACCTTGATCTGCAGCTTCATCACGTCGCCGCATTCCGGCGCGCCGACCAGACCAGTGCCTACCTCGGTGCTGCTCTTGTCGAGCGAGCCGACGTTACGCGGATTGGTGTAGTGATCCAGAACCTTGTCGCTGTATGCCATTCGTAATTCTCCTCGGGGGCTGAAGCCCCTTAATTAAGGAACCTTCCGGCACGCCTGAAGGCGTGCCCTGTTACAAACCTCTTGTTGCGAGCCTTGTAGCCCTGTTACGAACCTTTTGTTGCGAGCCTTGTATCAGGGCACGAATTTAGTCGTGCCGCAAAGCTCGCTCGCAAAATTCCCGCGGGCTTTAGCCCGCGAGAGGATAATCCTCAGTGCGCCGACGGCTCCGCCGCCCACTGCACCTTCGTCAAATCGATGCCTTCCTTGGCCATCTCGTATAACGGAGACAACTCGCGCAAACGGTTGACTGTATCGATCACGCGATCCGCGACGTAATCAACTTCGGCTTCGGTGTTGAAGCGTCCCAGGCCGAAGCGGATCGAACTGTGCGCCAGATCGTCACCCGCGCCAAGCGCCTTCAATACATAAGATGGCTCCAGCGTCGCCGAGGTGCATGCCGAGCCGCTCGAAACCGCGATATCGTTGATGCCCATCAGCAGCGACTCGCCTTCCACGTAGGCGAAGCTGATGTTCAGATTGTTGGGCAAGCGATGCTCGATCGATCCGTTGATGTAGACCTCGTCGAGGCTGCCCATGATCTTGTCCTTCAGACGATCGCGCAGGGCCGAGATTTTCCTGGCCTCTTCCGCCATGCCTTCGTTGGCGATCGCACATGCTTTGCCCAGCCCAACGATGCCAGGTACGTTCAGCGTTCCCGAACGCATGCCGCGCTCGTGGCCGCCGCCATCGATCTGCGCGACCAGCTGCACCCGCGGATTCTTGCGGCGAACATACAGTGCGCCCACGCCCTTGGGACCGTAAAGCTTGTGCGCTGTGATCGAAGCCAGGTCCACGTTGTCCTGAATGACGTTGAACGGAACCTTGCCGATGGCCTGTACCGCATCGGTGTGGAACAGAACTCCGCGCTCGTGGCACAGGGCGCCGATCTCGCGAATGGGTTGCAGCACGCCAATCTCGTTGTTGGCCGCCATGATCGTGACCAGGATCGTCTTGTCATCCATGGCGCGCTTCAGGTCATCGAGGTCGATGCGGCCGTCTTTGTGTACCGGCAGATAGGTCACACGGAAGCCGTACTTCTCCAGCCGCTTGCAGGTATCGAGCACGGCCTTGTGCTCGGTGGCCTGGGTGATGATGTGGTTGCCCTTCTCGCGATACATCTCAGCCACGCCTTTGATGGCGAGGTTGTCGCTCTCCGTAGCGCCCGAAGTAAAGATGACTTCCTTCGCGGTCGCGCCAATCAGCTTGGCGATGCGGTCGCGCGCCTGCTCCACGGCCTGCTCGGCGACCCAGCCGAATTCGTGATTGCGGCTGGCGGCGTTGCCGAAGTTCTCCGTGAAGTAGGGCAGCATCTCCTCCAGCACGCGCGGATCGGTGCGCGTGGTGGCATGGTTATCCATGTAGATAGGCAGCTTCACGTCCTTGCTCACAACTACGTTCTCTGGCGGCAATAGCAGTAGTGCTCATAATGAATGCTTTCTCCTAAACTTTGGCGGTTTCGTTGCGCCCAACGCCGAGCGTTACCAGTTCCGTCGCAATCTCGGTCTCCGTGTCCGGCTCGGTCATCTCCCAAATGGTCAGCCGGTTCAGAACGTCTTCGATACTGCGGCTGACCTTCGCCAGCGGACGGCGAATGGTGCAGTAGTCGCTCTGCTCGCAATCGTCGCGCGCGCTGCAGGAGGTGATGAACAGCGGACCCTCAATGGCGCGAATCACTTCGAATGCACTGATCTGTCGCGGATTGCGCGCCAGTACGTAACCGCCGTTGGTGCCATACTGCGAAACCAGCAAGCCGGCTTTCGTAAGCCGCTGCAAAATCTTGGCCAGCGCCTCCTGCGGAATGCTGTACATCTCAGCCAGATCTTTGGCGCTGCAGGCTCCCAAGTCGGCGTGCTCGGCCAGGTGCCGCATGGCGATCAAACCGTAGTCCGCCTTTTTGGTGAGCTTCAACATGGCGCGTTCTTTTGATGCATATCCGACCGATTCGGTCGTAAATCGATTCTACGGCTTGGGAAGCTTCCAAGGCAACTTTTTCAGCGAACGGGAAATTCGAGCATTCAGCTGCAGGTAGCTGGCAGCGAACGAGTTAACGATTGGCGATTCAATCCGTCGGATATTTCCTGGGGGGCAGGTCCAAGAGGGGAAGGTTGCCGCAGATTTAACATTTTTGCTGCGGGAAATGCTTGACTTCGCCTCTGCTCGGACTAAAATACCGCCAATTCCAGGACTGCCCGCCCTGGGCGGGTCATCATGAACGTTATCCAGCCGGCTGCGGCCATAAGCAATCTTCTTCAGAGCAGCTCTATGCCCAATGTATGCCTTCACCCCCGTGTCCAAATCGTCTCGCGAGACGAGGACTCAGAGTTTGTGGAATGTCTGGAATGCCGCGAGGTGTTCGATTCCAGCGAGTTCCGCGATATGGACATCGAAGCGAAGATACCCACCGAAGACGAAGAATAAGCACTTCTGGCGGCCCGCAAGGTCTTTGGACGGATCTGGGGCAGTGTGTCTCTTAAGGCTGCTCTTGGCTATTGGCTTTTCGCTCTCGTTAGGTTTTAGCCGACGGCACGGATCCTGGTCACCGCAGCCGCAAAGCAGCGTCCGCCGAAAGCTCAGGATCGGCGAACTCCCCTGCCAGGAACCGCGGATACGCAGCCGCGGCGATCATTGCGGCATTGTCGGTGGAGAGCTTCCGGGAAGGGAAGTAAACCGGCAGGCCCTCGGCGTTGGCTTCGCGTTCGAAGCTGGAGCGCAGCTCCGAGTTCGCGGCCACGCCCCCGGTTACCAGCAGCGTGGAAACGTCTAATTCGCGCGCTGCCGTCAGGGTCTTGCTGATCAGATCGTTGACCATCGCTCGCTGAAACGAAGCCACCAGGCCGAGTGTCTGCTTGTCGCAGAGAGCCAGATAATCCTCAGGCTTGGGATTCGCGATGGCACGAATCGCTTCGCGGCGCTGCTCGATGCTTCTCGCGCATGTCGTGCAGCTCGACATAACGCAGCACCGCTGTCTTGATTCCGCTGTAGGAGAAATCAATCCGCTGATCGTCAGGCTCGTGCCGGTTTTCGGGATTGCGGTCGCGGTGCTTGATCTGCGCAAAGGGAAACTTCACCGCGTGCGCATTGCCGTGCGGCGCCAGAAAGTCGATGATCGGGCCGCCGGGATAGCCCAGCTCCAGCAGCTTCGCCACCTTGTCGAAGGCCTCGCCGGCTGCATCGTCGCGCGTCTGTCCTACATTGTGGTACACCCAGCCGTCGTCATGGGATTCGGCCAGATACAGGTGAGTATGGCCCCCGCTGACCACGAGCGCGAGTACGGGAAACTCCAGTTCGCGGTTGCCCTTAAGCCGTTCCTCGAGCAAAACCGCATGGATGTGTCCTTCGAGATGATTGACGGCAACCAGCGGCTTGCCGCTAGAGAAGGCGAGCGCCTTGGCAAAGCTGAGCCCAACCAGCAGCGATCCCGCCAGCCCCGGGCCTTGGGTGACAGCGATAGCGTCGATTGTGTTATAGCTCTTGCCGGCATCTTCGAGAGCTTTGCGCACGACGGGAATGATGGCACGCAGGTGTTCGCGCGATGCCAGTTCGGGAACAACGCCTCCGTAGGCCTGATGAGTGGCAATCTGTGAGTAGACGACGTTGGAGATCAGCTCTTCGCCGGAACGAACCACGGCTGCAGCAGTCTCGTCGCAGGAGCTTTCAATTCCCAGGATGTAGATATCGGGCACCTTCTACATTGTAAGGGCCGCGTTGTGGCTTCGCGTCAGAGCACAACCCTTCGGCTATGCTCAGGCGGCTCTCAGTCATGCGAAAAGCCTTCGCTTTAGGTATTGTCATCCCGAACGAAGTGAGGGATCTGCTCTCGCATCATGTTGACAAAGAGTTTGTGGCGTGCGTTGTTGCTTCCTGCGCATCGATTGTTCCTGTGCGCGCAAGAGGAGATCCCTCGCCGGCTGAAGGCCGCCTCGGGATGACAAAACAAAAGGAGTGCTGCCTGTGGCACGAGTGGAAGACGGGCCGGGTGTGCGAAGCTTGGCCGGCTCGTGCAACGGTTAATCGTTCGCAGCGGCAGCCTGTGAGGCGCCAATGTTGGACCAGCTTGTGGATGGCTCCCACGAATACCCCTCTTCGCCATGCTGCGTGAGATCCAGACCCTCCACCTCGTGCTCAGCCGGCACGCGCAGCCCAATGACAGCGTCGACAATCTTCAGGACGACGACCGTACCGACCACCGCCAGCGCTATGGCTGTTCCCACACCCACCAACTGGTTCAACAGCTGATGAGGGTTGCCGTCGATCAGCCCAACCGGAAGCGCATTGCCTTGCCCGTCCTTGAAGATGGGATTGATCAGCCGGGTGGCGAAGACACCGGTCAGCAGAGCGCCGATCGTGCCGCCGGCCCCATGAACACCGAAGGCGTCGAGCGAGTCGTCATATCCGAACAAAGCTTTCACCTTGGTCACCATGAAATAACACACCACTCCGGCGAGAAAGCCGATGATCAGCGCCGACATGGGCCCGACAAATCCTGCCGCCGGCGTAATCGCGACCAGTCCGGCGACGCAGCCCGAGATGGCTCCCAGCGCGCTCGGCTTGCCGATGCGGAGCCACTCCGCCAACGCCCAGCCTATGGCTGCTGCGGCCGCTCCGAAGTGTGTGGCGACGAAGGCGCTGGTGGCCAGGCTGCCGGCGCTCAGCGCGCTACCGGCATTGAAGCCGAACCATCCTACCCACAGCAAACAGGCTCCGACAAAGCTCAGGACCACGCTGTGCGGCGGCATGGTCTCCTTGGCGTACCCCAATCGTCGGCCCAAGACCAGCGCGCACACCAGCGCCGAGACTCCCGACGTGATGTGGACCACCGTGCCGCCCGCAAAGTCGAGCGTCGGGAAGCGACCGCCGAGGGCAGCGTTCAATATTCCGCCCTTGCCCCACACCATGTGCGCCATGGGCGCGTAGACCACCACCGACCACAGCACCAGAAAAGCCAGCATGGCACTGAATTTCATGCGTTCGGCAAAGGCCCCGCTGATGAGCGCCGGGGTAATAATGGCGAACATCAGCTGGTAAATCATGAAGGTCTGTAGCGGAATGGTGGGTGCGTAATCCGGGTCCGGCTGCGCCCCCACCCCGTGCATAAAGACATGGCTCAGCCCGCCGATGAAGCTTGTCCCCGAGGCGAAGCAGAGGCTGTACAGCACCAGCGCCCACAACACGGTGATGACGGCCATCATGGCAAAACTTTGCATCATGGTCGCAAGGACATTCTTCTTGCGTACCAGGCCGCCATAGAACAGCGCCAGACCGGGGCCCGTCATCATCAGCACCAGCGCGGCGCTCACCAGCATCCAGGCGTTATCGGCGGCGCCTCTGGCATCGGCGATCTGCTGCTGCAACTGCGCCATCGTCGGAGCGGTTTGCGCAGCCGCTGAACCAGCGAGGAACAGCATCATCAGGGCGGGCAGGCAATTGCGAAGCAGACGCATGACAGACTCCAATGGTGTAGAACTCAAAGCACTGAATCGCCCGGGACTCGGAGCTGCCGGGCCACAGCCGCCATTTCGTCGGGTCCACATTCCGCGAGGACCATCACGGCGCTACCACCGCATTAGCGATGTAGTTGGCTTGCTGATAAGTGATATCTCCCGCCGGCGAAAATGAGAAATTCAAAGTTCTTATGCACTGGATTAGCAGAGATTATGCCGCATGGAGTCGCTGCACGCCGTTGATTCAATGGGCGTTGCCGGCGCATGACTGAGTCGCGAAGCGGCGG